>NZ_CP117432.1:4922500-6530438 GCF_030687435.1 Pseudomonas sp. FP597 | reverse complement strand
GCACTGCTGCCAAAGTTCCACTGACACGGATATCCCCTAAGTTGAAAGCCGGTGAGGCAAAAACAGCCGCCATTGTAGCGGCCAGCCGTCCACTTATCCACATGTAGCTTGCTCACGGGCCAGTCAAAATCAACGTCTTATGCTAAAAAAAGGCGACCAATGGTCTGTGCATAAGCTCTGTGGATAAGCGTCCCTAAGCTCGTTGTACAAGTGGGGTCGAAAGTCTGTGGGTAACTGGCCTGTGGATAACAACCCTTTCCATGCACAGCTTATCCGACAGCGCAGCACAGGCAGGGCACCGTTTCTCCCCCATGTTGTCATTCTCTGTACATCAGGCGGAATATGGCCTAAAGGCACTTATCCACAGAGGATGGCCTGCCTAGCTTTTATAAGCTTTACAGAAAAGCTTTAAATAACTTCCTTCTTTATTTTTATATCTATGGCATTGCCCCTGGAAGCCGAGCAGATGGAAAAGGTCGCGTTGCCCATGAATATCTAATTAGAAGGAAAAGCTGGTTGGAAATTGACCTAGAGGCTTGCTTTCTCTAGAATCGCCGGTCTCTTAAAACGGGGGCCATTCCGGCCCGTTGTGGACGAACCAGGTAACAACGCCATGAAACGTACTTTCCAACCAAGCACCATCAAACGCGCCCGCACCCACGGCTTCCGTGCTCGCATGGCTACCAAGAACGGCCGTGCTGTCCTGTCGCGTCGTCGCGCCAAAGGTCGTGCGCGTCTGGCAGTTTGATAATCCGGTACTGGTGGTGAGTCAGGACTTCAGTCGGGAAAAGCGTCTGCTAACCCCCCGGCATTTCAAGGCAGTCTTTGACTCCCCCACCGGCAAGGTTCCGGGGAAAAATCTCCTGCTCCTTGCGCGTAACAACGATCTTGATCATCCCCGTCTCGGGTTGGTGATCGGCAAGAAGAGCGTAAAGCTCTCCGTTGAGCGCAATCGCCTCAAGCGTCTGATGCGCGAATCGTTTCGCCTCCACCAGGACACTCTGGTTGGTTGGGATATTGTTATCGTCGCGCGCAAAGGCTTGGGTGATGTAGAAAACCCCGAATTGATTCAGCATTTCGGCAAGCTCTGGAAACGTTTGGCGCGTACCCACAAGCCAGCACCAGCAGTCAGCACCGAAACTGTAGGGGTAGACAGTCTTGATGCGTAAACTGGCGCTCGTTCCGATCCAGTTTTATCGCTATGCCATTAGTCCTCTGATGGCCAACCACTGTCGTTTCTACCCCAGTTGTTCCTGCTACGCGTTAGAAGCCATAGAAAATCATGGTCTTCTGCGCGGTGGCTGGCTGACCTTTCGTCGTTTAGGTCGCTGTCATCCGTGGAATCCCGGTGGTTATGACCCGGTTCCGCCTATCCCTACCTCCCGTTCTTCTTCGATGGCCGAGTAATCATGGATATTAAACGCACGATCCTGATCGTCGCCCTGGCAATCGTGTCCTACGTCATGGTCCTTAAATGGAACCAGGACTACGGCCAGGCTGCCCTGCCGACTCAGAATGTTGCTGCCAATGCTGTTCCAACGGGGCTACCCGATGCAGCGAGTGGCACCAATACTGCCGCCAGTGATGACATTCCACGCGCAGCGGGCGAAACAAAAGCACCTGCCGAAGTGGCAGTTGCCACAAGCACCGACCTCATTCAGATCAAAACGGATGTGTTGGACCTGGCGATCGACCCGCAAGGTGGCGATGTTGCCAAGCTGACACTGCCGCTGTATCCGCGTCGTCAGGATCACCCGGAAATTCCATTCCAGTTGTTCGATAACGGTGGCGAACGTGTTTACCAGGCACAAAGTGGCCTGATCGGCACCAACGGCCCGGACGCGAGCGCAGCCGGTCGTCCGATTTTCTCTTCGGAGAAGAAGAGCTACCAACTGGCCGATGGCCAGGACCAACTGGTCGTTGACCTGAAGTTCAGCAAGGACGGCGTCAACTACATCAAGCGCTTCACACTCAAGCGTGGCCTGTACGATATCGTTGTCACTTACCTGATCGACAACCAGAGCGCTCAACCTTGGACCGGTGCAATGTTTGCCCAGCTCAAGCGCGACGCCAGCTCGGATCCATCGTCGAGCACGGCGACCGGTACCGCGACTTACCTGGGCGCCGCCCTGTGGACAAGTTCGGAGCCGTATAAAAAAGTATCCATGAAAGACATGGATAAAGTGGCCGAAGACAAACTCAAAGCACCGATCACTTACAACGTGAACGGTGGCTGGGTAGCCTGGCTGCAACACTACTTCGTGACGGCGTGGATTCCTCAGCCTGGCCAGAACAACGCGGTACTGGCGCGCAAGGACAGCAAAGGCAATTACATCATTGGCTACACTGGCCCGGCGATGACGGTCGCTCCAGGTGCCAAGGCTGAAACCAGCGCCACACTGTATGCCGGCCCTAAAAGCCAGGCTGTCCTGAAAGAGTTGTCCCCAGGTCTGGAACTGACTGTGGATTACGGCATCCTGTGGTTCATTGCCCAGCCAATCTTCTGGTTGCTGCAACATATCCACAGCATCGTCGGTAACTGGGGCTGGTCGATTATCTTCCTGACCATGCTGATCAAGGGACTTTTCTTCCCTCTGTCGGCTGCCAGCTACAAATCGATGGCGCGTATGCGTGCAGTGGCCCCGAAACTGGCCGCGCTCAAAGAACAACATGGCGATGACCGGCAGAAAATGTCGCAGGCCATGATGGAGCTGTACAAGAAAGAGAAGATCAACCCGTTGGGTGGATGCTTGCCGATTCTTGTGCAGATGCCGGTGTTCCTCTCGCTGTACTGGGTGCTCCTGGAAAGCGTGGAAATGCGTCAGGCGCCGTTCATGCTGTGGATAACTGACCTGTCGATCAAAGACCCGTTCTTTATCCTGCCGATCATCATGGGCGCGACCATGTTCATCCAGCAGCGTCTGAACCCGACTCCGCCGGACCCGATGCAGGCCAAAGTGATGAAAATGATGCCAATCATCTTCACCTTCTTCTTCCTGTGGTTCCCAGCCGGTCTGGTGCTGTACTGGGTGGTCAACAACGTGTTGTCGATCTCTCAACAGTGGTACATCACACGTAAAATCGAAGCGGCTACCAAAAAAGCCGAGGCGTAATTTACTCTGTGGGTAACCACTCAAGACGCCCCCTAGTGGGGCGTTTTGCTTTCCGTCATTTTTCTCCTGGAACCTGCTGATGAGCGCTCCCCGTGAAACCATCGCTGCTGTTGCAACCGCTCAAGGTCGCGGCGGTGTCGGTATTGTGCGTATTTCCGGGCCGCTCGCCGGTCATGCAGCCAAGGCGATCAGCGGTCGGGAGCTGAAACCGCGTTATGCCCATTACGGTCCATTCCTGGATGCCGACGAAAGCGTGCTGGACGAAGGACTGACCCTCTATTTCCCCGGACCGAACTCCTTCACCGGTGAAGACGTGCTCGAATTACAAGGCCACGGCGGCCCGGTCGTACTGGATATGCTGCTGCAACGCTGCCTGCAACTGGGTTGCCGCCTGGCACGTCCAGGTGAATTCAGCGAGCGGGCCTTCCTCAATGACAAGCTTGACCTGGCCCAGGCCGAAGCCATTGCCGACTTGATCGAGGCCAGTTCTGCACAGGCGGCGCGCAATGCCCTGCGCTCGCTGCAGGGCGCCTTTTCGTTGCGTGTGCATAACTTGACCGAGCAATTGATCAGCCTGCGCATCTATGTTGAAGCGGCGATTGATTTTCCAGAGGAAGAAATCGACTTCCTCGCCGACGGTCACGTTCTGACAATGCTGGATAAAGTTCGCGACGAGTTATCCACAGTGCTGCGCGAAGCCGGGCAGGGTGCCTTGCTGCGTGACGGTATGACCGTGGTCATCGCGGGGCGGCCCAATGCCGGCAAATCCAGCCTGTTGAATGCCCTGGCGGGTCGCGAAGCGGCTATCGTCACGGAGATTGCCGGTACTACCCGGGATATCTTGCGCGAACATATCCACATCGATGGCATGCCGCTGCACGTGGTCGACACCGCGGGTTTGCGCGATACCGACGACCAGGTGGAAAAAATCGGCGTGGAACGGGCGCTCAAGGCCATCGGCGAAGCCGATCGCGTGTTGCTGGTGGTAGACGCCACGGCACCGGAGGCTGTGGATCCTTTTGCCTTGTGGCCGGAATTTCTCGAGCAACGACCGGACCCCGCCAAAGTCACGTTGATCCGCAACAAGGCGGACCTCACGGGCGAAGCCATCGCCCTGGCAACCAGCGCAGATGGCCACGTGACTATCAGCCTGAGTGCCAAGTCGGCCGGGGATGGCCTTGAACTGCTGCGTGATCATCTCAAGGCCTGCATGGGCTACGAGCAAACCTCGGAAAGCAGCTTCAGTGCGCGCCGCAGGCACTTGGAGGCGCTGCGCCATGCCAGTGCGGCTCTGGAGCACGGTCGGGCACAGCTGACCTTGGCGGGGGCAGGGGAGCTGCTGGCGGAGGATCTGCGTCAAGCGCAGCAGCTGTTGGGGGAGATCACCGGTGCGTTCAGCTCGGATGATTTGCTGGGGCGGATCTTTTCCAGCTTCTGCATCGGTAAGTAGCAAAGTTATCCACAGTGCTTTACCAGTTGTAGGACACTGTACCGAGCAGGGTGCGGCTGTCCCCCCAATAGCAGCGTCCCGCATCGTTGCAACCGGATACATATTCCTTGTTGAACAGGTTCTTGGCGTTCAAGTCCACCGACCAGTGTGGGTCGATCTGATAGCCAACGGCTGCGTCCACCAACGTGACGCTCCCGGCGTCCAACTTCCCGTAGAGTGTCGGTGCCGTATAGGAAAAGGTACTGTCGAAGTAACGTACACCGCCACCCAGTGACAACCCTTTGAGCTGGTCATCAAGAAAACGGTATTTGCCCCACACCGACGCTTGGTTACGCGGAACGCCTGTCATCTGATGACCTTCTACCAATGAAGTGGCGGAGTCCTTGGTAATCCGTGCATCCGTGTAGGTATAGGCCGCAGTGACATTCAGGTTGGGGCTGATCGCACTGTTAACCTCCACTTCTACCCCCTTGGCACGGCTCTCGCCCACTTGGCGATAGCTATTGGTGGTGGCGTCCAGGTAAGTGTCATCCTCCTTGCGCAAGTCATACACCGACAGGGTCATTGCCGTGTCCCAGCCAATGGGCTCGTATTTCACACCGACTTCATACTGGCTGCTGGTGATCGGCTTCAACGGTGAACCGGCGTTGGAAATCTGCTGCACCGGAACAAATGCGGTGGAATAGCTGACATACGGGGTCAGGCCGTTGTCGAACTGGTACATCACGCCGCCCTGGTAGGTGAACTTGCGATCTTCGGAGCCGGTGTTGCTGGCCTTGTTCACTTTGTCGCGAAAATCGCTGTCGACCCAGTCCTGTCGGCCGCCGAGCAGGAATAGCCAATGGTCATATTTGCTTTGCAGCTGTGCATAAACCCCTTTCATCTGCTGTTCGAGCAAGGTGTTCTGTACGGCGATCGGGGTGAGCGGATCGCGCAGATAAACAGGGTTGAACGCATTGATAGTGCCGGCAAATCCGGCATCCCAATCCTGATTGAAGGACGTGCGGTCATAGCTGGCACCTAACAGAACTGTGTTTTCCAGGCCACCCAGCTGGAAATTGCCTTCGAGCTGGTTATCCAGGGAATACACCATCGATTTGTTATAGCGGTCGTAGGCCGTCATGTTCAGTTGGGTGCCAAAGCCCCTGTTGTTCAGCGCGCTCGGCCATGTTTCATGACGGTTGATACGTGATTGCATGTAGCGAGCATTCTGACGGAACTGCCAGTCATCGTTGAAACTGTGGCTGAATTCATAGCCTGTGCTCCAGGATTCGCGTTCGAAGGTGTTCCAGTCAGGATTACCGAGCAGGGTGTGCTTGGAGAGTTTACCGTTGGGATTGTTCAGCAACGTCCCGGCAGCAGGCAGGCCAAGTTCCAGGTTGGTGTGGTCTTTCTGATAGTTGGCCAGCAACGTCAGGGTGTTGTAGTCGTCAACGTCAAGCGTCAGCGAAGGGGCGATGTAAAGCCGATCATCCGGGACATGATCGGTCTGTGTATCGGATTTACGACCCAGCATCACCACGCGACCGAGGATATTGCCGCTGTCGTTGAGCGGACCGGAGATATCCACACCCAGCTGGCGACGGTTGTTCGAGCCATAACCCAGCTGCACCTCACCCCGTGGGGTTGCGGTAGGGTGTTTACTCACCAGATTCACCAGGCCACCGGGTGCGTTTTCACCATAAAGCAGAGAAGAAGGACCCCGGAAAATTTCGACACGTTCCAAGCCATAGGGCTCGCTGGTGGTGTCATACCGATTGCCCTGCACACGCAGGCCATCTCGCAGCAGTCCGTAGCCGTAGTCCGTGGCGTTGAAACCACGAATAAAGAACAGATCACCTGCCAGACCATCGCCGGCCGCGAACGGCGGGGCAAAGATACCCGGTACGTAGCCCAACACTTCAGTCAGGGTTTGGGACTTCTGGTCTTTGATGCGCTGGCCAGTGACGACCGATACCGAACGCGGTGTTTCCGACAATGGTGTGCTGGTCTTGGTCCCTACCCGGCTGTTCTGCGCCTTGTAACCCGCGTCCCCGGCGATCTCCTGGTTGAAACCACCCTGTTGATAAGTACTCACCGTCGTCGGTGATAGGGTCAGTTGGTCTGCGGCTGCCTCCTGCAACACATAGCTTCCGGGAGCCTGGGCCACAGCCTGCAGTCCGCTATTGCGCAGCAGCAGGGCAAAGCCCTGGTCTACTGAATAATCACCTTCCAGCCCAGGCGTATTCAAACGCTCGGTTTGCTGGGGTGAAAAGGACAGAATCACATTAGCCCTGGCGGCGAATTGGCTCAACGCGTTGGCCAGCGGGCCGGCCGCAATGGCGTAGTGTTGCAGCGTGCTGGCGGCCATTACACTTGTGGATAACACCGCACCGCTGGTGATGAGCAACAGGCCGTAGGTCATGCCATGGCAGGAAAGTCGTTGGCGTAGCTTGCTGGAAAGGCGCATAGGTAGGTAAGCCCTGAAGGTAGCGTCGTAATACCTGTAGGGCCGGGCCAGGTAAAAAAAAGATAACCCCCCAGTGGACTATTTTTGCGATCAACCGATTCGGTTCACCGACACCCAATAACGCGTGAAGTACTTCACCTGGATCGGCAGAGTCGCTTGCAGGTTGGCCAGTACCGCATCGGTTGAGTCGAGTCGGAACGTACCGGAAACGCGCAGGCGCGCCGAGGCCTGGTCACAGCGCAATACGCCCGGCCGATAGCGCGCCAATTCATCGATCACATCGCCCAGTTCGGCATCGAGCACGATCAACTGACCGTCGACCCAGGCCGCCTGTGTCCCGCCATATGGCTGTGTAAGGCTTATGGTGTGTCGATCAAACGCTGCGCTTTGACCCGCAACGAGGATTCGGTTGTGCTCGGGTTGGTCGCGTGGGAGCAGGTTGACCCGGTCTTGCAAGACGCCGACCCGAGTGGAATCCGAACATTGGCGTACGGTAAACCGAGTGCCCAAGGCCTGGACACGACCTTGGCGAGTCTCGACATAAAAGGGCGTGTGCCTGCCCTGCGCGCCGGTGTGGATAAGGACTTCACCCTCGCGAAGGCGGATCAAGCGTTGGCGTCCGTCAAACACCACATCAATGGCCGTGTTGGTGTTGAGATCAATCCGCGTACCGTCCGCCAGTTCGACACGCCGGCGTTTACCCACAGAGGTTTCGTAATCAGCCCAAACGTTGCCCAGCGACGCATGTTGCTGGACATTCCAGCCCAAGTACCCGGTTCCACCGAGTACCAGCATCCACTTGAGCACCTGGCGACGTTGTTGCGTGGTTGATAACGCGCGACGCGTGAAGTCTTGGGGCAGGGCGCCGAGGCTACGCTGCAACTGCTCCATCTGGTTCCATGCCGCCTGATGGGAGGGATCGCCATTGAGCCATTGCTGCCAGGCCTGCCATTGCGCGGGCGTCGGCGTTTGCGATTGAAACTGCACGTACCAACTGGCAGCGGCCTCGAATGTCTCGCGATCAGGGGCGGCCATTACCGGCCGGCCATCATCAATGAGCATTCGGTGAGGGCGCGAATCATGTGTTTCTTCACGGTGGTCAGCGACACCTGCAATTGGTCGGCAATCTGTTGATAAGTCAGGCCCTCGATCTGCGACAGCAGGAAGATTTGCCGTGCTCGTTCACCCAAACCGGACAGCGCCTTATCCACCGCCACCAGGGTTTCGATGATGATCGCCTTGTCTTCTTCACTGATCGTGCCGGCTTCAGGGCGCTCGGCCAAGGTTTGCCTGTAAGCCTGTTCGACGGCATGCCGGCGATAGCGATCAATCACCAGGCCCCTGGCAATAGTCGCCAAGTAGTCGCGGGGTTCAAGGATCTGCGCCGCGTGTCGTCCGCCCAGAATACGTACGAATGTATCGTGAGCTACATCGGCGGCATCGCAGGCGTTATTCAATTTGCCTTTGAGCCACCCGTGCAACCACGAATGGTGTTGCTCGTAGATGTGCTGGACAACTGCCGTGTGTGAAGGAGGGGACATAAGCGAGACAAAGTGGGTTAATGATAATCGCTATTATTAACTACCCATCTGCTTTCTCACAACACATGTCTTTTCTTCCTTCTCATGAGGAATTCGGGGCTTCATCGTAGGCTTAATCCGCTGTTTCTGTGGATTAAGCCCTGTGAATAACCCCTCTTGTGCCCAGTTGATAACAGGGCTCGAAACCTGAGTAAAAACCCATCTGTGGATAAGCACCTGTTTAATCCACAGGCTTAAAGCACTTATCCAAGCACCTCATTGGCACATGACCACAGACTTTTGAATCGCTGTACACAACGTAAAACAAGGCCTGTAGAGATCTATCCACAGAAATGATGCTCAGTAGAAATAAACATAAAAACAAAGATCTTATAAATTTCTTTCTTTTTAATTTCTATTGTCCGTGAATCATCCACAGCTGGTTAAATTTTGTGCAAAGGGTTCTTTAGGAACGGCTAAGTCCCTATACTTGCCGGCATTGCTCCAAAACTCTTTCAACAGACAATTCCTGATTACCTACATAAGCAGGCACGAGGTGCGTGGTGGATTTCCCTTCCCGTTTTGAAGTGATCGTCATCGGCGGCGGTCATGCCGGTACCGAGGCAGCACTGGCGTCAGCACGCATGGGCGTAAAAACCCTGTTGCTGACGCACAACGTGGAAACCCTCGGCGCCATGAGTTGCAACCCCGCCATTGGCGGGATCGGTAAAAGCCATCTGGTCAAGGAAATCGATGCCCTCGGCGGTGTCATGGCCATGGCTACCGATAAGGGTGGCATTCAATTTCGCGTGCTCAACAGCCGCAAAGGCCCAGCCGTGCGGGCTACACGGGCTCAAGCCGACCGTATCCTCTACAAGGCTGCGGTGCGTGAAACCCTGGAAAACCAACCCAACCTGTGGATTTTTCAACAGGCTGCTGATGACCTGATCGTCGAACAGGACGTGGTGAAGGGTGTCGTCACCCAAATGGGCCTGCGTTTTTTCGCGCAATCCGTGGTGTTGACCACCGGCACCTTCCTCGGCGGACTTATCCACATCGGAATGCAGAACTATTCCGGCGGCCGCGCCGGTGATCCGCCGTCGATTGCCCTGGCCAAACGCCTGCGTGAATTGCCGCTGCGCGTCGGTCGCTTGAAAACCGGAACCCCGCCGCGTATCGACGGGCGTTCTGTGGATTTCTCGGTGATGACCGAACAAGCCGGTGATACGCCAATTCCAGTGATGTCGTTCATGGGCTCCAAGGAGCAGCATCCCAAACAGGTGAGCTGCTGGATTACCCACACCAATGCGCGTACACACGAAATCATCGCTGCGAACCTCGACCGTTCGCCAATGTATTCCGGGGTGATCGAAGGCATCGGCCCGCGTTACTGCCCATCGATCGAAGACAAGATCCACCGCTTTGCCGACAAGGAAAGCCACCAGGTCTTCATCGAACCCGAGGGCTTGACCACGCATGAGCTGTACCCGAACGGGATTTCCACTTCCCTGCCGTTCGACGTGCAAATCCAGATCGTGCAATCGATCCGCGGCATGGAGAACGCACACATCGTGCGTCCGGGCTACGCCATCGAATACGACTACTTCGACCCACGTGACTTGAAGTACAGCCTGGAAACCAAGGTGATCGGCGGCCTGTTCTTCGCCGGTCAAATCAATGGCACCACCGGCTACGAAGAAGCCGGGGCCCAAGGTTTGCTGGCCGGAACCAACGCGGCACTGCGCGCGCAGGGCAAAGACAGCTGGTGTCCGCGCCGCGATGAAGCGTATATCGGCGTGTTGGTCGATGACCTGATTACGTTGGGTACCCAGGAACCGTACCGGATGTTCACTTCCCGGGCCGAATATCGCTTGATCCTGCGTGAAGACAACGCCGACCTGCGCTTGACCGAAAAGGGCCGTGAACTGGGCCTGGTCGATGACGCGCGTTGGGCTGCGTTCTGCAAAAAACGCGAGAGCATTACGCTGGAAGAACAGCGCCTGAAGAGTACTTGGGTTCGTCCGGGGACCGAGCAGGGCGACGCGATCGCCGAAAAGTTCGGTACGCCGCTGACCCACGAATACAACTTGTTGAACCTGCTGTCCCGTCCGGAAATCGACTACGCTGGCCTGGTCGAAGTGACTGGCAGCGGCGCAGAAGATCCACAGGTCGCCGAGCAGGTTGAAATCAAGACCAAATACGCCGGTTACATTGACCGCCAGCAGGACGAGATCGCCCGACTGCGCGCCAGTGAAGACACCAAGCTGCCTGTGGATATCGACTACACCGGGATTTCCGGGTTGTCCAAGGAAATTCAAAGCAAGCTGGGGGTAACTCGGCCGGAAACTTTGGGCCAGGCGTCACGTATCCCTGGCGTCACCCCGGCAGCTATTTCGCTGTTGATGATTCATTTGAAAAAACGCGGCGCGGGCCGTCAGTTGGAGCAAAGCGCTTGAGTTCGTTGGTCACCTCGCTACATGCTGAAGAGTTATCCACAGGGGCACGCCAGTTAGGCATTGACCTCAGCGCCGCGCAGCACGAATTGCTGCTGGGCTACCTGGCCCTGTTGATCAAGTGGAACAAGGCTTACAACCTCACGGCGGTGCGCAATCCCGACGAGATGGTGTCCCGGCATTTGCTGGACAGCTTGAGTGTGATGCCCTTCATCGAAAACGGTCGCTGGCTGGACGTCGGCAGTGGCGGCGGCATGCCGGGTATTCCCCTGGCCATCCTGTTTCCCGAGGCGCAAGTAACCTGCCTGGACAGCAACGGCAAGAAAACCCGTTTCCTCACCCAGGTCAAACTCGAACTCAAGCTGGATAACCTGCAAGTTATCCACAGTCGCGTCGAAGACTTCACGCCTGAACTGCCATTCAACGGCATCGTGTCCAGGGCGTTCAGCAGCATGGAGAACTTCAGCAACTGGACCCGTCACCTGGGCGACCGTGACACCCGCTGGCTGGCAATGAAGGGCGTCCATCCAAGCGATGAGCTGTTAGCATTGCCGGCAGACTTCCACCTCGATAGCGAACACGCTTTGGCCGTACCCGGTTGCCAAGGCCAACGCCATCTGCTGATACTGCGCCGCACGGCATGATTGGGAACACAAGCAAGAATGGCTAAGGTATTCGCGATAGCGAACCAGAAAGGTGGCGTGGGCAAAACCACCACCTGCATCAACCTCGCAGCATCCCTGGTCGCGACCAAGCGCCGGGTGCTGCTGATCGATCTCGATCCACAGGGCAACGCCACCATGGGTAGCGGTGTGGATAAACACGGCTTGGAAAACTCGGTCTATGACTTGCTGATCGGCGAGTGCGACCTGGCCCAGGCCATGCACTTCTCCGAACACGGTGGTTATCAACTGCTGCCGGCCAACCGCGATCTGACCGCGGCGGAAGTGGTGCTGCTGGAAATGCAGATGAAAGAAAGCCGTCTGCGCAGCGCCCTGGCGCCGATCCGCGATAACTACGACTACATTTTGATCGACTGTCCTCCGTCACTGTCGATGCTCACGCTCAACGCGTTGGTGGCCGCCGACGGGGTGATTATCCCGATGCAATGCGAGTACTACGCGTTGGAAGGGTTGAGCGACCTTGTGGATAACATCAAGCGCATCGCCGAACTGCTCAACCCGAATCTACAGATCGAAGGTCTGCTGCGCACCATGTTCGACCCGCGCCTGAGCCTGATGAATGATGTGTCGGCCCAGCTCAAGGAACACTTTGGCGAGCAGCTGTATGACACCGTGATCCCACGTAACATCCGCTTGGCCGAAGCGCCGAGCTACGGCATGCCGGCGTTGGCGTACGACAAGACTTCGCGTGGCGCCATTGCCTACCTGGCGCTGGCCGGCGAGATGGTTCGCCGTCAACGCCGCACCTCCCGCCCCGCTGCAGCCCAGCCAACTTAAGGAATCCCCATGGCCGTCAAGAAACGAGGTCTCGGACGTGGACTGGATGCACTGTTGAGTGGTCCGACCGTCACATCGCTTGAAGAACAAGCGGTGCAGGCCGACGAGCGCGAGCTGCAGCATCTGCCGCTGGACCTTATCCAACGCGGTAAATACCAGCCGCGCCGTGACATGGATCCCCAGGCGCTGGAAGAGCTGGCCAACTCGATCAAGGCCCAGGGCGTGATGCAGCCGATCGTGGTGCGTCCGATTGGTGCCGGGCGCTTTGAAATCATCGCCGGCGAACGCCGCTGGCGCGCCAGCCAACAGGCCGGTAAAGAGACCATCCCGGCGATGGTGCGCGATGTGCCGGATGAAACCGCGATCGCCATGGCGTTGATCGAGAACATTCAGCGTGAAGACCTCAACCCGATCGAAGAAGCGATCGCCCTGCAGCGTTTGCAGCAGGAATTCCAGCTGACCCAGCAACAAGTGGCCGAGGCGGTGGGTAAATCCCGCGTCACCGTGTCCAACCTGCTGCGCCTGATCGCGCTGCCGGAAGTCATCAAGACCATGTTGTCCCATGGTGATCTGGAAATGGGTCACGCCCGTGCATTGCTCGGTTTGCCCGAAAATCAGCAGGTCGAAGGGGCGCGACACGTTGTCGCACGAGGGCTCACCGTTCGTCAGACCGAGGCCTTGGTTCGCCAGTGGCTCAGTGGCAAACCTGCACCGGTCGAAACAGCCAAACCTGATCCGGATATTGCCCGTCTCGAACAGCGCCTGGCCGAGCGGCTGGGCTCTGCGGTGCAAATTCGCCACGGCAAGAAAGGCAAAGGGCAATTGGTCATCGGATATAACTCCCTTGATGAGCTTCAAGGCGTCCTTGCCCACATCCGCTGAAACATTTGCTTATGTAGCGCGTGATCGGAAATCACTACCCGACAGTTGAATAGGGGCAGAACCGCCCCTATACTCTGCGCGCATTTTGTCGGCACAAATTATGCCAAGTTATTGATTTCCGGCAGCCGACCATTGAGGAGCAAGAGTGATGGAAACCCGCACGCCAAACACGTTGCCGTTCCATCGCTTGGCCGTTTTCCCGGTTTTATTGGCTCAATTTGTCATCCTGCTGATCGCCGCGTTGGCGCTTTGGTACGGGCATGGAGTCGTAGCTGGGTATTCAGGACTTTGCGGAGGCCTGATAGCCTTGCTGCCCAATATGTATTTTGCTCACAGGGCCTTTCGGTTTTCCGGCGCCCGAGCAGCCCAGGCTATCGTCCGGTCTTTTTATGCCGGCGAGGCAGGGAAACTGATTTTGACGGCAGTGCTGTTTGCACTGACCTTTGCAGGTGTGAAGCCATTGGCGCCGCTGGCTGTATTCGGCGTCTTCGTGTTGACCCAACTGGTCAGCTGGTTCGCTCCCCTGCTAATGAAAACAAGACTTTCGAAACCTTAGGGCGTTTGAGGCAACCATGGCAGAAACAACCGCTTCGGGCTATATCCAGCACCACTTGCAGAACCTGACTTTCGGTCAGCTTCCCAACGGCGGCTGGGGCTTTGCCCACACCGCAGCAGAGGCCAAGGAAATGGGTTTCTGGGCTTTCCACCTGGATACTCTGGGTTGGTCGGTCGCATTGGGTCTGATCTTCGTCCTGATTTTCCGCATGGCGGCGAAGAAGGCGACATCCGGTCAGCCAGGTGCTTTGCAGAACTTCGTTGAAGTATTGGTCGAATTCGTCGATGGCAGCGTCAAAGACAGCTTCCATGGCCGCAGCCCGGTGATTGCACCGCTGGCACTGACCATCTTCGTCTGGGTGTTCCTGATGAACGCCGTCGACCTGATCCCGGTCGACTGGATTCCTCAGTTGGCCATCCTGATCTCCGGCGATCACCACATTCCATTCCGTGCGGTGTCCACCACGGATCCTAACGCCACCTTGGGCATGGCCCTGTCGGTGTTCGCGTTGATCATTTTCTACAGCATCAAGGTCAAGGGCATCGGCGGCTTCATCGGCGAACTGACCCTGCACCCGTTCGGCAGCAAGAACATCTTCGTTCAAGCCCTGCTGATTCCGGTGAACTTCCTGCTGGAGTTCGTCACCCTGGTCGCCAAGCCAATTTCCCTGGCTCTGCGACTGTTCGGCAACATGTATGCCGGCGAGCTGGTGTTCATTCTGATCGCTGTGATGTTCGGCAGCGGTCTGCTCTGGCTTAGCGGCCTGGGCGTAGTTCTGCAGTGGGCGTGGGCTGTGTTCCACATCCTGATCATTACCCTGCAGGCCTTCATCTTCATGATGCTGACCATCGTCTACCTGTCGATGGCGCACGAAGAGAACCATTAAGGCCAGTCTCGACTAGTCTGATGTCCTTCCCGGTGAAACGGGAAGGTGGCCCACCAGGGCTATGAAACGATTTGTTTTACCGCTTTAAAATCTAAAAAACCTAAACCATACGACGTAAAAGTCGGGAGGAAAGATGGAAACTGTAGTTGGTCTAACCGCTATCGCTGTTGCACTGTTGATCGGCCTGGGCGCCCTGGGTACTGCCATTGGTTTCGGCCTGCTGGGCGGCAAGTTCCTGGAAGGCGCAGCGCGTCAGCCAGAGATGGTTCCAATGCTGCAAGTTAAAATGTTCATCGTTGCCGGCCTGCTCGACGCCGTAACCATGATCGGCGTTGGTATCGCTCTGTTCTTCACCTTCGCGAACCCCTTCGTTGGTCAACTCGCTGGCTGATCACTCGAATTTTCGAGTTGATTGGAGTGATGGACAACGAATGAGCGAGGTGTTGGCGTGAACATTAATGCAACCCTGATTGGCCAATCCGTTGCGTTCTTCATTTTTGTAGTGTTTTGCATGAAGTTCGTGTGGCCTCCGGTCATCGCGGCTTTGCACGAACGTCAGAAGAAGATCGCGGATGGTTTGGACGCTGCCAGTCGTGCAGCTCGCGACCTGGAGTTGGCCCAAGAGAAAGTGGGTCATCAACTGCGCGAAGCTAAAGCACAGGCAGCTGAAATCATTGAGCAAGCCAAGAAGCGCGGTAACCAGATCGTCGAAGAGGCTGTTGAAAAAGCCCGCGTCGAAGCTGACCGTGTGAAGGCTTCGGCTCATGCCGAGATCGAACAGGAACTGAACGGCGTCAAAGACGCGCTGCGTGCCCAATTGGGTGCTCTGGCGGTCGGCGGTGCCGAGAAGATCCTCGGTGCCACAATCGATCAAAACGCGCACGCGGAGCTGGTTAACAAACTGGCTGCTGAAATTTAAGCGAGGGCGATCATGGCAGAACTGACCACGTTGGCCCGACCTTACGCTAAGGCAGCCTTCGAGCACGCCCAGGCCCACCAGCAGCTGGCCTCTTGGTCAGCCATGCTCGGCCTGGCTGCAGCAGTGTCGCAAGACGACACCATGCAGCGCGTGCTCAAGGCCCCGCGCCTGACGAGCGCAGACAAGGCCGCCACTTTTATTGAAGTGTGCGGCGACAAGTTTGATGTGAAAGTGCAGAACTTCATCAATGTCGTTGCCGAAAACGACCGTCTCCCGCTGTTGCCGGAGATCGCCGCTCTGTTCGACCTGTACAAGGCCGAAGCAGAGAAGTCGGTAGACGTTGAAGTGACCAGTGCTTTTGCATTGAACCAAGAACAGCAAGACAAACTCGCCAAGGTTCTCAGTGCACGACTCAATCGGGAAGTGCGCCTGCAAGCTTCGGAGGACGCATCCCTGATTGGTGGTGTTGTTATCCGTGCCGGCGACCTGGTTATCGATGGCTCGATTCGCGGCAAAATCGCGAAACTTGCCGAAGCATTGAAATCTTGAGTTTGAAGGGGCAGCAGAGCAATGCAGCAACTCAATCCTTCCGAAATAAGTGAAATTATCAAGGGCCGCATCGACAAGCTCGATGTGACCTCCCAAGCCCGTAACGAAGGCACTGTCGTCAGCGTATCTGACGGCATCGTGCGGATTCACGGTCTGGCCGACGTCATGTACGGCGAGATGATCGAGTTTCCGGGCGGCGTCTACGGTATGGCCCTCAACCTGGAGCAAGACTCCGTAGGTGCCGTTGTATTGGGCGCGTACACCAGTCTGGCTGAAGGCATGAGCGCCAAGTGCACAGGCCGCATCCTGGAAGTTCCGGTTGGTAAGGAACTGCTGGGTCGCGTCGTCGATGCACTGGGTAATCCTGTTGACGGTAAAGGTCCACTGGGCAACACCGAGACCGACGCGGTCGAGAAAGTTGCTCCAGGCGTGATCTGGCGTAAGTCGGTAGACCAGCCTGTACAGACTGGCTACAAGGCTGTCGATGCCATGATTCCTGTCGGCCGTGGCCAGCGTGAGCTGATCATCGGTGACCGTCAGATCGGTAAAACCGCTCTGGCCATCGACGCGATCATCAACCAGAAGAACAGCGGCATTTTCTGCGTCTACGTCGCCATTGGTCAGAAGCAATCGACCATCGCCAACGTGGTTCGCAAGCTGGAAGAAAACGGCGCCCTGGCCAACACGATCATCGTGGCTGCCAGTGCTTCGGAATCTCCTGCGCTGCAATTCCTGGCACCGTACTCCGGTTGCACCATGGGTGAATTCTTCCGCGACCGCGGTGAAGACGCGCTGATCGTTTATGACGATCTGTCCAAGCAGGCAGTGGCTTATCGCCAAATCTCCCTGCTGCTGCGCCGTCCACCAGGCCGTGAAGCTTACCCAGGCGACGTGTTCTATCTCCACTCCCGTCTGCTGGAGCGTGCTTCCCGCGTTTCGGAAGAGTACGTAGAGAAGTTCACCAACGGCGCAGTGACCGGCAAAACCGGTTCCCTGACCGCACTGCCGATCATCGAAACCCAGGCTGGCGACGTTTCCGCGTTCGTTCCGACCAACGTGATTTCCATCACAGACGGTCAGATCTTCCTGGAATCGGCCATGTTCAACTCCGGGATCCGTCCTGCAGTGAACGCCGGTGTTTCGGTATCCCGTGTGGGTGGTGCCGCTCAGACCAAGATCATCAAGAAGCTCTCCGGTGGTATCCGTACCGCTCTGGCTCAGTACCGTGAACTGGCGGCATTCGCCCAGTTCGCTTCTGACCTGGACGAAGCGACCCGTAAGCAACTTGAGCATGGTCAGCGCGTTACCGAGCTGATGAAGCAGAAGCAATACGCCCCAATGTCGATCGCTGACATGGCGTTGTCGCTGTATGCCGCTGAGCGTGGGTTCCTGACCGACGTTGAAATCGCCAAGGTCGGCAGCTTTGAACAAGCGCTGATTGCTTACTTCAACCGCGATCACGCCGAATTGATGGCGAAGATCAACGTGAAGGGTGACTTCAATGACGATATCGACGCTGGCATGAAAGCCGGTATCGAGAAGTTCAAGGCCACCCAAACCTGGTAAGCCGCAGCGGGAGCCGCAAGGCTCCCGCTTGCTAACCTGATAGGTGTTACATGGCAGGCGCAAAAGAGATTCGCAGTAAGATTGCGAGCATCAAAAGCACGCAAAAAATTACCAGCGCCATGGAAAAAGTGGCGGTCAGCAAAATGCGCAAGGCACAAATGCGCATGGCTGCTAGCCGTCCTTATGCGGAGCGTATCCGCCAGGTAATTGGGCATCTGGCCAACGCCAACCCGGAATACCGCCACCCGTTCATGATCGAGCGCGCCGTCAAGCGTGTGGGTTATGTGGTAGTGAGCAGTGACCGTGGTTTGTGTGGTGGTCTGAATACCAACCTGTTCAAGGCCCTGGTCAAGGACATGGCGGTAAACCGCGAAAACGGCGTCGAGATCGATCTGTGTGTTGTGGGTAGCAAGGGTGCGGCCTTTTTCCGTAACTTCGGCGGTAACGTCGTTGCAGCTATCAGCCACCTGGGTGAAGAGCCGTCGATCAATGATTTGATCGGCAGTGTGAAGGTGATGCTGGATGCGTACCTGGAAGGCCGGATTGACCGCCTGTCCGTGGTATCCAACAAGTTCATCAACACCATGACCCAGCAGCCAACCGTGGAGCAATTGATTCCACTGGTGGCGACTCCGGATCAGGAACTCAAGCACCACTGGGACTACCTCTACGAACCAGACGCCAAAGAGCTGCTTGACGGCTTGATGGTGCGCTACGTGGAGTCGCAGGTGTACCAGGCGGTGGTCGAGAACAACGCAGCTGAACAAGCGGCGCGGATGATCGCGATGAAAAACGCTACCGATAACGCCGGTGATCTGATCAGCGATTTGCAGCTGATCTACAACAAGGCGCGTCAGGCTGCGATCACCCAAGAGATCTCGGAAATCGTCGGCGGCGCTGCCGCGGTTTAACGGTTCAAATATTCAGAGGATCCAGCTATGAGTAGCGGACGTATCGTTCAAATCATCGGCGCCGTTATCGACGTGGAATTCCCACGCGACAGCGTACCGAGCATCTACAACGCGCTGAAAGTACAAGGCGCGGAAACTACTCTGGAAGTTCAGCAGCAGCTGGGCGACGGCGTAGTTCGTACCATTGCGATGGGTTCCACCGAAGGCTTGAAGCGCGGTCTGGACGTTATCGACTCCGGCGCAGCCATCTCCGTACCGGTCGGTAAAGCGACCCTGGGCCGGATCATGGACGTACTGGGCAACCCGATTGACGAAGCGGGCCCGATCGACACCGAAGAGCGCTGGGGCATTCACCGTCCAGCACCTTCGTTCGCCGAGCAAGCGGGCGGCAACGACCTGCTGGAAACCGGTATCAAGGTTATCGACCTGGTTTGCCCGTTCGCCAAAGGCGGTAAAGTCGGTCTGTTCGGTGGTGCCGGTGTAGGCAAGACCGTAAACATGATGGAACTGATCCGTAACATCGCCATCGAGCACAGCGGTTATTCCGTGTTCGCCGGTGTGGGTGAGCGTACCCGTGAGGGTAACGACTTCTACCACGAGATGAAGGACTCCAACGTTCTGGACAAAGTGGCGCTGGTTTACGGTCAGATGAACGAGCCGCCGGGTAACCGTCTGCGCGTAGCACTGACCGGCCTGACCATGGCCGAGAAGTTCCGTGACGAAGGTAACGACGTTCTGCTGTTCGTCGACAACATCTACCGTTACACCCTGGCCGGTACTGAAGTATCCGCACTGCTGGGCCGTATGCCTTCGGCAGTAGGTTACCAGCCGACCCTGGCTGAAGAGATGGGCGTTCTGCAAGAACGTATCACTTCGACCAAGGAAGGTTCGATCACTTCGATCCAAGCGGTATACGTACCTGCGGATGACTTGACCGACCCGTCGCCAGCGACCACCTTCGCCCACTTGGACGCCACCGTCGTACTGTCCCGTGACATCGCTTCCCTGGGTATCTACCCAGCGGTCGATCCACTCGACTCGACTTCGCGCCAGCTGGACCCGAACGTGATCGGCCAGGAGCACTACGACACCGCTCGCGGCGTTCAGTACGTGCTGCAGCGTTACAAAGAACTGAAGGACATCATTGCGATCCTGGGTATGGACGAGCTGTCGGAAGCCGACAAGCAGTTGGTAAACCGTGCTCGTAAGATCCAGCGTTTCTTGTCGCAGCCGTTCTTCGTGGCTGAAGTCTTCACCGGTGCCTCGGGTAAATACGTTTCCCTGAAAGACACCATTGCTGGCTTCAAAGGCATCCTCAACGGTGACTACGACCACCTGCCAGAACAAGCGTTCTACATGGTCGGCGGCATCGAAGAAGCGATCGAGAAAGCCAAGAAACTGTAATCCAAGCGCCCGGAAACGGGCGCTCATCAGGTTGAGGCAATCAGATGGCTATGACAGTCCATTGCGATATCGTCAGCGCGGAAGGGGAAATTTTCTCCGGTCTGGTAGAAATGGTGATTGCACACGGCGAACTCGGTGACCTGGGTATTGCCATGGGCCACGCGCCGTTGATCACCAGCTTGAAGCCAGGTCCGATCACGCTGACCAAGCAAGGCGGGGAAAAGGAGGTGTTTTACATCTCCGGTGGTTTCCTCGAAGTTCAGCCGAACATGGTCAAGGTACTTGCCGACACCGTGCAACGTGCTGGCGACCTGGATGAAGCCTCCGCTCAGGAAGCCGTCAAGGCTGCCGAGAAGGCGCTGAACGAAAAAGGCGCAGACTTCGACTACAGCGCTGCTGCAGTCCGTCTGGCCGAGGCCGCAGCCCAGCTGCGTACTCTCCAGCAGATCCGCAAGAAGTAAAACGGCATCTGTCGTAATACTGACTGTGCGATTGATTAAAAAGGGTAGCCTCGGCTACCCTTTTTCTTTTTTAGCAAAACACTTCTTTGGTCTGAAGCCGGACCGCCCAGGATTGGTAGCCATTCATGTCTCTTGAAATCGTCATTCTCGCAGCAGGCCAAGGCACCCGCATGCGTTCGGCTTTGCCCAAGGTGCTGCACCCGGTAGCCGGCAACTCCATGCTGGGCCATGTTATACACAGCGCCCGGCAACTCGACCCCCAGCGCATTCACGTAGTAATCGGCCACGGTGCCGATGTGGTGCGTGAACGCCTGGCCGCGGACGACCTGAATTTCGTGCTGCAAAACAAACAACTGGGCACCGGCCACGCCGCCGCGCAAGCCGTGCCGTTCATCACCGCTGACACGGTGCTGATCCTCTACGGCGACGTGCCGCTGATTGAAGTACAAACCCTGCAACGTTTGCTCACGCACGTAGTGCCGGGCCAGATGGGCCTGCTCACCGTCGAGCTGGAAGACCCCACCGGCTACGGACGCATCGTGCGCGATGCCGATGGCAAGGTCGCCGCCATTGTTGAACACAAGGACGCCAGCGAAGCCCAGCGCACCATCACCGAAGGCAACACCGGTATCCTCGCCGTCCCCGCCAACAAGCTCGCCGACTGGATGGGCCGCCTGTCCAACAACAACGCCCAGGGCGAGTACTACCTCACCGACGTCATCGAGATGGCTGTGAGTGACGGCCTGCTGGTCGCCACCGAACAGCCTCACGACCCGATGGAAGTGCAGGGCGCCAACGACCGCAAGCAGCTTGCAGAGCTGGAGCGTCACTATCAACTGCGCGAAGGCCGCCGCCTGATGGCGCAGGGCGTGACCCTGCGCGACCCGGCTCGCTTCGATGTACGCGGTGAGGTCACTGTGGGCCGTGACGTGCTGATCGACATCAACGTGATCCTCGAAGGCCGCGTGATCATCGAAGATGACGTGGTGATTGGCCCGAACTGCGTGATCAAGGACAGCACCCTGCGCAAAGGCGTTGTGGTCAAGGCCAACAGCCACCTCGACGGTGCCGTGATGGGCGAGGGCAGCGATGCCGGGCCGTTTGCGCGGTTGCGTCCGGGTAGCGTGCTGGGAGCCAAGGCACATGTGGGTAACTTTGTTGAAATGAAAAACGCCCAATTAGGTGACGAGGCCAAAGTCGGCCACCTGACCTATCTGGGTGATGCCACCGTGGGGGCGCGTACCAACATCGGCGCTGGCACCATCACGTGCAATTACGATGGCGCCAATAAGCACCAGACCACCATCGGTGCGGACGTCTTTATTGGCTCCAACAATTCGTTGGTCGCCCCAGTTACGCTCGACGATGGCGCCAGCACCGCAGCAGGCTCAACCATCAACCAGGATGTGGATAAGTCCCAGTTGGCCGTCGCCCGCGCCCGCCAACGCAACATCGACGGTTGGAAACGCCCGGTCAAAATCAAAAAGACCTGAGTTATCCACAGCACCATCAGCAGTGATATCCAAATGTGGGAGGGGGCTTGCTCCCGATGGCGGATTTTCAGTCGATGATTTTGTGGACTGATCCACCGCAATCGGGGGCAAGCCCCCTCCCACATTTGGCCTGTATTGTTGGAAGAATCTGTTCCAAACGCTTGACGATCTTTCACCAATAGGTTTTGATTGCCTTCGTTATCTTTCGAAACGAAACTTATCATCGCCATGTCGAAACGAAATACACCCCAACGGCGCCACAACATCCTCACCTTGCTCAACGAACAAGGCGAAGTCAGCGTGGACGAATTGGCCAAGCGTTTCGAAACCTCGGAAGTGACCATCCGCAAAGACTTGGCCGCCCTCGAAAGCAACGGCCTGCTGCTGCGCCGCTACGGTGGCGCTATCACCATGCCTCAGGAGCTGGTCGGCGACCCCGCCCAACCTATCTCGATCTACAAACGCGCCATTGCCCGTGCTGCCGTGGTGCGCTTGCGCGAACACGCCCGCATCATCATCGACAGCGGCAGCACCACCGCCGCCATGATCCCGGAACTGGGCCACCAGCCTGGCTTGGTCGTCATGACCAACTCCCTGCACGTGGCCAGCGCGTTGAGCGAACTGGAACATGAGCCGGTGCTGTTGATGACCGGCGGCACCTGGGACCCGCATTCGGATTCGTTCCAGGGCCAGGTGGCCGAGCAGGTACTGCGCTCCTACGACTTCGATCAACTGTTCATCGGTGCCGATGGCATCGATCTGGAGCGCGGTACCACCACCTTCAATGAACTGCTGGGCCTGAGCCGCGTGATGGCCGAGGTCGCTCGTGAAGTGGTGGTGATGGTCGAATCCGACAAGATCGGCCGCAAGATTCCCAACCTGGAACTGCCCTGGAGCAGCGTCCATACCCTTATCACCGATGATCGCCTGCCGCTGGAGGCCCGCGACCAGATCCAAGCCCGCGGCATTACGCTGATATGCGCGGCAATCATCTAGGAGAAACACCATGTGTGGAATTGTTGGCGCAGTTGCCGAACGTAACGTTACCGCGATCCTGATCGAAGGCCTCAAGCGCCTCGAATACCGCGGCTATGACAGCGCCGGTGTGGCGGTTTTCACCAACGCCGGCAAGCTTGAGCGCGTGCGTCGCCCGGGTAAAGTCAGCGAACTGGACCAGGCCCTGGCCGGTGAGCCGCTGGTGGGTCGCCTGGGTATTGCCCACACCCGCTGGGCCACCCACGGCGCACCGTGCGAGCGTAACGCCCATCCGCACTTCTCCGGTGACCTGGCCGTGGTGCACAACGGCATCATCGAAAACCACGAAGTGCTGCGCGAACAGCTCAAGGGCCTGGGCTACGTATTCACTTCGGACACAGACACCGAAGTCATTGCCCACCTGCTCAACCATAAACTCAAGGACCACAGCGACCTGACCACCGCCCTCAAGGCCACGGTCAAGGAACTGCACGGCGCCTACGGCCTGGCCGTGATCAGCGCCAGCCAACCAGACCGTGTGGTTGCCGCTCGCAGTGGGAGCCCGCTGGTGATCGGCCTGGGCCTGGGGGAAAACTTCCTTGCGTCCGACCAACTGGCCCTGCGTCAGGTCACTGACCGCTTCATGTACCTCGAAGAAGGCGATATCGCCGACATTCGCCGTGAAAGCGTGCAAATTTGGGACGTGAACGGTCAATCCGTCGAACGCGAAGCCGTGCAATACCGCGACGGTGCCGAAGCGGCCGACAAAGGTGAATTCCGCCACTTCATGCTCAAGGAAATCCACGAGCAACCGGCCGTGGTGCAACGCACCCTGGAAGGTCGCCTGGGCGACAAACACGTACTGGTCAACGCCTTCGGCCCACAAGCCGCCGAGCTGTTCGCCAAAGTACGCAATGTGCAAATCGTTGCCTGCGGCACCAGCTACCACGCCGGCATGGTTGCCCGTTACTGGTTGGAAGAACTGGCCGGCATCCCGTGCCAGGTCGAAGTGGCCAGCGAGTTCCGCTACCGCAAAGTGGTGGTACAGCCCGACACCCTGTTCGTGACCATCTCACAGTCCGGCGAAACCGCCGACACCCTGGCCGCCCTGCGCAATGCCAAAGAGCTGGGCTTCCTCGCCAGCCTGGCGATCTGCAACGTCAGCATCAGCTCCCTGGTGCGTGAATCCGACCTGACCCTGCTGACCCAGGCCGGTCGCGAAATCGGCGTGGCCTCCACCAAAGCCTTCACCACCCAACTGGTCGGCCTGCTGCTGTTGACCCTGTCCCTGGGCCAAGTACGCGGCACCCTGGCCAGCGGCGTCGAAGCCACGCTGGTCGAAGAACTGCGCCGCCTGCCGACCCGCCTGGGCGAAGCCCTGGCCATGGACAGCGTTGTGGAAAAAGTCGCCGAGTTGTTCGCCGACAAGAACCACACCCTGTTCCTCGGCCGCGGCGCGCAGTACCCGGTGGCGATGGAAGGCTCGCTCAAGCTCAAGGAAATCTCCTACATCCACGCCGAAGCCTACCCGGCCGGTGAGCTCAAACACGGCCCGTTGGCCCTGGTGGATGATGACATGCCAGTGGTCACCGTTGCGCCGAACAACGAACTGCTGGAAAAGCTCAAATCCAACCTGCAGGAAGTGCGCGCCCGTGGCGGCCAGTTGGTGGTCTTCGCCGACGAGAAAGCCGGCATGACCAACGGCGAAGGCACCCACGTCATCAACATGCCGCACATCAACGACACCCTGTCGCCGATCCTCTACACCATCCCGCTGCAACTGCTGTCTTACTACGTGGCCGTGCTCAAGGGCACCGACGTTGACCAGCCGCGCAACCTGGCCAAGTCGGTGACGGTGGAATAACCCGCCCTGCGTCTGGAGGCCCCTGTGGTTTTTGACAAAATATTTTGACACTAGACAAAATATTCTGACACCAGGCAAGATATTTTGACACAATGCCTAAAGCCCCTGATTTCAGGGGCTTTTTCTTTTTTATGTCCTCCACCGTATGTCCGATTTTGGGTTGTGATCTTGCTAGAGGCGTAGTCTGTTACAGGACTTAGACTTATTCACAGCGCTGATATTTTCCTAGGACTTTTTGTGCACATTCCATTTTTGAGGATATGTGGAGGCCGCAGAAGGCATGGGAGGTTGGCTTGCGTGGTCGTAGCTTCAAGACGCAGTCCGATATTGATCGGCATATCGAAAAAGGCTTTGGGCAAGGAAGTCACGAGCTCTATTTGCCGTGGTTGCGTGTGCAAGACGTTCCATCACATGGTCGGTCGCGCAAGGTTCATGGTGCGGATTCCACGACACTTGGACACTCAGCCCACGATCATTTGGACACTCGTTCCACGCTCACTTGGACATCTGATCCACGTCCACTTGGACAGGCAGTCGGAGCGCAGCGACGCAGGTTTGCATTGTTAGTCTGAAGTCTCTGTCGCCGTCAATTTCGTTGCGCGCCTGCGCATCGATTCGCCCTTCAGTTCGATCCGATAAGCGTTATGCACCAGCCGGTCGAGGATCGCGTCGCCCAAGGTCGGATCGCCGATCAGTGCATGCCATTTGTCCACCGGCATCTGGCTGGTCACCAGCGTCGAGCGGTTGCCGTAGCGGTCGTCCAGTAGTTCGAGCATGTCGCGCCGTTGCGCTGCGGTAAACGGCGCCAGGCCCCAGTCGTCCAGGATCAGCAAGTCGGTCTTGGCATAACTCGCCATCAGTTTCGCGAAGCGCCCATCGCCGTGGGCCAGGCCCAGTTCTTCCATCAAGCGCGGCAGCCGCAGATAGCGCACGCTGTAACCGTCGCGGCAGGCTTTGTGGGCCAGCGCGCAGGCGAGCCAAGTTTTGCCTACGCCGGTTGGGCCGCCGATGATCAGGTTCAGGCCGTCGCGCAGCCACTGACCGCTGCCCAGTTGCAGGATCAGCGCCTTGTCCAGGCCGCGCGGGCTGCGGTAGTCGATGTCTTCCAGGCAGGCGTTATGGCGCAGTCGTGCGGCTTTGAGGCGAGTCGTCAGGCGGGCGTCTTCGCGCTCGCTCAGCTCGCGGTCGACCATCAGGCCGAGGCGTTCGTCGAAGCTGAGATCGTTGATGTCGGGCGTTGCGTGTTGTTCGCCAAGCGCCTTGATCATGCCGTGCAGGCGTAGGATTTGCAGCTTGTCGAGGGTCGGGTTAGGCATGTTCGTGCTCCTTTTTAGTCAGTGGTAGTAGCCCGGGCCGCGCAGGTTGATGTGCTCGTCGGGCAGTAGCGGCAGGTTTTGCTGGGCCAGCGGCAGGCGTTCCAGCCCCTGGCGCAGGATCGATTCCAGGCTCTTGTAACTGCATGCGCCCAGTGCCAGCGCACGCTGGCACGCGGCTTCCAGCCGCGCTTCGCCGTGCTGTTTGCTCAGGCGCAGGATGCCTAGACAGGCTCGGAAGCCGTGCTGCGGATGGATTCGGCGTTCGAGGATGTAGGCGATAACGCCAGCCGTGTTCGGCCCGGTTTGCTCTGCCCAGCGGATCAGCCGTTGCGGTGTCCACTCGGCGTGTTCGCGGTGACTTTTGGGCATGTGCTCGGTGTGGGTAGTGTGGCGGCCTTTGTGCGGCGAGCGCAGGTGGCTGGCTACACGCTGGTTGGCGTGGAAGCACTCGACGGTCTGGGCCGTGAGCCGCACTTCGAGTTGGTGCTTCACCAGTTGGTATGGCACCGAGTAGAAGTGACCGTCGACCTCGACGTGGTAGTCGATATGGACGCGTACCTTTTTCCATTCGGCGTAGACGTAGGGATGTTCCGGCAATGCTTGCAGTACCGGCTGGTCAAGGGTTTCGAAGGCCGAACGGCGTGAGCCGGGCAGCTTTTTGAAGGGCTTTTGGTTGAGGCGATCCAGCAGCAGTCCGATGGCAGTGTTGAGTTCACCCAGCGAAAAGAACTGCCGATTGCGCAGCACCGCCAGGATCCAGCGCTCGACCACTTGAACACCGACTTCGACCTTGGCTTTGTCCTTGGGTTTTCGTGAGCGAGCAGGCAATACGGCGACGCCGTAGTGCTCGGCCAGATCGCGGTAGCTGGGGTTGATATCGGGCTCGTAACGGTGCGCCTTGGTCACGCCACTGCGCAGATTGTCGGGCACCAGGATTTGTGCGGTGCCGCCGAAAAAAGCAAAACAGCGGACGTGTGAGCCCAGCCAGTCGGGCAGTTTCTGCGACCAGGTCGCCTCGGCGAAGGTGTAGCTGGAGGCGCCGAGGACGGCGACGAATATCTGGGCCTGGCGGATATCTCCGGTTCGCCGGTCGATGATCGGCACGGTCTGTCCAGCGTAATCGACGAACAGCTTTTCGCCGGCACGGTGTTCCTGGCGCATGACCACGTCGACCTTGGCGGCCCAAAGGCGGTAGTGCTCGCAGAACCAGCTGTATTGAAAGCCTTGCGGATGAGCGAGTCGGTACTCTTGCCAGAGCAGAGCCAGAGTCACGCCGGGGCGGCGCAGCTCGGCATGCGCCCGAGCCCAATCAGGCATCGGCCTTTGATCGCTGGGAACTGTTGGTGCTGGCGGAAACAGGCATCGCTCCAGCTCGGCGTCCGACAATGATGTCGGCCAAGTCAGCCCGCAAGCGTTGAAACGGTGCAGGTAATTGCCGGCACTGCCGCTGCTGATGCGCAAGCTGGCGGCGATCTTGCGCACGGACAGGCCGGCGTCGAACTTTAGGCGCAGTACCTCTCGGATTTTACGCATGGATATACGCTCCACGACGACCTCTTCGCTTCGATAAAAGAGGCCGATGGTAGTGAATAGTCCTGCGTTGTCGCCTGCCTGAGCGTGGGTCGGATCAGTGAGAAATCACTGTCCAAGTGCTCGTGGAATCAGTGTCCAAGTGGCCGTGGAATGAGTGTCCAAGTCAGCGTGGAATCGCTGTCCAAGTGTTCGTGGAATGGGTGTCCAAATGCGCGTGGAATACGCACCTCTCGAACGGCGAAAGGGGGAAGTGTCATTGCTTTCGGGAGTTGTACCAGTACCAAGCACTGGTGCTTTGCTCTGGTAACGGCATTGTAAAGTAGCCGTCTCTGTTGCTCGTCATTTCCACGAATTGCCGCAGGCCAGAGCACAATCACTAAATCAAATTCTCTGTTTTTTGCTCCATGAACGGTTAGCGCTCGAATGCCGGGCCCATCTCGTGAGCTTAGACGTCGTTGATTTGAAAATGAGTGCCGTATTGTGTTCTCCATTTCTTCTCGAAGGACATGAGTCCTTCCCTTAGTCCGACGCTGTTTCTCTAGCCAACGCACGAAGTCTTGAGCAATAGGTGCAGGTTTTTCCGCCATCAAGGCGAACGCTTCCGCCAATGTGGCTTGGTCCGGCAAAGCCAGATCCTTAATGAATGCGTCGGCAAGCTTACTCTCTGACTCTTCCAGAATTATGTTGTAGGGTCCATTTCCTCTGCCTGTTGTTCGGGTGGCGACCCACGTGAGGATGTCGTGGGCAAATTGCCCCATTGTTGGGGTGATAATTGCGACCCGTTTCCCCCCTCTATTCCAACCAATGCCATTAGAAACGTAAGAAGCGGCGAGAGCTGGTGTGGGGGTGTGGAAAATCTTAAAGAGCCCATTTGATGCTGGAGCCTGTGCTGATCGGATAGCACCGGCGGCGGCAAGGAGATTTTGATCTGAGGTGCGCCTTGGCTGCTGAAGAAGTGCGTCGTGGCCAACAGCAGTTAGCCAATCGCAGGCTGGGTTAGGACGTAGCTCCTCGATGAGGCATTGAAATTCATCTGCAGCAATTAGCAGGTCAACATGCGGAGCCATTGCCTGCACTATCCGCAGTCGATTTGGCGTGAGATCTTGTGCTTCATCCACGACTACAATGGGATATGTCGCGGCGATCCAGCGGACAACGATATCGTGAGACAGGAGGTCCGCGGCGACCTGGCAGACTGCCTCATAATCATTGACTCTTGGATGCCCCATCTC
Source organism: Pseudomonas sp. FP597 (assembly GCF_030687435.1). Classification (NCBI taxonomy): domain Bacteria; kingdom Pseudomonadati; phylum Pseudomonadota; class Gammaproteobacteria; order Pseudomonadales; family Pseudomonadaceae; genus Pseudomonas; species Pseudomonas sp. FP597. The sequence goes on along the minus strand of NZ_CP117432.1, from coordinate 6,501,446 downwards.
TAATTGAGTTATTAGTGCTTGCCATCTACTGACGATTCGCCAAGCGAACCCATCGATTGTGGTGCACTCGTACTGCCGACGTAGCAGAGCGACATCTCTCAGTCGATCGTCCAGGCGCCGGCGCGACCCATGCATAAAGGTCAACGCCAAAACTTTCTGAAACGTCTGTAGAGGTTGTCTTCCCAGTCTCGCGGCTAGGTTTGCCATCAACTGATGAGTCTTTCCACAACCTGCTGCGCCGGAGAAAGATTGAATAGTCATGGTTGGAATACCCAGACGCCCTCTGGGTCGGCGACGAAATGTGCGCTAGCGGTTCCTGCGCAAGCCATAGCCAAACAGCTGAACAACTCTGCTGCTCTGACGCGACAGAGAGGTGAGTTAACTATCGCGTCTGCCACCGATTCATAACAGATCACGTCCACCTTCTTATTTTTTAAATGAGTGACGATGTCAGATACAGCCGTGGGGGCAATCTCCGTCAACTCCGTAAGTTTCCTGACAATGTCGTCTCCATCCGCAGCAAGGATCCATCCGATGGCATCTTCGATCATTTCGTCATCTGCCCACCGAATTATTGATGAGGGAGCATTAGGCTCTGCCAGAAGGTTAGTGATGTAGCGTTTACCGTCCCTGTCACCGTCCACCAGGCAGCAGACTTTTTGATGGGTAGCTGATAGTAACTGGAACGTCTCTACCACTTTGGCATCCTCAGTGGGAACGACGCCTACCTCCAGTCCAAACATAGCTGTCATGTTCGTGGACCAACCCTCGGTCAACATCAAAGGTCGCAGCACCGTTTTGAGTAACAGGAAATCAGCACGGCCCTCAGGCACCAATACACATGGGTGCATTAAAGCCGACAGTACATCTACACGACTTTGTTGAAAAAATTTCCTCTTCCAGTTCTGGGCGTCTGGTAGCAGCGGCTCCGCTAAAAAGGGAAAGGCGGAGAGGTGGCCGTCAACATTTCGAAGAACCAATACAGAGGTAGGATCTGATACTGCCGCAATCAATGGGGAATGAGTAGTAATGAAGGTCTGGGTCGAAAGCGCTTGCACTCGTTGTACCAGCTGCTGTTGCCCTGCTGGGGGTAGATGAAGCTCAGGCTCCTCCAGAGCCATTAGAAAACCCTCACCCGCTGCGGCACGTCCTCGACCTAGTTCCAAAAGTAGTAACAATCCTTGCAGAGACACCAAGCCACTGCCTTGTCTGGCTGCGGGTACGCCTAGTCCTCCGACGACAGCAAAATGCGCTGCGATAGAGTCGAGAAGTGATCGGCTATCGGTACTGGTCACTCGCAGTTGAACAAGGGGTGCATTCGGTATGCATCTCGCTAATTCGGCGTTGACGTTCTGGATCAGTGGTGAAATTCGATCATCGTTCTCGATAGGGGCTTCCGGGCTTCTGAGCCGATCACGCTCGGATAAAATGGCATCGGATGGTTGGGCTGCAGCTGCTTGTAGCGTGCGTCTGAACAGCTCACTCCCCCAAGAAAAAACCTTGTCCCAGGTACGGCTCGCACGTACTAGGTAAAACCCAATTTCTTTTATCAATCGAGGAGGAACGCCTACAGGCGAGTCTTCTGCGAAAGGATCCATCGGGCTATCGTGATCGTGGAAGTAACGAACCATCTCAACCGACAGTGAGTCGCGATCAAAATAAGCTTGAGCGCCAATTTGGCAGCAAAGCTTCGATGCTTCTTCTGTGCGAACTGCGCTGATCGTACCGTTGGCTTCGTTCAGCCATTTAGGCACGCCTCTACCGTCCCTAAACCAATCGGTATTCTGATAAGGGTCTTCCGAAGGAAAATCTGTGATTGTGGCTACAAGCTTTATCCTGTCGGCAGGCTGGGGATCTGAACCGTAAAAGTCATGTTCGGTGAGCTCCCTGATCATCCGCTCCCTCCCTAGAAGAAGCGTCAACGCCTCTATCACCGTAGTTTTGCCGGTGTTGTTGGCTCCAATCAGAACAGGATGGTCTTTAAAGTGAACGCTTCCTTCACGGATACCGCGGAAATTTTGGATATCCAAGATCGCTACTTTCATCACATTTCCTTTGGACTCAACGAACGTATAAAGAACATTTCTCTTTTGGGAGCGGAGCCTTGCCGACCTCCGAGATAGTCAATATAGGAGAGTTTCGGAGTAGCCTCCCCGAATTGATGACCGATTTCGGACGCGTGTCTGAATCGATTTCCCGGACATCACTTCCGTGTGGTGCTTAGGCTCTAGCTCGAGCCTGCTAGTTTTCCTGTCCGTGGCGCACCGGATGGGGACCGATGAGTCACCAGACAAACCTGATCTTAAGATTTTGTGTTTGAAAATATTACAAGCGCTGAAGCGCCATTTACACAAACGCGTTCCTGTTAGAGGAGGCTGAAAACACTGTCGCCTAAAATTTGACGCCTGATTTAGTACTATTGAAAATCCTCAAAATAAGTGATATCAAAATAAGATCACACCAGACGAGTGCTCAATCTTGATTTCAACGGACTCTCTACGTAGCGCATCCTATCGCCGTTCACAGTTCAATGCGCAAGCTAGATCGATTCAGCAAGCAAAGAATCTTGGGCAATCAACCATTTTTTTGTGCCATAGCCATAAAGACCAGAATCTTGCTTTAGGCTTTGCGCAATTGCTGCAAGACGCTGGCTGTAAGGTTTACATAGATTGGCTAGATGCCGACATGCCCGAGCGGCCAAATAAAGATACCGCTACGCGAATTCAACACCAAATTAAGGAGAATGATTATTTCGTATATTTGGCTACGGAAAATTCGTCCCACTCCCGTTGGTGTCCTTGGGAAATCGGTTTTGCCGATGGTGTCAAACTTAACGACAAAATAGTGATCGCACCGACTCAGGATACTCGCGGCACTTACGGGCAAGAATACTTGGATCTCTATCGTCGAATTGACGTCGCCTCTGACGGGCAGTTGGCAGTGTTTGATCCCAATATGAAGAATGGGCGTTATGCCCGAACTGTTTGGTAACCACTCGTAAAGGAAGATGTGATGGCTCGTAAGTGTTTTTTCAGTTTCCATTATAAGCCTGATAGCTGGCGGGCAAGCACGATCCGCAGTATTGGCGCGATTGAAGGCAATCAGCCGGCACTTGATAACGATTGGGAGAAAGTGACCGAGGGCGGTGATGAAGAGATTCAGAAATGGATTGACTCTCAGATGAAAGGTCGCACCTGCGCAATTGTCTTGATCGGATCGAACACCGCTAAGCGGAAATGGATCGATTACGAAATCAAAAAAGCTTGGTCTAATAAGATGGGGCTGCTAGGTATCTACATCCATGGCATTAAGGATTCTGAAGAGAAGACCTCTAGCCAGGGTGCCGACCCATTTGCTCACTTCACTTTGGGCGATGATAAGAAGGAACTTTCTTCTATTGTACAGATTTATAATCCAGTCGGTACTGATAGCAAAGCGAGATACAATTATATTGCTGAGAATATTGATAGCTGGATCGAAAAAGCGATCGAAACTCGTAATAAATATTAATTTTTAATAGCGCCGCTTATTGCTTTGCAGTAAGCGGCTTTCTTATGGGTGCAGACTATGAAATTCACTGGTGAAATAAATAGTTTTATTCGTGACTTTGTTAAAGATTTAACTGAAAATAACGCCGCAATTTTTGCAGGTGCGGGTCTATCTAAGTCTTCAGGGCATGTAAACTGGAAAGAGTTGTTAACAGATATTGCAGAAGAGCTCGAACTAAAGATTGATCTAGAAAGTGACTTGATTTCTCTGGCTCAATATCACGTAAATAAGACTAAGGGGCCTGCAAAACTTACCCGGAAGATTGTTGAAGAGTTTTCCCATCAGGCTGAGCCTTCTGATAATCACAAAATATTAGCTCGTCTTCCGATAAGGACCTATTGGACGACCAACTACGATAGCCTCATTGAGGACTCTCTGAAGCAGGCCTACAAGGTCGCAGATGTGAAGTACAAATTGAGCCAGCTGAACGTCACTCGTCCGAAAAGAGACGCTGTCGTATACAAAATGCACGGCTGCGTGTCGGATGCTGCGAACGCCATCCTTTACAAGCAGCAGTATGAGACATACTACCGAGATTACGCGCCCTTCGTCACAGCTCTCAGTGGTGATCTGGTCTCAAAGACCTTCCTTTTCATTGGTTTCAGTTTCACGGATCCTAACTTGGATTACGTACTCAGCCGTCTTCATACATCCACAATCCGGACCCACTATTGCTTCGTGAAACGAGAGGACGTGGATTCTGATGAGGACGAAGAGATTCAACAGTACAAAAGACGGAAACAAGATTTCCGTGTTGAAGACCTGCGAAGGTACGGCATTCAACCGCTCTTGGTGGATAAGTACTCGGACATCACCGAAATCCTCAAGGAAATCGAACGACGATATCTAAAAAAGACCGTTTTTATTTCCGGCAGCGCCGAAGACTATGGGGACTGGGGGAAGGAGCAATCCCTTAAATTCATTCATACCCTGTCATCCGAGCTTGTATTTAAAGATCGCAGAATTGTGAACGGGTTCGGCTGGGGCGTCGGTAGCGCTGTGATCAATGGCGCTCTAGACGCGATATATCAGCATCCGGAGAAGTATTCCGAAGATCAATTGGTTATGCGCCCCTTCCCGCAATTCCCAAGCTCCAAAAAGGATCTAAGCGTTTTATGGGAAGAGTACCGCCAGAGAATGATTGGCTTGGCAGGAGTGAGCATTTTTGTATTTGGCAATAAGATAGAAGACGGTCAGTTGGTCCTGGCCGGGGGCGTGATTCGTGAAGCAGAGATAGCCATAGAGCAGGGTCGCATCTTGATCCCGGTGGCTTGTACGGGTTTCGCTGCCAAAGCGGTCTATAGCATGGTTAAGACAAGGCCTGAACTTTATGAGGCTCATAAATGGCTCATAGCTGTTATAGATGAACTCTCCGATCCGTCGCTTGGGTGGCCTGAAGCCGTGAAAAAAATTGCCGATGCGATCGTCAGGTTGGATAGATAATAGCTACGGCGGGTTAAGAGACAAAGGCTCCTTTTGGGAGCCTTCGTTGGTGGGTTGCCGTTACAGCGTCAGCTCTCGACAAGTGTTGTCAAAATATATTGTTGAAAACCCGTTTAGCTCTGTTGAGATCAACCGCTAGGTGTCAAAATATTAACCCTGCTGGCATGGCCGGCTACCCCGATTATCGCCTGAATTCATTGACCTCTTGGTGTCAAAATATATTGTTTTTCACCACTGTTCCAGTAGTGATTGCACGCAGTGGAAGTGGTCCAGGTCAGTTCAAAGAATGGCCGGTAGATCGTGAGCCGAGTTCGACGGTGTTGATGGAGATTTACCTCCATGCCGTCGGGCTTGCGCTCCAGCAAGGGCTACTTGAACTGAAATAGGAAAGAGGAGCAACACTGTATGGGAATGCCGAGCGAACCGCATCATGACGAATATGTTTTGAGCCTTGCACGGAAGTGTCCATTTCCAGAATGGCTTTTGCTGGAGCTACCAAATGGGAAATGGGGAGCATTCTGGCATGCAGGGCTAGAGGGAACTTGGGCTACGGCTGTTTGGGAAGGTGATTATTCAGCATGCGCCTTGGTCCATGCTGATCGATTCGAGGTGCTTCGCTATATGGAGAAGCATCAGTCCCACTAAAGTAGGAAAAGTCGCTCAGCAACGCCCAAGCCCGGCACCTGCGGGGCTGAGGCCTTAGAGGAACGCCGCGTTGGCGTCTACCCCCTTAAGCTAAGGAACACTTATGGATTTCAAGCTTACTTATTGGACGCGTCGGTGGTCAGCGAACACGACGCTCACGGTACAGAAAATCGAAGCTGGATGGCACATTTCCCACGTCGCGATCTATGGTGATGCTGATCGAGAAGGTGCGCCGTTCCTTGAGTCGAACTTACATCAAGACCACGTGAAATTCCCTCACGACGTCGGTGCGTTCCTGGGCTTCGTATGGGAGCAATTGGATGGCGGCGAAATAGACGAACAACGAGCCCAGGAAATGATTCAGGAGATCGGCGACTGGATTAGTGCATGCGAGACATCGCAGCCTGTTTGGAAGGTCTGGAACAGCTAGGAAAATCGCATGGAGGACGCCGATGAGGTGTACCAGATCCTTCGAGACACCAAGGTTTTGGCTCGCCGTTATTACCAACTCACTCGCAAACCGCTGGGCGTGACTGGGGAAATCGCAGAGTACGAGGCAGCTCGGCACCTCAACGTCGAGTTGGAACTGGCTAGGCAAGCTGGGTACGACGCGACAGAAGTGAGAGATGGGCTGACAGTCAGAATTCAAATCAAGGGGCGGTATTTCACCAGCCCACGAATGCGAAGCGGCCGAGTGGGGTCAATCGATTTAAGGCAACCCTTCGATACTGTTTTACTGGTTCTTCTCGATGCGGATTACAACGCTTTCCAGATTTTTGAAGCGGATCGCTCTGCGGTTGAGGCGTTACTGACAAGGCCTGGGTCAAAGGCTCGAAACGAACGTGGCTCAGTCGGTATCAGTCAATTCAAAGCGATCAGCAAACTGCGCTGGGCGCGGTCTGAACGATAGGAAATGCCTTCATGCTCCTTGTTTACCTAATAACTACAGCTTGCTATGGCGGTTGCCACAAGGCGGAAAATGGCTCTCGGCAGAATCCGTTTCGGTCAATGGATGATTGCGTGGCTGAGATGGTTAAGCTGCAGCAGGCTATCCCACCGCTTGGAAGGCGAAACCTGCCGGTTTACCTCTATGAATGCAGGTCTAACGATGGGCAATCTGTAAAGTTTCCAAATCGGTAGGAAATTCAGATGAGGTCGTGGATAGCTGCATTGGTCGCACTGATTGGAACCGCGAACGCATCGGGGGCAGTTGATTACCGATGCACAATAGAAAGAGTAGTGGCTGCATCTGAGGGGGAAGCTAACCAAGCGTACATCGGGAAGCAGTTCACTGTAGACCGGCACACAGGGCTGATGACCGGGGCCTTGAAGAATTCCTACGTGACCGATCCACAGGTTATCGATCAAGGTTCATTGGAGACGAGCTTCAAAGTTGTCACGACCATACGGAAAGACCAAGGTGCGGGGGCTGGTTCAAGCATCTACGCCCTGACAATAAACGAGTATCAAGAAGGTGCTAAAAAGCCATTCATCTTCTTGAATAATGACGAAGCGTTTCTAGGCTGGTGCGAGCACTTCTAGGCCGCGGTAACACAACGGAAATGATTTTCGCTGCTGTTCGCTTACCACCATGACACTACAAGTGCCGCCGCCTAACATGGGACCGACTCAGTACATGTAATGACAGCCAATGGAAGGAATGACACATGATCGGGTTACTGAACGGACCTTTCAAATGCATCACCATCGTGGCTCTGGCTGCGCTGGCAGTACCGGCGTTCTCGTGTGATTGGACGGTGAATAAAACTACTGATCCGATGACAGATGCGGTGACATGTTGGGTTAGCTCGGCCAGCGCGAAGGTGTCTTTCTACCGACATGGTAAAGATCGGCCAAATGTGTACAACAAAAGCGCCTATAGCGAATCGTGGCTTATGATCCGTGTCGACGACAACAAGGCGATTTCCATGGGGGAAAACGCTTACACACGTCAGAAAGCGTTGGACGAATTGTTGCCGCAGATTCGAACGGGTAAACGGCTTCGCACCACCTTCAATGATTATCCCGAGCGGCAAGATGGGGACGCGCAGATTTGCAACCTTCCGAAGCTGCTCGATGCTTGCAATTCATAGGAAAACAACGATGAAAATCACACTGTGTCGGCGCCGATGCCGAGGTGACCCAGTTGCCTAGATTTTACTGCCCCAGCCTGACTCCTCGTGAATCATTGTCTGTGCTGGATTTTGCAGGTTTGGAGATGGTGCAGTCTTGCGTCGGCAACTGGGTCAATCCAGGGGCAGCGCCAACATATCCGTAGCCTTTTCTGGGCAATGGTTTTATGTGAAAGTCTTTCAACGTCACTGTTTTGAGGCCCAGCATCTCGTTCCCTCTCTGTAGTACAGACGCAACGTACTCCCCGGGCGAGGGTGTAAAAATTTTCATCAGTTATTCCGTAATCGGCCTTTCCTGTCAGCGCTGCAGGCGCACAAGCCGGCTATTCTACTTGATAGTTATCCGTTGGATCATTTACCTGATTTTCACTAGGCTACTGCCCGGTCGATCAGCGGTCGCGTTTTGGGATGATGCCGTCGGTGGCGAATGTTTTAGATGACGATTCTGCTACGCATCATATTTTGAGGCTGCCAATACACGCTATTTCTAGGCTACGACGCCGTTCTGCTCCAAGTTGTTAACGTTGATGCAAAATTGACCCATCTGCCTACTTGGCGATGCCTTATAAGTATTCAGTCCCGAGTCAGACCTGCTAACGCTTGACGAAGTAGAAGCTTGGGCCAGCGAGATTTCGGCAGTAGGGTTCTGCATCAGCGGCAGCAACCATGATTGGCAGAGAACGGCCAAAAGGCCGCCCAGAAGGCACTGGCCGCAACGCCAGTACCTCTGCAGAAAAGCCCTGCTATCTATTTCAAGTTCAGCCGCTTGCGTGTCTCGTCGCTCATGAAGATATCGTAGATATGGCGATACTCGCGGGCCTGGGTCTCAATCGCCGTTACCTTGTGATACCGAATTGAGTCGTGCACAACAATTACCTTGGTAGGTGGCTTAAACGGATTGTCCAATTCGACCTCGACCACAACGGGGGGCCTCTCGTCGCCAAGTCTTTCAGCATCGGCCTCCGGCGGCGGTACATAGGCAAGGCGGCTTGCCTCGGGGAACAAGACTACGTTGGTACCCGTCTCGCCCGTCTGCACGGATGGGAAGACCAGACCGTCGACCTGCTTGCCAAAGCGCAGCCGTAAGTACTCAAACACCACCTGGGTCGAAAGATAGCTCAGCTCATCATTACGAGCCTTTGGCCTCGACATCTTTTTCACAAGTGAGCCCAAGAATACCTTGCGGTGTAGTGCATCACGAAACCCCACGTCCAGGAGCGTCAGATCCGGGGGTTCAACCTGGTCTAGGGCCGTGAGGTCAAGGAGCTTCAGTTCGGCGACTGGAGTCAGCGCTGCGCTCACCACGTGATCCCCGGTGATGGAGCGGATTTCGCTTAGACAGGTATCTCGCTCCAGCGCGCAATACAGAGCGGAGATTCCGTTCGGCGTCATCCTTTGACTGCTTGCCATGAACCTCGGAGTTGGGCCGAATTGACCAGCGGGATCATTGATTATTTTCTCTGCTTCGCTGAAGCCTTTAGCAAGACGCGCACGGTACATCAAGTCGCCATTTACTATGGTCCGGATGGCTTCAGGCTTAAGTGCTTCGTCATCGGCGACCAACATAGAGAAAACCGAGTCGAGAAATTTTCCGGCATTCGGGTTGAAGAAACGGTGTGTGTACTGCACACCCTCAACGAACTGGTCCCAAAGACCTTCGTAGGAGTTCACCTCCATCGCGTCATCTTCGCCATAAAAGTGCGTAGTGTCGCCGACATCATCTAGATTGAATTCGGAGGGAACGCCGTTACGCAAATCGTCGAAATATGATTCATTTCCGAGATCCAACCATTCCGAGAGAACAATGTCTATTTCTGCAATGGGGAACAGTTCAACCCTGGCCCCATACATCATGCTGAGCTCGTATTCCGAGAGATCCTCCTTACGGGCAATATTCTCGCTAACCCGGGCATAGACGTATTCAAATAGAACCTGGGCCTCAATAGCTGTCCCACGGCGCCGGCAATATTTGCATTCAGCTTCCTGACTGTGCGCATCGAACAGCTTCTTGAGAGTTTCCGGAGTGACGCATTCAATACAAATCATCGCTTCTTCCTGAAGGTTCTTTTTCCCATGCATGTCTGGAGACATTTACTTAGCAAAGCTGGCAGCGCGCGTGTAACCGCAAAAAGCGGCAGCTGATTGCTAAGGTAACCTCCTTCAGGGATCATTTGAACTGACACGCCAAGGAGGCCGAGCCACTCATGTCCACAGATAAATCTCTTGTTGCTGCCCTTCAAGCGCTATGGGACATCCCGCCACCCGGCCCACAGAACCTTTGGAGCAGCCGGGAGTTCGTCGCTCTGAAGGAATTGCTCACCAAGCGTTACCGCAGCGGAAAATCAATCTTCGGGCTGGAGGCCTCCATCGGCAATGCGCTTAGGTCGCTGGGTCTACCATGCAGCACCCCCCATCTGCTCAACCAGCCCAGGCCCGACATGGACAAGGTGGCCGCCGCGTTGGCTCACGAGTTTCAACGGACCACCACTAGGCGGCGATACCTATGCCCGCTTGATATGGCCGATGAGCTCCCGTCCTTTCAGTTTGGCAATGCCCGGATAGGTCGATTCGCAGCTGCAGAACTTGAGATTTTGTTCAATGCGCCCCGTTTAGAGCGCTGTTATCCCGGTATACGGCTGGATACTCAGCGCCTGTCTCAGTTTCATTGGATGGTCGTAGAGGAAGACATCTCGGTTCAAGGCGAATCGGGCAATCGCCAGTTCTCCTGGCTGGACTTTCCCTTCGGAAAGGATCTGGGCGAGATTGTTCCCCACAGTGGGCGCTTCCCCGCGGCGGTAGAGCGCGCGCTGTTCTTCTTGCTGCTGGCGCCATGGGAAGACTGGGCCGAGATGACCGAGGTGGACTGGCGGGGTTTCCGGCTGCCTTGGGTATATACCCTCGACAATGACCTGTGTGCGTTCCCACCTCCGCCGCCGCTTCCAGAGCAGCTGTCGTGGGAGCCATACGCTCATCAAGTGGACCACGACGAGTGGGAAGAATCCGAACGCCCGCTGTGGCTGCGAACCTGGGCAACCGCCGAGGATGTGCAGCAGGCGCTGGAAGCTAGGTGGGCGCTGCTGCAAGCAGCGCGTACCCAGGCGTCGGAACTGTTCTCAACTCCGGTGGAGCACTTCCTGGTTCGTGCATTCCTTTCCTATGGCATCGATGAAGTGATGGCTCACCTCATCATGATTGAGGCCGCGTTTGGAGCTGAGGCAGACCACAGGCGCAAGCTGCGACTGGCAAGCGATAATCACGACGAATCGGCGACACGCAGGGTTGCGGCAAGACTGAGTGCCGCCATAGTCGAGCCGGGCGCAGCGAAGGAGTATCTGGACCTTTACGACATGCGATGCACCTACGTTCACGGGCGCCCTGAAGGTCGTGTCATCTCCAGCCAACAGCGGGTCTTGGCGCGTCGCCTTGCACGCGAAGCGGCAAACTCCTTGGTTGGCCTAGCGCAAGCACAACAGTCCCGCGAAATCGTCCTGCTCGACTTGCTCAATCGCGGCGTGGCGAACCTCCCTCCCAAGCCGTGACCATGCGGCTATGTTACGGGACTGCTATGCACATGGCGGCATGGGGAAAAGAGCTTGGGGGAGAAAGGGTCAAGGGAAGGCGTTTAAGGGGAACAGGCCCTGGCCCTACCCGCAAAAGCGACTGGCTCAACCTTGGCCGCTCCGGTGTAGTTGGACGACGGCAATAAGGACCTCTACATCCAGCAGAACAAATTCGGCCAACAGTTTTGCCGCCGACGTGCCAGCGGCTGACGCCGCGCTGATGGCCGCCACACAACGTCCCATCAGCGAGGCTGCATTGAAGGAAGTCTGGCGAACCGGCCTGGAAAAAACTGCCGTCCTGGTTCATCTACGGTTCGGCGGACAAAAACCTCCCCGAGGTCGCCCTGAAGTTCATGGCCGAACGCGCGGGATCGAAAAAGGCCGTCACCGTCCAAGGCGCCTCCCATGTGGTGATGACATCCAATCCGGGGAAAGTCAACTTACTGTGCTTCCAGAGTTTTTATATTGCCCGACAAAGCCTTGTATCTTTCTTTAGCCTCAATACATACCATACCTGTGGCGTCCGCGACACAGGGTGTATTGGATTCCAGCTCCAACAGCTTTAGATTCTCTTTTAAACGTTGCAGTTTATGAGCATTGCCCTCATTTGTACCTTCAGCCAAAGCGACTCTTAAACCATCCATGAAAGAACAAGACTCATGAAAATGATAAAAGTCTAACAAGGCACGATTCAACGAGTAGTCGCTAATATTTTTTTCTTCCAAAATTGCATACAACTGTTCAGCCTTACCAGTTCGAAGCTCAACAATTTTTTTGTCTACACTAGTTACCAGCATCTGTTTGTATATACTTTCATTCACAAGTGATCGTTCAGCGTTAGACAGTAATGCCAATGCCGAGAGTATACTTTTGCCCACTTGTGCTGTTGCAACGGTAGAGGCACCAGCAAATAAATTAGTGAAGCTGCCCGCAGTGATATTAAATGCCGCATCATTACCGTAAATTGTCTTGCGGTGAGCAACACATAGATTTTCTGATGCTAAAACCATGGCAGAGATCGCGTTATTTCGCGCTACTGTGCAAGTCGATTCAATATTGGCGGGGATAGGATTGCTGAAACACTCTACGGGAATAAGCCTGGAATTAACCAATATCGACTTTATGGAAGTATAGTCTTTGAGCATCTCCGAATTTACCGGGCCAATAGAGTATCCATCATATTGCTTGAAATCAGAAAACCAACTACACCCTGTCATTAACAACGTAGCTACAGCAATCGGAATTACTTTATACATGACAAACTCCTTGTGAGTAATAAAATTACTCCGAGACTCTGACCGCCAGACGTTTTACGCTGGGCTGACTGTCTTGCAGTGATTGCTCTACCGTAGGCGAGCCATCTCCTGCGAGCCCGGTTATGACTATAGCCGCGCAGTATCTTTTATTGTGCGACAGCTGCTTTTGCTCTACGGGTATTTTAGAAAACCAGAAGTATCTATCCAAACTGTACAGTAGATTTCCTTTTTGGCTTACAGAGCATTTTTTAGCGTCAAAACAGCCAGCCAAATATCTCAAGTGTTCTGCGATACTTGAGCCGCCTCTGAAAGGGAGTTCGTAGTTGGTCCCGTACGGGTGATAGTTGAATGCTTGATTATCGGGGATTACGTCTTGAACGATGTCTGCGTAAGCTAACAGCTGCGGTTTCAGCTCGGAGTGTTTAGCCTCCCAGAACGCAAAAAAGTGGCCCGCCGCACTGAAAAAGCTTCCAATTCTTCTAAGGAACGCAGGAGCGGCTGATAAACGATCACTTTCTGTTTGCTGATCATTCACAGAGTAGCCACTACCGTCCGCAGGTGGTTTGTATTCATTGCATTTGGAATGTACGCTGTCTAGCAGAATTCGATTTGAGCGGACACTCACCGCCCCCCCATCATACAGCTGAAATGAAAGATCTCTGTAATATAAAGGCGCATCTGCAAGACTGCCTGTGTTCAGTTCCTGTAAATGCCCTCCTCCGAAATCGTGCTCGTACCAGCCACCTTCGTGCGTATGAGCAGTCACAACAAATCGGAGAGATTGCTTCCCCATGCTCAACGCCACGAATCTATAAAGTTTTTCTCCTTTCCAACTCTCAACTTTCCAATCTTTGAAAGAGTGATGTCCAGTAAAAAAATATCGGGAGTTATCTGGCAATGACGAAACTAATTGCTGAGCCGCCTTGATTTGATCGACCGAGATTCCTGCGTCAATGCCTGCGGTAGGTCCGCCCATTCCAAAATTCGGGCGACTTGGATAGTCCGAAGTATCTAAAAGTAGTGCATACACTCCTCTGCTATTGTTTCTGGAAGGCGGTAATTTAACGAGCTGAACTATAAATGACTTCCAAGGTTCAGAAGCAATTCGGTAGGCAACGCATAGCTGATTCCCATCTAAACAGAACTGTCCACTCGCAGGATTCTTCTGACTCAGAGGCTGCCCTCTAAGCAGATTCACATAGTCGTTTACAATAGTTTCTTTCGGCATTCTGCCGAACCGTTGCTTGGAACCGGCGTAGCCCCGACCAACGTTGCACACGTTGTTCCAGTACTCAGTCTTATAAATACCATCGGTTTTTGGGTATATGTTACCAACCATGAAGCCGTCATGATTCCCAGGAGAGAAAAGCCATGACGAGGCGGAAGGACGCCCCCTAGCCTCCCCCATAACTTGCTTGAATAATGACCACTCCGTCTGACACGAGACGTCGATTCCATCGCCCAAGTGCAACGCTAATGGATAAGATTGCCCCTGATCCAGTGCTCTTAATAGGAGATCAGGGGCACCGATCACCTGCTGCCCGGTTCTGATGGTCACAGGAAAAAACTCATCCCCGGCCATTGAAAAATAATGACTAGCTGTCCCACGGCTTTCATGAAACTGCGTATCGGCAACGAGCACTATTGGTTCAGTTAAATTTTCGGAATGCAGGTCCTCTAAAACCGTGAAATCATGCCAATTTGACGCCCGTTTGTTGACGCAGCCTGATAAAGAAATGGTACAAACCCCCATTACCACGAACAGTGTCCGAATGATCTTCATACAACCCCTTCCCAGGCAACTCCCACAATTTTTTGAAGGCTAGATGGCTTATTTCAAGCTGTCCAAAAAAAAAGAAGGCTGGATAGAAAAAGTTTTATCGAAAGGCTTAGCAGGCAAGTGCTGCTTGCTACACCTCGCTAAACCATCCTGCCGCAAAACCTCTTCCGATACGCCGAGCCTGATTCACGAAAGAGTTAGACGTCTCAAGCATCTACACAAAAATGACGCAACCGGCCTCAGAGTCGGACCATTGGGAAATAGTGAAGTTATGGGTAGGTAATCCGGCATACTACGTATGATGTGTTGGTACCGATGTGGAATTAACCTAGTTGCCGAGGGACCACTGACCCGGCCTGATTCTTCCCGACCATTGCCTGTGCTGGGTTTATGCCGATCTAGAGGTGGGTTAGTCGGCGTCGGCACATGGGTCAATTCTGCATCAGCGTCAACAGCGTTAGCCTTGGCTGCGACAGTTTTAATTCTCTAGAGCATGTCTCAAAAACTCGATTTTGAGTGGTTGCGACAGTTTTGCGCTTCCTCCGAAAAGCGCTGTAGGCCCCGGAACACGTACCCTTTTAGCGACAGTTTTAATTCTCTAAAATCACCCCGCGTTGGACCTCCAGACGCCCACGCAAGGACGCGACAGTGATGACACCTCCCTTTTCCCAACTCGGCGAGCGTTTGCACGATCGCCGATTTGCGGTCGCCAACAATACCCACGGGTTATCCGGTGCCGGCACGGTGTTTCATTACCTTGTCGAGGGTGACGCCATTTCCAGTACCTACCAGGGCGGTCGAATTCGCCTGGGCACGCAAGTCGGACGTGTAACCGGCGCCGATACCCTCGAGCTGCTTTTTCATTGCCTGACATTGGACGGTGAACTGCTGTCCGGTTGGTCGCGGGGCACGGTGGCTGTGGATAAGTCTGGGCGCACTCGCCTGAGTTTTGTCTGGGGTTGGTTATCGGGTGCGGCGGGGGGCGGGGAGTCCGCTTATCTCGAGCTGGTTGGCTAGCCGGAAATCAGAAAATAAATCGGAAAAAACTAAAGAAGAAAGTTGTATTAAACCCTCTGTTCATCCCGTTACCGCTGGACTTACGGGACAAATAGATCCGAAAAAAAATCGGAAATGGGCGTGGTCGAAGCGCCGTCGGCGAAGTCGCGCTCAATCTTTCCTGGGCTCCCTGTCTGGTTTGCACAGATGATCTTTCCGGATCTTCACCGACGCTTTTACTGAGCCGCACTCACGGCACAAACTCCACCCGCAACCCCCGACTCGCACTGCGCCCCTGATCATCACTGACCCGCAACCGATACTCCCCGGACTTGCCTGGACGCCAGTTCAGCGTGGTTTGCGGCGGACCCTGGCCGATCAATGTCTGGTCGGCGAACCAGTACAGGGTCGCCGCATCGCTGGCGGCGTTGGCATTCAGCGGGATGCTTTCCTGGGGCTGGGACAGGCGTAGCTGGTAGCTCACCTGAGTCAGCGGTGAGCGGATTTGCGGTGCTTCGCTCTGGTCGCTGATGCGGTTGGGCTGGCAATTTTTCATCACGTTGGGCGGTGTGCGGCGGGGCAGGCCGGCGGCGCGGTACAGACGTTGTACGTCGCTGGGCCAGAACTCGAACACTTCTTCGCGGGTGTACTGCGCATCGAACGGCGGGCACGCCGCCTTGCCGGTGCGGGTGTCGATCAGCACCGGGCGGTGCAGGTTGGACACGCGAATCGGTGAAACGCCAGGGATGTACCACGTCTTGCGGGTTTGCGGGCACCAGCGGTTGGGCAGTTCGCCGGAGGCCGCGCAAACGTCGATGCGCACCAGCCCGGCGGGCGGTTTATCGGCTTTGACGGCGACGTTGGGTAAAGCCAGCGGCAGGGCGTCGGCGATGCGGAAGAACAGCGGCGCGGCGGTCTTGGCGCCGATAAAGGCCGGATTCGGCCGGCCATCGAAATTACCCACCCACACCACCAGCACATAGGGGCCGACCAGGCCCGCGCTCCACGCATCGTGAAAGCCCCACGAGGTGCCGGTTTTCCATGCGACGCGCCAATGTCGGCCAGGCAGGCCATCCGGGCGCGGGTTACGGCGCAGCATGTCGCGCACCATAAAGGCCGCCTGGGGCGTGAGCAGTTGCGCGCCGGTAGAGGGCGTTTGTTCCTGTAGATAACGCAACGGCCGCAGGTGTCCGTCGCCGGCCAGCATCACATACAGCCGCGCCAGCTCCTCCGGCGTCATCTCGCCGCCGCCGAGCGCCAGGGCCAGGCCGTAATGGCTTTCGTCGCGCATTCCCTTGATACCGGCCCGTTGCAACAACCCATACAGCGAAGGCGATTTAACCTGGCTGGCCAGCCACACCGCCGGGATATTGCGACTACGGATCAATGCGTCGCGTGCTGTCAGCGGCCCGACAAAACTGCCGTCGAAATTTTCCGGCTGGAAGTAGCCGAAGTTACTCGGCAAGTCCTTGAGGATACTCATGGGATGGATCACCCCCTGGTCCAGCGCCAACCCGTACAGAAACGGTTTAAGCGTTGAACCTGGAGACCGTCGCGACAGCACGCCATTGACCTGCCCGTGGATGCCTGTGGATAAGTAATCGGCCGAGCCCACCAGCGCCTTGACGCTCTGGTCGCGGCTGTCGACCAGAATCGCCGTGGCGTTTTCCACCCCGGTGCTGCGCCGCTCGGCAACAAAACCTGTGATCAGCCGTTCGAGCAACTGCTGCAAGGGCAGGTTAAGCGTGCTGTTCAATTCATTGCCGGCCTGGGACGCCAGCAGTTGTTCGCTCAGGTGCGGCGCCAAAAACGGGATTTGCTGGCGGTTGCGCGCCTCCAGCGGCAGGTCCAGCAGACTGTCGTTGCGCGGGTCTTGTGGATAAGTCTCGCGCCAGTCATTCATCAGGCGCAGCCGCGCGGTTTGCAGTGAGGGGCCGAAGCGCGCGCGCCGTCCCGGCTGTTGCGGAATCACCGCCAGGGCCAGGGCCTCGGACAATGACAACTGCGCCGACGACTTGCCAAAGTAGATGCGGCTGGCCGCCTCGGCGCCTTCGATATTGCCGCCCATGGGTGCCAGGTTCAGGTAGGCCTCAAGGATGTCGTGCTTGCTGTAGCGCGCCTCCAGCCACAGCGCCAACGCCATCTGCTGCAGTTTGCCGGGGATCTGGCGGGTGTTCAGGTCCCACAGGCGTCGCGCCAGTTGCATGCTCAAGGTCGAGCCGCCCTGGCGTTGGCCGCCGCTGTAAGTGGCCATGGCCGCACGCAGCAACGCCGCAGGATTGACCCCCGGGTGCCAGTAGAAATTGCGGTCTTCCTTGAGCAACAGCGCCTGGACCAATGACGGCGAAATCCGCTCCAGCGGTAGCCACAGGCGGTATTGGCCGTCATCCGCGAGGGTCATGCGTAACAGTGAGCCGTCGTCAGCCAGCACCACCCTGGAGGAGGTGACGGTCTGTTCCAGTGGCGCATGGGGCCACAATCGCAGCCCCGCCAGTACCGCCGCTGTTGCCAGCAGCGGCGTCAGGCGTTTAAGGCTTGGTAATTTCAAGCTGGCCTACTTTACCGCGCCCTTGCAGGGTGGTTTCGTACATGCCTTCGGCGTAGGCCGGTGGCGTATTGAACGTCCCTGCGTTGGTAGCGCGCACGCGGTACACGAAAGTGCCTACATCACGCAGTGCGGTGCCGTACAACACGACGCGGTCATCACGCACATCCACGTAGTCCGGCTGCCAGTTGCTCAGCTCGGTTTCACCGATTGGCGCCTGCCAGGTGTCGGCTGCTTCGTCGCTGGCTTCCACGTACTCGGATTCCTCGCCTTCACCTTCGCTTTCCTCGCTGTTGGCGGCTTGCGGTTCCGGCTCCGGCGGTAAGTTATACACAGGCTCGACGCCACCGGGCAGCAGGTCGACGACCGCCACTTGCTGCACCTGATCACGGTCGGTAGCGCGCAGACGCAGGCGCACCAGGAACTCATCGCCCACCGCGACCTTGCTCACCGGCTCGCCCTTGAGGTCGAGGTATTCGTGGATGATCTCCAGGCCATTGTTGATGGCCTTGAGCTTGGCGCCTTTATCGAAACCGGCTTCGCTGAGCATGTAGAACGCCGCTGGGCCGTCGGACTTTTCCATCACCAGCTTTTGCGTAGTGCCCGGTACGGCGGCGCGGGGCGGCTGGCCGGCCATTTCCAGCAGTTGTTGCTGTTTGTCGCCCAGCCAGGCGGTGGCCTTGAGGGTCATGTCGCTTTGCGCACGCTGGCCATAGTTGTCCAGGGCCCGCAGCAACAGGGCCGCCGACAGCGAGTTGTAGCGTTGCTCGTTGAGACGCTTGCCGAGTTTATCCAGCAGCGCCGTGGGCACGTCGTCCATCAGCTCAGGGAAGTGGCGCGCCAACAGGTGCAAGTGTTCAGCGTCGTGCACCAGCGGGTCGTAGTACAGACCGTCGCTGTCCCACTTATCCAAAAGTGAACGCCAAGGGATCTTGCGGAACAGGCTATCGGCCTGGCGATCCTGCTTGAGCAGCTTGTAACTGGCGGCCAGGTAAGCGGCGCCCAGGTCGTTCTGCCAACTGTCCTTGAAGTAGCTTTCGTAGCGTTCGCGGATATCGCTCAAGGCGCCGCTTACCAGAATCCCCTGACGGCTCAGCAAGTAACTGGCGTAGGCGCGGTTGCGCAATTCCGATAAGCCTTCGCTCGGGCCGTTGGCCAGGTCGGTCAGATAGGTATTGGCGCGCACCAACAGGTCTTCCGGTACCGGCAGCCCGCGTTCCTTGGCTTCGATCAGGAAGTCGGTGGCGTACAGGCTGGCGTACGGCGCCACATCCGGGTTGGCCGCCCACAAACCGAAACCGCCAGCCTGGTTCTGGCGTTGGCGCAGCATGCGCACCGCGCCGGCGAAGGCTTGTTCGGCCTCGGGTGCGGTGCCGCCCCAGATCAACGCCGGCATGGCCTTGGACACCAATTGCTCGGTGCACGCGTAGCCGTAGTCATCCAGGTAGTGCTTGAGGCCGTTGGCCCATACCAGCGGCGAAGCGGCCACGCCCAACTGTACGTCGCGCAGTTGACTGAACAGCTCACGCGTCGGTTTAAGCTCTTTGCTGGCGCTGTCGAAACGGCCCAGGCTCAGGGCCACGCGGTGTTCGCTCAGGGGGCGGATCGAGGTGGTTTCCGCCACCTGGATGCGCTTGCCACCCGGCAATACCGCGACAAATCGCAGGTCCGCCGAGCCGAGGGTGTCGCCGACCTTGATCTTGAACTCGGCAGTGCCTTCCTTGCGCGGCTGCAGCGACAGGGTGCTGCCCTTGTCACCCTGCACCACAAGGCCGGCGCTGGTCTGCACTTCGAACTTCACATCCGCCGCCGCGTCGAGGTTACTGAACACCCCGGCGCTGACATTGAACACATCCCCTGGTGCGACGAAGGCCGGTACGTTTGGTGTGATCACGATGGGCCCACGCACGTCGGTGGTGGCCTCGCTGACGCCCACGCTGTCGGTATCCACCGCCACCGCAAACAGGTGCAACTTGCCGTTGAAGCTGTCCGGCACCTGGTAATGCAGCACGGTTTCACCGGCCGGTAAATCCACCAGCCCGGACCACCACGCCACTGGCGGTTGATGTTTACGTTTGAACGGGTTGAGGTGGTTGGCCAGTGCGCCTTCCGTATCGCCACCGGGCGCCGCCCCACTGAGCAGGCGGGAGAATTCCGGCAGGATCAGGTCAAGGATCTGACTGGTACCCACCTCCAACGCACGTTTCTGGAAGAAGAAGCCCAATGGGTCCGGCGTCTGGTAACGCGCCACTTGCAGGATGCCCTCGTCCACGGCGTACACCACTGCGCGGCCCGGCCGGTCGGCGTTGACCTTGATATCCAGGGTTTGCCCCGGTTCGATCTTCGCCGGGCCTTCGACCTTCAGCGCCATGCGTCGCGCATCCAGGTTGATGCTGAACGGCACCACGCCGTAGGACAGCGGGCTCATGTAGACCTCGGCCGAGCCGATGTCGCGCACGAACTGCACGTTGACATAGGCATTGCCCTCAAGCCCGGCCGGCACGCGGATGTGTTGCACGCTGTTGGTGCTGTCGGCCTTGAACCATTGCTGGGTGTAGACCTTGTCGCGCTCGATGGTGATCAGGCCCGCGCCGGTGTAGGGCGCGCGAATGCTGATGGCGATCTCGTCACCGGTGGCGTAGCTGCGTTTATCCAGGCGCAGTTGCAACTCGGCGTTGCGTTCCAGCGAACGCGAAGTGTTGCCGCGCCCGGCCACGCTGTAGTCGATCTGGTTGAGCAGGTTGCCGTTGGCGTCCTTCAGTTGCAGGGTGAAATCCCCCGGCGTGCCGGTGTTCAGGCTCTGCTTGGCGCCCTCCTTGGTCAT
Source organism: Pseudomonas sp. FP597 (assembly GCF_030687435.1). Taxonomy (NCBI): domain Bacteria; kingdom Pseudomonadati; phylum Pseudomonadota; class Gammaproteobacteria; order Pseudomonadales; family Pseudomonadaceae; genus Pseudomonas; species Pseudomonas sp. FP597. Next base: position 6,480,716 of record NZ_CP117432.1, on the reverse strand, counting down.
CGCCAGCGGTGCGGCCGGTTGACTGATGTTCTTGATGCGCGATTCGTACTTGTAGGTGCCGTTGGATTGCTTCACCAGCACCGACACATATCGGTGTTCGACCACTTCGCTGGTCAGGCCGTCCACCGACAGCGGTGTGAGGTCCGGTGCGACGGCCAGCCAGTGCACCTGGCGCGGGGCGTCCTTGGCGACGTACGACAGCGAATCCTGACTTTTCACACCCACCAGGTAGGGCGCGGACGACACCAGCAACGCACTTTGCGCGGCCACGTTGCGCCCACCTTCGGCCTCGTACACCTGGGTCATCACTTGCAGGCGATAGGTGCTGTTGGCAAAACGTTGCAGGTTGAGGTCGAGCACGGCCTGGCCGTTATCGTCGACAGTGGTTTCGGCCAGGTCTTCGGTGCTGGCGTCTTCCAGCGAGTCATTGAGACGGAAACGGTAATCGGGGTAGCGGTCGAAAGCCGCGAGCGTCGGGCTCAGGGCCATCTTCGCGGTCACGCGACGACCTGCCGCCGGGGCGCCGAACAGGTGCATCGCAGTGACTTTGGCCACCACCTGGTCCGGTGGAATCCAGCCCTGCACCGGTGTGTCGTGCAGGCTCAGGCTGACTTTCATACGGTCCGGCTCGAAGTCGCGGACCTTGAAGCTGACACTGCCCAGGTCGGTGCGGGTCTGCTTCTGGCCAATCAGTTGCAAGGTTGCGGTGTATTCCCCGGCGGGGCTGACTTCGCTGCTCGGGAAATCAAAGGTCTCAAAACCGCTGGCCGACAGCTTCAGCGGTTGGCGGATCACTTCCAGGCCGCGTGGGTCGGTGATTTGCAACTCCACAGGCAGGCCTTGCAAGGCGCCTTTCCAGTTGCCGCTGCGCGCGATCATGCCCAAGTGCGCGGTTTCGCCGGGCCGGTACAGGCCACGGTCGGTAAACAGGTAGGCACTGAGGCGATCAATCGCGCCGTCTTCTTCCAAACCGCCTACATCGAAGCGCGACAAATCCAGTTGCTGGGACTGACGGGCAATCGGCAGAAACGACTGGTCATTGCCGCGGCTGACCACATACATCAGCGGCGTTTTCTCGCGGCGCAGTTCGTCCAGCTTGGCGAAATGCACGTGGCCTTCGCCGTCGGTGTGCCCACTGCTTACGGGCAGACCGTTGCGACCAATGATGTCGACCTGTGCGTCGGCCACCGGCGAACCGTTGCCGATGGACTGCACATACACATCGTGGCTGCCATCACTGGAACGCTTGGCAATGATGCCGAGGTCGGTCACCACGATAAACCGCAGGTCGCTGGTACTGCTGCGATCGTAGTCGAAGGTGCGCTCGGCCGGTTCATCCTGTGGGCTGAGCTTGAGCACAAAAATACCGCGACGGCCGCCATTGGCGGTGAGGTAGTGGCTCAGGTCCACGTTGTCGTAGACGGTTTTGGCCGGGTCGTTGGACGACAGCGGGATGTCCAACGTCTGACGCTCAACCATGCGATCGAAGTATTCATTGCCGAAGTTCGGCCGGGCAAAGCTGCCGCTGCTCTGGTCCACCAAATGTTGCAACTGGTTGGGCAACAGACGGGCGATTTCCACATGGGCGCCGGGCACACCACGGGCCATGAAGCCCAGGCGTTTTTCGCCATTGAGGCTGAGCAAGGCTCCGTCAGACAAGAACTGCAACGTGCGCGGATACGCCGGCATGCTCACCAGCGACGCCGTAGGATTCTTCGCCAGATATCCGCCGATGGCTTCCAGGTTGGCGGGCACGCGCACATACAGCGCGCGGCCGGCCGGCGCCTTGAATTTGAAGGCGTGCAGGGTGTTCAGCGGTTCGACGCTGGGCACGTGGGTCAGCGTGACCTTGGTGCTGCGGGCCAGCAAGGCGTCGTCGATCTCGTTGGTGTTATAGGGGCGGGTGTCGTCCTGTGCTTTTTCCGGCAACAGCCAGGCTTGCACCTTACCGGCGATGGTCTCATCGGCCACGGCGCTGGAGCTGCTGAACATCAGCACCGGCTCGGGCTCGCCGCGCTCGTTGTCCACAAAGCTGACTTCGGCGCCAGTAAAGGTCAGGCGATAGCGGCCGGGCACGGTAACTTCCGCCACCAACGGCGCGGTGCTGGCATTGCCACCGTCGCGCGCCTTGATGCCTTCATCGAGTTTGGCGCTGACCGGGGTACTTTCCAGCGGCGTCGCCAGGGCGGCGGAGCGTACGTAGGCGTTGAGTTTTTTCTCGTCGAAGGTGATTTCCGGACGGTTGGGCAACTGGGCGTCGCGGTACGCCAAGCCTTTTCCGAGGGTTACTGTTACGCGTTTGCGTAGGTTGTCTTCATCTACCGGGTGGGAAAAATGGAAGGTTGCAACTAGCTGTTTCAGCGTCGGATTGGACGGGTCTTGGTACAGCTCGTTTTGCGCCAGTGTGGCGCGGAACGGCTGGGTGGAAAATTGCGTACTGTATTGGTCGAGCAATACACCGTCGGCGAGCAGGTTTTTCTTCGCCAGATCCAAGGTGTAATGGGCGTCGATGGGCCAGTCTTTTTCCGGCACGAACAACAGGCTGCGGTCATCCGCCCAGCGCCAGGTGCCGGCAACCTCGGGTTTGAGGATAATGCCCTCGGTCACCGGTTTGCCGATGGCCGCCAGTGGGGCCACGGATTCGGCGAAGCGCACCTGCAAGTTATCCACAACCGGGGTTGGCTGGGTGTAGTCGGTCAGGTTCGGTTTATGCAGTGAATAACTCGCGGTGTGCGGCTTCGGCAGGTTGGAATACCAGTGCCAGCCGTAGAACCCCGCAGCGGCGAGCAGCACGAGGCCGAGCACCCCGGCACCGGTCTGGCGCGGGTAAGCACGGGCTTTACCCCCCAGGTTCGCCACGCCACGGCCGACGGCGCGCAGCCATTGCGGCGGCTGCCATTGTCCGAAAACGGCCCTCGCCACGGTCAGAAACACACCGACAACACGACGGCTGATGGCTTTGAGCGAATCGAACATGGTGAGCATCCCTGGCTAAGTGCGGCGTATCTTACACGCGTCTTTGCTACAAAAGATGTCGTCGATACGCTGTATTGCTAGGCGTGTTGCACAAAAGTGAGACGCACCGCAAAACCGATCAAAAGGCTGCCGAATAACCACTGCTGGATACGCTGTGCCGAGCGATTGCGCGCCAGCCACTGGCCCATACGCGCACCGGCCAGGGCATAGCCGCAGTCGAAGATAAAACCCACACCCACCAGGATCATGCCCAGCAAGGCGAACTGCGCCGCCACCGAGCCGCCTTGGGGGTTGATGAACTGCGGCAGCAACACCGAACAGAACAACAGCGCCTTGGGGTTGAGCAGGTTGGTCAGCAGGCCGCGTTGTAGCGCAGTGCGCCAGGCCTTTGTTGCGGGAATACCCTGTGCCGGATCAAGGGTAGGCAACATGGGCGCGCGCAGGCACTGAACACCCAGCCACAATAAGTACGCTGCGCCACACAGGCGCACCACATCGAAGGTCCAGGGTGCCACCTTGAACAAGGTCGCCAGGCCCATGGCCGCCAATGCCACATGGCATGCCCGGGCGATGCCCAAACCGATCGCCGTGGTCAGCGCCAAGGCCTTGCCCTGGCGCGCGCCGGTTTGCAGCAGCAGGATCATGTCCGGCCCCGGCAGCAGGTATGCCACCGACAGCGCCATGAAGAACAACCAGAGCTCTTTCATCCCCACCCCCTTTTGATTTCTCGGCTAATTCTAGGGCGGGAAGGCAGGGCAGGTGCTTGCGTAATCAGCCATAAAATTGTCTAGTCTTGGCACTATCTGCCACTTAATAGCTAGCCGGTCATTCACTTATGCCAAATCTGAAACTTGATGCTTTTGACCGCAGAATTCTGGAAGCCCTGCAACGAGATGGTCGCCTGAGCAATGTGCAACTGGCCGACGAAATCGGCCTGTCGGCGTCACCCTGCCTGCGCCGTGTTCGCCTGTTGGAAGAGGCCGGGGTGATCCGCGGCTACCAGGCCACCCTCGACCGCGATGAAGTGGGGCTGGGCATGATGGTGTTCGTGGGGGTGAAGGTGGAGCGGCATAACGACACCGAAGCGAATGCCTTTCGCGAGGCGGTGAGCGCATTACCGGAAGTGATCTCGGCGTTCCTGGTGTCGGGGGAGTCGGATTTTCTGTTGCAGGTGGTGGTGCCGGATCTGCGCGGGTATGAGCGGTTTGTGACCGGCAGTTTGTTGAAGCTGCCGGGGGTGCGGGACATTCGCAGCAATTTTGCGATTCAGACGGTGAAAACCCCAGGGGCGTTGCCGCTGGGGCATTTGCCAGAATAAATGCTTTTGTAGTGAGCGGGCTTGCCCGCGCCGGGTGGCGAAGCCGCCCCAATAAGAACGCCGCACTGTATCAGACACTCCGCGGGGCCTGGTTTAGGGCGGCTTCGCCACCCAGCGCGGGGCAAGCCCGCTCACTACAGGGTTATTGCGGGTGCATGCAGTCCAGCGAGTCGAGTAACTGCTCGGCGCAGTGCAGCAGATCGGAGGCATAGGCCAGGGCATCCTCGAGGCTGAGTTCGGGATGGGTGATGAAGAATGGATGGGGTGGGTTGGACTTTACTTTGGTCATTTCAATAACTCCAAGTAGCCCAATGTACATTCGAGCTGCTAAACCCGGTCACTGAATTGGCAGTGACGAACGCAGACTAGCCATCGAAAAGGCAGGGCACAAGCGGCTGGGATTCTCTCGGAAATGTCCTGCGAAAGAAAGGGACGTGGCATGTAGGAGCGGCAACTTCAGACTTTGCTGAACCCTGAAAAACACTACAAACCCATGTGGGAGGGGGCTTGCTCCCGATGGCGGTGTGACAGTCAAGGATATGTCGACTGACCCACCTATATCGGGAGCAAGCCCCCTCCCACATTTTGATCTTCATTGGGTTTTGGGGCGGTGTGGGTCAGGTCCACCAGTACCGCACCAGATGAAAGAAAATCGGCGCCGCAAAACACACCGAATCCAGCCGATCCAGCATGCCGCCGTGCCCTTCGATCATATGGCCCCAGTCTTTAACCCCCCGATCACGCTTGATCGCCGACATCACAATCCCACCGGCAAACCCCAGCAGGTTGATCAGCAGTGCAATCAAAAACGACTGCCACGGGTTGAACGGCGTGGTCCACCACAGCGCCGCGCCTATCAGCGATGACAGCAAAATCCCGCCGACAAAGCCTTCCACGGTTTTGGAGGGCGACAGGTTGGGCGCGATCTTGTGTTTGCCGAACAGCTTGCCGCACACGTACTGCAGCACGTCCGACAGCTGCACCACGATCACCAGATAGGCGATGAGCAGCAGGTTGCGCCCTTCGTAGCCGGGGATGTCCAGGGTCAGCAGCGCCGGCACGAACGACACGCAGAACACCGCGATCATCAGGCCCCATTGCACCTTGGAGGCGCGCTCCAGGAAGTGCGTGCTGTCGCCGCCCAGCGAGGCGAGGATGGGTAGCAGCAAAAACACGTACACCGGGATGAAGATCGAGAACAGCCCGTACCAATCGGAATAGATCAGCAGGTATTGCAGCGGTAGCGCCAGGTAGAACGCGGCCACCAGCGCCGGGTAGTCGCTGCGGCGGGTGGGGGTGAGGGTGAGGAATTCGCGCAGGGCGTAGAACGACACCGCGTAGAACAGCAGAATCACCGCGCCGGTGCCGAGCCAGAAGGCGATACCGATCACCACCACCATGACCCACCAGGCGTTGATGCGCGCGTTGAGGTTGTCGATCACCGCATTCGACGTGCCACGGGTGCGCAGTTTGAGGATCAGGCCGATCAGCGAGGCCAGCACGAGGATTGCGCCGATCCCGCCGAACAACATCAGGGTTTGGCTATCCATGTCAGGAATGCTCCGGGGCGAGGGCGAGCAGGGCGTCGCGGGTACGGGCGAGGAACAGCGCCTTGTCTTCACCGTCTTCCAGTTGCAGCGGCGCGCCGAAGCTGGTGGTGCACAGCAGCGGCAGCGGCAAGACGCGGCCTTTGGGCATGACCCGGTTGAGGTTGGCGATCCACACCGGGATCAGTTCGGCCTGTGGATAACTTTTCGCCAAGTGATACAAACCGCTCTTGAACGGCAGCAAGCCGTCCTCCAGATTGCGCGTGCCTTCGGGGAAGATGATCAGCGAATCGCCACCCTCCAGTGCGGCGAGCATCGGCTGCAAGGGGTTATCCACAGGCTCCTTGCGCTCGCGATCAATCAGCACGCCGTTGAACACGCGGTTGATGATGTAGCGACGCAGCGCGCTTTTGTTCCAGTAATCGCTGCCGGCCACCGGGCGCGTGAATTTGCGCAGGTTTTGCGGCAGCGAGGCCCACAGCAGCACGAAGTCGCCGTGGCTGCTGTGGTTGGCGAAGTAGATGCGCTGCACCGGCACTGGCGCACAACCCAGCCACAGGCTGCGAGCACCGGTGACAGTGCGAGCCATGGAGGTTATCAGCGTGGCAACCACAGGTTCGAACATGGGGATTCCTTATCCGGCAAAAGGCAGCCAAGGGCTGGCGAGGATCACACCCAGGGTCAGCAGCGCTTGCGCACCGAGCAGCCAGGCTTGTTTGCGCAGCAGTTTGAGCGCACCGCGACGCCGTTCAGCCCAGGGCCGGCCGGCACGTTTGGGCGATTGCAGGCCGAGGGTCTGCAGGGCCTGGTCGAGGTCTGCGGTGCGCTCGATATCGCGTGCCAGCAGGGCAAACAGGTCGGCATCGAAGGCCACGCGTAGCGCCCAGTACTTTTGCAGCAGCCCGAGGATAATCATCCACAGGCTGAGCAGCAGGCAGATCGGCGTGATGCTCGGCATCAGCAATTGCGCCAGGCCGAATATTACGCCGGCCACGGTCAGGCCTGTGGATAACTGATCCAGCGCGCGACCACGGCGCAACAGGCTGGCAACCACTTGGAGTTCCATATCAGCAGGCATGGGGCAGACCCTCCAATGCTTCACGGTGAGCGGGGTGCAGGACAACGTCGGTCCGCGCTGAACGAATGATAGTCAGCGCATCCTCCACCGTCGCAGCGCGCCCGCTGTGCAACAGCCAGGCGGCCACGGCGGTGGCGCTGCGCGAGTAGCCAAGCGCGCAACACACCAGCAACGGGCCGCTTGCGCGCAAGCGTTCGATGGCCTCAGCCGCGTGCCGGCATTCGGCTGAAGTCGGCGCGATCAAATCCAGCACGGGGATACATTGATACGCTCGCGCTTGTGGATTAATCGGCAATTCGGCACAGAGATCGACGATGGCACTGAACGAATCCTGCTCTGTAGAGGTAGGAATCCGCCCAAGCCAAACGTTATCCACAATCAGGTCCGGCTGTGGATGCTGGCGTGTCCACCACCGCGAATTGACCCATGCGGCCGCCAGGTAAGGCGCATACAGCCAGCGCGCAGCGGGCGTCAGCCGGCCATCGGCGCGTTTCTGGAAGCCCGCCGCGCCCAGTACGAAATAGTTCGCCTTGACCAAGCCCAGTGAGACCGCCGGCCACAGTAGCCACAGCCACCCGCCGCCCAGGCTGAACGCCACGATGATCAGCGCCAGCGCGCCCAACCCGTAGCGCGCCCCCAGCCTCCAGCGCTTAGAATCCCGGGTTAACCGCGCGTTCAGCAGCGGGCTTGGGTGTTCCACCGGCCATAACCACACACATAGCCACCCGGCGAGGGCACCTGTGGGTAAGTCGACAAAGTGATGTTGGTAAGTGGTCAGTACCGAAATACCGATCAGCGCGAACCAGCCATGTACCAGCCATCGCCAGAAGCCTTGGGTGTGGCGTTGGAACATGACCCATAAGATCACCAGCAACGCGATATGCAGCGACGGTGCCTGGTTGAACGGCTTATCGAAGCCCGCCAACACGGCGAACAGCCAGCCAAACACGCCATCCAGTTCCGGCCGTTCGAAAGTGAAACGCAGCGGCCAGATCAGGAAGCAGCTCACCGCAATCACCTGCGCGCTCAGCAGGCGCAGGGCATGTTGCTTGAGTTCGTGGCGGGTGTTGGGCAGCAGCAGGGAGAAACCGTAGAGCAGGTCAATGGACCAGTAGGGCACGATGGTCCACGCCCAGAACGGCATATGGGTTTCCCAGCCGAACACCAGCGTGCCCACGTCGCTGCGCTGGCTGGTGACCCAGGTGGCAAAGCCATAGGTGCTGAAGAACAGCGGCGCCAACAGCAGCAGCCATAAGACCGCGGGCTTTAATAAACCGGGTTCGCGCATGCTCAGATCTTCTGCGCCAGGGACACGGTGAAGATGCCCCACTCATCCACGCGTTGGGTGATTTTGCGAAAGCCCGCAGCTTCGACCAACTGATCCATTTCCGCCTGGCTGCGTCGGCGCATCACCCAGGCCTGGCCCTGGCGGTGGCTGGTGAGGGCGCGGGCGATCAGTTCCAGCTGCGGATGCCACGGTTGGCCGGTGTACACCAGGTAGCCCCCCGGTTCGACCGCTTCGGCCAGGCCGGCCAGCGAACCGCCGACCATGCCGTTGTCGGCAAACAGCTCATACAGCCCGGACACCACGGCCAACGTCGGCTTGGGCTCCAGTGCCGCCAAGTCCAGGCGGTCGAATGCATCGCCTTTGACGAACTGTGCGATGTCCCCCAGGCCTTTCTCACGAATCAACGCGCCGCCGTCGCGCACGTTGATATCGCTGTAGTCCCGCAACAGGATCGACTCCGGCAGCGGCGACACGCCCTGCAAGGCTTCCAGGATGTAACGCCCGTGGCCGGCGGCGATGTCGACGATACGCACTTCACGATCATCCGCGCGCAGCTTGGCCATGGCCAGACGCAGCAGTTCTTCGACGTTCAGCTTGCGCTGGCGGATGCCGCGCCAGCCGATGGAGTTGAGGTAGTTGGTGTCGATCATCCGCCCCAGCCCACCTTTACCGGTGGGCGTGTTGCGGTACACGTAGTCGAGGGTACTGCCGGAGTCGAAACCGGTGTCGAAGCCCAGTTTCACGCCGTCCGACAGGTTCTTGCCCAGGCCCATGCTGGCGCGGGTCATGCGCCAGTACAGGTCGCGAAGGGAATTGCGCGGCAAGGGTGCTGCGAGGGATTCGGACTCGGCACAGGTGGCGCCCAGTTTGTCGGCGTCCAGCAGCGAGGCGCGGTCCAGCGGGTGTGCGAAATTCTGCAGGATAAAGCGCCGGGCGCTGCTCACGGCCACGGCGCGGTCGCGTTCGCCGAGGGTGTCGTGGAAGAACCCGGGAAGGATGTGCAGCTCTTTTTTCAGGCTGCCGAGGCGGTCGAAAAATTGCTGCTGGGGTTTGCGGTGCACCACGAAGTCTGAGCCGGAGACGAGCAATTGGGTCGGTACCTGGATCGCCTGGGCATCGGCCACCACCCGGTCGGCCGCTTCGTACAGGCCCAGCAGCACATTTACCGAAATCGCCTTGGTGATCAGCGGGTCGCTGTCGTAGGACGCCACGCGCTCCGGGTCATGGCTGAGGAACTTGGCCTTGACGTAGCTATTGACGAAAAAGTTGCCGCGAAACTTGCGCATCAGCGCCAGGCCCGGGCGGGCGAAGGGCACGTACAGCTTGACCTTGAACGCCGGGGAGGCGAGCACCAGCGCACGGATCCGGGGGGCGTAATCGTGCACCCAGGTGGCCGCGATCACTGCGCCAACGCTTTGCGCGATCACCGCGAAGTTTTCTTCCTCGATGCCATACGTGGCGCCGATATGGTCGCAGAAGGTTTGCACGTCCCGGGCGCTGGTGGCGAAGCTGGGGCTGTCACCGCGCTCGCCGGGGGACTGGCCATGGCCGCGGGCGTCCCAGGCGAAGAAATCGAATTGCGGCAGGTTCAGTTCATCGACCAGGTGGGCGATGCGCCCCGAGTGCTCGTGGCCGCGATGGAACAGCACGATGGCTTGGCGGGGCTCGCCATCCGTTGAGGCGGTGGCCGGCCAGTGTCGATAGAAAAGCTCGACGCCATCATGGGTACTGAAGGTGTGCTGTTGCTGTTCGCGCATCGCAAAATCCTTATGCAGAAGGGGAAATGGAGTGTTCTTCTTTGAGGCCCTGACGCACCCGGTTGACCAGGGTGTAGGCGAGCAGGGCGGCGACCAGCCACATCACCGTGTCGACCCAACCGGCACCGAGCCAGCCCAGCGCTACGCCGGTGGCCAGCACGCCGAGTACAAACGCGCGGTCACTCTTGCCCATCGGCCCGTCGTAGCGTCGCGAAGCGCCGACCATGGGGCCGAGCACGCCGGCGTATTCGCTGAATACCGCGAGCAGTGCCACCAGCAGTACCGGCGCCAGGCTTACGCCGGGGATCAACGCAAACGGCAGGATCAGTGCACTGTCGGCGATCACGTCGCACAGTTCATTGAGGTAGGCGCCCAGGCGCGACTGCTGGCCGAATTCCCGGGCGAGCATGCCGTCGATGGCGTTGAGGGCCATGCGCAGGATCATCCACAGCGGGATCAGCGCAAACAGCCATAAATGCTGGGCGAAGCTGGCGATGAGCAGGCCCACCAGCAGCGAAACCACCCCGGCCAGCACGGTGATCTGGTTGGCGGTGGTGCCGTTGTCGTAGAGGCGCTGCACGAGAGGCCGCAGCAGATTTTGAAAACGCGGTTTGAGCTGATAGATCGAAATCATGGGGGGTGACGCTTCCTTGTCCGTGGGCCCGCGAAAAGCTGGTTGGGAGTGTGCCGATTAAACGCAGCATGCACCAGTGATGGCTCGTGTTTATGGGGGGTTAATCACGATTTCGAACGCGCACGGGGACAAATGTGGGAGGGCGCTTGTGACGTATTCACAAACAAAAATTTCACGCCGCGTGTTATATCGTAACGAACTGTGTATGAGCGGGCGTTGAGTCGATGCAAGTGGATCTAGAAGCGGACGGCGCTTCGGTGGAAGGCCTGCCGCGTTTTCAGCAGGGGCTGTTCCATGCTCGTCGGTTGCGCCAGGCCGGTATCAGCCTCACGGTGCTGGCCGTCGGTGGTTGGGTGTTGGCGCTGTTTGTCGCGCTGTTCGCACCGTTGTCGATCTGGCCGGTGATGCTGATCAACTGTGCGTCGGCCTTGCTGGTGTTGGTGGCCGGGTTGCAATCGGCCTGGTGGGTGGCGGACTGGCGCGCCCAGGCCTTGGAAGAGCCGACCGTTGAGTTGATCCCCCAGCCGGCTGAAGACACCAGCGCTTATGCGCGCCTCGTCGGGCGCCTGGGCAGCGGCTTGCTGGCGCAGATCGGCACGCCGGTGTTGTGGCTCGCGGGTTGGTCGCTGCTGGCGCTGGTCAGCATTATCGAATTCTGGAACCTGGCGCTGCCGGCCGCGGTGGTCGGCCAGTCCGCCAGCATCGGCGCGGCGCTGGCGTTGGCACTCGCATTTGGTTTGCTGGTGTTTGAACGGCGCCTGGCCCAGGAAACCGCCGCGCAATGGCCGGAAGCTTCGCAACTGGCACAGTTAAGCCGTGTGGCGATCATTTGCCTGCTGGTCAGTGCGGTTTGCCTGTTGTTTGCCGGTGCCGAATCGGTGTGGCCGTTGCGCCTGGCCGTGCTGATCGGCCTGCTACCCGCGCTGGTGGCGGTGGAGTTTCTGCTCAGGGCCGCGTTGTCGCTGTTCAGCCCGCGCCAACCGCGCCTCGAACCGCGCCTGATGGCGCAGAGTTTTATCGCCGGGTTGCTGCGCTGGCCGCCTCAGCCGCTGCTGGCGTTGCAGCACGAATTGCATAACCGCTTCGGCATCGACCTGCGTCAGATCTGGGCCTTTACCTACATGCGCCGCGCCTTTCTGCCGGTACTGCTGGTGGTGCTGGCCGTGGGATGGGCGCTGACCGGCGTGCATGAAGTGCCTCTGCAAGGCCGTGGGATTTATGAGCGCTTCGGCAAACCGGTGCAGGTGTTCGGCCCCGGCCTGCATGCCGGCTTGCCATGGCCGCTGGGTCGCGTCATCCCGGTGGAAAACGGCGTGGTGCATGAGCTGGCCACCAGCGTCAGCGAAGCCGCCGCGCCTGAGCTGGCCGCCGCCGAAGGCCCTCCGCCCGCCATCGCCAACCGCTTGTGGGACGCCAGCCATGTGAATGACAAATCCCAGGTGATCGCCAGCAGCAGCGGCGACAAGCAGGGCTTCCAGATCGTCAATATGGACGTGCGTTTCGTCTACCGCATCGGCCTGACCGACCAGGCCGCGCTGGCCGCGACCTATCACAGCGCGAATGTGCCGAGCCTGATTCGCAGTACCGCCAGCCGCATCCTGGTCCACGATTTCGCCTCGCGCACCCTCGACGAATTGCTCGGTGAGCAGCGCACCCTCCTGGCCGACGAGATCGGCCGCGCCGTGCAGGCCGACCTGCAAAAACTCGACAGCGGCGTGGAAATCCTCGCCACTGTGGTGGAGGCCATCCACCCACCCGCCGGTGCCGCCAATGCCTACCACGGCGTGCAAGCCGCGCAAATCGGCGCCCAGGCGCTGATCGCCCGCGAACGCGGCGCCGCCAGTGAGCAAACCAACCAGGCGTTGCTGCAAGCCAGCACCGCCCGCGACCAGGCCGTGGCCACCGCGCGCGAAGTGAATGCCGGCGCCCAGGCGGCGAACCTGCGCTTTGCCGCCGAACAAAAAGCCTACGCCAGCGCGGGCCAGGCCTTCGTGCTGGAGCAATACCTTGGCCAACTGAGCCAAGGCCTGGCCCACGCCAAGCTGCTGATTCTGGATCACCGCCTGGGCGCCAACGGCGCACCGACGATCGATCTGCGTTCTTTTACCTTGCCGGCCGACCCCTCGGTGCCGCGTAAAGCCGTTCAATAAGGAGTCTGTCTGTTGAGCGCTCATTCTCACGATCACGGTCATCACCATCATCACGGCCATCATCATCATCACGGCCATCATCATCATGGCGACGAACAGGCTGCCGGCCCCTTTCCGTGGCGGCGCATGGCCTGGGCGGTATTGCTGGTGCTGTTTGCGGTTGCGGCGGCCAGCCTGGTGCAGGTGCGTTCCGGCGAAGCCACGGTAATCACACGGTTCGGCAACCCCTCACGGGTGCTGCTGGAGCCGGGCCTGGGTTGGCGCTGGCCGGCGCCGTTCGAAGCGGCGATCCCGGTGGACCTGCGCCTGCGCACCACCTCCAGCGGTTTGCAGGACGTGGGCACCCGCGATGGCCTGCGCATCATCGTGCAGGCCTACGTGGCGTGGCAGGTACAAGGCGATGCCGACAATGTTCAGCGCTTTATGCGGGCTGTGCAGAACCAGCCGGATGAAGCGGCGCGGCAGATTCGCACGTTTGTCGGCTCGGCGCTGGAAACCACGGCGGCCAGCTTCGACCTGTCCAGCCTGATCAATACCGACGCCAGCGAGGTGCGCATTGCCGATTTCGAGGCGCAGTTGCGCCAGCAGATCGATCAACAACTGCTCACCACCTATGGCGTGCGCGTGGCGCAGGTCGGCATCGAACGCCTGACGTTGCCGTCGGTGACGCTCACCGCCACCGTCGACCGCATGCGGGCCGAGCGCGAGACCATCGCCACCGAACGCACCGCCGTGGGCAAGCGCGAAGCGGCGCAGATCCGCTCCGCCGCCGAGCGCGATGCGCGCATCGTGCAGGCCGACGCCACGGTGAAAGCCGCCGATATCGAAGCGCAATCGCGGGTCGAGGCGGCGCAGATCTACGGGCGGGCCTACGCCGGCAATCCGCAGTTGTATAACCTGCTGCGTTCGTTGGATACCTTGGGCACGGTGGTCACGCCGGGCACCAGAATTATCCTGCGCACCGACGCCGCGCCATTTCGCGCGCTGGTGGATGGGCCCAAGGACGTTCAGCCATGACCGAGCGTGACAGCCCGGACAGCCCGTGGATCCAGGCCGGACGCCTGACATTCATGGCGCTCTACGCGGTGACGGTATTGGCGGCGTTGGCCTGGGCGTTTTCCAATGTGCGCCAGATCGACCCGCAGAACCGTGCCGTGGTGCTGCACTTTGGCGCCCTGGACCGTATCCAGAACGCCGGGCTTTTGTTGGCCTGGCCGCAACCGTTCGAGCAGGTGGTGCTGTTGCCGGCGGCCGATCGTGTGATCGAGCGGCGGGTGGAGAACCTGCTGCGTTCCGATGCCGCCATCCAGGCCGACCGCGTGGCCAGTTTTGCGACGCCGTTGAGCGATGCCCTGGCCGGCTCCGGTTACCTGCTGACCGGCGATGCCGGGGTGGTGCAACTGGATGTACGGGTGTTCTACAAGGTCACGCAGCCGTATGCCTTTGTCTTGCAGGGCGACCACGTATTGCCGGCCCTGGACCGCTTGGTGACGCGCAGCGCCGTGGCCCTGACGGCGGCGCGCGACCTGGACACGATCCTGGTGGCGCGCCCCGAGTTGATCGGCACTGACAACGGCGCCGCCGAGCGCCGTGAGCGTCTGCGTGGTGACCTGGTGCAAGGCATCAATAAACGCCTGGCGCAACTCACCGCCAGCGGCTTGGGCCTGGGCATCGAAGTCACCCGCGTGGACGTGCAATCGAGTCTGCCGAGCCCGGCGGTGAATGCGTTCAATGCGGTGCTCACCGCCAGCCAGCAGGCTGACAAAGCGGTGGCCAACGCGCGTACCGACGCGGAAAAACTCACCCAGACCGCGACTCAGGCCGCCGACCGCCTGGTGCAGGTTGCCCATGCCCAGGCCAGCGAGCGCCTGGCCAATGCCCAGGCGCAAACCGCCACCGTTGCCAGCCTTGCCCAGGTCAAAGACCCTGGCTTGCTGTTGCGGCTGTACCGCGAGCGCCTGCCGAAGATTCTCGGGCAGGCCGGTTCTGTGACCACGGTCGACCCTAAAGACGACTCCCGCTTGATCATCCAGGGAGCCGAACAATGAGCGCACCCATGCTGACCTCCGCCGAGCAGCGCAGCGCCGCCCGGCAATTGACCCTGGCAATGTTGGCGCTGGGCCTGCTCGTACTGGGCCTGGCGTGGCGCTGGCTGGCGCCGGACCAGACGGGTGTCAGCCAGCTGCTGCTGGGCGTGGCGTCCTTGCTGGTGGCCGTGCCGGTGATGCGCTCGGCCTGGTTCAGCCTGCGGTTCCCCAGCCTGCATGGCATCACCGACCAACTGATCGCCCTGGCCATGCTCGGTGCCTGGGCCACGGGCGATCTGCTGACCGCTGCGTTGCTGCCGATCATCATGATCTTCGGCCATGTGCTGGAAGAGCGCAGCGTGATCGGCTCCCAGGAGGCGATCCATGCCCTGGGCAAACTGACCCGCAGCCACGCACGCTTGGTGCAGGCCGACGGCAGCATCGTCGAAGTGGACAACGGCACGCTGAACACCGGCGATATCGTCGAAGTGCGCGCCGGTGACCGCGTGCCGGCCGATGGCGTGGTGCTGTCCGGCCAGGCGAGCCTGGACACGGCGCCGATCACCGGCGAGTCGGTGCCGTTGGAAGCCAGCGTGGGTGTGCAGGTGTTTGGCGGTGCGATCAACCTCGACGGGCTGCTGCGTTTGCAAGTGACGCGCACCGGCAATGAGTCGACCCTGGGCAAAGTCATTGCGCTGATGCAGAACGCCGAACGTTCCAAGCCGCCGATCACTCGGCTGCTGGAACGTTATGCGGGCAGCTATATGGTGTTGGTATTGCTGCTGGCGGCGGTGACCTGGTTTGTGACTAACGACGCCCAGGCGATGCTCGCCGTGCTGGTGGCGGCGTGCCCGTGTGCGTTGGTGTTGTCGGCACCGGCCACGGCGATTGCCGGGATTGCCGTGGCGGCGCGCCACGGGATCCTGATTCGCAGCTCGGCGTTCCTTGAAGAACTGGCTGATTTGACCTCGCTGGTGGTCGACAAGACCGGCACCCTGACCTTTGGCACCCTGCGTTTGCAGTCCATCGAAACCTCGTTCACCGATCGCCAGGCGCTGCTCAACCTGGCGGCCAGCCTGGGTTCGGCCAGCAGCCACCCGGTCAGCCGTGCGTTGGCCGGGCTGGCGGCTCAGGAATCCCTGCTGGCATTGACCGACATTCGCGAACGCCAGGGCCTCGGCGTGGTGGCGCAGACCGAGCGGGGCGAAGCGGCGCTGGGGCGGCCGGAGTTGTTCGAACAGTTGGGCATCGTCACCACCACGGTCCCAACCCATGACGGCCCGATTGCCGGGCTGGCGTTGAACGGGCAATTCCTTGCCTGGCTGTTGCTGGCCGACAGCGTCAAGCCGGAAGCGCGCCAGGCCCTGCAGGAGCTGCGCGACCTGGGCCTTGGCCGCCAATTGCTGCTGACGGGCGACCGTCAAAGCGTGGCCGACAGCCTGGCGCTGGACGTCGGCATCAGTGATGTCGAAGCCCAGGCGTTGCCCGAGGACAAGCTCAACCGCGTGCTGGGGGAAATCGCCAGCGGTTTCCGGCCAATGGTGGTGGGCGACGGCATCAACGATTCCCTGGCGCTCAAGGCCGGAGTGGTGGGGGTGGCGATGGGCGCGGGCGGTGCGGATATCGCCCTGGCGTCGGCGGATGTGGTGTTGATTGGCAGCGACCTGCGCCGACTGGGCACCTGCGTGCGCTTGAGCCGCCAGTGCCGGCATACGTTGCAGGTCAATGTGATCATCGGTTTGGGGTGGACGTTGGCGATCGTGGTGTTTGCCGCATTCGGCTGGTTGGGCGCGGCCGGTGCGATGATTGCGGCGGTGCTGCACAACCTTAGTACGTTGTTGGTGCTGGGGAATGCCGGGCGTTTGCTGCGCTTCCAAGAGCCTCTGTTGAAGCTCGACGAATAAATTCCAGAAATATTTGCACAGGGCTGTAACGCCGGATGGGGGCCTCACTCTAGTGGTGTGTCGAGACTGAACAATCCGTTCAGACCGACACCCCTACCGATCATGAGGAATACAACAATGAAGATTAAATCCGCTGCTGCTGGTGCTGCTCTCGCGATGGCCGCCGCTACGATGTTTGCCGGTGTTGCCACCCAAGTACAAGCAGCAGACGCGCAAGTGCATTGCTACGGCGTGACGTCGTGCAAAGGCATGAACGATTGCAAGACCGCTGAAAACGCCTGCAAAGGCCAGGCCGTCTGCAAGGGCCACGGCTTCAAGGCCATGACCAAGGCTGAGTGCGCCAAGGCGGGCGGCAAAGTCGGCGAATAACCGGCCAACGCGTGCAACCGCAGCGGAGCCCCCCACCGCTGCGGACACGTTTCTCAGGAGCGAGTCATGTCCGCTTGCCTTCCAAGTCTGGGTTACGGCCTGGGCTTACGCAATGAGTACTACCAGCAGATCCTTGAACAATCGCCGCCTGTGGATTGGTTCGAAGTGATCTCCGAGAATTATCTGGTGCAGGGCGGTAAGGCCCTGTACTTCCTGGACGCCATTGCCGAGCGCTACCCGCTGGTGATGCACGGGGTGTCCCTGTCCATCGGCGGGCCTCACGCCCTCGATATGAGTTATCTGAAGCAAATCAAACAGCTCGCCGAGCGTATCCAGCCGGCGTGGGTTTCCGACCACCTGTGCTGGAGCCGTGGCAGCGCGCACCAGTTGCATGACCTGCTGCCGCTGCCGTACACCGAAGAAAGCCTCTACCACGTGGCTGGCCGCGTTCGCCAGGTGCAGGATGTGTTGCAGCGCCCGCTGGTGCTGGAAAACGTCTCCAGTTATGTGCGCGCCAAGACGAATGAATTCACCGAGTGGGAATTTCTCAACGCGCTGTCTCACCTGTCCGGGTGCCAGTTGTTGCTGGACGTGAACAACGTGTATGTCAGCTCGCGCAATCATGGGTTCGACGCCTGGACGTTCATTCGCAATTTGCCGCCCCACAGCATTCGCCAATTGCACCTGGCGGGGCACATGGACTATGGCGACTACGTGGTCGATACCCATGACCATCCGGTGTGCGATCCGGTGTGGGCCCTGTATCAACAAACGCTGGAGCATCTGGGGCCGGTCTCGACGCTGCTGGAACGCGACGACCATTTCCCGCCCTTCGAAGAGCTGCTCAGCGAATTGAGCAAGGCCCGCGCACTGGGCGCCGGCGCCTTGGCCAGGAGGGCGTTATGCGCCTGATCGATTGGCAGTTGGCCTTTGAGCAGCATTTATTAGTGCAAACGCCTGAGGCCGACAGTGGCTTCGCCGCCACTTTGCTCGGTGGGCCGACGCTGGATGTGGACACGGGCCTGGCGATCTACCACAACGCCTACAGGGCGCGGTTGCAGGAGGTACTGCGCCATGACTTCAGCGCCATTTTCTATTGGCTGGGAGATGACGAGTTTGCCGCGCTGGCCGAGGCTTATGTGCGTCGCTATCCGTCGACCCATTACAGCCTGCGCTGGCTGGGTGAGCGGTTGCCGACGTTCATCCTCGAACATTTTGTGGCCGAGCAAAGCGCGCCGTTGGCGGAGCTGGCGCGGTTGGAGTGGGCCTTTACGCTGGCGTTCGATGCGCCACAGGGCGCGCCGCTGAACCTGGAGGATATGGCGGTGCTGCCGCCGCAAGCCTGGCCGGGTTTGCAGGTCGAGCTGACGCCTTCGGTGCAGACGCTGCTATGCCGTTTCAACACACTGGCGATCTGGCGAGCGAGTAAGGATGAGTCGGATTTTCCCGACAGCCATGCCTTGGATTGCGTGCAGATCTGCTTGGTCTGGCGCCATCAGAACGTATGCAATTACCGTAGCCTGGAGCCCGCCGAATCGTGCGCCCTGGCAGGCATGGTGACGACCGGTTGGACCTTCGCAGAACTGTGCGAGCAACTGGCAGTCACTTATTCTGAGGGGGCGCCGTTGCAGGCTGTTACGTGGCTCAAACAATGGCTCCAGGAGGGGTTACTCCAACGCCGAGCTCCATAGAAGAAGGCTATTAAATCGATAGCCTCCTACTTTTTCTGGGGATGGTCTACCCTCTCAGCAGACGTCTGAAACAAGGGGGGACTACTCATGCTCGCGCAACTTCCACCGGCCTTACAGAATCTTCAGCTGCCGCTGCGTCTTCGACTCTGGGATGGCCATGAATTCAACTTGGGCCCCGAGCCCAGTGTCACCATTGTGGTGAAGGACCCCACGGTCGTCACGCAACTGACCCATCCGACGCTCGACACACTGGGCGAGGCCTTCGTCGAGGGCAAACTGGAGCTGGAAGGCTCCATCAGCGAGGTGATCCGGGTGTGTGACGAGTTGAGTCACGCCCTGGT
The DNA here is from genome assembly GCF_030687435.1 of Pseudomonas sp. FP597. Taxonomy (NCBI): domain Bacteria; kingdom Pseudomonadati; phylum Pseudomonadota; class Gammaproteobacteria; order Pseudomonadales; family Pseudomonadaceae; genus Pseudomonas; species Pseudomonas sp. FP597. The sequence goes on along the minus strand of NZ_CP117432.1, from coordinate 6,461,636 downwards.
CGAGGACGACGAAGACAGTCGTCCGGTTCGCTCGATCCACGACAAGGCCACTGACGCAGCGGCGATTTCCTATCACTACGACCTGTCCAACGAGTTCTACCAGCTGTGGCTGGACCAGGACATGGCGTACTCCTGCGGTTATTTCGAAACCGGCAGCGAATCCATCGACCAGGCGCAACAAGACAAATTTCGCCACCTGTGCCGCAAGTTGCGCTTGCAGCCGGGGGATTATTTGCTCGACGTCGGCTGTGGTTGGGGTGGGCTGGCGCGTTACGCGGCACGGGAATTCGGGGTAAAAGTATTTGGCATTACCCTGAGCAAAGAACAGTTGGCACTGGCCCGGGAGCGGGTGAAAGCCGAAGGCCTGGAAGACCAGGTCGAGCTGCAACTGCTCGACTACCGCGACCTGCCCCAGGACGGCCGCTTCGACAAAGTGGTGAGCGTGGGCATGTTCGAGCACGTCGGCCACGCCAACCTGGCGCAGTACTGCCAGACGTTATTTGGCGCGGTGCGCGAAGGCGGCCTGGTGATGAACCATGGCATTACCGCCAAGCATACCGATGGCCGCCCGGTGGGGCGTGGCGCTGGCGAGTTTATCGAGCGCTATGTGTTTCCCAATGGCGAACTGCCGCACCTGGCGATGATGACCGCCGAAATCAGCGAAGTGGGGCTGGAAGTGGTCGACGTCGAAAGCCTGCGCCTGCATTACGCACGCACCCTGGACCATTGGAGCGAACGCCTGGAAGACAACCTGGAAGCGGCGGCGAAGATGGTGCCGGAGCAGGCGCTGCGTATCTGGCGCCTGTATTTGGCCGGCTGCGCCTATGCGTTTGCGCGGGGTTGGATCAACTTGCATCAGATCCTGGCGGTGAAACCGCATGCCGATGGCAGCCATGAACTGCCGTGGACACGGGAAGATATCTACCGGTAACTGAAGACCGCTGGAGATTTAAATGTGGGAGGGAGCAAGCCCCTCCCACATTTTTTACCGCATTGTTTGTTAGAGAATCGGTGAGATCAAGCGCGCCACCCGCATGCCCAGTTGCTGCAACCGCCGCGTCTCGCGGCTTTCTTCCTGGCTGACTTCATGGGCCTGGGCGAAGTCACCCAGCAGCATGTGCTCGACCTCCTTGGCGAAGGCTTCGTCGACGGTCAGCAGCATCACCTCGAAGTTAAGCCGGAACGAACGGTTGTCCATATTCGCGCTGCCGATGGCGCTGATTTCGCTGTCGACCAGCACGACTTTCTGATGTAGAAACCCTGGCGTGTAGCGGAACACCCGCACCCCGGCGCGCACGGCTTCGATCGCATAAAGGCTGGAGGCCGCATACACGATGCGGTGGTCGGGCCGCGACGGCAGCAGCAGGCGCACATCGACGCCGCGCAGCACCGCCAGGCGCAGGGCGGCAAACACCGCCTCATCGGGGACGAAATACGGGCTGGTGATCCAGACGCGCTCGGTCGCGGCGTGGATGGCCTCGACAAAAAACAGCGAGCAGGTTTCATACGGGTCCGCCGGGCCGCTGGCGAGTAATTGGCAGAGCACCCCGTCTTCGGGGTAGGCGTCGGGCAATATCATCGGCGGCAGTTCCCGTGCGGCCCAGAACCAGTCTTCGGCAAACGACTCTTGCAGGCACGCCACCACCGGCCCGGTGACTTGCACATGCGTATCGCGCCACGGCGCCAGCGGCGGTTTTTTGCCCAGGTATTCATCGCCCACGTTATGCCCGCCGACAAACCCGGTGATGCCATCCACGACTACGATCTTGCGGTGGTTGCGGAAGTTGACTTGGAAGCGGTTGAGCCAGCCGCTGCGGGTGGCGAAGGCCTTGACCTTGACGCCCGCGTCGCGCAGCGATTGCACATACCGATGGGGCAGGGCATGGCTGCCGATGCGGTCGTACAGCACGTGAATCGCGACACCTTCGGCGGCTTTTGCCTTGAGCAGGACGTGCAACTGGCGGCCGAGCTCGTCGTCATGAATGATGAAAAACTGGAACAGCACCGCCGTTTTTGCAGCGCGAATCGCGTCGAAGATCGCGCTGAAAGTGGCGTCGCCATTCACCAGCAGGCGCACTTCATTGTTCGCCAGGCACGGCATGCGCCCCAGTTTGGGCATGGCGCGCAGCGAGGCGTAGGCGCTGGAGTTGCGTGCGGCCAGGGCTTCCTCGACCCAGGGGCGCCAGTTCAGCGCGGTGATGGCGGTGTGCATTTCCTGGTTGGCCTGGCGGCGCGCCTGGATATACGCGTCGAACGTACTGCGGCCGAAAATCAGGTAGGGGATCAGCGTGAGGTAGGGCATGAACATCAGTGACAAGGCCCAGGCGATCGAGCCTTGGGCGGTCCTGACGGTCAGCACCGCATGGATCGCGGCAAGGGTCCCGAGAAAGTGCAGCGTGGCGATGACGTAGGCGAGCAGGTGCGGGCCAAAGAAATCCATGGACGACGTTACTCCAGACAATCCAGTGCCCTAACAGACCATGTTCGGCCTTGAATGTCGCTATTTTATTTGCCATGCAACACTGGCACGTTTGCAGCGTCTAACGCCCACAATTACCCAGGAGTTACCCGATGAATGCTCGTCTGCTTGGTTTAGCCATGGTTGTTGGTTTGTCGCTGCCGGTGGCAGCACAGGCGCAGATGCTGGCGCCGGGCTTGTGGGAATTGACCACCAGCAATATGAAGGTCGATAACCAGGACCTGCCGGACTTGTCCCTGATCCTCGGTCAGCTCAAGCAACAGATGACCCCCGAACAGCGCGCCATGCTGGAGAAACAGGGCATCACCATGGCCGGCAAAGGCGTGCAGGTGTGCCTCACCCCCGCCCAGGTTGCCTCCGACTCGATCCCCCTGACCGACCCGCAATCGGGCTGCAAGCAAGAAGTGACCGACAAGACCGGCAACCAGTGGAAATTTCGCTTCAGTTGCCCGAAAGCCCAGGGCACCGGCGTCGCCACTTTCCAAAGCCAGAAGGAATTCACCACCACCGTCAACGGCACCTTCAATGCCACCGGTATTCAGCAAAAGGGCAGCCTGGATACCCACGCCCAGTGGCTTGGCAACAATTGCGGGACGGTCAAGCCTCGCGCCTAACGTTCAAAAAGCAACGGTAAGCCCTGACAACTGTTGACCACCTGGCCGCTGTGCCACGCCAGGTGGCCGGACACCAAGGTAGTGCTGACGCTGTGGCGAAAACGGCGTTCGGCGAACGGGGTCCAGCCGCAGCGGGCCAGGATCGGTTCTTCGCGGACCGGCTTGCCTTCTGGTTCGGGTTTGATCAGCACGAGGTCGGCCCAGTAGCCTTCGCGCAGGTAGCCACGGTCGGGGATGCCGAACAGGTCGGCAACCCGGTGACTGGTTTTAGCGACCAGTGTGGTCAGCGGTAGAACGCTGTCCGCCACCAACTCCAATAACGCCGGCAGCGCATGTTGCACCAGTGGCAGTCCCGACGGTGCTTCGCGATACTCCAACTGCTTTTGCGCCCAGGTATGTGGCGCATGGTCTGTGCCAATCACATCCAGACGATCACTCAATAAAGCCAGGCGCAGCGCGTCGCGGTCGGCACGTGTCTTGATCGCCGGGTTGCATTTGATCTGGTGGCCCAGCCGTGCATAGTCGCGGTCATCGAACAGCAGGTGGTGCAGGCAGACTTCGGCGGTGATGCGTTTTTGCGCCAGGGGCTTGTCTTCAAACAGCGCCAGCTCGCGGGCGCTGGTCAGGTGCAACACATGCAGGCGGGTGCCGTGACGCGTCGCCAATTCCACCGCGTGGGACGAGGAGCGATAGCACGCCTCGGCATCGCGGATCAGCGGGTGCGCGACGGCGGGAATGTGATTGCCGAAACGTTCGCGCAGGCGCCGCTCGTTGGCCTGGATACTGGGTGTGTGTTCGCAGTGGGCCAGCAAAAGGGTCGGCACTTCTGCGAACAGCCGCTCAAGGATTCGCGGATCGTCCACCAGCATGTTGCCGGTGGAAGCACCCATGAACACCTTGACCCCGGCTACCTCACGCGGATCGAGGGCGGCAACCGTGTCGAGGTTGTCATTGCTTACACCGAAGTGAAAGCCGTAGTTGGCCACCGAATGCAGCGCCGCACGGCGCTTTTTGTCGGCCAGGGCTTGCAGGTCCAGCGTCGCCGGTTGGGTGTTGGGCATGTCCATGAAGCTGGTGATGCCACCGGCCACGGCCGCCCGGGATTCACTGTAAACGCTGCCCTTGTCCGGCGCGCCAGGGTCACGAAAATGCACCTGGTCATCGATCATCCCGGGCAGCAGCCATTGGCCGGCGGCATCAATGGTAAGGGGGGCGTTATAACCCTCGATGCTGCCGGCGATTTTCTCGATGCGGCCGTTGGCGACCAGTACGTCGGCGTCGAATATCCGGCCTTCATTCACCAGGCGAGCGTTGCGGATCAGCAGGCGGCTCATGGTTCAGAACTCGTTTTGCAAGGCTTTGTAACCGCGCACCAGGTCAACGTTGGTGCGCGCCACGTCTTCGGAAAACTCCGAGGCGCTGACGCTCACCGGCGGGAACTGCGACAGGTCAGTGTTGGGCCCGATACGGGTGGTGGACGGCACATAGAACGCATCCGGCAAATCCCGGCCATCGACCACCGAGTTGTGGCGTACCACGCAACCGTCACCCACGACGCAGTTGAACAGCACGCTGTTGAAGCCGATAAATACGCGGTCACCGACGCTGCACGGCCCATGGACAATAGAGCGGTGGGCGATCGAGGTGAATTCGCCGATGGTCACTGCCGCGCCGGACTTGGAGTGGATGACCACCCCGTCCTGGATATTGGAGTTGGCCCCGATGGTGATCGGGTCCATGGCGCCACTGGCGTCGACTTCATCGGCGCGGATCACGGCGTAAGGGCCGACGAACACGTTCTCGCCGATGATCACTTTGCCGCAGATGATGGCGGTCTTGTCGACGTAGGCCGATTCGGCAATCACCGGCAGATCGCCGGAAGGGTTCTTGCGGATCATGGCTTGCCCAACGCAGCGCACAGGGTGTTGAGGTTGTATTCGAACAGACCGGTAAAGGTGCTGGCCGGGCCTTCTGCGGCGAGGGCATCGGAGTACAGCGTGCCGCCGATCTGCGCGCCGCTTTCATCGGCGATCTGTTTGAGCAGGCGTGAATCCTTGATGTTCTCCATGAAAACCGCCTTGACCTTGTCCTTGCGGATCTGGGTGATCAGCGCCGCCACTTCGGCGGCCGACGGTTCACGCTCGGTGGACAAGCCCTGCGGCGCCAGGAACTGAATGCCATAGGCCTGGCCCAGGTAGCCGAAGGCATCATGGGAGGTGACGATGCGGCGATTACCCGGCGGCAGCGCGCCGAACTTGGTCTTGGCTTCGGCCAGCAGGCGGTAGATTTCTTTCAGGTAGGTTTGGCTGTTGCGCTGGTAGTCGGCGGTGTTGGGCGGGTCGGCGGCGATCAGTGCGTTGGTGATGTTGTTCACATAAATTTCGGCGTTGGCCAGGTTATGCCAGGCGTGCGGATCGGGAATGGTTTCACCGTCTTCGTCCATGGTGTGGGAGACCACGCCTTTACTGGCGGTGACCACCGTGGCCTTGGTTTCGGTGCTGGTCACCAGGCGGTCCAGCCAGGGTTCAAAGCCCAGGCCGTTCTTGATGATCAGCTTGGCCTTGAGCAGCGCCTTGGCGTCGTCCGGCGTCGGCTCGTAGGTATGGGCGTCGGCGTCGGGGCCGACCATGTTGCTGATCTGGATGTGATCGCCACCAATCTGATGGGTGATGTCATCGAGAATACTGAAGCTGGTGACCACTTGGAGTTTGTCGGCGGCCTGGGCCATCGACAGCGGCAGCAGCAGACTGAACAGCACGAGTAGAGCGCGCATCGGGAAACACCTCATTGGGATGACAGCAAAGGCGGGCGGCGCAGCAAACCGTGCACCGGACCGAAGACCACGGACAGCAAATACCCGGCACCCGCCACCAGCACAATCGCCGGGCCGCTGGGCAACGAGTAGTAAAACGACAGCAACAGACCAAGCCACACCGACAGGCATCCCAGCACCGCCGATACCGCGATCAGTACCGGCAGGCGCCGGCTCCAGAAACGTGAAGCGATGGCCGGCAACATCATCAAACCCACCACCATCAAGGCGCCGATGGCCTGGAAACCGATCACCAGGTTCAGCACCACCAGGGTCAGAAACAGCCCGTGGGCCAGCGGGCCCAGGCGGCTGACGGTTTGCAGGAACAGCGGGTCGAGGGTGTCCAGCAGCAACGGTTTGTAGATCAGCCCCATGGCGATCAGGCTGAACCCGGAGACCCAGAGCATGCCGGTGAGGGTGGTTTCGTCCACCGCCAGGGCCGAGCCGAACAGCAGGTGCAGGAGGTCCAGGCGTTTGCCGGCGATGCCGAGGATCAGCACGCCGGCGGCGAGGGAGATGGGATAGATGGCGGCGAGGCTGGCGTCTTCACGCAGACCGGTGCGGCGGGTGATCCAGGCCGACAAACCGGCCATGCCCAGGCCGGCGCCGAGGCCGCCGATGGTCAGCGCGGGCAGGCTGAGGCCGGCGAACCAGAAGCCCAGGGCCGCGCCGGGCAGGATACCGTGGGCCACCGCGTCGCCGATCAGGCTCATGCGGCGCAGGATCAGGAATACGCCCAGCGGTGCGGTGCTGCACGCCAGCACCAGCCCGCCGAGCAGGGCGCGGCGCATGAATACGAAATCGGCAAAGGGCATCCACAGGTGGGCAGCGAAGTGCATCAGGCCACCTGCATCTGGGGCTGTGGGCGGATCAGCTCTTTGCTGGGGCCGACGAGGCAGCCGCTGCTTTTGATCTGCACGACCTGCTGGGTATGCTGGCGGACTGAAGCCAAATCGTGGCAAACCACGACCACTGTGCGGCCTTCGGCGTGCCAGGCATGGATATGTCTCCAGCACAGCGCCTGGCCGTCTTCATCGAGGGCGGCGTGGGGCTCGTCGAGCAGCAACACCGGCGAATCGGCCAGGCTCATGCGGGCGAGCAGGGCGCGTTGCAGTTGCCCGCCGGACAAGGCCATCAAGGGCCTTTGCTCCAGACCGCTGAGGCACCAGTCTTCCAGTACTGCGTGCAGGCGTTGGTTGCGTTGCTGTGGGGCGAGTTGGGTGCCCCAGAAACCAGCGGCCACCAGTTCTTGCAGATTGATGGGGAATTGACGGTCGAGGTGCTGCTGCTGCGGCAAGAACGCCAGGCCACCGCGGCGTGGAACCTCCACGCTGACTTTCCCCGCCAGCGGTTTTTGCAGTCCGGCGATGACTTTGAGCAGGCTGCTTTTGCCGCAGCCGTTGGGGCCTATGACCCCGGTGAGGCTGCCTCTTTCCAGAGTGAAGTCCACAGCGGGCGTAAGCGGTTGGCCGGGGGCGCCCCAGCGCAAAGCGGTGCAGGTGATCATGCAGGGTTTCTCGTCCAGCGGCTTTCAGCCACGGCATCGTGCGCGTGCAGGCTTTCGGCGTGGATCACTTTCAGGTGGAAGGCTTTGACGGCATCCGAGCGCTTCAAGGCGAGGTTCAGGCGGCGGGCGGCGTCTTCGCAGAACATCAGGTTCTGCCCATTGGCCAGGGCGAAAGCTTGTTCGTCCGCGCGCTTTACAGCGGTTTGCACGGCGGTGCCGAGTGCAGCTTCGGCGGCGTCGATCAGTTCAGTCAGTGCCAGATGATCGCCTTGCAGGTGCACATGCAGTTGCGCGCTGCTGCGCTGGCTGTGGGGCGTGGCGACGATACCGTTGGCGCTGCCGAGCCAGGTCAGTACATCTTCATGGTGCAACGGCGTGTTGGCGAAATCGTCGAGAAATTGCTGCTGAATCAACTGCCTGGCAAGGGCGGCGGAGCAGGGGCAAGTGGATGAATAAGTCACGTCAATTTTTTGTTCCACGTGGAACATCTGGTTTTCCAGACGCGCTTCGATGCTGATCGGATAGCGCTTCCAACCGGCCAAAGGGCTGACCAGCGCTGGGCGCTTGAGCAGTAAATTCGTATGAAGACGCAGGTAGGCGTTCTTAGATAAATCTTCATGACTCTCAAGAAAACGCTGCAGTACATTGCGCAGAAGTGCGGGCGTGAGAGGTTGCTCGTCGAACATCGCCAGCGCCAGGTACAGACGTGACATATGAATGCCACGGGCGGTGCCATCGTCCAGGCTGACGCCGGCATCGGCGGTGGCGGTCAGACGCTGACCGTCGACCAGGATCGGTAGGGCGATACCGCACATGCCCACCCAATCGAGTGGCAAGGCTTGGCGTGAAGCCTGCGCGGCGATATCCGGCAGAGTCAGCGCATTCATAAGCAGGTCCATCGTTGGAAATAATTAGACATGTTATAGTATAACAATAGAGCCGACGATGAATTTTCTGCACCGGTCTTTTTTCAGTCATGTCGAGTACGGACGCTCCTTTTATTTGCGGTATTTGTCATGCACAGACGTCAGCTCCTTAACCTGCTCCTGGTCAGCCCGCTCTTCACCTTGCCGTTCGCGGCGAATGCCACGCAGATTCGCAACGCGCGCCTATGGCGCTCGGACGACAAGCTGCGGCTGGTCTTCGATCTGAGTGGCCCGGTGCAATACAAGACCTTTTCCCTGACTGCGCCGGAACGCCTGATCATTGATCTGAGCGGCGCGGGGCTCAGCGGTGACTTTTCTCAGCTGGAGTTGAAGAACAGCGGCATCACCTCGATTCGCTCGGGGCATTTTGGTTCGAACGACACGCGTATCGTGCTCGACCTGGCCGCGCCGATGCAGCTCAACAGTTTTGTACTGCCGCCCCAGGACGGGCAGGGGCATCGCCTGGTGCTCGATCTCACCAGCGCTACCCAGGCGCCTCGTCAGATTGCGCATGAGCCCAGTCCATTGGTGGACAAGGCCCATCCCAAGCGCGACATCATCGTGGTGGTCGACCCCGGCCACGGCGGCAAAGACCCGGGCGCGATCGGCTCCAAGGGCCAGCGCGAAAAAGACGTGGTGTTGTCGATCGCCCAGTTGCTGGCCAAACGCTTGAAGCGCGAGAAGGGGTTTGACGTGAAGCTGGTGCGCAACGACGACTTCTTCGTGCCGCTGCGCAAGCGTGTGGACATCGCCCGCCAGCACAAGGCCGATATGTTCATCTCGGTGCATGCCGACGCGGCGCCACGGCTTACGGCCTCGGGCGCCTCGGTGTATGCGTTGTCCGAGGGCGGCGCCACGTCGGCCACGGCACGCTTTATGGCCCAGCGCGAAAACGGCGCTGACCTGCTCGGCGCTACCACGCTGCTCAACCTCAAAGATAAGGACCCGATGCTGGCCGGGGTGATTCTGGATATGTCGATGAACGCCACCATCGCCTCCAGCCTGCAACTGGGCAGCTCGGTGCTGGGTAGCCTGCAAGGCATCACCAGCCTGCATCAAAAGCGTGTGGAGCAGGCCGGGTTCGCCGTGCTCAAGTCACCGGATGTACCGTCGATCCTGGTGGAGACCGGCTTTATCTCCAATGCCCGCGATGCCCAGCGCCTGGTAACGGCACGCCATCAACAAGCGGTGGCGGATGGCCTGTTCGAAGGGTTGAAAAACTACTTCCAGAAGAACCCGCCGATGAACAGCTACATGGCCTGGGTCCAGGAGCAGAAGGGCGTCCAGGCTTAACAGCCGGTGATACGGCTGCAGGTGAACTTGGCGCTGGCACCGCCTGAGCTGGAAAACCGGTTGATGGTGGTCCAGCCCACGCGCCGCGTATAGCCGACCCACGCCTCACCGTCCGAAGCCAACCCGGTAAAGAACGTCAGCTGCCCATAGCGGCTATTGGTTTGTGCCCAGTAGCGTTTGCCGACGACCTCGAAACCGCGCAAGTACGTGGTGTTGCCTGCGGTCGCCACGCTGTAGGCATTGCCCAGCGGATCCTTACAGGCCAACAGATTGGCGCTGCGCGTGCAGTTGGCCATCAGGCTTGGTGCTTGGGCGCAGACAGGTCCCGCCGCTGTGATTAAGAGGGCGCACATCAGGTATTTCATAAGGTTCCTCGGGGCGGGGAAGGGTTCAAGCATTGCGCCCTTCGTCGTAAGGAACAAGGGGATTGGCTTATTTGTGTTGTTATACTATAACATTAAAAACAGCCTGACCCGTGAACCGCTTGCCATGATCGGCCACCCCTGATGAGAACCACCTTATGCCCAATCGTCTCCCCGTTACCGTGTTGTCCGGCTTTCTCGGCGCCGGTAAAAGCACGCTGCTCAACTATGTTCTGCGCAACCGCGAAAACCTGCGGGTGGCTGTGATCGTCAACGACATGAGTGAAATCAATATCGACGGCAGTGAGGTGCAGCGCGACGTCACGCTCAATCGTGCCGAAGAAAAACTGGTGGAAATGAGCAATGGCTGCATCTGCTGCACCTTGCGTGAGGACCTGCTCGAAGAGGTCGGAAAACTCGCCAGGGAAGGTCGGTTCGATTACCTGCTGATCGAATCCACTGGCATCTCCGAACCTTTGCCGGTGGCCGAAACCTTCACTTTCCGCGATGAAAACGAGCAAAGCCTGGCCGATATCGCGCGGCTGGATACCATGGTTACCGTGGTCGACGGCATGAATTTCCTGCTCGACTACCAAGCCGCCGAAAGCCTGGCCTCACGGGGCGAAACCCTCGGCGAAGAGGATGAGCGCTCCATTACTGACCTGCTGATTGAACAGATCGAATTCGCCGACGTCATCCTGATCAGCAAGATCGACCTGATCGGCAGCCATGAGCGCGAAGAGTTGATGGCGATCCTGGAACGCCTCAACGCCCAGGCGCAAATCATCCCGATGGTCATGGGGGAAGTGCCGTTGGACAAGATCCTCAACACCGGCCGCTTCGACTTCGAACGCGCCGCGCAAGCGCCGGGTTGGTTGCAGGAGCTGCGTGGTGAACATGTGCCGGAGACCGAGGAATACGGTATCGCCTCCACCGCCTATCGCGCCCGTCGCCCGTTCCACCCGCAACGCTTTTTTGATTTTATCGACCGCCCTTGGGTCAACGGCAAATTGCTGCGCTCCAAGGGGTTCTTCTGGTTGGCCAGCAAGCACCAGGATGCGGGCAGTTGGTCCCAGGCCGGTGGCCTGATGCGCCACGGTTTTGCCGGACGCTGGTGGCGCTTTGTGCCGAAAAGCCAATGGCCGCAGGACGAAGAAAGCGTCGCGGCGATCATGGGCAATTGGCAGCTGAGCACCGGCGACTGCCGCCAGGAACTGGTGTTTATCGGGCAGCACATCGACTTTGCACAGATGCGTGCCGAGTTGGACGCCTGCCTGCTCACTGATGAAGAAATGGCGTTGGGTGTTGAAGGCTGGCGCCTGCTGGCTGATCCATTTGGCCCCTGGTATGAAGAGGCAGCCTGATGCTGGCACCCCTTACCCCCTTGCGTCCGGTGATTCGCCAGACCCGTGGCGACACCCCGCTGGCGCTGTCCGAGATCCTCGAAGACGGCGTCAACCTGGCGCTGTGGCAGCGCCAATTGCCGCTGCACATCGCCGAATTCGGCGCCTTGCTGGTGGCGCTTGACGAGCCGCTGGCCGACTCGATGGTCATTGAGCTCAACAGCGAAGACGCCGAACCGAACTTGCGCGGTCTGGCGTCCAGTTGCCGCGATCTTGAAGGCTATGAAGGCTTTATTGCCGATGTGGCATGGTTGGTCAGCGCGTTTGCCTGCCTGCTCGGCGCCAAGCGCATCGGCGTGCGCCTGCGCTTGCTGGACAAAGCCATGTGCCCGCGTTTTCACGTCGACCATGTGCCGGTTCGGTTGATCACCACCTATGCCGGCGTCGGTAGCCAATGGTTGCGTGAAGGCGTTATGGACCGACGCAAACTGAGCCAACCGGACGCCGAACCCCTTGAGCGGATTGAGCAGATCCAGTGTGGCGAAGTGGCGTTGCTCAAGGGCACCAAATGGCATGGCAACGAAGCTCATGGCCTGATTCACCGCTCACCCGCCCTGAAAGCCGATGAGCGCCGATTGATTCTGACGCTGGATTGGCTCGCATAACCGCGTAGGATCAAACGCTCTACACGGCCCGAACGATGCCCCTGATGCTGCAGAACATTCCCACTCACGTGATTGCCGGGCCTTTGGGCGCCGGCAAGACCAGCCTGATCAAGCACCTGCTTGCCCAACGCCCGGCCAACGAGCGCTGGGCGGTGTTGATCAACGAGTTCGGCCAGATAGGCCTGGACGCCGCGTTGCTGACCCTGGATGACGACGGCATAGCTATTGGGGAAGTGGCGGGTGGCTGCCTGTGCTGTGTGAACGGTGCACCGTTTCAGGTAGGCCTGGGTCGCCTGCTGCGTAAGGCCAAGCCGGATCGGCTGTTTATCGAACCCTCGGGCCTGGGCCACCCCGCGCAGTTGCTCAAGCAGTTGCGCGAAGCGCCGTGGCAGACCGTGCTGGCCGTTCAGCCCTGCGTGTTGGTACTCGATGCACAGGCCCTGGCGGCGGGCAAACCCTTGCCGCAGGCTCAGCAGCAGGCGCTGGTCAGTGCCGGGTTGCTGGTATTGAACAAGGACGAAGCGCTCAACGCCGCACAGCGCCAGGCAATCGAACGGCAACTACCCGATTGCCCGTTTCACTGGACCCATCAGGCGCAGTTGCCGCTGGCACGTTTACCGGGGCTGGACGCAAAAGCGCAGGGGGCTGTGGATAACCTCGACATACCCAACGGATTGGCGCAAATGCCGGCGATCTGGAGCGATCCCGCCGTGCCGATTTGCTTGAGCCAGGCCCAGGAGGGTGGCTGGAGTGTGGGCTGGCGCTGGCACCCGAGCCAGCCATTTGACCCGCAACGCCTGGTCTTATGGCTGACAAGCCTTGATTGGCGCCGCGCCAAACTGGTTATCCACAGCCGTGACGCATGGCTCAGCGCTAATTCTGTGGATAACAGCCCGTTCGTCTGGCAACCCAGCGAGTGGCGGCGAGATTCGCGTATTGAATTGATTTTCAGCGCACCACAGGACCTGGCCGCGTTACAGGCCGCACTGGCGGCCTGCCGTTACTGACGCTTCTTGGTCGCGTGGTCCTGACGCCACTGGCTCAGCTCGATCACGTCCGCGCTGGGCAGCGGTTCCTTGGCTTCGAACGGATAGGGCGCCAGTTCGATCTGCGCGCTGTGGGCGCCGAATTGGGTGATGGTCCCGCTGTGGCGAGCCTCACCCGTCACCGTGAACTCGAAATTGTAGACACGCGCCAAACGTCGCCGCCCGCTGGCATCCTTCACAAAGCCTATGCGCTTCAAGGCCACCGCGCCGTCGAGCAACTCGATATCGAGCTTGGCGCAATGCTGCTTGACCCGCTCCAGCGCCCGCTCGCGCAAGCCGTGGTTGTGCCATACCCAGGCGGCGCCCGTCGCCAGCAGCATCAACACGAACATGTTTCCCAGGGTCAGCATGTGAAAAACTCCAACAAAGTGAGCGCAGCTTAACTGCGTCGCCGGTCTGTCGTACAGGCTGCGTTTAGTCGCATACTGCGCGGCCAGAATTTCGACGGCTTTACGGAAATCCCCTGCATGAAACGCACACCTCATCTGCTTGCGATCCAGTCTCATGTGGTCTTCGGCCACGCCGGAAACAGCGCCGCCGTGTTCCCCATGCAGCGGGTCGGGGTAAATGTGTGGCCGCTGAACACGGTGCAGTTCTCCAACCACACCCAGTATGGACAGTGGGCGGGCGAAGTGTTGGCATCGCAGCAAATTCCTGCGCTGGTGGAAGGCATCGCTGCGATTGGCGAGCTGGGTAACTGCGATGCGATCCTTTCCGGCTACCTGGGCAGTGCGGACCAGGGTCGGGCGATTCTTACCGGTGTGGCGCGGATCAAAGCCATCAACCCAAAGGCCCTGTACCTGTGCGACCCGGTGATGGGCCATCCGGAAAAAGGTTGCATCGTGCCCCAGGACGTCAGCGATTTCCTTCTCGATGAAGCCGCCGCCATGGCTGATTTCCTGTGCCCCAACCAGCTGGAGCTGGACAGCTTTGCCGGGCGCAAGCCGCAGTCGCTGTTCGATTGCCTGGCCATGGCCAAGGCGTTGCTGGCGCGCGGGCCCAAGGCGGTACTGGTCAAGCACCTGGATTACCCGGGCAAGCTGGCGGATGGTTTCGAGATGCTGCTGGTGACGGCCGATGGCAGTTGGCACCTGCGCCGGCCCTTGCTGGCATTTCCGCGCCAGCCGGTGGGCGTGGGCGACCTGACTTCGGGTTTGTTTCTGGCAAGGGTGTTGTTGGGCGATAGCCTGCTGGCGGCGTTTGAGTTCACTGCGGCGGCGGTACATGAAGTGCTGCTGGAAACCCAGGCGTGTGCCAGTTATGAACTGGAACTGGTGCGGGCGCAGGATCGTATTGCTCATCCGCGCGTGCGGTTTGAAGCAACACCGATCGGACTGTAAGTACACAAAACCCAATGTGGGAGGGGCGGTGCGACGATTCGACTTGCTCCCTCCCACATTTGACCCTCTTTGCAGGTTGGGACCTACAGCGCGTCCGCCTTGATTTCCTGATACCGCTTCTCCAGCTCCTGGCGAATCTGCCGGCGTTGCTGGGCCTGCACGAACCGGCGCTTGTCTTCGCTGTTGTGCGGTTGCAGCGGCGGTACGGCGGCCGGTTTGCGCTGGTCGTCCACGGCCACCATGGTGAAAAAGCAGCTGTTGGTATGGCGTACCGAGCGCTCGCGAATGTTCTCGGTCACCACCTTGATACCCACTTCCATCGAGGTATTGCCGGTGTAGTTGACCGACGCCAGGAACGTCACCAGCTCGCCCACATGGATCGGCTCGCGGAAAATCACCTGATCCACCGACAACGTCACCACATAGCGGCCTGCATAACGGCTCGCGCAGGCGTAAGCCACTTCGTCGAGGTACTTGAGCAGGGTGCCGCCGTGGACATTGCCTGAGAAGTTGGCCATATCAGGGGTCATCAGTACTGTCATCGACAGCTGGGCGTTTCCGGGTTCCATAGCACACTCACGGGTTGTAGGCATTGGTTGGGGCGCACCTCTGCGGGTGCTGGAATCTTTGCAGCGCCATCCCTTACGGGACGCCGGTGGGCGGCTTGCCGTCACGCCTGGACCGATCTGTTTCCATATATTGCACCGGCTTTCCGGTGGAAGTCGCGGTGTTAACCTTCAAAAGCCCATCTCAGGGTATTTCTTACGATCAAGGCAGACTTTTCCTTCCGCTCTTTGCGACTTTTTATGTTCGCAGGTGGACGTGGCAAAAGCGTCAGTACCCATAAGGAGGAGCCCCTCGCCATGCACGCCATCAGCTTTATCCAGGACTTGGCCGTGATCATGCTGGTAGCCGGGGTGGTCACCGTCCTGTTTCACCGCCTCAAGCAGCCGGTGGTGCTGGGGTACATCGTCGCTGGCTTCATCATCGGTCCGCACACCCCGCCGTTCGGCCTGATTCACGACGAAGACACCATCAAGACACTTGCCGAGCTGGGGGTGATCTTCCTGATGTTCTGCCTGGGCCTGGAATTCAGCCTGCGCAAGCTGTTCAAGGTCGGCGCCACTGCGTTTATCGCGGCCTTCCTGGAAATCATCCTGATGATCTGGATCGGCTACGAGATCGGCCAGTGGTTCGACTGGAACACCATGGACTCGCTGTTCCTCGGTGCAATCCTGGCGATTTCCTCGACCACCATCATCGTCAAGGCGCTCAATGACCTGAAGATGAAGGACCAGCGCTTCGCCCAACTGATCTTCGGTGTGCTGATCGTCGAGGACATCCTGGGCATCGGCATCATCGCCTTGCTGTCGAGCATCGCCGTCAGCGGCACGGTGAGTTCCGGCGAAGTATTCTCCACCGTCGGCAAGCTGTCGCTGTTCATGATCGTCGCCCTGGTCATCGGGATTTTGCTGGTGCCGCGTTTGCTGGCCTACGTGGCCACGTTCGACAGCAATGAGATGCTGCTGATCACGGTACTGGGTCTGTGCTTCGGTTTCTGCCTGTTGGTGGTCAAGCTCGAATACAGCATGGTGCTGGGGGCGTTCCTGATCGGCGCGATCATGGCCGAGTCCCGACAGTTGATTAAGATCGAGCGCCTGATCGAGCCGGTTCGCGACATGTTCAGTGCCATCTTCTTCGTGGCGATCGGCTTGATGATCGATCCACAGATCCTGCTGCAATACGCCTGGCCAATCGCGGTCATCACCGTGGCCGTGGTGCTGGGCAAGATGCTGTCCTGCGGCCTGGGGGCGTTTATCGCTGGCAATGATGGTCGGACCTCACTGCGTGTGGGCATGGGGCTGTCACAGATTGGCGAGTTCTCCTTCATCATCGCCGCGTTGGGGATGACCTTGCAGGTCACCAGCGATTTTCTTTATCCGGTGGCGGTCGCGGTGTCGGCGATTACCACGCTGCTCACGCCTTACCTGATTCGCGGTGCCGACCCGTTGTCATTGAAGCTTGCCGCGTTGATGCCCCAGCGCATGAGCCGGGTATTCGGTATGTATGGTGAATGGCTGCGCAGCATTCAGCCGCAAGGCGAGGGCGCGATGCTGGCGTCGATGATCCGCAAGATCATCCTGCAGGTGGGGATCAATTTGGCGCTGGTGATTGCGATCTTCTTCACCGGCAGCTTTTTCGCAACACGTATCGGCGGCTATCTGCAGGGCTGGATCAGCGATCCAAGCTGGCAGAAGGCATTGATCTGGGGTGGGGCTTTGCTGTTGTCGCTGCCGTTCTTGATCGCGGCGTACCGCAAGCTCAAGGCGCTCTCGATGTTGCTGGCGGAGATGAGCGTGAAACCGGAGATGGCCGGGCGGCATACCCAGCGCGTGCGCCGGGTAATTGCAGAGCTGATCCCCATTTTGTCGCTGCTGGTGATCTTCCTGCTATTGGCAGCCTTGTCGGCCAGTATTCTGCCGACCAACAAGTTGCTGGTGCTGATTGCCGTGGTCGCGGCGGCGGTGGCGGCCGTGCTCTGGCGCTGGTTCATCCGCGTGCATACGCGGATGCAGGTCGCGTTGCTGGAGACGCTGGATAACCACAAGGACACGCCGGAGCACTAATGGCTCTGATGGGGGCCGCTACGCGGCCCAGCGCGGGGCAAGCCCGCTCACCACAGCAAGTCTGGTGGATAGGGGGCGGTTATCAGCTTTCCAGCCAGACGTCCCGCGCCCAGTGCCAGACCGATTCCCAGGTTTCTTCCTGGACGAGTTCTTCTTCGGCGGACCACAGCACCACAGTGCCGTCTTCCTCGACGCAGTAGTAGTCGTCGCCGTCCTGGCAGATCGGGATCATGCTGCGATCCACGCCGGCATCCCAGGCGTTGGCGGCCACATCCGGCAGGTAGGTGTGGGATTGTGGGTCGGTAACGGTGACCGGCTCCAGGCTGCCGTAGACCACGTCGCTGACGGTCAGCAGGAATTCGCGGAAGACAAATGGGATATCGATGAACAGCTGTTCTTCGATTTCGACCAGTTGATCTTCGTCAGGTAGCTCCAAGGGAACCGGGACCGGTTCGTTGGCTTCACGCAGTTGTTCGATGATTTCTTCCACGGCCGGGATCCTCTTGCTAGATGGCGCGGTTAATAGGGGCGTTTTATACAGTAGCTCGCTATAAGTGCAACCGTGAAATAGAAAACCCCGGAACAAGTCCGGGGTTTTGTTACAGCTTGCACATGTGTACGGAGATCAGCCGTTCTGGCGGATACCGGCGACCAGCCATGGCTGGTCGTCGCCTTGGGCGCGTTCCATGTTCCAGCTTTCGCTGAACGCTTCGCCCTGATCGAAGCGCGAGGTCTTCGACACACCGCTGAAGGTCAGGGTGGCGATGGTCTTGTCGGCGCGATCGTCCACACCGTCCAGCTGTACGCGCAGGTCGTCGATATAGGTCGACTGGAAGCCGTCGCCCAGGTCGGCGCGTTCGCGCTTGAGGAACTCCAGCAGTTGTGGGGTCACGAACTCGGAGATCTTGTCCATTTCGTTGGCGTCCCAGTGCTGCTGCAGGGACTGGAAGTGGCTGCGGGCCGCTTCGACGAAGCGCTCTTCGTTGAACCAGGCCGGTGCGTTGATCACCGGACGGGCTGCAGCGGGTGCTGCTGAACCACCGAAGATCGAACCCATGGCAGGTTTTTGCTCGAACGCTTCACGCTGCATCGGCGCGCCGGCTGGAGCCAGGTGCTCCTGCTGCTTGCGACGACGGGCGGCGATGAAACGGAAGACCAGGAAGGCGATGACGGCCATGATCAGGATGTCGAAGATCTGCATGCCCTGGAAGCCGCCGCCCATGAACATGGACGCGAGCAGGCCACCGGCTGCGATACCGGCCAGAGGGCCCAACCAGCGCGAAGCACCGCCGGCCTTGGCGGCGGCGCCAGTGGCACCGGCTGCGCCCGCGGTAGCCGCAGCACCGCCCGCACCGGCGGTTGGAGCCATTTGGCTGGTCTGGTGAGTCGGCGCCGCGCCCGAGCTTTTGCCGCCACCGAAGCGTTTGGCGTTGGCGTCGAGGCTCATCGTCAGGCCGATGCACAACGCCATGGCGATGCTAAGAAAACGTTTCATAAAGGGAATTCCCATTTGTGGATTGCACGCGCGCCATGTTGCACAGGTGTAATGACAGTGGCTAGCGACATAATGTTTCGGGCTTTTGCGTAAGACCTAATCCGAAGGGGCTGTAGGACTAGTTACAGATGTAGGTCCGCACTTGTCTAAAACAAGGGCGGGCCGACAATCTTCATGTTACGCAGTGTTTCATTGTGGCGAGGGAGCTTGCTCCCGCTGGGCTGCGTAGCAGCCCCAAAAAACGGGCGCTCTGCGCACGCCAGCGGGAGCAAGCTCCCTCGCCACAGATGATCAGCTCAGACAGCTTCGAGCTTTGCGTAACCCATCATCAGCCACTTGCTGCCTTCGGCGAAGTTCACCTGTACGCGGGCCTGGGCACCGGCACCTTCGAAGTTGAGGATCACGCCTTCACCGAAGATCGCATGCTTGACCTGCTGGCCAAGGCTGAACGGGGTTTCCGGAATCTCGGAACCGGCGAACAGGGTGCTGGAGTTCTGCTGCTGGCCGCCGCCGAACGGGCGACTGACGCTGTTGGAGAGACGCACTTCCTGGATCAGACCCTTAGGCACTTCACGTACGAAACGCGACACCTTATTGTAGGTCTCGCTGCCGTACAGGCGTCGGGTCTCGGCATAGGTCATCACCAGGTTCTGCATCGCACGGGTGATCCCAACGTAGGCCAGGCGGCGTTCTTCCTCAAGGCGGCCGGGCTCCTCCAGGCTCATCTTGTGCGGGAACAGGCCTTCTTCCATGCCCACCAGGAACACATACGGAAACTCCAGGCCCTTGGCGCTGTGCAAGGTCATCAACTGGATGCTGTCTTCATGCTCGTCGGCCTGAGTGTCACCGGCCTCCAGTGATGCGTGGCCGAGGAACGCGGCGAGGGGAGTCAGCTCTTCGTCTTCCTCGGTGTTTTCGAACGCACGGGCGGCGCTGACCAGTTCCTCGAGGTTTTCTACCCGAGCCTGGCCCTTCTCGCCTTTTTCCGCTTCGTGATAGGCGATCAGCCCGGACTGCTCGATTACCGTCTGGGTCATCAAGTGCAGCGGCATATCCGCACATTTGGCGGCGAGGTTCTCGATCAGCTCGACAAACACGCCCAACGCACCGGCAGCGCGACCGGTCAGGCCTTTATTGGCGATCAGCAGGCGCATGGACTCCCACATCGACACATCGGCGTGGCGCGCATGGTCGCGGATCGCTTCAACGGTTTTCTCGCCGATGCCACGGGCCGGGATATTGATCACCCGCTCCAGCGCCGCATCGTTGCCACGGCCTTCCAGCAGACGCAGGTACGCCATGGCGTTCTTGATTTCAGCCCGCTCGAAGAAGCGCTGGCCGCCATAGATGCGGTAGGGGATGCGTTCGCGCAGCAGGGCTTCTTCCAATACACGCGATTGGGCGTTGGAGCGGTACAGAATCGCGATATCGCTGCGTGCCAGGCCGGTCTTCAGGGCGCTTTCGATGGTTTCCACCACATAGCGCGCTTCGTCGTGCTCGTTGAAGGCGGCGTAGAGGTTGATCGCTTCGCCTTCGCCGCCGTCGGTCCACAGCTCTTTGCCCAGGCGCCCGGTGTTGTTGGCGATCAAGGCGTTGGCGGCCTTGAGGATGCCGGCGGTGGAGCGGTAGTTCTGCTCCAGGCGTATGGTGACCGCGTCCGGGAAATCTTCGGAATACTGGTAGATGTTCTCGATTTTCGCGCCGCGCCAGCCGTAGATCGACTGGTCGTCGTCGCCCACCACCATCAGGCTGTCGCCGCCTTTGGCCAGCAGGCGCAACCAGGCGTATTGCACGGCGTTGGTGTCCTGGAACTCGTCCACCAGAATGTGGCGAAAGCGCTTCTGGTAATGGGCCAGCAAGCCTGGGTTGTCGCGCCACAGGTCGAGGGCGCGCAACAGCAGCTCGGAGAAGTCGATCACCCCGGCGCGTACGCAGGCGGCCTCGTAGGCTTCATAAATGCTGCGCATGGTCGCCAGGAACAAATCGCCGCTGGCCTGGATATGTTGCGGGCGCAGGCCCTCGTCTTTCTGGCCGTTGATAAACCACTGGGCCTGGCGCGCCGGCCAGCGTTGTTCGTCGAGGCCCAGTTCGCGGATGACTCGCTTGACCAGGCGTTGCTGGTCATCGCTGTCCAGAATCTGGAAGGTCTGGGCCAGGCCTGCTTCCTGCCAATGCGCCCGCAACAGGCGGTGCGCCAGGCCGTGGAAGGTGCCCACCCACATGCCGGCCGGGCTGATGCCCATCAACTGCTCGATACGGTGACGCATCTCGGCAGCGGCCTTGTTGGTGAAGGTCACCGACAGGATCGAATGCGGGGACGCGTTCTCGACCTGGATCAACCAGGCGATACGGTGCACCAGCACTCGGGTTTTACCGGAGCCAGCACCGGCCAGGACCAACTGACGGCCAACGGGGGCTGCTACGGCCTGGCGTTGGGCATCGTTGAGGGAGTTCAGCAAAAGAGAGAGATCATCGCGCATCGGCGCATTCTAGGGTGCCGGGGGGTGTCGGGCAAATCTCAATGCCGGATGGTCGATGCAAAATAGTCTCTGCGGTTCGGGCCGGGCAAACATTCTGCCTGGGGTGATGACCGGTCGGTCAGCCGCGCAGCCCGCACGGTGTCTCGCTCAAGCCCTCTGGGCCCGAGGTTTGCGGAGGATGACCGGGTAGTTTTTATGACCTGGAGCAGTTTGGCCCGAGCCTTTGCTTGTGTATGCTCCGTCGACGTTTCGGGCTCACCATTATAAGAACACTGCCTATGACCCTTAGCTCCGATCTGATGGGCCTCTCGATATCGCCCGCGCAGGTCATCCGCAAACACTACGCCACCGAGATCGCGGTCGAACGTACACGCCTGCTGTATCAGGGTTCTTTGCTGCCTACCTTGTTAATGCTGGTCAATGGTCTGGTCTGCGTCTGGCTGCTGTGGAACCCCAGGCAAGTGCTGCTGGACAGCATCTGGCTGGTCTGGCTGCTGGCGTTGGTTGCCCTGCGTGTGATCCAGGTGGCGGCTTTCGATTCGGCCATGCCCAGCCGCCAGGCCCACCCGGTGTGGCGGCGCATGTTCATGCTCGGTTCGGCGGTGAGCGGCTTGACCCTGGCCGCTGCCGCCATCGCCCTGGCACCGGTGAACAGCTTCATGCAGCAAGCCTGGGTATTTGGCCTGATCGGCGCTGCCACCTTGTCGGCCAGTGTGGCCTACGCCGTGAGCCTGCCGGCGTTTCTATCCTTTGCCGTGCCGTGCCTGGTGCCGTCCATCGTGTATCTATTGTGGGATGGCAACCCGCAGCAACAAGGCTGGGGCGTGCTCGGTCTGATCCTGCTGGTGTCGCTGAACCTGGTGGCATGGCAGATCAACCGGCTGATCCAGCGCGAATTATTACGGCGTTTCCAGAATCAGGCGCTGATCGAGCATCTGCAAGAGGCGCAGCAGCGCAGCGAGCAGTTAAACCAGGACCTGATGCGTGAAGTCGAGCAGCGTCGTCAAGTCGAGGAGGAACTGCGCGAAGCGCAACTCGGCCTGCAGGACCGCGTGGCCCAACGCAGTCAGGAACTGGACGCCGCCAGCCTGGCCCTGAACAAAAGCGAAGCGCGCCTGGTCATGGCCCTGCAAGCCAGTGAACTGGGTCTGTGGGACTGGAACCTGCAAACCGATGAAGTCCATCACACGCAGCTAAAAGAGCTGTTCGGCCTGGAGCCCGAGTACGTCACGGCCATGCTCGGTCATCTCAAGCCACGCCTGCACCCCGACGACTTGCCGCTGCTCAAGCGCGCCCTGGTGGAGCACCTCAAGGGCCGTACCGAGGATTATCAGGTGGAGTACCGCGTGCGCCATGGTGCTGGCCACTGGGTGTGGATCGAGGATCGCGGCCGCGCCGTGGAGCGTGCGCCGAACGGGCGCGTGATCCGCATGCTCGGCACTCGCCGCGATATCAGTGCTGGCAAAGTGCTTGAAGAACAGCAGCGGCTGGCATCGACGGTGTTCGAAGCCGCCAGCGAGGGCATCGTGATCCTCGATCCGGACTACGTCCTGCTTGCCGTCAACCAGGCGTTCAGCCGCGTCACCGGTTTTGAAATCGATGACATGCTGGGTCGCAACGTGGTGGAACTGCCCAGCAGCCGCGATGCGCGCCGTCACTTCCCAGTGATCCGCCAGGCGTTGCTCAGCCACGGCACGTGGCAGGGCGAGTTGGTGGAAACGCGCAAGAACGGCGAGCTGTACCCGCAATGGCTACAGCTGAATGCCGTGCGCGATCTACGGGGAAAAGTCAGTCATATCGTGGGTTTCTTCGCCGATTTGTCGGCGCGGCGCGAGTCCGAGGAGCGCATGCGCTACCTCACCCATTACGATGAATTGACCGGCCTGGCCAACCGCTCGCTGTTCCGCGAACGGTTGCGCGAGGCGCATCAGCGTGTGCGCCAGGGCGGGCGCAGCCTTGCGCTGCTGCACATCAACCTTGATCGCTTCAAACTGCTCAACGACAGCCTGGGTCATGAAGTCGCCGACCAGTTGTTGCAAAAGATGGCTCGTCGGCTGATCAACGCTTTGCCTGAAGCGGACACCATTGCGCGCCTGTCCGGCGATGAGTTTGCGGTGCTGTTCGACGCCTACGGCAACCTGTCGAGCCTGGCGCGGGTGGCTACGCGGCTGCTGGCCAAGCTACGGGTGCCGGTGGCGGTGGAAGGCCATGAGCTGGTAGTCAGTGCTTCGATGGGCGTAAGCCTGCTGCCGGACAATGCGCGGGAAATTTCTGCGTTGGTCAGCCAGTCGAACATGGCCATGCAGCACGCCAAGCACCTGGGCGGCAATAACTTCCAGTTCTACACCGACAGCCTGCAAGCCAGCACCCTGGAGCGCCTGCAGCTGGAAAACCACCTGCGCAAAGCCATCGACGAGCGTCAGCTCACCGTGTTCTATCAGCCCAAACTGTGCCTGGCCACCGGCAAGCTCAATGCGGTCGAAGCGTTGATCCGTTGGGAGCACCCGCAGTGGGGCATGGTGCCACCCGCCGACTTTATCGGTCTGGCCGAAGAAACCGGCCTGATCGTGCCGCTGGGCGAATTTGTCTTGCGTGAAGCGTGCTGGCAGGCGTGCGAATGGCAGCGCCAGGGGCTGGCACCGATTCGCGTGTCAGTGAACCTGTCGGTGCATCAGTTGCGCCAGGGCAAGCTGGTCAGCCTGGTGCGCCAAGTGCTGGAAGAAACCGGCCTGGACCCGCAATATCTTGAGTTGGAATTGACCGAAAGCCAGTTGCTCGACAGCGTCGAACACATCATTGCGACGTTCCAGCAGCTGCGGGATCTGGGCGTGAAGCTGGCCATCGACGACTTCGGCACCGGCTATTCGTCCCTCAGCTACCTCAAGCGCATCCCGGTGGACTACGTAAAGATCGATCAAGCCTTCATCCGTGGTCTCGGCCAAGGTCGCGAAGATGCCGCCATCACCCGAGCGATCATCGCCATGGCTCACGGTTTGTCGCTCAAGGTCGTGGCCGAAGGCGTGGAAGATCAGCAGCAACTGGACTTCCTGCGGGTGGAGCGCTGTGACGAAGTGCAAGGCTACTTGATCAGCCGGCCGATGCAGGCCGACGGGTTGGCGGATTTGTTACGCAAAAACGTGGATTTTTCCTAGAGACGCCAAGGGCGCCGTTGTGGCTACAAACCGCCTGCCCTTTGAATCAGAGGGCAGCAGGGCGATTTAGTGATGCGTCGGACGGGCAAAACGGTAATTCTTGTAGTATAACTACAAGCTTGCTACATCCCTGGCCCTGCCAATAACAAGAGTCCTGCCCTTTGAACCTGTTGCAACATATCGCCCAGTCGCGCCACCTGTTACGCAAATCGGAACTCAAGGTTGCCGATCACGTGCTGCTTGACCCTGCGGCTGTGATGCACAGTTCCATGGCCGATCTGGCCCACAGTGTGGGCATCAGCGAGCCGACCATCGTGCGTTTCTGCCGTGCCATCGGTTGCTCCGGTTTCCAGGACTTGAAACTCAAGCTGGCCCAGAGCCTGGCCGCCGGCGCCAGCTTCGGCCAGTTTGCGATTCACGAAGACGACTCCGTCGCCGATTACAGCCTGAAAATTTTCGACACTACGTTGCACACCCTGATGGAAGTGCGTGAAAAGCTCGATCCGGTGGAGCTGCAAAAGGCCGTGACCGCCATGTCCCAGGCCCAGCGTGTCGAGTTCTATGGCTTCGGTGCGTCCGGCGCCGTGGCGGCCGATGCCCAGCACAAATTCTTCCGCTTGCTGCTCACGGCGGCGGCCTATAGCGACCCGCACATGCAGGCGATGTCGGCAGTGACCTTGAAGCCGACCGACGTGGCGATCTGCATTTCTCAGTCCGGTCGCTCCAAGGACCTGCTGATCACCGCCAACCTGGTGCGTGAGAGCGGTGCGTCGTTGATCACCCTGTGCCCGAGCCAGACGCCGTTGGCCGAGCTGTCCACGGTCAACCTGGCGATCGATGTGCACGAAGACACCGAGATCTACACACCGCTGACCTCGCGCATCGCCCACCTGGTGGTGATCGACGTGTTGGCGATGGGTGTGGCCATGGCGCGCGGGCCAAGCCTGGTCAACCACCTCAAGAGCGTGAAGCGCAGTTTGCGCAGCCTGCGGTTGTCGCCAAAATCGGTCAAAGCCCTGGACGACTGAAACTGTACACAGATCCAAATGTGGGAGGGGGCTCTCCTGCGTGTCCAGAATCTTCATCGGGCTGTCATCGTCGCGTCATCCCCCACGGCCATCCTGTACTCCCGTAATCGCATTGGGAGACTCCAAATGGCCCGGCCCTACGAAGACAGCAACAGCTGCGTCAAAACCCGTCGTCAGCAGGAAGACCAGCGCCGCATGGCGTTCCGTCGCGCAATCGAAGACCGCTGCGATCAGCGCCAGCTGCTCCAGAGCATCAGTGACTACCCGGAACTGCACTGGCAGGCACCCGCGGCTGCCCAGCGAAGCGCTCAGCCAGCGCGCTGATCTGCACCCGTTCGCTGCGGATAAAGCCCAGGAACGCATGGGCCACCGGTGATAGGCGCTTGGCCTTGGCCTGCACCAGGCACCAACTGCGGTACAGCGGCAGCTCTTCCACCGGCAGCTCCTTGAGCCCGCCGGTGGCCAGTTCCAGGTTCAGGGCGTGGCGCGTCAACAACGCCACGCCCAGCCCCGCGCATACGCATTCACGCTGCGCCTCGGCCGAGGCCACTTCCAGCGTCTGGGTGAAGTGCACGCGTTTTTCCTTGAAGTATTCCTCACACGCCAGCCGCGTGCCGGAGCCCGGTTCGCGGATGAGCAGGGTGTAGGGTTCCAGATCCTGCAGGCGCAGCGGCCCTTGCAGGCTCAAGGGATGATCCGGCAGCGCCACGGCAACGATGGGGTTGTTGAGAAACGGCAGGAACTCCAGGCCCATGTCCTGGGGCACCATGGACATGATCACCAGGTCGTCGCGGTTGTCGGAAAGGCGACGAATGACTTGGGCGCGGTTGACCACGGTCAGATGCAGTTGCACGTCGGGGTGTTGGCGCTTGAACGCGGCAAACAAATGCGGGACGAAGTACTTCGCGCTGGATTCAATCGCCAGCTTGAGCTGGCCTTGCAATGAGCCCTGCATGTCCGACAACTGCATATCGAGGTTTTCCAGGCGGCCGAAGATGTCGCGACTGGCGCGCTGCAGGGCTTCGGCGGCCTCGGTCATGTAGAGTTTTTTGCCGACGTAATCGAACAGTGGCTGGCCGATCAGCTCTTCCAACTGACGAATTTGTAGGCTAACGGCCGGTTGTGTGAGCGACATTTCTTCGGCCGCGCGGCTGTACGAGCGCAAATCGCACACTTCATTAAAGATCTGCAGTTGACGCAATGTCATGCGCATCAATGACTTACGCATTATTTTCCTACTTCCGTGCCAGACTGATGGGCCAACTATAAGTCTTTACTTATGCCCGACCCAATAATTATTGATTTTTGTTAATCCATCAGCGGACTTAGTGTGTGTCTCGCGACTGTCATGAAACATTTAGTCACGCGCCGACCCGGCTCCAAGCGGGTCGAAGAACGCAGCAATCGGCTCAAGGGAATTTCCAAGTGATAAAAAAGATCCTGATCGCCAACCGTGGTGAGATTGCCGTACGAATCGTGCGTGCCTGCGCCGAGATGGGCATTCGCTCGGTCGCGGTGTATTCCGACGCCGACCGTCATGCGTTGCACGTCAAGCGTGCCGACGAAGCCCACAGCATTGGCGCCGAGCCGTTGGCGGGCTACCTCAACCCGCGCAAGCTGGTGAACCTGGCCGTGGAAACCGGCTGTGATGCGCTGCATCCTGGCTATGGTTTCCTGTCCGAAAACGCGGAACTTGCGGACATCTGCGCCGAACGCGGAATCAAGTTCATCGGTCCGGCCGCTGAAGTGATCCGCCGCATGGGCGACAAGACCGAAGCGCGCCGCAGCATGATCAAGGCCGGCGTGCCGGTCACCCCTGGCACCGAAGGCAACGTCGCCGACATCGCCGAAGCCCTCACCGAAGGCGACCGTATCGGTTACCCGGTGATGCTCAAGGCCACCTCCGGTGGTGGCGGTCGCGGTATTCGTCGTTGCAACAGCCGCGAAGAACTCGAACAAGCCTTCCCTCGCGTGATCTCCGAAGCGACCAAGGCCTTCGGTTCGGCGGAAGTGTTCCTGGAAAAATGCATCGTCAATCCCAAGCACATCGAGGCGCAGATCCTCGGTGACAGCTTTGGCAATGTGGTGCACCTGTTCGAGCGCGATTGCTCGATCCAGCGCCGCAACCAGAAGCTTATCGAAATCGCCCCCAGCCCACAGCTGACCCCTGAACAGCGCGCCTACATCGGCGACCTGTCGGTGCGCGCCGCCAAGGCCGTGGGCTACGAGAACGCCGGCACCGTGGAGTTCCTGCTCGCCGAGGGCGAGGTGTACTTCATGGAGATGAACACCCGGGTGCAGGTGGAACACACCATCACCGAAGAAATCACCGGGATCGACATCGTTCGCGAGCAGATCCGCATCGCCTCGGGCCTGCCGCTGTCGGTAAAGCAGGAAGATATCCAGCACCGTGGCTTCGCGTTGCAGTTCCGTATCAACGCCGAAGACCCGAAGAACAACTTCCTCCCAAGCTTCGGCAAGATCACCCGTTACTACGCGCCCGGCGGACCCGGCGTGCGTACCGACACGGCGATCTACACCGGCTACACCATCCCACCGTTCTACGACTCCATGTGCCTCAAGTTGGTGGTGTGGGCGTTGACCTGGGAAGAAGCCATGGACCGCGGCCTGCGCGCCTTGGACGACATGCGCCTGCAAGGCGTGAAGACCACCGCCGCTTATTACCAGGAAATCCTGCGCAACCCGGAATTCCGCAGCGGCCAGTTCAACACCAGTTTCGTGGAAAGCCACCCTGAGCTGACCAACTACTCGATCAAGCGCAAACCCGAAGAGCTGGCCCTGGCCATCGCCGCCGCCATCGCCGCCCACGCAGGCCTGTGAGGAATATTCCAATGACTAAAAAGATCTTCGTAACCGATACCATCCTGCGCGACGCCCACCAATCGTTGCTGGCGACTCGCATGCGCACCGACGACATGCTGCCGATCTGCGACAAGCTCGACAAAGTCGGCTACTGGTCCCTGGAAGTCTGGGGCGGCGCGACTTTCGACGCCTGCGTACGCTTCCTCAAGGAAGATCCGTGGGAGCGCCTGCGCCAACTGCGCGCCGCGTTGCCCAACACCCGCCTGCAAATGTTGCTGCGCGGCCAGAACCTGTTGGGCTACCGCCATTACAGCGACGACGTGGTCAAAGCGTTCGTCGCCAAGGCCGCCGTGAATGGCATCGACGTATTCCGCATTTTCGATGCAATGAATGACGTGCGTAACCTGCGCGTGGCCATCGAAGCGGTCAAGGCTGCCGGCAAACATGCCCAGGGCACCATCGCCTACACCACCAGCCCGGTTCACACCGTCGAGGCTTTCGTGGCCCAGGCCAAGCAACTGGAATCCATGGGCTGCGACTCGATTGCGATCAAGGACATGGCCGGCCTGCTGACCCCGTACGCCACCGGCGAACTGGTCAAGGCGCTGAAAGCCGAGCAGAACCTGCCGATCTTCATCCACTCCCACGACACCGCAGGTTTAGCTGCGATGTGCCAACTCAAGGCCATCGAAAACGGTGCCGACCACATCGACACCGCGATCTCCAGCTTCGCCTGGGGCACCAGCCACCCGGGCACCGAATCGATGGTCGCCGCGCTTAAAGGCAGCGAGTTCGACACCGGTCTCGATCTGGAACTGCTGCAAGAGATCGGCCTGTACTTCTACGCCGTGCGCAAGAAGTACCACCAGTTCGAAAGCGAATTCACCGCCGTCGACACGCGGGTGCAAGTTAATCAGGTGCCCGGCGGGATGATTTCCAACCTGGCCAACCAACTCAAGGAGCAGGGCGCCCTCAACCGCATGAGCGAAGTGCTCGCCGAAATTCCGCGCG
Source organism: Pseudomonas sp. FP597 (assembly GCF_030687435.1). Lineage (NCBI taxonomy): Bacteria > Pseudomonadati > Pseudomonadota > Gammaproteobacteria > Pseudomonadales > Pseudomonadaceae > Pseudomonas > Pseudomonas sp. FP597. The sequence continues at coordinate 6,432,633 of NZ_CP117432.1, read as the reverse complement.
TGCGTGAAGACCTCGGGTTTCCGCCACTGGTCACCCCGACCTCTCAGATCGTCGGCACCCAGGCGTTTTTCAACGTACTGGCCGGCGAGCGTTACAAGACCATCACCAACGAAGTGAAGCTTTACCTGCAAGGCGGCTACGGCAAAGCGCCGGGTACGGTGAACGAGAAACTGCGTCGCCAGGCCATCGGCAGCGAAGAGGTGATCGATGTACGCCCGGCTGACCTGCTCAAGCCGGAAATGACCAAGCTGCGCGGTGAAATCGGCGCGTTGGCCAAGTCCGAAGAAGACGTGCTGACCTACGCCATGTTCCCGGACATTGGCCGCAAGTTCCTCGAAGAACGCGACGCCGGCACCCTGGCGCCGGAAGTGCTGCTGCCGATCCCGGAGGCGGGCGGTGTCGCCCGTGCCGGCGGCGAAGGTGTGCCGACCGAGTTCGTGATCGATGTGCACGGCGAGAGCTACCGCGTGGACATCACCGGTGTCGGTGTGAAGGCCGAAGGCAAGCGTCACTTCTACCTGTCCATCGACGGCATGCCCGAAGAAGTGGTGTTCGAACCGCTCAACGAGTTTGTCAGCGGCGGCGGCAGCAAGCGCAAGCAGGCCACGGAGCCCGGCCATGTGAGCACGGCGATGCCGGGCAACATCGTTGACGTGCTGGTCAAGGAAGGCGACGTGGTCAAGGCCGGCCAGGCCGTGCTGATTACCGAAGCCATGAAGATGGAAACCGAAGTTCAGGCCTCCATTGCCGGCAAGGTGACTGCCGTGCACGTGGCCAAGGGCGACCGGGTCAACCCTGGCGAAATCCTGATCGAAATCGAAGGCTGATACCCAGCCTTCGACAGAACCGTTTAAACCTCGGGGGGCAGGTGCCCCCTTTTTTTTCGCCTGCGATTCAGGCCGGGTTAAAAGCTCATCCGCCATTGCCCCATCAGGCCTTGGTCACGGCTGTGGGTGCCGGCTTGGCCGCTGTAGGTCAGGCCGACGGTGTGCTGCGCCGACAAACCAAGGTCCAGGCCTGCTTGCAGGTCCAGGCTATTGCGGTCCAGCGAGGTGCCGTTGACCGTGAAGCTGTCAATGCCCACCGGCAGGGCCCGGCTCGACTGGCGTACTTGGCTGTCGACAGTGCCATACAGGTGTTTCCAGCCGGTACTCAGGTGCGGCCGCAGGCTCATGCGGTTATCGAACCGATACAGCGTAGCCAGGCGCAGGCCCAACGTGCTGCTCAGGTTTTGCTGGGTTTGCGAGCCGACGTTCAGTGCGGTCACGCCGCCGTTCTCCTTGTAGCGATCACGCTGATAACGCTGATAGCCGAGACCTGCGAAGGGCTCTACGTCGATGGCCTCGCTGCCCAATTGGTAACCCATTTCGGAGAACACCGTCTGGCTTTGGGCGTTGTAGTTGCCGACTAGCGATTGCTGGGTGTCGAGGATCTGCACGGTGCGTGTGTTCTGCCCGTCGTGGCGGCTGTAGATCGCCCCCAGGCGCAGGGCCAGCGGGCCGTCCTGGCGCACGGCATACCCACCCAGGTGCCAGCTGTCGAGATCGCCGGCAAAGCGTGAGGCATCGAAGCGGCTGGTGGTTTTTGCGCCCATGATCCCGACTCGCCAGGCGTGGTCGACGGCCCAATCGGCGCCCAGCAGCAGGCCACGGTTGCCATGCTTGAGGCCGTTGCTGCCGCCTTGTCCGTCGAGCGTGCCGTCATGGCCCACGCCTTGTACCCAGAAGTGTCCGTCTTCGTCGGTGGGCAGGCTGCGCAGTGTCGAAAGCAGCTGGTTGCCGAGCTGTTGGGTGGTGGCCTGGGTCGCCGCGGCCAGGTTGGCGTTCTGGCTGCCGGCCAGTTGCTCGAGCACCGCGCCCATGGCGCCAGGCTGCTGGACGATGGCGTCCCCCAAGGTTTGCAGGGCTTTGATTTGCTCTGAGGTCAGCTCGCCGGACTCCAGCGAGCGCTTCAACGCCGACTCCAGCACCTTGGCCACCTGCATTCCATTGTGCGAAGTGGCTTGCTGGCTGAGGTAACTTTCAATGCTCGGAACTTCCACGGGCGGGCTCGACCACTCGGCATCCAGCGCATCGTAGGACTGGAACCGATACGGCGCATATTCGATATCGCCGCGTGCATGGGCCGTTTGCAGGCCGGAAGCCAGCGTCAGGCTGATGGCAAGTATGATTCTAGGGGGTGTAAGGCGCATGAATTCCCAACCTCTTGTGAGTGAGGCCGGGAATTTAGCGAGGTGGCGGGATGAGAACTGTCAGCCCGGCGACCGCTGGTGTGCGGGAGTTGTCCTTGGTAACGCGCGATTTAAAACGCATCGTGGATGAGCTTCTCGGGAGATCGTTGTGGCGCCAACGCGGGGTCTTTCTGCCGCCAACTCATCGTAAAATGCATTTTAATGCATAAAATCCTTAGATGCTGTTAATTTTATGCACTATATTGCAGTCAAAGCTTCCTGAATCCTATCCAAGGTGCACTAACTTGCAGATGGAAACCCCCTACAGCCTGATGCTGCAGATCTTCGCCGATGGTCATTGGCATGACGCCATGCGCCTGGAGTTTTCCGAGCCGCAAAAGGGGTTTGACGGGCCTTGCAGGTTTCATTACCGGCAGGATTATCTGGTCGATAACCTGGACAGCATACAGTTGCCGTTTTCAGTGTCGGTCAGTGCACGTTACAGGCTGGATTGGAACGTTGCGATGCTCAAGTCAGCCCCGGCCTTCTTGCATGACATTGCCCCTGCCGGGGCGGCCAAGCGGTCCTTGATGAGGCGGTTTGGCCACGAAAAGCCGCAAGACATCAGTGCTGACCTGTTTCTATTGGGGCGCAGTACGCCGGCACCTGTTGGCAATATGCGCGTAAAGGAATCCGTGCCAACCCTGGGTGTTGGGAGGCCGGTTGGTTTTCCTCGTAATGAGGTGATCAGTCGCGATAGCAGCTTCCTGGAATATGCCTACGAACAAGGTGCTGCCATGGGCGGCGCGACAGGCGCAGGGGGCGAGGCTCCAAAGTTGTTGATGACCCAGAGCACAGATGGACTGCTGTATCCGGATGCCGTATTGAATGACGACGATGTCGCTCAGCATTGGTTTATCAAGTTCGCGCGCAACCAGGCCAGACAGACCGATCAGGACATCTTGAGAAGTGAATACCACTACTACAGGGCGCTGCAGGCACTGGGTATAGAAACGGTTGCCGCTCAAGGGCTGGCGTTGGAGGAAGCCGCCAAGCCCAGCCTGTGGATGCACCGCTTTGATCGAAAGGTCGGTAAGAACGGTGTGGAGCGGTTGGCGGTTGAATCAATCTACTCTCTGGCGGGCGTCACGATACCGGGCAGTTACATGGATCATCTGGAAGTGATCAGGCTGCTGGTAGAGCTATGGCGGTCAGTTGGGCAAGAAGAGCAGGTGCCTGATCTTGTCGCGCAATACCTGTGCCGCGACTTGTTGAACAAGGTGGTGGGCAACTCGGACAACCACGGACGAAATACTTCGATCATCCGCGAGCGTGACGCTCTGCGCCTGGCTCCAATTTATGACTTGGCCCCGATGGTCATGGATGACGAAGGTGTCACTCGAACCACCAAGTGGCCCAAAGACCTGGAGGTAGCGGGCGAAATTAACTGGAGGGGCGTGTGCGACGCGTTGATTGATGTGGTCGACCCTGAGCAGACCTTTGAGCGATTAAGGCAAGAAGCCGAGCGTCTGCGCGCGCTCCCGGACATCCTCGTGAGCAGCGGCTTGCCTGCCGCAACCTTGAATCATCCCGCTATCGCGCTCGGTAAATTGGACCTGCGCTTAAAACAATGGGGGCTCAGATGACGATTACGCTGGATGCGCGGGCTCTGCTGATCGAGAGCGTCGAACAAGGGCTGGCCGACGGCACACTGGAACTGGGAGACGCCGTACGCCGGCTGCGCACCGAGGTCACCGGCCTGCAACAGAGCCAGTTCGCCAGGATGTGCAAGATTTCAGTACGCACCCTGGTGCACATCGAGCATGGCGAGGGCAATCAGACCCTCAAATCCCTGAATGCAGTCTTTCGCCCCTTCGGCTTGCAGATGGGTGTGGTCAAGGTGCGGCGCGACAGGCCCTGACCTTCACCCGCGCCGCACATACCCCTTGCCATAGTGACGCTCCATGCGTGCCTGGATCAGTTCCAGGCCCAGGGACATCACCCAGTAAATGATCGCCGCCGTGGTGAGCATCTCGATATAGCGGTAGCTTGAGCGCCCGTAGGACTGCGCCAGGAACATCACTTCCCACACGCCCATCACCGAGATCAACGAAGAGTCCTTGAGCATCGAGATGAACTGGTTGGTGGCCGGCGGAATAATCGTGCGCATGGCCTGGGGCAGGGTGACGTGCCAGAAGATCGTACTGTCGCGCATGCCCAGCGCCAGGGCGGCTTCGCGCTGGCCGTGGGGCACGCCGAGGATACCGGCGCGGAAAATTTCGCTCAGGTAGGCGCCGTAGTTCAGCGACAGCGCGATGATCCCGGCGACGATGGCGCCCGGTACCAGGCCCAGTTGCGGCAGGCCCAGGTAGATCAGCAGGATCTGGATCAGCAGCGGCGTGCCGCGAAAGAACGAGGCGTAGAACGTGGCAATGCCAAACGCTACCGCGCTTTTCGACAGGCGCCCCAGGGCGGTGATAAAGCCCAGCACCGACGATGCGGCAATCGCGCACAGGCACAAGAACACGGTCAGCGCCGCGCCTTGCAGGAACCCATTGGGCGCCAGGTGCAGGCCGACCAGGTTGGGCAGCTTGTCGAGGATGATCGAGAACTTCAGGTCAAAGCTCAGGAAAAAACCGGCAAACAGGGCGAACAGCGCCGCCCAGGTCAGGTAAAGCCGTATGCGAAAGCTCATTGGCTGATATCGGCGCCGATCCATTTCTGCGACAGCATGCTCAAGGTGCCGTCCTGTTTCAGCTGGGCGAAGACTTCACGCACCTTGCTGTCCCATTGTGGGTCGCCTTTTTCGATGGCCACCGAGTTGGGTTCCGAGTACAGCGGCTCGCCGGCCAGCTTGAAGCGCTTGTCCTGACTCAGGCGCGGCTGGGCCGTGACCAGGTTGGTGAGGATCGCATCCAGGCGCACGCCGGCACCCAGGCCCAGGTCCTGGAACGCCACGTTGTCGGTGTCGTAGGGGGCTATCTGTACATTCTCGAACGGGTATCGCAGTTGCTTGTCTTCGGCGCCTTCGATTACCAGGTTCTTGTTCAGGTAGCTCTCATAGCTGGAGGCGCTGGTGAGGCCGACTTTCTTGCCGCTCAGGTCCGCAGCGTTGTGGATGCGATCGTCCGTGGCGTTGACCACGATCACCGCGGGGGAGGCGTAGTACTCCACCGGGAAATCAAACACCTCGGCGCGGGCCTTGCTCGGGGTCATCGAGCAGATGCAAATGTCGTAGCGCCCGCTCCAGCGGCCTGCGGCAATCACATCCCACGACGGCGTTTCCAGGCGCAGTTTCACGCCCAGCTTTTGCGCCACAGCCTTGGCCACGTCGACGTCGAAACCATCGAGTTGGTTCTGGTCGTTGAGGAAGGAAAACGGCGGATAGCTTTCCATCAGCACGCCGACCAGTTCTTTCTTTTGCTCGACACGATCCAGCGTGGCACCGCCAAAGGCTTGGGTAGAAGCAGCCAGCATCGTCAGGCCCAGGGCCAGTAGCGGTTTAAGTTTCAAAATCGACACCTGAATAAAAAAGAGGTTGTTATTAACCGGGTGGAACGCATTAAATAGTTATAAGAACGACTCTCATAGTGAGTTATTTTCATAAGCTTATGAGTAAAAAGAATATGGCCGCAGAAACTGTAATTCTCGATGGCGGCATGGGCCGTGAACTGCAACGCCGTGGCGCACCGTTCCGCCAGCCGGAGTGGTCGGCGCTGGCCCTGAGCGAAGCGCCACAGGCAGTGGAGGCGGTGCACGCCGCCTATATCGACAGCGGCGCCAACGTGATCACCAGCAACAGCTACGCGGTGGTGCCGTTCCATATCGGTGAGGCGCGGTTTGCCGCCGAAGGCCAAGCGCTGGCGGCACTGGCGGGGGAGTTGGCGCGACGTGCGGTGGACGCTTGCGGCAAGGCCGTGCGTGTGGCCGGGTCGCTGCCGCCGCTGTTTGGCTCCTATCGCCCTGACCTGTTTGAGGCTGAGCGCGTCACCGAACTGCTGACACCGCTGGTGCGGGGCCTGGCGCCGCATGTCGATCTGTGGCTGGCCGAAACCCAGAGTTCAATTGCCGAGGCGCGGGCGATCCAGGCCGGTTTGCCGGCGGATGGCAAGCCGTTCTGGCTGTCGTTTACCTTGAAAGACGAAGACACCGACGACGTACCGCGCCTGCGTTCGGGCGAGCCCGTGGCCCAGGCGGCCGAGGCGGCTGCGCAATTGGGCGTGCAGGTATTGCTGTTCAACTGCAGCCAGCCGGAAGTGATCGGCGCGGCCATCGACGCGGCGCGTGACACCTTCGCGCGATTGGGCGTTGCGATCCAGATCGGTGCCTACGCCAACGCCTTCCCGCCGCAGCCTAAGGAAGCCACGGCCAACGATGGCCTGGACCCGCTGCGCGACGACCTCGACCCGCCGGGGTATCTGCATTGGGCCGCTGATTGGAAAGCCCGCGGCGCCAGTCATCTGGGCGGCTGCTGCGGCATCGGGCCAGAGCACATTGCGGTGCTGGCCCAGCACTTGGCCAACTGACTCACCACCGCTCAAAACTGTGGGAGGGGCGGTGCGACGATTCGACTTGCTCCCTCCCACAACAGTTTTGTGTGGGGTGTTAAATAGGGGTACGGCACTCGGCCAGCGTTTTCAGCTGCCCCGAACCGCTCTGGTTCGCCTCCGACAGCCACGCCTCAAACCCCGCTCCCACCGCTGGCCATTCCGAATCCAGAATTGAATACCACGCCGTGTCGCGGTTTTGCCCTTTGACCACCATGTGCTGGCGAAACACCCCTTCAAACGTGAAACCCAGTCGCTCGGCCGCGTATTTGGAGCGCGCATTGCCGTTGTTGCATTTCCACTCCAGGCGACGGTAACCCTGGTCGAACGCGTACTTGGCCAGCAGGTACACCGCCTCGGTGCTTTTCGGCGAGCGCTGCATCGGCGCGCCGAAGGTAACGTGGCCGATTTCGATACGGCCCTGGGCCGGTACGATCGACATCAGGCTGAGGATGCCTTGCACCTCGCCTGTCGCGCGGTCGACCACGCTGAAGAAGTACGGGTCGACATGGGTCGCATGGTTGTTCAGCCAGGCATCGAATGCACTGCGCTCGGCAAACGGTCCGTAGGGCAGATAGTCCCACAGCTTGGGGTCGGCGCCGGGGCCTTCGAGGGCTTGCCAGAGTTGATCGGCGTGGCGCGCGGGGTCGAGTTTTTCCAGGCGGATAAAACGCCCTTCGAGCAGTTGAGCCGATGGCGCCGGGGCGCCTTTCCAGTGGGCGAGGGGAGTGGACATGCTGCGCTCCTTAAAGACCTTTGCGAAATTGGATGAAACCCGGGCGTTCGGCGATGCGTTCGTACAGCTGGATCGCGGTGGCGTTGGTCTCGTGGGTCAGCCAATGCACCTTACAGCAGCCATCGGCCTTGGCGGTGGTGTAGACGAACTCGATCAGTTTGCGACCAACCCCGGTACCGCGCTGGGCCGGGTCCACCAGCAGGTCTTGCAGGTAGCAGGAGTTCTCAATGCTCCAGTTGGAGCGGTGGTAGATGAAGTTGACCATGCCCACCGCCTTGCCATCCTGCCATGCCAGCGCCGAATGGGTCGGCTCGCGGGTATCGATCAAGCGTTGCCAGGTGCTTTGGCTCACGGCGTCCGGTAATTGGGTGTTGTAGAACGTCAAATACGCCTGCCACAACGGCAGCCAGGCGGCATGGTCGGCGGCGGTGACAAGGCGGATGTCGATCGGGCTCATTCTGAGGCTCCTTGGGGAATAAAGCGTGCGAGGGTCTGGTCGCGCACGTCGAGGCTGGCGGCCAGTCGCTCGCGTACGCTGGCGATATCCGCCGGGCTGCGGTTCTGGCTGAGTTTGCGTTTGCCGATCAGGCGCTCGATCGGCAGGGCGAAGCCGACGATGGCCTTGAGCATGCCTTCAATGTAATCGGCCGGTGCGTCGCTGACTTTCCACGGCTCGGCACGTTCGCTTTCGTGTCTGTCGGTGAGGGCACTGACCACGTGCAACACACGCTCGGCATCGGTAAACACCTCGGCCCTGCCGTAGGCGTGCACGGCGATGTAGTTCCAAGTGGGCACCACTTTGCCGTGCTCGGCCTTGCCCGGGTAGAACGCCGGGCTGATATAGGCCTCGGCGCCGGCAAAGATCACCAGGGCTTCGCTGCCCGCCTGCAGCTCGTGCCACTGCGGATTGGCCTTGGCCAGGTGCCCGTAGAGCGTGCCGTTGGGGCCTTCATCGGGGTTGAGCAGCAGTGGCAGATGGCTGGCGTTCAGGCCGTGCTCGCCGAACGTCACCAATTGCGCCAGGCGGGTGTGCCGGATCAACTGCTGCAGTTCGGGCAAATCATCCAGGGCAAAGGCGCGAGGTGTGTACATGATTATTTTCCTTGGCGAATGCCTGCATCCTAGGCAGGCTAATGGTCTGTTGTAAGAGCCATCTAGGGTCAATTTCATAGGTCCAATATGTCGCCGCACTCGCCACCGCTGTCCTTCAACCCTGCCGGCATCGAACTGGACCGGCGTCAGGGCCTTACCCGCCAACTCTACGAGGCGCTGCGCCAGCGTGTGTTGGATGGCCGCCTGGTCAGCGGCACGCGTTTGCCCGCCAGCCGTGACCTGGCCGCAGCCTTGGCCATTTCGCGCAACAGTGTGGTGCGGGCCTACGACCAGTTGTATGCCGAAGGTTTTATCGAGGGGCGTGTCGGTGACGGCACCTATGTGGCCCAACTGCCCACGCCGAAAAAACTATCCACAAAACCATCCACAGGGTTGCCCACAGGCTTATCCCCAGGGTTATCCACAAATTGGCTTAATTTACCGGTGAATGCGTCAGACGGACTTATCCACAGGCCGGCGTTGGGAAGGGTAGAAAACCACCACCTGCCGCCACCACCGGCCGGGCCTCCCAAAGCATTTCGCGTGGGCATACCGGCCTTCGATCTGTTCCCGTTCGAGGTGTGGGCCAAGCTCAACGGGGCTTTCTGGCGTAAACCCGACCTGCAGCAACTGTGCTACGGCGACCCGGCAGGGGATGGTCGCCTGCGCGGCTTGATCGCCGCGTACCTGCGCAGCTCGCGCGGTATGCAGTGCACACCTGAACAAATAATGATCACCAGTGGCGCACAGCAGGCGATCAGCCTTTGTGCACAGCTGCTGGTGGAGCCTGGCGACGGGGTCGCGCTGGAAAACCCCGGCTATCGCGCGGCAGGCCATGCGTTCGCCTTGGCCGGTGGGCGCCTGCATGGCGTGCCGGTGGACAGCGATGGCATTGATTGCCAGGTCCTCAACGGCCTGAGCGGCTGTCGCGTGGCCTATGTCACGCCTTCCCATCAATACCCGCTGGGTGTGGTGATGAGTCTGGCGCGGCGCCTGGAACTGCTGGCCTGGGCCGAACGCAGCGACGGCTGGATCATCGAGGACGACTATGACGGCGAGTACCGCTACAGCGGCGCCCCGCTGGCGCCCCTGGCCGCGTTGGACCGCAGTGGGCGTGTGCTCTATGTCGGCACGTTCGGCAAGGTAGCCTTTCCGGCGTTGCGCCTGGGCTATTTGGTATTGCCGCCCGGCCTGGTGGATGCGTTTGCGCGGCGGCGCGCCGTCGATGTACGACACTCGGAAGTCAGCACTCAGGCGGTGATGGCTGAGTTCATGGCGGCCGGGCACTTCCAGCGGCATATCCGACGCATGCGGCGCGCGGCGTTGAGCCGACGCAATGCCTTGCTGGCCGGCTGGCCGAGCGGTATGCCCGGAGTCGGCCCATTGCCAGGCGTGGCGGCGGGGCTGCACATGACCGTGCGCGTCGACACCCTTGCCCGCGAACAGCAACTGCTGGAGCAGGCGCGCCAGGTGGATGTCGAGGTCAATGGCTTGAGCAGTTACTGGCTGCCGAACTCCACCACCCCAATGGACCAACGCGCCGGCCTGGTACTGGGCTTCGCCGCCGTGCCCGAGCCTGCGATCGCCCTGGCACTGCAGCGTCTGCGCGGGGCCTGGCAGCTTAACTAACTACCGTCTGCCTGGCGGGCAGGGTTATTACCGTGAGTGTTCCATTTGAACCGCTTGAGGTAAATACCATGTCTGATCTCGCTACAAGCGCCTGTGCTCCAGGCACGCAGCAACTGCGCATCTGCCAGTTGCTCGCGCTGCGACCCACCCTTGGCTCCTTGGGTATCTCTAAAGCCAAACTGAATGAAATGCCTGCTGGCGTACTCGATTATTATGTTGAGCAGTTGATCGATTTTTTCTGTAAACCCGAACCGCACAGCCGATGGAGGCACCTGGCGCAACTGCTGGCGCAGCAACTGCGCAAGTCGATGCACGTCGAGACCCAGGACATTATCAAGGCAGTCCTCGATTATCCCGACAGCGGCGAGCGTTCTCAGGTTCTGGGCGCACAAGCGCCGCGGGTTTACCGGGTCCGACGTCAGGGTTGCCTTGCGCTGGGTATCGTCAAAGGGCAGACGATGCTGGTGTATGCCTTGGGGCAAGCGCTGGAGCCTGTGGACACGGCAGAGAAAGAACAGCTGCTCAAGGGCGCTGAAGAGCTGGAGGACGACGTGTTTGAAGGCTGGGCCCTGGCGGCCCTTGACGGCGCTTTGCAGCGCATTGAGGCGATCGACCTGGACGTGTTTCCCGGGGTTGAGCCGTTGGATCGTCAATTGGCCTGGGCCACGAACCTGAGCGATTTTTTTGCGTCTTCCACCGATAAAGACCTGCTGCGTGATGAGCTGGAGCAGCAATTGCCCGATTGGCTGCGCAACGCCTCCAGCGCCGACCGCCTGGACTACAGCAAACTATTGGTGGCGATGGCCTCGCTACACAGGCGGTACCGTGGCAAGGGGCTTGATGACAGCGCCGAGCAACCTGCGCTGTTTAGCCGATGCATGGCGCTGCAGTTGCGCCGTATTGCGCTGGAGTCCTGCCTGCGAGGCTTGGCCGGCATCACGCAGGACGGCTACCAGCGTCTGCGCGCCGCCGTCAGGACGTACGCCACGGACCGACACGTCAATGGCCTGCAAATGGTGTTCAAACCCTTGCGTGACGAGCCCGGCTACCTGATTGGCCCATCTCAAAGCGAGGCAGGTCCCTGGTTGACGTACCGCCCCGGCAACCGCGAGCCCTTGCAGCAAGTGACAAACGCGCCGGAGACGATGCCGACGGTGGCCGACCCTTTTTCGGCGCTGTGTAAGTCCTGCGGTGAAGAGCCGACAATGCCAGGTTGGACAGAGTCCCCCCTGCAAACTCTGGCACGTCTCAAGCAGGTCGGCGGCAACCTGGATAGCTGCCAGACAAGAAGCCCCCCTGAGGAATGGCGCAGTGAAGTAAGCCTGTTGCGTAACCTGGCATTGCTGCTGGTGTGTCGCGGCACGGCGTACATCAGCGAAGGCACTGCGACGCATCTGAAGCTCAAATGCATGGACGCCGAGTGGGCCGGGGCCTGCCAATCATTTTCACTGAGGCAGCGACAGCGACTGGAGACATTCAAGCGCTCGGCCAAAGTCAAACGTTCGCCGAGCCTGGGTGTGAGGATTCTGGAAGGTATCCATCGGGGGTTGCATCTGCTTAACAACCTGTTGATCTTCAACAAGGATGAAAACAGCTTCAACGTCTTTTCGAAGAACCGACTTAACGTCGTGCTCAACCTTAACGTTGTCGAATATCGAGTGTGTAAGGATTCGGACAACTCGGTCTGCACCGGTCCCTACATCAAACGTACACAAGCGCACGATTGGGACTTTGACCGAGCGCCGCGACGACGGCGTGACGCACAAGGGCTGAGTGTGAATGCGGAAAAAGCGATGAAGCGCGCCTCCAGTTTATCGGCCGAGGCGACAGCCCTGCTCACTGAGCGCGCACGCCCGAACGAGCTGCCGGTTGAAGTCGAGGAGCGTTTCGAACGCGAGGCTCGCGCACTGGAGGTGGCGATTGCGGCTATTGAACGCTATACCACGGTACGCAGTACCGTGCAGTCCTCTGACATGATCGCTTTGTTAAGTCGACAAGCGGGTGAGTTGCGCGCACTGGGCCGCACGTTGCGTATAAGGCAAAGCCTTGCCAACCCTGTGCCCACCATGGGGGATGTGATGTATCTGCTGGCGCAAGGCGCGATTGGCATCAAGCCGGTCAATGGTCGTGTGGAGGAGATCATCGATGGCACGAAGGATTACTTGCAGGAATATGAAGTGCAGGACCTGACCGGCCACGCGAGGTCCCTTTGGTACGCTCACTTTCATTACTCCACACCCGACGCGGACAAAACACGGCCGACCAAGGCCCACCTGAAGACGTGGGCCCAAAGGCGTATGGGGCGTGAATTCGAACGGACAGAAGCCCTGGCCGGTCGAAATACACGCATCTACCGCGCGCCGATCTCTACCGACTCAGAGTTTCAGGTGTTCCTGCAGGCTTCAACCTCGGAAAAACACTGACTTGGCCAGCGCGGGGCTGATCTCGCTGCGATAGATCGCGATCTGGTCGCGGTCGCTGCTGCCTCTGCGCTCCACCGCCCCACCGAGTTTCTGTTGTTCGCGGTTCTTGAGGTGCGCGGCGGCGAACTCTTGCGCGGCAGCCTGGGGCGATGGGTAATGAAAATGCGCATACCAGAGCACCGCGTTGTCTTGCACATCGCGAATTTCGTATTCGTCGAGATAGTCCTTGTCGGGCCCTTTGAGGCGTCGGCGCGTGACGGTTTTGTTGATCGCCACTTGCCCTTCGCTGTGCAGCCACTCCAGGCGTGCGGCGGTGGGCGGTTGTTGCTTGGTCATGTGGATGCGCGTGCTTTTGCCCAATGCGAACAGGTGCGCGGCGCTCTCGGAGAGCTTCTTGTTGAGGGCGGCGGCAGATGGGCGGTCGCTTTCCGTCAGGTTGCGCTGGGTCAGCGCGGTTTCGATGGCGTCTGCGGCGCGCTCCAGTTTTGTGGCGTGCTGGTAAAACATTTCTTCGATTTCCACCGGAATGCGCCCGGCTTTGCGCGAATGGCCCTGGATGCGCCGGGTCACGGCCGGTTCTTGATCGATCAGGAGCTGACCTGCGTTGAGGCTGGTATCCAGGTCGACTTTTTCCGGTGACAGCGGTTGTTCGCTCGGTTTGTCCCGCTCAACCCATACACCAGGGCTTTTCTCGTGGAAGGTGGCAATGATCTTGCCGGTCATGGGGGCCTTGATATCCACCAGGCTGCTGTCGGACGTACGCGGCTCACCGACCACCACGCCTTTGAAGCGCGTCTTGATAATCTTGCGCTGTGGGGTCACGGGAAGGCTGGAGGGCCCAGGCTTGGGCTCCAGGGCTTTTCTTTCCCGCAGCCGCTGTACCAGCTCCTGCGTGGCGCGCTGATGAAATTCATCAATCAGTTGGCGCAAGCGCTCCAGCGGCTCGCGCAGCAGGTGTTGCGGATAATCGGCGTGTAGGTCCAGCAGGCGTTGGTCGCCCAGGGCGAATTGTTCGACCAGACTGTTGAGCGCTTCGATGCGTTGTTCCAGAGGGCCGCCGTTGGTCTTGTCGCTGATATCGATAAAGCTCTGCACACTCAGGTCCACCTCGTCGACGATGTCGTCCAGTTGCCTGCGAACGCTGTTCGGTTCTTCGCCCTCGGCGGTGGTCGTGCACAGGTGACGTGCGACGGTGATTTGCAGCGCCTTGAGGTCGGCCACCTTGATTTTCGGCATCAACTTCAGGGTGCTCTGGATAACCTGGGCGCCTGCCGCGCCCAGGTCGCCCAATTCACGAAAGCGAGACTCGACGTATTCCATGCGCCGGATTATTTCATCGTTCATGTTCGACATTGCCCGCGCTTGCTCGGCCCGGGCCTGGGGGGCGGCGGGCCGCTCGGACTCCAGTGCTTCCACGGTCCGCTCCATCAGGTCGCGAAACGGTTCGAGGCGCTCATTCACCGCCGTGCGCGTCAGCACCAGTTGTTTGTTCAGGTAGTCGACCATCGTGCTCTGGTAATTGGGCACGTTATCGATGATGCCCAGGGCCCGGAGTTGGCGGATCGGTGCGTCATAGGCTTGCAAGCGTTCATCCACCTGGCCGATGAAGGCTTCGCGGCGCAAGTCGGTGGAGGGGCCAGGCTCGGAGCCTATCGCAGACAGTGCGTTGGACAATTGCGCCTGAGCGCGGTCTTCATCGGAATTGAATGCGTTAAGGTCTTCGCGCAGTGCCAGGATGCGCGAGGGTCTGCGCTCCTGGGAGGTGCGCCGGCGGTTCCGGAAACCACCGCCGCGCAGGCGCAGGCGCGTGTCGATAAACCACTGTCCGGCCTGGTTGCTTACCAGCAGAGGGCCGGTACGGGAAGAGTTTTTGGGGTCGACGATCAGCACGTTGTCGTTGGCATCCAGCGTGACTTCGAACCAGCGCTGCCCGACGAGGGCGTACCATTTTTCGGCCAGGGGGTAGAGGTGCGTATAGGGGCCGGCGGTTTTGCCGGGCTCGCCCAGCCCTTCGGGTTTGGCCAATGCGAAGCTGTCCAATGTTGCACGAAGCGCGGCAGGCGTGCGCGGCAAGGCCCCGCTGACATTCAGCGGGCCTTGGTGCAAGGCCGGCAGCTTGCGGTTGGGGACGTCGGGCTGTTGGGTGATCGAGATCGTTTTGATCGCCGGGGCGGGTTTTTCTTTTGTCGCTTCCCCCAGGTCAAACTCTGTCTCTGCCAACGGCTCGCGTGTCTTGGCAATCGCTTCGCGCGGCGGGTGGCGTAGCGCGACATGCAGCGCCAAGGCCATGCCCAGGTTGAGAAACATATCCACCAAGGCTGTCCAGGGAGCCTGGGCCTGGGGGGTATCGATGACATGCTCGGCTTCTTCCAGGTCATCCATGATCTGCCAGATCCACGCCGCGATGCCCACTGTGCGTCCGAGGAAGGGCAAGGCCGCGTTGAAAATCTGCCAGCCGGCATTGCGCAGGCTGTCCCAGCGCTTTTGCGCGTTGGACACTGACTGGCGGGTCGCCAGTTCGATCAAGGTGCTGGCGTTGGTCTTGAACAGTGTTGCCAGCACATCGCCGGTCAGCACCTCGTCGCCCAGCTCGATCGGCCCGTTCATGTACAGCACGGTTGCCGGTTCCACCAGCACTCGTACGGCGGTCCATGGCGATGGCAAGGTCTCGGGAAACACATACTGCGCGTAGTTGAAGCGCTCTGCCTCAGGCAGCCACGCCAACACCGATTCGCGTAACGCCGGGTCGTGTTTAATGGTGTAAATCAGGTTCTGCCGGGAGGGAAACTGCCACAGTATCGGCTCCAGTAACGGGCGATAGAGCACGCAGGGTCCGGCGGTGTGATCGTTGGGGCCGATCACGAACATATTGGCAACTACATCCTGGCGGTGGCCGGGGCGCAAGGTGGGGATGAGCGACAGGGGACGGATCACGGCGGACTGCCCATCGATCCGGCGTTCGTGCCCCTGGTTCTGCATCGCTGCCGTGACGTAAAGAACGCCAAACTCGTCGATGCCGTTACGTCGCTGCATTTTCAATTGCAGCGCCAATAATGGCAGCTGTATACGCAAGTGCGACGAGTAGAGCGTCTGACGCTGCAGCGACTCCAGGGGATCTTTCTGCAACTTTTGCTGGATCAAGGCTGGATAGCGTGCACCGATATCGAGGTTTTCGATCACGCCCTTGAGGTAGTCATAAGACAGCCACTCGGGAGCGTCCGCATCGTTGTAGATCACATTGGTCGCGCCACTGGGCAGGCCGGTGAGGTTTTCCAGGGCCAGGTCGACCAGGTCGCGACGGGTGATGTCTTTAGCGTCGGGTACCAGAATGAAACCCCAGGTTACCGGGGTCTGAATCACCACCTCGATCTTGTCCACGACCAGGTCTGCGCCGTTCGGGTGTGTTTTTATCTGGCCTTGCAGTTGCTGGCGGGTGTAATCGCGGATCGGCGGGATGTCGCTATTGAAGGTGCGCCCATGATGGTGCGTGTGCAATTGGGCAAGGTCGATCATGAGGCGACTGTAGGCGGCCATTTCCAAGTCCGAGGCGGCGGTCAGCCAGGCCGGCAGGCGCTGGTGGATATCCCGGATGTTTGATAGACGGTGTTCGCTCAGGTCCTCGACACTGGGCATGATCCGCGCGACGGTCGGGCGGCGTACGGATGGTTCGACCTGGCTCTGGGCAACGTCACTGCCCAGCGAGGCGATGGCTTCGATCTGCAGGGCGATCATGGCGCACGCCTGGCTTTCGAAGACGTTGCCCTCTGGCTCATACAGCCGCCACTGCAGGTTGGCATCGGTGCCCAGGTAGCTCACTTTTTCGAGCAGGGACGTGGACAACTGTTCCATGGAGTCGAATCGTTCGTAACCGGCAATCAGCGAGTAAGCCAGAATGATCTGGCGCCCTTTGTGTTGGCCAACCAGAACGGCGGTGTCCAGCATGGCTCGATGCTCCAGGCGGTTCGACAGGCGCAGGTCGATGTCGATCAGGTAGGCATGGCTCTGGTAAGGGTCGTTGAGCGCGCGGTCAGCCAGATCGGGAGCGAGATAAAGCCCGCGTGCGATGGCGCAATCATCGGCATCCCAACCGTCCACCGTGGTGACATTCCATATCTTGCGCAGCGCGTGGGCGAAGACTTTCCAGCGCAATCCGGCACTGTTGTAGGACGTGTTCCAGTAGTCCAGTTGCTGCTCCTGGAAGGCGCTATACAGCAGCGTGGACAATTCGTTGATCAAGCGTGCGATGGCATCGATCTTGACGGGCAAGTGCACGGCGGGAGTGGCGTCGGGTTGCAGCGTCAGAAAGTGCTCACCTTCCAGGTACATCAAGGGTCCGGGCGCCAGCGCCTGGCGGGCCAGGACGGTGGTCAGGGATTCGGCCTGCGGCTCGGCGGGCTCAATCGCATCCTCACTTACCCGCCAGCGCGGCGTGACGACCTGGGTAAGGTCCGGGTTGAGGTTGAGTGTGGGGTACTGCTCCATGAGCGCCGTGCGCAGTACATTGGCGGCGACTTCGCGCAGGGTGGGGCCAGTGGTTAACTGAGTGAGCAACCCATAGGCGGTAGAGGGGCGATTATTGTTGGTGTGGTTGGTTTGTGAGGTGGCGTCATTGGGCACGTTCAGTTCCTTTGCGGTCGTCAGCCCGGTCGGGCTGGGAGCCGCAAAGTAATCACTGAGGGGGTCACATGGACGGTAGATAAATAGCCTGGCCCACGCCCGGCGCGGGCACTGGTTTCAGGTCCCCGACTTGATCTTGGTCCAGGCCCGCGTCCTGGCGCGTTCGGCTTTGCTGTCCAGAGGCTTCAAGGTGTAGAGCGTGGCCATGGCTGCTTCCGTGGGGTACAGGTTGGGGTTGTTGCGGATCACCGGGTCGACCTGCTGGGTGGCGTCCTTGTTCGGGTTGGGGTAGCCGACAAAATCACTGATTGGCGCGATGACCTGCGGTTGCAGCAGGTAGTTGATGAAGGTGTACGCGTCCTGCGGGTTTTTTGCGCCTTTGGGGATCGCGAGCATGTCGAACCAGATCGGCGCGCCTTCCTTGGGCAGGCGCATGTCCACGGTCACGCCGTTGTGGGCTTCCCTGGCGCGGTTGGCGGCCTGGGAAAAACTGCCCGAGTAACCGACGGCCACGCAGATGTCGCCGTTGGCGATATCGGCCATGTACTTGGAAGAATGAAAGTAGGTGATGTAGGGGCGGATCTTGAGCAGCAACGCTTCGGCTTTTTCGTAGTCCTTGGGGTTGTTACTGTTGGGGTCCAGGCCCAGGTGCTGCAGGGCCAGCGGCAGGATTTCCGACGGTGAGTCGAGCAATGCCACGCCGCACTGCTTGAGCTTGCTGATGTTTTCTTCATTGAAGATCAGGTCCCAGCTGTCCACCGGTGCGTTATCGCCCAGCGCGGCCTTGACCTTGGCCGGGTTGAATCCGATCAGGATGGTGCCGTACATGTAGGGCACGGCGAATTGGTTGCCGGGGTCGTTGGCCTCGATCAGCTTCATCAGCTTGGGGTCCAGATGGTTCCAGTTGGGCAACTGGTTGCGGTCCAGAGGTTGAAACACCCCGGCCTCGATCTGTTTGGCCAGGAACACATTGGACGGCACCACCACGTCATACCCGGAGTTGCCGGTGAGTAACTTGGCTTCGAGGGCTTCGTTGGTATCGAAGATGTCGTAGACCAGTTTGAGGCTCGGGTTCTGCGCCTTGAAATCCTCGAGGGCCTTGGGCGTGATGTAGTCGAACCAGTTGTAGACGCGCAGGGTTTTTTCGTCAGCGTGGGCCACGCCGCTGAGCAGGACCGCGCACAGGGCCAGGGTTGTGAGCTTGTTCATTGGGTCGCACCTTCTGTTTCGAAACCTTCAAGAACGTTGACGGCGTTGATACCGATTTCCGCCACGGCGTAACCGCCTTCCATCACAAACAACGTGGGCTTGCCCAGGCGCGCGATGCGGCGGCCCATGGCCAGGTAGTCCGGGCTGTCGAGCTTGAACTGCGAGATCGGGTCGTCCTTGAACGTATCCACGCCCAGCGAGACCACCACAATGTCGGCAGCGTAGCGTTCGATCTCATCACAGGCGCTGTCCAATGCCGCGCTCCAACGCTCCCAGCCGGAGCCGGCCGGCAGTGGGTAATTGAAGTTGAAACCTTCACCCGCGCCTTCGCCCAGCTCATCGGCATAGCCCAGGAAAAACGGAAACTCCGCCTCCGGATGGCCGTGGATCGAGGTGAACAGCACGTCGCTGCGCGCATAGAAAATCGACTGGGTGCCGTTGCCGTGGTGGTAGTCCACATCGAGGATCGCGACTTTAGCGTGGCCCTGGTCGAGAAAGGCCTGGGCGGCAATCGCCGCGTTGTTGAGGTAGCAATAACCGCCCATCAAGTCGCTGGCGGCATGGTGCCCTGGCGGCCGGCACAGGGCGAAGGCACTGTGGGCGCCGTGCTGGATGGCCTGCTGCGCCGTCAGCGCAACCTGCGCTGCACTGTACGCCGCTTGCCAGGTGCCGGCCGTGATCGGCGCGCCGCCGTCGAAGCTGTAATAGCCCAACTGGCCGTGCAGGCTGCTGGGCAGCACGCGGCGCAGCGTGCGGGCGGGCCAGGTGTAGGGCAGCAAGTCGCCGTCCAGGTTGGATGCCGCCCAGCGTGCCCAGGCGCCCTGGAAAAAGTCGAGATAGTCGCGGCTGTGAACGCGTTGCAACGGCGCCAGACCAAAGTCGGTGGGTGCCTGCACCGGGCCCAGGTCGCGCTCCCTGACCCGTTGCAAAACGTGGTCGGCGCGCGAGGGCATTTCGAAACAGGGCATCAATTGCCCATCCATCAATTCGCAGCGGCCGTGGTGCAAATGGTGATCGTCCGAATAGATCGTCAGCATGTTGTTGTTCTCAAGGCTAGGTGTCGTACCCCAGTGTTGCGGCGCGGGCGCTGCAAGAGAACGGCAGGAGCGGCCAAAAGGGGATAAATACGGCCAAAGAATGTGACCGCTATTGGCCCCTTTATAGGGCGTCAGGGCCGGAACTGGCTGGGCGCCACCCCACTCCAGCGCACAAAGGCGTGGCGGAAACTCGCGGTTTCGCTGAAACCCAATTGCTCGGCGATGCGGTGAATGGGCAGTCGATCCTGCGCCAACCACTGTTTGGCCTGTTCGAAGCGCAACTCATCGAGCAATTCCTGATAACTGCAACCCAGGCCCAGCAGGTGACGACGCAGGGTGCGCGGCGAGCAGTTCATCTGCCCGGCCAGGCCATCGAGTCCCGGCGCCGCATGCAGTTGCGCGACGAGCAGTTGGCGCACGCGATTGAGCCAGGCCTGGCGCCCGGTGAACTCGGTGTTCAGTTTGCGACAACGCTCGGCCATGGCGCGGTGGGTGATGGCGTCGGCCAGGGGCAGCGGTTGTTGCAGCCAGTGCGTGTCGAAGGCAAAGGCGTTGGCTGGCGCGTCGAACTGCAACGGGCAGTCGAAGCGCTCGGCATAACGCGCCTGGTAATCCGGGGCGGGGTAGGCAAATCGCGCACCCAGCAGGGGCAGTGGGCGGCCCAGCAAGTCTTCGCAGATCACCTTGAGCGACACCAGGCAGAACTCGACATTGAACTGCGCCAGCGCCGGCGCCTCCCGGTAGTCGCTTGCCGTGAACCAGGTGCACGGCCCGTCCGTTTCAAGGCTCAGCTCGAACAGTGTTCCCAACAGCGCCGGGTAGCGCAGGGCCAGGCGCAGAGCGTCACCGAAAGTGGCACTGGTGAGCAACGCATAGCCAAGCAACCCATAGGATGACACGTGCATGCGCTGGCCCACATCCAGGCCGATGTCCCGGCGCAGGGCCACGGCATTGGCACATACCTGCATCTCCTGGTGGGTGGTGATACAGGTGTCGGCGTGGTGTAAATCCCGCACATCTATGCCGCTGCCGGCCAGCAATGCGTCGGATGCAAGGCCCTGGGCCTCGAAGGTCGCCAGCAGCAGGGACACGGCATTCAGGGTGGTCAGGTGTGAGTGCAGCATGATGGCTCCGCCCAAGGGGTCAGCCCTTGGGGGAGCAAGTTGTGTGCCGTCGCCCGAAAAACAATCGCGGGGTCGGAGACGGCCTCAGCCCAGCTCGCCACACAGGTTGGTTTCCACCAGGCGCCGAACCTCGGCGTTATCCAGGCCGGCACCGAGCAGCGCGTTGAGCTTGCCGAATGCCGCCTCACGGGTCATGCCGCCACCCGACAGCACACCCACGCCGCGCAAACGGCTGCCGGCTTCGTAGACGTCCAGCTCCACGCCGCCTTCATGGCACTGGGTAATCGCGACCACGACAATCGCGTTGTCCTGCGCGCGCTTGAGGCTGGCCAGGAACTCAGGGTTGTCGCTGGGCCCGGTGCCGCTGCCGAAGCATTCCAGGATCAGCGCCTGGATGCCGCTGTCGAGCAGGGCGTCCAGCTGCGCCGCAGCGATCCCCGGCACCAGCGGCAGCACACCGACATTGGCCAGGGCTTTCGGCTGGCGATAGTCCAGCGCCGGGGGGATGGATTTGACACGGGCAACGCCGCCCTGGCGGTTAAGCGCCGCAAAGGGGTTGCGCCCGAAACTGCGGATTTTCGCGCACGCGGTCGGCGCCAGCAGCGCGCCGTGAAAGTGCAGGTGCACGCCCGGCGCCAAGCCGGCGCCCAGGGCGTGCAGCGCGCCGCTGACGTTTTCCCAGGCGTCGCTGTCCGGCACGCCCGCCGGCAGCATCGAACCGGTAAACACCACCGGCACCGGCAAGCCCAGCAGTTGGAAGCTCATGGCCGCCGCGCTGTAGGCCAGGGTATCGGTGCCGTGCAGGATCAACACGGCGTCGCAGCCTTGGTCCACGGCTTCAATCACCGCGCTGCGCAGGCGCTGCCAATAGGCGGGGGTCATGTTGGCGCTGTCGATCAACGGCGCCATTTCGCGAAAGCGCCACGCGGGAACGGGCTGGTTGGCTAACTGCTCGCGCATGCGTGTTTCGAAGCCGGAGGCGGGCGCCAGGCCGTTGGCACTGGCCTGCATGCCGATGGTGCCGCCGGTGTAGAGCACCATGACGTTGCTGGATGAGGACATCGTAAATTCTCCTGAACGAAAAACGCCGCACGGCCCCGAGCATGCCCAAGGTCGTGCGGCGTGTCATCTATCTATGCTCAGCGTTGCACTTGAGCATTCAGTTCAGCCGAGGGGGCCGCTTGCGGGTTTACCGGGTTTGCCGGCCAGGCCTTGCGGTCCAGGTCGAGGTCCGGGAACTGGCTGGAATCGAACACCGGGGTCTTGATGCCCGCCGCGCGCTGGTTGTCGTAATCGTTCAGGATGCGCATGGCAATCTTGAACAGGAACGCCAGGGCGAACAGGTTGACGAACGCCAGCAGGGTCATGGTGATATCGGCAAAGGCAAACACGGTGCTCAGGTTCTCGATGGAGCCCCAGAAAATCAGGACCAGCACCAGCGTGCGGTAGCCGATCAGCACCTTGCGGTTGTTGCCCACCAGGAAGCGCAGGTTGCTCTCGCCGAGGTAGTAGTTGTACATGATCGAGGTGAACACGAACAACGCCAGGGCCACCGAGATAAACATGCGGCCCCAGTCGCCGACGACCGCCGCCAGGGAGTTCTGGGTCAGGGCAATGCCATCGCCTTCAAAGCCTGGGGTGTAGAAGCCGGAGAGCAGGATCAGCAACGCGGTGCAGGTGCAGATCACGAAGGTGTCGAGGAACACGCTGAACGCCTGGACCACGCCTTGGGCGATCGGGTGTTCAACCGACGCTACCGCCGCCACGTTCGGCGCACTGCCCAAGCCGGCTTCGTTGGCGAACACGCCGCGCTTGACGCCCATGATGATCGCGCTGCCCACCAGGCCACCGAAGGCTTGGTCGAGGCCGAACGCGCTCTTGACGATGGTCGCGAGCATGGCCGGTACGTGGTCGAATTGCAGCACGATCACGTACAGGGTCACGGCGATGTAGACCAGGGTCTTGACCGGCACCAGCAGGTCGGCGATCGAGGCGATGCGCTTGATCCCGCCGATGAATACCAAGCCCAGCAATACGGCCAGGGCCAGCCCGGTATAGGTGGTGTCCAGGCCGAACGCGTTGTTCAGCGAGTGAGTCACGGCGTGGGCCTGCAGGCCGTTGAAGGCAAAGCCGAAGGTCACCAGCAGCAGGAACGCCATGACCATGCCCAGCCAGCGCTTGTGCAAACCGTGCTGGATGTAATAGGCCGGGCCGCCACGGTAAGTGCCTTCGGCGTCGGTGCGCTTGTACAGCTGGCCGAGGGAGCACTCGATAAAGCTCGAAGACATGCCCACCAGCGCGGTGACCCACATCCAGAACACGGCACCGGGACCACCCAGGGTCACGGCAATGCCGACACCGGCGATGTTACCGGCACCCACGCGGCCGGCCAGGCTGAGCATCAGCGCCTGGAACGAACTGAGTTGATCGGAGCTGCTTTTGAGGCTGTCGCGAAACACCGCGAACATGTGGAAGAAATGACGAAACTGAACGAAACGCGAGCGGATCGTGAAATAACCGCCGAGCCCGACAATGAGCACGATCAGTACTTTCCCTGAGAGGAAGTCGTTGATGACTTCGAGCATGGAGTGTTCCTCGCTGATTTTTCTAATGGCAAACGCAGGACGGTTCGACGCATCGCTCGGCACCAGGCAGTGCACGACGCTTCGGCCCCAATCCTTTTGCGGGTGTTGTTATTCATGCGCTTTCGCTGCGTGCTAGCCGTTGTCGACGGCCGCAGATGCGAAGAGGGGCGGCACTATACCTAGGCGAACGTGATCCGTCTGCCCGGGCCGATTAAAGGTTTCAGCCAAGCCATTACAGGGGAGGTGGGTTTGCGGTGCGATATTGGATTTTTTATGGGCGTCATTTCACAACCTCGGAGCAAAAAAAAGGGCCTGAAGAACGAGCCTTCAGGCCCTCAAAAGGTGAGAGGTGTCTAGTCCCTCAACCTGGTGAGCGGTGCAACAAGCGCTTAGGCCTTCAGCGGGACCAAACGTGGAGCGATCATATTATCGGGGCGCAGGATGTCGTCGAGCATGGCGTCGTCGAGCAAGCCTTCTTCGCGCACCAGTTCCAGTACCCCACGGCCGCTTTCGAGGGCGATACGTGCGATACGGGTGGCGTTTTCATAGCCGATGTACGGGTTCAGCGCAGTCACCAGGCCGATGGAGTGCTCCACCAGTTCGCGGCAGCGCGCTTCGTTGGCGGTGATACCGACGATGCAGTGCTCGCGCAGCATGTCCATGGCGCGTTGCAGCAGGCGGATCGAATCGAAGATCTTGAAGGCGATCAGCGGCTCCATCACGTTCAGTTGCAGTTGGCCACCTTCGGCTGCCATGGTCAGGGCCAGGTCGTTACCGATAACTTGGAACGCTACCTGGTTCACGGCTTCCGGAATCACCGGGTTGACCTTGCCGGGCATGATCGAACTGCCTGGCTGGCGCGCCGGCAGGTTGATCTCGTTGATGCCGGTGCGTGGGCCGCTGGACAGCAGGCGCAGGTCGTTGCAGATCTTCGACAGTTTCACGGCGGTACGCTTGAGCATGCCGGAGAACAGCACGAAGGCGCCCATGTCGGAGGTGGCTTCGATCAGGTCGGCTGCCGGAACCACGGGCTGGCCGCTGATGATCGCCAGGCGTTGTACGGCCAGGGCCTGGTAACGCGGGTCGGCGTTGATACCGGTACCGATGGCGGTGCCGCCCAGGTTGACTTCGGTGAGCAGCTCCGGCGCCAAGGTTTTCAGGCGTGCCAAGTCTTCACCCAGGGTGGTGGCGAAGGCACGGAATTCCTGGCCGAGGGTCATCGGCACAGCGTCTTGCAATTGGGTGCGGCCCATTTTCAGCACATGGCTGAACTCGACGCCTTTGGCGGCGAAGGACTGGATCAGGCTGTCGAGACTGGCCAGCAGCGCGTCATGGCCCAGCAGCAGACCCAGGCGGATCGCGGTCGGGTAGGCGTCGTTGGTCGACTGCGCCATGTTCACGTCGTTGTTGGGGTGCAGGTACTGGTATTCGCCTTTCTGGTGGCCCATGGCCTCCAGCGCGATGTTGGCGATGACTTCGTTGGCATTCATGTTGGTTGAAGTGCCGGCGCCGCCTTGAATCATGTCCACCACGAACTCTTCGTGGAAATCGCCGCGGATCAGACGGGCACAGGCTTCGCTGATGGCAGCGTGCTTGGCTTCGCTGAGCTGGCCCAACTCGCGGTTGGCATCTGCGGCTGCTTGCTTGACCATTGCCAGGCCGACCACCAATTTCGGGTAATGCGAAATCGGAACGCCCGAGAGGCGGAAGTTATTCACCGCACGCAGGGTCTGGATGCCGTAATACGCTTGAGCAGGTACTTCGAGTACGCCAAGCAGGTCTTTTTCTGTACGGAAAGATGCAGCAGAGGACATGACGGAAATCATCTCGATAGGGACCCGGAACTGGCCGGAACGCTGCGAATGCTAGGCGCGTACGAATTTTTGGGCCAATGCTGTTAAACACTGGCCTATGCATAAACGGCATAATGCAGGTGTGACCCGGCTATCATGGCGGGCGTGTGTGCCAAAATGGTGCGTACCCGTGGGAGGCAGTGATGAACCTTGAAAGCAAATGGCTGGAAGACTTCAGCGCCCTGGCCGCGACCCGCAGCTTTTCCCAGGCGGCGGAGCGGCGGTTCGTCACCCAGCCGGCGTTCAGCCGACGCATCCGCAGCCTGGAAGCCGCCTTGGGCCTGACCCTGGTCAACCGCTCGCGCACGCCCGTCGAGCTGACAGCGGCGGGGCAGCTATTTCTGGTCACCGCGCGCACCGTGGTCGAACAGTTGGGTGAAGTGTTGCGCCATTTGCATCATCTGGAAGGCGGGCAGGGCGAAGTCATGCAAGTCGCCGCCGCCCACTCTCTGGCGTTGGGCTTCTTCCCGCGCTGGATCGCGCAATTGCGCAACGAAGGCTTGAACATCGCCACGCGGCTGGTCGCCACCAACGTCGGTGACGCCGTGCACGCCCTGCGCGAGGGGGGCTGCGATCTGATGCTGGCGTTCTACGACCCGGACGCCGCGATGCAGATGGACGCCGAAATCTTCCCGTCGCTGCACCTGGGCGACACCGAAATGCTCCCGGTGTGCGCCGCCGATGCCGACGGCAAACCGCTGTTCGACCTCGAAGGCGAGGGCAGCGTGCCGTTGCTGGCCTACAGCGCCGGTGCATTCCTCGGCCGTTCGGTGCATCTGTTGCTGCGCCAGCGTGCGCTGCGCTTTACCACCGTGTACGAAACCGCCATGGCCGACAGCCTCAAGAGCATGGCCCTGGAGGGGCTGGGCATTGCCTGGGTGCCGCAACTGAGCGTGCGTGCCGAACTGGCCCGTGGTGAATTGGTGGTGTGCGGCGGGCCGCAATGGCATGTGCCGCTGGAGATTCGCCTGTATCGCTGTGCGTTGGTGCGCAAGGCGAATGTGCGGTTGTTGTGGCGCAAGTTGGAAGGGGGAGCGGCGCAAAGCACCTGAGCCCAATATCGGGCCGATTACGGTGTGTCAGGCACTGAATCTGGCACTTATACACCTCGATCGGGAGCAAGCCCCCTCCCATAGGGCTTTGTGGTGTTTTCGCTGACTCGGAAGTCAATAAAACCGCAGGTTTGTGCCGCTGGACGGATGGTCATTCCAGGGGCTGTTTATCTGCATTATTACGGTATACTGCGCGGCCTTCGGCCGGTCCAACCGGCCTAAATTCGTACACCAAGCCACGCCGGATTTCCCGCGTGGCTTGTTGTTTTTTGACGCGCCCGCGGGCGCCCAGAGAGAAGAGGCACGACGATGAGTGCATTGGTTGGCGTGATCATGGGCTCCAAGTCCGATTGGTCCACCCTTAGCCACACCGCCGATATGCTGGAAAAGCTCGGCATTCCGTATGAAGTGAAGGTGGTCTCCGCCCACCGCACCCCGGATTTGCTGTTCCAGTATGCCGATGAGGCAGAATCCCGTGGCATCGAGGTGATCATCGCCGGTGCCGGCGGTGCAGCGCATTTGCCAGGCATGTGTGCGGCCAAGACTCACCTGCCGGTGCTAGGCGTGCCAGTGCAGTCGGCGATGCTCTCGGGCGTGGACTCGCTGTTGTCCATCGTGCAGATGCCGGCCGGGATCCCGGTGGCCACCCTGGCGATCGGCAAGGCTGGCGCGATTAACGCAGCCCTGCTGTCGGCCAGCATCCTGGGCGCCAAGCACCCGCAGTTTCACGCGGTGCTGAAAAAATTCCGTGCTGAGCAGACAGACAGCGTGCTGGACAATCCAGACCCACGTATCGCCTGAGGTTGTTGACGATGAAAATCGGTGTAATCGGTGGCGGCCAACTGGGCCGCATGCTGGCGCTGGCGGGAACCCCGCTGGGGATGAATTTCGCTTTCCTTGACCCGGCGCCGGACGCCTGCGCGGCCGCCCTGGGTGAACACCTGCGCGCTGACTACAGCGACCCGGACCACTTGCGCCAATTGGCCGACGAAGTGGATCTGGTGACCTTCGAGTTCGAAAGCGTCCCGGCCGAAACCGTCGCGTTCCTTTCGCAGTTCGTACCGGTATACCCAAGCGCCGAAGCCCTGCGCATCGCGCGTGACCGCTGGTTCGAGAAGAGCATGTTCAAGGACCTGGGCATTCCGACCCCGGCCTTCGCCGATATTCAATCCCAGGCCGACCTCGACGCCGCTGTCGCCAGCATTGGCCTGCCGGCCGTGCTGAAAACCCGCACCCTGGGTTACGACGGCAAGGGCCAGAAAGTCCTGCGCACCGCTGCCGATGTGGTCGGCACCTTCGCCGAGCTGGGCAGCGTCGCCTGCCTGCTGGAGGGCTTCGTGCCGTTCACCGGCGAAGTCTCGCTGATTGCCGTGCGGGCTCGGGATGGCGAAATCCGTTTTTACCCGTTGGTGCACAACACTCACGTCAACGGCATCCTCAAACTGTCCGTGGCCAGCACCGACCACCCGTTGCAGGCGCTGGCCGAAGACTACTCCAGCCGTGTGCTCAAGCAGCTGGATTATGTCGGTGTGATGGCGTTCGAGTTCTTTGAAGTCGACGGCGGCCTCAAGGCCAACGAAATCGCCCCGCGTGTGCACAACTCCGGGCACTGGACCACCGAAGGCGCCGAGTGCAGCCAGTTCGAAAACCACCTGCGTGCCGTGGCAGGCCTGCCGCTGGGCTCCACGGCCAAGGTCGGCGAGAGCGCCATGCTCAACTTCATCGGTACGGTGCCGCCGGTTGAGCGGGTGATGGCGATCGACGATTGCCACGTGCATCACTACGGCAAGGCCTTCAAGGCCGGGCGCAAGGTCGGCCATGCCAACCTGCGCTGCAAGGACCGCGCGACGCTGCAGGCGCAGATCCTCAAGGTCGAAGCGCTGATCGCCGAGCAATAATTTGCCTGGCGATGGCGGGAACCATTCGGGGATCGCCATCCTCTGATTGCAGGATGCCAAAGCCTGTCTAGGCTTTGGCATAGTTCACTTCATTCAGAGGGAAATGCCATGGGTATCATCGGAACCATCGTTATCGGCTTTATCGTCGGTCTGCTCGCGCGTTTCCTCAAGCCAGGCGACGACAGCATGGGCTGGATCATGACCATTCTGTTGGGTATCGCCGGCTCCCTGGCCGCGACCTATGGTGGTCAGGCCCTGGGTATCTACCAGGCCGGTCAAGGCGCAGGCTTCCTCGGCGCGCTGGTCGGCGCCATTGTGCTGCTGGTGATCTACGGCTTGATCAAAAAGAAGTAATCAGCCGACGAAGTCCTCTGCGCTGCGTAGGCGCAGAGGGCTAGAATGCTCGGCACTTGTACTTGCCGAGCTTCTTCATGCGCCGTCTTCTCTTGACTCTTCTCTTGCTGGGCTCTGGCCTGGCGCACGCCGGTGAACTGCCGGAAACCGACTGGCTCGACCTCATGCCGCTTTCAGACCAGAAAGCCCTCGAAGCCATGCCCGAGATTGACCACAACTCCCCCGAAGCCCAGGGCACCTTTACCGATAAGGGCGGCCTGAAGCAGAGCAAAGGTCTGCCGGCGGTGATGTATTCCACCAAGACCGTGGCCGCCATGAACGGCAAGAACATCCGTATCGGCGGCTACCCGGTACCGTTGGAAACCGACGCCAAGGGCCGCAGCACGTTGTTCTTCCTGGTGCCGTACCCAGGCGCGTGCATCCACGTTCCGCCACCGCCACCTAATCAGTTGGTGCTGGTGCGTTATCCCAAGGGGTTGAAGTTGGATGATATCTACACACCGTTGTGGGTCACCGGCACCTTGAAGGTGGAGAAGGTGAACAACGACCTGGCGGATGCGGCGTATGCGCTGGATGCGGGGAAGGTGCGGGTGGTGAAGGAATCCGATCTCTAAACTAAAACACAAACCAATGTGGGAGGGGCGGTGCGACGATTCGGCTTGCTCCCGATAGCGGTCTATCAGTCACAAATGTGCTGACTGACCCTCTGCTATCGGGAGCAAGCCCCTCCCACATTTTGATTGGGTTTATAAAGTAGTACTGGTAATGCTCACGCCCAAGATGTGGCTTTTGCCGGGCGCCAATTCAACCACATCGTCCAGCACATTCGCCGTCTCGATGCACAGCATGCCCTGCCAGCCATCGTCGACCATATCGTCGAACGCCTTGGCGCGTTCGGTCCAGGGGTTCCAGATCACGGTCGACTTCGAACCTTCGCTGGAGAGCTGGATACGGCGCTGCCAGTCGTTGTCGACAATACTCAGCTCAGCGGGCGTGCCCAGGTAGATACGGTCAGTCTCTGCGGTAAAGCTCAGCAGCCCGGACTGGGTTTTCTCGCTCCAGCCATCGGCGGTGTCGATATACGTCGTCCCATCCAGGCCTTCGACCTGCACATTGCGCACATCGCTCACGGCGAAGTAGGTGTGCAGCGCCTGGCTGAGGGTCACGGTGTCTGTGCCACGGTTATGGCTGGTCAGGCGGATATGCAGGTGGTCGTCCAGCAGCAGGCTGAGTTTCAGGTCGACTTGATGGGGCCAGCCGGGGAAACCGCCTGCAGGCACCGGTAGTATCAGGTCGATGCGCAAAGCCTCGCCTTCAAACGCCGTCCCGGCCAATTCCCACAGCGCTGTACGCACAAAACCATGGGCGCCGGCCGGCTGATCGCTTTGGCGCATCGCCTTTACGCTGGGCGGGTTGCGGTCGAACACGCCAAACCACGGCCAGCACACCGGGACTCCGGTGCGGATGCCTTTGCCCTGCTTGAACACGGCTGCCGGGTTAGGCCAGATCAGCGGCTGCTCGCCGTCACGCTGGTAACTGAAGATGTGCGCGCCCTGCTGGGCCACCCTCAGTTCGGCGCCGTTGTGGCGGATGAGCCAGCAGTCCAGCTCGTCGATTTTCAGGGTTTCAACGTGGGGCAAAGGCATGACACAGCACTCTTGATAGCAGGCAATGGGGCAATTGACCGTCAAAACCCGGTGATGTTTAACGCGCGCGTGACGGCACCGAGCGTGTGCGGCCGCTACCATCGATGGCAACGAAGACAAACACCGCCTCGGTGACCTTGCGCCATTCGCTGGACAACGGGTCGTCGCTCCACACTTCGACCATCATCTGGATCGAGCTGCGGCCGATTTCCAGGGCCTGGGTATAGAAGGACAACTGCGCACCCACCGCCACCGGCACCAGGAACGCCATGCGGTCGATGGCGACGGTCGCCACACGGCCACCCGCGACCTTGCTGGCCATCGCTGTACCGGCCAGGTCCATCTGCGCCACCAGCCAGCCGCCGAAGATATCGCCGAAACCGTTGGTTTCACGCGGGAGCGCGGTGATTTGCAGGGCGAGATCGCCTTGCGGGATAGGATCTTCTTGTTCGAGTTCGATCATGCCGGGGGTGCCTCTGACCCGTGACGCTTCATGGGTATTTCAAGTGGATAGCCGTCTTGTAGAAAAACGTTTCAGCACCAACATACACCGCTCAATGCGTTTCTCGTAAGGCGTACTAAAGGGAAACTCTGCCAAATCGGCTGGGTGGCACCCAACGGCGTTTTGGCACAGCAGCCCCTCAAGACTGAGGTTCTTGCGCCTGCAAGGGCCGAGTATATCGACACCCTGGCATCACGACGACCTCTCGAGGCTCATTTGGTCGGTAAATAGGCGCTGTATCGGGGCTTTTGCGGGCAACTGTTCTCCTGGCGCTGTGCTTTTACAAGCGATTTGCTATCTTGCCAAACCCGCCGCCAGTCACGGGCGTGCCGTCCTTGATATCGATAATGACTATAAGAGAAGCCTTGCCATGTCCTCCGTGCCCGCAAGCAGTGCGCAACCCTCGCGCCCGCTGACCCGCAACGACTACAAAACCCTCTCGCTGTCTGCCTTGGGCGGGGCGCTGGAGTTCTACGATTTCATCATTTTCGTGTTTTTCGCCACCGTGGTCGGAAAACTGTTTTTCCCCGTCGACATGCCCGAATGGCTGCGCATGATGCAGGCCTTCGGCATCTTCGCCGCCGGTTACCTGGCGCGGCCCCTGGGCGGCATCATCATGGCGCACTTCGGCGACCTGCTGGGCCGCAAGAAAATGTTCACCCTGAGCATCTTCATGATGGCCGTGCCGACCTTGATCATGGGCCTGCTGCCGACCTACGCGCAGATCGGCTTGTGGGCGCCGGTCCTGTTGCTGTTGATGCGCATCATCCAGGGCGCCGCAATCGGCGGCGAAGTGCCGGGCGCCTGGGTGTTCGTCTCCGAGCACGTACCGCCGCGCCATATCGGCTATGCCTGCGGCACTCTGACCAGTGGCCTCACCGCCGGGATCCTGCTGGGTTCACTGGTGGCCACCGCCATCAACACGATTTACAGCCCGGAGCAGGTTTCGGATTACGCCTGGCGTATCCCGTTTCTGCTTGGCGGCGTGTTCGGCCTGCTGTCGGTGTACCTGCGCCGCTGGCTGCATGAAACGCCAATCTTCGCCGAGATGCAGCAACGCAAGACCCTGGCCGCCGAGTTGCCCTTGCGTGCCGTGCTGCGCGACCACCGCGGCGCCATTGTGCTGTCGATGCTGCTGACCTGGCTGCTGTCGGCTGGTGTGGTGGTGGTCATCCTGATGACCCCGACCGTGCTGCAAACTATCTACCACTTCAGCCCGACCGTTGCGCTGCAGGCCAACAGCCTGGCCATCGTCACCCTGAGCCTGGGCTGCATCGCCTCCGGCGCGTTGGCCGACCGCTTTGGCGCCGGCCGCGTGCTGATTACCGGTTGCGCCTTGCTGCTGGCGACGTCATGGACGCTGTACCACAGCCTGATGGCCCACCCGGACTGGCTGTTCCCGCTTTACGCGCTGACCGGTCTGTTCGTCGGCACTATCGGCGTGGTGCCGTATGTGATGGTCAAGGCGTTCCCTCCAGTGGTGCGTTTCAGTGGTCTGTCGTTCTCCTACAACGTGGCCTACGCCGTATTTGGCGGACTGACGCCGCTGGCGGTGTCGCTGCTGATGAAGGAAAGCCCGATGGGCCCGGCTTACTATGTTGCCGTCCTGTGCGTGATGGGGATGGTGGTGGGTGGGTATCTCTGGAAGCGCGGGCGGTAATACCCTGCCCGATTCACTGTGGCGAGGGAGCTTGCTCCCGTAGGACTGCGCAGCAGTCCCCCTCTTCAGGGCCGCTTCGCGACCCAGCGGGAGCAAGCTCCCTCGCCACAGGGACGGTGTTCATCCCACTTTTAGTCTTCTTAAACCTTTGCTTGCGATAGTGGCCTTTCATCTAATTGTCATATTCCAGACATAGAGTGTTCACACGGCCTCTCGATACTTGGCCCCGATCCAATTATCCCTATCTGCTAGGAGCAAGGCATGAAACTGAAACGTTTGATGGCGGCAATGACTTTTGTCGCTGCTGGCGTTGCGACCGCCAACGCGGTGGCCGCTGGTGTTGACCCGGCAATCCCGGCTTACGTTAAGACCACTGGTGTGTCGGGCAACCTGTCCAGCGTCGGTTCCGATACCCTGGCTAACCTGATGACCCTGTGGGCCGAGGGGTACAAAAAGGAATACCCGAACGTCAACATCCAGATTCAAGCTGCCGGCTCCGCCACCGCGCCACCTGCGCTGACTGAAGGCACCTCCAACCTGGGCCCGATGAGCCGCAAGATGAAGGACACCGAACTGGCGGCCTTCGAGCAAAAGTACGGCTATAAGCCTACCGCTATCCCGGTCGCCGTCGATGCCCTGGCCGTGTTCGTGCACAAGGACAACCCGATCCAGCACCTGACCATGGAACAAGTCGACGCGATTTTCTCCTCGACTCGCCTGTGCGGTGGCAAAGCTGACGTGAAAACCTGGGGCGACCTGGGTGTGACCGGCGACCTGGCCAACAAGCCGGTCCAATTGTTCGGTCGTAACTCGGTATCCGGCACCTACGGCTACTTCAAGGAAGAAGCCCTGTGCAAAGGCGACTACAAGCCTAACGTGAACGAACAGCCCGGCTCGGCTTCGGTCGTGCAGTCGATCAGCTCTTCGCTCAACGGCATCGGTTACTCGGGCATCGGCTACAAGACCGCCAGCGTGAAGACCGTGGCCCTGGCCAAGAAAGGCAGCACTGAATTCGTCGAAGACAGTGAAGAAAACGCCCTGAACGGCAAATACCCGCTGTCGCGCTTCCTCTACGTGTACGTCAACAAAGCCCCGAACAAGCCTCTGGCGCCGCTGGAAGCCGAGTTCGTGAAACTGGTTCTGTCCAAACAGGGCCAGGAAGTTGTAGTGAAAGACGGCTACATCCCACTGCCAGCCAAGGTCGCCGCCAAGGCCCTGGCTGACCTGGGTCTGAAAGAAGGCAACTGATTGCCTCTGCGGGGCCGGAATACCGGCTCCGCATCCGAATTTTACAATCCGCTGCCAGCCTTGCTTCGCGGCGGATTCGTTGCGTCACTGCACTGTCATCTTTCTGTCATACAGGATCGCTAGGGTGTGCGCATGAATGATCTGGCCAATTCCACCATGACGACGACTTCTCCTCCCAAGCGCATTGATTTCAATACCCCTGAGCTGCAACGCAAGCGCCGCATTCGCGCGCTCAAGGACCGCCTGACCCGTTGGTACGTGCTGGTGGGCGGCCTCGCTGTCCTTGGCGCTATCACCCTGATCTTCTTCTTCCTCGCCTATGTAGTCGCGCCGCTGTTCCAGGGTGCCTCGCTGACCAAGGAAGATGCGCTGACACCTGCCTGGATGCAGGACGCCGGCAAGCCGTTGCTGATCTCCCTCGAAGAACAGAACCAAGTCGCCATGCGGGTTTCCGACAAGGGCCAGGCGCTGTTTTTTGCAGTCGACACCGGTGCTGAACTCAAGCGTTTCGACCTGCCGCTTCCGGCCGGTGTCAGCGTTGCATCCATCGGCGAAGACCAGCCGGGCAGCCCGCTGGTGATTCTTGGTTTGTCCAATGGTCAGTCCCTGGTGTTCCGCCACACCTACAAGGTGTCCTACCCGGACGGCAAGAAGACCATCACCCCCGCGATCGAATACCCCTACGGTGAAACGCCGATCGTGCTGGACGAGGCCGGTCGCTCGCTGGAGCACGTAGCACTCAATGCCACCGACACCTCCCTGGTGGTGGCCGGTTCCGCCGGTTCGCACCTGAATGTGCTGACCCTGAGCCGCGAAGAAAACATGATGACCGGCGAAGTCACCAGCGAGCAGAAACGTGTCGAGCTGCCGCAGATGACCGAGCCGGTGAAGGCGATCTTCATCGACCCGCGCCAGCAGTGGCTGTATGTGATCAACGGCCGTGCCTTGGCCGATGTGTTCAGCCTGCGCGACAAGAGCCTCAATGGTCGATACAAGCTATTGGAAGACGGCAACGCCGAAATCACCGCCAGCACCCAGCTGGTGGGCGGTATCTCGCTGATCGTCGGTAACTCCAAAGGTGGCCTGGCCCAGTGGTTCATGGCCCGCGACCCGGATGGCGAGCAGCACCTCAAGCAAATCCGCACCTTCCAGATGGGCACCGCGCCGATTGTGGAAATCACCGCCGAAGAGCGTCGCAAAGGTTTCACCGCCCTCGACGCTTCCGGCAAATTCGGCGTGTTCCACAGCACCGCCCACCGCACTTTGCTGGTGGACCCGGTGGTTGACGGCCAGGGCGTGTTCGGTCTGTCGCCTCGCGCCAACCGCGTGATCGTGGAGGCCGACGGCAAGCTGCAACCGCTGCTGCTGGATAACCCGCACCCCGAAGTGTCCTGGAGCGCGTTGTGGAGCAAGGTCTGGTACGAAAACTACGACGAGCCTAAGTACGTCTGGCAATCGACCGCCGCCAACACCGACTTCGAACCCAAGATGAGCCTGGCGCCATTGACCTTCGGTACGCTGAAGGCGGCGTTCTACGCCATGCTGCTGGCGGCGCCACTGGCGGTTGCCGCGGCCATCTACACCGCTTACTTCATGGCCCCGAGCCTGCGCCGCAAGGTCAAGCCGGTGATCGAATTGATGGAAGCGATGCCGACGGTAATCCTCGGTTTCTTCGCCGGCCTGTTCCTGGCGCCGTATGTAGAGGGGCATCTGCCGGGGATTTTCAGCCTGCTGATGCTGCTGCCGATAGGCATCCTCGTCGCCGGTTTCGTCTTCAGTCGCCTGCCCGAATCGATTCGCCTGCGGGTTCCGGATGGCTGGGAGAGCGCGATCCTGATCCCGGTGATCCTGTTCGTGGGCTGGCTGTCGCTGTACATGAGCCCGTACCTGGAGACCTGGTTCTTCGGCGGCGACATGCGCATGTGGATCTCCCACGACCTGGGAATTACCTACGACCAGCGCAACGCACTGGTGGTGGGGCTGGCCATGGGTTTTGCAGTGATCCCGAACATCTACTCCATCGCCGAAGACGCCGTGTTCAGCGTGCCACGCGGCCTGACCCTGGGCTCGCTGGCCCTGGGCGCCACGCCGTGGCAGACCATGACCCGCGTGGTGATCCTGACCGCCAGCCCGGGCATCTTTTCGGCCTTGATGATCGGCATGGGCCGCGCCGTCGGCGAAACCATGATCGTGCTGATGGCCACCGGTAACACGCCAGTGATGGAGATGAACCTGTTCGAAGGCCTGCGCACCCTGGCGGCCAACGTCGCGGTGGAGATGCCCGAGTCGGAAGTGGGCGGCAGTCACTATCGCGTGCTGTTCCTCTCGGCGCTGGTGTTGCTGCTGTTCACCTTCATCATGAACACCCTCGCCGAGCTGATCCGTCAGCGTCTGCGCAAGAAATACTCGTCGCTTTAAGAAAGGTAGAAGTCTGTGAAACAGAACTCCCTGAATGGATGGTTCAAGAGCGGCGCCCCCGGCGTCTGGATCAGCGGTGGCGCGGTGTCCATCGCGGTCATCATGACCATTGGCCTGCTGGCTGTGATTGCGGTGCGTGGCTTGGGCCATTTCTGGCCGGCCGACCTGATCCAGGCCAACTACAGCGTGCCGGGCCAGGAAAACCATGTCGTCATCGGCGAAGTGGTGCAGAAGGAAGAAGTGCCGCGCGAGCGTCTGAAAAGCGCGGGCCTGCCGGTGCCGGACCAGGGCCCGGAATTCATGACCCGCGAGCTGATCAAGGTCGGCAACCGCGACCTGAACGGCAACGATTTCACCTGGATCGTCGGCGAATGGCTCAAGGATCAGACCAGGCCCGCGAACCTGATGACCATCGAACGGCGCGAGTGGGGTAACTTCTACGGCACCCTGGTCAACGTCAAGCAGGACGGCAAGGTCATCGCCGAAGGCGAGGCCGCGTGGCCGGAGCTGCAAGCCCGCGTCGACCGCGTCAACGCGTTGGCCGCCCAGCTCAAGACGCTGGAAAAAACCGATATCGGCGCGATCAACGCCGGGTTGGAGCGCATCCGCCTGCACGGTCGCAAGCTGGAGTTGGAAGGCAAGCTCGACGCCGCCGCCCAGGCCGACATGGACGCCGACCGCGCTGAGCTGAACGCCCGTTACCAGGACATCGAAGCGCGCCTGGCCGACCTGCACGCCCAGTTCAACCGCGACGCGTTGACGGCCCGTGACGGCAACGGCAAGGAAATTGAAATCGGCATCGGCAAAGTGGTGCACGCCTATCAGCCGAACGCCATGGGCACGCTGACCAAGATCGGCTTCTACTTCAGCAAGGTCTGGGAATTCCTCAGCGATGACCCACGGGAAGCCAACACCGAAGGCGGGATCTTCCCGGCTATCTTCGGCACCGTGATGATGACCCTGATCATGGCGATGATCGTGACCCCGTTCGGCGTACTGGCCGCGGTGTACCTGCGTGAGTACGCCAAGCAGAACACCCTGACCCGCATCATCCGCATCGCCGTGAACAACCTGGCCGGTGTACCGGCCATCGTCTACGGCGTGTTCGGCCTGGGCTTCTTCGTGTATGTACTGGGTGGTTCGGTTGACCGTCTGTTCTTCGCCGAGGCCCTGCCGGCCCCGACCTTCGGTACCCCGGGCCTGCTCTGGGCCTCGCTGACCCTGGCGCTGCTGGCCGTGCCGGTGGTGATCGTGGCCACCGAAGAAGGCCTGGCGCGGATTCCTCGCACCGTGCGCGAAGGCTCGCTGGCGCTGGGCGCGACCAAGGCGGAAACGCTGTGGAAGATCGTGCTGCCGATGGCCAGCCCGGCGATGATGACCGGCATGATTCTCGCCGTGGCCCGTGCCGCCGGCGAAGTCGCGCCGCTGATGCTGGTAGGCGTGGTGAAGCTGGCGCCGTCGCTGCCGCTGGACGGCAACTACCCGTACCTGCACCTGGACCAGAAGATCATGCATTTGGGCTTTCATATCTATGACGTTGGCTTCCAGAGCCCCAACGTCGAAGCCGCGCGGCCGCTGGTGTACGCCACCGCGTTGCTGCTGGTGCTGGTGATCGCCACGCTCAACCTGTCGGCGGTGTGGATTCGTAACCACCTGCGCGAAAAATACAAAGCGTTGGACAGCTAAAGCTATTAGCCACAAGCGGCAAGCTACACGCCGCTTTTGCTCAAATCTTGCGGCGTGCAGCTAAAAGCTTGCAGCTACGAACGGAGTGAGACCATGCAACAAGACACCCATTCCCACGGCATCAACATGTCTGCCCTGGGTCGCGACAAGCAGAGCCTGAGCCTGGCCCAGGAAACTGTGGCCATCGAAGTACCGGGCCTGAGCCTGTACTACGGTGAAAAGCAGGCGCTGTTCGACGTCAGCATGAACATCCCCAAGCAGCGTGTGACCGCCTTTATCGGCCCGTCGGGCTGCGGTAAATCCACGCTGCTGCGCACGTTCAACCGCATGAACGACTTGGTGGACGGTTGCCGTGTGGAAGGCGCCATCAACCTCTATGGCACCAACATCTACCGCAAGGGCGAGGACGTGGCCGAGCTGCGTCGTCGGGTGGGCATGGTGTTCCAGAAGCCCAACCCATTCCCCAAGACCATCTACGAAAACGTGGTCTACGGCCTGCGCATCCAGGGCATCAACAAGAAGCGCATCCTCGATGAAGCCGTCGAGTGGGCCTTGAAGGGCGCGGCGCTGTGGGACGAGGTCAAGGACCGCCTGCACGAATCCGCACTCGGCTTGTCCGGCGGCCAGCAGCAACGTCTGGTGATCGCCCGTACCATCGCCGTGGAGCCGGAAGTGCTGCTGCTCGACGAACCGTGCTCGGCACTCGACCCGATTTCGACGCTGAAAGTCGAAGAACTGATCTACGAGCTGAAATCCAAGTTCACCATCGTCATCGTGACTCACAACATGCAACAGGCGGCGCGGGTGTCCGACTACACCGCGTTCATGTACATGGGCAAGTTGGTGGAGTTCGGCGATACCGATACCCTGTTCACCAATCCGGCGAAGAAGCAGACCGAAGACTACATCACCGGTCGCTACGGCTAGGAAGCTGTGGTTCTGATTGCACTGACGCTGCGGTTCTCCGCACCTTACCGGACGCTCCAAGGACGCCAACATGATTAGCAAAGAAGGCCTTACCCATCACATCTCCGCGCAGTTCAACGCCGAGCTCGAGGAGGTGCGCAGCCACCTCCTGGCGATGGGCGGCCTGGTGGAGAAGCAAGTCAACGATGCGGTCACCGCGCTGATCGAGGCCGATTCGGGCCTGGCCCAGCAAGTGCGTGAGATTGACGACCAGATCAACCAGATGGAACGCAACATTGACGAAGAATGCCTGCGCATTCTCGCCCGTCGCCAGCCGGCGGCCTCGGACCTGCGTTTGATCATCAGCATCTCCAAGTCGGTGATCGACCTGGAGCGCATCGGCGACGAAGCCACCAAGATCGCCCGCCGCGCCATCCAGCTCTGCGAAGAAGGCGAAGCGCCGCGCGGTTATGTGGAGGTGCGTCATATCGGCGACCAAGTGCGCAACATGGTGCGCGATGCCCTTGACGCGTTTGCGCGTTTCGACGCGGACCTGGCGTTGTCGGTCGCGCAGTACGACAAAGTCATCGACCGCGAATACAAAACCGCCCTGCGTGAGCTGGCCACCTACATGATGGAAGACCCGCGCTCTATCTCAAGGGTCTTGAGCATTATCTGGGTGCTGCGCTCCCTGGAGCGGATCGGCGACCACGCGCGCAATATCTCGGAACTGGTGATCTACCTGGTTCGCGGTACCGACGTACGGCACATGGGCCTCAAGCGCATGAAGGCTGAAGTTGAAGGTTCAGCCGATCAAAACCCTAATGTTCCGGGCGAACCTGACGATAAGTAAGTTGCCCGAGAAATTAACGCCCGGCCTTTGGTCGGGCGTTTTCGTTTGTGGCACCTGAATTTTTACGAATCGGGTAAAAGAAAGTCCGAACGTGACTGCAGAGTTTTGGCAAAATGCCATCAGTCAGGCGTTTTGCGTGCCGAAGTTTTTATAGGATGAAGGGTCGATGAGTAAAGTCAGTGTATTGGTGGTGGATGACGCCTCGTTTATCCGCGACCTGGTGAAGAAGTGCCTGCGCAACTACTTCCCTGGGATCAAGCTTGAAGATGCGGTGAATGGCAAGAAGGCCCAGACCATCCTGATGCGCGAGTCCTTCGACCTGGTGCTGTGCGACTGGGAAATGCCGGAGATGTCCGGCCTGGAGCTGTTGACCTGGTGCCGCGAGCAACCGCACCTCAAGGCCATGCCATTCGTGATGGTGACCAGCCGTGGCGACAAAGAGAACGTAG
This sequence comes from Pseudomonas sp. FP597, assembly GCF_030687435.1. Taxonomy (NCBI): domain Bacteria; kingdom Pseudomonadati; phylum Pseudomonadota; class Gammaproteobacteria; order Pseudomonadales; family Pseudomonadaceae; genus Pseudomonas; species Pseudomonas sp. FP597. The sequence goes on along the minus strand of NZ_CP117432.1, from coordinate 6,392,939 downwards.
TCCAGGCCATCCAGGCTGGGGTTTCCGGCTACGTCAGCAAGCCGTTCACCAACGAGCAACTGCTGAACAAGGTCAAGCAGGCCCTGCACAAGGTCGGTCGCCTCGACGCCCTGGTTGCCAGCGCACCGACCAAGATGAACTCGGCGTTCGGCAACGACTCTCTGAGCGCCCTGACGGGCGGCAAGCCTGAGGCCGCGCGCGCAGCGCCCGTTGCCGCCGCCGCACCTGCGCCAAGCAGAGGCCTGCTCAACAGCCCGCCGGTTCAAGCGCCCTCCGCCGCTGCGCCGTCCGCCGGCCGTGGCCAGGGCCAACTGCGCCTGTCCAGCGGCACCCAGCAATGCGTGATCAAGGCGCTGAGCATCAAGGAAGCGCTGCTGGTGGTGCGTCGAGGTGACGTCCTGCCTCAGGTACTGGAAAGCGCCGTGCTTGACCTGGAGCAAGGCGAGAACGCCGAAGTGGCCCGCCTCAACGGCTACCTGCACGCCATCGTCGCCTTCGAGCCCAGGCCCGACAGCGACTGGCTGCAGCTGACCTTCCGGTTTATCGACCAGGACGCGCAGAAACTCGACTACATTTCCCGCCTGATCGCACGGGGCACGGCGCAGAAGCATTTTGTGCCGGGTGCGTGATCTGAAGAGCAACGCCTAACCAATGTGGGAGGGGGGGCTTCTCCCACATTTGGTTTGCGTTCCTGCGGTCAGTCCAGCAGTAACACCTTGGCCAGCACGATTTTCGGCCCTTTCATCTTCTTGATGATGATGCGCAGGCCTTCAACCTCCAGCACTTCTTCCTCTTCCGGCACGCGCTTGAGCGTGTCGTAGATCAGGCCGGCCAGGGTTTCGGCCTCGATGTGGTCCAGGTCGACGCCCAGCAGGCGTTCGACCTTGAACAGCGGTGTATCGCCGCGCACCAGCAGCTTGCCCGGCTGGTAGGCCAGAATGCCGCGCTCGGCCTTGCGGTGTTCGTCCTGAATATCGCCCACCAGCACTTCCAGCACGTCTTCCATGGTGAGGTAGCCGATGATCTTGCCGTCGGCTTCTTCCACCAGGGCGAAGTGTGCGCCGCCTTTGCGGAACTGCTCCAGCAACTGCGACAACGGCATGTGCCGGGAAACGCGTTCCAGCGGACGGGTCAGTTCGGCCAGGTTGAACGACTCGGGGATGTGATCCAGGGCCGCCAGTTCCAGCAGCAGGTCCTTGATGTGCAGCAAGCCGACGAACTCGTTGCGCACCGCGTCATACACCGGGTAGCGGCTGAACTTGTGGCGGCGGAACAGCGCCAGGATCTCTTTGAGCGGGGCGTTGAAGTCCAGGGTGACGAGGTCTTCCCGGGAATTGGCCCAGTCCACGACTTCCAGCTCGCCCATTTCCACGGCCGAGGCCAGCACACGCATGCCTTGGTCGCTCGGGTCCTGGCCACGGCTGGAGTGCAGGATCAGCTTGAGTTCTTCGCGGCTGTAATGGTGTTCGTGATGCGGGCCAGGCTCGCCTTGGCCGGCAATGCGCAAAATAGCGTTGGCGCTGGCGTTGAGCAGGTAGATCGCCGGGTACATGGCCCAGTAGAACAGGTACAGCGGCACCGCCGTCCACAGCGACAGCAGCTCGGGCTTGCGGATGGCCCAGGACTTGGGCGCCAGTTCACCGACCACGATGTGCAGGTAGGAAATCACGAAGAACGCGGCAAAGAACGACACGCCCTTGATCACTTCCGGGGATTCGACGCCCACGGCGCCCAACAGAGGCTCAAGGATATGCGCAAAGGCCGGCTCACCGACCCAGCCCAACCCCAGGGAGGCGAGGGTGATACCCAGCTGGCAGGCCGACAGATAAGCGTCGAGCTGGCTGTGTACGGTGCGCAGGATCTGCCCGCGCCAGCCGTTGGTGTGGGCGATGGCTTCGACCCGGGTCGAGCGCAATTTGACCATGGCGAATTCCGCCGCAACGAAGAAACCGTTGAGCAGTACCAGGATCAGAGCAAAAAGAATCATGCCGAAGTCGGCGAAGAGGGTCGCGAGGGTGATGCCAGGGGAAGGGTCCATGATGGGGTTTTGCGGGTTCCGTGTGTTCAATAAGGGATGACAGAAGGGCCTGAAAGGCAGGCGCAAGTCGGCCAATGTAGCCGCTGACGGGGCGCTTGCCTAGTGGTTGCTGCCGGGTGGGGTGTGGAATCCGCCCCTCCCACATTTCCAGCTGTGTTGTGTTTGGATTATTCGTCATTCCCGACGAGGCGCGAACGCGTTACCTGCGTCGTTGGAAAATGGCAGGTAAACGTACTGCCATGCCCCAGCACACTGCTGATTTCCAGGCGTGCGCGATGGCGCAGCAACACATGCTTGACGATCGCCAGGCCCAGCCCGGTGCCGCCGGTGTTGGAGTTGCGGCTGGAATCGACGCGGTAGAAGCGTTCGGTCAGGCGCGGCAGGTGCTTGGCGTCGATGCCGATGCCGGAGTCCTGCACGCTCAGGTGCGCGCCCTGCGCGTCGGCCCACCAGCGGATGCGGATAGTGCCCTTGTCCTGGGTGTACTTCACGGCGTTGAACACCAGGTTGGAGAACGCACTGCGCAGTTCGCCCTCACTGCCCTTGAGCATCACTGAAGCGTCAGCTTCCAGGCTGATCTGCTGTCCGCGCTCGCCGGAGAGGGCCTGGGCGTCATTCTTGATGGTCTGCAGCAGGCTTTGCACGGCCACCGGGTGGTTGTCCGAGGGGTAATCGGTGGCCTCAAGCTTGGCCAGCAACAGCAGGTCGTTGAGCAGGGTCTGCATGCGCGAACCCTGTTGCTGCATCTGTTGCAGGGCGCGGCTCCAGCGCGGGTTGATCTCGTCGACATTGTCCAGCAGCGTCTCCAGATACCCGCAGATCACCGTCAACGGCGTGCGTAGTTCGTGGGAGACGTTGGCGACGAAGTCTTTGCGCATCTGTTCCAACTGGTGGATGCGGGTCACGTCGCGCACCAGCATCAGGTGCTCGTTGTTGCCGTAGCGCGTCAGGTACAGCTGGATACGCACGCGGTCGTTGGTCGGCGAGGGGATTTCCAGGGCTTCTTCGTAGTTGTCCTGCTCGAAGTACTCCTTGAAGCGCGGGTGGCGCACCAGGTTGGTCACCGGCTGACCGCTGTCCTGGGGCGTCTTGAGGCCCAGCAGGGTTTCGGCCGCGCGGTTCCACCATTCCAGGTTGCCGTCGCTGTCGAGCATGATCACCGCGTCCTTGAGCGCGGCGGTGGACTCCTGCACCCGGTCGATCACCGCTTGCAGGCGCCCGCGTACCCGTTGGTCGCGGCGTTGCAGGTGATAGATGCTGTCGAACACCTCGCCCCACAGGCCGTAGCCGTCGGGTGGCGCTTCGTCGGGTTTGTGCTGGCGCAGCCATTCATGCAGGCGCAGCAGTTGCTTGAGGGTCCAGCCCAGGTACAGGCCGATGCCGATGGCCAGGCTCCAGCCGTAGTAGCCGCTGATCAGCCCGACCAACAGGCAGCCGGTGATCAACAGAAGCATGTGGCGGATCAGGGTGCCATGCCAGTTTTGGTTCACTTGAACATGCGTCCTTGTCAGCTGTTTAAGTCAGGCTCTTGAGTCACGAAGCGGCTGGCTCAGCCTTTGGTTGAAAACCTATAGCCCGTGCCGCGCACGGTTTGTACCAGATTCTCATAGGCATCGCCCAAGGCTTTGCGCAGACGGCGGATATGCACGTCCACGGTGCGCTCTTCGACGTAGACGTTGCCGCCCCAGACCTGATCGAGCAACTGGCCACGAGTGTAGGCGCGCTCCTGGTGGGTCATGAAGAACTGCAGCAGGCGGTATTCGGTGGGGCCCATTTCGGCCGGCTTGCCGTCGATGGTCACGCGGTGGCTGATCGGGTCCAGCAGCAGCCCACCGACTTCGATCGGCGCTTCGCCATCCGTCGGGCCGGCGCGGCGCAGTACGGCTTTGAGGCGTGCAACCAGCTCGCGTGGGGAAAACGGCTTGGTGATGTAGTCGTCGGCGCCCACTTCCAGGCCCTGGATCTTGTTGTCCTCTTCGCCCTTGGCGGTAAGCATGATGATCGGGATGTCCCCGGTCAGCTCGTCGCGCTTGAGACGGCGCGCCAGTTCGATGCCGGAGGTGCCGGGCAGCATCCAGTCCAGCAGGATCAGGTCCGGCTTACGGTCGACGATAATGGCATGGGCCTGCTGGGAATTTTCCGCCTCCAGGCAGTCGTAGCCGGCCATTTCCAACGCAACGGCGATCATCTCGCGGATGGGCGCTTCGTCGTCAACAATCAGAATGCTCCTGCCAACCATGCTCAAAAATCCTCTTGTCATTTAACTGTCTTGCGCCGCATTAGATAACGGAATTATTGCAGTCGTGTGACAGTAATTTAGTCGTCCGGGCAATTCGCGGCACTCTGGACTACCCTTTGGGTCCGAATCCTGACAACCACAAAAGGAAGGTTCCGATGACTTACAGCACTGTTTCCTGGAAAGCCCTGCTGCTATCGGCGGCGTTGATGCTGCCAGGCCTGGCCTTTGCCGCAGAGCCGGCGATGAAAAAAGATGGGATGTTGGTGGATCACAAGGGGATGACGCTCTATACCTTCGACAAGGATGCCGACGGCAAGTCGGTGTGCAAGGACCAGTGCGCGACCAACTGGCCGCCGCTGAAGGCGGAGTCTACGGATACCAAGGCTGGCGACTGGACAGTGATTACTCGCGACGATCAGACCAGTCAATGGGCCTACAAAGGCAAGCCGGTCTACACCTACAAGGATGACAAGAAAGCCGGTGACAAGACAGGGGATGGCAAGGGTGGGGTTTGGCATATCATCAAGCCTTGACTGCGCGGCGCTGCTGAAATCATCGGGGGCGAGCCCCCTCCCACAGTTGATGGGTGAACACCTTCAAATGTGGGAGGGGGCTTGCCCCCGATGGCGTCGCTACAGCCACCGCAACCCTCTCAGCGAACCGCGTAATCCACCACAATCCCCACAAAAATCGCCAACCCGGCCCAGTGGTTGTGCAAAAACGCCTTGAAGCACTTCATGCGGTCCCTGTCGCGGGTATACCAGAACTCCCAGGCAAAACAGCCCGCCGCCGCCAGCAGCCCCAGGTGGAACCAGCCGCCCAGCTCAAACCGCACGCCCGCCAGCAACAGGCACACCAGCGCCAGGCCCTGCAACGTGAGGATGATCACCCGGTCGGCATCGCCGAACAGAATTGCGGTGGATTTCACGCCGATCTTCAAGTCGTCGTCGCGGTCGGTCATTGCGTAATAAGTGTCATAACCCACCGTCCACAGCAGGTTGGCGATGTACAGCAGCCATGCAGTGGCGGGCAAATCGCCTGTTTCGGCGGTAAACGCCATCGGCATGCCCCAGGAAAACGCCGCGCCCAACACCACCTGCGGGTAATAGGTGTAGCGCTTCATGAACGGGTAGCTCGCCGCCAGCGCCAGGCCGCCGAGGGACAGCAGGATGGTGGTGGCGTTGGTCAGCAGCACCAGCAGGAAACTGACGCCCATCAACAGCGCAAAGAACACCAGTGCCTCTTTTGAACTGATCTTGCCGCTGGCCAGCGGACGTTGTGCCGTGCGCTTTACATGGCCGTCCACCTTGCGGTCGGCCCAGTCATTGATCACGCAGCCGCCCGCTCGGGTGAGTACCACGCCCAGTACGAAAATCACGATATTGGCGAGCGACGGCGAACCCTTGCCGGCAATCCACAGCGCCCACAGCGTCGGCCACAACAGCAGGTAGATGCCGATGGGCTTGTCCATGCGGGTCAACTGAATGAAGTCCCAGGCCCTTGGGTTCAAGCGGTTCAAGGATTTGAGCGCACGTTGATACATCAGCAGTTCTCCGGATGGTCATGCAGCGCCTGCCAGAAACCCGGCAAGAAGACTTCCGCCACCAGCACGCTCAGCGCGCCACGGTCGAAGCGCGAGCGACGGGCCCATAGCCCATCAGCCTGGTCGACGTTCGGCAGCCATTGCCGAGGGTAACGGCACACCTCGATCGCCTGGCGGGTAAACGCCTGGTCGCAGAACAACAACTCGCCCAGCGAGCGGCTGCCCAGTTCGTCCATGTGCAAACCGTCGCCCTGCAGCGCACTGCGTGATGCCACGCTGCGGGCAAATACCCACGGCTGGCCATGCCCGCGTAAATACACCTCGCGCGCCCAGCCGACCGTGGCCGGGGCCAGGTCCAGGGCCGCACACTCATCGTCCCGCAGCGGTTGCCAGCCTTCGAACAGTGGGGTGACGCTGAAGCCGTCGTTCGACAGCCGCGTCAACCGGCGCGTCAGTGAGCCTTCATCGAACAGCCAATCGAGGGTCAAGGGCGTGGGCAGGGGGCTCAAATGGCTCTGGATCAGCCATTGGCAAGCCTCGGGGAGGGCGATTGAGTGCGGCACGGAGAGTCAGTAATTGGCAGCGAAAGAGGCGGCGAGCTTACCATGGCGCCTTGGACTTTTGCCGGGCTGAGCCGGCACCTTGCGTCGATCGCGCTTGCATCTGCAGGCTCCGATCAGTACAAAACGCCCTGAGCCGTACGGCAACGCTGGTCTATCGACCGTCGGCCAAGATGCCTGGACCCTGAGGAAGCAAGAATGAAGAAGTGGCAATGTGTAGTCTGCGGCCTGATCTATGACGAGAAAGACGGCTGGCCGGATGACGGAATCGCTCCGGGCACCCTGTGGCAAGACGTCCCTGAAGACTGGCTGTGCCCGGATTGCGGCGTGGGCAAAATGGATTTCGAAATGATCGAAATCGCCTGATCTGAACATTTAAGAACCGTACTACAAGGAGAATGGAATGAACGCACCTGTCGTGATCATCGGCACAGGGTTGGCCGGTTACAACGTGGCCCGGGAATTTCGCAAGCTCGACAGCGAAACCCCCTTGCTGCTGATCACCGCGGATGATGGGCGTTCCTACTCCAAGCCCATGCTCTCCACCGGCTTTGGCAAGAACAAGGAAGCCGACGGCCTGAGCATGGCTGAGCCTGGCGCCATGGCCGAGCAACTCAAGGCCGAAGTGCGCACCCACACCCGTATCAGCGGCATCGACCCAGGCCACAAGCGCCTGTGGATCGGCGAGGAAGCCGTGGCTTACCGCGACCTGGTCCTGGCCTGGGGCGCCCAGACCGTGCAGGTGCCCGTCGAGGGCGATGCGGCCGAGCTGATTTTTCCGATCAACGACCTTGAAGACTACGCACGCTTTCGCACTGCCGCGGCCGGCAAGCGCCGCGTGCTGCTGCTCGGCGCCGGCCTGATCGGCTGTGAATTCGCCAACGATTTGATCCTGGGCGGTTATGAAATCGACCTGGTCGCCCCCTGCGAGCAAGTCATGCCGACCCTGCTGCACCCGGCGGCGGCCGCCGCAGTACAGGCCGGCCTTGAAAGCCTGGGCGCGCGTTTCCACCTGGGGCCGGTGCTCAACCGCCTGCAGCGTACGGCGGACGGCCTCGAAGCCCACCTGTCGGACGGTGCAGTGATCCCCTGCGACCTGGTGGTCTCGGCCATCGGCCTGCGCCCACGCACCGACCTGGCCGCCGCCGCCGGCCTGCAGACCAACCGCGGCATCATGGTGGACCGCCACCTCAAGACCTCCCACGCCAACATCTACGCCCTGGGCGACTGCGCCGAGGTCGATGGCTTGAACCTGCTGTACGTGATGCCGCTGATGACCTGCGCCCGAGCGCTGGCCCAGACCCTGGCCGGCAACGCCACGGCGGTCAGCTACGGCCCGATGCCCGTCACCGTGAAAACCCCGGTCTGCCCGCTGGTGGTCTCGCCACCCCCACGCGGCACCGAAGGCGTATGGAGTGTCGAAGGCGAGGGCGCCGACATCAAGGCGCTGTGCCGCGATGCCAGTGGCCGCCTGCTGGGGTATGCGCTGACCGGCACCGCCGTGATGGAAAAACTGGCGCTCAATAAGGAACTTCCGCCGTTGCTGGCGTAAATACCGGTCGTTCTGTCGGAATAAGCCCGTTTTTCCCCCCAGAAAGCTCGCCGCGAGACTGGCGGAGCGTGCGAGGGCATGCCATCCTCACTCCCGTCTGCCGCAGAGTAGAGCCTGCGGCGCTTTGGGCGCCGCTCCGTCAGAGAGTGGCACGGACATAACAACAAAAAACCGTCAAAGAGGCTTCACATATGCGTAAACCAGAACTCGCCGCCGCCATCGCTGAAAAAGCGGATCTCACCAAAGAGCAGGCCAACCGCGTCCTCAACGCCGTTCTCGAAGAAATCACCGGCGCCCTGCACCGCAAGGACAGCGTCACCCTGGTCGGCTTCGGCACTTTCCTGCAACGCCACCGTGGCGCCCGCACCGGCAAGAACCCGCAAACCGGTGAGCCTGTGAAAATCAAGGCCAGCAATACCGTTGCGTTCAAACCGGGTAAATCGCTGAAAGATACCGTTAACGCTTAACGCGCAGTACCGTCTCGAAGGGAGGCGGGGCGGTAAGAAAAAATGGGCACGCCGACTGGGTTGGTTGGGTGCCCATTTTTTGTGAGCGCTGATGAGTGCTTTAGCGAATGCCTTCGACGAGTGCCTGGTCTTTCTCGCCACCCCACGGATCGTCCAACAGGTACGTGGGTGAGGGGGCGAGTCAATTTAGAAAGCTAAATAAATTGCCCCATTCTCCGACGCTGTTTTCCCTTATCAAAATTGCAATGGTGAGGTTAGCGCAATGCTTTTCCAGCTGGCTTTACGTTTTTTCTCAAGAAGGCTGTCCAAGGCGGTACCTTGTGGTGGTCCCTTCTTCGGCAATTTAAGTGGCACCAAAACGAAGAGTTTTACCGAGTCATCGTGATGGTCGACCTCTGCATTTGTAGTCCAGATCTTGTCCACGACAACCAGCGCGTCAATATCGGCTGGCCAGCCCAGCGAGCTTAAGCATGGTTCTGAGCGCAATATGATTTGGCCCTCAGATAAAGGAGCCTTTTCCATTGTACGTTTTGAAAGCTCAGAAAGTAGGCCTTGAGGAAACATCCAGGGACTATCGATAGGAAAGCCTTGTCTGGGCATCCGCCAATTTCCAGGCAGGCAGATAAAAAGTTCTGTTCGTGGCTTTTGCATAAACAGCCCAAGGGTGAACAGTAGCTTGTAGTCGTTTTTGTCGGCGATGCAACTGATTCTGAGTTTCACACCCGCACCTTGCAGTTGGGGAGTGACCTTTTCAGGAAGCACCCAGCCGGCGGTTTCACTGACAAAGTTGACTATAGGCGCGCCGGGAATTGATTCTTCATCGGCGTCTTTTTCAATCGCGGAAACAGCTCCCTGTGCTTCAAGACGTTCGGCGATCTTCGGGAAATCCCAAGATCGAGCTAGGTCCAAAGCGGTTCGGTTGAATTTGGCGTGCAGTTGATTGACGTCTGCATGGTGATCCAGCAATAGATCAACAGCCGCAGCCTGTCCGAACGTGACGGCTGTTATCAGGGGCGATGTCACCGAGAGAGGTGAACCGTCGACTTCTGCACCAGCCTCCAATAGCCATCGAACGATTTCCAAGTGCCCATTTTCGGCCGCCACCGCTAGCGGCGTCGTGTTTCCTGAGCCTACGGTGGGTTGATTGATATCGATACCCAGCTCAACTAGCAATTGGCATATGGCAAGTTGGTTATATTCGGCAGCGTGATGAAGGAGGCCAGGGTAACTGACTAGATTCAAACAAGGAGGCTCAATAAGCTGCGGGCGCTTGGTTAACTCGGTACGTATAAAGGCAAGATCCCCGGATTCGATATGAGCATAAAGTTCTCGAATAAGGGGGGCATCCTCACCATATGTTTTCTCTAGGCTAGTCATCTAGAAACACTCCCTTTCTCATTTCTTTGCCCATGGATTGTAATGTCTTGATTACCTCGCTCTTACCGCCTTTGCGGGCTATAGCAAGGGCTTCAGAGACCTTTTTCGATGCTGCGATTGTATGGTTTCCGCTACCGTTGGGTGCCCATACAAAGTTGCGCGGATCGTCGTTCAAGCCAATACCGAATTTTTTCAGAATTCCCTGGGCGTGTGCCACATAGCGACGATTACTGTCCGTCCAATTCTTGGGTGCTTTTTCGCGCACGATGTGGTGACGATGCGGGTTCGTCATTTCGTGTGCCTTGGGTTTAGGTCCCATCTTCGCTTTGTCGGCCTTGGACAGTCGGCAGGTTTCCCAACCAAGTGGGTCAATCCAACCAATAGGGTTTGGTGAGTACTGGTAGAGGTTCAGACCACCCGTCAGCGCTATAGGATCTCGGGTCGTAAACCGCCCCACATCCGGATCATAAAACCGAAACGTGTTGTAGTGCAGCCCAATCTCCCGATCCAGATACTGCCCCTGGAACCGCAAATTCTGCTCTTCGATAAAGTACGCTTCACGCACTTCTTCGTCCGCATTCCCCCACACCTGATACCGCGCCTGCCACACCGTTTTTCCATCAGCTTCGGTCAGTTGCTCAGGCAATCCATTCAGGTCGTTGTGGTAGTAGCGCACGCTTTGATGCTCGCCCGTGCCGTCCACTCGAGCCAGCGGTGCATAGCCGTCTTCTTCATAGAGATAGAGGCTGGTCTGGCTGTGCCGGTGTTCCTGCAGCAGGCGCAGGCCTTCCCAATCAAAGCGGGTTTCACCCAACGGGTAGCCATTGTTGTCATGTTCGGTTTTAGCGATGCGCCGCCCAAGCGGGTCATAGGTCATTTTCACGACCGTTTCGCGTCCATCCTTCTGGCTACGGATTTCAATCAAGCGATGCTCGGCATCGTAGGCGAAATATTGCACACCACGCACAGCGCTGCGCTTTTCGATCATTCGACCGAAACCGTCATAACGGTAGCGCTTGTCCTGATAGGTCAACAGCTTGTTATGCACGACCAGCCCTGCACCTGCTGGCGGGCCGTCGAGCAGGTTGGCTGCGGCGTCGTAGGTGAAAGTTTCCTGCTGGCCCTGGGCGTTGTCCTGGCTGGCGATGATGCGGCCGGTCGCGTCGTAGTGCAGCAGTTGACGCTGGTCCCGATGCTTGTCGCGGTTGCGCTCCAGGCGGCCGATCAGGTTATCGGCCGGGTCATAGTCGAAGTGTTTTTGCTGGGCAGCCGGCAGTTGCGTGGGCTGGCCACTGGGACGGCGTATCCGCGAGCGCAGGCGGCCGCTGCGGTCATATTCGCTGCGCGTGGTGATCTGGCCTTGGGTGCGCAGCACTTCACGGTGCAGGCGGTCGCGTTCGAAGTCGCAGATGACGCGCCCGTCGAGGTTGATCTGGTGCAGGTGGCCGCTGCCGTAGTACAGGCGGTTGAGCCAACGGCCGTCGGGCAACTGCGTCTGGATCAGGTTGCCGAGCTCATCGTAGTGGTAGTTCAGGCTGCCGGCGGCGCTTTGTTCGATGAGCAGTTGGCCGCGCGCGTCGTAGGCGAAGGCCAGTGCCTGGGTGGTTTCGTCATTGCCGATGAAGGTGACAGCGGTAAGTTGGTCCAACGGGTCGTAGGCGTATTCGGTGCGACCATCATCGGTTTGTTTCAACAGCAAGCGGCCCACTGCATCTCGTTCGAGTCGATGCACAATTGAAGGCTCAGGTGTCTGCCCGGTGGGCACGTACTCAACGGCGGCTACGTTATCCAGAAGGTCATAGGCATAACGTCGGGCGCTACCGTCGAGGTCTTGTTGCTCCACCAGACGGTCGCACGGGTCCCATGTAAAGCGGTAACTCTCACCATTTTCATTGGTCAGGGTTTGGAGGTGTCCGTAGGCGTCGTAGCGGAACTCAATCTGCCGGCCGTGTGCATCTATTCGTTGCCGCACTTGCCCGCGGCGCCCGTATTGGTAGCGGGTGGTGTGTCCCGCTGCATCGGTATAGCCGATCAACAGACCGCTGGTGTCGCGCAGGTACTGTTCGGTGCGACCGTCCGGCATTTCGGTCTGCAACAGCCGGCCTTGGCCGTCGTGTCGATAACGCTGTCGTTCACCCAAGGCGTCGACGACCACCTGCAGATGGCCCTGGCGGTCGTACTCGAACGCTGTGGGATACCCTGAACAATCGATATGCTGGATTAATTGCCCGGTTTCATTCCAGCGCAGGGTTTTGCTTTTACCCGTGGCATCGATGATCTCCACCACCTGTCCAAACGTATCGTAGCGATACCGCGTGACATGCCCCAACGGGTCGATTTCACTGACGCAATTGCCCCGCTGGTCGTACTGATATTGCCACGCGTGGCCTGCCGCATCGGTCTCCACCAGCGGCAGCGACCAATGCTCCAGCCACAACGTCGACTCGATACGCCCCAACGGATCCTGAGTGCTGCACAGGTTACCGGACTCGTCGTAGCCGAACTGCCATTTGCCGCCTTGTGGGTCAGTCGCGCTGAGCAACTGACGCTCCTCATTCCATTCGAATTGCCACGTCTTTCCCAGGTTATCGGTGTATTCGGTGATCTGGTACTGCGAGTTCCAGCGGCGTGTGCTGAGACGCTGCAAGCCATCAGTAATGCGCGTCACGCCGGCCGGCAGGTCATAGTCGAACAGGTATTCGTCACCCTCATCGGTCCAGTGCCGCACCACGCGCCATTCGCTGCCGTCCACGCAGCCCCATTGGTAGTAACAACGCAGCCCGGTGGGCAGCTGATGCTCGACCATGCGCTGGCCGCTGTCGTAGGTGAAGCGGCGTTGCACATGTGCGTCGGGATCGCGAACTTCGGCGAGGTCGCCGCGAGCATCGTAGCCGTAACTGACAAGGGTTTCGCGGCTGTGATCGGGGTATAGCCGCTCGACTTGTTCCACTCGCGCCGGCCATTTCTGGCTGTAAACAAGTTCGACACGCACATGGTCGAACGTATCTCGTAAGTGGCTCAGCCGACCCTGAATGTCATAGTCGAGGAAGATTCGATTGTCGTTGCGATCCCCCAATTGGCTAAGGCGCAGGCGTGAGGCGGTGCCCGGCGTTGGTTCGAATAGCCGATAGAGCCCATCAACGCTTTCAATCAGTAGTTGGCCATTGGTATTGCGCCGTACGCTCAAGCCTTCTCCTGCGCTGAATACGGCACCGCCAAGCGGGATGACGCCCATGTCGATCTGTCGCGCTTGCTCATCGGTATAGACCAGCCGTTCCCCACCTTCCGGGTGTACGCCAATCTCGACGCAGACCTCGTAGATCACGCTCCAGCTGGCACCGAACAGACCGCCGCGACGCTCGTCCCGGCTGCTGTAGTAGCGCTGCCACTCGATAGGGAGCAGGCCGGGCAGGGCGAAGTCCAGATCGTCTTCCCCATCAAGAATTTTCGCGCCAGTGGAGCTGTGTACCGGGTTGGGCGAGCCTGCTACAGCAGAGGTAATGGCATTGGTCACTTGGCTGGTGCCCCACGACACCAGTCCACCAACGACCATGCACGGCAGCTTGCTGAAAAACTTGGAGCCGCCACCACGCAGCATCAACAGTGCGGTCACCGCCAGCCCGACACCGGGTGTCTTGCCACTGCGGATCTCGCGCACCACCACGGGGCTTCCGCCAATACGGACGTTGCTGGAGATCATCCCCGACTCGACAATCGAGGCGTCGCAGGTGCTTCGGTCACCGCTGCGGGCGGCCGGCTGACCGTTGATAGTGACCTTGCTGGAGCCTTCGGCAATAAACTGCGGCGGCATCGGTGGATGTTTGGTGCAGATCACAATATCCAGCGGTTTGGGTACTGCGCCTGGTGCAGGAACCGCCACCGTGGGTCGCCACATCTGCGAGAAGAAACCCTTGGCCATGTCAAGGTAGCTGGCTTCTTCGGGACTACCACCTTCGGCGGGTTGCGAACTGACCGGGCCGATAGCGCCTGCGGCACGTGCCGAGGGTATGCCGTTGGTAAAGGTGTTGTGGGAGCCGGTGGCGATGGTTGCCATCACCACCGGCGGGAATAACGCATTGCCTATCCAGTCACAGACCTTTGTCAGTCCCTTGTCCGCCCCCGTCTTGCTCATGCCTATACCGACGATGATGCCCACCACCGCGCCGAGCACAAAGCAGCCCAGACCGCCGGTAACGACGGTAATACCGGTGGCGGCCACAATCGCAGCCGTGGCGACGGCCGTAATAGCGATGTTGGCCGCAATTTCCAGCACGCCGCCCAGGATGTCGGCCATCGCCGAGGTGTGCAGCAGGCCGTCGCCGAGACGTGCCGCCCAGAGAGCGTCAGACATGGATTAGGGACTTCAAGGCTTGGGATTCAGCTGCAGGGTGCTTTTGATGGTTGCCCAATGGGCGCTTTCAGCATCTCCCAGGGGTAGGGCTTTGACATAACTCAGGGCAAGCATCTGCCGAGTGCCGGGTATGACAAGCGCTAACTGGTATTGATGAATACGCTCGGTGCCCTTGCTGAACTGGTTATGCACTTCGATGGCGTCTATATCCTGCGCCGCGCCTACACGAAGTGCCTTGGCCGGTTGGTAGCGCAAGTCCTGTACCTGCTTCTCCAGCTTCGCCAGTTGCTCTTCGAAGTTGCTTTGCAGCGTTTCACTCTCATCTAGAAGGCTACGGCTGACGATCAACGACGTACCCAGAGCAGCGAACTTCAGGATATTGATGGAAGCATCTTGAACGTCATCGCTGGGCAGCGTGAATTGCAGTTCATTGAGTTGATAGGTCATGAAACGGAATCTCGTTATTGGCCGGAAGGCGGCTTGGGAAACATGGAGTTGACGGCCGCGTCGATTTCACCCTTGACCCCTTGGCCCATGGGTGTGGTACCGCCTTTGCCGCCAATGTTCAAATGCAGATTGCCGCCGGTGTTGATCTCGGAGCTGCCCTCGGAATACACATTGATCTGCACACCCGTGAGATTGATCTGGCCGCTGGCGTTGAGCTCCAGCACGCTTTTGCCGCAAACCAGGCGCAAGTTTTCGCCCACTTCAATTAGATAGCTCTTGCTGATGGCGTCGGTTTTGCTGAACCCCACCATAAGCATGTCGTCATGCTTGACCGCACGCACGCGGTCGTTGCCAATCGTCACTACCTCGTCATGGCCAATGCTTTTATTCCGGTCATGCCCCACCGAATGGCTCTCATCCACCTCCACCACAATGTCCTGATTACGCTCGGCATGGATGTACAACTGCTCCAGGCCCTTCTTGTCCTCCATGCGGATTTCATTGAAGTTGGCCGGCGTGCCGCCTTTGCTCGAACGGCTCTTCATCCCGCTCTGGGTAGCGTTCTCGGGCAAATCGTAAGGCACCGTCTGCTCGGCGTTGTACACCCGGCCCGTAATGATCGGTCGGTCGGGGTCGCCTTCCAGAAAACTCACGATCACTTCCTGGCCAATCCGTGGAATCTGCATCGAGCCCCAGTTCTTGCCGGCCCAGGATTGCGACACGCGAATCCAGCACGAGCTGTTTTCGTTGGATTGGTCGTGACGGTCCCAGTAGAAGTGCACCTTCACCCGGCCGTACTGGTCGGTCCAGATTTCTTCGCCTTTGGGGCCGACGACCAGGGCGGTTTGCGGGCCTTTTACGATAGGGCGGTGGGTGGTGGCCAACGGGCGGAAGCTTTGCTGGGCGTCGATGCAGGTGAGGCTGCTTTCGAACTGCGCGGAACCTGAGCCGCCGCCGCTTTCCAGGTTTTCCTGGACGATGTAGTAACGGATGCCAACGATCAGGTATTCGCGGTTCTGGTCCTGGCGGCTGAAGCCGGTGAGGCTGAACAGGTGGCCGGAACCGAGGCCACGGGCGTTGCCGGCGAACTCGATCTGTTCGTGCAGGGTTTGCAGGGCTTCGATGCGGGTGCGCGCGTAGTGTTCGCCGTCGGCGCTTTGTACGTAGGTGCCGGGGTAGTCGTACAGCGGGTAGTCGCCGGCGGTGTGCGGGCGCGGCATCGCCGAGCGTACGTCGATGCTGGCGCTGGGGCGCTGGAAGTCGTAGTCGTTGAGCTCCAGCGAACCCGGCTGCACCTCGTGCGCCAGGTGCCAGTTGTGCATATGGTCGCGTTCGCGCTGTTGCTCGTCCTTGGGGTAATACGGGATGGACGCATAGCCCGGCACCGTGGTGTGGGCGCCATAGGCGTCGGCCAGCACCAGCACATGGCGGTCCTGTTCATGGCGGAAGAAGTAGTAGATGCCTTCCTGTTCCATCAGGCGGCTGACGAAATCGAAGCTGGTCTCGCGGTACTGCACGCAGTATTCCCACTCGCGGTACGGCCGGCTCAGGGCGTCTTCGAAGTCGGAGAAACCCAGGTCGCGGAACACCTGCTTGATGATCTGCGGGATGCTCAGGTTCTGGAAAATCCGGCAGTCCGAAGTGCGGCTCAGCAGCCAGAACCACGGGCGCAGCGTCACCTGGTAACTGGCGAACTGGCCCTTGTCGATGTTCTGGCTGCAGCGCGCGACGATACCGTGAAAGTGCCGTTCGCCGCCGTCCGCCAGTTGCAGGCCGACGCTCATCGGCTTGCCCAGCAACTGGTTAAGGTCGATGTTGGCGTCCAGGGACGTCAGTTGCAGCTCATAGTTGAACAGCCGCCCCAGTTCTTCGCCGCCGCCCATTTCATTGAGCAACAGCACATCCGGCCCGAGGGGGCTGGTGATTTTGGCCAGGCGTGAGGCTTGGTTGAATAGCATCGAAGTACCTTAATAACTGAAGGAGCCCAGTCCAAATGTGGGAGGGGGCTTGCCCCCGATAGCCATAGGTATCTACACAATTTTTAAAAGCTGAAAATCCTCCCTGTGGTGAGCGGGCTTGTCCCGCGCTGGGCTGCGCAGCGGCCCCAATAAGGCCAACACCGTGTGTCAGGATAAACCGAGGTGCGGGTTTTGGGGCTGCTGCGCAGCCCAGCGCGGGGCAAGCCCGCTCACCACAACAGCCCATTGACCCTAGATTATTCGCTCAGCGGAAGTTGTGTAGATACCTATGCCCCGATAGCAGTGTGTCAGTTGATGTATCAGGCGACTGATTCACCGCCATCGGGGGCAAGCCCCCTCCCACATTTGCATTGCATTCCAACAGTCGTTATTCGGCGTCGCTGAAGTTGTAATGCAGCTCGTTATCCCGACTGCTGATCCGCACCCCGGCCAGCGCCTTGCCCTCAAGCATGCGCGTGAGGAACTCACGGCTCATGTCCGGCAGCAGGCTGTTGGTGAGGATGGTGTCGATCATGCGTCCGCCGCTTTCGGTCTCGGTGCAGCGCGAGACGATCAGGTCGACCACCGCGTCGTCGTAGTCGAAGACCACCTTGTGGGTGTTCTCCACGCGCTTCTTGATGCGGTTCAGTTGCAGGCGGGTAATCGCCTTGAGCATCTCGTCACTCAGCGGGTAGTACGGAATAGTCACCAGGCGCCCGAGCAGGGCCGGCGGGAAAATCTCCAGCAACGGCTGGCGCAGGGCCTTGGCGATTTCTTCCGGTTCGGGGATGTTCGCCGGGTCTTTGCACACGTGGGAAATCAGCTCGGTGCCGGCGTTGGTGGTCAGCAGGATCAGGGTGTTCTTGAAGTCGATCACCCGGCCTTCGCCGTCTTCCATCACGCCCTTGTCGAACACCTGGAAGAAAATTTCATGCACGTCCGGGTGGGCTTTTTCCACCTCGTCCAGCAGCACCACGCTGTAGGGTTTGCGCCGCACCGCTTCGGTCAGCACGCCGCCTTCGCCGTAGCCGATATAACCCGGTGGCGCGCCCTTGAGGGTCGACACCGTGTGGGCTTCCTGGAACTCGCTCATATTGATGGTGATGACGTTCTGCTCGCCGCCGTACATGGCTTCAGCCAGGGCCAGGGCGGTTTCGGTCTTGCCCACGCCGGAGGTGCCGGCGAGCATGAACACGCCAATCGGCTTGCTCGGGTTGTCGAGGCCGGCGCGGGAAGTCTGGATGCGCTTGGCGATCATCTGCAAGGCGTGGTCCTGGCCGATGATGCGTTTTTTCAGGTGTTGGTCGAGGTTGAGCACGGTTTCCAGCTCGTTGCGCGCCATGCGACCCACCGGAATCCCGGTCCAGTCGGCGACCACCGAGGCCACGGCCTGGTAATCCACGGTCGGCAGGATCAGCGGGGTTTCGCCTTGCAGCGCGGTGAGGCGCTGTTGCAGGTCGACCAATTGCGTACGCAATTCATCGCTGCCGCTGTCCACCACACCCGCTTTTTCACGCAGGGTCGCGCGGGTCGCGAGCAACTCATCCACCAGGGTTTTCTCTTCGGCCCAACGGCTTTCCAGCGTGGCCAGGCGCTCGCGCTCGGCGCTCAGCAAGGCTTCGCTGTTGCTCTGGCGCGCACCGATGGCGATACCGATCGCATGCTCACGGGCGATGATTTGCAGCTCGGTTTCCAGGGCTTCGATGCGACGGCGGCTGTCGTCCACTTCGGCCGGTACGGCGTGCAGGCTGATGGCGACGCGGGCGCAGGCGGTGTCCAGCAGGCTCACGGATTTGTCCGGCAACTGGCGCGCTGGAATATAGCGGTGGGACAGCTTCACCGAGGCTTCCAGGGCTTCGTCGAGGATCTGCACCTGGTGGTGCTTTTCCATGGTCGAGGCCACGCCGCGCATCATCAGCAGGGCTTTGTCTTCCGACGGCTCGGCGACCTGCACCACCTGGAAACGGCGGGTCAGGGCCGGGTCTTTTTCGATGTGCTTCTTGTACTCGGCCCAAGTGGTGGCCGCCACGGTGCGCAGGGTGCCGCGCGCCAACGCGGGTTTGAGCAGGTTGGCCGCATCGCCCGTGCCGGCGGCGCCACCGGCACCCACCAGGGTGTGGGCCTCGTCGATAAACAGGATGATCGGCTTGGGCGACGCCTGTACGTCTTCGATGACCTGGCGCAGGCGCTGTTCGAACTCGCCTTTCATGCTGGCGCCGGCTTGCAGCAGGCCCACGTCGAGGCTGCGCAGCTCCACGTCTTTCAGCGCTGGTGGTACGTCGCCGGCGACGATGCGCAGGGCGAAGCCTTCAACCACCGCGGTTTTGCCTACGCCGGCCTCACCGGTGAGGATCGGGTTGTTCTGGCGCCGACGCATGAGGATATCCACCAACTGACGGATCTCTTCGTCACGGCCGACGATCGGGTCGAGCTTGCCGCTACGGGCCTGTTCGGTCAGGTCCACGGTAAAGCGCTTGAGCGCTTCCTGTTTGCCCATCGCACTCGGCGCCATGGCGCCGCTGGCTTCGCCCGGCACGGCGCCGGCATTGAAACCGTCGCTGGCAGTCAGGGTGTTTTCCGGAGAGTCGCCGACGTACTCGTCAAAGCGTTCGCTCAGGGCTTCGGCCTTGATCTTGTCGAACTCCGACGACAAGCCCAGCAGCGCATGGCGCAGGCTCGGCGTCTTGAGGATACCCAGCACCAGGTAACCGGTGCGCACCTGGCTTTCGCCGAACATCAGGCTGCCGTACACCCAGCCGCGCTCGACGGCTTCTTCCACATGGGACGACAGGTCGGTGATCGACGTCGAGCCACGCGGCAGCCGGTCCAGGGCCTCGGTGAGGTCGCGGGCCAGACGTGCCGGTTCCACGTTGAACTGGCGGATGATGCGGTGCAGGTCCGAGTCCTGCAGTTGCAGCAACTGGTGAAACCAGTGAGCCAGTTCCACATACGGGTTGCCCCGCAGTTTGCAGAACACGGTGGCGGCTTCGATGGCCTTGTAGGCCACGCTGTTGAGTTTGCCGAACAGTGCGGCGCGACTGATTTCACCCATGCTCTGGATTCCTTGAGGTGGTGGCTTGATCGGCGTAGTGCCGGGCCAGGATTAGGTCGTTGGCGTCATGCTCAGGGTTACCGAGCCAGGTATTGAAGCCCAGGCGGAACTGGCCGTTGAGTTGCAGCGCAGGGACTTCGGGTTGTTGCAAAACCAGGTTGAGATCCCAGTCCAGTTCATGGCCCAGGTATTCGGCCACCCACGCCACCAGCTCGTTGAACGGCTGATGACCGGGCAGCATGCCCATATAATCGTCGAGCGTAAGCGGGCCCAGGCGGATGCGGAATTTATGCTGGCGGTCCCACACATGGCTACCTAGGCAAAAGTCCACGCCCAGGCGGTTGGCGCTCACACCGATGCGGCTGCGCTCGGGCAGTTCCAGCCATTGGCCGACGTACTCTTCGATCTCCACCGGCAGGCCGAAATACTCGCTGAGAATCGCCTTGAGGCCATCCGGGTAGCGGGTTTGCGCCGACAGGTGGCCGCTGTAATGCAGCTTCGCGGTGTCGGGAATCAGCCCCTGGTTGAGCAGGCTCGGCATGCCCCGCCCACTCAAGGCGGCGAGGCGCGCGGACCAATAGTCATCGTTCGGGCGGTCGTGGCTGATCGTCGGCCGCGCCTCGGCCCAGGCCCGGTAAAACAGGCTGAGCAGGCGATGGTGGAACACGTCCAGGAACTGCTTGCTGGTGCTGTCGGCGTTGTTGCGCTGGCGTTCGCGCACGTACTCGGTGATGTGCAACGGCAGCGGGCCGTTGGGGCCGCCGAGGCCGAAGAAGAACTGCTCCAGCCGCGCCGGCTTGCCATCGCCACCGGGTTCGACCGAGGCCAGGGTGGCCGGGGCGAAGGTGCAATCGGCCTGTTGTCCCAGGCGCAGCGGATCATCCGCCAGGCGCAGGGAATGGCCCAGGCGTGGCAGGTGTGGCGACTCGCACTCGATACGCCGCAGCGCCTGGAAGAAATCGTATTCCCAGGGCGCCTGATGCATCGCATCGAGGGTACTCACAGGGTCGGACGACGTCCGGGCTTGGCTTTCCATCGCATGATCTCGCCGCGTTCGGTGGTACGGATCACCGTCTCGGTAAAACTGTTGATCGACACGTAGCGTGCCAGGAAGCGTTCCAGTACAGCGCCGAGCAGGAACACGCCGGTGCCGCGAAACGCGTTTTCATCGAATTCCAGGGTGATTTCCAGGCCCCGCCCAAACACAATCGGGCCGGGCATCGGCAGGCGCCGGGTCACGGCTTTGCTGCTGACTTCGCGCAGGCCTTCGATCTGCAATTGCAGCGCCGCGTCGTTGCTGTCGCCATACAGGCGCAGCAGTTCACGCAAGGCGCCGGCGCCCTGGCCCTGTTCGCTCAACGACAGGTAGTTGAGCGACAACTGACTGATCAGGCGCCAGGCCTTGGCGTCATGGGCATGGCTGGCGCGTGGGCGGCTGGGGCCGGCGACGCAACGCACGGCCAGTACCGGCGCGCTGTCGGCCAGGGTGAAGTCGGTCTTGCTGTTGCCCACACTCATGAACAGCGGCAGGTCGCGGTTGGTACACAGCGCGGTCACACCGAGTTGGCGCAGGTCATGGCGATACGGCGCCTGGCGGCTGTCCACCAGGCTGACGAAGGTTTCGCTGCCCACATAGGTCGAGCGCGGGCCGTTACGGCGTTGGTCGCTGGACAATACGCGTGGCTCGCGCCGCACGGTGTAATACGCCTGGTCGCGGCCATAGCGGGAAGGATCGCGTACCGCGTAGAACGGCAAAAACGGCTGCTCCGGCCCGGTGCCGTGGCCGGTGATGCCGGTCAACGAGTGAATCTCGAAATCCATCGGCCGCGTGCGGTCGGCGATCACGTGGTGTTCGTTGACCCGGTCGGACAAGTGGATCCGGTCCACGCGTTTGGGAAACAGGTTGATCGCCGGCGTGCAGAACGGCAGGAACTGCGCTGCGCCGACGCTGCCTTCCAGGCTCGGCTCGTGGCGGTCGAACAGCACGATCAACTCCAGTTCCTGGCCGTCGCAGCGTTTGACCGCGCGGCTCAGCTCGGCGAATTCGACGAACAGGTAGCGGTGGGGCAGGGCGAAGTATTCCTGCAACAGCCGATAGCCCTGGAACGCCCGCGCCACCACCGGCATGGCCGCGTCGGCATCGTCAAAGCCACGCGAGCGCAACGCGTCTTGTGGCAAGCGCTCGACCCAGTCACCGCCGGGCTTGCGTGCAAACACCGCGCAGGCGTTGCCCAGCAGTTGTTCGTAGAGGCGGAACGGTTGCTCGTCGGCGCCGCTGAGGTACAGCGGCAGGTTGTCCAGGTCGAGGCTGTTGAACGGCAATTCGGCACCGGTGCGCAGGGTCAGGCGCAAGCCCGCCTTGGCTTTGGGCTCGCTGGCGGCCAGGCGCCCGAGCACGGCGGCGGGGTTGCCGAAATATTCGGCGCTGCTGACCTGCAACGGCCACAACGTCACCGGGTGCGCGGTGCGGTACTCGCAGCAGGTCTGGGTTTCGCGGCCCAGTGCGGCACGCAATACCGTGTCGCGGGGCAAGGGGAAACCGCTGGCGAGGGAGCCTTCGTCGGGGTCGGTCTGCAGTTGCACCACGGTCATCGACGGAGTCGGCGCCAGGTAGTGCGGGTAGGCGATTTCCAGCAGGTTGTGGGTGAACGTCGGGTACTCGGCGTCGAGCTTGAGCTGCACGCGCGCGGTGAGGTAGGCAAAACCTTCGAGCAAACGTTCGACGTACGGGTCGGCGCAGTCCATACCGGACAGGGTCAGCCGACTGGCGATCTTCGGGTATTCCTTGGCGAATTCGGCGGCGCTTTCGCGCACGTGGTGCAGTTCCTGGTTGTACAGTTCCAGCAGGCGCGGGTTCATGGGCGTCTCCGCTGGTCGGCGTTCACCACGCGCACATGGCCGGACTCCAGGTCCAGGTCGGTTTGCAGCAGCAGGCGCAACGGCACCGGCTGTGCCCACAGGTCGCCTTCGATCTCGAAGCTCAGCGCGTTGTGGTTCATCTCGCCCTGGCCGACACGGGCTTTGACGCGCAACGTGTGGCGCAGGATGCGCGGCTCGAACGTCGCAATGGCCTGGTAGATCAGGGCTTCCAGGGCCTTGATGTCGACACTGGAAACGCTGTTGCCCGCCAGCGCCGGCAGGCCGTAATTGACCACTGAGGTGCCGGCCGGGGTGTGCAGGGTGGCATCGGCATCGAGCAACGACGTGGTGTTGAGCAGCCACGCCAGGTCACGCAGTACCGAGGCTTTCAATTGGGTCAGGGACAGCACGCGTTTGTCGGCGCTTTCCTTCGGGTTGGTCGGATCGTCGTCGGTCAACCGGTCCAGCAGGGACGGTTGCAGACGGTCGCGGGAAGCGATTTCAGTTACCACCAAAGCAGCTCCACGGACGGGTTGCGAGAGGGACAAAATGCTGCACTTGAGACCGTAGTGCCGTGGCGCAGGGCCACGGCACCAGGGCTATCAGCGCTTGGTGTTGGAACGGATGTTCCAGCCAAACTTGACCGCGCCGCCGTCTTTGGTGCCGTCGGCTTTCTGTGGCTGGTAGTCCACCATCACTTGGGCGAAGTTCAGCGTGACGTTTTCGGTCAGGCGGTCATCGGTACCCGAACCGCCGGTGCTCAGCGACGTTACCAGTACTTCTTCCAGGTTGATCACCATGTACTCGACCTGGCTTTCGCCACCGGCCTTGCGCACGGTCAGCTTGACCTTGTCGATGTGCTTGCCGCTGGCGCACAGCATCATCAGGTTTGGCGAAGCCTTGTCGACGTACTTGGTCAGCGACAGGTCCTGGATGTTCACCTTGCCCGCACCGCCGCCACCGCCTACGTGCATGTTGCCGGACTGGGACATGCCCCAGCTCCAGTTCAGCACGTCGATTTCGTCCTTGTGGGCCTTGTCCATGGACTCGCCCTTGATGTCGCCGATCTTGATGAAAATATCAACAGCCATGTTTTCTCCCTGTGTGGCACCGGCCACTTGATTTGGTTTGTGTGGGAGGGGGCTTGCCCCCGATGCAGGCAACTCGGTCTGTCAGTCAAACCGAGTTGATGCTATCGGGACAAGCTCCCTCCCACAGAAGAGCAAGTTACTTACGCGCCTTTTGCAGATGGCAGCTTCGATACCAGGCGCAACGACACCGTCAGCCCTTCGAGCTGGTAGTGCGGACGCAGGTAGAACTTGGAGTTGTAGTACCCCGGGTTGCCTTCGACTTCTTCCACGATCACCTCGGCGGCGGCCAACGGGTGCTGGGCCTTGGTGGTTTCGGTGGAGTGCGCCGGGTCACCGTCGACATAGTTGAGGATCCAGTCCTGCAACCAGCGTTGCATCTCGTCCTTCTCTTTGAAGGAACCGATCTTGTCGCGCACGATGCACTTCAAGTAGTGAGCGAAACGGCAGGTGGCGAACAGGTACGGCAGGCGCGCGGCCAGGTTGGCGTTGGCGGTGGCGTCCGGGTCGTCGTATTCGGCCGGTTTCTGCAACGACTGCGCGCCGATGAACGCGGCGAAGTCGGTGTTTTTCTTGTGCAGCAGCGGCATGAAACCGTTCTTCGCAAGTTCGGCTTCACGGCGGTCGCTGATGGCGATTTCGGTCGGGCACTTCATGTCCACGCCACCGTCATCGGTAGGGAACGTGTGCGCCGGCAGGTTTTCCACTTCACCGCCGGACTCGATGCCGCGGATGCGCGAGCACCAGCCGTAGTGCTTGAACGAACGGTTGATGTTCACCGCCATCGCGTAGGCGGCGTTGGCCCAGGTGTACTTGGCGCTGTCGGCACCGTCGGTGTCTTCTTCGAAGGCGAAGGCTTCCACCGGGTCGGTCTTGGCGCCGTACGGCAGGCGCGCCAGGAAGCGCGGCATGGTCAGGCCGATGTAGCGCGAGTCTTCCGATTCACGCAGCGAGCGCCAGCCGGCGTATTCCGGGGTGGTGAAGATCTTGGTCAGGTCGCGCGGGTTCGACAGTTCTTGCCACGAGCCCATGCCCATTACGGTCGGCGAAGCCGCCGCGATGAACGGGGAGTGCATGGCCGCGCAGACTTTCGACAGCTCGCCCAGCAGCTCGACGTCCGGTGGCGATTGGTCGAAGTAGTAGTCGCCGACCAGGCAACCGTAAGGTTCGCCGCCGAACTGGCCGTATTCTTCTTCGTACATCTTCTTGAAGATCGGGCTCTGGTCCCATGCAGTACCCTTGAATTTCTTCAGGGTCTTGTGCAGTTCGGGTTTGGCGATGTTGAGCACGCGGATCTTGAGCTGCTCGTCGCTCTCGGTGTTATTGACCAGGTAGTGCAGGCCACGCCAGGCGCTTTCCAGCTGCTGGAAATCCGGGTGGTGAATGATCTGGTTGACCTGGGCGGTGAGCTTGGCGTCGATGGCGGCGATGATCGACTCGATCGACTTGATCGCGTCGTTGGACACCAGGTCGGTCTGGGCCAGGGCCTGTTCCGCCAAGGTGCGCACGGCGGTTTCCACGGCTTCGCGGGCGCGCTCGGTCTTGGGTTTGAATTCCTGCATCAGCAAGGATGCGAATTCGCTGGTTTCTTCAGTAGCGCCCAGGTTCTGGACGCCTTCGCGTGCGGTGTTGTCGGTCATGATTACTGGTCCCCTGCAGGCTTAGGCGCACTGGCAAGTGCCTGAAGCAGTGCCGGGTCCTTGATCGCCTTCATGATGATTTCTTCAGCGCCGGTCTTGCCGTCCATGTAGGTCAGCAGGTTGGCCAGCTGGGTGCGGGCTTCGAGCAACTGGTTCAGCGCGTCGACCTTGCGGGCCACGGCGGCCGGGCTGAAGTCGTCCATGCTTTCGAACGTGATGTCCAGGCTCAGGTTGCCTTCGCCGGTCAGCTCATTGGGTACGTGGAACGCTACGCGCGGCTGCATGGCCTTGAGGCGCGAGTCGAAGTTGTCGACATCCACTTCAAGGAACTTGCGGTCGGCCACGGGCGCCAAAGGCTCGACAGGCTTGCCGGCGAGGTCGGCCATTACACCCATCACGAAGGGCAGCTGGACCTTTTTCTCGGCGCCGTAAAGCTCGACGTCGTACTCGATCTGCACTCGAGGCGCGCGGTTGCGCGCGATGAATTTCTGAGAACTTTGCTTCGCCACGTTGCTGCTCCTGGTCGCTTGAGCGACGGTGTTGTTACTGCAAAGCCTGGCGACTTAGTCGCCGTCCGGGCCACGCAGGTTTTCAAATTGGGACATGCCATCGGGAATCAGATTGCGCACGATCGCCGCAAAATCGGCGTGCACCAGATTTTTCGCACGGTTCAACAGCACCGGCAGCGGGCTCGAAGGCTCGTGCCGGGTGTAATACGCAAGAATCTTGTCGAGGCTGCGCAACACGTCATCGCGGCTGGCGATATCACCGGCCGGGCGTGGTGCGGCGGGGGCGGCGGCGAAGTCGACCGAGGGGGCATTGTCGTCACTGACGGCCTCGGGTTCGCTGCTGCTGTCGGTGCCTGGCACCGCTTGATTGAGGATTTGCAGGGCCTGCTTGAGCGGTTGCTTCAACAGGCTCAGGTCCACGCCCTGGGCCGAACCGACCTGATCGTTGACCTGTTGTTCGATGGCTTCACAGGCCGAACGCGCGGCGCTCAACGCGTCGCGGGTGGCTTGCAGCTGTTCGGGATCGCTGTCGAGGAACGCGGCATTCAACTGCTGCGTGCCCAGTTGTTCGTCCGGGAAACTCATCAGGCCGCTGGCATTCAGCGCGGCGCGCAGGCTTACCGGGCCGAAGGTGCGTGAGCGCGTGAGGATACTTTCGCGCAGCAGGCGAATGGTCGCGTCGCTGGTCAAGCCGGCCAGGGCGTTGATGCGCACGGTAGGGTCGTTGTCGTCGTCGGCATCCAGGCGCGGGTGCAACTCGGCCCAGTATTCGCGCAGCAGCGCATCGATCAGCGTAAGGACTTCGGCCAGCCCGGCCACACCCTGGAGGGCGAGGGAGCTTTGCAGCAGGAAATGGGTGATGCGCAGGTCTTTGCTGCGCTGCAGCAAGTCGAGGCTTTGCTGCTGGATGCTGCGCCACTCCGGCGGTTCAGCGGGCAGGATGGAGTCGCCCATGCTGCGCTCGGGTTGGCCCTTGGCATCACGCTCAAGCTGGAGAAAATCCGCGTCATACTCCATGTCTTCGCCACAGGGCGAGCTCGCGGAAACGGCGGTGAGCAGCAACGGCACATCCACTGAAATCGATCTCCCTATCAGCCCGTTAGATGCCGGGCAATTCATGCATTAGTTGCCAAATGAACTTTGCATGGTTTCTTGGTCATATAAGCACATTGCTATTAATGTGCCATCATTGGTATTCAAGAAGTTGTGCATTTTTGGTGTAGTACTTATGCCTTGTCAAGGTAAGCTATTCGCCCTCTGTGACAGATGTGCGGTGATTAACAACCTGCGCGACTGGTGGGTCGAACGGCACACCCTGACAGGATTTTTGTCATGGAGCCCAGTTAAGATCAGCGATCATGCTGGCTTGGCAGGTTGTGAACGGTCGCTTGCACGACCTGATGGGGATTTCTCGGGAACCGCTGCCCCGGGAATCGACCGCGCGCGAAGTATCAGCAAGGAGGCAAGATGTCGCTGTGTTTGACTATCACTAGTTATCACAAGATCACCCCAGGGCAATGCGCCGAAAAGTCCATGCACCAGGGCTCGATGGCTATTGGCCGCAGTTCGGAGAATGACTGGGTATTGCCTGATCCTGAGCGGCTGGTGTCTTCACAACATTGCGTTATCCAGTACAAAGACGGTCGTTATTATTTAACCGATAACAGCACGAACGGTGTGGAATTGGTCAAGGCCGGTCTGCGTATGCGCCGGGGCAACAGCGAGCCGCTGCAGGATGGCGAGTTGATCCGCATCGGCGACTACGAAATCCAGGCGCGTATCGACTTCAACGTGCAAGCCATTGATAGCCAACCGTTTGCCGGTGATTCGCCGAACAGCTTTGAAGCGCTGATGGGTGCCGTGGCCAGCCCGTCGATGCCGACGCCGGTGATTGCGCCGCAGTTCCACGGCGCCTCCTCGATGGACACCCTGCCGGACCTGTTCGACTTCCTCAGCCCCACCGCCGTGCCGCCGCCGACCGTGCCGGATCATGTGCCGTCCGAACAGCACGACTTCCGTCCGCCGACGCCAGTGGCTGTGCCGGTGGTTGAAGCGCCGGTGGTCTCGGGTTCGGTGATTCCCGAGGACTGGGACCTGTTCGGCGACGCCCCGGCGCCAGTGGTCAGCGCGCCACCGCCGCCGCCACCCGCGGCGATCGTCCCGCCGCCACCTGCGGCAGTCGTCCCACCGCCACCTGTGGTCGAGCCTGTGCTCCCCGTGGCCGATGACAGCCAGCAACCCGATCTTCTGCAAGCCTTCCTGCGCGGCGCCGGCCTGGACCAATTGCGCCTGGACAAGGCCCAGGCGCAAGCGCAGATGGAAAACATCGGTCGCAGCTACCGGTTGATGGTCGAAGGCCTGATCGACGTATTGCGTGCCCGCGCCAGCCTCAAGGGCGAATTCCGCATGCAGCAGACGATGATCCAGCCCGCCGAAAACAACCCATTGAAATTCGCACCGAATGCCGATGAAGCGTTATTGCTGCTCCTGCGCCACGGCAACCAGGCATTTATGGCGCCGGACATCGCGGTACGCGACAGTTTCGATGACCTGCGCGCCCACCAACTGGCGGTGATGGCGGGCGTGGAAGCGGCGATCAAACACCTGCTCAAGCGTTTTGAACCGGCACAGTTGGAAGAGCGCATGGGCAAGCCGGGCGGGTTGTCGAGTCTGTTCAACGGTTCGCGCCAGGCCCAGTACTGGCAGCAGTTCACCGAGCTCTACAGCAATATTTCCCGCGAGGCCCAGGAAGACTTCCAGGACCTGTTCGGCCGCGAATTCAGCCGGGCCTACGAAGAACACAGCGCACGACAGCGTCGCTGAACACGGCGTCGCAAAGGATTCAACGGATAGCTAAGTACGTCATTGAGGACGCAGGATGATTCCCAGGTTTTTACTCGCAGTTGCCACATCGCTTCTGCTGACGGCGTGCGCCAAGGATGCCGTCAAACCCGAAGCCGCCGTCGAGGCAGACGTGGATACCGCGGCCGTCGAGCTGCATTTCCACGCCATTGCCGGGCTTAACCCCGGCGCCAACGGCCAGCCAGCCCCGGTGCGGGTGCGCATTTTCGAACTGAAAAACGCCGCCACCTTTGCACGCTCCGATTACTTCGCCCTGGCCGACCGTGCGCAATCCACCCTCGGCCTGGACCTGCTGGACCAGGATGAAGTGATGGTGCAGCCCGGCCAACAGTTGAGCATCCAGCGCGACCTTGACCCGTCCACGCGCCAGATCGGCTTGCTGGTGGGGTATCGCGAGTTGGACCGTGCGCAATGGCGCACGGTGATCAACGTGCCGGCGCGCCAATACACCGAATACCAGATCAGCCTCGATGTGCGTGCCGTGCGCGCCGACGTCGTGGTTCCCCCATCCAGCCCTGCCCAATAACAAGCAATCGGAGCCCCCATGTCCTGGAACAATCGCGTGGTCTGGTCGGAAGGCATGTTCATCGGAACGCAGCACTTCCAGCAGCATGACCGTTACCTGGAAAACCTGATCGACGCCCGCAGCCGCCCGTTGTCCGCGGGCGCCTGGGGCTTTTCCGAGTTGCTGATCGACCAGGGCCTGCTGGCCCAGGGCAAACTGGCCATCGTCTCGGCCCGAGGCCTGTTGCCCGATGGCACGCCGTTCAATATCCCCCAGGACGACCTGGCGCCGAGTCCGTTGAATATCGACGACAACCTGCGTGACGGCCTGGTGTACCTGGCCCTGCCGCTCAAGCGCGCGGGTGCGCGTGACACGGTGGACGAAGGCCAGGCGCTGGAAGCCGCGCGCTACGTGAGCCAGGTACGCGAAGTGCGCGACGACAACGCACCGTTCGAAAACCGCGCGCCGGTGGCCGTGGGTTCGCGGGCGTTACGCCTGTTGACCGCGCAGGATGGCATCAGCGACTACGCCGCCGTGGGCCTGGTGCGTATCAAGGAAAAACGCGCCGACCGCGCCCTGGTGCTCGACGACAGCTACATCCCGCCAGTATTGGACGTGGCCGCGAGCAAACCGCTGACCGCGTTTCGCAGCGAGTTGCTGGGCCTGTTGCACCAGCGCGGCGAAGCCTTGGCCGGTCGTGTCGTCGCCTCGGGTGCCGGTGGCGCGTCGGAGATCGCCGACTTCATGTTGCTGCAACTGGTCAACCGCGCCCAGCCACTGATCCAGCATTTCAGCCAGTTGAGCCCGCTGCACCCGGAGCGTTTCTTCAGCGAACTGGTGAGCCTGGCCGGTGAGTTCTCGACCTTTTCCACGTCGGGCCGCCGCCCCCAGGAATACCCGCAGTACCAGCACGACGACCTGGCGCTGAGCTTCGCCCCGGTGATGGCGGCGTTGCGTGAAGCGCTGTCGATGCTGATCGACAGCAAGGCCACGCCAATCCCCATCGTCGAGAAAGCCTACGGCATCCACGTGGCGATGCTGGCGGACAAGACCCTGCTCGACAACGCCAGTTTCATCCTGGTGGTGCGTGCCGATGTGCCCGGCGAAACCCTGCGCGGGCGCTTCGGCCAGCAGAGCAAGGTCGGCGCGGTGGAGCACATCCGCGACATGGTCAACCTGCAACTGCCGGGCATCGGCCTGGTGCCGTTGCCAGTGGCGCCGCGCCAATTGCCTTACCACGCGGGCAGCACTTATTACGAGCTGGACCGGGGCAGCGAACACTGGCAACAGTTGAGTAATTCCGGCGGTTTTGCCTTCCATATCGCCGGGCAGTTCCCGGGTTTGAACCTGGCCTTCTGGGCGATCCGAGGATAATCCGCGATGCATCCCAATGATGACGACCGCACCCAGTTCATGCCGCGCCCGGGGGGCCGTGCGCCGGAGCCTGCGCGCGCCGAACCCGCGCCCTTGTCGATGCCGGCCGCGCCGATGCTCACCGGCAAGAGCCAGGGCCTCAACCCGCTGGAAAGCGCCGCCGGCCCGCTGTTGGCCTTGCTGACGCGCCTGCGCAACACCATTGCCCACCCGGCGCCGGCGAGCCTGCGCGCGCAATTGCTGGCGTACCTGCGCCAGTTCGAAGAGCGTGCCGAGGCCGCCGGCGTGGCGCGCAACGAAGTGCTGCTGGCGCGTTACGCGCTGTGCACCGCCCTCGATGAAGCGGTGTTGAGCACGCCATGGGGCAGCACCAGCGAGTGGGGCAAGCAGAGCCTGCTGATCACCGTGCACAACGAAGCCTGGGGCGGCGAGAAAGTCTTCCAGCTGCTCGATCACTGCCTGCAAAGCCCACGGGAACGCCTGTACCTGCTGGAGTTGTTGTACCTGTGCATGTGCCTGGGTTTCGAAGGCCGCTACCGCGTAATGAACGACGGTCGCAGCCAGCTGGAGGCCCTGCGCGAGCGCACGGCCGCTGCAATTCGCAGTGCCCGTGGCGATCACGAGCGCGAGCTGTCGCCGCACTGGCGCGGCGTGACCGTGGCGCGCGACCGCCTGGCGCAATTCATGCCGCCGTGGATCGCCGTGGCCATCGGCCTGGCGTTGCTGCTGGCGTTGCTGTTCGCCTTGCGCATGCTGCTGGCGGCGCAGGCGGAACCGGTGTTCAAGAATATCCATGCCCTGGGCGAGATCCCGGTGCAGGCCATCGACCGTCCGGTGGCGCAGCCCAAAGTCATCGAGCGGCCGCGTCTGGCGGGCTTCCTGGCCGAAGAGATCAAGGCCGGGCGCGTCGCGGTGGAAGACAAGGTCGACCGCTCCGTGGTGACCATTCGTGGCGATGAGCTGTTCGCGTCCGCCAGCGCCAGCATTGTCGATGACTACCAGCCGCTGATGCTGCGCATCGCCGACGCCATCCGCAAGGTCAAGGGCCAGGTGCGCGTCACCGGCCACAGCGATAACCGCCCGATTGCCACGTTGCGCTTCCCGTCCAACTGGGCGTTGTCCGAGGCGCGGGCCAAGTCGGTGCTGGAAATCCTTGCGGCCAAGACCGGCCAAGCCGACCGTTTCAGTGCCGAGGGCCGCAGCGACACCGAGCCGCTGGCCACCAACAGCACAGCCGAAGGCCGCGCCCGCAATCGTCGGGTTGAAATCACCGTATTGGCGGAGGGCGTCGAGTGAAGGCGTTTTTCAGTTTCATGATTCGCTGGGTGATCCCGGTGCTGGGCCTGATCGCCCTGAGCCTGATCATCTGGTTTGTCGGGCCGCTGCTCGACGTGCTGGTGCCACAAGGGCGCCGTTGGGCGCTGATCATCCTGATGTTCGGGGTGTGGATCGCTTACCGCGTGTTCCGCATCATCCAGGCGCGCCGCCAGGCCGCCGAAGTGATGCGCAGCCTTGCCGCTGAAACCCCGGCCGACCCCAACAGCGTGGCCACCGCCGAAGAGTTGTCGACCCTGCGCCAGCGCATGGACGAAGCCCTCGCGCTGTTGAAAAAAGCCAAGCTCGGTGGCGATGAGCGGCGCAACCTCTACGAGCTGCCGTGGTACGTGATCATCGGCCCGCCGGGTTCGGGCAAGACCACCGCGCTGGTCAATTCCGGCCTGCACTTCCCGCTGGCCGCGCAGTTGGGGGCCGGTGCGGTGCGCGGCGTCGGCGGTACGCGCAACTGCGATTGGTGGTTTACCGATCAGGCCGTCTTGCTCGACACCGCTGGCCGCTATACCACCCAAGACAGCAACTCCACGGTGGATAAAGCCGCGTGGCTGGGCTTCCTCGACCTGCTGAAAAAGCAGCGCTCGCGCCGCCCGATCGACGGGGCATTCATTGCGATCAGCCTGTCGGACCTGCTGCTCGGCACCGACGCCGAGCGCGCCGCCCACGCCGCTGCGATTCGCCTGCGTATCCAGGAGCTGTACACCCAACTGGGCGTGCGTTTCCCGATCTACCTGATGCTGACCAAGCTCGACCTGGTGCCGGGCTTCATGGAGTTCTTCGACAACCTGAGCAAGGAAGACCGTGCCCAGGTGTGGGGCATGACCTTTGCCCTGGACGACGGTAAAAACAGCGACAGCCCGCTGGCCCATCTGCAAAGCGAGTTCGCCGGCCTCGAACAGCGCCTCAACGAACGCCTGGTGGAGCGCCTGCAACAGGAACGCGATCCGGCGCGACGCGACCTGATCTACGGCTTCCCACAGCAGTTCGGCGCATTGAAGGACTGTCTGCAAAGCTTCCTCGAAGGCGTGTTCAAACCCAACGCCTTTGAAGAGCGTGTGTTGCTGCGCGGTGTGTATTTCACCAGCGGCACTCAGGAAGGCAGCCCGATCGATCGCCTGATCGGCGCCATGGCCCAGAGCATGAACCTGGACCGCCAGCACCTGGCGCGCCAGAGCGGCACCGGACGCAGTTATTTCATCGAAAAACTCTTTACCGCCGTGGCATTTGCCGAGCGCGGGCTGGTGGGCGTCAACCCGAAGGTCGAGCGGCGGCGCAAATGGATTGCACGCGGTGTCCTTGCGGCTACCGTCGCCCTGGTGGTCGTGGTCAGCGGCCTGTGGTGGGTGAGTTATCGCGCCAACCAGGCGTATATCGCCCAGGTCGACCAAAAGGTCGCGCCGCTGGGCCAGACCGTGCAGAACCTGAGCCCGGCACAGCGCGAAGTCCTCGCGGTGCTGCCGTTGCTCAACGCGGTGAAGAACCTGGCGGGCGATTCGCCGAGCTGGTCCGAAGGCCTGGGCCTGTATCAGGGCGACATGCTCGAAGCCGAGTCCGCCAGCGTCTACCGCAAGCTGCTGATCGCTGTGTTTGCGCCACGCCTGGTGACGCGCATCGAAGAACAATTGCATGGCGGCGGCAACTCGGACTTCCTCTACGAAGGTCTCAAGGCCTACCTGATGCTGGCCGACAGCGAGCATTACGACCCGGACTTCATCAAAGCCTGGATCGCCCTCGACTGGGACCGCAACCTGCCGCGCGACTTGCCGGCCGATCAGCGCCAGGCATTGACCGGGCACTTGCAGGCGTTGTTCGAGCGCCACCCACCGAGTGCGCGCCTTGACCCGCGCCTGATCGACGACCTGCGCCGCCAACTGCAACAACTGCCGGTGGCCCAGCGTGTCTACGACCGGGTCAAACGCCAGAAACTGCCGGAAGGCATTCCGGACTTTCGTATCAACGAAGCCGCGGGTCGCGACGCCGCGTTGGTGTTCAGCCGCAAGAGCGGCAAGCCGTTGGGCGAGCCATTGAGCGGGTTTTTTACCGCCAAGGGTTATCGCCAGGCGTTCCTGCTGAGCAGCCTGAACCAGACCGGCACCCTCGCCGAAGAGCAATGGGTGCTTGGCCATGAACAGGCCGACCAACAGAACGTGGTGAGCCTGGCCGCCGATGTGCGTCGCCTGTACTTCCAGGACTACCAGCGCCAGTGGGATGCGTTGCTCGCCGACATCGACTTTGTGCCGATCACCAGCGTGGCCCAGGCGGCCGATGTGCTGCGGGTGATTTCCGGGCCGACCTCGCCGCTGAAAAAGCTGCTGGTGGCGGTGGCCAAGGAAACCGACCTGCAAGCCGAAGAGCGCCAACTGGCGGCCAAAGGCGTCCCGGTGGAAGGCGGCGTCGACAAGCTCAAGGAGCGCCTCGGTAGCCTGCTCGGCCAGGAACAACCGAACACCAATGCGCCGCAGGCGGCGGATGATCCGGTGACCGCGCACTTCGCCGAACTCAACGGCATCGTCAGCAAAAACGAAGGCGAGCCGGCGGCCATCGACGGTCTGCTCTCGGACATGAATGCCCTGTATGTGCAGGTCAGCGCCATGGTCGGCGCCAGCGGCGACGCCTTGCTCGGCGAAGCCAAGAACCAGGCGGCGGCCGCTGCGACGCGGGTCAGCCTGAATGCCGAGCGCCAGCCGCCGCTGGTGCAGGGCATGGTCAAGTCGGTAGTCAACTCCACCACCAACAGCATGATGGGCGGGGTGCGTAACCAACTGAACGCGGCATGGGTCAGCGAAGTGGTCAACGTGTACCGCCAGTCCCTGGCCGGGCGTTACCCGATGTCGCCGGGCAGCGCCCGCGATGCCACCCTGGATGACTTCGGTCAGTTCTTCGGCGTGGGCGGGGTGATGGACAACTACTTCCGCAAATACCTGCAACCCTATGTGGACACCTCCGCGCCGACCTGGCGCTGGCAGCCGGGCGCGGCGCAGAAATTGGGAATTGCACCGGGTGTGCTGCAAACCTTCCAGCGTGCCGCGACCATTCGTGACGCGTTCTTCAGATCGGGTGGCACCCAGCCTATCGTGCGTTTCGAGCTCAAGCCGGTGTCGATGGACCCGACCATCACTCAGTTCCTGCTCGACCTCGACGGCCAGCAATTGAGCTACGACCACGGCCCGAGCCGTCCGGTAGCCATGCAATGGCCGAACCCCGGCAGCATTGGCGTGGTGCGTATCTCCATCATGCCGCCGTCGGCCAGTGGCCGTTCCGGCGTGACCCTCGATGGCCCGTGGGCGTGGTTCCGTCTGTTGGAGCAATCGGACCTTACCGCCGGCAACTCACCGGACCGTTTCAACCTGCGTCTGCGGGTCGATGGCGCGAGCATCGCCTACGAGTTGCGCGCCAACAGCGCCTTCAACCCGTTCAAGAGCCGCGTGCTCAGTGGCTTCAGCCTGCCGGAGCGGCTATGACGAGCCTGGGTTTCTACGGCAAATTGGCCAGCCGCGGGGATTTTGTCAGCCGCGCCTTGCCGCAGAGTTTTATCGGCCCGTGGGACAGTTGGCTGGCTGCGGGGTTGCTCGCCAGCCAGAACCGCCTGGGCGGTGATTGGCTCAATGTGTACCTGGTCAGCCCGTTGTGGCGCTTTGTCCTGGCGCCGGGCGTGTGCGGGCCGGATGCGGCGACGGGCGTGGTGATGCCGAGCATCGACCGGGTGGGGCGCTACTTTCCGCTGGCGGTGGTGGCCCTGCTCGATCACGACACCAACCCTGCTTCGCTGGTGGGCGGGTCGGACGCCTGGTTCGAGCAGGCTGAAGAGTTGCTGCTCAGCACCTTGGACGCCGGCGCGACGTTTGAAGGTTTCAACGACGGCCTCGATAGCCTCGGCCCGCCGGCGACTGAACGGCGTGCGGTCGACAGTCGTTTCGCCGGCCTGCAACGCGTGGCCGCCACCGAGCCCCACGGGCGCCTGGCCGCGCTCGCCGAACAGGCTTGCGCAGGCGCCAGCCTCTGGTGGGGACGTGGCTCGCAACGGATTTCCCCTGGTTTATTGCGGTGTCAGGGCTTGCCTGCCGCCGACGATTTTGCGCAGTTTTTGCTCGGACAAGAAGGTGTGGTGTAGATGGGGGCGACGTACAAATCCGCAAGCAAAAGCCATGTTGGCATGGTGCGCCAGGTTAACGAAGACGCCTGTCTGGACTTGCCGGAGAACCGCCTGTGGGTGGTGGCCGACGGCATGGGCGGGCACGCGGCGGGGGATTATGTCAGCAGCCTGATCGTTGACAGCCTGCGTAATGTGCCGACAGGCCGCTCCCTCGACGAATACTCGGCGGCCTTGCGCAACGACCTGATCCGCATCAACGCCGCCGTGCGCGAAGAAACCGCCAACCGTGGCGTGACCATGATGGGCAGCACCGTGGTGGCGCTGGCCGCCCGTGGCTTGCGCGGCGTGTGTTTGTGGGCCGGTGACAGTCGCCTGTATCGCCTGCGCGACGGCGTGCTGGACGGCATCTCCCGCGACCACAGCTACGTGCAGGACCTGCAAGACAGCGGTCTGCTCAGCGAGGCCGACGCCCGCACACATCCGCGCGCCAATATCGTCACCCGCGCCGTGGGTGTGGAAGCGCAGCTGGAGGTGGCGGTGCTCGACCTGTTGATCGCCCCCGGCGACAGCTACCTGTTGTGCAGCGATGGCCTGAACAAGACCGTTGAAGACCACGAAATCCGCGAAGTGCTCAGCCACGATGCGCCGGATGAAATTGTGCGCAGCCTGGTGCACCTGGGGCTCAATCGCGGCGCACCGGACAACATCACCGCCATCGTTGTGAAGGTATCGGCATGAACATTGTGATTCCGGGCTACGACATCGAAGGCGAGATCGGCGAAGGCGCGATGGCCAGCGTGTACCTGGCGACCCAGCGCTCGCTGGAACGCAAGGTGGCGTTGAAGGTGATGGCGGCGGCACTGGCGGCCGACCCGACGTTCTGCGAGCGCTTTTTGCGCGAGGGCAAGACCCTGGCGCGCCTGTCGCACCCGCACACGGTGACCATCCATGACATCGGCAATGTCGGTGAGCTGTATTACATGGCCATGGAATACCTGCCCAACGGCACGCTCAAGGAGCGTATCGCCGCCGGCATGACGCCGGAGCAGGGCGTGACCTTGATTCGCCAGATTGCCTCGGCGCTGGGGTACGCCCATGCCCAGGGCCTGGTGCACCGCGACGTCAAGCCGGCGAACATTCTGTTTCGCGCCGACGGCACGGCGGTGTTGTCCGACTTCGGCATCGCCAAGTCGCTGGATGACCGCACCCAGTTCACCCAGGCCGGTTTCGCCGTGGGCACGCCGAGCTACATGAGCCCGGAACAGGCGCGGGGCCAGGAGATCGATGGTCGCGCCGACCTGTATGCGCTGGGCGTGGTGCTGTATGAAATCCTCGTCGGCAAGCTGCCGTACAGCGGCACCGATGCGCTGTCCACCGCACTGGCGCACCTGACCGAGCCGTTGCCGGAATTGCCGGTGCACCACGGCCGTTATCAGGGCGTGTTGCGCAAGCTGCTGGCCAAGGACCCGGCCGAACGGTTCCCGGATGCGGCGGCGTTGCTGCTGGCGCTGGAGCAACTGCCGGCAGAATCGCCGGAAGCCACGTTGGTGCGGCCGCTGCCTATTCCGATGAATTTTGATTTGGCGGGGATCACGCCGGAGTCCATCGAGATCCCCACCGCGAAACCCCAGCCGCAGCCTGTGCGCCAACCGGTGGTGACCCCGACGCAGCACAAGCCTGTGTCCGAACAGCGGCGTGGGCCGGTGTTGGCGCTGGCGGCGGTGGCCGTGGCGGTGGCCCTGGCGATTGGCGGCGCGAGTTACTGGTGGATGAGCGGCAGCGACGAACCGGCGAAACCGCCTGCGGCCGCTGTTCCGGCAGCCACACCTGCGGCCACGCCGCCAGCCACTTCAGCCGTGCTCCCTGCGGCGGTGGTTGAAGTGGATGACGGCCAGCGCCCGCTGTTGATGGCCGGTAAAAAGACCTTGTTCCAGCGGGTGCTGAGCAAGCCCGGCGCCAAGCTTTCCACTGATGCAGGCAGCGCACCCGGCAAAGCCCTGCCGGCGTTCTCCGTGCTCTACGTGTACCAGCGCAAAGACGCCAACGGCCAGCCTTGGGTGCGCGTCGGCGCCGCCACCGATGGGCGCAGCGACGGTTGGTTGCCGGCCGCTCAGGTCAGCGATTGGAAGCAGAGCCTGGTGCTCAAGTTCACCGAGCGCTCGGGGCGTGCGCCGGTGATGTTCCTGCGCCAACCGGGGGAAGTGGAAAAGCTGCTGGCCGACCCCGCCGCCGCCAAAGGTGTGCTGGCCAAGGCGCAGAAGAACAGCGACGACAACGGCCAGGTCCTGGCCCTGGAACCGGCTGCCAGCGCGGTGCCGCAGAACCAGTTCTACCTGTTGCCGATCTTCGATTCCAAAGAGAGCTTCGACGAGAACGGCCAGCCGGTGCAGTTGCTCAATGTCGCCTCCATCGACCCCGGCAGCAACGCGGTGGCCAAGCCGGCCACGCCAGTGATCAATGCGAACGCCGACGCCTTCCGCACCGCCGTGGTGCTGGTGGTGGACACCACGGTGTCGATGCAGCCCTACATCGATCAGATTCGCGACGTGGTGCACGAACTGCAAACCCGCATCGCCGAGCGCGGCGAGTTGGACAGCGTCAGCTTCGGCATGGTCGGCTTTCGCAACAGCATCAAGAAAACCCCCGGCCTGGAATACGTGGCCAAGACCCTGATCACCCTGGATCAAGGCCGCGACCCGCAACGCTTCCTCGACATGGCGCGGCAGGTCAAAGCTTCCAGCGTGTCCAGCCATTCGTTCAACGAAGACGCGTTTGCCGGGGTGATGCAGGCAGTGAACGGCATGGACTGGTCCGGCTATGGCGGACGCATCATCCTGCTGGTCACCGACGCCGGTGCGCTGCGCAAGAACGACCCGTTTGCCACCACCCAGATGAACGAGGCCGAAGTGCGCCAGGCCGCGCTGGGCAAGCAGATCAAGATCTACGCCCTGCACCTGCGCACCGACGCCGGCAAGAAAACCCACGCCGGCGCCGAGACCCAGTACCGCGTGCTCACCGCCGACGCCAACCCGCGGATCGGCGACCTGTACACACCGGTGCCCGGTGGCGATGTGCGCAAGTTGGGCGAGCGTGTCGACGAGATCGGCACGGTCTTCGCCAACCTGGTGCATCAGGTGCGCAGCGATACGCCGCAACCGGTGCCGTTGCTGAGCGCCGCGCCAAGCCTGGCGGACAAGTCCGCGGCAGTCGGTTATGCGATGCACATGGATTTCCTCGGCCGCAAGAGCGCGAGCCAGGCGCCGCAATTGGTCAGCGCCTGGACCGCCGACCGCGACCTGACCAACCCGGCACTGCCGGCGTTCCAGGTGTGCGTGATGCTGACCAAGTTGCAGCTCAACGATTTGCAGCAGTCGCTGAAGCTGATCGTCGACGCGGCGCGCAAGACCCAGACCTCACCCAAGGATTTCTTCCAGGAAATTGCCAGCGCCTCGGCCTACATGAGCCGCGACCCGCAAGCCTTGCGCAAGGGCGGCAATCTGGCCGACGGCGGCATCCTTGGTGAATACCTGGAAGGCCTGCCGTACCGCAGCAAGTCGCTGAACATGACCCAGGATTTGTGGTTGTCGTTGAGCGTGGCCGAGCAGGAAGACTTTATCGACGAGCTGGATTCGAAAATCCGCCTCTACGAAACCTTCCACAATGACTTGGCCAATTGGGTCCGTTTCGGCGATGCCGAGCCGGGCGATGCGTTGTACCGCGTGCCGTTGTCGACGCTGCCGTAATGCTGAACCTGAGCGCGGTGCACAAGAGCCGGGGCGTCGGTAGCCAGCGTTATAGCCTGGTGATCCCGGCGCTGACGCTGCGCGCGGGCGAGCAAGTAGCGATTGTCGGGCCCAGCGGTTGCGGCAAAAGCACCTTGCTGGATTTGCTCGCGCTGGTGCTGGCGCCGGATCAGGTGGGCGGCTTTGAATTCAATCGGCAGGACATCGCTGGCTTGTGGCGCGCCGATCAGCAGTCCGTACTCGCCGCATTGCGCCGCCAACACCTGGGCTATGTCCTGCAAACCGGCGGGCTGCTGGGGTTTCTCGATGTGCGCGGCAATATCGCTTTGTCCCGCCAACTGCTGGGCTTGAAGGACGATGGCAGCGTGACGCGTCTGGCCGAACAGCTGGAAATCAGCGACCAGTTGGCCAAGAAACCCTCGGCACTGTCGGTGGGGCAACGCCAGCGCGTGAGCTGCGCGCGTGCCCTGGCCCACGCACCGCAACTGGTGCTGGCGGATGAGCCCACCGCGTCCCTCGACCCGCTGAATGCCGAACGTGTGATGCATGCACTGTTGGCCCAGGCCCGCGAATACCGCGCCGCCTGCGTGATCGCCACCCATGACGAACCCCTGGCCCGCGCCAGTGGCTTGCAGGTGCGGCGCATCAGTTGTCGCCGCGATGCCGACGGCGGCGTTACCGCAACCCTTGGGGAGGCGTGCTGATGCGTATCCCCTTGGTGGCGTCGTTGGCCTGGCAGGATTACCGCAACGATGCGTGGCTGTCGGCCTGTTCGGTGCTGGCGCTGGTGGCGGTGATCGCGCCGTTGCTGGTGTTATTCGGCCTGAAATTTGGACTGGTTAGCAGTTTGACCGAACGTTTGGAGACCGATCCGGCCACCCGTGAAATTATTCCGTTGGGCGGTGGTCGATTCAGCAGCGCATTGATCGAGCAACTGGGCCGGCGCCCTGATGTCGCGTTCGCCATACCGCGTACGCGGCAGATCGCGGCGACGGCGCAGGTCGGTACATTGGCCCTGGAGATGCTGCCGACGGCGCCGGGCGATCCGTTGTTGAGCGGCCTGCCGATGCCCAAGGGGTTGGATCAGATCGTGCTGAGCCACACCGCGGCCGAGAAGTTGGCGGCGCGGCCTGGGGATGTGTTGGACGCGCGGTTTGCCCGTCAGGTGTCGGGCCGTGTCGAAGAGCAGCGTACGCGAGTACGCGTGGTTGCGATCCTGCCGCTGGAAGCCTTTGCCCGGGACGGTCTGTTCGCAGGCCTCGGCCTGCTGGAGGCGGCGGAAGATTACCGCGATGGTCGCGCCGTACCGGCGCTGGGATGGCTGGGTGATGAGGTGGCGGTAGGCGAGCAGCGGGTGTATCCGGCGTTCCGCCTGTACGCGCGTAACCTTACCGATGTAGAAACGCTGCGTGTGTTTTTTGCCGGGCAAAACCTGTTGGTAGCGACCCAGGCGAACACCATCGCTCAGGTGCAGTCGTTAAGCCGCAACCTGTCGATCGTATTTTGGATCATCGCCGGGTTGGCGTTGGCGGGAGCGTTCGCGGCGATCTTCGCCGGAGCCCTGGCCGCCGTGGCGCGCAAGCGTCGAGAATTATCAGTGCTGCGCCTGTTGGGATTTTCCACCGGCGCGCTATTGTTGTTTGTGGTGCTGCAGGCCCTGTACAGCGCAGGGTTGGCCGCCGTGCTCAGCGGCGGGTTGTATGGCCTGGCCGAAGCAGCTTTGAATAAACTATTTGTGCAGGTGCCCGGCGAGCACGCCAGCCACCTGCTGGCGCATCACTACGGCCTGGCCCTGGTTGCAGTCCTCGGCGTCAGTGCCGTGGCGGCGGCCTGTGGTGGTTGGCGAGTGGCGCGTATCCAGGCTTCTGAAGGAATCAGGGATGTATAAGTTACTGGGCGCCTGTGTGGCGCTGAGCCTGGCCTCGTTGGCCTGGGCCGATGAAGCGAGCGATAAGCTGGACAACCCCAAGCCGTTGCCGGACGACGTCAGCCTGCCGCTGCCGTGCGACGGCAATATGGTGTTCCGCTACGCCTACGTATTGGCCCAGGGCACCCTCGATGACCGTGAGATCAGCCTCGGCTATCCCTTTGCCGAAGGCGAGGCGGGCTACCAGCAGTCGTTTATTTCCGGCTATCGCCGCGACTTCATCAACGGCCAATTCACCCTCAAGGACTTGCCGCAGGACTGGAGCAAGGTCATCGCGCCGCTGATGCCGAAGACCGACGCCAAGACCCCGCTCAAGCCTATGTTGTATTTCATCGGCAAGTACGAAGTGACCGCGCGCCAGTACGCTCAGGTGATGGCCCAGGCGCAGTCGCTGGCCAGCGGCGAACCGGCTCCGGCCTGCGAGGCGCCCACCGGCATGGCCGCGCGTTTGCCCAAGGTGAAGCTGTCGCGCTTTGAGGCCGAGCGCTTCTCGGCGGTGTACAGCGCCTGGCTGATGAAATACCACCGTGAGTTGCTGCCGGTGAGCGGGCGCGGGACGTCGGCCGAAGACGGCGGCCTGGGGTTTGTGCGCCTGCCTACCGAGGTGGAATGGGAGTTCGCCGCGCGCGGTGGCCAGGCGGTGAGCCGTCAGGATCTGGAAGGGCGGCTGTTCCCGCGCCGCGTCGAAGGCAGCGAAAGCGATGGCCCGCTGGGCGATTACGCGGTGTTCAACCAGGTCGCCGGCGGTACCGGCCAAGCGGCGCGCCTGATGCCCATCGGCACCAAATTGCCCAACCCGATCGGTCTGTTCGATGTGATCGGCAACGCGGCGGAAATGGTCCAGGAATCCTTCCAACTGGTACACGCCGGGCGTCGCCAGGGCACCTATGGCGGCTTCGTGGTCAAGGGCGGCAACTACCTGGAAGGCGAGGGCACGCTGTTTACCGGCATGCGCCGCGAATACCCGCTGTTCGCCGCCGACGGCACCGAGCAGAGCAACGAGACCACCGGTTTTCGCGTGGCGATTGGCGCGCTGTCGGCGCCGCGTTCGCGTTACAAGGAGCTGTTCGCGCAGTGGCAAAAGGAAGGGCGCCTGGCGTCGTTGACCGACGCCATCGACGACGCCCAGGACCCCACCAAGCGCCTGGACAGCATCATCGCCGCCAGCGTCGACCCCAAGCTGCAAGCCGAGCTGGGGCTGGTCAACGAAGAGCTCAAGCGCAACGTCTCGCTGATCGCCCAACAACGCGAAGAGGCGGCCGGCAACCTGATTCAGTCGGCCGCATTGGTGGCCGAGACCATTAGCAACTACAACATCCGCCTGACCAACCTGCAAAAGAGTCGTCAGCAGGCGGTGGACAATAAAGACGAGGCCAGTGCGGCGCTGTTTGCCACGGCCATCGACAACGGACGCAGCGCCCTCGACGGCGCGGTGGCGATTTACATCGACAACCTGGCCACCGGCACGCGCTACACCGATGCGGTGATCCAGGCACAGTTACAACGAATCAAGGAAGAGTTGGATCGCAAGCCTGTGCTCGGCAAGAGCCTGGTAACGCGCGCGACACTGTTCGTTCGCCATGTCGGCAGCTACCGCAAGCAACAGCGGGCCGACCCGGCGACGATCTTGAAGGAATTGCTCGCAGCGAGCGGTCAGCGGTCTTGACCGTTGGTTGCAGCGAGCTTGGAAGGGACTCAGGCGGCAGGGGCCGTGCTGGGCAAGTCAAACTTAGAAGAGAACACAACTTATGCTTTTTTCCCGTAAGGCGGTTTCCAAGCGTCACCTGCTGCTGATCGCAGCCGGTTTCAGCACCGTGCTGACCGGTTGCGCCACGTCGCCGGCCTCCAAGGTCGCGTCCAGCACCAAGGTCGAGTACTACCCCAACTGCTACGAGCCGGTGCAGCATCTGCGGGCTACCGATTCGAACATGACCAAGTCGGTTGTGACCGGCGCGGCCATCGGTGCTGCCGGCGGTGCCCTGCTGGGCGCCCTGACCGGCGACAAGGAAAAGCGCGGTCGCAACGCCGCGATCGGCGCAGCGGGCGGCGCCCTGGCCGGCGGCGCGGCGGGTTACTACACCGAGCGTCAGAAGCAGATTGCCGATGATAACCAGCGCATTGCCTCCTATGCCGCCGACGTGAACAAAAGCGTCTCCGACATCGACCGCAGCACCGCGTACGCCAAGGCATCGCAGCAG
Source organism: Pseudomonas sp. FP597 (assembly GCF_030687435.1). Classification (NCBI taxonomy): domain Bacteria; kingdom Pseudomonadati; phylum Pseudomonadota; class Gammaproteobacteria; order Pseudomonadales; family Pseudomonadaceae; genus Pseudomonas; species Pseudomonas sp. FP597. The sequence continues at coordinate 6,349,225 of NZ_CP117432.1, read as the reverse complement.
TGCTACCAGAGCGCGTTCACCAAGCTGGTCTCGGATCGCAAAGCCAAGACGGTCAACGACACCGAGGGCCGCAAGCGCCTGGCGGAAATCGTCGCGGGCCTGAAGGAATCCAACGACCTGATCGTTGCGGTCAACGGCAAAGCCGCCGAAGACCTGAACAACTACACCCAGGCCTACGAAAAAGACCTGCAACAAGTGGGTGTGCAACGTGCCGACGTGGTCACCGTGGCCCAGGCCGATGTAACGCCTGTCGTGCCGCCGGCCAATAAGAAGAAAGGCAACGGTACCAAGCCGCCGAAGAAGCCGCCGCTGCCAGCCGTACCGACCGAAGCGGTGTCCACCGAGAAAACCTTCCAGGCCGCCCAGACCAAGCAAGATGAAAGCAAAAAGGTCGCCAGCGCCGGCAAGGCACAGATCGAAGGCACCTGCCGCGATCCAAACCTGGCCGATTGGGCACCGGTACCTTGCCCTAACGTTTAAGTAACATGTTGCTATAAGCGTTAAACGCCAACCGATCTGCGCCTAAAGCGCGAGATCGGTGGCGTTCTGCCTGCAAATCGTTACACTGCTGCGGCCACTTAATAAATACACCGAGGCCGTGTGCATGAAATTTCGTCTTCTGCTGTGGGTGCTTGGCCTGATGATGGGCAAAGCCAGCCGCACCAATCCCGCCTTCCAGCAACAGTTGGGTGACAAAGACCTGGCGTTCCAGTTGCAGACCCTCGACGGCAAGGTTGCCCGTCACTTCATCGTCAAAGACCAGCGCATCACCAGCCGCTCAGGGGTGCACCCGGCGCCGGCGTTTGCCATTGCCTTTAAAGATGCCGCCTACGGCTTCGCCACCATGCAGGCGAAAAACAAGCAACTGGCGTTCATGACGGGGATTCAGGACAAATCGATCCAGATCAAGGGCAACCCGGCGCTGGTGATCTGGTTCCAGGGGTTGACCAAGTATTTGAAGCCGAAGAAAAAGAAGTCGGCCTGACAGAGCACCTGGCCCTGTAGTGAGCGGGCTTGCCCCGCGCTGGGCTGCGAAGCGGCCCCAAAACCAGGCGCTGCGGTGTGCCTGAAATATCCCGGTGGCTGTATTGGGCTGCTACGCGGCCCAGCGCGGGGCAAGCCCGCTCACCACAACAAGCCCCGTCATCCTTAGAGTGCGCGTCAGCCCTGGCTGAACTGCGACGCCAGCTCACGCAACAGCACCTCGGCATCCAACACCTTGCCGACCACTTCCTCAGCCTTTTCCCGGCTCAAACCCAAGCGCTCAAGCAGCTCGTCCGGAATGGTTTCATCCGGCCCGGAGCCGATCCCACGGCTGCGCAACAGGCGCACGGCCAGGCACACCAGGTTCGGGTATTCGGCGTATTGGCCGTCGTAAGTCGGGTCGTGCTGAAAGCGCAGGGCGGTGGACAGTTCGTCCGGCATGTCCCAGTAGCGCATCAGCCAGGCGCCGATCTGTTCGCGGCTGATGCCAAGCAGGTGTTGCTCGACATAGCTGTGGCACAGGTGCGGGTTGACCTCCAGGTGGCGGCAGATCAGCGAGAAGTGCGGCGGGAACACGTGGGCCAGCAGCAGGTAGCCGAAGTTGTGCAGCAGGCCGGCGAGGTAAGTCAGGCCGGCTTCCGGGCGCTGGGCGCGGGGCATGGCGCGGGTCAGGCCTTCGATCACGGCAGCGGTGTAGATCGACTGGTGCCAGTACGGCGTGGCCTGGTGCGGGTTGTCCTTGGGCAGGCTCAAGGTCTTGCCCAGGGCCAGGCCCAGCGCCAGGTTGATCACCAGGTCAAAGCCCAGTACCCGTACGATGGCGTCTTCCACCGAGCGGATCTTGCCTGGCGACGCGTAATACGGCGACGCCGCCCAGCTCACCACTTGGGCGGCCAGGGCCGGGTCGGTTTCGACCACGCCGGTAATGTCGTCGATGGTTGCATTCGGATCGACGCGCAGCTTGATGATCTTTTGCGCGGTATCGGCCAGCGGCGGAATCTCGATGGTCGCTTCCAGGCGCTGCTGGATACGGCGGGCGGTGAATGCCTGCATCGCCTGGGTGATTTCCTCGCGGTCATCATTGGGGCGGTCGAGGTTGGGGCGAATGTTGCTCACCGGCTCGCCGAATTGCGCGGCGCTGGCCTTGGTGAGCATGGTCTTGAAAGCGTCACTGGCGATTTCCAGCAGCAGGCCGGCTTCGCCCGAGTGCACCAGCAGGCTTGGCTCATTGAGCAGGCTGCCTTCGTACAGGCACGGCGAGCTGGTGAGTGCCGGCAGGCCTGGCAGCAGGTTCAGCTCATGCTTGTCCAGCATGCGCCTGACGCGCTCCGGCGGCACGGCGGTGAGGCGGCGGCCGGTGAGTTCGGTGAGGCGGTTGAGGTCGAGCAACTGGTTTTGCGGGAACAGCACCATCAGTGCGCCCACCGCATCTTCCAGCAGCACAGCCTGGACCTTTCGTGCTGGATTCAGGCCCGGATGTTCGGTGACTTCCGTGTAGGGGATGGCGAGTTTTGCGAGCAGAGCCCGAATGACCGGCGGGGCGGTCACTGTGGCTGTGACGAGGGCAACTTCTGACATGGCCTGATCCAAATTCGTACAGTCACCGAAGTATAACCAGCTTGATACACCTGTAGGTCGCTTAAGTGATTCAGTCGTCACACTTGGCCGTATTGCTGCCCGTGGCGCAGCCAGCGATCCAGCAGCGGGCTGACGTGATCCGGCCAGCGCTCCAGCAGGGCCTGCGCCGCATCGCGCACGGCAGGCAACAGGTCGGCGTCGCGCATCAGGTCGGCGACCTTGAATTGCAGCAGGCCGGTCTGGCGGGTGCCGAGCATTTCGCCGGGTCCGCGCAGTTCGAGGTCTTTTTCGGCGATGACAAAACCGTCGTTGGTCTCGCGCATGATGCCCAGGCGCTGGCGGCCGATCTGCGACAGCGGTGGGTGATACAGCAATACGCAGTGGCTGGCGGCGCTGCCCCGGCCTACGCGGCCGCGCAGTTGGTGCAATTGCGCCAGGCCCAGGCGCTCGGGGTTCTCGATGATCATCAGGCTGGCGTTGGGCACGTCCACGCCCACTTCGATGACCGTGGTGGCCACCAGCAGTTGCAGGTTGCCAGCCTTGAATTCAGCCATCACGGCGGCTTTTTCCGCAGGTTTCATGCGGCCGTGAATCAGCCCGACCTTGAGTTCGCCGAGGGCGCTGGTGAGGTCCTCGAAGGTGGTCTCGGCGGCCTGGCAGGTCAGCTCTTCGGACTCTTCGATCAGCGTACACACCCAATAGGCCTGGCGCCCTTCGGCACAGGCACCGCGCACGCGTTCGATCACTTCCACACGCCGAGTATCGGTGACCAGCACGGTGTTGACCGGGGTACGGCCGGGCGGCAGTTCGTCAAGGATCGAGGTGTCGAGGTCAGCGTAGGCGCTCATGGCCAGGGTGCGCGGGATCGGTGTGGCGGTCATGATCAACTGGTGCGGGTTCATGCGCCCGCCCACGCCTTTTTGGCGCAGGGCCAGGCGCTGTTGCACGCCGAAGCGGTGTTGTTCGTCGATGATCACCAGGGCCAGGTTCTTGAACTGCACTTCGTCCTGGAACAATGCGTGAGTGCCCACCACCATGGGCGCGCCGCCGGCGATCTGCTCCAGTGCGGCTGCGCGGGTCTTGCCCTTGAGCTTGCCGGCCAGCCATGCCACTTCCAGGCCCAATGGCTCGAGCCAGCGCTTGAAGGTGATGAAGTGCTGTTCGGCGAGGATTTCGGTAGGTGCCATCAACGCCACCTGGTAACCGGCTTCCAATGCCTGCAAGGCGGCAAGGGCGGCGACCACGGTCTTGCCCGCGCCCACGTCGCCCTGGATCAGCCGCAGCATGGGCTCTTGCTGGCTGAGGTCATAGGCGATTTCGTTGCCTACACGCTGTTGGGCACCGGTGGGCGCAAAGCCGAGGTTGGCCAGGTACTGCGCGGGCAGGCGCGTGGCCTTGGGCATCGCTGGGGCGCGCAGGGAACGCATGCTTTCACGCAGGCGTTGTTGCGACAGTTGATGGGTCAGCAGTTCTTCGAAGGCCAGGCGGTGCTGGGCCCAGTGATGACCCAGGGCCAGTTCGTCGACATCGGCGTCGGCCGGTGGGTTATGCAGGTAGCGAATCGCATCGTCCAGCGGCGCCAGTTGGTAGTCGCGGGCCAGTTCCAGCGGTAGCCAGTCGGGCAGGCTTTGCGGGCCGAGCATCGTCAGGGTCTGCAGGCACAACTGGCGCAGGCGTTGCTGAGTCAGGCCTTCGGTGAGCGGGTAGATCGGCGTGAGGGTGGTGTCTACCGGCGGTGGTTCGTCGCCGGTGATCGCGCGGTATTCGGGGTGGTAGATTTCCAGGCCGGACGCGCCGGGCCGCGCTTCGCCGTAACAACGCACGCGGGTGCCGCGCTTGAGGCTTTCCTTTTGTGCGTTGCTGAAATGGTAGAAGCGCAGGCTCAGGCCGCCGGTGCCGTCCTGCAGGCGCACCACTAGGCTGCGGCGCCTGCCCATTACCACATCGGCGCCGCTGACGGTGCCTTCGACCACCGCATCCTGCCCAGGGCGCAACTGGCCGATAGGCACCACGCGGGTGCGGTCCTGATAACGCAGGGGCAGGTGGAACAGCACGTCCTGTAGGTTTTCCAGGCCGACCTTGGCCAACTTCTCGGCCATGGCTTCACCGACACCCTTGAGTGCCGTCACCGGCACCTTCGACAGCTCAGTCATACGGCGGATCAGCTCGCGGCGGCGGGCGGCTTGGCCACCGAGCACAGGCGGATCGAGTCGGCGAGGATCTCAATGGCTTTTGGCCGCGGGAAGCTGGCACGCCAGGCAATCGCCACAGTGCGGAACGGCACCGGCGGCGTGAGTGGGCGAACTTCGATCACGCCGGGCGCGTAGTGATGGCTGTCCACCGCCGACAACGGCAGGATCGAGATGCCCAGGCCGGAGGCGACCATGTGACGGATGGTTTCCAGGGAGCTGGATTCCACGGTGGTGTGCTTGGCGCCGTCGTTGCCCTTGGTGAGGGTCGGGCAGGCTTCGAGCACCTGGTCGCGGAAGCAGTGGCCTTCGCCGAGCAGCAGCAGGCTCTTGTCGTTGAGCAGGCCGGCGTCGATGGTGGTTTTTTGCGTCCACGGGTGAGAGGCCGGCATCAGCACCTGGAAGGGCTCGTCGTAGAGCTGCAGGGTGAGTACGTCCGCCTCGTTGAACGGCAGGGCGATGATGATCGCGTCCAGCTCGCCGTTGCGCAGTTTGTCGCGCAATACGTGGGTGAAGTTTTCTTCGATATACAGCGGCATCTGCGGCGCGACGCGATGCAGTTGCGGGATCAGGTGCGGGAACAGGTACGGGCCGACGGTGTAGATCGCGCCGACTTTGAGCGGGGCGGTCAGCTGGTTCTTGCCGGCCTGGGCCAACTCGCGAATGCTTTGCGCTTGCTCCAGCACTTTTTGCGCCTGGGCCACAATGCCTTCGCCCACCGGGGTGAGGCGCACGGCGCTTTTGCTGCGCTCGAAAATCAGCACACCGAGTTCGTCTTCAAGCTTTTTCACGCCCACCGACAGTGTCGGCTGACTGACGTGGCAACGCTCCGCCGCGTGGCCGAAGTGTTGTTCTTGGGCGAGGGTCACGATGTAGCGTAATTCTGTAAGAGTCATAGCGAGCGTCCATGAGGTTGCGGGCCAAGCATACCGGCTGCAATCGATAGACGCACGTTATCAGAACTTTGCTGGGGATTGAGCGGGAAATAACTGAGATTTTAGCCGCGCGCAATCAGCGGTGGGAGGGGCAAGCCCCTCCCACACTCAGCGGCGACGCTTCTCGATGTTGTACACGAACGGTGCAACGATCTCGATACTGCCGCCTTTCAACATGTGCGCCGGTGGCTTGGGCAGCGGCTGGGCACGACGGATCATGTCCAGGGTTGCACGGTCCAGGTCGGCGTTGCCGGAACGGCCCACCAGTTCGTAGGACAGCACGTTGCCGTCGGCATCGACTATGAACTTCAGGCGGTTCAAGCCTTCCTTGCCACTCGCCTGAGCGCCTGGCGGGTACTTCTTGTATTTCTGCAAGTGCGCCAGCAGGGCGCCTTCCCAGGACGCTTTGGCCGCGATTTGCTGAGGCGACGGACCGGGAACCGGCTGCGCCGATTTTTCCGCGGGTGCCGGGGTGGGCGGAGCATCGCTCGGCGGCTCCTCGGAGGGTTTCTCCTTGGGCGGCTCGATCTTTTTCTCCACCGGCTTGGGCGGCTGAGGTTTGGGCTTGGGCTTGACCGGCTTGGGCACCTGGATTGTCGGCTTGGGCGCCTCGGCCAGTTTCGGCAAAGGCAACTCTTCTACCGGAGCAGGCGGTTGCGGCGGCGTGACCACTTTCGGCGGAGCCGGTGGCGGTGGTGCAGGCATCGGCGCCAGGTCAATGACCATGGCGGCCGGTGGCAACTGCACCGTGCGCGGCGCCGACCAGTGGAGCGCGATGGCGATCGCGACGGCATGCACGCCCAGCACGACGGCGAGGCTGGTGCCATAACGCGTCAGTTTGTGGCGCGTCGTGATCATTTCTTGGCTGCCGTCTCAAGTCCGACCAGGCCTACCTTGAGGTAGCCGGCTGCCCGCAGGGCATCCATCACGCTCATCAGGTCGCCGTAGTCCACGCCCTTGTCGGCCTGGAAGAAGATCGTCGTGTCTTTCTTGCCCTGGGTCTTGGCGTCGAGCACCGGGCCCAGGCTTTCGGTTTTGACTTCTTCTTCACCCAGGAACAGGCGTTGGTCCGCCTTGACGCTGAGGAAGATCGGCTTCTCCGGGCGCGGCGCAGGCTTGGCGCTGGACGCTGGCAGGTCGACCTTGATGTCCACGGTGGCCAGCGGTGCGGCAACCATGAAGATGATCAGCAGCACCAGCATCACGTCGATAAACGGCGTGACGTTGATTTCGTGGTTCTCGACGAGCTCGTCGTCGCCTTGATTCAAATGCAGGCCCATGGCCGATTACCCCACTTTCACCATGTGCGGTTGCGAGCTGCGCTCGGAAGGCTGGTGATCGAGGTCGCGGCTGACCAGCAGCAGGACTTCTGCCGACGCGTCGGATACCTGGGCCTTGTAGCCGGCAATCGAACGGGCGAAGACGTTGTAGATCACCACCGCAGGAATCGCGGCAACCAGGCCCAGGGCCGTGGCAAGCAGGGCTTCGGCGATGCCTGGGGCAACGACGGCGAGGTTGGTGGTCTGGGTTTTGGCGATGCCGATGAAGCTGTTCATGATGCCCCATACGGTACCGAACAGCCCGACGAACGGCGCGGTGGAACCGATGGTTGCCAGCACGCCGGTGCCGCTGCTCATGTTACGACCGCAGGCCGCAACCAGGCGCTCCAGGCGGAAGCTGACACGTTCCTTGATGCCTTCTTTTTCGCGGGTGTTGGCTGACAGGCGCATTTCTTCAAGTGCGTCGTGCACCAGCAGGTTGGCCAGGGTGCCCTTCTTGGTCGCGGTCTCGCTCGCTTCCTTGAGGGTGGTGGCCTTTTTCAGATGGACGATTTCAGTACGCAGACGACGCTTGGCGCCCAGCAGCTCGAAGCCCTTGGCGATCCAGATGGTCCAAGTGATGATCGAGGCGATGGCCAGGCCGATCATCACGGCTTTCACCACCACGTCAGCGTTCTGGTACATGCCCCATGGCGACAGGTCGTGAGCCATGCCCAGGGTGTTGTCTTCTTCCAGCACTACGCCGGTGTCGTCAGCGACGGCGGGCGCAGCAGGGGTGGCAGCGGCTGGCGCTGCGACGGGGGCGGCGGGCGTTGCGGCATTGTGCTCGGCGGCTGCCGGAGCGGCGGGTGCGGTGGCGTCGGCGAATGCGGCGGTCGGCGCCAGCAGTACGCTGAACAGCAGCGCAGCAATCGCGCGCCAGGCGCGGGACGGGCTGTGAAGCTTGGTTGGCGAAGCGGGGGTTGTATGACGTGTCATGCTGGCCGGACCTGAGAAGAAAAAATGAGTGATCGTCCTACCAGACCCTGAACGGCCGAGGACAAATGGGAGGTCATTATTGCAAGTAATTCTTGTTAACAGAAGTAATACAGTAACTTTATTTGTGCTTTTTCTGGCCGCCAGTCGGCTGTGAGGGCTAATCTAGACCTTTGAAAACGGAGTTTTGTGATGTCTGCGCCTTCTGTTGTGATTGCCGGATGCGGCGATGTGGGTAGTCGGCTGGCTAGCCAATTGCTAGCCTCGGAATGGGAGGTTCATGGCCTGCGCCGCGATATTTCGCGACTGCCCGAGGGCGTCATCGGTATCGCCGGCGACCTGTTCAACAAGGACTGTCCCGACACCTGGCCCATCGGCGGGGTGGATTACCTGGTGTATTGCGCCGCTGCGACGGACCACGATGAAGCCGGTTATCGCGCCGCTTACGTTCAAGGTTTGCAGCATGTGCTGGAGTGGCTGAAGGATTACGGCCAGGAGCCTAAACACCTGCTGTTTGTCTCCAGCAGCAGCGTCTACGGGCAGCAGAATGGGGAGTGGGTCGATGAAACCTCGCAAACCCAGGCCAAGGGCTATTCCGGACAAGTCATGCTCGAAGCCGAACAGGTGGCGCTCAACAGCGGCATACCTGCCAGTATCGTGCGCTTGACCGGCATCTACGGTCCGGGCCGCGAATGGCTGCTGACCCAGGTGCGCCAAGGTTATCGTGTGGCGGTGGACCCACCTTTGTATGGCAACCGCATACACGCCGATGACGCCGCGGGATTGCTGGCGTTTTTGTTGCGTCATGTGGAGCAGGGCGGTTCGCTGGACAAGGTCTATATCGGCGTCGATGACGCGCCAGCGCCGTTGGCTGAGGTGGTGGCGTGGTTGCGTGAGTATCTGGGGGTAACGGAGTGGTCCGAGGACGCCAGTGTGCGGCGTGCGGGCAGCAAGCAGTGCAGTAATGCGCGGAGCAAGGCATTGGGGTGGAAGCCGACCTATCCGACTTACCGGGAAGGCTATGCCGCGATTCTCAAAGGCTGAAACGCGGTCAAAAATGTGGGAAGGAGCAAGTCGAACCGTCGCACCGCCCCTCCCACATTGGGATTTGTGCAGGGCTGGTTATTGCTTTTCAAGCAGCCACTGGCGCGGGCCGGGAGTGAACTGAGGCACTTCATCCGTCTGCGCGGTATTGATCCCCTGGAATATCTCCAGTTGCTTGCCTTTACGCGCAAAGATCCACGGGTTGCCTACGCCGTTGAGCTGCAGCCAGATGCTGTCGTAGCCGCCGCTCATTGAGGCGCAGTCGCCGGCAAGGCATAACGAGTAGCGATCGACGCCCGGCAAGCCTGCGACTTTGCCGTCAGCCTGGAACTGCACGATGGCGCCGTTACCGAAACCGTCAGTGATCTTCCAGTCGCCACCCATGTAGGCGGCATACAAGGCGCGCTCGAAATTGGCGCCCAGTGGCGCGCCTTCCGGTGCCGGGTCCTTGGCGCGGGCAAACAGCTGTTCGGGCTCGTTATCGTTGGCAACCTGCAGCAGTTGTTTGCCTTTACGCTTGAGTTCGGTGGCGGAGCTGCCATAGAAATCCACGCTCCAGGCGCCGGATTTTTCACCGAGCAGCTTGCCTTCCGCGACTTCAAAACCGTTGTAGTAGCGTGCCTGGGAAGCCTTGGTATTCACCTCCCATTCGAGGTTCGGTCCGAAGCTTTGCAGCGCTTCACGCAAAGGGCCGCCCTTGGCTGCCGCATCGATGGCGACCTGGTTGATCCAGGTGCCGCTCACATCCAGGTCGGCAGGGTTGCTGGCGCAGCCGCCGAGCAGCAGGGCGAGCAACGAAGTGGCTACAAGCGCTTTGCGCATCATGAAATCCTTTTAAAACGAAGTCGGCGCAGCCTGTTTGGGCTGCGCCGGGTGTTTTACTCGATGACCAGAATTGCGTCCATCTCAACCTGTGCGCCCTTTGGCAGAGCGGCAACGCCGATGGCGGCGCGGGCTGGGTAAGGTTGTTCGAAGTACTTGCCCATGATCTCGTTGACCTTGGCGAAGTGGCTCAGGTCGGTAAGGAAGATGTTCAGCTTGACGATGTCCTTGAACGAACCGCCGGCGGCTTCGGCCACGGACTTGAGGTTCTCGAAGACCTGCACGGTCTGTGCTTCGAAGCCTTCCACCAGTTCCATGGTCTTCGGGTCCAGCGGGATCTGGCCGGACATGTAGACGGTGTTGCCCGCCTTGATCGCCTGGGAGTAGGTGCCGATGGCGGCCGGGGCCTTGTCGCTGGTGATTACTGTCTTGGTCATGAATGACTCCTTGTAATAAGCGATGACTTAATTTGAAGCGCTAGGCACGCATGCGGGTGATGCGGATCACACCGGTCAAGGCACGCAGTTTCTTGATCACGCGGGCCAGGTGCACACGGTCGTGGACGCTGACCACCAGCTGGACCACGCTGATGCGGCCATCGCGCTCGTCCATGCTGATTTTTTCGATATTGCCGTCGGCCGCGTTGACGCTGCTGGCCAGCAGGGCAATCAGGCCGCGTTGGTGTTCCAGCTCCACGCGCAACTCGACGTTGAATTCGCCGGTGACATCCTTGGCCCAGGAGAGCTGGATGCATTTTTCCGGGTTGTGGCGGATTTCGGTGATATTGCGGCAGTTGTCCAGGTGCACCACCATGCCCTTGCCCGCGGACAGGTGCCCGACGATCGGGTCGCCCGGGATCGGCGTGCAGCATTTGGCGTAGCTGAGCACCAGGCCCTCGGTGCCACGAATCGCCAGTGGGCCTTCCGGGCTTGGCAGCTGTTCGCCTTCGCCCAGCAGGCGGCGAGCGACCACATAGGCCATGCGGTTGCCAAGGCCGATATCTTCCAGCAGGTCTTCGATGGTTTCCTGGCGATACTCGTGAAGCATCGCTTGCACGCGCTCCTGGGGGATCTTGTCCAGCGCGCTGTCGAAGCCGTTGAGTACCTTGTTCAGCAAGCGTTCGCCGAGGCTGATGGACTCGGAGCGGCGCTGCAGTTTCAGTGCGTGGCGGATGTGCGTGCGCGCCTTGCCGGTGACCACGAAATTGAGCCACGCCGGGTTCGGCCGTGCGCCCGGTGCGCTGACGATCTCCACGGTGGAGCCGCTTTGCAGTGGTTCCGACAGCGGGGCCAGGCGCCGGTTGATGCGGCACGCAATGCAGCTGTTGCCGACATCCGTATGCACCGCGTAGGCGAAGTCGACCGCGGTGGAGCCTTTGGGCAGCTCCATGATCCGGCCTTTGGGCGTGAACACGTAGACCTCGTCCGGGAACAGGTCGATCTTCACGCTCTCGATGAATTCCAGGGAGTTGCCGGCACGTTGCTGCATTTCCAGCACGCCTTTGACCCACTGGCGCGCACGGGCATGGGTGCCCTTTGGCTGCTCGTCGCCGCTGGATTTGTACAGCCAATGGGCAGCGATGCCATTGTTGGCCATTTCTTCCATTTCGCGGGTGCGGATCTGGATCTCGATCGGCACGCCGTGCATGCCGAACAGCGTGGTATGCAGCGATTGGTAGCCGTTGGCCTTGGGAATGGCGATGTAGTCCTTGAAGCGGCCCGGCAGGGGTTTGTACAAATTATGTACAGCACCCAGCACGCGGTAGCAGGTATCGACCTTGTCGACGATGATCCGGAACGCATACACGTCCATGATTTCGTTGAAGGCCCGCCGTTTGCCGCGCATCTTCTTGTAGATGCCGTAGATGTGCTTCTGGCGCCCGCTGACCTCGCCCTCGATCTCGTCGATCGCCAGGCAATGGCTCAGCGACTCTTCGATCTTGTTGACGATTTCCTTGCGGTTGCCCCGGGCACGCTTGACCGCCTGGTAGATGCGCGCCGAGCGCATCGGGTGCATGGCCTTGAAACCGAGGTCTTCGAACTCGATTCGAATGGCGTGCATGCCCAACCGGTTGGCGATGGGCGCGTAGATTTCCAGGGTTTCCTTGGCGATGCGCCGGCGTTTCTCGCCCGACAGTACTTCCAGCGTGCGCATGTTGTGCAGCCGGTCGGCGAGCTTGACCAGAATCACCCGGATATCCCGGGCCATGGCCATGGCCATCTTCTGGAAGTTTTCCGCCTGGGCTTCGGCCTTGGTCTCGAAGTTCATCTGGGTCAACTTGCTGACCCCGTCGACCAGTTCGGCCACGGTTTCGCCAAATTGCGAACTGAGCGCTTCCTTGGCGATGCCGGTGTCTTCGATCACGTCATGCAGCATCGCGGCCATCAGGCTCTGATGGTCCATGTGCATGTCGGCCAGAATATTGGCCACCGCAAGAGGATGGGTGACGTACGCCTCACCGCTACGGCGGCGTTGGCCGTCGTGGGCTTGTTCGGCGTAGAAATACGCTCGGCGGACCAGGTTGACCTGGTCGGGGCCGAGGTAGGTCGATAAGCGATCGGCGAGGGCGTCTATGCTCGGCAAGATGTGAACTCCTGCCGAAGGCTGTGACTGCGCGCCGTGCTACGTCGACCAGGCATAGGCTTAGACGGCCTCGTTGGACTCGTCCTCGAACGCTGCGAACAGCGGTTCGTCTTCAACGATTTCAGCGTTGGCGATGAACTCGTAGCTCATCAGGCCTTCGGCGATTTCACGCAGGGCTACAACGGTAGGCTTGTCGTTTTCCCACTGGACCAGGGGCTCTTTGCCGCCGGTGGCCAGTTGACGGGCACGCTTGGTAGAGAGCATGACCAGCTCAAAGCGGTTATCCACGTGTTCTAGGCAGTCTTCAACGGTTACGCGGGCCATGGTATTCCTCGGAGCGAATGCAAGATGCGCGCTGCCCGGTTGGGCGAGCGGACTGAGCAGTTTAAAAAATCACCAGCGTTTAGGGAAGCGCTGATTTTTCGCAGGCCCTCGCCAAACCGCTACAAGCGCCAATGTAAAGCCCTCGCAGCCGTTTTGGGAAGTGCCAATCAACCCAGCAGTTCGGCGAGTAATTTGCCGAAACGCTGCTGTTGGCGCTTTTGCTGGAGCTGATTGGTGCGGAAAATTGCCTTCAGATCATCCAGTGCGTGGGAAAAATCGTCATTGATGATCAGGTAGTCGTAGTCGACGTAGTGGCTCATTTCGCTGACGGCTTCACGCATGCGGCCTTCGATGATCTCGTCACTGTCTTGGCCACGGTTGGTCAGGCGCTGGTGCAAGGCTTCGAGCGAAGGCGGCAGGATGAAGATCGAGCGCGCCTGGGGCATCAACTTGCGCACTTGCTCGGCGCCCTGCCAGTCGATTTCCAGGATCAGGTCGTGGCCTTCGTCCAGCGTCTGCTGCAGGTGGCTTTGCGAAGTGCCATAGAGGTTGCCGAACACTTCGGCGCGCTCCAGGAAGTCACCGTGTTCGATCATCTTGACGAACTCGGTGCGCTCGACGAAGTGATAGTGCACGCCGTTCACCTCACCCGGACGCATGGCGCGGGTGGTGTGGGAGACCGAAATGCGGATCTGGTCATTGGTGTCGGTCAGCGCCTTGACCAAGCTGCTTTTGCCCGCGCCCGAAGGGGCGGAAATGATGTAGAGGGTGCCGGTGCTATGGGTCATGGAGGGTGCCTTACTCAATATTCTGTACTTGTTCGCGCATCTGCTCGATCAACACTTTGAGGTTGACCGCAGCCGTGCTGCTGCGCGGGTCAAATGCCTTGGAGCCGAGTGTATTGGCTTCGCGGTTGAGTTCCTGCATCAGGAAGTCCAGGCGTCGACCGGCGGCGCCGCCGGACTTGAGCACGCGGCGCACTTCAAGAATATGGGTGCTCAAGCGGTCGAGTTCTTCGGCGACGTCGCTCTTCTGTGCCAGCAGGACCATTTCCTGTTCCAGGCGCACCGGGTCGAGGTCGGCCTTCATGTCAGTGAAGCGGTCGAGGACTTTCTGGCGCTGGGTGGCGAGCATCTGCGGCACCAGCTCACGCAGGGTGATCACGTCTTCTTCGATCGCGCTCAGGCGCTCGTTGATCAGGCGTGCCAGTTCGGCGCCTTCGCGCTCGCGGCCGGCCTTGAGTTCCTTCAAGCCCTGGTTGAACAGGGCGAGGGCGTCGGCGTTGAGGGCTTGCGGGTCGGCGGCGTCGGCCACCAGCACGCCGGGCCAGGCCAGCACTTCAAGGGGGTTCAGTGCGGCCGGCTGCTGGATCAGGCTGGCGATGGTTTCGGCGGCGGCGACCAGTTGCGCGGCGCGGTCGCGGTCGACCTGCAGCGGTTTGCCGGTGGTCTCTTCGGTAAAGCGCAGGGTGCACTCCAGCTTGCCGCGGGAGATGCCTTGGCGCAGCGCTTCACGCACGGCGCCCTCAAGGTCGCGGAACGATTCCGGCAGGCGCAGGTGCGGCTCCAGGTAACGGCTGTTGACCGAACGCAGTTCCCAGCTCAGGGTGCCTTGGGCGCCGGCGTTTTCGACGCGGGCGAAGGCGGTCATGCTGTGCACCATGGAGGTACCTCGCGTTGCAGTCCCGCAAACACGGGCTGATGATTAAGAAGGCGCAGGATTGTAGCGCAGTGGGGCGGGCGCGCCCAAGCAATGGGCAATAGTTGACCATTCGTAACGGAATTTTTTAGAAGTGCCCCGAATCGGCTCGCGGCTCTATAATGCTCGGCAGTTTTTCGTCCTCCGTACAGGTATCCCCTATGAAACGTCCAAGTGGTCGCGCTGCCGATCAGCTCCGCTCGATCCGCATCACCCGCAACTACACCAAACACGCCGAGGGATCCGTACTGGTCGAGTTTGGCGATACCAAGGTGATCTGCACCGTCAGCGTCGAAAACGGCGTGCCGCGTTTCCTCAAGGGCCAGGGCCAGGGTTGGTTGACCGCCGAGTACGGCATGCTGCCGCGTGCCACCGGCGAGCGTAACCAGCGAGAAGCCAGCCGTGGCAAGCAGGGCGGCCGTACCCTGGAAATCCAGCGTCTGATCGGTCGTTCCCTGCGCGCTGCCCTGGACATGTCCAAGCTGGGCGACGTGACCCTGTATGTCGACTGCGATGTGATCCAGGCCGACGGCGGCACCCGCACGGCATCGATCACTGGCGCCATGGTGGCCCTGGTCGACGCACTCAAAGTGATCAAGAAACGTGGCGGCCTGAAGGGCGGTGATCCGCTCAAGCAGATGATCGCCGCGGTATCGGTCGGCATGTATCAGGGTGAGCCCGTGCTGGACCTGGATTACCTGGAAGACTCGGCTGCCGAGACCGACCTGAACGTGGTGATGACCAGCACCGGTGGCTTCATCGAAGTGCAGGGCACCGCCGAAGGCGCGCCTTTCCAGCCGGCCGAGCTGAACGCCATGCTGGCCTTGGCCCAGAAAGGCATGACCGAGATCTTCGCCCTGCAGAACGCCGCGCTGGCTGACTGAACCGGCCTCAAGGAGAAACGCCATGAATGACAACCAGATGCCGGTACCCACGCCGTCCTATGAAGTCCGTCAGGGGGCCATGTTGTGTCATCTCGCGGCGTTCCTGGGGTTTGTGTTCCCCTTCGGCAGTGTCGTCGGCCCGCTGATCCTGTGGCAAATGAAAAAAGAAGTGGACCCGTTCATTGATGATCAGGGCAAGGAGGCCCTGAATTTCCAGCTCACCGTGGCCATCGCCTGGATCGTTTGCATCGTGCTGGCCTTCGCGGTAATCGGGTTCTTCCTGATGACTGCGTTGGCAATCGCGAGCGTGGTGCTGACGATCATTGGTGCGATCAAAGCCAACAAGGGGATTGCCTATCGCTATCCCTTGACCTGGCGTCTGGTCAAATAATGAGCGCCCACAAAAAAACCGACAGCGATGTCGGTTTTTTTGTGCCTGGAAAAAGACCTCAGATGGTCAGTGTCCAGTCGTAGTCCACGATCAGCGGCGCGTGCTGCGAGAAGCGCGGCTGGCGCGGCAAGCGTGCACTGCGAACAAACCGGCGCAGACCTGGGGTCAGCAACTGGTAGTCAAAACGCCAACCCAGGTTGAGCATCTCAGCCTGTTCGTTGTCCGGCCACCAGCTGTACTGGTCGCCTTCGCGGCTGACTTCGCGCAGGGCATCCACATAGCCCATGTTGCCGACAATCTCGTCCATCCAGGCCCGTTCCGGTGCCAGGAAGCCCGGAGATTGCTGGCTGTCGCGCCAGTTCTTGATATCCAGCTTCTGTTGCGCCACATACAGCGAGCCACAATAAATGTACTCGCGACGTTTGCGCCGCTGTTTATCCAGGTAACGGGCGAAGTCGTCCATTAGCTTGAACTTCTGGTTCAAATCCTCATCGCCGTTCTGCCCCGAAGGGAGCAGCAAGGTCGCGATGCTGACCTTATCGAAATCGGCTTGCAGGTAGCGCCCGTAGCGGTCGGCTGTCTCGAAGCCGAGGCCGCTGATGACCGCCTTGGGTTGCAACCGCGAATACAAAGCCACGCCACCTTGGGCAGGGACTTCGGCATCGCAGGCATAAAGGAAGTAGCCATCCAGTTGGAAGGCTGGGTCGTCCAGTTCAAAGGCGGAGGCGCGGGTATCCTGCAGGCAGATGACGTCGGCATTCTGGGCTTGCAGCCAACTGAGCAAACCACGCTCGACTGCAGCCTGAATACCATTAACGTTCACACTGATGATCCGCATAAATGGCCCCAAAAATCGCGTGCGTGTATGATACACGCCGTCTACCTAATTAGCTAAATCCGTGGTATCTGAGGCTTTTTTCATGCAGGCGTATCAACGCGATTTCATTCGTTTTGCCATCGATCGCGGCGTTTTGCGCTTCGGTGAGTTCACCCTCAAGTCCGGGCGCACCAGCCCGTACTTCTTCAATGCAGGCTTGTTCAACTCGGGCTCGGCCCTGGCTCAGCTGGGTCGTTTCTACGCGGCAGCCATCGTTGAAAGCGGTATTTCCTTCGACGTGCTGTTCGGCCCGGCCTACAAGGGCATTCCCCTGGCTGCCGCAACGGCCGTGGCCCTGGCGGAACATCATGGGCGGGATTTGCCTTGGTGCTTCAACCGCAAGGAGGCCAAGGCCCACGGTGAAGGCGGCAGCCTGGTCGGCGCCCCCCTGACTGGCGATGTGTTGATCATCGATGATGTCATCACCGCCGGTACTGCGATCCGTGAAGTGATGCAGATCATCGCCTCCCAGGACGGCGCCAAGGCAGCTGGCGTGTTGATCGCGCTGAATCGCCAGGAGCGTGGCAACGGTGAGTTGTCGGCGATCCAGGAAGTGGAGCGCGATTTCGGCATCCCGGTGGTGAGCATCGTGTCGTTGAACCAGGTGTTGCAGTTCCTGGAAGATGACCCGCAGCTCAAGCAGCATTTGCCGGCAGTACGGGCGTACCGCGAGCAGTTCGGCGTCTGACACAGAACCCATTGTGTGAGGGCTTGTGTGGGAGGGGGCAAGTCGAATCGTCGCACCGCCTTCCACATTTGATCTTCGGTGTTTTCAAGGCCTATGCAAAAAGCCCCCGTTCAATTGAATTGAACGGGGGCTTTTTAGTTTTCAGCGGTTAAGGACGCTTGCGGTTACTGATCAGCGTGCCCACACCGGTATCGGTGAAGATTTCCAGCAGAATCGCATTCGGCACCCGACCATCCAGGATCAGTGAGCTGCCAACGCCGCCTTGCACTGCTTCCAGCGCGCAGCGGATCTTGGGCAGCATGCCACCGTAGATGGTGCCATCGGCGATCAGGTCGTCCACTTGTTGGGTCGTCAAGCCGGTGAGTACCTTGCCTTGCTTGTCCATCAGGCCGGCAATGTTGGTCAGCAGCATCAGCTTTTCAGCCTTCAGTGCCTCGGCAACCTTACCCGCCACCAGGTCGGCGTTGATATTGTAGGACTCACCGTTGGCACCCACGCCGATCGGCGCGATCACCGGGATGAAATCGCCCTTGACCAGCAGGTTGAGCAGGTCGGTGTTGATGCCGATCACTTCGCCCACTTGGCCGATGTCGATGATTTCCGGTTGGGTCATCTCCGGTGTCTGACGGGTCACGGTCAGTTTTTTCGCGCGGATCAGCTCCGCATCCTTGCCGGTCAGGCCGATGGCGCTGCCGCCATGACGGTTGATCAGGTTGACGATGTCCTTGTTCACCTGGCCGCCGAGGACCATCTCCACCACGTCCATGGTCTGCGCGTCAGTAACGCGCATGCCATCGATGAAGTGACTCTCGATCGACAAGCGCTTGAGCAGGTCGCCGATTTGCGGGCCGCCACCGTGGACCACCACCGGGTTGATCCCCACGGCTTTCATCAGCACGATGTCGCGGGCAAAGCCGGTTTTCAGCTCGTCGCTTTCCATGGCATTGCCGCCGTACTTGATCACCAGCGTCTTGCCGACGTAGCGTCGAATATAAGGCAGCGCTTCGGACAGGACCTTGGCGGTGTTGGCAGCGGCTTCGCGTTCGAGGGTCATTCAGGGCTCCGGTAAAAATCAGAACGGTAATTGGAGATCAGGGGCAACACGTTTCAACTGGGCGTGGAACACGTCCTTGATGCGCTGCAACTCGGCCTCGGTATCCGCCTCGAAACGCAGGACCAGCACCGGTGTGGTGTTGGACGCGCGAACCAGGCCCCAGCCTTTGGCGTAATCGACTCGCACACCATCAATGGAGGTCAGGTTGGCGCCTTCACCCCATTGCGCATCGTGCAGTGCGTCAATGATGCTGAATTTGCTCTCCTCGGTCACATGGATATTGATCTCTGGCGTAGAAATATCGTTCGGGAAGGTCTGAAACAGCTCCTGCGCCGTGGATTTTTCCTTGCTGAGGATCTCCAGCAGACGAGCGGCGCTGTAAATGCCGTCGTCGAAACCGAACCAGCGCTCCTTGAAGAACACATGGCCGCTCATTTCGCCGGCCAACAGCGCGCCGGTTTCCTTCATTTTCTTTTTGATCAACGAGTGACCGGTCTTCCACATTAGTGGACGGCCGCCATATTCCTTGATCAGCGGCGTGAGACGGCGGGTGCACTTAACGTCGAAGATGATCTCGGCGTTGGCATTGCGCGCCACCACGTCGCGGGCGAACAGCATCAGCAGGCGGTCGGCGAACACGTTCTCGCCGGTATTCGTCACCACGCCCACGCGGTCGCCGTCACCGTCGAAGGCCAGGCCGACGTCGGCGCCGGTTTCCTTGACCTTGGCGATCAGGTCCACCAGGTTCTCAGGCTTGCCCGGATCTGGGTGGTGGTTGGGGAAGTTGCCGTCAACGTCGCAGAACAACGGGACCACTTCGCAATTGAGGGCTTCGAGCAGTTGCGGGGCGATCACCCCGGCCGCACCGTTGCCGCAGTCCACCACCACTTTCAAGCGGCGCGCGAGTTTGACGTCACGGGTGATTTCGTCAGAGTAGCGCTGCAGGATGTCAACTTTGGTGATGCTGCCTTTGCCGCTGGTCAGGTCATTGGTTTTCAGGCGGTTATGCAAGGCCTGGATCTGCTCGTTGGCGAGGGTGTCACCGGCGATGACGATCTTGAAGCCGTTGTAGTCCGACGGGTTATGGCTACCGGTGAGCATCACCCCGGATTTGCCGGCCAGGACGTTGGCGGCGTAGTACAGCGCAGGGGTTGGCACCAGGCCAACGTCGCTGACGTGGCAGCCGCTGTCGGCCAGACCCTGGATCAGTTGTTCCACCAACTCGGGACCGGAAAGGCGACCGTCACGACCCACTGAAACGTTGGGCTCGTCCTGGGCCAGGCTCTGGGCGCCGATGGCGCGGCCAATCCAGTAGGCGGTTTCGGCAGTCAGGGTTTTGGGCACCACGCCACGAATGTCGTAGGCGCGAAAGATGCTGTCGGGGAACGTCGGGGCTACTCGGGCTGCGGTACTCATTGCGGGGGGAACTCCATCTGAAAGGGGGCAAGGCTGGCCTTGATGGGGCTGGCCGGCAGGCTCAAACTGAAGGGTATGACGGTGTTTTCGGCAGAGAGTTCGTGGTGCAAAAATGCCATCGGAGTTTGGGCTTCGTATTTTTTTCTGCGTAACCCATTGATTCGTATTGGGAAATCATGCCGATAAATTCCGCGCATTCTTCTTCCTGAAAGCCGTGCGGTGGTGGCTGGCCGGACCAAAGGTGCCGGCCAGGGTCAGCTTGGTCAGTGACTGCCCGAATGCCCGAAGCCGCCAGCACCGCGTTGGGTCTCGTCGAATTCCTGCACCAGCTCGAAGTGGGCTTGTACGACGGGCACCAGTACCAGTTGGGCGATACGCTCGCCGACCGCGATGTTGAACGCGGTCTGGCCACGGTTCCAGCACGACACCATCAACTCGCCCTGGTAGTCCGAGTCGATCAGCCCCACCAGGTTGCCCAGCACGATGCCATGTTTATGGCCCAGGCCGGAACGCGGCAGGATCAGCGCCGCGAGGCCGGGGTCGCCGACGTAGATCGACAGGCCGGTGGGGATCAGCAGGGTCTGGCCCGGTTCAAGGACGGTGTCTTCCTTGAGCATGGCGCGCAGGTCCAGGCCGGCGGAGCCCGGGGTGGCGTAGGCGGGCAGCGGGAATTCGGTGCCGATGCGGGGGTCGAGGATCTTGGCTTGCAAAGCGTGCATGGAAATTAAACCTGGTTCAGCCGTTGGGCGATAAAAGAGATCAGTTGGCGGGCAATCTTGCCCTTGCTGGTCTGGGCGAAAAGCGTCGCGTGCAGCTCGCGATCGATCACGCTGCAGGCGTTTTCCTCGCTGTTGAAGCCGATGCTCGGATTGGCGACATCATTGGCAACGATCAGGTCGAGGTTTTTGTCTTTCAATTTGCGTGCGGCGTAATCCAGCAAGTGCTCGGTCTCGGCGGCGAAGCCGACACTGAACGGGCGGTCCGGACGCGTGGCGATGGTGGCCAGGATGTCCGGGTTGCGCACCATTTGCAGGAGCAGGCCGTCGCCGCTTGTAGGGTCTTTCTTGAGCTTTTGCGGCGCAACGACTTCCGGGCGGTAGTCCGCTACCGCTGCCGAGGCGATGAATAGATCGCACGGAATCGCCGCTTCGCAGGCCGCCAGCATGTCCCGGGCGCTGACTACGTCGATTCGCGTGACGCGATCGGGTGTCGGCAAATGCACCGGGCCGGTGATCAGGGTGACGCGTGCGCCTGCCTCGACCGCGGCTTCTGCCAAGGCAAAGCCCATTTTTCCTGAGCTATGGTTGGTGATGTAACGCACCGGGTCGATGTTTTCCTGGGTCGGGCCTGCCGTGATCAGCACGTGCTTGCCGGTCAGGGCCAGGTGCTGGAAGCACTCGGCGGCGCACAGCGCCAGGTCGGTGGCTTCGAGCATGCGGCCCAGGCCGACGTCGCCGCAGGCCTGGCTGCCGGAGGCCGGGCCAAATACTTTGAGGCCACGGCTTTGCAGTAATTGAGTATTGGCCTGGGTGGCCGGGTCGCGCCACATGGCCTGGTTCATGGCTGGGGCGATGGCGACGGTGGCGTCGGTGGCCAATACCAGCGTGGTCAGCAGATCATCGGCGATGCCCTGGGCCAGACGGGCGATCAGGTCGGCGGTGGCCGGGGCGATCAGCACCAGGTCGGCCCATTTGGCCAGTTCGATGTGGCCCATGGCCGCTTCGGCCGCCGGGTCCAGCAAGTCCAGATGAACCGGGTGGCCGGACAAGGCCTGCATGGTCAGGGGCGTGATGAACTCACTGCCGCCGCGGGTCATGACCACGCGCACTTCGGCGCCTTGGTCGAGGAGCCTGCGAACCAGCTCTGCGCTCTTGTAGGCGGCAATGCCGCCGCCGACGCCGAGAACGATGCGTTTCCGATACAGACGCTGCATTGGTTTGCCTTTCCAGTTCAGTGAAGCCAGTTCAGTGACGCCTGCGATGCCCCCTCCCCAGGTGAAATCGCAGGCAAAAAAGAGGCCCTACGATAACACAGCGTTTGCTGGGCAGCAGCGGCGCACATGCATAGGGAGATGGGATGAGTATTCGTGATTGGCCGGCGGCGGAGCGGCCGCGAGAAAGGCTTCTGGAGTGGGGCGCGGCGAGCCTGTCGGATGCCGAGTTGCTGGCAATCTTCCTGCG
This sequence comes from Pseudomonas sp. FP597, assembly GCF_030687435.1. NCBI lineage: Bacteria > Pseudomonadati > Pseudomonadota > Gammaproteobacteria > Pseudomonadales > Pseudomonadaceae > Pseudomonas > Pseudomonas sp. FP597. Next base: position 6,327,323 of record NZ_CP117432.1, on the reverse strand, counting down.
CACGGGGGTGTGCGGCAAGAGTGCCGTGGACCTGGCGCGCCATCTGTTGGCGCAGTTTGGTGGCCTGCGTCCGCTACTGGAGGCCAGTCAGGCTGTGTTCAACCAGCAACTGGGGCTGGGGCCGGCAAAGTTCGCGCAATTGCAGGCGGTGCTGGAAATGTCCCGGCGGCACATGGCCGAGCGCCTGCGCAGTGATTCGGTGCTGGAAAGCCCGCTGGCCGTGCGCGAGTACCTCAAGGCCCTGTTGCGCCATGAGCCTAACGAGATATTCGGCTGTTTGTTCCTCGATTCAAGGCATCGGGTGCTGGGGTTCGAAGCGTTGTCCCAAGGCACCATCGATACCGCCCTGGTTTACCCTCGGCAGGTGGTCAAGCGTGCCCTGGCGTACAACGCAGCGGCGTTGATCCTGTGTCACAACCACCCTTCGGGTGTTGCGCAGCCGAGCGCCGCTGATCGAAAAATGACCAAGACGCTGCAAAAGGCATTGGAAGTAGTGGATGTGCGGGTCTTGGATCACATCATCGTCGGGGATGGTGACCCGTTGTCGATGGCGGAGTATGGGTGGATGTGACCCCGCCCGGTCAGGGCGGGGGCGAGGCTCAAGGTTTGACGCTGACCTTCGAGAAGTCCTGGCGCCCGAATGGGCTCACCTGGTAACCCTCGACATTCTTGCGTACCAGGGCAAACGCGGTCGGGTGTGCCAGGGGCAACCACAGCGCCTGTTGCTGGATCTGGGCCTGGGCCTGCTGATACAGCTTGCTGCGCACGCCTTGTTCGCTGGTGGTCTTGCCGGCGCTGATCAGCTTGTCCAGCGCCGGGTCGCAGTAGCGTGCGAAGTTGGTGCCGGACTTCACGGCCGCGCAGGAAAACTGCGGCGTCAGGAAGTTATCCGGGTCGCCGTTGTCGCCGGCCCAGCCCATGAACAGCAGGTCATGCTCTCCGGCCTTGGCGCGGCGAATCAGCTCGCCCCATTCGATCACGCGGATCTCGGCCTGGATGCCGACCTTGGCCAGGTCTGCCTGCAGCAGTTGTGCGCCCAGGTTCGGGTTGGGGTTCAGCAGGCTGCCGGTGGGGCGTGTCCAGATCGTCGTCTTGAAGCCATCCTTGAGCCCGGCGCGGTCCAGCAATGCCTTGGCCTTGGCGAGGTCCTGTGGATAACCCGGCAATTCCTTGGCGTAGCTCCAGGTGTTGGGTGGATAAGGGCCGCTGGCGGCTTCGGCGGTGCCTTCAAACACCGCCTTGAGATAGCTGGCCTTGTCGAAGGCCAGGTTGATTGCCTGACGTACTTCCGGCTTGTCCAGGGAAGGGTGTTGACTGTTGATGGCCACGAACGCGGTCATGAACGCAGCGGTTTTTTCTACCTTCAGCGCAGGATCTTTCCTGGCCTCGACCACGTCCAGAGGCTTGGGCGACAGGGCAACCTGGCATTCGTCGCGGTGCAGTTTCTGCAGGCGCACGTTCGCGTCCGGGGTAATGGCAAAGATCAAGTTATCCACAACCGGTTTGCCGGCGAAGTAGTCCGGGTTGGCCTTGTAGCGAATCACGGCGTCTTTCTGGAAGCGGCTGAAGATAAACGGCCCGGTGCCGATCGGTTGGCTGTTGAGTTTCTCCGGTGTGCCAGCCTTGAGCAGTTTATCGGCGTACTCGGCCGGATAGATCGAGGCAAAGCCCATGCTCAGGGCGGCGAGGAAGGTGGAGTCAGCGTGGTCCAGGGTAAAGCGCACGGTCAGCGGGTCCAGTGCGTCGATTTTTTTGACCAATGTCGGCAATTGCAGCGACTGGGCGTGGGGGAAACCGCTTTGGGCGATCTTGTGCCACGGGTTGGCCGGGTCGAGCATGCGTTCGAAGCTGAAGCGCACGTCTTCGGCGGTCAGGGTGCGGCTTGGGGTGAAATACTCGGTGCGATGGAATTTCACATTCGGGTGCAGCTTGAAAGTGTAGGTCAGGCCGTCCGGCGACACGTCCCAGCTGTCCGCCAGACTTGGCACCAGCTTGCCGCCGGCTGCGTCGTAGTCCACCAGGCGGTTCATCAGCACATCGGCCGAAGCATTGGTGGTGGTCAGTGAGTTGTACTGCACCACGTCGAACCCTTCGGGGCTGGCCTCGGTGCATACGCTCAAAGTAGTGGCGGCGCAGGCCAGCGGTGCGATAAAGAGAGGGGCGAGCAACAGCGGTAGGGCAGCGAGGCGCATGGTCGGTTTCCTTTGCAGATCGAAGGCCCATCTGCGAGTGCAGTCTGGAAAAGTCCTACCGTAGTGGTCTGATGGATAAATGACTAGCCCATTTTTGCCTGTGCTTTTAGTCAAAATGCTGTTTTGATGGCGCCTCAGATTGTTTCGTCGCGCACTTTGCGGTGCGCGCGTGCGCTGAAAATCATTCTGTGCGACGAGCGGTCGGCTGTGACAGCGGCCCCTCCTGGCAACGGTTCAGGCGTCAACAGGCGAGATTTACTCCGGTAAAAACACACTCGCTGTTGTTGCACCAGGGTCTTTCTGGTATAAAGCAGCGCTCTTTTCTAGGGGCCCGGTTCCTTCGCTTGTAGGTGTAGCCGGTAAGACCCTAAAGAAACGCGGCGCCTGGCGCCAAATGACTGAGAGATTAAGCGGCCAACCCATGCCGGGTTGGGCATGTGGTTTTAGAGGGCTGAGGCATGTCGAGAGTCTGTCAAGTTACCGGTAAGGGTCCGGTGACTGGGAATAACATTTCCCACGCAAATAACAAAACCCGTCGTCGTTTCCTGCCGAACCTGCAGCATCACCGCTTCTGGGTTGAAGAAGAGAAACGTTTTGTTCGCCTGCGTGTATCTGCCAAAGGCATGCGTATCATCGACAAGCGTGGCATCACTGTCGTGCTGGCCGAAATCCGCGCCGCTGGCAAGATCTAAGGAGCTCTATCATGCGTGAATTGATTCGAATGATCTCTAGCGCCGGTACTGGTCACTTCTACACTACCGACAAGAACAAGCGTACTACCCCGGACAAGCTCGAAAAGAAAATGTTCGACCCGCGCGTTCGCAAGCACGTGATCTACAAAGAAGGCAAAATCAAGTAATTGATTTTCTTCCTTGTGAAAAAAAGCCCGTATCTCACGATGCGGGCTTTTTTTTGCGTGCGCGTTTGATCAGGCTTTCTGTTCGAAGACCACATAAATCTTGCGGCACGGCTCCAGTACTTCCCACGTACCGCTGAAGCCCGCCGGAATCACGAAGCGGTCGCCGGCGCGCAGGGTCTTGGCGTTACCCTCGGCGTCACGCAGCACCGACACGCCCTGCACAATCTCGCAATACTCATGCTCGGTGTAGTTGACTTTCCATTGCCCGACTTCACCTTCCCAGACGCCAGCGTTCATCTGGCCGCACGGGCTGTTGTAGTGGTTATAGACGGTCTGTTCGGGATCGCCCTTGAGGATTTTCTCGGCGGCAGGGCGATAGCGTTCGGGGGCGGTGTTGGCTTGGCTGAAGTCGACGATGTCCTGGATGCTCATGTGCGTGTCCCGTCTGGCCTGCGGTTGGAGAGCCCAAAGTCTATGTTTATTAAAATGAACATCGCAAGGGCGTTTACCGCCGTTATGTCAAATATATTGAAACATCCCCGGCCGCTGGTTTAGGGTGGCAGCTGCCTTGCGCCTGACAGATGGCGGGCGGGCAAGCATTCTTTGAGGCTGCCGGGGGACATCGCCTGGCCCTTGTATTCAATAAGAGGAGGACACTCGCATGACCACCCTGACCCGTGCCGACTGGGAACAACGCGCCAAGGATCTGAAGATCGAAGGCCGCGCCTACATCAATGGTGAATACACCGCTGCTGTTTCCGGCGATACCTTCGAATGCATCAGCCCGGTCGATGGCCGCCTGCTGGCCACTGTTGCCAGTTGTGACGCCGACGACGCCCAACGCGCCGTGGAAAACGCCCGCGCCACCTTCAACTCGGGTGTCTGGTCGCGCCTGGCGCCGGCCAAGCGCAAAGCCACCATGATCCGTTTCGCCGCGCTGCTCAAGGCCAATGCCGAAGAGCTGGCGCTGCTCGAAACCCTGGACATGGGCAAGCCGATCAGCGACTCCCTGAACATCGACGTACCCGGCGCGGCGAATGCCCTGAGCTGGAGCGGCGAGGCGATCGACAAGCTCTACGACGAAGTCGCCGCTACCCCGCACGATCAATTGGGCCTGGTGACCCGCGAACCGGTGGGCGTTGTCGGCGCCATCGTGCCGTGGAACTTCCCATTGATGATGGCGTGCTGGAAGCTCGGCCCAGCGCTGTCCACCGGTAACTCGGTGATCCTCAAGCCGTCCGAAAAGTCCCCGCTGACCGCCATCCGCATCGCGGCCCTCGCCGTTGAAGCCGGTATCCCCAAAGGCGTGTTCAACGTACTGCCGGGTTACGGCCACACCGTCGGCAACGCCCTGGCGCTGCACATGGATGTCGACACCCTGGTATTCACCGGCTCCACCAAGATCGCCAAACAACTGTTGATTCGCTCCGGCGAGTCGAACATGAAGCGCGTATGGCTGGAAGCCGGCGGCAAGAGCCCGAATATCGTGTTCGCCGACGCCCCGGACCTGCAAGCCGCCGCCGAATCCGCCGCTGGTGCCATCGCCTTCAACCAGGGCGAAGTCTGCACTGCCGGTTCGCGCCTGTTGGTGGAGCGTTCCATCAAGGATAAATTCCTGCCGCTGGTGATCGAGGCCCTCAAGGGCTGGAAGCCGGGAAATCCGCTGGATCCGGCAACCAATGTCGGCGCACTGGTGGATACCCAGCAGATGAACACAGTGTTGTCGTACATCGAGGCCGGCCACGCCGATGGCGCCAAACTGGTGGCTGGCGGCAAGCGCACCCTGGAAGAAACCGGCGGCACTTATGTCGAGCCGACGATTTTCGACGGTGTGACCAATGCGATGAAGATCGCTCAGGAAGAGATTTTCGGTCCGGTTCTGTCGGTGATTACCTTCGACAGCGCCGAAGAAGCGGTGAAGATCGCCAACGACACAGTGTATGGCTTGGCCGCCGCCGTGTGGACCGCCGATATCTCCAAGGCGCACCTGACCGCCAAGGCCCTGCGCGCCGGCAGCGTGTGGGTCAACCAGTACGATGGCGGCGACATGACCGCGCCGTTTGGTGGCTTCAAACAGTCGGGCAACGGGCGCGACAAGTCACTGCATGCGTTCGACAAATACACCGAGCTGAAATCGACCTGGATCAAGCTTTAAGCAACACCGCAGGCTAAATGTGGGAGGGGCAAGCCCCTCCCACACTGCTTTGTGTAAATCAGAAATTATCCACAGGAGCGTGGCAATGCGGTGGGCGACTTACTTCGCCGTCCTGGCCTCCGTACTCAGCGTCGGCCTGGCATTGGGCGTGAGCATGCCGCTGGTGTCCCTGCGCCTGGAAGGCTGGGGCTATGGCAGTTTCGCCATCGGTGTGATGGCCGCGATGCCGGCCTTCGGCGTATTGCTCGGCGCCAAAGTCTCCAGTCGCCTGGCCTCCTGGCTCGGCACCGCGAACCTGATGCGCCTGTGCCTGTGGGGCGGCGCGGTCTCCATCGGGTTGCTGGCGATTCTGCCCAGTTACCCGATATGGCTGGTGTTGCGCCTGATGATCGGGGTGATCCTGACCATCGTGTTTATCCTCGGCGAAAGTTGGATCAACCAGTTGGTGGTGGAGCAGTGGCGTGGCCGGCTGGTGGCGCTGTATGGCTGCAGTTACGCCTTGAGCCAACTCTCGGGGCCGTTGCTGTTGGGCGTGATCGGTACCGATCATGACTATGGATTCTGGGTCGGCGTGAGCCTGTTGCTGGTGGCCCCGCTAGCATTGCTGGGTCGCTCCGGCGCTCCCACCGCCGAGTCGTTCGGCGTGACCTTCGTCGATCTGTGGCGTTTTTGCGTTAGCTTGCCGGCGATTGCCTGGGCGGTGGCATTGTTCGCCGCGTTCGAAGCGATGATCCTGACGCTGTTGCCGGTGTATTGCCTGCAGCAGGGCTTTACCGCCGAGATCGCCTTGGCGATGGTCAGCACGGTGGTGGTCGGCGATGCGCTGCTGCAATTGCCCATCGGTGCGCTGGCGGACTATCTGCCGCGCCGCACGTTGTTCCTCAGCTGTGCGCTGTTGCTGCTGGTGTCGAGCCTGGCGGTTCCGGTGCTGATGCACACGTTGCTGATCTGGCCGATATGGGTGCTGTTCGGCGCCAGTGCAGGCGGGTTATTCACGTTGTCCCTGATTCTGATCGGCGAACGTTACCGCGACGATGCGCTGGTGCGTGCCAATGCTCACATCGCGCAGCTGTGGGGCATTGGGTGCCTCATCGGCCCATTGGTGGCGGGTGCAGGCAGCCAGTGGATCAGCGGGCATGCGCTGCCGTTACTGATGGCGGCCGGCGCATTGGGGTTGGTGCTGTTGTTGCTGCGCCAAGGAGCGTTTGGCGCAGCGACAACCGCCTAGAGCATGCGCTCCAGGCCCACGCTGGTGGCGAACCACGCATTGAACCGCCGCCACCAACTGCCAGGCTCGCGGGTCAAGGTGTGCAGTTGGCCGTTATCCTCGGTCACCCACACCACATTGCCGTCCTGCAGCTTCGCCTCATAGCTCAACGCCGGCGCCATGCCCTGCAGCGCCAGCTTGCGCACGTGCTCCGCCAGCTCGGGGCTGTCCACCAGCACGCCGACTTCGGTGTTCCACAGCACGGAGCGTGGGTCGAAGTTGAACGAGCCGATAAACGACTTCTGTCGATCAAAGATCATCGCCTTGCTGTGCAGGCTCGAATCCGAGCCGCGGAATGAGCCTCGACGAAACAAGTGCGGCCCACTGCCGGCGCTGGGGTCGCCCGGTTGGCGGCGCAGTTCATAGAGTTTTACCCCGTGTTCCAGCAGCGCCTTGCGATACGGCGCGTAGCCTCCGTGCACGGCCGGCACGTCGGTGGCTTCCAGGGAATTGGTCAGCAGGCTCACCGACACGCCCGCGTCGGCGCGTCCCGTCAGGTACACCAGCCCCGGCTGCCCCGGTACGAAGTACGCCGAGATCATCATCAGCTCATGGCTGACGCCCTCGAGTTCCGGCTCCAATTGAGTGGTCAGCAACAGGTGCGGATCCGGGTCGGCCTTGGCCAGTACCTTGCTCGGCGCGTCCCATAGCGCCTGGTTCCAGGCCCAGATCAGCTCGCGGCGCCAAGTGTCCATGCGCGGTTGGGTCTGGTAGGCGCGCAAGCGGTTGTACAGCGCATGATTCTGCTGTCGCGATTCGGCCAGCGAGGCCTCCAGGCGCACGCGCGCGGCGGCCAGGTCGCCTTTTGAGGGGCGGCTCGAAACAAAGTCATCGATGGGTTTGCTCAGCGCGCTGTTCCAGTACTGATCGAAACTGTGCCCGAGTTGCTCGGCGACGGGCCCGACGCTGAGCATGTCGATATCGGTAAAGTTCAGGTTGGGCTCGGCATCGAAATACTCATCCCCCAGGTTGCGTCCGCCAACGATGGCCGCGCTGTTGTCCGCCAGCCACAGTTTGTTGTGCATGCGTCGGTGTTGCAGCGACAGGTTGAACAGGCGGCCCATGGCCCGCGTCACACCCGTGCTGCGTCCCAGGTGCAGCGGGTTGAACAGGCGAATCTCGATTCTGGGATGGGCGGCGAGGGTGGCGATGATCTGGTCAAGGCCGTCACTGGTGGTGTCGTCCAGCAGGATACGCACCCGTACGCCGCGGTCGGCGGCCTTGAGCAGTTCATCCACCAGCATGCGCGTGCTGATACCGTCGTGCACGATGTAGTACTGCAGGTCGAGGCTGGTCTGGGCGTTGCGGATCAACTCGGCGCGGGCCATGAAGGCTTCGCTGCTGTTGGGCAGCAGGCGAAAGCCCGAGCGTCCTTGGTAGGGTGCGGCCTGAGCCTGGATTGAGCGGCCGAACGAGGACTGTGCGGCTGGCAGGGCATCGCTGGGTATGCGCGGCGTATTCACCGTGGCACAACCTCCCAGAGCCAGGGCTCCCAACAGGCAAAACGGTAAAAGCCGTCGAATCATCAAGGGAGTCGCTTCCAGAGCTGGTCGGTTGTCGACATAGGACGGCTATTTCTCGAGAAAGGTCAGTCCACCGATTCCGCCAGTATTTTGCTCGCGGCGGCGCCGACTTTACGCACGGCTTCTTCGATCTGAGGGGTGGGTTTGGCGCTGTAGTTCATGCGCAGGCAATTGCGGTACTTGCCGGACGCCGAAAAAATGCTCCCCACCGCCACTTGTACGCCTTGTTCGATCAAGGCGCGGTTGAGCTTCAGGGTGTCGAAGCCGTCCGGCAGTTCGATCCACAGCATAAAGCTGCCTTGCGGGCGACTGGCACGCGTGCCCGCCGGGAAATAGCGGCTTACCCAATCGAGCATCAAGTCGCGATTACGCTGGTATTGGGTGCGCATCCGCCGCAAGTGTGGTTCGAAGTGGCCGTTCTTGAGGAATTCGGCGATGGCGATCTGTGGCTGTGTGGCCGTCGAGCCGGTGCTGATGTATTTCATATGCAGCACCCGATCCAGGTAGCGCCCGGGCGCAACCCAGCCAATGCGCAGGCCTGGCGCAAGGGTCTTGGAAAACGAGCTGCACAGCAGCACACGGCCGTCTTCATCGAATGATTTGATGGTGCGCGGGCGCGGGTAGCTGTAGGCCAGTTCGCCATACACATCGTCTTCGATGATTGCCACGTCAAAGCGTTGGGCCAGGGTGAGCAATGCGCGTTTGCGCGCCTCAGGCATGATGTAGCCCAAGGGGTTGTTGCAATTGGGCGTCAGCTGGATGACCTTGATCGGCCACTGTTCCAGGGCCAGCTCCAGGGCTTCGAGGCTGATGCCCGTGATCGGGTCGGTGGGGATTTCCAGCGCTTTCATGCCCAGGCCCTTGAGGGTCTGCATGGCGCCGTGAAAGCTGGGCGAATCGACTGCGACGATATCGCCGGGTTCACAAATGGCGTGGATGCTCGCGGAGAGCGCCTCATGGCAGCCGGTGGTGATCACGATGTCTTCGGCGCTCAGCTGGCAGCCGGAATCCAATGACAGTCGGGCAATTTGCTCGCGCAGTTCCATACAGCCAAGGATATTGTCGTAATACAGCCCCGGCAGATCCTGGCGTCGACTGACCCGGGCCAGGCTGCGCAACAGCGGTTTCAGGGTGGGCGACAATACATCCGGCATGCCGCGACCCAGCTGTATGACGCCTTTGCGCGGCACCGCGCGAATCAACTCCAGCACCTGATCCCACTGGGAAATTTCCACCGGGCGCTGTGCTGGCCGGCCTACCTCCGGTAGGGCTGGCAGCTCACGACCAACGGGCACGAAGTAGCCGGATTTTGGCTTGGGCATGGCCAGGCCGTTATCTTCCAGCAACCGATACGCCTGCTGAACGGTGCTCAAGCTGACCCCGTGCTCTACGCTCAACGCCCGTACGGACGGTAGTCGGTCGCCAGGGCGATAGAAGCCCTGTTCGATGCGAGTGCCCAGCAGTTCGGCGAGATTAACGTAGAGGGTCATGGCGGTCGCTCCCGAGGGACCAGTACAGATCGGGGAAAAATACAGGATTCAGGCGCGCATGGGCAGTATCTGTATTGATTTAATAAAAATGGTTTGAATCTGTAATGGTTTTCGCGACGCGCTCATTGTGTGCACTCAAGGCAACACGCCAATGAGGGGCAGTAAAAATGAACGGCATGAGCGATGTGCGGCTGGCGTTACACCGTCAGGAACGGGTGACAGGGCAGGAACGCGCGATGACCGCGCCGACCCATAGCCGCTGGTGCCTGTTCTGGCGCCACCGGCACACGCGCAAGGCCCTGCTGACGCTGAGCCCTGAGCAATTGCGCGACATCGGCTTGACCGCCGAGCAGGCACGCCAGGAAGGGTTGAAGCCCTTCTGGCGCAGTTGATCAGATCAGCTCTCTGAGGCGGTGCCAGAGCATCCCCAGCGCCAGCAGCGGCGAGCGCAGGTGCTTGCCGCCAGGAAAGGTGATGTGCGGCACGCGGGCGAACAGATCGAAACGCCCCTGTTGCTGGCCGCTGATGGCTTCGGCCAGCAACTTGCCCGCCAGGTGGGTGGCGTTGAGGCCATGGCCGGCGTAGGCCTGGGCGTAATACACGTTGGGTTGGTCGGCCAGGCGGCCGATCTGCGGCAAACGGTTGGCGCCGATACCGATCATGCCGCCCCATTGATAATCGATCTTTACATCGGCCAACTGCGGGAACACACGCAGCATTTTCGGGCGCATATAGGCGCCGATGTCCTGAGGGTCGCGGCCGGAATAGTGGCAGGCGCCGCCAAACAATAGACGACGGTCGGCGGACAGGCGGAAGTAGTCCACCGTGACGCGCTGATCACACACCGCCATGTTCTGCGGCAACAGGTTGGCGGCTTGCGCTTGGCTCAACGGCTCGGTGGCGATGATGTAGCTCCCGGCGGGCAGCACCTTGCCGCTCAGGTGGGGATTGAGGCCGTTGAGGTAGGCATTGCAGGCCAGCACCAGGGTCTTGGCGCGCACATGGCCCTGCGCGGTATGCACCTTGACCTCGGGGCCGTAGTCGATACGCAGCACTTCGGACTGCTCAAACAGCTGTACACCCAATTGCTGCGCGGCGGCCGCTTCACCAAGGGCTAGGTTCAGCGGGTGCAGGTGGCCGGAGCCCATGTCGATCATGCCGCCTACGTAGCGCCCGGAGCCGATTACGCTGCTCATCTCGCTGGCTTGCAGCAGGCGCACTTCATGGCGATAGCCCAGGCTGCGCAATTCTTCGGCATCTTCGGCCAGACCTTGCAGGTCGCGGGGTTTGTTGGCGAGGTCGCAATAGCCCCAGGTCAGGTCGCAGGGGATCTGAAAGCGCTCCACGCGCTGGCGCACGATCTCCACGGCTTCCAGGCCCATCAGCTTCATCTCGCGTACGCCGTCGGTGCCGATGATGTTGGCGAATTGGTCCAGGCCGTGGCCGACCCCGCGAATCAGCTGGCCGCCGTTACGTCCGCTGGCGCCCCAAGCGATTTTTCGCGCCTCCAGCAGGACCACGCTGAAGCCACGCTCGGCCAGCTCCAGGGCGGTATTGAGCCCCGAGAAGCCACCGCCGACCACGCAGACGTCAGCCGCCACTTCACCGGCCAATGCCGGAAAATCGGGTTGCGGCACGCTGCTGGCGGCATAGTAGGACGAGGTATGTCGGGCGCTGGCGGTCATGGAGAAGCTCCCTGTTTGGAAAATTTGACGCAGGATACAGCGGTCGGACGGCGCTGTCTGCGCGGAGCGTTTTACGGCAGAATCCATGTCTATTCGCCGTTCGGTACGTGTTTCGATGAGTTGCAACAGTCAGAAAATCAGCGCATTGCGCCGTCAGATTCCTTCGTTCGAGTGCGTACCCGGTTGCCATGACTGCTGTGGGCCGGTGACCACCTCGCCCGAGGAAATGTCGCGTCTACCGCGCAAGACAGCTGCCGAGCAGGACGCGGCGATGGATGAACTCAATTGCGTACACCTGGGGCCCAACGGCTGCACGGTGTATGACGAGCGCCCGCTGATCTGTCGCTTGTTCGGCACCACCAAGACCTTGCCGTGTCCTAACGGGCGAGGGCCGGTTGAGTTGATCCATCCACGGGTCGAAAAGCAGATCCATGAGTACATGGCGAGTACCCGGCAGGTGCTGGTCTGACGGATGTGCGCGGCCCTTCCCACATTTGACCCACTTGTCAGTCAGTCCGGGATCGGCAGGTTCAGGCTCTCTTTCACTTCTTCCATCACGATATAGCTCTTGGATTCGCGCACATGGGGCAGCTTGAGCAGGATATCGCCGAGCAACTTGCGGTATGAGGCCATCTCGGAAATCCGTGCTTTCACCAGATAGTCGAAGTCCCCGGACACCAAGTGGCACTCCAGCACATGGGGCAGTTTCAGCACGGCGCGGCGAAACTCTTCAAACGTATCGCCGGATTTGTAATCGAGGCTGATCTCGACAAATACCAGCAAACTCCCTTTCAAATGCTGCGGATTGAGCCGCGCGTTGTAGCCCATGATGATCCCTTCACGCTCCAACCGGCGGACCCGCTCGGTACACGGCGTGGTCGATAACCCGACTTTTTCCCCCAGTTCCGTGAACGAAATTCGCCCGTCGGTCTGCAGGATGCGCAGGATGTTACGGTCGATCTTGTCCAGCTCCCGCTTGGTCTGGGTGTTGGTACGCATAGGGGATACGCCTCTGTAAAAAGGGTTTTTGCCGAGAATTGTCGCCAAATATAGGCATTTATATAGTGAAATGCACTGGTGATTGCTTTTTATACTGCGCTCATCATTGCTCGAACAACACACGTCAGCGGTCACGCCGCGATGAGGATATGAAAATGCGCGTTCTGGTCTTGGGTAGCGGTGTCATTGGTGTGACCAGTGCCTACTATTTGGCTCGTGCCGGCTTTGAGGTCGTGGTAGTCGACCGCCAGCCAGCCGCCGCCATGGAAACCAGTTTCGCCAATGCTGGCCAAGTGTCTCCAGGCTATGCCTCGCCCTGGGCTGCGCCGGGCGTGCCGCTCAAGGCCATCAAGTGGTTGCTGCAACGCCATGCGCCGCTGGCGATCAAGGCCACGGCAGATATCGATCAATACCTGTGGATGGCGCAGATGCTGCGCAACTGCACGGCCAGCCGCTATGCGGTAAACAAGGAGCGCATGGTGCGCCTGTCCGAGTACAGCCGCGACTGCCTCGACGAGCTGCGCGCCGAGACCGGCATCTCCTACGAAGGCCGCAGCCTTGGGACTACCCAGCTGTTCCGTACCCAGGCACAGCTCGACGGCGCCGCCAAGGATATCGCCGTGCTGAAAGAGTCCGGCGTGCCGTTCGAACTGCTCGACCGCGCCGGCATTGCTCGTGTCGAGCCGGCCCTGGCCAGCGTCACCGATATCCTCGCCGGTGCCCTGCGTCTGCCTAACGACCAGACCGGCGATTGCCAGATGTTCACCACTCGCCTGGTCGACATGTGCAAGCAGTTGGGCGTGGAGTTCCGCTTCGAACAGGATATCCAGCGCCTCGACCATGCCGGTGATCGTATCAACGGCGTGTGGATCGACGGTAAGCTGGAAACCGCCGACCGTTACGTGCTGGCCCTCGGCAGTTACTCGCCGAAACTGCTCAAGCCGCTGGGGATCAAGGCGCCGGTGTATCCGCTCAAGGGCTACTCGCTGACCGTGCCGATCACCGACCCGGCGATGGCGCCTACGTCGACTATTTTGGACGAGACCTACAAGGTCGCGATCACCCGTTTCGACAACCGCATTCGCGTGGGTGGCATGGCTGAAATCGCCGGTTTTGACCTGTCGCTTAACCCGCGCCGACGCGAAACCCTGGAGATGATCGTCAACGACCTTTATCCTCAGGGCGGCGATTTGGCCGAGGCCACCTTCTGGACCGGCCTGCGTCCGACCACGCCCGACGGTACACCGATTGTGGGTGCAACGCCGTTCAAGAACCTGTTCCTGAACACCGGCCACGGCACCCTCGGTTGGACCATGGCCTGTGGATCCGGTCGCTTGCTGGCCGATCTGATGGCGAAGAGAACCCCACAGATCAGCGCTGCAGGCCTCGATATTTCCCGTTATGGCAACCACCAGGAGTCCGCACAACATGTCAATCCAGCGCCAGCTCACCAATGAGCGCATGAGCCAGATCGTTATCCACAGCGGCACCGTGTATCTGGCGGGACAGGTCGGCGACGACATGAGCGCCGGGATTGAACAGCAGACCCGTGAAACCCTGGCCAACATCGAGCGGTTGCTCGACCTGGCCGGTAGCGACAAGACCAAATTGTTGTCGGTGACGATTTACCTGAAAGACATCGATGCCGATTTTGCCGGCATGAACGCGGTCTGGGACGCATGGCTGCCCAAGGGCGTCGCCCCGGCCCGCGCCACGGTTGAAGCCAAGCTGTGCGAACCGCAAATCCTGGTGGAGCTGTCCGTCGTGGCTGCGCTGCCTTAACACCGTTTCCTCCCGGCGCCGACGTAAACCATCGGCGCCGGTTTTTTTCACTCTGTTGCCTAGAAGCCCGCCGCCATGCGTCCAGCCCGTGCCCTGATCGATCTCCAGGCCCTGCGCCACAATTACCGATTGGCCCGTGACGTCACGGGGGCCAAGGCTCTTGCCGTGATCAAGGCCGACGCCTATGGCCATGGTGCGGTGCGCGTGGCCCAGGCGCTGGAAGCCGAGGCCGATGGGTTCGCCGTGGCCTGCATCGAAGAGGCGTTGGAGCTGCGCGCCGCCGGGATTCGTGCGCCGGTGCTGCTGCTGGAAGGTTTTTTCGAAGCCGACGAGCTGGCGCTGATCATCGAGCACGACTTCTGGTGCGTGGTGCACTCGCTGTGGCAGCTGGAGGCAATCGAACAGGCCGCCTTGAGCAAGCCGCTGACGGTCTGGCTCAAGCTGGACTCGGGCATGCACCGTGTCGGCCTGCATCCCAAGGATTATCAAGAGGCTTACCAGCGCCTGCTGGCCAGCGGTAAAGTCGCGAAGATCGTGTTGATGAGCCATTTCGCCCGCGCCGATGAGCTCGATTGCACCAGCAGCAACGAACAAGTGGCGGTATTTGAAGCGGCACGCCAGGGGCTTGCGGCCGAAGTCAGCCTGCGCAATTCGCCTGCGGTATTGGGCTGGCCGAGTGTGTCCAGTGACTGGGTACGCCCGGGCATCATGCTCTACGGCGCGACCCCATTCGGCGAGGACCAGGCTCTGGCCGCGCGTTTGCAGCCGGTGATGACCCTGGAGTCGAAAGTCATCTGCGTACGTGAATTGCCGGCCGGCGAGCCGGTGGGTTACGGCGCCAGGTTCGTTACACCAAAACCGATGCGCATCGGGGTGGTTGCCATGGGCTACGCCGACGGCTACCCGCGTCACGCGCCGACCGGTACGCCGGTGCTCGTCGCCGGGCAGCGCAGCCAACTGCTGGGGCGTGTGTCGATGGACATGCTCTGCGTCGACCTGACTGACGTGCCACAGGCTGGCCTGGGTTCTACGGTCGAGCTGTGGGGCAAAAACATCCTAGCCAGTGACGTTGCGGTGGCCGCCGACACCATTCCCTATCAGATATTCTGCAACCTGCGCCGCGTGCCAAGGCTCTATATCGGCGCTTGATCGTCGCCTACGAACGCAGCCGTCCGGGATTTAGGCCCAAGTGTTGTAAATACTGAACGCTGTCGCCATGATAACGCTCAATTACAACAAAGCCTGAATTCTAGGAGGCTCCCGCATTGGACGTCGGCGAACGACTGCAATCCATCCGTAAGTTGAAGGGTCTTTCCCAGCGTGAGCTCGCCAAGCGCGCGGGTGTCACCAACAGCACCATTTCGATGATCGAAAAAAACAGTGTCAGCCCCTCGATCAGCTCCTTGCGCAAGGTGCTGGGCGGCATCCCCATGTCCATGGTCGAGTTCTTTTCCGAGGAGATCCTCCAGGAAATACCGACGCAGATCGTCTATAAAGCCAATGAGCTGATCGACATCTCCGACGGCGCGGTGACCATGAAACTGGTGGGTCGGGCGCACCCCAGCCGGGCCATCGCGTTTCTCAACGAGATCTACCCGCCCGGCGCCGACACCGGCGAAGAAATGCTCACCCACGAAGGCGAAGAAACCGGGATTCTGGTGGAGGGCCGCCTGGAGTTGGTGGTCGGTCTTGAAACTTTTGTGCTCGAAGCCGGCGATAGCTACTACTTTGAAAGTACCAAGCCCCATCGTTTTCGCAATCCGTTCGATGTGCCGGCGCGACTAATCAGCGCAGCCACGCCCGCGAACTTTTAAGAACAGAGGCGCCCTGCCAGCGTTGCAGAGGTTCCCGCAGCCGTATTCCGTGCGGTCGAATCTCCCTTTATTTAATAGGGTTGTTTCGGCCGGGCGGGCTAACCGTTATACTTTCGCCGCCTGCGAAACCGTGGCCGCAGGCGTGAATAGCCACCATTGAGGGTGAACGCGTGAACCTAATTATGAAAATGCTGGCTGCACCAGCAACCGTACTGGCCCTATGGGCTGTCAGCGCTCAAGCTGCGACCAATGATGACATTGCCAAGCGCCTGGAGCCTGTGGGCCAGGTTTGCGTCCAGGGCCAGGAATGCAAGGGGATGGAAGTCGCCGTTGCAGCGGGCGGCGGCGGCGCGAAAACGCCGGACGATATCATCGCCAAGCATTGCAATGCATGCCACGGCACCGGCCTGCTCGGCGCACCGAAGATCGGCGACACCGCCGCCTGGAAAGAGCGCGCCGACCACCAGGGCGGTCTCGATGGCATCCTTGCCAAGGCGATCACCGGTATCAACGCCATGCCGCCAAAGGGCACCTGTGCGGATTGCTCGGATGACGACCTCAAAGGCGCTATCAAGAAGATGTCCGGGTTGTAATTAGCCAATCTTCGTCAAAAATGCCGCTTACGAGCGGCTTTTTTGTGGGCGCAATTCAGGTTTTGCGCTGTTCTTTGCAGCAAAGACGCGGCAAGCTCGGTCGAACCCCTATTCATGGAATGTTCGGGAGCAGTCGGATGGTGCAGTTGTGTTCAATCGAGCAAGCAGTTGACGACGTACTGGAGCGCTTGCCGGCGCATATCCACATGGGCATGCCGCTGGGCCTGGGTAAGCCCAACCTGTTCGTCAATGCGCTGTACCGGCGCATCGCCCATTTGCCCGAGCGGGCGCTGACGATCTACACCGCCCTGAGCCTGGGGCGCCCAACCCTGGGCGATGGTTTACAGAAACGCTTTTTGGAACCCTTTATCGAGCGCGTGTTTGGCGATTATCCCGAGCTGGATTTTCTTGCCGCCCTGCATTCGGACAGCCTGCCGAAGAATATCCATGTACGGCAATTCTTCATGCAGCCCGGCAGCCTGCTCCACAGCGCGTCGGCCCAGCAGGATTACGTCAGCAGCAACTACAGCCATGCCGCCCGTGATATCAACGGGGCCGGCCTGAACCTGGTGGCGCAACTGGTGGCCAGCAGCGCCGAACACCCGGACCGCCTGAGCCTGAGCTGCAACCCCGATATTACCCTCGACTTGCTGCCGATGATCGCCAAACGCCGTGCCGCGGGTGAAACCATTTTGATCGTCGGCCAGGTCCATACCGACTTGCCCTACATGCCTGGCGATTCCGAATTGGGCATGGACGCGTTCGACTACCTGATTGACGCCAAAGACAGCTCCACGCTGTTCTCCACGCCGAACATGCCGGTGGGCTACCAGGACCACTTTATCGGCCTGCATGCCAGTACCTTGGTGCGCGACGGCGGCACCTTGCAGATCGGCATTGGCTCCATGGGCGATGCCCTGACCGCCGCCTTGCTCGCGCGCCAGGCAGACAACGAAGCCTACCGCCTGCTGCTGACAGACCTGGATGTGTACCAGTGGGCGCCGTTGATCAGCCGTGAAGGCGGCGTCGACCCTTTTGCCCGTGGCCTCTACGGTTGCAGCGAGATGTTCGTCAACGGCTTGCTGGTACTGGCGGATGCGGGAATCGTACGGCGCAAGGTGTACCCGGATGTGGCGACCCAGGAACAGGCCAATGCCGGCTTGCTGGACGATGCGGCGCAAACCGATGGCGTGTCGATTCATGGCGGGTTCTTTCTGGGACCACGCAGTTTTTACCAGCGCTTGCAGGACATGACCCACACCAAGCGCCTTGAATTCAACATGACCCGCATCAGCTATATCAACGAGCTGTACGGTCAGGAAGAACTCAAGCGTTTGCAGCGCCAGGATGCGCGGTTTATCAACAGCGCGATCATGGTGACGCTGCTCGGCGCGGGCGTTGCCGACCAGTTGGAAGATGGCCGCGTACTCAGCGGCGTGGGCGGGCAATACAACTTTGTCGCCCAGGGCCATGCGCTGGAAGGTGCGCGCGCCATCCTGATTCTGCGCAGCTGGCGTGAGTCGGCGGGGGAGGTCAGTTCCAATATTGTCTGGGACTACGGGCACTGCACCATTCCCCGGCACCTGCGGGATATCGTCATCACCGAATACGGAATTGCCGACTTGCGCGGGCAGACGGATGCCCAGGTCATCGAGGCACTGCTCAATATCGCCGACTCGCGTTTCCAGGACGACTTGATCGAACAGGCACAAAAGGCCGGCAAATTACCCAAGGACTTCCAGCTGGATCCGCGCTTTGCCGACAACACGCCGGAGCGCCTCAAAGGCATTCAGGCGCGGCATAAACGGTTGTTTCCGGAATACCCGTTGGGGAGTGATTTTACTGACGAAGAGCGGGACTTGTTGCGGGCGCTGAACTGGCTCAAGAGCAAGTTCAAGCTGACGGAGATGCTGGAGTTGGGCAAGGCGGCGCTGGATGCACCGGAGCCGGAGGCGTTTCCCAGGCATTTGGAGCGGATGCGGCTGGATAAGCCGGAGGGGCTGAAAGAGGATCTCTATCAGCGCCTGTTGCTCGCGGGCTTACAAGCAACCGCGCACTGAAAACCAACAAATAACTCAATGTGGGAGGGGCGGTGCGACGGTTCGACTTGCCCCCTCCCACATTTCAAGCAGTGTTGACTCAGATAAAGGTGACAACCCCACCCGCCAACGACTTCACCCGCGCCAGCGACTCCACTCGATAACCCTGCGCATCCAGCTCCGCACGGCCACCCTGGAACGATTTCTCGATCACGATCCCCAAGCCCGCAACGGTCGCGCCGGCTTGCTTGATGATCGATATCAGCGCCTGGGACGCCTTGCCGTTGGCCAGAAAGTCATCGATCACCAACACGCGGTCGCTGCTGGTCAAATGACGCGGCGAGATCGCCACGGTGCTCTCGGTCTTCTTGGTGAAGGAATACACCGTCGCCGACAGCAGGTTTTCGGTCAGCGTCAGGGACTGTTGCTTGCGCGCGAAGATAACCGGTACACCCAGGTTCAGGCCGGTCATGATTGCTGGCGCGATGCCTGAGGCTTCGATGGTGACGATCTTGGTGATGCCCGAGTCCTTGAACAGCGCGGCGAATTCGTCGCCGATCAGTTTCATCAGCGCCGGGTCGATCTGGTGGTTCAAAAAGGCGTCGACCTTGAGTACCTGATCGGAAAGCACGATGCCTTCTTCGCGAATTTTCTTGTGCAGTGCTTCCACGGAAAGCTTCCTCTAATGGCGCGTTGTGCGCCGAAAGTAGATTGAAAAGTAGTCGATTCTAGCGCTTTAACATCGCGCGTATGTCAGCCAGGGCGCTGTTGCCGCGAACGGCCTTGACCTCGGTCGGGGTGTCGTCGTTGCCTTCCCAGGCCAGGTCGTCCGGCGGCAGTTCATCGAGGAACCGGCTGGGCGCACAATCAATGATTTCGCCGTATTGCTTGCGCTTGGCGGCAAAGGTGAAAGCCAGGGTCTGACGTGCGCGGGTAATGCCCACGTAGGCCAGGCGCCGTTCCTCTTCGATGGTGTCGGCTTCAATGCTGGAGCGGTGCGGGAGGATTTCTTCTTCCATGCCCATGATGAACACGTAGGGAAATTCCAGGCCCTTGGAGGCATGCAGGGTCATCATCTGTACACCTTCGGCGCCGTCTTCTTCTTCCTGCTGGCGCTCGAGCATATCGCGCAGCACCAGCTTGCCGATGGCGTCCTCGACGGTCATCTCGCCGTCTTCGTCTTTTTCCAGGGTGTTCTTCAGCGCTTCGATCAGGAACCAGACGTTGCTCATGCGGTAATCCGCGGCCTTGTCGCTGGAACTGTTGGTGCGCAGCCAGTTTTCGTAGTCGATGTCCATGACCATGCTGCGCAGTGCGCTGATCGGGTCTTCGCCGGCGCATTGCTCGCGCACTTTGTCCATAAAGCGCTTGAAGCGTGACAGGCGATCGGTGAAGCGTGTGTCCAGGTGTTCGCCCAGGCCGATTTCGTCGGTGGCGGCGTACATGGAGATCTTGCGTTCGGTGGCGTAGTTGCCTAGCTTTTCCAGGGTCGTCGAGCCGATTTCCCGACGCGGGACGTTGATTACCCGCAGGAAGGCGTTGTCGTCATCCGGGTTCACGATCAATCGGAAGTAGGCCATCAGGTCTTTTACTTCCTGGCGTCCGAAAAAGCTGTTGCCGCCCGACAGGCGATACGGCACCTGGTGGTGTTGCAGTTTCAGCTCGATCAGCTTGGCCTGGTAGTTGCCTCGGTACAGGATCGCAAAATCACTGTAGGGCCGGTCGGTGCGCAGGTGCAGGCTGAGGATTTCCACGGCCACGCGCTCGGCTTCGGCGTCTTCGTTGCGGCAGCGGATCACGCGAATCTCATCGCCGTGCCCCATCTCGCTCCACAGCTGTTTTTCAAACTCGTGGGGGTTGTTGGAGATCAGCACGTTGGCGCAGCGCAGGATGCGGCTGGTGGAGCGGTAGTTCTGCTCCAGCATCACCACTTTCAAGGACGGGTAGTCGACCTTGAGCAGCATCAGGTTTTCCGGGCGGGCGCCGCGCCAGGCGTAGATCGACTGGTCGTCGTCGCCCACCACGGTGAATTGATTGCGTGTACCGATCAGCAGCTTCACCAGCAGGTATTGGCTGGCGTTGGTGTCCTGGTATTCGTCCACCAGCAGGTAGCGCACCTTGTTCTGCCACTTTTCAAGGATGTCGGCGTGTTCCTGGAACAACTTGACCGGTTGCAGGATCAGGTCGTCGAAGTCCACCGCGTTGAACGCCTTGAGCGTGCGTTGATAGTGGGTGTAGACGATGGCGGCGGTCTGTTCCTTGGGGTTGCGTGCGTTTTCCAGGGCCTGGGCGGGCAGGATCAGGTCGTTTTTCCAGGCGCCGATCATGTTCTTGATCTCATCAACGCCGTCGTCGCCTGCGTATTCCTTCTGCATGATGTCGGTCATCAGGGCCTTGACGTCGGTCTCGTCGAAGATCGAGAAGCCCGGCTTGTAGCCCAGCCGCGCATGCTCCTTGCGGATGATGTTCAGGCCCAGGTTGTGGAAGGTGCACACGGTGAGGCCACGACCTTCACCCCCCTTGAGCAGGGTGCCGACACGCTCTTTCATCTCGCGCGCGGCCTTGTTGGTAAAGGTCATGGCGACAATGTACTGGGCACGGATGCCGCAGTTCTGGATCAGGTGCGCAATCTTGCGGGTGATCACGCTGGTCTTGCCGGAGCCTGCACCGGCGAGCACCAATAGAGGGCCGCCGACGTAGTTCACGGCTTCTTGCTGCCGGGGGTTGAGTCGGGACATACGGAATTTGAGGAGTCGTTGTTCAAAAGGGCGGGCATTTTAACAGGCTGGCAAGATTCTGCTGCTCTGGATCGACGGTGTGACGTACCACTCGATCTAAATTTGCCGGTTTTGCTACTTTGCCGCAGGATGTATTGGTTTTTAGGACAATTGCTTACAGCCTGCGTATTTGATGGTACCTATCATTGGTGATTATCAGGCCGCACGTCATAATGCCCGCCGCCAACGAAATTTTGCAGAGTCTAGGGAGCTAGCTTGTCTACGCCTGTCGAACCCTTGCGTTTGCTGCTATTGGCCGATGCGCCTGAGTGGGCAGCGTTGTTGCGCGAGTGCCTGGCGCCGATGGGCGATGGGGCTGTGCTGATCAGCGCGCCAAACTGGGACTCGGTGAGTCGTCTGTTCGACGACGACCACAGCGCCGTGCTGTTGACCACGCCCAGCCTGCAACCCGGCCCTGGCCGTTGCAGCCTGCCGTGCGTATTGCTGTTGGAGCAGGAACCGTTGGTATCGCCGCTCGGTGTGAGCGATTGGCTGATCCGTAATGTGCTGGACGCCGAAACCCTGCGCCGCTGCCTGCGCCATGTGCGTGAGCGCGGTGTGCTGGAAACCACCCTGCAGCGCCTGGCCGAACAGGACCCGCTCACCGGCATCGCCAACCGTCAGGGCTTCCAGACTCTGCTGGCGGCGCGGCTGGCCGAAAACGAAGGTCGCGGGCTGGCCCTGGGTCATCTGGACCTCGACAACTTTCGTCATGCCAACGACGCCCTCGGCCATCAGGCCGGCGACCGGTTGATCCTGCAAGTGGTGTCGCGGCTCAAGAGCCAGCTCGAAGCCGGCGATCAACTGGCCCGCCTGGGCAGCGACGAATTCGCCTTGCTGATCGACACGCGCCGTGCGCCCCAGCGCGCTGAATGGATGGCTGAGCGCATCACCGAAGTCATGGCCGAACCTTACTGGGTGGATGGCGAAAGCCTGCTGATCGGCTGCAGCCTCGGCGTGGCCCATGCCCGCGCCCGCGCCGGTGCCGACCCGCTGATGTGGCACGCGCATATCGCCATGCAGCAAGCCAAGAGCACCCAGGGCTGCACCTTTCATATCTTCAACGAACGTATCAACCGTAATGCACGCAGCCTGGCCGACCTGGAAAGCGAACTGCGCCGGGCACTGCGCCGCGATGAACTGGAGCTGCATTACCAGCCGCGCCTGGATTTGGACGACGGGCATATCGTCGGCCTGGAAGCCCTGGTGCGCTGGCGCCATGGCGAGCGCGGCCTGTTGCCCCCCAGCGAATTCGTGCCGCTGGCCGAGCAGAGTGGCCTGATCGTGCCGTTGGGCTACTGGGTGATCTCCCGAGCCCTGCGTGACATGCAAGACCTGCGTGAACGCGGCCTGCCGCCGTTGCATATGGCGGTCAACCTGTCGTTCCGCCAGTTTCAGGACAGCCAGTTGCTCTCCACCCTCAGCCGGCTGATTGCCGAGCGTGGTGTGGAGGCGCAATGGCTGGAGTTCGAGTTGACCGAAACCGCCGTGATGCGCCGCAGTGACCTGGTCAAGCAGACCATGGACGCCCTCGGTCGCCTGGGCGTGCGGTTTTCCCTGGATGACTTCGGTACCGGTTTCTCGTCGTTCGTACACCTCAACAGCCTGCCGATTGCCTTGTTGAAGATCGACAAGAGCTTCGTCGGTGGCATGGAAGAACGCGAAGAGAACCGCAAGCTGGTACACGCCATGATCAATTTGGCCCACAACCTCAACCTGGAAGTGGTGGCCGAGGGGGTCGAAACCCCTGAACAGCTTGCATTGCTAAGGCTGTTCGGCTGCGACCAGGCCCAGGGTTACCTGATCAGCAAGCCGTTGCCGTTGCCTGAGTTGGTGGAATACCTGACGTTTGGCAAGAACCAGCAGGTTTTACTCGGTTGAATTGAGAGCCCAGTCAAACTGTGGAAGGGAGCGAGCCCGCCCACAGTTTTTTTGGCCGAGTAAAACCCTTACTCCGTCTGTGCGACCTGAAACGAACCTTGCGCCTCAGGCTCCAGCCGAATCATGCGCTTCATCTTCGCCTCGAAGGCCCAGGTCAGGCTCACTGCCGCACAGGCCAGACCCAGCGCCAAACCCCACCACACACCGGTTGGACCCCAGCCCAGGGTGAACGCCATCAGCCAGGCCGAAGGCGCGCCAATCAACCAGTAGCAGCCCGCACCGATCAGAAAGGTGGTCTTGGCGTCCTTGAGTCCGCGAATGCAGCCCATGGCGATGGTTTGCACGCCGTCGAACAGCTCGAACCAGGCGGCAACGGCGAGCAGGCTGACGGCCAGGACGATCACGTCATGGAACGCCGGGTTGTGGTGATCGATGAGCAGTCCGATCAGGGGATCGGAAAACAGCCACAGCACCGCGGCGAATCCCAACATCACCGTGGCACCAAAACCAATGCCGACGCGACCGGCCAGGCGCGCCTGCAGCAATTGCCCGGCGCCATAGTGCTGACCGATGCGCATGGTCACCGCGTAGGACATGCCCGCCGCGCACCATGAACGCCACCGAGACGATTTGCAGGGCCACCTGATGCGCCGCCAGTTGCGTACTGCCCATGGTGCCCATGCACAGCGCGGCAAAGGCAAACAGCCCGACTTCCACCGCATAGGTGCCGCCAATCGGCAGGCCCAGGCGCCACAGTTCGCGCAGATACTGGGTGTTGAGGCGCAACAGGCCGATGCCCAGCGGGTAAGCGGCATAAGCGCGGTTGCTGCGGATGTACCACATCAACGTCAATGCCATGCCATTGGCGACGATGGCCGTGACCAGGCCAATACCCATCAAGCCCAGTTTTGGCAGGCCGAACATACCTTCGATCAGCGCGTGGTTGAGCAGGTAATTGAGCACGGTGCCGCCGAGGCTGATCACCATCACCGGGGTGGCCTTGCCAATGGCGCTGGTGAAGCCGCGCAAGGCCATGAAACTCAGGTAGCCGGGCAGGGCGAACGGCAGGATCGTCAGGAACAACCCTGCCGACTGCACGTTGGTTTCGGTCTGGCCGAACATCAGCAGCACGGGCTTGAGGTTCCACAGCAACAACGCTGCCGCCAGGGCCATCAGCCACGCCAGCCATAGCCCGGCCTGGGTCAGGCGGGTGGCGCCTTGGATATCGCCCGCGCCGTGACGGATCGCCACCAGGGTGCCGACGGCGGCAATCACGCCGATGCAGAAGATCGATACGAACGAATAGCTCGCCGCTCCCAGGCCACCACCGGCCAAGGCTTCGGGACTCAGGCGCGCCATCATCAGCGTGTCGGTCAGCACCATCAGCATGTGCGCCAACTGCGAGGCGATCAGCGGCCCTGACAACCGCAGAATGGCCCAGAGTTCGGTACGTGCCGGATGCCGCATGATCATCACACTCAAAAAGTCAGAGGGTTGGGGGAAGGTTGATTCTCGGTGCTCCCAGCCCATTGCACAAAGGGATAAAAGCGATCGTTCACATGATTAAAACTCATGCCTGATTGATTCTGGTAGGGTTTCAACATCCTGCTGTTGGAGCTTTCCTTATGTCTCGTCGTCTTCCTCCTCTTTATGCTTTGCGTGCATTTGAAGCGGCCTCCCGGCACAACTCCTTCACCCGTGCCGCCGAAGAGTTGTCGATTACGCAAAGTGCGGTGAGCCGGCATATCCGTACGCTCGAAGAGTTTTTCGCCTGCCGCCTGTTCCAGCGCAGCGGTCGTACGTTGCAGCTCACAGAAGCGGCGCGCTTGCTGTTGCCCGGTGTGCGCGAGGGCTTTGCCGCGCTGGAACGGGCCTGCCATACCCTGAACGCTGAAGATGACATCCTGCGCATGAAGGCGCCGTCCACCCTGACCATGCGCTGGCTGTTGGCCCGACTCAGCCGCTTCCGGCATTTGCAACCAGGCAACGAAGTGCAATTGACGAGCGCGTGGATGAGCATCGATGAAGTGGACTTCAATCAGGAACCTTTCGATTGCGCGGTGTTGTTGAGTAATGGTCATTTCCCGGCAGATTGGGAGGCCTGTTACCTGTACCCGGAAATGTTGATCCCGGTAGGTGCCCCCAATCTATTGAGCGACGGACCTTGGGATGTCGCACGGCTGGCAACGGCCGAGTTGTTGCATCCCACGCCTGACC
Source organism: Pseudomonas sp. FP597 (assembly GCF_030687435.1). Classification (NCBI taxonomy): domain Bacteria; kingdom Pseudomonadati; phylum Pseudomonadota; class Gammaproteobacteria; order Pseudomonadales; family Pseudomonadaceae; genus Pseudomonas; species Pseudomonas sp. FP597. The sequence continues at coordinate 6,302,050 of NZ_CP117432.1, read as the reverse complement.
GGCGTGACTGGCGCTACTGGCTGGAGCGGATGGGGCTGTCGTCTCAGGTGTCGCTCAAGGGCGGCCAGGTCTTCGATACGCTGGAGTTGGGCATGATCGCTGCGGCGCGCGGTTATGGCGTGTCCATGGGCGATCTGCTGATGGTCGCCGAAGACGTTGCCCAGGACCGGCTGAGCCTGCCATGGCCAACCGCCGTGGCCAGTGGAGAGAGTTACTATCTGGTATGGCCGAAAACCCGTCCCGGTGGGGAACGTCTGCGACGCTTGGCGGAATTTCTGCAAAGTGAGGTGCAGGCCATGGTTTTACCGGCAGTGGAGCGTCTCGATTGAGCCGGTTTTGCATGATCGCGCAACCGTTTGCGTGATGCCCCTGCGATTCACTCAAGTATTGCAAATCGCTGCCGAAGTAGGTGTATCGGAACCATCGTGCATCCACGTTTTCCCCACCAGATAATTTGCCGAGCAGCGCTATGAGATCAGGACGATCCTGGCCTCGGCCAGGAGCTGTCATGTCTCAACCTCGCGCCCGGATCGCCTCCCAGTTAGGTCTCGCATTAGCCGTGATTCTGGCTGTCGCCATTGGCGGCAGTACGGTTTTCGCCCTGCGTTCCCTCGACGCCGCCAACCTCGATACCCGTGAGGAACATCTGGCCAGCGAGGCACGCCTGCTCGCCGATCAGCTCAACACCTTTCATAGCACGTTGCGCGAGAGCACCCAACGCCTGACGGGGCTGTTTGAAAAGCGTTTCAGCGCCGGGTTGAGCGTGCAGACCGATAAGTCGATCACGGTGGCGGGTGTTCAGACCCCGAGCCTGTTGTTGGGTAGCGAAGTGCTCAACAACAACTTCACGGAGGTCGACGAGTTCAAGCAGATGTCGGGCGGCGTGGCGACGGTCTTTGTGCGCAGCGGCGATGACTTTATCCGTGTGAGCACGTCCCTGACCAAGCAGGACGGTAGCCGCGCCATCGGCACCGTGCTGGACCGCCAGGGGCCGGCTTACCAGCGTGTGCTCGGCGGCCAGGCGTATATCGGACGCGCGGTGTTGTTCGACCGCTCGTATATGACCCAATACAGCCCCGTTCGCGATGCCGGCGGTAAAGTGATTGCCGTGCTGTTTATCGGTTTTGACTACACCGATGCCCAGGCCGCTCAGTTCGAAAACCTCAAGCGCTTCCGCATTGGCCAGACCGGTTCCCTGGCGCTGCTCGACGAGCAAAAGCGCTGGCTGGTGCCACCGGCGGGTGTGCAGGCACTGGATCAGGCGGTGCCGGTGATGCTGGACCTGGCCAAGACCCCAGGTAAAGGCCGCTTCTGGAGCGACAGGAACGAAGACTTCTACAGCGTTTCGGTACCTTTTGACGGTGGCCCCTGGGCCGTGGTTGCGAGCATGCCGAAAGCCGAAATCCGCGCGGTTACCTGGGCGGTCGGCATTCGCCTGGTGATCGGCAGTGTGCTGGCGATGCTGCTGGCGGTAGGCGCTACGGTCTGGCTGCTGCGCAGCAAGTTGCAGCCGCTGAGTGACCTGGTACGCCAGGCTGAAGCCTTGGGCGCTGGCGACCTGAGCGCACGTCTCAATGTGTCCAGCCATGACGAAATTGGCCAGCTGGCGCGCAGCTTCAACCAGATGGGTGAGGCGCTGTCGACCATGGTGTCGCATATTCGCAAGGCTGCTGAAGAGGTCAATAGTCGTGCCCAGGCTTTGTCAGGTTTGTCCGGTGGGGCCTATGAAGGCATGGAGCAGCAGTCCGGCGAGATCACCAGCATGGCTGGCGCAGTGGAAGAGTTCAGCGCCACTTCGCTGAATATTGCCGACAACATGGGCGCCACCGAGCGCCTGGCCCAGGAAAACGCTCAACAAACCCGAATCGGGCGCAACTCGATGCAAGAGGCGTCGTCGTCCCTGGAACACATCGCCACCGCCCTGAACAGTACCGCCACCGTGATCAACACCTTGGGTCAACGCTCCCAGGAAATCGGCGGTATCGTCGGGGTGATCACCTCCATTGCCGAACAAACCAACCTGCTGGCGCTCAACGCCGCCATCGAAGCCGCCCGCGCCGGTGAGCAGGGCCGTGGGTTTGCCGTGGTGGCCGACGAAGTGCGTAACCTGGCATCGCGTACCCGCGAAGCCACTGATGAAATCTCCGGCATGATCCAGAGCATCCAGAAGGAAACCGGTAACGCCATCAGCACCATGGAGCACGGCAACGCGCTGATGCAGGAAGGCCTGTCGCGCAATGCCGACGTGGCCTCGGCCCTGGCCCGCATCGACGAGCAAAGCCGCTCGGCCGGTCAGCAGTTCGCGGCGATTACCACGGCGACGCAGGAGCAGAGCAGCACCGCGACCTTGCTCAGCAGCAACTTGCAGAGCATCGCGCTGGCCAACAGCGAGCAGCGTGAAGTGGTATCGAATTTGGCGATTACCGCCAAGGAGCTGGAGACGCTGGCGTCGGGCTTGCGCCATGAAGTAGATCGGTTCCGCTGAGTTCAGGTGCAAGGCTATCGGGAGCAAATTGAATCGTCGCACCGCCCCTTCCGCATCTGGATCTGCGTCAGACTCAAGTGACTGCGGCTGGCCGATATTGCAGGGCCTCTTTCAAGTGGTCACGGGTGATCGCGTCCGCCTGATCCAGATCTGCCAGGGTGCGTGCCACCTTCAGCAATCGGTGCGCCGCGCGCAGTGACAACGTCAGTCGCTCGCAGGCGCTCTCCAGCCAGCCTTCGTCGACTTTCAGCAGTTGGCAGTGCTCACGCAGCCCCGGCAGATCAAGGAACGCATTGGCGCAGCCCTGGCGCTGTTGCTGGCGGTCGCGAGCCCTGGCCACCTGGGCGGAGGCCGTTGCCGTTGTGTCACCGGTTTTCTGGGTTGGGTTCAGCGCGGTCGTTTCTCGCGCAACGGTGAGGTGCAGGTCGATCCGGTCCAGCAACGGCCCGGAGAGCTTGTTCCGATACCGCTGGATCTGCTCCGGCGTGCAGCGACAGCGCCCACTGGGCTCGCCCATATAACCGCAAGGGCAGGGATTCATGGCTGCCACCAGTTGGAAACGCGCCGGGAAACTCACTCGGTCCCTAGCACGGGAAATCACGATGTGTCCTGACTCCAATGGCTCGCGCAATACCTCCAGCACTTTGCGATCGAACTCCGGTAGCTCATCCAGGAACAACACCCCGTGGTGAGCCAGGGTAATTTCCCCTGGCTGCGGTTTCGAGCCGCTGCCCACCAATGCGGGGCCTGATGCTGAATGGTGGGGTTGACGAAACGGCCGGTGCGGCCAATGGCAAAGTGGCGCCAGGCTGACCACAGACTGGATCGCCGCCACCTCCAGGGCCTCCTGTTCGCTCAGCGGCGGTAGCAAACCCGGCAGGCGGCTGGCGAGCAAGGTCTTGCCGGTACCCGGCGGCCCGCTGAACAGCAGGTTGTGCGCACCCGCCGCGGCGATCAGCAATGCACGCTTGGCGGCGAGCTGGCCCTGCACTTCGCTCAGGTCCGGGTAGGGCTTGTTCAGATACAGCAAGCCATCGGATTTGTAGGGCTCTATCGGCACGTGCCCATTCAGGTGCGCCACCACCTGCAACAGGTGATCCACTGCAATGACCTTCAATCCGCAAGCCAGGCAGGCCTCCTCGGCATTTGCCCGTGGCACTATCACGGTGCGTCCGGCCTTGCGCGCCGCCAACGCGGCCGGCAACACGCCTTTCACCGCGCGTACCTCACCGGACAACGCCAATTCCCCTAGGCATTCCACCTCGTCGAGCATCAACGCCGGGACCTGCACACTGGCCGCCAGGATCCCCAGGGCTATCGCCAAATCAAAACGCCCACCGTCCTTGGGCAGGTCGGCGGGCGCGAGGTTGAGGGTGATGCGGCGCGCGGGATATTGCAGCGCGGAGTTGAGGATGGCGCTGCGCACGCGGTCTTTGCTCTCCTTGACGGCGGTTTCGGGCAGGCCCACCAATGTCAGGGACGGCAACCCATTGGCCATGTGTACTTCAACGGTGACGGCGGGGGCTTCGACGCCGACCTGGGCGCGGCTGTGAACAATGGCGAGGGACATGCTCGTTCCTTGAAATGGGCGGCCGCTTCCTGCGGGTTTTTCAAGGGTAGACGAGGTGGGGGAGAGCGAGGCGAAGAGGTTTTACAGAACGTATCCACCGCCCCTCCCACACTGATTGCGTTTATTCAGCGGGTGGCGTCAACCGCGCTTCCAACTCCGCGACTTTCGCTTCCAGGCTCTCCAGCCGCGCACGGGTGCGGGCCAGCACCACCATCTGGCTGTCGAATTCTTCCCGGCTAACCAGGTCGAGCTTGCTGAAACCACTTTGCAGCAATGCCTTGAATTGGCTTTCGATTTCGTTGCGGGGCAGCGAGGTGTCGCCACTGAACAGGCGAGAGGCGTGGCCGCTCAGGGCGTCGAGGAGGTCTTTGGGCGCGAGCATGGGAAATATTCCGGAAAACTGTTGGCCGGCAGTGTATCACGCAGCGTCTATAGTCTTTTTACGGCCTGCGACGCACGCTTTTCGCGCATAAGGCCGGGCGCTGGCGCACTGTTTTCGTGCGCATTGCAGCCGCCAAACAGCCCCGCAGGTGGGGTTAAGCAGGCAACGGACTGATTTCAGTGAGTTTTACGGAGCTGGCAAGGTTTCTGCTTAGACGATCATGACCCATGCACTGATGCAGTCGCTGTGACGAATGCAGTGCGCCGACGGATCAGGGGTACAGGTTTCGTCACCAGTGGTTCGCTGGCGTCGCAACGGCGATTGCTCTTGCGACGATGCGTTACAAAGCCAGGCACTGCGCTTAGACTTGAGACGGGTTTGTTTTCCTGGGGCAAGTCCACCAATTCGGGAGAGAGTTTTCATGAAGCTAGTCACTGCCATCATCAAGCCGTTCAAGTTGGACGATGTACGCGAGTCGTTGTCCGAGATCGGCGTGCAGGGCATTACCGTTACTGAGGTCAAGGGCTTCGGTCGGCAGAAGGGTCACACCGAGCTGTATCGCGGCGCGGAATACGTCGTCGATTTCCTGCCGAAGGTGAAGATTGATGTCGCGATTGACGACAAGGATCTTGACCGGGTTATCGAGGCGATAACCAAGGCCGCCAACACCGGCAAGATCGGTGACGGCAAGATCTTCGTGGTCAATCTGGAACAGGCGATTCGCATCCGTACCGGCGAAACCGATACCGACGCAATCTAAGCCGCCAAACCCCAACGCCCCAGGAGAAAACAATATGACTCTGCGTAAATTCGCAGGGCTCGGAGCCCTGTTGTCCATCGTAATGCCAAGCCTGGCCATGGCGGCAGACGAAGTGGCTGCTCCAGTCCTCAACTCTGGCGACACTGCGTGGATGCTCACGTCCACTGCGCTGGTGCTGTTCATGACCATTCCCGGCCTGGCGCTGTTCTACGGCGGCATGGTGCGTTCCAAAAACATTCTTTCGGTGATGATGCAATGCTTCGCCATCACCGGGTTGATCACCATCCTGTGGTTCGTCTACGGCTACAGCATGGCGTTCGACACCACCGGGATGGAAGCAGGCGTCGTCAACTTCAACTCGTTCGTGGGCGGCCTGTCCAAATTGTTCCTGTCGGGCGTGACCCCGGCCAGTATCACTGGCCCTGCGGCGCTGTTCCCCGAGGCGGTCTTCGTCACCTTTCAGATGACGTTTGCGATCATTACCCCGGCGCTGATCGTCGGTGCCTTCGCCGAACGCATGAAGTTCTCTGCAATGCTGATCTTCATGGGGGTCTGGTTCACCCTGGTCTACGCACCGATTGCCCACATGGTCTGGGGCGGTCCGGGTTCGTTGCTGGGTGACTGGGGCGTGTTGGACTTCGCTGGCGGCACCGTCGTGCACATCAACGCCGGTGTGGCTGGCCTGGTGGCATGCCTGGTGCTCGGCAAGCGTAAAGGCTTTCCGACCACACCCATGGCGCCTCACAACCTGGGTTACACCCTGGTAGGCGCGGCGATGCTGTGGGTCGGCTGGTTCGGCTTCAACGCCGGTTCCGCTGCTGCGGCCAACGGTACGGCCGGTATGGCGATGCTGGTAACCCAGATCGCCACCGCAGCCGCTGCGCTGGGTTGGATGTTCGCCGAGTGGGTCACCCACGGTAAGCCAAGCGCACTGGGCATCGCCTCGGGTGTAGTGGCGGGCCTTGTGGCGATTACGCCGGCAGCCGGTACTGTGGGCCCGATGGGCGCGCTGATCATTGGCCTGGCGGCGGGTGTGGTGTGCTTCTTCTGCGCAACGACCCTCAAACGCAAACTGGGCTATGACGATTCCTTGGACGCCTTCGGTGTTCACGGTATCGGCGGTATCCTGGGCGCCATCCTCACCGGCGTGTTCGCGGCTCCGGCCCTGGGTGGCTTCGGCACCGTGACGGACGTGGCAGCTCAAGTCTGGATCCAGTGCAAAGGCGTCGGCTTCACTGTGATCTACACGGCGATCGTGACCTTCATCATCCTCAAGGTGCTGGACGCGGTCATGGGCCTGCGTGTCACCGAAGAGGAAGAGGCGGTCGGCCTCGACCTGGCACAACACAACGAGCGTGGCTACAACTTGTAAATAAGCGCAAAAAAGATGCCCGGCTTGCCGGGCATTTTTTTGCCTGGCGTTTGTCAGTCTTAACAAGCTGTGTCGGTTTTTACGCAAAGTTTGTGTTGGGACGCGTGCGGCACTTTCAAGCGTGCGAATGTCTTACAGGCATGTAGGCGTATTCGACACTTTGTTTTTTCCCAGAGCGCGCTAGAATGCGCGCCGATGGGCGGAGAACTGTATGTGGCAACAGACCCTGATCACCCTGCGGGCCAAGCCTCGGGGCTTTCACCTGGTAACCGATGAGTTGCTTGCCGGCTTGCCTGAATTGAAGGCGTGTCGTGTGGGCCTGTTGCACCTGTGGTTGCAGCACACTTCGGCCTCGTTGAGCGTCAACGAGAATGCCGACCCGGCGGTTCGCCGTGACTTCGAGCGGTTTTTCAACTCGCTGGTGCCGCAAGGCCGGGCAGGGTTCGAACACAACGACGAAGGTCCGGATGATCTGCCGGCGCATTTCAAGGCCAGTCTCCTGGGGTGCCAGCTGAGTTTGCCGGTGCAGGCCGGCCGCTTGGCGATGGGGACCTGGCAAGGTGTTTATCTGGGCGAACACCGTGATCATGGCGGTGCGCGTAAAGTCCTCGCCACCTTGCACGGTGATGAGGCATAGGCCGCTGGATATCCGGTGGACATTGATTTTTTTCCGGCGAACTCGACAGAGGATAAAGCTGGGCTATAACTAATCTGCTTTTCGCAAGTCATGAGGTAGAACATGAGCGACGATGATCTGGAAAACGACGACCTCGAAGTAGGTGACGACGACACCGAAGAAGGTCTTGAAGTGGCGGCGGAAGACGTTGCGGAAGACGTTGATGAAAGTGTCGGCGATGACGCCGCGCCCAAGGCCAAAGGCAAGGCCAAGGCCGCTGTTTCGGTAGACGAATTGCCGAGCGTTGAAGCCAAGAACAAAGAGCGCGATGCCCTTGCCCGCGCGATGGAAGAGTTTCTTGCCAAAGGCGGCAAAGTGGTCGAGGTCGAGCCCAATGTGGTGGCGGACCCGCCCAAGAAACCGGATAACAAATACGGTAGCCGACCTATCTGAGGTCAGTCACCTGCTTATAAGAAAAGCCCGCCGTCGCTGCGGGCTTTTTCATGGGCGCAATAAGCTATTTTCGCCGCGAGATTGCCATGTCAGTTCCAACCACGAAGTAACGGGGGTAACTCCGTCAGGCTACGAATCTGCGCATCCGGGCGCTTATCCGCATCCCAGGCCTTACCGGTCGGGTTGAACCACACCGCGCGAAGCCCGGCCTGCTGTGCGCCGGCGATGTCATCCCCAGGGTGGTCGCCCACGTGCACCGCAGCGCTTGCGTCCACGCCACCCCGCTGCAACGCTTCTTGAAACAAGCGTGCATCCGGCTTGGCGATGCCGATGTCTTCTGCACGCAAGGCAAAGTGAAAGTAGTCCGCCAGGCCGACACGCTGCACGTCCGCATTGCCGTTGGTGATCACCCCCAGCAGGAAGTGCTGGCGCAGCGCTCGCAACATCGGCTCGGCTTCGGGGAATACGGTGAGCTGGTGACGTGCATGAATGAACGCCTCAAAACACACATCCGCCATCTCGGTGGCTTCAGGCTGCGGATAACCCGCCTCTTCAAAGGCGTGTATCAGTACTCGGTGACGCAGCAGGCTGATGCGGTGTTTCAGCTCGGGGTGACGTTGCAACACCTGCTGGCGCAGGCTGGCGAAATGCTCCAGGGGCAAGTCGCCCACTTTGGCGGCATGGGTCGCCAGCCATTCGCGCATCGACGCTTCAGCGCTGATGATGACCGGCACGTTGTCCCAGAGTGTGTCGTCCAGGTCGAAGGTGATCAGCTTGATACTCATGAGTCGCTGTCCTTGATGCGTTTGGCCCGTGGATGGGCACTGTCGTAAACCGTTGCCAGGTGTTGGAAGTCCAGATGGGTGTAGATCTGCGTGGTCTTGATATCGGCGTGGCCGAGCAGCTCCTGCACGGCGCGCAGGTCCTGGGAGGATTCCAGCAGATGGCTGGCGAAGGAGTGGCGCAGCATATGCGGGTGCAGGTTCTGCCCCAGTTCGCGCTCGCCGGCGGCCTTGACCCGTACCTGAATCGCCCGAGGTCCCAGGCGCCGGCCTTGCTGGCTGATAAATACCGCATCGTCCTGCGGGTTGGCCAGTGCGCGCAGCGGCAACCATAATTGCAGTGCTTCGCGGGCCTTTCTGCCGACGGGCAGCACGCGGGTCTTGCTGCCTTTGCCGAGCACTTGCACCAGGCCGTCCGCCAGGTCCAGTTGATCCAGGTTCAGGCCGGTCAGTTCCGACAGGCGCAGACCCGAGGAATAGAACAGTTCCAGGATCGCCTGGTCGCGATGGGCGAGGAAGTCGTCTTCCACTGCGCCATCGAGCAATTGCAGGGCGCGGTCGGTGTCCAGGGTCTTGGGCAGGCGTCGCTCGCCCTTGGGCGGCGACAGGCCATTGGCCGGGTCGTGGTCGCACAGACCTTCGCGATTGAGATAGTGATAGAGCCCGCGCACCGCCGACAGCAGCCGCGACAGGCTGCGCGAGGATTGACCCTGCTGGTGCAGGCGTGCGATCAGGCTGCGCAGGGCCTGGATATCCAGGGATTTCCAGCTGCTGACCTGCTGTTTTTCGCAATAGGCCAGCACTTTGTTCAAGTCCCGCCGGTAAGCCTCCAGCGTATGGGGCGACACCTGGCGCTCGTTGCGCAGGTGAGCGCAGTAAGCGTCCAGTTGCCGTTCCATGGCTAGCGCACCGCGCGCAGGGCGGTGGTGAAGCGCGGCAACACGCGGCCCAGCACTTCGGCGATATAGGTCAGGAACAGGGTGCCCACCGAGCTCTTGTAGTGTTGCGGGTCACGGCTGGCAATGGCCAGTACGCCGTGCAGGCCCTGATGGCTGAGAGCGACCACGGCGGTGGAGCCGATCTGTTTGCGCTGTTCGGCGCCAAACAGGAAGTCCAGTTCATGCTCACGCAAGGTGCCGCTGATGGTCTTGCCCTCGGACAACAGGCCGCCAATGGCGGTCTGCGCGTCGCCGCCGCTGACCCAGCGACCCACCGGCATCGGGTTGTCGCTGAACAGGATCAGGCTGACAAACGGCACCTGGAAGTCCTGGCGCAGACTGTCTTCCACGGCGATGACCGTTTCTTCCAGGCTGGTGGCGTCCATCAGGGTCAGAATCAGGCGACGGGTTTTTTCAAACAGACGGTCGTTGTCACGGGCAACGTCCATCAGGTGCGAGAGCTTGTGGCGCATTTCAATATTGCGCTCGCGCAGGATCTTCATCTGCCGCTCCACCAGCGACACGGTGTCGCCGCGCTGATGGGGGATACGCAGCGCCGGCAGCAGTTCTTCGTGCTCCACAAAGAAGTCCGGATTGGCCTCAAGGTACGCCGCGACTGCAGCGGCCTCCAGACTTTCACTTGGGGATGCTTGGGCGGGTACTTGAGGCTTATCGGTCATTGGCTTGGCTCACTCATAGACGGACCTGTCCTTCGTATACACGCGAGGCCGGCCCGGTCATCAGCACCGGGTGGCCAGGGCCTGCCCATTCGATGGACAACCGTCCGCCGGGCAGGTCGATCAGCAGTGGCGAATCCATCCACCCCTGGCTGATCGCGGCCACGGCAGCGGCGCAAGCACCGGTGCCGCAGGCCTGGGTTTCGCCGGCGCCGCGTTCCCATACACGCAATTGCGCGCGGGAACGGTCGATTACCTGCATGAAACCCACATTGACCCGCGCCGGAAAGCGCGGGTGGTGTTCTATCTTCGGCCCCAATTCATGCACGGGCGCGTTGTTGATGTCGTTGACCCGCAGTACCGCGTGGGGGTTGCCCATGGACACGGCGGCGATGTCGACCGACTGACCTTCCACGTCCAGCGCGTAACTGGCGGCCTGTTCGCTGGCCTGGAACGGAATATCCGCCGGCACCAGGCGCGGCGCGCCCATGTTGACGCTGATCTGGCCGTCGTTGCGGATGTCCAGTTCGATCACGCCGCTCTTGGTTTCGACGCGAATCTGCCGCTTGGCGGTCAGGCGCTTGTCCAGCACAAAGCGCGCAAAGCAGCGCGCACCGTTGCCGCACTGCTCCACTTCGGAACCGTCGGAGTTGAAGATCCGGTAACGGAAATCCACCTCCGGGTTGGTCGGCGCTTCGACCAGCAGCAATTGGTCAAAACCAACGCCAGTGTGGCGGTCGCCCCACTGTTTGGCGTGTTTGGGCGTGATGTGCGCGTGCTGGCTGACCAGGTCGAGAACCATGAAATCATTGCCCAGCCCGTGCATCTTGGTAAAACGCAGCAGCATGGCTTACTCCGGCAGCAGGCTTTCGCCAGCATACAACTCGGCTACCGTCTCGCGGCGACGCACTTCAAATGCTTGATCACCGTCCACCAGCACCTCGGCGGCACGTCCGCGGGTGTTGTAGTTGGAGCTCATGACAAACCCGTAGGCGCCGGCCGAATGCACGGCCAGCAGGTCGCCTTCTTCCAGGGCCAACTGACGGTCCTTGGCCAGGAAGTCGCCGGTTTCGCAGATCGGGCCGACGATGTCGTAGGCGCGGGCAACGCTTGCGCGAGGCGTCACGGCGGTGACATTCATCCAGGCCTGGTACAGCGCCGGGCGGATCAGGTCGTTCATCGCCGCGTCGACGATGGCGAAATCCTTGTACTCGGTATGCTTGAGGTACTCGACCTGAGTCAGCAGCACACCGGCGTTGGCGACGATATAGCGGCCCGGCTCGAACATTAGCGTCAGGTCACGGCCTTCGATGCGCTCGCGCACGGCCTGGATATAGTCGGCAATCAGCGGCGGTTCTTCGTCGCGATACTGCACGCCCACGCCACCACCGAGGTCGATGTGTTGCAGGTAAATACCACAGTCGCCGAGGCGGTCGGTCAACGCCAGCAGGCGGTCGAGAGCATCAATGAAGGGCGGCAGGGTGGTCAGTTGCGAGCCGATATGGCAGTCGACACCCAGGACTTCCAGGTTTGGCAGCTGCGCGGCGCGGATGTACACGTCCTCGGCGTCGGCAATGGCGATGCCGAACTTGTTCTCTTTGAGACCGGTGGAAATGTACGGGTGGGTGCCCGCATCGACGTCCGGGTTGACGCGCAGGGAGATCGGCGCGCGAACGCCCATCTCGGCGGCCACCACTTGCAGCCGTTCCAGTTCGTCGGTGGACTCGATGTTGAAGCAGTGCACGCCGACTTCGAGGGCGCGACGCATGTCGTCGCGGGTCTTGCCGACGCCGGAGAATACGATCTTGTCAGCCTGGCCGCCGGCGGCCAGCACACGTTCCAGCTCGCCACGGGACACGATGTCGAAACCGGCGCCGAGGCGCGCCAGGACATTGAGGACGCCCAGGTTGGAGTTGGCCTTGACCGCGTAGCACACCAGGTGCGGTATGCCATTCAGCGCGTCGGTGAACGAGCGATACTGCGCTTCGATGTGCGCACGGGAGTACACATAGGTCGGGGTGCCAAAGCGCTGGGCAATCGCGGACAGCGCCACGCCTTCCGCGAACAGCTCGCCGTCCCGGTAGTTAAAAGCGTCCATGGAGTTCCCTTATTCGAAGGTGTCGTGCTTATGCGCTTTGGTTGGCTTTTGCGACGATTGCGCCTGGTCATTCGGGTCTTTGCTGTCGTCGGGTAGATACAGCGGACCTTTTTGACCACAGGCACTAACGAGGCAAGCGACCGCGACGAGCGCAGCAAGGGAAGAGATCAGGCGCTTCATGGCGAAATCCTTGAATATGCATTAATTGCGCCCGAGTATACCGACCACCCGCCAGCTTGCCTATGCGCTGAAATACCCGTCCGGCGGGGGTTTGCCGAGATGGTCGGGAATCGGACTACGGTGGTTGGGGGGATTTCGTACCGCCAATCGCGATGGAATCGGTATCCTTTGCAATCGGCGAAGCTCGCCCGTATCGTGCGGCGCTTGAGCAAAACCAGACACTTTTGAGGTTGCCACAATGAGTTTGACCGAAGCGCGTTTTCACGACCTGGTGGATGCGACACAGCAGTCGCTGGAAGATATTTTCGACGAGAGCGACTTGGATATCGATCTGGAAAGCTCCGCCGGTGTGCTGACCGTCAAGTTCGAAAATGGTACCCAACTGATCTTCAGTCGTCAGGAACCACTGCGTCAGCTGTGGCTGGCAGCGCGTTCCGGCGGTATTCACTTCGACTACGACGAAGAAAGCGGTAAATGGCAGTGCGATAAAAGCGAAGAGCTGTTGGGTGAGATGCTCACACGCCTGGTCCTGCAACAAGCCGGCGTTGAGCTGGACTTCGACGAGATCTGAACGTGACCCAGCCTGCACCCGTACGCCCGCCCAAGCCGCTGTTCAGCAACGTCAGCCCGGCGGTGCCGTCACCTTGTATCAGTTTGTGTCGGCTGGATGAGCAAAAAGTCTGCCTCGGCTGCTTCCGGCATGTCGAAGACATCCGTGAATGGCGCTCCGCCGACGATGCCCGGCGCCGAGTGATCTGCGCCCAGGCCGAGCAGCGCAGGGCACACGCCTGAGGCCGTCTTGTTTATTTGTGACGCTGTGGTAGTGTCCGGGTACGCCTCAACTCATCGAGGCCCGTGAGAACCCCGCCTTTTCCTGGCGGGGTTTTGCTTTTTTGTGCAGAAAAAAGGAGTCTGCCTGAATCATGACCGCACCTTCCATCATCCTCACCCGTCTTGATGTGCAGCGTCTTGAGCAACTGATCGACCGTATGGGCGAGACGCAGCCGGGCGTTACTGCGCTGCAAGCTGAACTCGATCGCGCAGATGCCGTGGTTGGCCACGATGAAGTGCCTGCAACGGTCGTGACCATGAATTCCAGTGTGCATTGCCGTGAGCAAGGCAGTGGCAAGGATTACCACCTCACCCTGGTCTACCCGAAAGACGCCAACGCCGACGAAGGCAAGATCTCGATCCTGGCGCCAGTGGGCAGCGCGTTGCTCGGCCTGCAAGTGGGCCAGCACATCGACTGGCCGGCACCCGGTGGCAAGACCCTCAAGCTTGAGCTGCTCAGCGTTGAAGGCCAGCCTAAAGACGGCGGCGCCTTCGTGCTCTAAATCTGGCTCAACGCCTCATTGAGCGACAGCTCCAGTTCGGCCTTGTAACGCAGGTACAGATTGCTTGGGCTTTGCACATCACCGAGCAGGCCCGACAGGTCGAGGTCGGTGATGTAGCCGCGGTAGCGCTCGGTTTCCCGACGCTGCCCGATGATCTCCCGGGCGACCACGGCAAAGAGCTGGTCGCCAAATTCCAGTTCGGAAAATTCCCGTTGATTGCAGTACAGCGTAATGCCCACCTGGCCGGGCGCCGCCTTGCTGATAATCGCCTGCACGTCGTAAAACGGTCTGTTCGTGGGATTTTGCGGTGCCGGTCGAGTTTCGATGCTGCGTGCGCGATTGCTGCCGGACGGCAACAGTTGGTAATACTGGATCTGTACCGCACCCAGGGGCTCTTGCGGGTCCAGCGGCGACAGTGCGTCACGGCGATAAATGATCGATTGCAGGAAGCGCTGCAACGGCGCCAACAGGCTCTGCTCATCATGAAACGGCAGGCGCTGCTGCCAGAGCGCGTTGAACTCATCGAGCACATACAGCTCGGCGAAACCTTCGTTGACCCGGTAGAACACCTGCACACAATCAGGCATGCCCATGGGCAGCAACAGTGCCAGGTCGTGGTCTTCCAGGGCCATGGTGTCCAAGTGCAGCGGGCTGTAGCTGGCCAACTCTTCGCTGAGGTAGGCGATCAATGCGTCCTGGGTCGCCAGTGACACATGGGTGGCCTGGCCCGGTATCAATTCCATCACGTGATAATGCTGCTGCACTTGCAGCAGATAGCGGTGGTTGGACTGACCCAGCAGCAGGTGCTGCGCGGTGTCGAAGATTTCTTCCACGCGTTGGGCAATAAACTGCGCACGGTTGTGACAGAAGCAGCGCACCCGCAACCGCGGCAGGTGGTCAGACGGCAATTGATTGAGGTAATCGCGCAGGCAGTCGAGCAAGGCGTGCGGGCCGTCGTAACGGCTGACCATCACTTCGTTCCAGCTATTGAGTGTGACCTGGTCCAGGGTCAGTACCAGGTTTTCGCGCACGCCGGCGTAACTCAGAGAGTCGGTGCGCTCGGTGGTCATCAGGATGTTCAGGTCACGGTGGTGCTTGAGCGGGTCGACGCCGACGTTGATCAGCAACAGCACTTCCTCGGGCACCGCCGAGCGCAGCAGGCTGACTTCATCGACGCTGGCCAGGGGCAGGGCGATGGTCTGTTGCAGGCTTCCCAGCAGGTTAAACAGCTCGAATTCGGTCATGTCGCTGGTGCCGGGATGCAGCGCCAGGCGTGTGCTGCTGTCGATCACGCCGTTGCGATGGCACCAGGTCAGCATTTCCAGCAGGTCGCGGCTGCGCTTGATCGGCGCGAAGTGCTCCCACTCCAAGGCGGTGAGGTTGCCGTTGTACAGGCCCCAGTGGTGCTGGCCGGGCTCCTTGCGGTTGGGCGACTGCACCAGGGTCAGGGTGTCTTCGGCCAGGTCCGGAGCGATGCCCGGGTTGAGGAACTCGACTTTGCCGGCCTTGCGTTCAAATGCTGCGTACAGGCGTCGGCCCAGTACGTTGAGGTCGCGCTTGTTGATCAGGCTCACACTCTGTTCGGCGCGGGCGAACTGGGTCAGGAAGCGATAGCTGTAGTTCAGCTCGGTGACCAGGGCGCGGCGTTCGGAGGCGACCTGGCGCACTTTCCATTGACTGCGGCTGTCCAGCAGGGCCAGTTGACGCGGGTCCCAGCCCCATTCCTGGGCCAGTCGTTCCAATAGCAAACGCTGCCAGCTGCTGGTGCGCTGGCCGGCGCTGAGTTTGCGGTTGACCTTCAGGTACAGCGCCCTGCGCACCAGTTCCAGGCGTTCCGGCTCGTTGCGCGCCTTGAGGTATTCCTCGATGCGGCGGTACACCACGATGTACGGGTCCAGCTCATCCAGGTCCATCTGGTTGGCGAACACCGCCCGTTTGAAGCGCAGACTCAGGCAGTGCACGTTCGGGTGTTCGCTGGCGTAGACCTCGGTCAACAGCAGTTTGAGCACCGACTTGTAGGGCGATTCGATGCCCTTGAACAATTGCCACAGCCCGGCGCCAATGAATTCGCCTGCCGGGATATGCGCCAAGTGGCCGAGATCGAGGGTTTCATCGGCGCGGATAAACCGCTTGGAAAGCAGCGTATGGATGAATTCGGCGTACCGGCGTTCTTCGTACACGGGCACCAACCACCAGATCGGCGTGCGTCCGGCCAGCCAGATGGCGGTGCGGTAGAACTCATCCAGCAACAGGTAATGCTGGGTGGTGCCGCAGTCGTCGGAGCTCAGTTGGGTGTCGCGCTCGCCCAGTACAAAGCGCGTCGGCTCGATCAGAAAGAAGTGAGCCTCGGCGCCCATGCTCAGGGCCCAGGCTTCGAGCAATTGGCATTTTTTGCGCAGTTCGGCCAGTTCGTTTTCGCCCAGGTCGGGAGCGTGACACACCCACACGTCCATATCGCTCTGGTCGGCCTGGGCCAGCGTACCGAGGCTGCCCATCAGGAACAGGCCATGGATCGGCCTGGGCTGGTTGCTCGGGCGCGGCTTGTAAGAGAACGAACGGGTCAGGCGCTGGGCTTCGGTGAGGGCCTGGGTGTCGGGTTCGAAGTTGGACAGGCCGGCCGGCGTGCTGCCTGACACATAACCCGGCAACAGCGGGTGATTGACGTGGAAGAACAGCGGCAGCAGCGTCAGCACACTTTGTTGACGCGGCGTCAGCCCCTCGATGGCCCTCGCCATGCGGCCTTCATTGAGGGCCATGAAACGCGCACGCAATTGGGCCAGCACCTTGCGGTCGATGCCTTCGTCCAGGTCGGGGCGGATTTCATGGGTGCGGGTCATGTCGAACTCGGCGGCTCGCAGGGCCCGACGTGGGCGGCCGTGTAGGAGTTTACAGTCAGTGGCGTAGGAGTTTTAGAGAGAAACAGCGTTTGACGTCAGAATTTTCTCACGAACACAGCAACGCCCTCGGAATCCGCACCGGGCGGACTCCATGGGCGGTATTCGGTATCAGGCGGCTTCTTTTTTCGTTGTGTTCAGAATCGTCAGCAGGCTTTGGGTGTGTTGAGCTGCATCCCGACCAAGACTGGTCAGGTATCCACCATCGGGTTGGGTAATCAGTTCTTTGTCAAAAAGACGCTTGGCAGCGGCGATGGCAGTGGCAGCGGCGGTCTGGTGGACTTTCAGACCTTCCTGGGAGCTGTCCAGATTGAAGAGTGCGAGGATTTCCAGTTCGGCAACCAACTCAGGGGTATACGACATAAGGACTCCAGACTTTCTAAAATTTATTAGAGGCTAGCAGGCCATAAGGTGAACGCACTTTGCCGAACTGTCCAGTGTGTTGCAGCGTGTTGGATTTATTGCTTTTCGGGCGGCAACTCCGGCAGGGCACGCAGTGCTGTTTCATACCATTCGGTATTGAAGGCGCGGTCCTCTTCCAGCAGCGCATCGATCTCTACCGCGAGCACATGGGCCATCAGTTGCAAGATATCTTCACGCTCGTAGCCCACCAGGGTCAGTTTGTTGAACGTGGCCTTGGCGGCGGGCGGGTTGTCGCTTTCAATCTGGTTTTCGATCGCTTCGATCAGCGTGGTTTCGGTGAATTCTTCTTCGTCGTTATCGATATCGGTCGGCTCGCTCATGGCAGGCTCCTTAAGGAAAGGGAACCAGTCTACCGCCATTCAGCCAGGTGATGCTGCTGGCAAGGGCGGTCCCGGGGGTCTATAACGCTTGCAGCCAACCCCGCACACGGCCTGGAGGCTTTGCGATGCTCAAGCTTTACGGATTTTCAGTCAGTAACTACTACAACATGGTGAAACTGGCGCTGCTGGAGAAAGGACTGCCGTTCGAAGAAGTGCCTTTTTTTGCCGGACAAACCCCTGAAGCCCTGGCAGTAAGCCCGCGCGGCAAGGTGCCGGTGCTGGGCGTGAAGCAGGGGTTTATCAACGAAACCAGCGTGATCCTCGAATACATCGAGCAGACCCAGCAAGGGCCTGCGCTGCTGCCGGCCGACCCGTTCCAGCGCGCCCAGGTGCTGGCGCTGTGCAGGGAAATCGAGCTGTACATCGAGTTGCCCGCCCGTGCGTGTTTCGGCGAGGCATTTTTTGGCATGCAGGTGCCGGAGGCGATCAAGGAAAAATCCCGGACGGAATTGCTGCTGGGTGTTGGTGCGTTAGGCCGGCACGGCAAGTTCGCACCGTTTGTGGCGGGCGATAGCTTTACGATTGCGGATCTGTATTTCATGTACAGCTTGAACCTGGCCTGCGGTGTGGGCGAGAAGCTGTTCGGGCTGGACCTGTTGGCTGAGTTGCCGAAGGCGAAGGCGTTGCTTGGACGCCTGAATGAAATGCCCAACGCTCAGAAGGTGGAGGCCGACAGGCAGGCGGCGATGCCGGGGTTCATGGCGATGGTTGCGGCCAAAAAGTAATCAAGTGTGGGAGGGGGGCAAGTCGAATCGTCGCACCGCCCTCCCACATTTTTCAGCGGCTGGCGAGCAGCGCCTGGCCGCGCACGACCGCGGCCTTCACCTGGCCCGGTGCCGTGCCGCCCACATGGTTACGGGCATTCACGGAGCCTTCCAGGGTCAGCACGGCAAACACATCCTGCTCGATCTGGTCGCTGAACTGGCGCAGCTCTTCCAGGCTCATTTCCGCCAGGTCCTTGCCGGTATCCACGCCGTATTTCACGGCATGGCCGACGATTTCGTGGCAGTCACGGAACGGTAGGCCACGACGCACCAGGTAGTCCGCCAGGTCAGTCGCCGTGGAGAAACCGCGCAACGCCGCTTCACGCATGATGGCGTGCTTGGGCTTGATCGCCGGGATCATGTCGGCAAAGGCACGCAGCGAGTCGCGCAGGGTATCGGCGGCGTCGAACAGCGGTTCCTTGTCTTCCTGGTTGTCCTTGTTGTAGGCCAGAGGCTGGCCTTTCATCAGGGTCAGCAGGCCCATCAGTGCGCCGAAGACTCGGCCGCTCTTGCCACGTACCAGTTCCGGCACGTCGGGGTTTTTCTTTTGCGGCATGATCGAGCTGCCGGTACAGAAGCGGTCCGGCAGGTCGATGAACTGGAATTGCGCGCTGGTCCACAGCACCAGCTCTTCGGAGAAGCGCGACAGGTGCATCATCGCGATGCTGGCGGCGGCGCAGAATTCGATGGCGAAGTCACGGTCCGACACGCCATCCAGGGAGTTGCCACCGACGGCATCGAAACCCAGCAGTTGTGCGGTGTACTCACGATCGATCGGGTAGGTCGTGCCGGCCAGTGCAGCGCTGCCCAGGGGCATGCGGTTGGCGCGCTTGCGGCAGTCCACCAGGCGCTCGTAATCGCGGCTGAGCATTTCGAACCAGGCCAGCAGGTGGTGGCCGAACGTCACAGGTTGTGCGGTCTGCAGGTGCGTGAAGCCGGGCATGATGGTGTCCGCTTCACGCTCGGCCTGCTCCAGCAGGCCTTGCTGCAGGCGGGTGATTTCGGCCAGGATCAGGTCGATTTCATCGCGCAGCCACAGGCGGATATCGGTGGCCACCTGATCGTTACGACTGCGACCGGTGTGCAGCTTCTTGCCGGTCACACCGATGCGGTCGGTGAGGCGGGCCTCGATATTCATGTGCACGTCTTCCAGGTCGACGCGCCAGTCGAACGTACCGGCTTCGATCTCACCGCGGATGGTGGTCAGGCCGTCGATGATGGCGTCGCGCTCGGCATCGGTCAGCACGCCGACTTTGGCCAGCATCGTGGCGTGGGCGATAGAGCCCATGATGTCATGGCGGTACAGGCGCTGGTCGAAGGTGACGGAGGCGGTGAAGCGGGCGACGAAGGCGTCGACGGGTTCACTGAAGCGGCCGCCCCAGGACTGGTTGGTCTTGTCGGTGCTCATGGGTTCGCTCGTGGTCTGCTTAATAAAGAGGCATGGAAGTGTGTCGGCGATAATAACAGGGTTGCCCGTGGACGCGGTGCTGCGGGTTGGCGGCATTTTTATTTGTGCAAAGGATGGCTAAGTGCCTTGCCGTCGAACGCGTCCGGGACGAGACTGGAGGCAGGGACTAATTGAAACGATATTTGACGATTGAGCAATATCGTCGCAGTGAGCGTCTACAGTTGGACTGATAGTGTGTGAATGCACCAAAGTCAGGTCGTGCGGTCAGAACCTGACTATCCATTGATAAGGGGGGTATTCGGATTGTGCATCAGCAAACCTTACGACGATGCCCGACGGCAGCAGGTCTTGGGCGCTAGTGAACAGGTCCGGGTAAATTTGGGTGCCGCTGTCAGGGCACTTTTTGCCGCTCGCGCTAGTCTTAGCGTGGATCGCTGTGACGCAAGTCACCGCACCTGTCTACGCTATCCTTGTGCGAGACTCACGCAGGAATCCAGCGCAATATGAATGTCCTGATCGTTGATGACGAACCCCAAGCCCGCGAGCGACTGAGCCGTTTGGTCAGTGAACTCGAGGGTTATACAGTCCTTGAACCGAGCGCTACCAACGGCGAGGAGGCATTGACGCTGATCGACAGCCTCAAGCCGGATGTGGTGCTGCTCGATATCCGCATGCCGGGCTTCGATGGTCTGCAGGTTGCCGCCCGCTTGAGTGAGCGCGAATCGCCACCCGCAGTGGTGTTGTGCGCCGCCGAGGACGAATTCGACGCGCAAACGCTTGAAGCCAGCGGCGTCAGTTTTGTGGTCAAGCCGGTGACTGCCGACGCCTTGCTCAAGGCCTTTAAAAAAGCCGAGCGCCCCAACCGCGCCCAGCTTGCCGCCTTGACCCAGCCGGCCGCCCAAAGCGGGAACGGGCCACGTAGCCATATCAGCGCACGTACCCGCAAAGGCATTGAGCTGATTCCGCTGAACCAGGTGGTCTACTTTATCGCGGATCACAAATACGTGACCTTGCGCCACGAGGCCGGTGAAGTACTGCTTGATGAGCCGCTCAAGGCCCTTGAGGATGAGTTTGGCGACCGCTTCGTGCGTATTCACCGCAATGCCCTGGTGGCCCGCGAGCGCATCGAGCGTCTGCAGCGTACGCCTCTGGGGCACTTTCAACTGTTTCTCAAAGGGCTTAACGGCGATGCGCTGATTGTGAGTCGACGACACGTTGCCGGCGTGCGCAAGATGATGCAGCAGCTTTAACCTCAGGCCTGTGACACAGCCTGCAGCCCTTTTCCCGGTGCAAGGTGGCCAGGGAGGCCCCGCACTTGCTGATTCAAATCAAGGCGTATTTGCCTGAGCTGTTATTATCTGCCGTATCTATTCAGTACGGATTGATCCATGTCCTCTCGCGAAATCCGCATCGCCACCCGTAAAAGCGCACTTGCCTTGTGGCAGGCCGAATATGTCAAAGCGCGCCTTGAACTCGCCCATCCGGGCCTCAAGGTGTCCCTGGTGCCCATGGTCAGTCGCGGCGACAAGCTGCTTGATTCGCCGCTGTCGAAGATCGGCGGCAAGGGCCTTTTCGTCAAGGAACTGGAAACCGCACTGCTGGAAAACGAAGCCGACATCGCCGTGCATTCGATGAAAGACGTGCCCATGGACTTCCCGCAGGGTCTGGGGCTGTTTTGTATCTGCGAGCGCGAAGACCCACGCGACGCCTTTGTTTCCAACACCTACACGTCTCTGGATGAATTGCCGCCGGGCAGCATCGTCGGCACGTCGAGCCTGCGTCGCCAGGCCCAGTTGTTGACGCGTCGCCCGGACCTGCAGATCCGCTTTTTGCGCGGTAACGTCAACACCCGCCTGGCCAAGCTGGATGCCGGCGAATATGACGCGATCATTCTCGCTGCCGCCGGTTTGATCCGACTGGGGTTCGAAGACCGCATCACCTCGGCCATCAGCGTCGAAGACAGTTTGCCCGCTGGCGGCCAAGGCGCGGTAGGTATCGAATGCCGCACCGCCGACAGTGAAATCCACGCGTTGCTCAAGCCGCTTGATCATCACGATACCGAGGTGCGCGTCACCGCCGAGCGCGCGTTGAACAAACACCTCAATGGCGGCTGCCAAGTGCCGATCGCCTGTTACGCCGTGCTCGAAGGCGACAACATCTGGTTGCGTGGCTTGGTGGGCGACCCCGACGGTGGCACCCTGTTGACCGCCCAAGCGCGCGGCCCGCAGGCTGAAGCGACGGCCTTGGGCATCCAGGTGGCGGAGGAGCTGCTGGAGAAAGGCGCGGGCGCCATTTTGCAAAAAGTCTACGGCGAGGCAGGTCCGCAGTGACCGACTGGCGAGTGCTGCTGACCCGGCCGGCGCAGGAGTCCAGGGCCCTGGCGGCGTCGTTGTCCGAAGCCGGAATTTTCAGTAGCAGCTTGCCCTTGCTGGACATTGAGCCCTTGCCGGTAACGCCCGAGCAACAAGCGGTGTTTCATGATCTGGGGCGTTATTGCGCGGTCATCGTGGTCAGCAAACCTGCTGCGCGCCTTGCCTTGCAGCAGTTGGATCGGCACTGGCCACGACTGCCCTGGTTCAGCGTGGGCGCGGCGACGGCGCAGGTGCTGGTCGATCATGGCCTGAACGTTCACTTCCCCGAAACCGGCGATGACAGCGAGGCGTTGCTTCAATTACCTGCGTTGCGCGAGGCTGTTGCCCGTCACGATGCCCGGGTGTTGATCCTGCGGGGCGAGGGCGGGCGCGAGCTGCTGGCTGAGCGTTTGCGCGAGAGAGGTGCTAGTGTCGACTACCTGGAGTTGTACCGCCGTTTTCTTCCGGCCTACGACGCTGGGGTACTGATCCGGCGCATCCAGTTGGAACGCTTGAACGGCGTGGTGGTCAGCAGTGGGCAGGGTTTTGTGCACCTGCAGGCCCTGGCCGGAGTTGATTGGCCACAGGTGGCGAAGCTGCCGTTATTCGTGCCCAGCCCGCGTGTCGCCGAGATGGCGCGGGCTGCCGGTGCAGAAAAAGTTGTGGATTGTCGCGGCGCGAGTGCCGCGGCTTTGTTAGTGGCGATAGGGAGCTATCCCGTTCCCACTCTCTGATACGCAAAGGACGGATACGTGAGCGAAACAGCCTTGCCCAAAGATGAAACCCAACCCGCACTTGATGCGCCGGTTGAGTCACCGGTCACCGCGCCGCGCCGTGGCAATGGCCTGGCAGTTGTCGCCCTGCTGTTAGGGGCTGCTGGTGTCGCCGCTGGCGGTTGGGGGATCTGGCAGGTCCGTGCCCTGCAAGCCAGCAGCCAGCAACAGCTGGGCCAGGTGCAGACCCTGGATGACCAGTCCCAAACCCTCAAGCAGAGCCAGCAACAGCTCGCCGCGCGTCTGGCGCAGTTGCCTGGCGCAGACGAGTTGGAAGAACGCCGACGCTTGGTGGCCCAGTTGCAGGGCGATCAGCAGCGGTTGAGCCAGCGCCTGGAAACCGTGCTGGGGGCCAGCCGCCAGGACTGGCGCCTGGCTGAAGCCGAGCACTTGATTCGCCTGGCGAGCTTGCGCCTGTCTGCCTTGCAGGATATCAACAGTGCACAGGCGCTGGTGCAAGGCGCCGATGAGATTCTTCGCGAGCAGAGCGATCCGGGTTCCTATGCCGCCCGTGAACAGTTGGCCAAGAGCCTGGCTTCACTGCGCAGCACCGAACAGCCGGATCGCACCGGGCTGTATCTGCAATTGGCCGCCCTGCGCGATCAGGTGGTGCAACTGGCGGCCATTGCGCCTGAATATCAACTGACCGAGCCTGTGTCCGAGGGACGCCCGACCACCGATACCGATAGCCGCTGGCGTGAGTGGTGGGAACAGATCTCGCGTTACTTCCGCATCGACTTCAACCCCGACGATAACATCCGTCCGTTGCTGGCCGGGCAAGGCCTGAACCAAGTACGCCTGGCCCTCAGCCTGGCCCTGGAACAAGCGCAATGGGCGGCGCTCAATGGCGAGTCGGCGGTGTATAGCCGCTCGTTGGGCGAGGCGCGCAGCGTGTTGCAGGACAATTTCAACCAGGACAACCCACAGAGCAAGGCGATGCTGGCGCGTATCGCCGAGCTTGAGCCCAAAGCCGTCTCGGTGGTCACGCCAGACCTGGCCGCCAGCCTGGCCGCGGTACAGGCGTACCTTGAACGTCGTCATCTGTCTGCCGTCGAAGCCAAGGCTTCGGCTGGCAAGCCGGCGACCCAGGAGTAGAGCCGATGAAGCGTTTCTATATGATCCTGGTGCTGGTGATCGCAATCGCTCTGGCACTTGCTGTGGGCATTTCGAAACACACCGGCTATGTGCTGATTACCTACCCGCATGTGCTGCACTATGAGTCGAGCCTGTGGGCCACCCTGGTGGCGGTGTTTGCCATCGGCCTCGCGATCTACGTGATACGCCTGCTGCTGAGCCTGGTCACTACCTCGGGCGGTGTGGTCAACCCCTGGTCGCGACGTAACCGCAGTCGTCGTGTGCAGATCGCCATCGAGCAGGGCCAGATGGACCTCGCCGAAGGCCGCTGGGCCAGTGCCGAGCGCCACCTGCACCGCGCCGCCGAAGCCGAGCGCCAGCCGTTGTTGTACTACCTCGGCGCCGCGCGGGCGGCGAATGAGCAGGGGCGTTACGAAGAGTCGGACGGTTTGCTGGAACGTGCCCTGGAACGTCAGCCACAGGCCGAGCTTGCGGTTGCCCTGAGCCATGCGCAATTGCAGTTGGACCGTGGCGACACTGACGGTGCGCTGGTCACCCTGCAGGCCATGCACGAGCGCCATCCCCACAACGCCCAGGTATTGCGCCAATTGCAGCGCCTGCATCAGCAGCGAGGCGACTGGTCATCGGTGATCCGCCTGCTGCCGGAACTGCGCAAGGACAAGGTGCTGCCTGCCGGTGAGCTGGCGGAGCTGGAGCGTCGCGCCTGGGGTGAAAACCTGAGCCTGGCGGCCCAGCGCGAAGAGCAGGGCGAAGCCGGTTTGCAATCCCTTGAGCGGGCCTGGCAGCAACTCACCTCCGCTCAGCGCCAGGAACCGCAATTGGTTCTGGCCTATGCCGAACAACTGCGCCAGTTGGGCGCAGACGCCAAGGCCGAGGAGGCGTTGCGCGGTGCGCTCAAGCGCAGCTATGACAGCCACCTGATTCGCCTTTACGGCTTGCTGCGAGGCAGTGATCCGACGCGCCAGTTGAAGTTTGCCGAAGGCTGGCTCAAGGACCATCCGGGCGATGCGAGCCTGTTGCTGACATTGGGCCGCCTGTGCCTGCAAAACAGTCTGTGGGGGAAGGCGCGGGATTATCTGGAAAGCAGCCTGCAGGTTCAGCGCAATCCAGAAGCCTGTGCCGAGCTGGCACGCCTGTTGGCACAGTTGGGTGATACCGAGCGCAGCAACCAGCTGTTCCAGGAGGGTCTGGGGCTGCTGGACAACCGCTTGCTGGCGTCGCCATTGCCGGTCCCCGCGCGAGTCTGATGTAGGAAAGAGGTGGTGGGATGGCTCGGGCGTGTCGCAGAGCCATCCCTTTGATGCCCCATTTAAGGCGGGCAAGCCTCCAGCAGGCAAAGTCCTACCACTAAATGCACAAAATCATCCAGGTTCTGACGGCATATCCCTAGGCTCTCGCGGAATTGTCTGCTCTGGCGCGTATTGAAAGCAGTCAGGCCTTTCCTCTACCGTAACGACCTATCTTTTGCGGTACGGATAAACAATGTCTTTGGCCCCTTTACGCTCCTTGTTTCTCCTGGCGTTCCTGGCTGGTGCGCTGACATTGGGCACGTCTTTTTATCTTGAATACGGCGCGCTGCTGCGTCCCTGTTTCCTGTGCCAAATGCAACGTGTGTTCCTGGCGGTCTTTACCCTGATCAATCTGGTCGCGGCCATTCATAACCCCAGGCGTTTCGGCATCTACCTTTACGGTGGGGCGAGCATGGCTTGCGCGTTGCTCGGCGCGATTACCGCCGTACGCCAAGTGCTGCTGCAAAATGCCGCACTCGATCAACCTGCCGATTGTTGGCCCAGCGTGCACTATATGATTGAAAGCCTGTCGCTGTGGCAGGCATTGCAGGCAACGGTCAAGGGCACTGTTGACTGTGTGGAAATCAACTGGACGCTGTTTGACCTCAGCCTTCCCGAGTGGAGCCTGCTGTTTTTCGTGGGGATGTTGATCCTGGGGATTATGCAGTTCTCACGGCTGTTGATTAGCCGGCATTTGCGCCCGGCAAGGCAGTGAAACCGGCTTGTGGTTTGTAGGACGGGATTAAACACTTGTATGAACTTTCTCTCCTGCGTACCTTGAAGCCATAGTCACGCGGGCATAATCTGGCCCGCATGCGTTATTTGAACCGGTTGTCAGATGCGGCCTTGTCCCGCTGCTGCTTTATCCTTGAAGTGTTGCGCGGGCATCAGGC
Source organism: Pseudomonas sp. FP597 (assembly GCF_030687435.1). NCBI lineage: Bacteria > Pseudomonadati > Pseudomonadota > Gammaproteobacteria > Pseudomonadales > Pseudomonadaceae > Pseudomonas > Pseudomonas sp. FP597. The sequence continues at coordinate 6,276,133 of NZ_CP117432.1, read as the reverse complement.
GGCAGCGCCCCAATAGGGAAGAGAGATCATCATGCTGGAAAGTTGTCAGAATGCTCAGGAACGTTGGGGTGGGGTGCACAAGCTGATCGACAGCTGGTTGAAGGCACGTCATGAACTGGTTCGGGCCTTTGATGCGCTTGGCGCCAAGCCCGAGACATTGGCTGAAGATCGCGAAACGCTGCAGGATTTTTGCGCTGTCTTGGTGGACTACGTGTCGGCTGGCCATTTTGGCGTCTACGAACAACTGACCAAGGAGGCGGAAGCTTTCGATGATCAACGTGGTCTGGACTTGGCCGAGACCCTTTACCCGCGCATCGATGCCATCACCGAGAAACTGCTGGCGTTCACCGATCTGTGTGATGCCGGCAAGTGTGTTGCCGAAAAATTCAAAGAGTTGGGCGCACTGCTTCACGAGCGTTTCGAACTGGAAGATTGCCTGATCGAAGTGCTGCACAACGCTCACAAGGAAGAGTCTGCCGCTCAGGCTTGAACCCTGGTGGCGAGGAAAAAACGGTGCGCATGTCGCACCGTTTTTTTATTGGGTCAGGGGCGAGTACCGAGCAATTCGATCTCGAATACCAATGGCGTATAAGGCGGAATCAGCTCACCCGCACCCTCGGCGCCATAGGCCTGGGCCGATGGAATGACCAGGCGCCATTTCGCTCCCACCGGCATCTGCTGCAACGCGCTGCTCCAGCCGCTGATCACGCTGTCCAGGCGAAACCACTGGGGCTGCGTGCTTTGATCGAACACCGTGCCATCGGGCAATCGACCTACGTATTTCACCTGGACCTGATCGCTGGCTGTCGGCTTGTTACCGGTGCCTGGGGTGAGTTCGGTGAGCAGGATGCCGTCCGCCAATTCGCGCACACCCTTTGACGATTTTTCCTGGGTTAAAAATTGCTGTTCAGCCGCCAGTGCTTTTTCGCTTTGCGCCACCTTCGCATCGGCTTCATTTTGCGCTTCGTGCTCGGCAAGAATCTGCTCGATACGTGCGTTGTCCAGCGCCAGTGGCTTGCCTTGATAGGCTTGCTTGAGTCCGTCGATCAGGGCCTGGATCTGCAGGTCGGGGACTTCCTGGCGCAGCCGTTCACCGAGGCTGGCGCCGAGGCTGTAGGCGAGGTCGTGCTGGTCTTGGGCGGTGGTTTTTGGCGGCGATTGTTCGCTCGCATTGGCCACTGATATCGCCAAGCCAAGCACAAGAAAAAGGTAACGCAACATGGGCATTCTCCCGCCGAAAGTGCGACGGATTATGCCAGTGTGAAGCGGTAAAAAGTGCCGCGTATTTTTGTTATATGAATAAGAATTTTCACAGGGTGCAACGCAACGCAAACGATACTGTCAACATGGCCTAGCGGCGGTAAGAGCAGAGGGCTAGTATGAGCCGCACCCACGTCAGCCAGGAGGTAAACCATGTCGGCCAAACAGAAGCCTGTTAATACCCCGTTGCACTTACTCCAACAACTGTCGGGCAGCCTGCTCGAACATCTGGAAAGCGCCTGTTCCCAAGCGTTGGCCGATGCAGAAAAACTGCTCGCCAAGCTGGAAAAACAGCGCGGTAAAGCGCAAGAAAAGCTGCACAAATCCCGCATTAAACTGCAAGACGCCGCCACTGCCGGCAAGGCCAAGGCACAAGCCAAAGCCAAAGACGCTGTCAAAGAACTTGAGGACTTGCTCGACGCCCTCAAGGATCGCCAAGCTGAAACTCGCGCCTACATTTCCCAACTCAAAAAAGATGCTCAGGAAAGCCTGAAACTGGCCCAGGGCGTTGGCCGTGTAAAAGAAGCTGTAGCGAAAGTGCTGGGCGCGCGTACGCCTGCAAAAGCTGTTGCGGCGAGCGCTGCGAAAAAGCCAGCTGCCAAACCGGCCGCGAAGCCAGTTGCTAAAACTGCTGCCGCCAAACCAGCTGTCAAAGCCGCTGCTGCGAAACCAGCCGCCAAGCCAGCGGCCAAAACCGCCGCTGCGAAACCAGCCGTCAAGCCAGCTGCTAAAACCGCTGCTGCGAAACCAGCCGCCAAGCCAGCGGCCAAAACCGCTGTTGCCAAACCAGCCGCCAAGCCAGCGGCCAAAACCGCCGCTGCGAAACCAGCCGTCAAGCCAGCTGCTAAAACCGCTGCTGCGAAACCAGCCGCCAAGCCAGCGACCAAAACCGCTGCTGCCAAACCAGCCGCCAAGCCAGCGACCAAAACCGCTGCTGCCAAACCAGCCGCGAAGCCAGCGGCCAAAACCGCTGCTGCTAAACCGGCCGTGAAGCCAGCTGCCAAAACCGTCGCTGCCAAATCGGCCGCGAAGCCAGCTGCCAAACCAGCTGCTGCGAAACCAGCCGCCAAGCCAGCCGCTAAACCTGCTGTTGCCAAACCCGCTGTCGCCAAACCAGCTGCTGCAAAGCCAGCACCGGCCAAACCTGCGACCCCGGCGACCGCCACCGCTCCAACCGCATCGGCCAGCAGCACGCCTGCACCGGTAGCGCCAAGCACCACGCCAACCAGCGCTTCCTAAGTGCCGGTGGCCACGATGCGCAGCTGCTGCAGCGCGTCGTGGTCAAGGTTGGCGGCAGCCTCAGCCGCCAGTCCTTCAAGCCACTTCTGATGACCTTCACCTGTCGGCCATGTCTGTGCCAGCCCTTCCAGCCGTGTCAGCAAGACGCGCTCCGCATCCAGCTCCAGGGCTTTGACCCGTTCCCGTAACGCCGCCAGTGGCTTATCCTGCTGCGCCGTGGCGCGCCATTGCATGCGCATCCGCCGCAACGGTTCGACCACTTGTACCTGCCAGGGCCCGGCGATCTGCTTCAGCGCTCTCATGCGTTCGGGGGTCACGGCCACGCCTCGTTGCTCCAGCCAGGCTCCACACAGCATCAGGCACACGTCAGCGCCTTGTTCCTGCAAACGCAGGCAAGCCGCTTCGATACCCGGACGGGCGTAGGTCGAGAGGGCAAAGCTCCACAGGTCAGCGTACATATTCACACCCAAGCCAGCGGCCAACGAAGCTGGTAGACTCCGCCGCCATTATGATCCGACTTCAAAGCCTAACATTACAGCGTGGCCCGCAGCGTCTTCTCGAAGACGCCGAGCTGACCCTGTACGCCGGTCACAAAGCCGGCCTGATCGGTGCCAACGGCGCCGGTAAATCCACGTTGTTTGCCCTGTTGCTGGGTGAGCTGACCCCGGATTCCGGGGACTGCCTGCTGCCGGCCGACTGGCGCATCGCCCATATGCGCCAGGAGATCGACACCCTGGACCGCATTGCGATCGACTACGTGCTCGATGGCGACCTGCGTTTACGCCAGGTGCAGCACGACCTCGCCGAGGCCGAGAAAGCCCAGAACGGCGCCGCCCTGGCGCGCCTGCACTCGGAGCTGGACAGTGCCGACGGCTACACCGCCGACGCCCGCGCCCGCAAGATGCTGGCCGGCCTTGGCTTTACCAACGAGCAGATGGATCGGCCGGTCGCGGATTTCTCCGGTGGCTGGCGCATGCGCCTGAACCTGGCCCAGGCACTGATGTGTCCCTCCGACCTGTTGCTACTCGATGAACCGACCAACCACTTGGACCTCGATGCGATCCTGTGGCTGGAAGACTTCCTCAAGAACTACCAGGGCACCTTGCTGCTGATTTCCCACGACCGGGATTTCCTCGACGCCGTGGTCGACAACATCGCCCACGTCGAACAGAAGAAAATCACGCTCTACCGAGGTGGCTACACCGCGTTCGAGCGCGCGCGTGCCGAGCGCCTGGCCCAACAGCAACAGGCGTTCGAGAAACAGCAGGCGCAGCGTGCGCACATGGAAAGCTACATCGCCCGGTTCAAGGCCCAGGCCACCAAGGCCCGTCAGGCCCAGAGCCGGATCAAGGCGTTGGAGCGCATGGAGGAACTGTCGGCGGCCCACGTCGATTCGCCATTCGACTTCGTGTTCCGTGAGTCGGTGAAGATCTCCAGCCCCTTGCTGGACCTGTCCGATGCTCGCCTGGGCTACGGTGACAAGACCATCCTGGAGAAGGTCAAGCTGCAGCTCACGCCGGGCGCGCGTATCGGCCTGCTGGGCCCCAACGGCGCGGGCAAGTCGACGCTGATCAAAAACCTCTCGGGCGAACTCGAGCCCTTGGCGGGCCACCTGACCCGTGGCGAGAACACGGTGGTGGGCTACTTCGCCCAGCATCAGTTGGACTCCCTGGACGCCAAGGCCAGCCCGTTGCTGCATCTGCAGCGTCTGGCGCCGACCGAACGCGAGCAGACACTGCGCGACTTCCTCGGCGGGTTCGACTTCCGTGGCGCACGTATCGATGAGCCGGTGCTGAACTTCTCCGGCGGCGAAAAAGCCCGCCTGGCCCTGGCCCTTATCGCCTGGGACCGGCCGAACCTGCTGTTGCTCGACGAACCGACCAACCACCTGGACCTGGAAATGCGCCTGGCGTTGACCATGGCCTTGCAGGAATTCAGCGGTGCGGTACTGGTGGTGTCCCACGATCGCCACTTGCTCAAGAGCACCACCGATAACTTCCTGTTGGTGGCTGACGGCAAAGTCGAAGAGTTCGACGGTGACCTGGACGACTACGCCCGCTGGCTGACGGAATACCGTCTGCGCAATGCGCCGGTGAGCAACACCCCGGTCAACCCGGACAAGACCGACAAGAAAGCCCAGCGTCAGGCGGCCGCCGCATTGCGTCAGCAACTGGCGCCGCACAAGCGCGAAGCCGACAAGCTGGAAGCCGAGTTGGGCAAGGTGCACGAGCGCCTGGCCAGGATCGAAGCCAGCCTGGGCGACAGCGCCGTGTACGAGGCGGCCCGCAAGGACGAACTGCGCGACCTGCTGGCCGAACAAGCCAGGCTCAAGGTGCGTGAAGGGCAATTGGAGGAAACCTGGATGGAAGCGCTCGAACTGCTCGAAACCCTGCAAGCGGAGCTGGAGGCGCTGTCCTGATGGAAGCGTTGCAGCTGCCACTGCCGGCGCAATGGATCGAGCCTGTCTGGATCGGCGTGCAAATCCTGCTGATCCTGCTGGCCGGCTACCTTGCCCAGCGCTTCGTCGCCAAAGGCCTGACCCGCCTGGGCGAGCGTTACCCGTTCCCGCCACAACTGCTGATGCCGCTGCGTGGTGGCTTGCGCTGGCTGATCATGGGCAGTGCGCTGATCTTCGTGCTGGGTCGCCTGGGCGTGTCCGCCACCGTGCTGTGGACGGCGCTGTCGGGGTTTGTCGCGGTCGCCGCCGTGGCGTTCTTCGCCATGTGGTCGGTGCTGTCCAACCTGCTGTGTGCCATTCTGATTTTTACCGTTGGGCCGTTTCGCCTCGGTGACATCGTCGAGCTGGTGGATACCGTCGACAAACCCGGCGTAAAAGGCCGGGTCGTGGCGATCAACCTGCTCTATACCACGCTGATCGAAGTGGAAGCGGCGGGCACTGACAGCGCCATCGTGCAGGTGCCTAACAGCCTGTTCTTCCAGCGCTCGGTGCGGCGTTGGCCGGGCACCCATGTGTTTCCGGGCGATCGTTAGTATTCACATCTTGTAAAAATCTATAGCCAGCCCTCGGTCGGCGGAGTTAGCTTAAGGCCACAACAGCAAATTCCCCTCCGAGGTGTGCAATGGCGCTCGATACGTGGCTGGCCTTTTTCCTGGCCAGTTGGATCATCTCCCTTTCCCCTGGTGCCGGCGCCATCGCTTCGATGTCCAGCGGCCTGCAATACGGTTTCCTGCGCGGCTACTGGAACGCCATTGGCCTGCAACTGGGCCTTGCGATGCAGATTGCCGTGGTTGCCTGCGGGCTCGGAGCCATTTTGGCGGCATCGTCCACAGCGTTCTACGCGATCAAATGGTTTGGCGTGGCGTACCTGGTGTACCTGGCCGTCAAGCAATGGCGCGCCTTGCCCATGGACATGACCGATGACGCGACCCCACGCCCTGTCGGCAGGCCGATGGCGATGATGTTCCGCGGTTTTCTGGTCAATGCCAGTAATCCCAAGGCCCTGGTATTCATGCTGGCGGTACTGCCGCAATTCGTGAACCCGCAGGCGCCGCTGCTGACCCAGTACCTGATCCTGGGTGCGACCATGATCAGCGTCGATATGATCGTGATGGCGGGTTACACCGGGCTGGCGTCGAAGGTGTTGCGTCTGTTGCGTACGCCCAAGCAGCAAAAACGCATGAACCGTACGTTTGCCGGGTTGTTCGTGGGGGCTGCGGGGTTTCTCGCCAGCTTGCATCGCGCAACGGCCTGACTGAGGAAACCGAATCAAAATGTGGGAGGGGCGGTGCGACGATTCGACTTGCTCCCGATAGCGGTGTGTCAGTCAGCTTATCTGTAGCTGAACCACCGCAATCGGGAGCAAGTCGCACCGCCCCGCCCACATTGGTTTGGTGTTGCCTGAAGGTCTACCGCTCAGCGCAGAATCTTCGGCGCTTCATCCCTTGGCAGGTTGTTGCGCAACGCCGGCTGGCCAGGCTCTTGATAACCGCCGCCCAACTGTTCCGCCAACTGCCTGGCCACATCCTCACCCAACGCTTTCGACACTTCTTTTACCACCCGTGGCCGATTGAGGCTCACACGTACGTCGCGGCTGTTCACCAGCTTGGTATCCTGGCCTTCACCCATGGCGGTAAACGCCGAGGTGATCTCGAAGGTACGGGTGTTGATCAGGCTGAAATCCGCCACCAGGGTCAGGCCCAGCACCGCCGAGTAGCTGTTGGTGTGGTCCAGGGCGTTGATGTCCTGGGTAAAGTCGATGTCTGACAGCGTGCCGAACAGCACGTAGTCCGCGCCCTTGAAGTTACCGGCCTTGATGCGCTTGATCACGTCATAGACGTCACCCTTGGCATCGGCGGTGTAGGGCGTGCCCTGCACCAGCTGGAACTGGCGGGACTTGAGAATCTCGCCCTTGATATCACCGCTGAACTTACGCAGCTCGGTCTGCTCGATGTAGCTGGTACGGCTTTCGTACTCGCTGTAGCTCGACGCACCGCTGGCGTGGTAGGCGCTTGCCTGGAAGTTGTCGCTGGCCGAGACTTGGTGGATGTATTCCTCGACCCGCGCCTCGTAGGCCAGGTCGGTCACCGCGATCTTCGGCGCGGCCGAGGCGCCAAAGGCGCACAGCAGGCCGATCATACCGATCCATGCACGCATCGCTTAGCGCTCCGTAGTCTTGCGGATTTCTTTTTCGTCCATCCACTCGGCCAGGCCGCTCTCGACGTCGATCAGCTGCAGGCTGAATTTGTAGAACACGTCCTTGTAGTCCGAGCTGCGCTTGACGATGGAACTGATGGAGCCTTCCAGGCGGTACTTGGCCGCGACCATGTTGCCGGTCTTGCTCACGGTGGTCTTCTTGTACAGGCCGCTCTGGTTCTGCAGCTTGAGCTGGTCGACCTGGCTCTGCATGTCGGTGTTGTCGCTGGCGAAGCGGGCGGTGCCGGTCTTCATCAACTGGGTTTTGATCGACGTGGTGATCTCGCGGGTGTCGATGTACTCGCTGGTCTTGTTCTTCACGTCGTACACCTGCACCACCGGACGGCCGTGCAGGATGCCGGACTGGGCCAGGGAGCGGGTCATGCTTTCAGCAATCATCTGCAGGTCGGTGGAGCCGAACTCGTTGGTCACGGTTTCCACAGCCTTGGTGTCGCCGTAGTTGATGTTCTTACTGCCCAGTACCGGCGAGGTATTGGCGCAGCCGCTGGCCAGGACGGCAACCACGGCGAGAATCGAGAAGCGTGCAAACATGGGGAAATCTCTCTGGCGCTTAAGAAGGGAATGGCTCAAGGGGTTTTGACTTCAAGGCGAAAGTCCGCCGCCTGGGGCAAATTGGCGATGGCCGGCAGGAACGTCGCCTGGTTGGCATACAGGTTCAGCACTTTCCAAGTGTCCTCGTCGCCCACCGGAAAGCCGTCGGCACCCAGCCAGGCGAAGCGGTAATACAGCGTCTGATTGCTGCTGGTGATGTTGCTCAACTGCACCTTGGCGGTGAGAAAACCGTTCTCGCGCGCCACGCGAATGGCACCGACGGCGATGCCCTTGAACTTGCCCATCACCACGATCTTGCTCGCGGCGCTGCCGGGCTCTGGCGGTGGCGGGGTGGCGCAGCCGGCAAGCAGGACCAGCGCCAGGGCGCCGAGGATGAAATGACGCATAGCGTGCTCCTTAAGGTTGTTTGAGAGTGGCGATGGCCTGGGGCGTTGTGCCCGGCACCACGTGGGCCGCGAGGCCGCCGGCGAACACCTGGTTACCGACCACGCGCAGGGTGATCACTTGGTAGCGTTGGTCGGCCTTGACCGTCACCAGCGTGCCGCCCAGGGCGTTGGGTAGGCTGACCTGGTGCTCGCCGTGCTTGAGGCGCAGGCGGGTCACTTGGGTCATGTCCGGCAACGTGCGCCAGGTGCGGGTGTCGGCGCCTTCGGTGACGGCCGAGGCAATGCCCAACACCAGGCCCGCCATGGGGTTGGTCTTGTTCAGGTTGTTTTGTGCCACGCCACGGGTCACCGCGCGCACGGTGGTGCGCAGGATGATCCCCGGCATGTCATCGCGCAGGGCGCGGCGCGACATGGCCGTGGTGCTGTTGAGTGCGGTGAGGTTCTGTTGCTGACCGTCGACGCCGATCTGCGTGAAGGTCGCCGTGGACGTATCGGCCTTGATCACCGGGAACGACAGCGGGGTGATCACCAGGTTGCCGTTGATTGGGATCGGCAGGGGCAGGCGGATCGAATCGCGAGCCGGGGCGAGGCCACTCTGCACCACAATCAGCACCTCGGTTTCATTGGCGCCGACCTTGGATTTATCCAGGTCCAGCAAGGCCTTTTCCAGTAGCGGCGTATTCGGGCGCAGCTCGGCGGCCTTGCGGTAGCCCGGGGCAGCCAGGTCTTTTTCGCCCAGGGCTTCGTAGATGAAGCCGGCCAGGTAATGGCTGAACGCACTCTGGTAGCTGTTTTTGAGGCCGACCACTTCCGGAGCGTTCAGGGCTTGCACCGGGTAACCGCTGAGGTCTTTCATCTGGGTGGTAACGCCTTCGCGCTGGGCTTCGTCCTCGCGCTTGAGGTATTCCTTGTCGCGCAGGTCGGCGATCACGGCTTCGCGTTCGTGGGTCTTCTTGATCTCGGTGCGCGCACCGTCAAAGTCATTCAGGGCCAGCAGGTTGAGAGCCATCTGGGTGGTCAGCATGACTTTTTCATAGTCATAGCCTTCGTAGCGACGCACCTTATCGTTGGCCAGGAAACTGCCGAACTGGGCGAGGTACTTTGCACTGTCGAACTTGACCGACTCTTCCCACTTGTAGACTTGCAGGTCGGCGCTGCGCCAGGCGGTCTGGCTGCCGGCGAGGTCGCCCTTGGCCCGCAACAACTCGCCTTTTTCGAAGAAATACAGCAGGTCCTTGTCCTGGCTGGTGTTGTTTTTTTCCAGCAGGGTCAGGGCACCGTCGATGTTGCCGGTGGCCAATTGCTGATTGGTGGCTTGCAGCTCGGTGTCGTAGCTGCGAAACATCGAACAGCCGGAGAGCAACGTGACCGTCGCGAGCGCGAGCGGAGTTAAGGCGCGAAATGCCATGCAGCTTCTTCCCTGAAAGTAGTCAACCGGTGTGGTGATTCCTCATAAAAAATGAGGAACGAAATTCCCTTTCGCACTAACAGGGCGCCGCATTATAAGCGCCATTACTGGCAAAACAATGGCTTTTTGCTGTGATGCCATCATCAGAAGTGCCATCGCCGAATAGAAAAGCCGCGCCTGCGCTAACGCCAAAATCACTTACGCCTTGAGTCAAACCTCATAAGGCCTAACAATGTGTTACTTCGTATTTCCATTTGAGATTCGTTCATGACTGCCCCCCTCCGTTTTCTCGCCTGGCTGGTATTGCCGGCGTTGATGTCGTGCAGCTTCAACCTGATGGCCGCGACTGCCGAGGGCGCAACCCAAGCCCTGCATTTGCTGGATTACATCGGCGCGGACTACCCACCTACAGTGGCGGCGGGCAAGGTGGTTGATGATTCGGAATACCGCGAGCAGGTGGAGTTTCTCGGGGTGTTGCAGGGCTTGGTGGCGGATTTGCCGCAAAGGCCGGAACGCGCCGAGTTGGTCAAGGGTGTCGATGAGTTGCTGGCAGCGGTAACCACGCATCAGGACGGTGTGGCGGTTGCGCGCCAGGCCCGTCAGTTGGGCGCCAAGCTGGCAGTGGCCTATGAAGTCAGCCAGGCTCCGGCCATCACGCCGGACCCGACCCGTGGTGCACCGCTCTACGCCCAGCATTGTTCGGTATGCCACGGCGCCGCCGGCGCGGGAGATGGCCCGGCCGGCGTGGGCCTCACGCCGCCGCCGGCCAACCTGCGCGATGCCGCGCGTCTGGACCGCCTGAGCCTGTATGCGATCTACAACACCTTGGGCCTGGGTATCGAAGGCACTGATATGCCGTCCTTCGCCGACCAACTGGACGACCGCCAACGCTGGGACCTGGCCACCTACATCGCCGGTTTCACCGCCGACCCGGCTGCCGCCAAAAGCGAACAACCCTTCAACCTCGCCGACCTGGCCCGCCAGACCCCCAATGAAGTGCTGGCCGCCGACGGCCCCGTGACAGCCGCGACCTTCCGCGCCCAGCGTGCGCAACCGCCGCAGGTCAAACGTGGCCCCGCACAGTTGCTCGACTACACCGCGACGACGTTGGACAAGAGCCTCGCCGCGTTTCGTAACGGTGACCACGAACAGGCCTATGACCTGTCCGTAGCGGCGTACCTGGAAGGTTTCGAGTTGGTGGAAAGCTCGCTGGACAATGTCGACGCCAACGTGCGCAAGGACACCGAGAAGGCCCTGATGGCCTATCGGCAGTCGTTGCAGGACGGTTTGCCGATCGAGCAGGTGCAGCAGCGTCTGGACATGGCCAAGGGCAAGCTCACCGAGTCCGCCGGTTTGCTGGGCGGCGATGGCTTGAGCTGGTCGTTGAGCTATATCTCGGGCCTGCTGATTTTGCTGCGCGAAGGCCTGGAAGCGATTCTGGTGCTGGCGGCGATCCTTGCCTTTCTGCGTAACACCGGCCAGCAGTCGGCGGTGCGCAGCGTCAACGTGGGTTGGGGGCTGGCGCTGCTGGCCGGTTTGGCCACCTGGGCGTTGGCGGCCTATGTGATTGACGTGAGCGGCGCCCAGCGCGAATTGCTCGAAGGCTGTACCGCGCTGTTCGCCAGTGTCATGGTGCTGTGGCTCGGCGTATGGATGCACGACCGGCGCCACGCGGCCGCCTGGCAGGACTACATCAAGAGCAGCCTGGTCGGCGGCGGTGGGCGCTTTGGGTTTGCGCTGCTGGCGTTCTTCTCGGTGTATCGCGAACTGTTCGAGGTCATCCTGTTCTACGAAACCCTGTGGCTACAGGCCGGCCCGGCCGGGCACAACGCGGTGCTGGCCGGTGGCGCCAGCGCGCTGGTGCTGCTGGTGGGCCTGGCCTGGGTGATCCTGCGCGGTTCGGCGAAGTTGCCGCTGGCGTTGTTCTTCGGCATCAACGCTGCACTGCTGTGTGCGCTGTCGGTGGTGTTTGCCGGGCATGGCGTCAAAGCGTTGCAGGAAGCCGGCATCTTTGGCACGCGGCCGGTGGCGTTCTTTGACTTCGATTGGCTGGGCATTCACGCCGATGCCTATTCGCTGAGTGCGCAGGCCGTGGCGATCCTGGCGATTATGGTGTTGTATGGCCGCAGTCGCATGGCAGAAAAGCGCCGGGTGGTGGCATAGGGTGCGCGTATGGATCGACGCCGACGCCTGCCCTCGGGCAGCCAAGGACCAGGTGGTGAAGTTCGCCCTCAAGCGCCAGTTCGAGGTGGTGCTGGTGGCCGGGCAGAGCCAGATCAAGCCGAGCTTCGCCTGCGTAAAGCTGATCGTGGTGCCCAGCGGCCCGGATGCGGCGGATGATTATCTGGTAGAGCACGCGGTGCCCGGCGAACTGGTGATCTGCAGCGACGTGCCCCTGGCCGACCGGTTGGTGAAGAAGGGCGTCACGGCCCTGGACCCTCGGGGCAAGGAATTCAGCCCCGCGAACATGAGTGAGCGCCTGGCGGTGCGTAACCTGTTCACCGACCTGCGGGAGCAGGGCCAGATGGGCGGTGGTCCACCGCCCCATGGGGAGAAGGATAAACAGGCGTTTGCCAACTCACTGGACCGCATTCTCACCCAATTGATGCGCCGGGCCTGAGGGCCTGATGAAAAGTGTAACGTGGCGAGGGAGCTTGCTCCCGTTGGGCTGCGTAGCAGCCCCAATAAAGCGGGAGCGCTGCGCACTCCAACGGGAGCAAGCTCCCTCGCCACAACAAGCCTGCTCGTCACTATCAGTCATTTTCGTGGGTCAGCTCCAGCACGCGATCCACCAGCTTGTTGATGCCTGACGCGACCTCGCTGATGTTCTTGCCGAGCATATAGGCCGGCGTGCTGACCAGCTTGCGCGCAGTGTCTTCGACGATGTCTTCAACCGTGCATTCCTGGTGCGTGGCACCCATCTTGTCCAATGCGGCGGCGGTGTCGGCATCGTTGCCGATGGTGCAGGTCACGCCCGGGCCGTAGATCTTCGCGGCCAGGGCCGGTGAGATGCAGATCAGCCCCACCGGCTTGCCCGCTTCGGCAAAGGCTTCGGCCAACGCCAATACCTGTGGGTTAACACTGCAGCCCGCGCCCTCCACGGCAAAGCTCGACAGGTTCTTCGCCGCGCCAAACCCGCCGGGCACGATCAGTGCGTCGAAGTCTGTGGCGTCGGCCTCAGCGATGTCCTTCACCTCGCCTCGGGCAATACGCGCCGATTCCACCAGCACGTTGCGCGACTCGGGCATTTCCTCACCGGTCAGGTGGTTGATCACGTGCATTTGCGCAATATCGGGTGCAAAGCACTGGACTTGAGCGCCGCGCTGGTCCAGGCGCAGCAGGGTGATCACGCTTTCGTGGATCTCGGCGCCGTCATACACGCCGCAGCCGGAAAGGATCACTGCAATCTTTTTGCTCATGGGCATTTCTCCTGAGGTCTTGGCGTTAAATGTCTACTAATTTGTAACCTGTTGCCAATGGGATCTCGCGCCGCTGCCCCTACTCTTGATGTAACAAAAATAGACCGGACCACACCATGGACTTCGTGCCTTACGCGGTACCGTTTTTCATTGCCTTGATCGTGGTGGAGCTGCTCGCCGACCGCTGGCGTGGCCAGCGTAACTACCGGGTGGCCGACGCCATCAACAGTCTCAGCACGGGTGTGCTGTCCACCACCACCGGGCTGTTGACCAAAGGCCTGGGGCTGCTCACCTACGCATTCGCCCTCAAGCACCTGGCGGTGATCGAACTGCCGGCCCAGAGCCTCTGGACCTGGGGCTTGGCCTTTGTGCTCTACGACTTCTGCTACTACTGGCTGCACCGCATGGGCCACGAGCGCAACATCCTGTGGGCCGCGCATTCGGTGCATCACCAGAGCGAGGACTACAACCTCAGCACAGCCCTGCGCCAGACCAGCACCGGCTTTTTGCTGAGCTGGATTTTCTACCTGCCCCTGGCCGTACTCGGCGTGCCGCTGGTGGTGTTTATCAGTGTGGCCTCGCTCAACCTGCTGTACCAGTTCTGGGTGCACACTCGCCATGTGCCCAAGCTCGGTTGGTTCGAGTGGTTCTTCGTCACGCCGTCCAACCATAGGGCCCACCATGCACAGAACGCTCTCTACATGGATCGCAACTACGGCGGGGTGTTCATTCTTTGGGACCGGCTGTTCGGCACCTTTCAGGAAGAGGACGACAATGAGCCGGTGATTTTCGGCGTGACCACGCCCTTGGCCAGTTGGAACCCGCTGTGGGCCAATCTGCAGTTTTATGCGCAGTTGTGGCGTGATGCGCGGCGTGCCGAACGTTGGCGGGACAAGCTGCGCATCTGGTTCATGCCCACCGGCTGGCGTCCTGCGGACGTGCAGGCCAGATACCCGTTGGCCAAGCCGGACTTGAGCCAGTTCCGCAAATTCGAGGTGCCGCTCAATCCCCGTCAACAGGCTTACATCGCCCTGCAATTTGCGGTGTACGTGGGGTTTGGCAATTATTTGATGAATGCCGGCGAAGGGCTGCCCATACCCGCATTGGTGCTGGGCTGGAGCACGATGGCGCTGGGGCTGTTTACCCTGGGCGTGGCCCTGGAGAATCGCCCCTGGGCGCTGAAAGCCGAATGGGCGCGCCTGGCGCTGAATGTGCCGCTGGTATGGCTGGCGCCGCTGGTGGGGCTGTGGCCGGCCAGCCAACTCGGTTGGCCGGCTTTGTTGAGCTACAGCGTGCTCAGTGTGTTCGGCCTCTATTGTTGCCGGGGCCGGCTTACTCGACTGGCGACTTAGGTGGCTCGGCATGAGCAGGCTCGGCGGCGAGCCGGGCCTTGGCGTCGGCACAGGCCTGGCGCGCAATCCGCGCATTCTTGAAGCGGCGACGCAGCCACAGGCCAAAGCCCAGCAACAGCAAGGCGCCCAATACCCACAGCTCGTACTTCTTGACGCTGCCGAGCATGCCTTCGAGCACGGCGCCGAAATGGTACGCCGCCGCGCCCAACGCGGCGGCCCAGATCGCGGCGCCGATACCGTTGAGGATCAGGTAGCGCAGCGGTGGGTAGCCGGACAGTCCGATCGCCACCGGCATCACCGTGCGCAACCCGTACACGAAGCGGAAGCTCAGCACCCAGATATCGGGGTGCTTGCGGATATGTTCCAGAGCCTTGTCGCCCATCAATTGCCAGCGCGGTTTGCGCGCCAACAGCTTGCGGCCGTGTTTGCGGCCCATGTAATACCAGAGCTGGTCGCCGGCATAGCTGCCGAAAAAGGCAACGACCACCACCAGGTTGATATCCATGTACCCACGGAAAGCCAGGAAGCCTGCGAGAACCAGAATGGTCTCGCCTTCAAAGAAGGTGCCCAGGAACAGGGCAAAGTAGCCGAAGTCATGCAGGAATTGTTGAAGCATGGTCTGGGTGCTGGCGAAATGAACGCGCAGCCTACGCCTTCGTGAAGGTTCATGAAAGTATCGAGATGTGTCACGAAGTGAACATTTCCTACATATACGACGAATGCGACTACAGGTCGCATCGTTAAGCACAACTGTCATACCTTCGTCATAATGGCCGCTTATAACTGCAACGCTCGCCCGTCAATCCGGGCTCAGGAGTCTGTCGTGAGCTTTACCCCTGCCAATCGCCTGTTCCCCGCCACCCGTCTGCGTCGCAACCGTCGTGATGATTTTTCGCGCCGTCTGGTTCGTGAAAACGTACTGACCACGAACGATCTGATCCTGCCGGTGTTTGTGCTCGACGGTGACAATCGTCGGGAAGCGGTGGCGTCGATGCCGGGGGTGGAGCGCTTGACCATCGATTTGTTGCTTGAAGAGGCGGCAAACTGGGTCGAGCTGGGAATTCCGGCGTTGGCGCTGTTCCCGGTCACGCCGTCGGAACTCAAGTCCCTGGACGCTGCCGAAGCCTGGAACCCGCAGGGTATTGCTCAGCGCGCCACCCGCGCCCTGCGCGAGCGTTTCCCGGAGCTGGGGGTGATCACCGACGTGGCCCTGGACCCGTTCACCACCCACGGCCAGGATGGCATTCTCGACGAAGACGGTTATGTGCAGAACGACATCACCGTCGACGCGCTGGTCAAGCAGGCCTTGTCCCACGCCGCCGCGGGCGCCCAGGTGGTTGCACCGTCGGACATGATGGACGGCCGCATCCAGGCGATTCGCGAGGCACTGGAGCTGGCCGGCCACGTCAATGTGCGGATCATGGCCTATTCGGCCAAGTACGCCAGCGCCTATTACGGGCCGTTCCGCGATGCGGTGGGCTCGGCCCTCAACCTGGGCAAGGCCAACAAAGCCTCGTACCAGATGGACCCGGCCAACAGCCATGAAGCCTTGCACGAAGTGGCGGCCGATCTGGCCGAAGGCGCCGACATGGTGATGGTCAAGCCGGGGATGCCCTACCTCGACATCCTTTGGCGGGTCAAAGATGAATTCAAGGTGCCGACCTTTGTCTACCAGGTCAGCGGCGAATACGCCATGCACATGGCTGCAATACAAAATGGATGGTTGAGTGAAGGGGTGATTCTTGAATCCCTGACGGCCTTTAAACGTGCCGGGGCTGATGGCATCCTGACTTATTTTGCCGCCCGCGCCGCCCAATTGCTTAGAGAGCAACAATAGCCCTCACAGGAACACTCGATGAATACCGAAGGACTCTCCGAAGTTGCCGTAAAAGACGCCCACCCGGTGGTTGAACAAGTCGCCGAGACCCCGCCGGAGCTGGAGCCGGCTCCGCTTGCCGTGGCGGTTGAAGCGCCTGTCCCGGCACCTGTGGTGGCGGTGACCAACCTGGATGACAGCAGCCTGTACATCCATCGCGAGTTGTCACAACTGCAATTCAACATCCGCGTGCTGGAGCAGGCGCTGGATGAATCCTATCCGCTGCTGGAGCGGCTGAAATTCCTGCTGATCTTCTCCAGCAACCTGGATGAGTTCTTCGAGATCCGCGTGGCCGGTCTCAAGAAGCAAATCACTTTCGCCCGTGAGCAGGCCGGCGCCGACGGCCTGCAACCGCATCAGGCCCTGGCGCGCATCAGCGAGCTGGTGCACGGCCATGTGGATCGCCAATACGCGATCCTCAACGACATCCTGCTGCCGGAACTGGAAAAACATCAGGTTCGCTTCATCCGTCGCCGCCACTGGACCACCAAGATCAAGACCTGGGTGCGCCGTTACTTCCGCGACGAGATCGCGCCGATCATCACCCCCATCGGCCTCGACCCGACGCACCCGTTCCCGTTGCTGGTGAACAAGAGTCTCAACTTCATCGTCGAGCTCGAAGGTATCGACGCCTTCGGTCGCGACTCCGGCCTGGCAATCATCCCTGCGCCACGCTTGTTGCCACGGATCATCAAGGTACCGGAAGAGGTAGGGGGGGCTGGCGACAACTATGTATTCCTGTCGTCGATGATCCACGCCCATGCCGATGACCTGTTCCAAGGCATGAAGGTCAAGGGCTGCTACCAGTTCCGCCTGACCCGTAACGCTGACCTGGCGCTGGACTCCGAAGACGTCGAAGACTTGGCCCGTGCCCTGCGCGGTGAGCTGTTTTCGCGGCGCTACGGCGATGCGGTGCGCCTGGAAGTGGCTGACACCTGCCCCAAACACCTGTCGGACTACCTGCTCAAGCAGTTCAACCTGGGCGAGAGCGAGCTGTACCAGGTCAATGGCCCGGTGAACCTGACGCGACTGTTCAGCATCACCGGGCTGGACAGCCACCCGGAGCTGCAATACACGCCGTTCACTCCGCAGATCCCGAAACTGCTGCAAAACAGCGAGAACATTTTCAGCGTGGTGAGCAAGCAGGACATCCTCCTGCTGCACCCGTTCGAGTCCTTCACCCCGGTGGTCGACCTGCTGCGCCAGGCCGCCAAGGACCCGCATGTGCTGGCCGTGCGCCAGACCTTGTACCGCTCCGGCGCCAACTCGGAAATCGTCGATGCGCTGGTGGATGCCGCGCGTAACGGCAAGGAAGTCACTGCGGTGATCGAGCTGCGTGCGCGGTTCGACGAAGAGTCCAACCTGCAACTGGCCAGCCGCCTGCAAGCGGCCGGTGCGGTAGTGATCTACGGCGTGGTCGGCTTCAAGACCCACGCCAAGATGATGCTGATCCTGCGCCGTGAAGCCGGTGAGATCGTGCGTTACGCGCATTTGGGCACCGGTAACTATCACGCCGGCAACGCCAAGCTCTACACCGACTACAGTCTGCTGACCTCCGACGACGCCTTGTGTGAAGACGTCGGCAAGTTGTTCAGCCAGTTGATCGGCATGGGCAAGACGTTGCGCATGAAGAAACTGCTGCACGCGCCGTTCACCCTCAAGAAGGGCATGCTCGACATGATTGCCCGCGAGACGCAGTTTGCCCTTGAGGGCAAGCCGGCGCACATCATCGCCAAGTTCAACTCGCTGACCGATCCGAAGATCATCCGCGCGCTTTACAAGGCCAGCCAGTCCGGCGTACGCATCGACCTGGTGGTGCGTGGCATGTGCTGCCTGCGTCCGGGCATCGTTGGCGTCTCGCACAATATCCATGTGCGTTCGATCATCGGCCGCTTCCTGGAACACACCCGGGTGTTCTACTTCCTCAACGGCGGCGAAGAGCAGATGTTCCTCTCCAGTGCCGACTGGATGGAACGCAACCTCGATAAGCGCGTGGAGACGTGCTTCCCGGTGGAAGGCAAGAAGCTGATCATGCGGGTCAAGAAAGAGCTGGAAAGTTACCTCACCGATAACACCCACAGCTGGAGCCTGCAGTCGGACGGCCGCTACGTGCGCAACACGCCGACCGGCAACCAGAACCCACGCAGCGCGCAGGCGACGTTGCTGGAGAGGCTGGGTAGCCCGATTCTGTCGGTGAGCTAAAGCCAACAAAAGCTTAATGTGGTGCAGGTTTGTGTGGTGAGCGGGCTTGTCGAATCGTCGCACCGCCCGCGCTGGGTGGCGAAGCCGCCCCCAATAAAAACGCCGCATTCTGTCAGTCAGAATGCGGCGTTTGCTTTTAGGGCCGCTTCGCAGCCCGGCGCGGGGCAAGCCCGCTCACCACAGCAAGCGCCCTCCCACATTTTTTTGCGGTGTTCTTTAGATCGGATCAGCGCACGTTCAGGCTGAACCCCACCCGCGTCAGCCACTCCGCTTCCTGGGCAAAATCCGCCTGGGTCAACTGGTTTTCATCCAGCCAGCCCTTGGGGAACATCACTTCCAGGCTGTCGCCATCGGCGCGTAGTTTGACCTGGGGCATTTCCTGGGTGCCACGGATGTGGTGGAACAGGATCGCAAAGCGCATCAGCACGCACAGGCGAATCAGCTTGATGCCTTCATCGCCGAATTCAGCGAATTTATCCTTGGGGATGTTGCGACGGTGCCCGCGCACCAGCAGCGCGAGCATTTGCTGGTCTTCCCGGGAGAAGCCGGCCAGGTCGGAGTGCTCGATCAGGTAGGCGCCGTGCTTGTGGTAATGGTAGTGGGCGATGTCCAGGCCCACCTCATGCACTTTGGCCGCCCAGCCCAGCAGTTCGCGCCACACGCCGTCTTGCAGGTCCCAGTCCGCGGCCACCTGGTCGAAGGCGTGCAGGGCTTTGCGCTCCACGCGCAATGCCTGTTCCATATCGACGTGATAACGCTCCATCAGCGAGCTGAGGGTGCGTTCACGCACGTCTTCGTGGTGATGGCGGCCGAGCAGGTCATAGAGCACACCCTCACGCAGCGCGCCGTCGCAGTGATCCATGCGTTGCAGTTCAAGGGCATCGAAGATCGCTTCGAGAATCGCCAGGCCGGCCGGGAAGATGGTGCGACGGTCTGGCTTGATGCCGTCGAAGTCGATTTTCTCGGCATCACCCAGCTTGAACAGTTTGCGCTTGAGCCACGCCAAGCCTTCGGCATTGACCTCGCCAGTGCCATGGCCGCCGGCCTTGAGGGCCAGGCCGATGGCGCGGATGGTGCCGGACGAGCCGATGGCTTCATCCCAGGTCAGGCGATGCAGGGCATGCTCGATGCTCATGATCTCCAGCCGCGCCGCCGTGTAGGCTTGGGCGTAGCGCGCCGGGGTGATCTTGCCGTCCTTGAAGTAGCGTTGGGTATAACTGACGCAGCCCATTTGCAGGCTTTCACGCAGCAGCGGTTCGAAGCGCTGGCCGATGATGAACTCGGTGCTGCCGCCGCCGATGTCGGCGACCAGGCGTTTGCCGGGGGTATCGGCCAGGGTGTGGGATACGCCGAGGTAGATCAGGCGCGCTTCTTCACGGCCGGAGATGACTTCTACCGGGTGGCCGAGGATCTCCTCGGCGCGGCGGATGAATTCACCACGGTTGCGCGCTTCGCGCAGCGCGTTGGTGCCGACGATACGCACGGCGCCCAAGGGCATGCCATTGATCAGTTGGGCAAAACGCTTCAGGCAATCGAGCCCGCGCTGCATGGACTCTTCGTTGAGCTGGCGCTCGTCATTGATCCCGGCAGCCAGTTGTACTTTCTCGCCGAGCCGCTCAAGGATGCGGATCTCACCGTTCTGGGCCTTGGCCACGACCATGTGAAAGCTGTTGGAGCCCAGGTCGATGGCGGCGATCAGGGACAGATTCTTGGCTTGGGATTGCGGCATGGTTTGGGGGTCTCGGTCGATAACCTGTCCATCGTGCCACGATCGACCGCTGGAGCCAACGCGTAGTGCTTCGGGAATTTCTCCGAGATCGTCTGTGGGAAGTCGCTGTAGCCGATGCTGCTTGTACTGGCGGGGTTGTGTGGAAGGTGCTCGTGTCCTTGTCAGAAGTTTTAACTGCGTACGGTTGTATGTGTTTTTTTGATTTCGCCTACAACTTAGGTGCTGGTGTTCCACGGGTTATTTTATCTTGGCTTACTGTCACGGTCGGCTCGGGCGACAGTTCGCGTCTATTGCTCCCACAGTTATTAAGGTGCTGTCTTATTTTTTAGCCAATGCCCAAGAGACAGACTGTCACTCGGCAATTGTGCCGTGGTGTTATTTATTTGTGGTTTGTATTTCCAGGACAAAAATAAATACGCCTGACTCCTTACAGTGACAGGTCGAATATGAAGAAAATTGTTGGATTGACGCTTGGTATCGCTTGCCTGGCTACGGCCCTGAGTGCCCATGCCTCCAGCGCCGAGTTGATCGTCAGGGGCACGATCAAGCCGGCCGCCTGCAACCTCAGCATGAGCGGTGGCGGCATCATCAACTACGGTGACATTCCCTCGGGCCAACTCTCTGCGACGGCGTTCAACCCGCTCGCGGAAAGGACCGCGCCCCTGAGCATTAATTGCGGCACCACGCCTGCCAAGTTCGGGCTCAAATTCGTCGACCTGCAAGCCGCCAGCAAGGTGCCGGGCATCCTCAGCGCACTGGGCTCTGGCTATACCGAAGCGCACAACTATGGCTTGGGCATAGCGTCCGGGCGCAAGACCGGCGGCTTTGCGGTTACCCTCAGGGATCTGCGCTCGTCGACCACCCCGCTGTATCCCATCCTGCGTGTCGGCGCCGGGGCCTGGCAAAGCAGTGATGGCAAGGTCGCTCAATCGCCCACCCAGTATTCGTGGCGCTATACCACCGCCCTTACGCCCGTTTCCATCCCTCAACTGACCGGAACCATCGCGGTGAGGGCGGTGATCAACAGGGGCCGTGACCTGGACCTGAGTCGCGACATTATCCTTGATGGGCGCGCCACACTTGAGTTGAGTTACATCTAAACGACGGTCATACAGCCGGACGGGAACCATAGCGTTCTCGTCGGCTGTTTTCATATAAGCGCTTGGCTATCAATCTTCAACTTCAAAGTCGTGGGGCAACTGAGTGCTTAGTCTTTCAGTGATCAATCGTGTGCGGTTGTTATGCGTAAGTTTATGTTTGTGTTTCACCTGTGCCGTGGTGGCGGACGGTATGTTGCCGGAAACCACGGTGGTGCTGCTTTATGAAGAACAGGGCGAAGCCACCCTGACTATCAAGAATACCGATGCGGTGCCTGCGTTATTGCATTCGGTCGTGGAAAACGTCCCGGAGGACCTGGAGCCGCTGCTGGTCGTGACGCCGCCGATTACGCGGGTAGAGGCGGGAGAAACCCAGCTGGTGCGTTTTATCAGCACCTTGAAAGCGCCGCTCAAGACCCAACGGCTCAAGCGCGTGACGTTCGAAGGTATCCCCCAGGCGCGCGCCGCAGGCGGTGCGACCATCGGTATCACCCTGCGGCAGAATTTGCCGTTGATCCTGCACCCTCGGGGTCTGCCCGTGCATCACACGCCTTGGGAGCTGCTGAAGTGGCGACGTATGGGTGACCGTCTTACCGTGCATAACGACAGCGCCTATGTGGTGCGCCTCACACCGCAGGTGCAATTGCTGCCGCAACACGTCCAGGCGACTCTTCCGCGCGCGTATGTGCTGCCAGGGGACACGTTGACGGTGGCGGTGCAAGGGGCGCTGACGGGGTTGACAGCCGTCGAGTTCCAGCCGGCCACGGCCTATGGGTTTTCAGTGGAGAGCTATCGCGCATTGGTCACTGTCGATGGGGACTGATCATCCCATGAGCAGCTTGTCGAGCCAACGACGCGTGATGGCTTCATGGCCTTGTCGACCTACGCTGCTGGTGGGGTTTGCAACCCTGTGGGGCCTGCCTGCCGTCGCGCCTGCATTGGAGCTGGGAGAAGGTTTCGACCTGGCGGCGCTGACCACCCACGGCATTGATCCCAAGGTCTCCGACTACTTTCGTACGGCCGCGCGTTTTCGCGAAGGTATCCAGGTCGTGGGGCTGCGGGTCAATGGAAACCCGCTCGGTCTGGTGGATGCACGGTTCGACTCACGCGGGCAATTGTGTTTTACCTCGGGGTTACTGGAAAAAGCCGGGCTGGTAAAGCCCGCCGGCAGCGCCCGTGAAGGCGTCGCGGCGGATGAGGCCTGCCATGATTTCCTGCGGGCTTTCCCGACCACCATGATCAGGCTGCGGCCTGGCAGCGATGAGGTGGCGCTGGTGGTGCCGACCCAATCACTGCGGGAACCGCAATGGGAGGCCGGACAATTTTCCCGGGGTGGCGCAGCGGCGTTGTTCAACTATGACGTGCACGGGTTCGACAGCCGTGCGCAGAGTGGGCACAGCCGGTTCCTATCGGCCTATACCGAGGCGGGCTTCAACCTCGGTGACTGGATTGTGCGCAGCCGGCAATTTTACGTGACCGATGATGGCGCCACCCGTACCGAACACCTCTATGCCTACGCCCAGCGCGATCTTGCGGCGCTGCACTCGACTTTCCAGGTCGGTCAGCTTTCCAGCAACGATCCATTGTTTGGCGGCATTGCGCTGTCCGGTGTGCAGTTTTTTCCTGATGGTCAATCGCGTGTGCCGGCGGGTAGCAACCAGGCCGTGGTCGAGGGCCTCGCCCAGAGCCAATCACGGATCGAGGTGCGCCAGTCCGGCGTGTTGATCCACAGCACGCTGGTGCCCGAAGGTCCTTTCAGGCTGACCGGATTACCCTTGCTCAACGGCACCGGTGACCTGGCCGTCAGCATGATCGACGTGCGCGGCGCCAGGCGCAGCTTTGTGGTGCCGGCGGCATCGTTTGCGGGCGCGGCGCCGGTCACGCCCGGATATTACTTTTCCCTTGGCAAGGCGCGTGAGGATATACCTGGGGAGGTCGCATCGCCGATGGTCGCCATGGGGAGCGGTACGTGGGGGCTGGGGCGGGACTCATCAGTGGGCTTTGGTTTGTTGAACGCCGATGACTATGTGGCAGCGGGTGGCACCCTCGGCAGCGTATTTTTCCAGCGCCTTTCCATGGGGGCACGCCATAATCTGTCCCGCGACAGCCGTAACGCTGTGTCGGGGGCGCGCACCAGCCTCACCCTGAGCAGCCCGGTCTACGCCAATACCGACCTGAACCTCAGCGCAACGACCCAGACCCGAGGCTACCGCGAAGTGCTTGATGCCGGCCGGTCGACCCACTCCGATGAACTGGGCTCGCGCTTCAAGAACCAATACACCGCAGGCATGAGTTGGGTCGACCCTGCGCTGGGGGCGTTCTCCCTGGGTTATACCCGCAGTTCCCAATTTGACGGGCAAACGGCCGAACACCTGTTTGCGTCGTGGAACCGCTCGTTCAGGTACGCCGATGTCACGTTGATCGCTGACTCGCAGGTCGGAGGAACTCAGGCGCGCCGTGACGCCAGGGATGACGGCCGCCGGCGCGATGCGGCGTCGGGCAATGACCTGTCCGTGCGGCTTCAGGTCAGCGTGCCCCTGGGGGGCGATCGTCGTGTGCGCAGCTCTATCAGCCGTCGTGGGGGGCAATCCCGTGCAGGCAGCGCGCTCAGTGAGCGGGTCAATGAGTCTGTGGCGTACGAGGTGGGTGTCGAGCGCGATATCAGTGCCCGGGAGCAATCGATAAATGGCCAGTTGGACCTGATGCCGCGTTATACCCGCATCGGCATGGGGGTGAACCGTGATCCGCTGGGTACGACCTATACGGGACAGTTGCAAGGCGGCGTCGTGGCTCACCAGGGCGGGTTGACCTTTTCGCCTCATACCGTGCAGGACACCTTCGGCATCGTCTCGGTGGGCGACATCGGTTCCGCGCGAATCGATACCCCGCAAGGCCCGGTGTGGACCGACTTCAGCGGCCAGGCCGTCATCCCAGGCTTGCCGGCGTACACCAACAGCCGCATCGAAGTGCAAACCCGGTCGCTGCCCAAGCGCGTCGACCTGAAGAATGGCACCCAGGTGCTCGCCGCGGGCCGTGGGTCGGTCAATACCGTGGCATTCGAGGTGGTGAAAGTGCGTCGAGTGTTGATCTCCGCCAGGGATGAGCAGGGCCGGCCGCTGCCTCAGGGCGCCTCGGTGTTTGGCAAAAACAACCGCTTCCTGACCAGTGTGGTGGGGGAGGGCATGATTTTTCTGAACGACATGGATGACACGCAAGACCTGCGGGTTTCCTTGCCCGATTCGGCTTTTTGCCGGCCAAGCGTTGTCCTTGAGGATCAGCCTGACCATGACAAGTTCTATGAGACAGCAACGGCGGTGTGCCATGGCCGCTAAGCTTAGACGCATGGTTTTCGTGCTGGTCTGCGCGGCGCTGCCGGCCCAGGGTGTCCAGGCTGAAAATTGCCGGTTGTCGCTGAGTCAACCGCGCGTCGACTATGGCGTCATTCGCAGTGAGGCTTCGGGGCGGGGCGCCAGCGTGGTGCTCGGTACACGCACCTTGAGCCTGAGCGTGCTGTGCGTTGAGCCTTCGGCAATGGCGCTGCGGTTTGTCGGTGCCGTCGATGGGCAGGGTTTTCGGTTCGGCCCTCAGGGACGTTTCCGTGTGAGCCTCAAGCATGCCCAGGTGGATGGGCGTGCCGTCGAATGGGAGACGGCGCACCTGCCCGGTGAACGCAGCGTCGGCCTGCTGTTGCCGGGCCAGGTCCTGGTGGCCCGAGTGGCCGGGACGCGCCTGACGGCTCAGGTCGATATTGACACCGACCTGCTTGCAGATGCCCTGCAGGTACGCAGTCAAACGGAGCTGCAGGGGCAGGGCCGTTTCGAGCTGGTCAGTCCGGCTGTTCCACGGAGCCGATGAAGTTGGCGAGCTCCGGGGTTTGCGGGTTGGCGAACAGCACCTTGGGGTCGCCCACTTCATGCACCTTGCCCTGGTGCATGAACACCAGCTTGTCGCCGACTTCACGGGCGAAGCGCATCTCATGGGTCACCATGATCAGGGTCATGCCGTCCTTGGCCAGTTGGCGCACCACGCTGAGCACTTCATTGACCAGTTCCGGATCGAGGGCCGAGGTGATTTCGTCGCACAGCAGCACCTTGGGCGACATGGCCAGGGCGCGAGCGATGGCGACCCTTTGTTGCTGGCCTCCGGACAATCGATCGGGGAAGGCGTCGAATTTCTCGCCCAGCCCAACGCGTTCCAGCATCTGCCTGGCCAATTGGGCGGCCTTGGCCTTGGGCACTTTCTGCACAACCTGCGGCGCGAGCATGACGTTTTCGCCCACGGTCAGGTGCGGGAACAGGTTGAACTGCTGGAACACCATGCCGACTTTCTGCCGCAAAGTGCGCAGGTCGGCGCGGGCGGCGTCGAGGTACTCGCCGTCGACTTCGATCACGCCATCGTTGATCGACTCCAGGCCATTGAGGGTACGCAGCAAGGTGGACTTGCCCGAGCCGCTGCGGCCGATGATCGCCACCACCTGGCCTTCTTCAACCGTCAGGTCGATGCCTTTGAGTACGTGATGATCGCCGTAGTACTTATGCAGGGCGGTAATTCTAAGCAGAGGCATGCAGTCTCCTTTCCAGGTAGCGCGCACTGAGGGACAAGGGATAACAAAGCAGGAAGTAACCGAGGGCCACCAGGCCATAGACCATGAAGGGCTCGAAGGTCGCGTTGGCGAGCATGCCGCCGGTTTTGGTCAGCTCGGTGAAGCCGATGATCGAGGTCACGGCGGTGCCTTTGACCACTTGCACCGAGAACCCCACCGTTGGCGCGACGGCAATGCGCAGCGCCTGGGGCAGGATCACATAGCGCAACTGCTCAAGCGGGTTAAGGGCCAGGCTGGCGGACGCTTCCCACTGTCCGTGGGCGATGGAGTCGACACAGCCGCGCCAGATTTCGGCGAGATAGGCGCTGGTAAACAGCGTCAGGGCTATCGCTGCCGCCAGCCAGGGCGAAATATCCACTCCCAGCAAGGCGACGCCGAAAAACACCAGGAATAATTGCATCAACAGCGGTGTGCCCTGAAACAGTTCGATATAAGTGCGCGCAACGTTGCGCGCGAAGGCTTTGCGGCTGATGCGCATGGTCATCACCAGCAGGCCGATCAGGCCGCCACCGATAAACGCCACCACCGACAACAACAAGGTCCATTGCAGGCCGGTGAGCAGGTTGCGCACGATGTCCCAGAAGGAAAAATCACTCATCGGCTGTTCCTCATCACAAAGCGGCGGCCGATCCAGTTGAGCAACTGGCGAATCATCAACGCCATGCACAGGTACACCAGGGTGGTCAGGGCATAGGTTTCAAACGCGCGGAAGTTGCGCGACTGGATAAAATTGGCGGCAAAGCTCAGCTCCTCGGTGGCGATCTGCGAGCACACCGCCGAACCGAGCATCACGATGATGATCTGGCTGCTCAGGGCCGGCCACACCTTGCCCAGCGCCGGCAGCAGCACCACATGGCGAAACGCTTCGAAGCGTGTCATTGCCAGCGCGGCGGCGGCTTCCAGTTGCCCGCGCGGGATGGCCTGGATGCCGGCGCGGATGATTTCGGTGGAGTAGGCGCCCAGGTTGATCACCATCGCCAATACGGCGGCTTGCCACTCGGTGATCTTCAGCCCCAGGGACGGCAGGCCGAAGAAGATGAAAAACAGCTGCACCAGAAACGGCGTGTTGCGGATCAACTCGACATACACGCCGAAGAACCAGGCGAACGGCTGGATCTTCCACGCCCGCACCACCGCACCGACGGTGCCTACGGCCACCCCCAGGATCGCGCCGATGGCCGTCAGCTCAAGGGTGAACAACGCACCGCGCAGTAGCAGGTCGGTATTGGCCAGCACCGGCACAAAGTCAAATTGATACGCCATGAGTCAACTCCGTCCTGTCAAAGATCCTTGGGCAGCGGCTCTTTCAGCCATTGCATCGCGTTCTTTTCCAGGCTGCCATCGGCCTTGGCCGCGACCAGGATCTGGTTGACCTTCTCCAGCAATGCCGGCTCGTTTTTGTTCACGCCCACGTACACCGGAGAGTCCTTGAGCTTCACCTTCAGCGCCGGTACGCGTTTAGGGTTGCGCTCACTGATCGCGACCATCACCACGTTGCCGCTGGCGATCAGGTCGACCTGGCCGGCCAGGTAGGCGGCGATGGTCGAGTTGTTGTCTTCGAAGCGCTTGATGGTGGCTTCCTTGGGCGCCACGGCGGTCAACTCGATGTCTTCGATGGCGCCACGGGTCACGCTGATGGTCTTGCCCTTGAGGTCGTCAGTGCTGCTGATGGCGGCGTCAGGCGGGCCGAACACGGCCAGGTAGAAGGGGGCGTAGGCCTTGGAAAAATCGATGACTTTTTCCCGCTCCGGGTTCTTGCCCAGGCTGGAGATCACCAGGTCGACCTTGCCGGTGGTAAGGAACGGGATGCGGTTGGTGCTGTTGACAGGGGTAAGCTCCAGTTTGACCTTCAGCTGGTCGGCCAGCAGCTTGGCCGTGTCGATGTCCAGGCCACGGGGTTTCATGTCGGGGCCGACCGAGCCGAACGGCGGGAAGTCCTGGGGCACGGCGACCTTGAGGGTGCCGCGGGCAACGATATCGTCCAGACCGTTGGCCTGGGCGGGAGCCTGGCTCAACATCAGGCTGGCGAACAGGGCGGTAAGCAGGGCGCTGTAGCGCTTGGTCATGGCAACTCTCCGAGAAGGGCGAAGGAATTTCTGGATTTGCTCAGTGCACAGCCCATGCCAGCCCCTTCGCGATCCTCTGCAGGGCCGGGATTTGTTGGGGTGCGCTGGTCTTACTGGTCTGAACAGTGCCTGCGCTTTTCGCACCCTTTTCGAGCGCTGGCAAAACCCCGCGAGCCCCTTTGGGGCGTGGCTTGCCGCCAGCCGCGAATAGCTTTACAACTAGCCGCTCAGTTGTCTGGAACCTCGAGTTTTTTTATGAATTCCATCGCCCAAGCCGTACCGGAGGCGGCCCTGCAGGCCATCCGTAAACTGATCAAGGAGCAGGGCTTCGGGCCGGGCGATGCGCTGCCGTCCCAGCGCGACCTGGCCCTGCAGTTGGGCGTGAGTCGGGCGTCATTGCGCGAGGCGTTGTCGTCTCTCAGTGCCTTGGGGGTGGTCAGCGTGCAGCCGGGCAAAGGCGTGTTCGTGCAGGCTGCGGATGAATCGCCGGGGTTTGCCTGGCCTTTCGCGGCCCAGGCCACGCCACTGGATATTTTTCAGTTGCGCTACGCTCTGGAGGGTTTTGCGGCGGGGCTGGCGGCGGTGACGCTGACCCTCGATGAGCTGGATGGTCTGCAAGACAATGTCGAGGCCATGCGCAAGGTGCTCAAGGCCGGTGACTTTGACGCAGCGGCACGGCTGGACTTCGAATTCCACCAGTGCATCCTGCTGGCCAGTGGCAATCAAGCGATGGTGAGCATACTGAGTGCCAGCGCGGAGGTGTTTCTGGAGAGTCAGAAACTACCGTTCATCCGGCCGGAGCGGGCCATGGAAACCTGGCAGGAACATCGTAAAATTCTGCGCGCCCTGGCTCGACGCGCCAGTGCGGCGGCGCAGAAAACCATGCAGGAACATGTGCGTAATGCAGCGTTGCGCACGGGTATTGCTTTTGTGACTCCGGTGTCGTCCTGAGTCGGGCCATACCCAAACTCATGCACCGCCATAGCAAGACTCAATCAGAGGCGGCTTCCTGAACGCGGGAAGGGCGGCTATGATGGGCAACGTTTTTTTTGCTTACAATCCGGAGACATCCATGAGCAACGATCTTATCAAGCACGTCACCGACGCGACCTTTGAGGCCGAAGTACTCAAGGCTGCCGGCCCGGTGCTGGTTGACTACTGGGCTGAATGGTGCGGCCCTTGCAAAATGATCGCTCCGGTCCTGGACGACATTGCAACCACCTACGAAGGCAAGCTGACCATTGCCAAGCTGAACATCGACGACAACCAGGAAACCCCGGCCAAGCACGGCGTGCGTGGTATTCCTACGCTGATGCTGTTCAAGAACGGCAATGTCGAAGCCACCAAAGTCGGCGCGCTGTCGAAGTCCCAGCTGCAAGCTTTCCTCGACGCCAACATCTAAGCGTCGTCCAAAAGGCCCTGCGAATCGCGGGGCTTTTTCGTAAAACAGGGCTGGACGCTCCGAAACTCAGGTGGTACATTCGGCCCCGCACTGGTTTCTCCACTGCCCCCTGCAAGCCGTCGCCGACGCATTCCTTTTCGATTAGTACGCGATCCTGTCGCCTTCTCTGCGGCGCGGCCTCATTAAGCCAAAAGCTTAATTTCCCCCCTCCATAAATGATTACGTCATTCCTATATGAATCTGACTGAACTCAAGCAAAAGCCGATTACCGACCTGCTCCAACTGGCCGAAGAAATGGGCATAGAAAATATGGCCCGTTCGCGCAAGCAGGACGTGATTTTCTCCCTGCTCAAGAAGCACGCGAAAAGCGGCGAGGAAATCTCCGGTGATGGCGTGCTGGAGATTCTCCAGGACGGCTTCGGCTTTCTCCGCTCCGCAGACGCTTCCTATCTCGCCGGCCCAGACGATATCTATGTCTCGCCAAGCCAGATCCGTCGCTTCAACTTGCGCACCGGTGACACCATCGTTGGCAAGATTCGCCCTCCGAAGGAAGGCGAGCGTTATTTTGCCCTGCTCAAGGTCGACACGATCAACTTCGATCGTCCCGAGAACGCGAAAAACAAGATTCTCTTCGAGAACCTGACCCCGCTGTTCCCGACCGTGCGCATGAAGATGGAAGCCGGTAACGGTTCCACCGAAGACCTGACCGGCCGTGTGATTGACCTGTGCGCCCCGATCGGTAAAGGCCAGCGTGGCCTGATCGTCGCACCGCCGAAAGCCGGTAAGACCATCATGCTGCAGAACATTGCAGCGAACATCGCGCGTAACAACCCTGAAGTTCACCTGATCGTGCTACTGATCGATGAGCGTCCGGAAGAAGTGACCGAAATGCAGCGCACCGTGCGCGGCGAAGTGGTTGCCTCGACGTTCGATGAGCCGCCAACCCGCCACGTGCAGGTTGCCGAAATGGTGATCGAGAAGGCCAAGCGCCTGGTCGAACACAAGAAGGACGTGGTGATCCTGCTCGATTCCATCACCCGTCTGGCCCGTGCCTACAACACCGTGATCCCGAGCTCCGGCAAGGTACTGACCGGTGGTGTCGATGCCCACGCCCTGGAGAAACCGAAACGTTTCTTCGGCGCCGCGCGTAACATCGAAGAAGGCGGCTCGCTGACCATTATCGCCACCGCGCTGGTTGAAACCGGCTCGAAGATGGACGAAGTGATCTACGAAGAGTTCAAGGGTACCGGCAACATGGAACTGCCTCTGGACCGTCGTATCGCGGAAAAACGCGTGTTCCCGGCGATCAACATCAACCGTTCCGGTACGCGCCGAGAAGAGTTGCTGACCGCCGACGACGAACTGCAGCGCATGTGGATCCTGCGCAAGCTGCTGCACCCGATGGACGAAGTCGCCGCCATCGAGTTCCTGATCGACAAGCTGAAAACCACCAAGACCAACGACGAGTTCTTCTTGTCGATGAAGCGCAAGTAATACTGCGTTTCAGGTCCGAAAGAATGGCGCCCCCAGGGGCGCCATTTTTTTTGCGATCTGGGGTTTTAACGACACCTGGCCGGCAATTGCGCCGCCGATAGGGCTGCCAGCCGCCCTCAGAGCAGGTAGGATGTACGCCTATTTTACGGGTGGCATGGTTAATGAAATTCAAGGATCTTCGGGATTTCGTGCAGCAACTTGAGCAGCGCGGAGAGTTGAAACGTATCCAGATGCCGATTTCCCCGGTGCTGGAAATGACTGAGATTTGCGACCGTACCCTGCGCAACAAGGGCCCGGCGCTGCTGTTCGAGAACCCGACCGGCTTTGACATTCCGGTGCTCGGCAACTTGTTCGGCACGCCCGAGCGCGTGGCCTTTGGCATGGGCGCCGAGTCGGTCAGCGAACTGCGCGAGATCGGCAAGCTGCTGGCCTTCCTCAAGGAGCCCGAGCCGCCCAAGGGGCTGAAGGACGCCTGGTCCAAGCTGCCGATCTTCCGCAAGATCATTGCCATGGCCCCCAAGGTGGTCAAGGACGCGGTGTGCCAGGAAGTGGTCATCGAAGGCGACGACGTCGACCTGGCCATGCTCCCGGTGCAGACCTGCTGGCCCGGCGATGTCGGCCCACTGATCACCTGGGGCCTGACCGTCACCAAGGGTCCGAACAAGGACCGCCAGAACCTGGGTATCTACCGCCAGCAAGTGATCGGCCGCAACAAGGTGATCATGCGCTGGCTGAGCCATCGTGGCGGCGCCCTCGACTTCCGGGAGTGGTGCGAAAAGCACCCCGGCAAACCGTTCCCGGTCTCCGTTGCCCTGGGCGCTGACCCGGCGACCATCCTCGGCGCCGTGACGCCGGTGCCCGACAGCCTGTCCGAATACGCTTTCGCCGGCCTGTTGCGCGGTAACCGTACCGAGCTGGTGAAGTGCCGTGGCAACGACCTGCAAGTACCGGCCACTGCGGAAATTATCCTCGAAGGTGTGATTCACCCGGGCGAAATGGCCGATGAAGGCCCCTACGGCGATCACACCGGCTACTACAACGAAGTCGACAGCTTCCCGGTGTTCACCGTCGAGCGCATCACCCACCGCATCAAACCGATCTACCACAGCACCTATACCGGCCGTCCGCCGGATGAGCCGGCCATTCTCGGCGTGGCGCTCAACGAAGTGTTCGTGCCGATCCTGCAGAAGCAATTCCCGGAAATCACCGACTTCTACCTGCCGCCTGAAGGCTGCTCGTATCGCATGGCCATCGTGACGATGAAGAAGTCGTACCCCGGCCATGCCAAGCGGGTAATGCTCGGTGTGTGGTCGTTTTTGCGACAGTTCATGTACACCAAGTTCGTTATTGTCACTGACGACGACATCAATGCCCGTGACTGGAACGACGTGATCTGGGCCATCACCACGCGCATGGACCCCAAGCGCGACACGGTGATGATCGACAACACGCCGATCGACTACCTCGACTTCGCGTCGCCGGTATCGGGCTTGGGTTCGAAGATGGGCCTGGACGCCACCCACAAATGGCCGGGTGAAACTACCCGCGAGTGGGGCCGGGTGATCGTCAAGGATGAAGCCGTGACCGCGCGCGTCGATGCGATCTGGAAAGAATTGGGAATAGATTGATGCGTGTAACCCTGCAACCTTCCGGCGCTGTGCTGGAGCTGGCTCTTGGCGAGCGAATCCTCGAAGGTGCGCGCCGCCTGGGCTACGAGTGCCCGCAGGCTTGTCGCAACGGTGTATGCCACGTGTGCGCGGCGCTGCTGGTGGAAGGCCGTGTGCAACAAGCCGGCGAAGTGCGTGACCACGGTGAGTTCTACACCTGCATCGCCGAGCCGCTGGAAGATTGCATCGTGCTGTGGGATGGCGTGTTGGCGCCGGGAGAATTGCCGTTGCGCAAGTTGTCGTGCCAATTGAGTGAGTGCGTGGAGGTCGGTGGCGATGTGTGGCGCGTGCGCCTGCGGGCTCCTGCCGGCAAGGCCGTGCGCTACCACGCCGGGCAGTACCTGATGATCGAACGGGAAAACGGCGAGAAGTCGGCGTTTTCCCTGGCCTCGGCACCCCATGCCGGGCGCGAGCTGGAACTGCATGTACTGGCTCGCGAAGACAGTGCGCGCAACTTGCTGGAGCAGCTGCAACGTAACCGGATGGCCCGTATCGAGATGCCATTTGGCGATACTCACCTGGCCGAGCTGCCGGACGGCCCGCTGGTGTTGATCGCGGCCGGCACGGGTATGGCGCAGATGCACAGTCTGATCGAACATTGCCGCGCCTCCGGCTTCAAACACCCGGTGCATCTGTACTGGGGCGTGCGTCGCCCGGAAGATTTCTATCAGATCGAACACTGGGAACAATGGCAGCGACTGCCCAACCTGTTCCTGCACAAAGTGGTCAGCGACTTGTGCGGCTGGGAAGGACGCTGTGGCTTATTGCATGAAGCGGTGTGTGAAGACATTACCGACCTCAAGGGTGTGCATGTCTATGCCAGCGGTTCACCGGCGATGATCTACGGCACCCTGGATGCGCTGGTCGACGCCGGCATGGATGCGCACCAGATGCGTGCCGACGTATTCGCCTACGCCCCGCGTCAATGACTGCCGGCTGTTGTAGTGAGCGGGCTTGCCCCGCGCGGGGCGGCGAAGCAGCCCAATAAAGCCACTGGACTCTTTCAGGTACACCGCGCAGCCTGGTTTGGGGCCGCTTCGCGCCCCGGCGCGGGGCCAGCCCGCTCAACACAACAAAACCGCTCACCACAACAAGCCTGCTCGGTGCCCGTTTAGAAACGCACGCCAGTTGTCACCATCGCCGCATTGAACCCCAGCAGCACCAATTCCGCTGCCACCGGCCCGTAATGGGTGCCCATCGACGGAATGATCACCGGCGCCACGCCGAAACGGTTCAATGGGATTTTGTCGCGGTACTTGCCGCGATAGCCCTGGATCGCTCCGCCGGTCAGCTTCAGGTACACCGGATAGTCCGTCATGTCA
This sequence comes from Pseudomonas sp. FP597, assembly GCF_030687435.1. Classification (NCBI taxonomy): domain Bacteria; kingdom Pseudomonadati; phylum Pseudomonadota; class Gammaproteobacteria; order Pseudomonadales; family Pseudomonadaceae; genus Pseudomonas; species Pseudomonas sp. FP597. The sequence goes on along the minus strand of NZ_CP117432.1, from coordinate 6,242,384 downwards.
TAGCGCTTGCCTGCATAGGCGTAGTACGAGCGCTGGCTGAACGAATTGCGAAATGTCGCTGCGCCGTATACGAACCCCGAGGCTTGATTGCGCTCCAGGCCGATCAGGTCCTGGTTATTGTTGTGGTCCGGGTCCGGCGCGAAGTGCCGCGTGTAGACGCTGGTCTGTGCGTACCAGAAGCCCTTGTCATCGTTGTCGACGCGCGTTTCGCCAGCCAGTGCGGTCGTGGCCTGGGCCAGGAATAACAGGCCAGGCAGTCGAAAATTTTTCATGGGTGCGACCTCGATAGTCGTTGTGATGGGCGGCTAGGTGGGTCGTGATGTGCGCGCTATTTTGACGGCTTGGCGCGTTCCCAGGCTGAACCGGGGCTGAAGGTAGCGGAATTGGCAGTCGCAATCCTGACGAATGACCGTTGGGCTTATATCCGTACTTATGCGGTTACGGTATTTATTGTCTTGGGTAAATGTCCTTAAGCTATACCCGCGACGGGCAGCTTATTGCCACCCCAGGGTATTGGGTTAAAGTTGTTTACACCAAGTAACACATAGGAGGCACAGCGCTTTTCGCCATGACCGCTATAGAATCCGATCTTCTGCAGTTGGCTTACCCTCCGCGGCTCGATCTGGGGCCGCAACTCACTCACGAACAATTAATGAGTTCGATGCAGGCCACCATGGGGCGGCACAAGGGTGGGCCGGTCTGGCTATTTGCGTACGGCTCGCTGATCTGGCGCCCTGAGTGTTCGTCGACCGAGCGGGTGCGGGCACGGGTGCATGGTTATCACCGTGGCCTGTATCTGTGGTCTCACGAACATCGGGGGACGCCGGAATTACCAGGGCTGGTATTCGGCCTGGATCGGGGCGGCTCTTGCAGCGGTTTTGCCTACCGCTTGCCGGAAGACCAACTCGAAGCCTCGCTCTACGCCTTGTGGCAGCGCGAGATGCCTTATCCTTCCTACAAGCCTCACTGGCTCAGTTGCCGTCTGGAGGATGGCAGTCAGGTACAGGCGCTGGGGTTTGTATTGGAGCGGCATTTGCCCAGCTACGCCGGCAACCTGCCCGATATCGTGCTCAACCATGTGCTGCAGAGCGCTTGCGGGCGTTACGGCACCACTCGCGATTATGTCGAGCAGACCGTAAACGCCCTGCGTAGCCACGCCATGCCAGACAAGAATCTGGAGGCGCGGCTCAAGCGTTGTGCAAAGGACTGCGCAGGCGGTTAACGCGCCGAGCTGACACTGTTGGTGTGCCACAGCGTTGGGATCAAGAACGCGATCGCCAGCAGGCACGCGCCGATCAACAGCACGAAACCGCCGTCCCAGCCGAAATGGTCCACGGTGTAGCCCATGGCCGCGCTTGCCGCCACCGAGCCACCCAGGTAACCGAACAGGCCGGTGAAGCCCGCAGCCGTACCGGCGGCTTTCTTCGGTGCCAGCTCCAGTGCCTGCAGGCCGATCAGCATCACCGGGCCGTAGATCAGGAAGCCGATGGAGAACAGCGCGATCATATCGACCATCGGGTTGCCCGGCGGGTTGAGCCAGTACACCAGGGTCGCCACGGTGACCAGCGCCATGAACACGATGCCGGTCAGGCCGCGGTTGCCACGGAAGATTTTGTCCGACATCCAGCCGCACAACAGCGTGCCCGGAATGCCCGCCCACTCATAGAAGAAGTATGCCCACGACGACTTGTCCACCGTGAAGTGCTTGGCTTCCTTGAGATAGGTCGGTGCCCAGTCCAGTACACCGTAGCGCAGCAGGTAGACGAAGACGTTGGCGAAAGCGATGTACCACAGCATCTTGTTGCGCAGCACGTACTTGACGAAGATTTCCTTGGCGCTGAATTCCTCTTCGTGGCTGGCGTCGTAGCCTTCCGGGTAGTCGTTCTTGTACTTTTCAATCGGCGGCAGGCCCACCGATTGCGGGGTGTCGCGCATGGTGATGAAGGCAAACGCCGCCACCAGCAGGGCCACGGTGGCCGGTACATAGAACGCTGCATGCCAGTCGTTGAACCAGGCCATGCCCAACAGGAACAGCGGGCCGATCAGGCCGCCGCCGACGTTGTGCGCCACGTTCCATACCGACACCACGCCGCCGCGTTCTTTCTGCGACCACCAGTGCACCATGGTGCGTCCACTTGGCGGCCAGCCCATGCCTTGGGCCCAGCCGTTGATGAACAGCAAAATGAACATCATGGTCACGCTGGATGTGGCCCAGGGCGCGAAACCGAAAATGAACATCACGCCCGCTGACACCAGCAGGCCGAAGGGCAGGAAGTAACGCGGGTTGGAGCGGTCGGACACCAGGCCCATGAGGAACTTGGACAGCCCATAGGCAATCGCGATCGCCGACATCGCCAGGCCCAGTTGGCCCCGGGTATAACCCTCGTCGATCAAGTAGGGCATGGCCAGGGAGAAGTTCTTGCGCAGCAGGTAGTACCCGGCGTAACCGAAGAAAATACCGGCGAAGATCTGCCAGCGCAGTCGTCGGTAGGTACTGTCTATTTTTTCTTCAGGCAGGGGCGCCTGGTGCGCGGCAGGACGAAAGAAAGCAAACATTCAAGAGCTCCAGATTTCTTGTTTTGACTGCGGATGCGAATGTTACAGTTTCGTTACCGAAAATAGCATCGCCTCTTAAGCGCAAACACAGGAAAAGCTGGCAAATGTATGTTCTTTTATGAACATGTCGCGAATGGATAAGTGGTGGTCGTTATCGATTTTAGGACTGCTGGAGATCAAATGTGGGAGGGGGCTTGCTCCCACATTGATCGCATTTCAAGTGACTCTCAGCGGGTCTGGACGACGACCTTGCCGACTGCCTTGCGCTGCCCCAGATCGTTAATAGCCTGTGCGGCCTGTTCCAGCGGATACACCTGCGACACCAGCGGCTTGAGTTTGCCTTCACCATACCAAGTGAACAGTTGCTGGAAGTTGGCCGCATTGTCCTGCGGCTGGCGCTGGGCAAATGAGCCCCAGAACACCCCGACCACGGCTGCGCCCTTGAGCAGCGCCAGGTTCACCGGCAGCTCGGGAATGCGCCCGCTGGCAAAACCCACCACCAGCAAGCGGCCATTCCACGCGATGGCGCGCACGGCCTGGTCAAACAGGTCACCGCCGACCGGGTCGTAGATTACATCGGCACCGTTGCCGTCGGTGAGCCGCTTGATTTCATCCTTGAGGCTGGTTTCGCTGTAGTTGATCAGCTCATCGGCACCGGCGGCCTTGGCCACGGCGAGTTTCTCGGCGCTGCTGGCGGCGGCGATCACGCGGGCGCCCATGGCCTTGCCGATTTCCACAGCGGCCAGGCCCACGCCGCCGGAGGCGCCGAGTACCAGCAGGGTTTCACCGGGTTGCAGGTGGGCCCGTTGTTTCAGCGCGTGCATCGAGGTGCCATAGGTCATGCTGAAAGCGGCGGCGGTAGTGAAGTCCATGCCCGGCGGGATCGGCAGCACGTTGTAGCCCGGCACCGCGACCTGCTCGGCAAAGCTGCCCCAGCCGGTGAGCGCCATGACCCGGTCACCGACTTTGAGGTGGCTGACCTTTTCCCCCACTTCGCTGACCACGCCCGCTGCTTCGCCACCCGGCGAAAATGGAAAGGGCGGCTTGAACTGGTATTTGCCCTCGATGATCAGCGTGTCCGGAAAATTCACCCCGGCGGCATGCACGTCCAGCAAAATTTCGTTCTTTTTGATCGCAGGGCTGGCGATCTCTTCCAGCACCAGGGTTTCGGCGGGGCCGAAGGCTTTGCACAGCACTGCTTTCATCGGGCTATTCCTTTTGGTGTCGTGGCCGATAAGTGTAGGAGGGTACGCCCGCGGGTCAACGAGCATGCCCGGGCCTGATAAGTCGCCATAAGCTTGTGCTCTGCCTTGCTAGCGTTATGCTACCCGGCAACCGAATTCGAGGAATGAACTGTGAAAGCGTGGATCCTGTTGATGCTGGCCCTGACCTTGCCGATGGCAGCCCAGGCCGAAGAAGCCAAAGAAGGCGAGGCGCCGAAGGTCAGCTATATCAGCCTGAGCCCGCCGTTCGTGGGTAACTATGGCCTGGATGGCACGGCGAAACTCAAGGTGTTCAAGGCCGATATCGCCCTGCGCGTGACCGGCGAGGAAGCGGCGAAGCTGGTCAAAGCCAATGACCCGTTGATTCGTAACCAGTTGGTGGCGCTGTTTACTCAGCAGACCAATGAGGCCATGAGCACTGTCGAGGGCAAGGAAAAGCTGCGCCAGGAAGCGCTGAAGCAAACGCAGCAATTGATGAATGACGAAACGGGTAAACCGGTGGTCGAGGACCTGTTGTTCAACAACCTGATCATTCAGTAAGCGGCGGCGTCACTCCCCAGATCTTCAGCAGTGCCGCCGTGAAGGACGGCTCCAGCACGCGGTTGCCATGGCCACTGAGGTGGTTGGTGTCGAAAAACAGCGGCTTGGCGCTTTCGTCATAGGCCGAGCAGGTCGGGCCCGGGCACAGCAGGGGCAGCGGGTCCCAGGCATACAGGGCGGGATAGTCCGCCTGCAGTTGTTGCAGCAGTTGCATCTGCGGGGCGCGCAACCTTTCCAGCTGGTCGCGCGCCATCGTCAGGCCGGGTGCGCAGACCGGGTTCATGCGGTTGAACCAGTCCGAGCAACGGTTGGGCGCAGCCTTGAATACCGGCTTTGGCGCATCGATCAGGACGTTGAACTGCGCGCCTTGCAAGCGGCTCAACAGCGTGTCTGCGGCGGACCTCGCGGCGCTCAGGTTGTCTGCGGTCAACTCGCTCAGCGCCTCATCGACGGTCGCCGCCTCGCCGTTGCGCCACTCACGACCGTTCAGTTCAGGCATCCGCAACGAGGCGAGGAAGACGATATCCCCCGGTTTGGCCTGCTCCTCGATTTGCTTGAGCTGCGCCTCTCGGGTGTTCGCACACCTTGCCGGATCGGGGCCGATAAGGCTGACCACACTGCAACCGCCCTCTTCATATTCCACCACCTGGATGCCCAGCCTCAGCGATACCAGCTTGAGCAGCGTGCGGTAGGCCGCCGTATGCGAGTCGCCGATGACGAACAGTTGGCGCCCCTGCAGGCTCGGGTCGTCGAGGGTGTCGATATCTTCCTGGGGGTAATGCCTGTAGGCGTACCAGGTGTAAGTATCGCGGGTCTGGCTGAGTGACAGCGTCGACGTGTTCTGCGTTACCCACAGCGCACTCAGCCATAGCAGCGTTGTCGCCATCGCGCCGGTTACGAAGGTCAGCCACGCATTGCGCTGAACCATCGATTGTCCGCTACGGATCGGTGTTTCGATCCAGTGATAGGAGGCTGCGGCCAGGGCAATGACCAGCAGCGGGTAGAGCAGCTGCACAACCAGCCACTCCAGGCCGGTGGTCCAGCGCAGGAATACCGCGACCGGCCAGTGCCACAAATACAGCGAATAGGACAGGCGGCCGACATAGGCCGCCAGCGGGTTTTGCAACACGCGCTGCACTGCGCTTGGCGGGCTGTCGGCGCGTAGCACTGTCCCGGCAATCATGGCCACCGCGCCTGCTACGGTGACCACAGCCCATGGAAAGGGGAACCGGCTGGGGTCGGCGAACAGAAAGCCGGTCACAACCAGGCCCAGGCCGATCGCCAGCAGTGTGGGCGCCAGGCGACAGAGGTGAGGTGTCACGGCCCGCGTGCCGATCAGTTGAAACAGGATCGCGCCGACCGCCAGCTCCCAGAAGCGCCCCGGCAGCAGGTAGAACGCCGACAGCGGCGCAGCTTCGACCTGCCATGCGCCGACGATCAACGAAACAACGGCCATCAACGGCAATGCCACCCAGGCAATGGGCGTGTGGCGTCGATAACGCAGCCAAAGGTAGAACAGCGCCGGGAATATCACATAAAACTGCTCTTCGACCCCCAGAGACCAGGTGTGCAAGTAGGGGTTGAGTTCGGTGCTGGGTGAAAAGTACGTGTCGGTGTTCCAGGCCAGCACAACGTTGCTCAGGCCAAAAAAGGCCGCGATGCCGGTGCTGTGTATGAGTTCGCTGAGCCAGAATTGCGGCATGAACATCGCTGATGCAATGAAGCTGACGCAGAGCACCGTCAGCAACGCGGGCATGATGCGTAGCAGGCGCCGCCGGTAAAAATCTTTTAGGTAGCGGCCGAAGGTCAGGTTGCGACGTTCCCACAGCGACTGGCTGATCACATACCCGGAGATCACGAAGAACAGGTCGACGCCGGTAAAGCCGCCTGGCAGCAGGTCGATGAAATCGAGGTGGAAAATGATGACGCCGAGGACGGCGATGGCGCGCAAGCCATCGATGGCGGGCTTGTAGGTGTGGGTGGGCAGGGACACGCTGGTCTCCTTGCGGAGTGGGCAAAGCCGTGATTCTGCCAAAGCGTGCCCCGCACGACGACTAGCTATTCGGACAGGTATAAGTCCGGGTGTGTCGGGATCGGTTGTGCACCGCGCGGGTATTCAACACAGCGCCAGGACGGCTGCCCATTGCTCGGCGGTGACTGGCATGACCGACAGCCGGCTGCCTTTTTGTACCAAAGGCAACTCGGCGAGGGCGGTTTGCTGCTTCAGGTAGCCGAGGCTCAGTACCTTGGGGAAGGTCTGGACATGGGAAACGTCGATAGCACTCCACGGATTTTTGTCGGATGTGGCCTTGGCGTCGAAATAGTGGCCTTCAGGCTCCAATGCGGTCGGATCGGGGTAGGCCGTCTTGACGATCTTGCCTATGCCGGCAATGCCCGGCTCGGGGCAGCTGGAATGGTAGAAGAAAAATTCATCGCCCTCGGCCATTGCCCGCAAAAAGTTGCGCGCCTGGTAATTGCGCACGCCATCCCAGCGCGCTTCACCGAGCTTTTCCAGGCCTTGGATGGAGAGTTCGTCGGGCTCGGATTTCATCAGCCAATAGGCCATTTTTGCACTCCTGAAAAAGGCAGTGGGCAAGTTGTCAGGCAATTTGATGACAAACCGACAGTCGGTTGGCGTCAAGGTTTGCGTGTTGGTTCACGTTATCGCAGAATGCCGGGATTTTAAGCTTGACGCAGCTGCAACGGACTACTTTGGAACGTTGTTGTCATCGTGTACGAGGTGCCTGAAGGGGGGCAATCGATGCAACGTAAACCGGATTTACTATGGATTTTGGTGATTTTGTTTGGTCTGGGCGTCGTGACCACCGGGTATGCGCAAAGCCTGTGGTCGAACAAGACCGATGCACCCGTTGAATTGACTCAACAGCAACAACCGTTCAAGCGCTGATACGGCTTCAAGGCGCCGCTGACTCCAGTGGCGCCTGCGCGATATACCACTTCCTGTCTGTGACGGTGCCGGCCAATGGCACATCCCAACTGGCCTGCGCCAATCGATCGACCTTCTGACATTCATGGGCCAGCCCCAGCAGCGTCGGCTTGCGCCAGCTTTGGCGGCGGGCAAGGTAGGCCAGGCTGCGGTCGTAGAAACCGCCGCCCATGCCCAGGCGGCCGCCGGCATCATCGAATCCCACCAGCGGCAGCAGCACCAGGTCCAGCGCCCAGACCTTGCGCTGGCGCTTGGCATTGACCCGTGGTTCCAGGATGCGAAAGCGATTGGGCCGCAGCGTTTCTCCAGGCCGCACGCGCTGGAACACCATCTTGGTCCGCGGCCAGGCACTCAGCACCGGCAGGTAAGTAGCCTTGCCTCGGCGCTGGGCGGCACGCAGCAGCAAGCGCGGATCGATTTCACCGTCCGTCGGTAGATATAAGGAAATATGTTTGGCCCGGCGAAACAGCGGGTGCTGTGCCAGTTGCCGATACAGGCCGAGGGCGGCCTGGCGCTGCTCGCTCGGCGTGAGGGCGCGGCGGGCCTTGCGCAACATGCGTCGAAGGTGCGGACGGGAAAGCGGCGCAGGTTCGGTCATGATTTTTCGGCTCATACAACAATGCCAGTCCGGGGACTGGCATTGAGTTTTGGGAATTCAGGCTCCCCGACAGCGCCGCTGTCGACTTAGCCCTTGAACCCGAAAGTTCAAGGTGGAAGAAGCAGTAGGCTTTAAGGCTTTCCGTCTAGCGGACATGCACACCAGCCCAACGTGCAACTTCCAGGGTAGTGCGAATCGGCTCCGGGACATCGCCGACTGGCAAACACGCCAGGGAGTGGGGCGAGTATACCTTAAACGGTCGCGGCAATCAGCCCTTGGGTGCGTCTGAGTCGCTGGACAGCACCAGGTCAACGCGTTCGAGCAGGTCGCGTACCTGCTCGCGGGTCGAGCCGCTGGCCTGTACGTCAGGGCGTTCCTGCTTGTGCAGCAAGTCGTGGGTAATGTTCAGCGCGGCCATCACAGCGATGCGGTCGGCGCCGATCACTTTGCCGCTGCTGCGGATCTCACGCATCTTGCCATCCAGGTAGCGGGCGGCGCTCACCAGGTTATTGCGCTCTTCCTGAGGGCAGATGATCGAATATTCTTTGTCGAGAATCTGCACGGTGACGCTATTGCTTGAACTCATGAGTCTTGCTCCAGGGCCTTCAGGCGCGAAATCATCGATTCGACCTTACGCCGGGCGATTTCGTTTTTTTCAATGAGGTGAGCGCGTTCCTCGCGCCAGGTCTTTTCCTGAGCTAATAGGAGTCCGTTTTGACTCTTAAGTTGCTCGACCCGAGTAATTAGCAATTCGAGTCTGGCCATCAGCGCTTGCAGGTCGGTGTCTTCCATTGGGTTCCACTGGATTTTGTCTGATGAATGGCAACTGCAGGATAAACGATCTGACGCCCTTGATAGTCTTGGTGCGTCTGCCGGTGCTAGGATACAGCGCTCCATTCTAGACATTGCGCCGTCTGGCGCCTAGCTCACCATGCCCATTCAGAACTCCCCGTACGATGCTTTCTCCAAACTGCTGAGCACCAGCGGCCATCCCTGCTCGCCTGCCGAGCTGCACGGCGTATTGCTGGGCCGCAGTTGCACCGGTGTCGGCTTTGACGCCGACAACTGGCTGGCCGATGTCGCCGAGCTGCTGGAAACCGAACCGACCGACAACGTGCGTAACGCACTGATCGGCCTGCAAGAGATGGTCAAGGGCGAGCTGACCGGTGATGACGTCACCGTGGTCCTGCTGTTGCCGACCGACGATGCGCCGCTCACCGAGCGTGCCGCCGCACTGGGCCAATGGTGCCAGGGCTTCCTCCACGGTTTCGGTGTGAACGCCGGTGGCCTGGAGTTGAGCACCGACGCCAAGGAAGTGCTGCAGGACTTGGCGGCCATCTCCCAGGTGCAGGACGCCCTGGAAGAGTCCGAAGACGGCGAAGGCGATTACATGGAAGTCATGGAATACCTGCGCGTCGCACCATTGCTGCTGTTCACCGAGACCAGGAAGTCCGCTGAGCCTGCTGCCCCCAAGCCTTCACTGCACTGAGAAAGGAAGCCCATCTGCCCATGATCCATATCCCCAAAGCGGAATACACCCGGCGCCGCAAGGCGCTCATGGCGCAGATGGAACCCAACAGCATCGCGATCCTGCCGGCCGCCGCCGTGGCTATCCGCAATCGCGATGTCGAGCACGTCTACCGCCAGGACAGTGATTTCCAGTACCTGAGCGGTTTCCCCGAGCCGGAAGCGGTGATCGTGCTGATGCCCGGTCGCCAGCATGGCGAGTACGTGCTGTTCTGCCGCGAACGCAATGCCGAACGCGAATTGTGGGACGGCCTGCGCGCCGGTACCGAAGGTGCGATTCGTGATTTTGGCGCCGACGACGCGTTTCCCATCACCGATATCGACGACATCCTGCCCGGCCTGATCGAAGGCCGCGACCGGGTGTATTCGGCCATGGGCAGCAACGCCGAATTCGACCGGCACCTGATGGAATGGATCAACGTGATCCGCTCCAAAGCGCATCTGGGGGCGCAGCCGCCGAATGAATTCGTTGCCCTGGATCATCTGCTCCACGACATGCGCCTGTATAAATCGGCGGCGGAAGTGAAGGTGATGCGCGAAGCCGCGCGGATTTCCTGCGCGGCCCACGTCAAGGCGATGCAGGCCAGTCGCGCCGGGCTGCATGAGTTCAGCCTGGAAGCCGAGTTGGATTACGAATTCCGTAAAGGTGGCGCGAAAATGCCCGCTTACGGCTCCATCGTCGCCGCCGGGCGTAACAGCTGCATCCTGCACTACCAGCAGAATGACGCGCTGCTCAAGGACGGTGACCTGGTGCTGATCGACGCCGGTTGCGAGATCGACTGCTACGCCAGCGACATCACCCGCACCTGGCCGGTCAATGGCAGGTTTTCAGCTGAACAGAAAGCGATCTACGAGATTGTGCTGGCCTCCCAGGAAGCCGCCTTTGCCGAGATCGCACCGAACAAGCATTGGAACCAGGCCCATGAGGCGACCGTGCAGGTCATCACCGCCGGGTTGGTAAAGCTGGGGCTGTTGCAAGGTGACGTCGACGAACTGATTGCCGGCGAAGCCTATAAACCCTTCTATATGCACCGCGCCGGCCATTGGCTGGGGATGGATGTGCATGACGTGGGTGAGTACAAGGTGGGCGGTGAATGGCGCGTGCTGGAAGTCGGCATGGCACTCACCGTGGAGCCGGGCATTTATATTTCGCCGGACAACCAGAACGTGGCAAAGAAATGGCGTGGCATTGGCGTACGCATCGAGGACGACGTGGTGGTGACCAAGCAAGGCTGTGAAATCCTGACCGGCGGCGTGCCCAAGACCGTCGCCGAGATCGAAGCCCTGATGGCGGCTGCCCGATGAGCCGGGTCAACCTGGCGATCATCGGCGGCGGCCTGGTGGGCGCCAGCCTGGCGCTGGCACTGCAGGCCGGGGCCAAGGCGCGCGGCTGGAAAATCGTGTTGATCGAACCTTTCGCGCCGGGTGACAGCTACCAACCGAGCTACGACGCGCGCTCGTCGGCGTTGTCGTTTGGCGCCCGGCAGATTTATCAGCGCCTGGGGGTATGGCAGGCCATCTCCCCTCGCGCCGAACCGATCAAGCAGATTCATGTGTCGGACAAAGGCCGCTTCTCTACCGCGCGCTTGTCTGCCTTGGAGGAGGGCGTGCCGGCCCTGGGCTATGTGGTGGAAAACGCCTGGCTCGGCCAATGCCTGTGGCAAGGCCTGGACAAAGATGTGGTGAGCTGGCGCTGCCCGGCGGAAGTCACGCGCATGGAGCCGCTGTCCGGTGGTTATCGCCTCACCCTCAACGATGAAACCGTGTTGGAATGCGACCTTGCGGTATTGGCCGATGGTGGTCGCTCCGGCTTGCGCGAGCAGTTGGGCGTCGGCGTGAAAACCCGGCCGTACAACCAGAGCGCGCTGATCGCCAACATCACCCCAAGCGAGTCCCACAACGGCGAAGCCTTCGAGCGCTTCACCGAGCAAGGCCCGATGGCGTTGCTGCCGCTGCCGGACAATCGCTGCGCGCTGGTGTGGACCCGTATCGGCATGGACGCCCAACGCCTGGCCGCCCTTGACGAGCGCAGTTTCCTGAGCGAATTGCAGGGCGTGTTCGGTTACCGCCTGGGCACGCTGAAACAAGTCGGCGCGCGACATCTGTATCCGCTGACCCTGGTGGAAGCCGAAGAGCAAGTACGCTCGCACCTGGCGATCCTCGGCAATGCCGCCCACAGCCTGCACCCGATTGCCGGGCAGGGTTTCAACCTGTCGCTGCGCGATGCGAATGCCTTGGCCGAGGCCCTGCTGGCCGGGCCTGCGGTGCCGGGCGACCTGGCGACGCTGCAGGCTTATCGCGAGCGCCAGCACCTGGATCAGAAGTTGACCGTGGGTTTTTCCGACCAGGTCACGCGGCTGTTTGGCAGTGCTCAACCCTTGGTCGCGCTGGGCCGCAACATGGGCCTGCTGGGCCTGGACCTGTTGCCGCCGGCCAAGCGCTGGTTCGCCCGTCAGGCGATGGGCCTGGGGACGCGTCCCGATGCTTAAGTGGTTGATCGAACGGCTGGGCAAGGCGCGGTTGTTGCGTTGGGTCATGACCCTGTACCCGCCGTACCTGGGCGCCGGGGTCAGCGTACAGCATATGAGCGCCGACTTTCGTCACGTCAAAGTGCGCATGGGCCTGGGTTGGTATAACCGCAATTACGTCGGCACCCAGTTCGGTGGCAGCCTGTATTCGATGGTCGACCCGTTCTACATGCTGATGCTCATGGAGAACCTGGGCCGTGACTACATCGTGTGGGACAAGGCCGCGAGCATCGACTTCATCTCGCCGGGCAAGGGCCCGGTGTATGCCGAATTTTTTATCGACGATGCGTTGTTGGATGAGGTACGTCGACAGACCGAAGGCGGCGAGAAATATCTGCCCCACCTCAAGGTCCAGATTCATGACGGCTCCGGCACTTTGGTCGCGCGGGTCGACAAAACCCTTTACGTGCGGCGCAAGCCGCCAGCAAGACAGGTTTAAAGCATGGACATGCGCGCAGATGTGCTGATTGTCGGGGCCGGAATGGTCGGAAGCGCCCTGGCGCTGGCGTTGCAAGGCAGTGGCCTGCAAGTGCTGCTGCTCGACGGCAGCCCGCTGAGTGTCAAGCCGTTCGACCGTGACGCGGCCTTCGAGCCTCGGGTGAGTGCCCTGTCGGCGGCCAGCCAGCGCATCCTGGAGCGCCTCGGCGTGTGGGATGGCATTGTCTCGCGCCGCGCCAGCCCCTATGGCGAGATGCAGGTGTGGGATGGCAGCGGCACCGGGCAGATCCACTTCTCGGCGGCCAGCGTGCATGCCGAAGTGCTCGGGCATATCGTCGAAAACCGCGTGGTGCAGGACGCCTTGCTCGAGCGCCTGCACGACTGCGACCTGGGTTTGCTGGCCAACGCACGCCTGGAGCAGATGCGCCGCTCCGGCGATGACTGGCTGCTGACCCTGGCCGATGGCCGAACTTTGCGCGCGCCGTTGGTGGTCGCGGCCGATGGCGCCAACTCCGCCGTGCGCCGCCTTACCGGCACGGCGACCCGTGAGTGGGATTACCTGCATAACGCTATCGTCACCAGCGTACGCAGCAGCCAGCCGCACCAGCGCACGGCCTGGCAGCGGTTTACCGATACCGGCCCGCTGGCGTTTTTGCCATTGGAGCGGGACGGGCAGCAGGATTGGTGCTCGATCGTCTGGTCGACCACGCCGGCTGAGTCCGAACGCTTGATGTCGTTGGATGACGAGGCGTTTTGCCGTGCGCTGGAGCGCGCCTTTGAAGGGCGCCTGGGCACCGTCGTCAGCGCCGATCCAAGGGTTTGCGTGCCGTTGCGTCAACGCCATGCCAAACGCTATGTGGCCGAGGGCCTGGCATTGATCGGCGACGCGGCCCATGTGATCCATCCGCTGGCCGGGCAGGGCGTGAACCTGGGTTTCCTCGATGCGGCAGTGCTTGCCGACGTGTTGTTGTCGGCCACCGAACGTGGCGAGCGCCTGGCGGATGTGAAAGTGCTCAGCCGTTACGAGCGCCGGCGCATGCCGCATAACCTGGCGTTGATGGCGGCGATGGAGGGCTTTGAGCGGTTGTTCCAGGCCGATCAACTGCCGTTGCGCTGGTTGCGCAATGCCGGGTTGAAAATGGTCGACCAGATGCCCGAAGCCAAGGCCGTTTTTGTGCGCCAGGCCTTGGGTTTGACCGGCGATCTGCCGGAGCTGGCCAAACCTTGAATTGCCATACGTCGGTTGCCTATTAAGCCGTGGTGCAACATCTGGTAACGCCTCCACCAAGCGTTACCAAATGTGAGTCCTTATCATTTGCTCTCTTTTTGCAAATGAGAGACCGCCCCCATGTTGGCACCCAAGCGCCTCCTGACTGCCCTGGCACTCACCCTGATCGGCAGCACCACCGTGCAGGCAGCCGACGAGGTGGTGGTTTACTCCTCACGCATCGACGAACTGATCAAGCCGGTGTTTGATGCCTACACCAAAAAGACCGGTGTGCAGGTGAAGTTCATCACCGACAAGGAAGCCCCGCTGATGCAGCGCATCAAGGCCGAGGGCGAAAACGCCACCGCCGACCTGCTGCTCACCGTCGACGCCGGCAACCTCTGGCAAGCCGAGCAGATGGGCATCCTGCAACCGTTCACCTCCGCAGTGATCGACAAGAATATTCCACTGCAATACCGTTCATCCGCCCACGCCTGGACGGGGTTGAGCCTGCGCGCGCGGACCATCGCCTACTCCACCGACCGGGTAAAGCCGGGTGACCTGACCACTTATGAGGCCCTGGCCGACAAGCAGTGGGAAGGCCGTCTGTGCCTGCGTACCGCGAAGAAGGTCTATAACCAGTCGCTGACCGCGACCCTGATCGAAACCCACGGCGCAGCCAAGACCGAAGCAATCGTCAAGGGCTGGGTGAATAACCTGTCCACCGACGTGTTCTCCGATGACATCGCGGTACTGGAAGCAATCAATGCCGGGCAATGCGACGTGGGGATCGTCAACACCTACTACTACGGCCGCCTGCACAAGCAGAAACCGGACCTGGCGGTGAAGCTGTTCTGGCCGAACCAGGGCGACCGTGGCGTGCATGTGAACCTGTCGGGCATCGGCCTGACCAAGAACGCACCGCACCCTGAAGCCGCCAAGGCGCTGGTGGAATGGATGACCACGCCTGAGGCGCAGCAGATATTTGCTGACGTGAACCAGGAGTTTCCGGCCAACCCGGCGGTGCCACCGTCGGCCGAAGTGGCGACTTGGGGTAAATTTGTGGCCGACACGTTACCGGTGGAAGTGGCGGGTAAGCGTCAGGCCGAGGCGATTCGGTTGATGGATCGGGCGGGCTGGAACTGACACACAGCAGGTTGAAATGTCACTGTTTTGTGTTTGTCTTTAGATACTATTCCCAGAGAGTTAACCCTTGGCCCACCCCGCCCAGCGCCGCTGGTACCTGCCGGTCTTCACCGTCGCTGCCCTGGTGCTGCTGCCGCTGAGCGTGCTGTTGCTGTCCTGGCAAAGCATTGACGCACAGATCTGGTCCCACCTCTGGGAAACCCAGATGCCACGCCTGTTGGGCAACACCCTGACGTTGGTGGTGGGCGTCGGCATCGGCGTAACGCTGCTGGGTGTAAGCCTGGCATGGCTGACCAGCCTTTGCGAATTCCCCGGACGCCGCTGGCTGGACTGGGCGTTGATGCTGCCTTTTGCCATTCCCGCGTACGTGCTGGCCTTCGTCTTCGTGGGGCTCCTGGATTTTTCCGGCCCGGTGCAGACCCTGTTGCGCGAATGGCTCGGTACGGGCTTGCGCCTGCCGCGCGTGCGCTCCACCAGCGGCGTGATCATCGTATTGGTGCTGGTGTTCTATCCCTACGTCTACTTGCTGGCGCGCTCCGCATTCCTGGCTCAGGGCAAGGGGCTGATGGAGGCGGCGCGGGTGCTGGGGCAATCGCCGTGGCAAGCGTTCTGGCGTGTGGCGCTGCCCATGGCGCGACCGGCGATCGGCGCCGGGGTCGCCCTGGCCTTGATGGAAACCCTGGCGGATTTCGGCGCGGTCTCGGTGTTCAACTTCGATACGTTCACCACGGCCATCTATAAGACTTGGTACGGCTTTTTCAGCCTGTCCAGCGCGGCGCAACTGGCCAGCCTGTTGCTGTTGGTGGTGATGCTGGTGCTCTACGGCGAGCGTCGCGCCCGAGGCGCCAGTCGGCCCGGCAATGAACGGCCGCGTGGCAAGGCGCTGTATCACCTGCACGGGGTCAAGGCAGCGGCGGCGAGCGGTTGGTGTGGCCTGGTATTCGCCTGTGCGTTTGTCATTCCAGTGCTGCAATTGGTCGCCTGGTTCTGGCAGCGCGGTCGTTTCGACCTGGATGAGCGCTATTCGGGCCTGATCGTCCACACGCTTTACCTGGGCGGGATCGCCGCGCTGTTCACGGTCAGCGTGGCGCTGGTATTGGCGTTCGCCAACCGCCTGGCGCCGACTCGCGCGATCCGCTCCGGCATCAGCCTGGCCAATGTCGGTTATGCCCTGCCGGGCTCGGTGCTGGCGGTGTCGATCATGCTGGCGTTCAGTTACCTGGACCGCGAACTGGTGGTGCCGCTGTCGGGCTGGCTGGGCGGGGCGGGCAAGCCTTTGTTGTTGGGCAGTCTGTCGGCGCTGGTGCTGGCGTATCTGGTGCGTTTTCTGGCAGTGGCCTATGGCCCGCTGGAAAGCAGCCTGGCGCGTATCCGTCCATCGCTACCGGAAGCGGCACGCAGTTTGGGCGTGAGCGGGCCGCGACTGTTTTGCAAAGTGTATCTGCCGCTTTTGCTTCCCGGCACCTTGAGCGCGGCGCTGCTGGTGTTTGTCGATGTGCTCAAGGAAATGCCTGCCACCCTGCTGATGCGCCCGTTCGGCTGGGACACCCTGGCGGTGCGGGTCTTTGAAATGACCAGCGAAGGCGAGTGGGCGCGGGCCTCTTTGCCGGCGCTGACATTGGTGTTGGTGGGCCTGCTGCCGGTGATCGGGCTGATCCGCCGCTCCGCCCGCCCCATCGGTTAGGTGCCAGTCCTACGGCTTGCGGCTACAATGCGCGGCATTCGGTGCGCTCCATCTTTCGGATAGGGTCGTTGTATGTGGCTGCAGCCCTTGTATTTCAAGGCGTTCAGCCGCTAACAGCGGCGCTGCGCACCCTCGCCAAGCCCGGAAGGAGAAACCCATGGGACAGCGTACGCCTCTGTATGACCTGCATCTCGCCCTCGGCGCGAAAATGGTCGATTTTGGCGGTTGGGATATGCCTCTGCATTACGGCTCGCAGGTTGAAGAGCACCATCAGGTGCGACGCGACTGCGGGGTGTTCGATGTATCTCATATGACCGTGATCGATGTCACAGGCCCTCAGGCCAGGGAATGGCTCCGGCACCTGCTGGCCAATGACGTCGATCGTTTGCATGGCTGCGGCCGTGCGTTGTACAGCGCGATGCTCAACGAGCGGGGCGGCGTGGTGGACGATATGATCGTGTACCGCACCGAGACCGGTTATCGGTTGGTGGTCAACGCCGCCACCCGCGACCAGGACATGGGCTGGATGCAGGCGCAACTGGGCGACTACCCCGTGCAGTTGCAGGAGCGGTCCGAGTTGGCCATGCTCGCGATTCAAGGCCCCCATGCCCGGCAAAAGATCGCTGAGCTGGTCACCCAGTCGCGCGGCACCCTGATTCGCCAGCTCAAGCCTTTTGAAGGTCAGGCCGATGGCGATTGGTTTATCGCCCGCACCGGTTACACCGGCGAAGACGGCCTGGAAATTGTCCTGCCTGCGGATCAGGCCCCCGGTTTTTTCAATGATCTGGTGGGCGCGGGCATTTCACCGATCGGCCTCGGTGCACGGGATACCCTGCGTCTGGAAGCCGGGATGAACCTGTACGGCCAGGATATCCACCAGGCCGTTTCGCCCCTGGCCGCCAACATGGCCTGGAGCATCGCCTGGGAACCGACCGAGCGCAATTTTATCGGTCGTGGGGCATTGGAAGCCGAATTGGCAACGGGTGTGCAGTCCAAACTGGTCGGGCTGGTATTGGAAGAGCGCGGCGTTTTACGCGCTCACCAGGTGGTTCGCATCGCCAATGTTGGCGAAGGGGAGATCACCAGTGGTAGTTTCTCTCCTACGCTGAGCAAATCCATTGCCCTGGCGCGTGTACCGACGGCGACTGCCGATCGGGCCGAAGTGGAAATCCGCGGCAAGTGGTACCCGGTTCGGGTGGTCAAACCGACCTTTGTGCGCCATGGCAAAACCTTGATCTAACTATTTCCGGCAGGCCTAAGGCCGCTGACATTACTTCTTGAGGACACAGACTATGAGCGATATCCCTGCGAACCTGCGTTTTGCCGAAAGTCATGAATGGGCCCTTCTCGAAGCTGACGGCACCGTGACCGTCGGGATCTCCGACCATGCCCAGGAAGCGTTGGGGGATGTGGTGTTTGTTGAGCTGGCCGAAGTCGGCGCCACGTTCGAGGCTCAAGGCCAGGCAGGCGTGGTTGAGTCGGTGAAGGCCGCTTCGGATATCTACTCGCCGATTGCCGGTGAAGTGATTGCCGTCAACGAAGAGCTGGGTGGCAGCCCTGAGCTGCTGAACTCCGACCCTTACGGCGCCTGGATCTTCAAGCTCAAGCCAAACGACAAGGCTGATCTGGATAAACTGCTGGATGCCGCCGGCTACAAAGCTGCCATCGGCGAATAAACGCACGACCCGTGTGGGAGGGGGCTTGCTCCCGATGACGGAGTGTCAGTTCACTGATCAGTAACTGATCCACCGCCATCGGGAGCAAGCCCCCTCCTACATTCAGCCGAGGTCAGCCGTGAGTGCTTAGTTTGCTCTCAGGACTGCTTTTACCGCCGCCACCGACCGCTCCACATCGGCCTCTGTCATCGCCGTGAACATCGGCAACGACACGATCAAGCGCCCAACCTTTTCCGCCACCGGGAACATGCCCTCCTTGAACCCCTGCGCCCGATACAGGCTCAGCAGGTGAATCGGTGGGTAGTGATAGCCAATGCCGACACCATGGGCCTGCATCTGCTCCATGAAGGTGGCGCGGGCGGGCAGGCCGTCCTGACGCTCCGGCAGCACCAGTTGGAACAGGTGCCAGTTGCTGTTTTCGAAATCTGCCGGCGGCAGTTGTGCGCCGTATTGCGCTTCAAAGTCGCTGCCGAAGCATTTGAAGTAATGTCGCGCCAGGTTCTGGCGGTGGGCGGTGATCTGCTCGATATGTGCAAACTGCCCCAGACCGATGGCGGCGGCGATATCCGTCATGTTGAACTTGCCGCCCAACACGTCCACATCCAGGCCGTCAAAACCGCTGCGGGTGACGCCTTGCAGGCGGTACTTCTCCGCCAGGCGCGCCTCTTCGGCGTTATTCAAAACCAGGCAGCCGCCTTCGGAACACGTGATGTTCTTATTGGCCTGGAAGCTGAACGACACGAAGTCCCCTGTGGCGCCAATGCGCTCGCCGTCCCAGCTGGAGCCCAGCGCTTGCGCGGCGTCTTCGACGATACGCAGGTTGTACTTGTTGGCCAGTGCGTAAAGCATCGGCATGTCCAGCGGCAGGCCTGCCAGGTAGACCGGGATGATTGCCTTGGTACGCGGGGTGATCGCGGCTTCTACCTGGGCCAGGTCGATATTGCGGGTAACCGGGTCGATATCGGCAAACACGGGCGTGGCGCCCACCTCCAGGATCACGTTGGCCGTGGCGACCCAGGAGATCGGCGTGGTGATGACTTCATCGCCTGGCCCGACACCGGCGATGCGCAACGCAATCTCCATGGTGCAGGTGCCTGAGTTGAATGTACGCACCGGCCGGCCGCCAAAGTACTCCGACAGTTGCGCTTCGAACGCCTGTACTTTCGGGCCGCTGGTGATCCAGCCCGAGCGCAGTACATCACCGACCGCCGAGATGGTGGCTTCATCAATGGTAGGTTTGGAGAACGGCAGGAAGGGCTGTTGGCTCATGACGACGAAGGCATCCGTTTCAGGTGGGCGATGAGAGGCTTATCAGTACCGGCATGGTTGCACGGCCTGACTGAATATAGCCTGTCGTCTGTGAATGAAACGTCACCTGGCGGGCAAAAAAATGCCGCTTGAACAAGCGGCATTTTTTTTGGGGGGCGAGTTTTACTCAGTGACAGCATTCTTCGCGAGGATAGCGTTGGCCAGTTCCATATCCGTGGCTTGCAGGCCTGGGTTATCGGCGCGGACCTTCTGCATGGCGGCTTCCAGGTACGGGCCGCGAATGCCGCCGTCGCTGGCAACGAAGCTGCCGGCGTCGTCTTGTGCGGCAACCACCAGCTTGTGGTCCTTGAAGGTCAGGTACGTCGAGCCAGTGGTGGCGCCCGACGAGATGACGTTGCGCCAGAAACTGTCGGCCATGGCTGAACCGACAGGAAGGGAAAGCACAGCGAGGGTGGCGACAGCATATTTGAGACGCATGATGGGTGACTCCGGTGGGGTTATCTGCAGGTTTTGATTGTAGATAGCCCAACCGAGTTCCATCACTGACTAAACAGTTTCAACCTTTAAAATCACCCCGTCCTGACCAACGACCCGGACTTGAGCGCCTACGGGGCTGTCGGGGCCGGTCACCATCCACACGCCATCACCGACTTTCACCTTGCCCCGGCCGTCCACAATCGCCTGGTGCACCACGAAGGTGCGACCAACCAGCTCCGAGCCTCGTTCATTCAGCCCAGGTTGGTCACTGGCCTTGGCACTGCTGCGTTGGCGTTTCCACCAGTACACGGCCGTCAGTATCGACAACACTGCGAACAACAACAGTTGCCATTCCAGGCCGAGCGGCGGTACCAGAAACTTGATCACACCCACGGCCGCAGCGGCGATACCCATCCACAACAGGTAACCGCCGGCGCCGAAGACCTCAAGGATCAACAGCACCGTGCCCAGTGCCAGCCAATCCCAAAATGACAGGTGCTGCAGGAAATCCCACATGGTGCTGGCCTCAGCCTTTCTTGTTATCGAACGTGGCCTTGACGATCTCGCCAATGCCGCCAACCGCACCAATCACCTGGCTGGCTTCAAGCGGCATGAGGATCACCTTGCTGTTGTTGGCTGATGCCAGCTTGCCCAGCGCGTCGATATATTTTTGCGCGACGAAGTAATTGACCGCCTGCACGTTGCCCGAGGCGATCGCTTCCGACACCACCTGGGTCGCGCGTGCTTCCGCCTCGGCCTGACGCTCACGGGCTTCGGATTCGAGGAATGCTGCCTGGCGGCTGCCTTCGGCTTCCAGGATCTGCGCCTGCTTTTTACCTTCGGCCGTCAGGATCGCCGACGCTCGCAGGCCCTCGGCCTCAAGAATTTGCGCGCGCTTGATCCGCTCGGCTTTCATCTGGCCCGACATGGCGGCCATCAGGTCGGCGGGCGGGCTGATGTCCTTGATCTCGATACGGGTGATCTTGATGCCCCACGGCGCGGTGGCTTCATCCACGGTTCTCAGGAGTTTTTCGTTGATGCCGTCACGCTGGCTGAGCATGGCATCCAGCTCCATGGAGCCGAGGACGGTACGAATATTGGTTTGCAGCAGGTTGCGAATGGCGTGTTCGAGGTTGTTGACCTCATAGGCGGCCTGGGCGGTATTGACCACTTGGAAGAAACACACGGCGTCGATCTGCACCGTGGCGTTGTCGGCGGTGATCACTTCCTGGGGCGGGATGTCCAGCACGCTTTCCATCACGTTGATCTTGCGACCGATGCGGTCCATGACCGGGATGATGATGTTCAGGCCAGGCTTGAGGGTATTGGTATAGCGGCCGAAACGTTCGACCGTCCACTGGTAGCCCTGGGGCACCACCTTGAAGCCCATGAAAAGGATGGCGATGGCCAAACCCACGAAAAGAAGCAGTACGGTTCCGATCTGCATAGCGATTCCCTATCTGATGGTGTCAGTGAAACGACGTTGCGCCGATTGTAACGGTGTTGCCACCGATAAGAACGGTTTCAAAGCGCCGTAATCATAGGATTTGTTACCGAATCCCCAGGCGTTACCCGCAACACTTCCGCCATCGTGGTCAGCCCTGCTTCAACCTTTGTCATGCCGGACATGCGCAGGTCATGCATGCCTTGCGCAATAGCGGCAGCCCGCAGGGACTGAACGTCGGCGCCTGGAGTGATCAGCGCCTTGAGCGCATCGTCCAGCACCATGATTTCGTAGACCCCGGCTCGCCCCCGATACCCGCTGTTTCTACATTCGGCGCACCCGGCAGCCTCATACACGTCGCCCGTTGCGCGCTTGCAGTGAGGGCACAGCAACCGTACCAAGCGTTGCGCCATCACGCCTAACAGCGTGGCCTTGATTAAATAATGCGCAATACCCAGCTCCTGCAAGCGACTGATCGCACTGGGCGCGTCGTTGGTGTGCAGGGTCGACAGCACCAAATGCCCGGTCAGTGCGGCCTGGATCGCCATTTCTGCGGTTTCCTGGTCGCGTATTTCGCCAATCATGATGATGTCCGGGTCCTGGCGCAGCAGTGCGCGGATGCCGCTGGCGAAGGTCAGGTCGATATTGTGTTGCACCTGCATCTGATTGAAGCCGGGTTCAACCATCTCGATCGGGTCTTCAACCGTGCACAGGTTGACTTCGCGGGTCGCCAGCTGCTTGAGCGTGGTGTAGAGGGTGCTGGTCTTGCCGGAGCCGGTGGGCCCGGTGACCAGGATGATGCCGTTGGTCTGGCGGGTCATGCCGTGCCAGCGTTGCTGGTCTTCCAGGGACAGGCCCAACTGGTCGAAGTCCTTGAGCAACACCTGCGGGTCGAAAATCCGCATCACCAGTTTTTCGCCAAAGGCGGTAGGCAAGGTCGACAGACGCAGCTCGACCTCCGCGCCCGTCGGGCTTTTGGTCTTGACCCGGCCGTCCTGGGGTTTGCGTTTTTCCGCCACGTTCATCCGTCCCAGGCTCTTGAGCCGGCTCACCACCGCCATCGTCACCTGGGGTGGAAACTGGTAGACATCGTGCAACAACCCATCAATGCGAAAACGCACCCGGCCCTGTTCACGGCAAGGTTCGATATGGATATCACTGGCCCGCTGGCTAAAGGCGTACTGCAGCAACCAATCGACGATATTGACGATGTGCGCATCGTTGGCGTCCGGTTCCTGGTCGCTGGCGCCGAGGTTGAGCAGGTCGAAGTTGCCGGGCACCGCCACCTTTTGATCCGCACCGCTGACGGACTTCGCCAGCCGATAAAACTCGCCGATACAGCGCGTAATCTCCTGGGGGTTGGCCACCACGCGCGTGATGGAACGCTTGAGCACCTGCGCCAGCCCGGCCTCCCAAGCGGTGACGAGGGGTTGGGCGCTGGCGATCGTGACGGACTGCGCGTCCACCGCCACGGCAAGGATTCCGTGGCGCTGGGCAAAGGCATGGGACATCAGCGGCACCACCTTCGCCACGTCGATCTTCAGTGGGTCGATGCGCAGATAAGGTTGCCCGACATGCTGGGCAAGCCATTGGGTCAGGGTTTCCAGGCAGGGCCCGAGGGTTGCGACGTGCTCCAGCGGATGCTGGATGTTGCCGGCGGGCAGTTTCGACAAGCGCTTTGCGGTGTCGTCGCTGATCAGTTCGGAACCGACCAAAGCCGGCAGCAATTGATGCAATTCCAATCGTCGATCAACAGACATGTGGGTTTTCCTGGGTAACCTCGGACGTACTCCCAGGCTAGCCACCCCCTGAATATTCGCCGCCCACCGTGTATTGCAGGCTTTTACCGGGCGGCTGCCGACACCGCCTGCGGGCCCACGGAGTCGGCCGGCCACACATCCAGCGTGCACACGCTGATCAGGTTTCGAATCTTTTCACCGATCACCTGGGCCCGATGCCAGCTCAAGCCGTCCATCACGATTTCGATGCTCAGCACGTCGTCTTGCCGAGTCACACTGACCTGCCGAGGCGTCAGAAACTGCAGCGCGAAATAGTTAAGCACCCGACACAACACATCCGGTTCAGCCTCGGCGACGATCTGGTAATGGGCCTGGCAATGGGCGTTGTTGACGGCCCATGCATCGACGCGAGTATCGGGGTGGGTAGTTTCGACGACGTGCATGTTGGCTCTCCAGTTTTGACTGAAGAAATTTTTACATTCGCTTACGGAGATTTCTTATCTAAGATGAGCTTGATTCAACATTATTCGAATCATCTAATTCAAGAGTATCGCTATAAAAGGTATTTCTATGCACAGCCAATTGGACGCTTATGACCGCCGCATCCTGGCCCTGCTGCAAGAGGATGCTTCGCTCTCGAGTGCGCAGATCGCCGAGCAGGTCGGCCTGTCCCAGTCACCCTGCTGGCGGCGCATCCAACGGCTCAAGGACGAGGGTGTGATCCGCGGCCAGGTGACCCTGCTGGACCGCAAGAAGATCGGCCTTAACACGCAGATTTTCGCCGAGGTCAAACTCAACGCTCACGGGCGATCCAACTTCACCGAGTTCACCGAGGCGATTCGTGGCTTTCCGGAAGTATTGGAGTGTTACGTGCTGATGGGCGCGGTGGATTTTCTGCTGCGCATCGTGGCGTCGGACATTGAGGCGTACGAGCGGTTTTTCTTCGACAAGTTGTCGATGGTGCCGGGGATTCAGGAGGTCAATTCGATCGTGGCGTTGTCGGAGATCAAGTCCACCACCAGCCTGCCAGTATTGCGCTGACAGGCAGGGCCTCATCGGGGGCAAGTCGAATCGTCGTACCGCCCCTCCCACGCTGGAGGGGCTTGCCGTCGATGGCGATCTTACAGACGCAGAAGAGTCTTCCAGGCGCGGTTCTGATACACCGCAATCGCCTGATGCATCCGCGCATCCAGCGACTCATCGGTGATCGGCTGATTGGCCAGTTGCACCAGCTTGTTCAGCTCGCCGTACAACCGGTCCAGTTCCGGGATGTCCACCACCTGGCGTGCATGGTGCAGCCAGGCCTGGATGCGTTCGATACGCGGCAGTTGCTCGGCCAGGTCTTCCGGCTGTTGCTGGTAGCGCGGCAGTTGCAGGGCGACGGCATCGTCGGCCAGCAGGCGCGGCAGCCAGTTGGTGATTTGCGCGGCGCCCTGACGGTTGCCCCGCACGTTACGCTCGGCGGTCCAGCTGCGGGCCAGCAGCCAGCGCGAAGTGTTCAGTGAGAACAGGCCCCAGCGCAGGTCCTCCAGTTCTTCGGCGAACTGCTCGGGTGCGGCTTTGCGAATGTCTTCGTCGTCGTCACCGGCCTGTACCAGCGGGCGCCAGTCTTCCAGCAGGGCATCCAGTGCGCTGCGCAGTTCGGCGGTGGATTGGCGCGGTGCGGCCTGGCCGAGGCTGCCGATCAGGGCGCGCAACTCACCGAGGTTGTCGACCCAGTCCTGCAGCAGGCGCCAGTGGCCATTGAAGCGGTATTGCTCGGCCAGGCGCTGGCTGCTGCCCAGCAGGTGCCACATGATTGCGGCGAAGGCGTCGTCCAATGGCATTTCGGCCTGGATCTGCGGTGCCGGCAGGCTCAGGGAGTAGCTGCCTGCATCGTACAGGCGGTAGCCGCGCTCGGCCTTGCTGATATCGCATGGCATCAGCGCCAGGGTCGCGGCCAATTCAGCGGCCAGTTCCAGCAGGGCAGCCGGTTCACCTTCGCGCAGTTCCAGTTCCAGCTCGCAGATTTCTTCTTTCTGCTTGCCGACCACTACGTGGCCCAGGTCCAACGCGGCCTCGATCACCACCTTGGCCTTGCCACGGCCCCAGGCGATTTCGGCGCGTTCGCGCACGAAATCGGTGGTGAAGATCGGCTTGAGGGTCTTTTTGTCCAGCTCGGCCAGTTGCTCGGGCCAGCATTCGCCGTCGAGTTTCTTCACGTCGAGTTTGGCTTTGGGCAGGTCCCAGTTGTACTCGTTGCGTTCCGACAAACCGGCGACGCTCTGGCCGCGGGTCTTGAGGGTCTGGATGATGGCGTCACCGTCCTTGCGCAAACGCAGGGCGACTTTGGCCTGGGCCAGGTCGCGTTCGGGGGTGTCGAAATATTGATTCATCAACTCAAGGCGTTCCCAGCCACTTTTGTTGCGTTTTTTCAGTAACGGGTGCTCACGCAGCGCGGCGAGTGTTTCGCGGCTGACGCGGAGCTTGATTTCGGTTTCTTTCTGCATGGCCGGAAAATCCAGGATCGGGAGCGCAGCCGGGGAAAAAGGTGGCTGCCAAGGCCGTGCAGTGTACAGGAGTGAGCCCGGCAACGTGCCGCAACGGTTTATTGTGTCGTGCAGATGGTTCTATAGTGGGGTTCATCCGGGAAGTTGAGAGGCCGCGCATGCCATTACCGTCCATGAAAGAGCAGTTCGCCGCGCTGATTGCCGCGCCTTCGGTCAGTTGCACCCAAGCCTCTCTCGACCAGACCAACCGCCCGGTGATCGATTTGCTCGCCAATTGGCTGGGCGACCTGGGGTTTGCCATCGACATCCAGCAGGTCAGTCCCGGCAAATTCAACCTGCTGGCAAGTTTCGGCAGTGGTCCTGGCGGCCTGGTGCTGGCGGGCCATAGCGATACGGTGCCCTATGACGCCGCGCTGTGGAAAACCGACCCGCTCAAGCTGACTGAAGTCGACGGCCGCTGGGTAGGATTGGGCAGTTGCGACATGAAGGGCTTTTTCGCTCTGGCGATTGAAGCGGTGTTGCCGCTGCTGGACCAGCCGTTCAAGCAACCCTTGCTGATCCTCGCCACCTGCGATGAGGAAAGCTCCATGTCCGGCGCCCGCGCGCTGGCCGAAGCCGGGCGTCCACTGGGCCGCGCGGCGGTGATCGGCGAGCCCACCGGGCTCAAACCGATCCGCCTGCATAAAGGCGTGATGATGGAGCGCATCGATATCCTGGGCCAGAGTGGCCACTCGTCGGACCCCAGCCTGGGCCACAGCGCTCTTGAAGCGATGCACGATGCCATCGGCGAATTGCGCGGTCTGCGCCTGGCCTGGCAGCGTGAATACCGCAACCCGCAATTCAGCGTGCCGCAGCCGACCATGAACTTCGGCTGTATCCACGGCGGCGACAACCCCAACCGCATTTGCGGTCAGTGCTCACTGGAGTTTGACCTGCGGCCGTTGCCGGGCATGGACCCGCAAGTGCTGCGCGCGGCCATCCGGCAGAAGCTCGAACCCCTGGCCGAGCGCCACAAGGTCAAGATCGACTACGCGCCGCTGTTCCCCGAAGTGCCGCCGTTCGAACAACCGGAAGACGCCGAACTGGTGCGGGTGGCGGAACGATTGACCGGTCATCGTGCCGAAGCAGTGGCGTTCGGCACCGAAGCGCCTTATCTTCAGCGCCTTGGGTGTGAAACCCTGGTATTGGGCCCTGGCGATATCGCCTGTGCTCACCAGCCGGGCGAGTACCTCGAAATGTCACGCTTGGCGCCTACAGTGCGTCTATTGCGGGAACTGATCGAACATTACTGCCTGAAACCCGCATAAATTAACCCTTGCCTGTTCGTACATAAAAGGAGAGTGAGCGTGTCGCCAAGCCTGTTCCGACGATAACCATCAGCCCGCTGTGCGCTTCCACGATTCATCCTTGTTTGGCTGCTTTTTATTACAGGCCCAGGTGTTATGCCCGAATACGTCAATTGGCTTCGTCACGCTTCGCCCTACATCAACGCCCACCGCGACTGCACCTTTGTGGTCATGCTGCCCGGCGACGGTGTGGACCATCCGAACTTCGGCAATATCGTCCACGACCTGGTGCTGCTGCACAGCCTGGGCGTGCGGCTGGTGCTGGTCCACGGTTCGCGCCCGCAGATCGAAGCGCGCCTTGAAGCGCGTGGTCTGACCCCGATTTATCACGAAGGCATGCGCATCACCGATGCCGCAACGCTGGAATGTGTGATCGACGCGGTCGGCCACCTGCGTATCGCCATCGAAGCGCGCTTGTCGATGGACATGGCCTCGTCGCCCATGCAGGGCTCGCGCCTGCGGGTGGCCAGCGGCAACCTGGTGACCGCGCGTCCGATCGGCGTGCTGGAAGGTGTGGACTACCACCACACCGGCGAAGTGCGCCGCGTCGACCGCAAGGGCATCAACCGTCTGTTGGATGAGCGCTCCATCGTGCTGCTGTCGCCACTGGGGTATTCACCCACGGGTGAGATTTTTAACCTGGCCTGCGAAGACGTCGCCACCCGCGCCGCCATCGATCTGGGTGCCGATAAGCTGCTGCTGTTCGGTGCCGATCTAGGTCTGATCGACGAAAATGGCCGCCTGGTGCGCGAGCTGCGCCCGCAACAGGTACCGGCCCACCTGCAACGCCTGGGCAGCAGCAACTACCAGGCCGAACTGCTTGATGCGGCGGCCGAGGCTTGCCGTGGCGGGGTAGGGCGCAGTCATATCGTCAGCTACGCCGAGGACGGCGCCTTGCTTACGGAGCTGTTCACCCGCGACGGCGGCGGTACGCTGGTGGCGCAGGAGCAGTTCGAACAAGTGCGCGAGGCGGCGATTGAAGACGTCGGCGGCTTGCTCGACCTGATCAGCCCACTGGAAGAACAGGGCATTTTGGTGCGTCGTTCGCGGGAAGTGCTGGAGCGTGAAATCGAGCAGTTCAGTGTGGTCGAGCGCGAGGGCATGATCATCGCCTGTGCGGCGCTGTATCAGATCGCCGATTCGGACGCCGGCGAGCTGGCCTGCCTGGCGGTGAACCCGGAATACCGCCATGGCGCGCGAGGTGACGTGTTGCTGGAGCGCATCCAGACCCGTGCGCGGGCCCAGGGGCTGAAAACCTTGTTCGTACTCACCACGCGCACCGCCCACTGGTTCCGCGAGCGGGGGTTTGTGCCAAGCAGTGTGGACCGCCTGCCGTCGGCGCGTGCCTCGCTGTACAACTATCAGCGTAATTCGAAGATCTTCGAGAAAGCCTTGTAAAACCCTCCCCTCCGACCATCGAGCAGGCTCGCGTAAGCACCGGCCTGCTCGGCGGCTCGGTCTTTCAAGTCACAACTGAAATTTAAGCATTCTTGATCTCACGCCGATAACGGGATGGCGACTGTGGGTAGATTGCGGTCGGCAAAGAAATTATTAGTGACACAAAAACTGTAACAAATTGACTGGAGGATGTGCGTTTCGCCATGATGGCGTCGCCTTTTTGATCATGGGTGACGTATGTAATGGCGCGTCCACCCTAATCGATCTAAAAAAGTGCTAACAAATACCCTTTAGGAATGAGCTTATGGAACGGTTGGTCTACCCTGACTGCTCCATGTCACGTAAAGGCTTATTCCCAAATCGTATGAAAAAGAATGAAACAATTCTTTTTGGGTGTATGAAAAACTCATTACCCTGCAGGGACCAAAACAACTGTGATTAGACGAAGGTAGTAGACACACAAGGTTACGATTGACTTGCCAGTCACTATCCGGCGCTAATCGCGCATCTGTGGATCGAGGGCGTCAGACCCGAGACCGAAGAAATACAAAAATTAGAAATGAGAGGAGCGGTACATGAATAAGTCCACCTTGGCTTTGGCTGTAGCTTTGGGCGCAATCGCCCAGCAAGCAGGCGCTGCCGGTTTCATCGAAGACAGCAAGGCCACACTGGGTCTGCGTAACTTTTACATCAATACCGATAACCGTGACGACGCTACCAAAGCGGCCGGCGCGCAGAACAAGTCGGAAGAATGGGGCCAAGCTTTCGACCTGCGCTTCATCTCCGGTTACACCCAAGGCACCGTAGGCTTTGGTCTTGACGCCATTGGGCTGCTGGGCGTGCGTCTGGATTCGGGCGGCGGCACCAACGGTGCAACCGCTGCGTCGGCTGGCAACGCTGGCTCTTATGGCGGCACGGTTTTCCCGAGCAAGTCCAATGGTGAAGCCGTTGATAACTACTCCAGCCTGGGCCTGACCGCTAAAGCCAAGATCTCCCAGACCGAACTGAAGTTGGGTACTTTGCAGCCTAAGCTGCCGGTAATCATCACCAACGATGGTCGTCTGCTGCCGCAGACTTTCCAGGGTGGCCAGATCACCACCAACGACATCAAGGACCTGACGCTGGTTGCCGGTCAGATCGAAAAGGCCAAGGGTCGTAACTCCAGCAACGTCGAGAACCTGTCTCTCGCGGGCGCCAACGGCCGTACCGCCGCTGGCCGCGACAGCAACAAGTTCATCTACGCCGGTGGCGACTACAAGATCACCAAAGACCTGACTGCCCAGTACTACTACGGCAATCTGGATCAGTTCTACAAGCAGCACTTCCTGGGCTTGCTGCACAACTGGGCGATCGGTCCTGGCGTGTTGAAAACCGACCTGCGCTACTTCAACAGCCGCGCTGACGGTGCCAACAGCAACGACGCGAACTACTTCACCACTGGTGACTACGGCACTAACGCTGCTGGCGCTAACGTCACCAAAGGTAAAGTCGACAACAACCTTTACAGCGGCTTGTTCCTGTACTCGGTGGCCGGTCACACCTTCGGTGGTGGTTACCAGGTCAGCAACGGCAACAGCGACTTCCCATGGTTGAACCAAGGTGACGGTTCGTCGGCTTACTTGACCACTGACTCGCAGATCGCCAAATTCGCCCGTGCTGGCGAGCGTACTTGGCAAGCTCGTTACGCGTACGACTTCGCCAAAGTTGGCGTACCAGGCTTGACCGCCGGTGTGGTTTATCTGCGTGGCGACAATATCGATACTCGCGGCCGGGTGGGTGTTGCTCAGGTCCAAACAAACTCCAATGGCGCGAACGAGTGGGAACGTGACATCACTGTTGCCTACGTCGTACCAGAAGGTACTTTCAAGAACGTTGGCGTGGCCTGGAAAAACGCCATGTGGCGCAACGATATTGCCGGTCAGCGTAACCAAGACGAAAACCGTGTGATCGTCAGTTACTCGCTGCCACTGCTGTAATAGCGTAATGCTGTTGTAAGACCGTAAAACCTTGCCCGGCGCAACGCCGGGCAAGGTGTCTTGCCTTTCAAGTCGGGCTAAACCCCCGCAAGCCCTTCCTGAAACCCCTCTTTGTACAGCGTCTCAAGGCCTTCTCGAACCTTGAAAGCAATGGTGCACCTCGCCCTTTCCCACGTCCAATGAACACATTTTTAATATTCTTTTATCGTCTAGATAAATCGATATTTATTCTTTTTAAATCAGCGTCAATCCATGCACAGTGGCTCCATAAGCACTCATCAGGAGCCACACCATGAGCCTAAGACTGGGCGATATCGCCCCCGACTTCGAACAGGATTCCAGCGCCGGCAAGATTCGTTTTCACGAATGGCTTGGCGACAGCTGGGGTGTGTTGTTTTCCCATCCGGCTGACTTCACCCCGGTGTGCACCACCGAGCTGGGCTTTACCGCCAAGCTCAAGGATGAATTCGCCAGGCGTGGCGTCAAGGCCATCGCCCTGTCGGTCGACCCGGTGGACTCGCATCACAAGTGGATCGAAGACATCAATGAGACCCAGAACACCGTCGTCAACTTCCCGATCCTGGCGGACGCCGACCGCAAGGTCTCGGACCTTTACGACCTGATCCACCCCAACGCCAGTGACACCCTCACCGTGCGTTCCCTGTTCGTGATCGACCCGAACAAAAAGATTCGCCTGACCATCACCTACCCGGCGAGTACCGGCC
Source organism: Pseudomonas sp. FP597 (assembly GCF_030687435.1). Lineage (NCBI taxonomy): Bacteria > Pseudomonadati > Pseudomonadota > Gammaproteobacteria > Pseudomonadales > Pseudomonadaceae > Pseudomonas > Pseudomonas sp. FP597. The sequence goes on along the minus strand of NZ_CP117432.1, from coordinate 6,211,451 downwards.
GTAACTTCCACGAAATCCTGCGAGTCATCGACTCGCTGCAGCTGACCGACAACCACAAGGTCGCTACCCCCGCCAACTGGCAGGACGGCGATGAAGTGGTGATCGTGCCGTCGCTCAAGGACGAGGAAGAGATCAAGAAGCGCTTTCCAAAGGGTTACAGGGCAGTGAAGCCGTATCTGCGGCTTACCCCACAACCTAACCGCTGACGCGGGACCTCTGCGGGAGGGAGCAAGCCCCCTCCCACAGGTTGACCGCATTTCAACGCTCACATTGCAGGGGTTTTCAGGCCGTTTCGACGGCCTTTTTTTTCGCCTGGCGATGGATGGGTGCTATATGCATTTTAAGAATAAACAAATGAATAAATAAGATTTATAGATATATAAATCTGCTGGTAAGGTCTGTTTCATCTTGGCGCCATCGCCCACCCAGCGAACCGCCGGCACTTGCTCAAGGAATACCTGCATGTTGGTCGTCACACTCGGAGGCAGTCCCAGCCAGCGTTCCCGCTCCGGGGTCTTGCTGGAAAAAACCCGTCAATGGTTGCAAGACAAAGGCGTTGAAGTGGTGAGTTACCAGGTACGGGACTTCCCGGCCGAAGACTTGCTGCATGCGCGCTTCGACAGCCCCAAGGTCATCGACCTGTTGCAGCAAGTGGCTAATGCGGATGGCTTGGTGATAGCCACGCCGGTCTACAAGGCCTCGTTCTCCGGCGCGCTGAAAACCGTGCTCGACCTGCTGCCCGAACGCGCCCTGGCGCACAAGGTCGTTTTGCCGATGGCCACTGGCGGCAGCATCGCCCATATGCTGGCGGTGGACTACGCGCTGAAGCCGGTCTTGTCGGCCCTCAAGGCCCAGGAATTGCTCCACGGGATCTTTGCCGAAGACAGCCAGATCGCCTATGGCGAAGGCAGTGCCCAGGCGCAGTTGGTGCCGGTGCTTGAACACCGTTTGCACGAGGCGCTGGAAACGCTCTACAGCGCCATGGCTCGTCGCCCGAAACCGTTGGACCCGCATGCTTTGAATGACCGTTTGCTGACGGCTCGCTGGAGCATCTGAGCCTTACCCACTCAAGAAACACTCACCTTACTCAGCCGCCAACGGCCAAGCAGGTGCAGCCAAAACCCTAAACGCATATTTGGAGAGAGCGCCATGCGCACTGTCATCTTGCGTCGTGGTCTGGTCGCACTGTTTGCTGCGGCTGTGTCCTTCGGCGCCATTGTTCAAGCCCAAGCCGCCGAGACCCTGCGGATCGGTTATCAGAAATACGGCACCCTGGTGTTGCTCAAAGCCAAGGGCACCCTGGAAAAACGCCTGGCGGCCCAAGGCGTGCAGGTGCAATGGACCGAGTTCCCCGGCGGCCCGCAGCTGCTTGAGGGCCTGAACGTCGGCTCCATCGACTTCGGCGTTACCGGCGAAACCCCGCCGGTGTTTGCCCAGGCCGCCGGTGCCGATCTGCTCTATGTGGCCTACGAGCCGCCGGCGCCGACCAGCGAAGCGATCCTGGTGCCGAAAGACTCGACGATCAAATCGGTGGCCGAGCTCAAGGGCAAGAAAATCGTGCTCAATAAAGGCTCCAACGTGCACTACCTGCTGGTACGTGCCCTGGAAGACGCCGGCCTGAAATACACCGACGTACAAACCGTGTTCCTGCCGCCCGCCGATGCCCGCGCCGCGTTCGAGCGTGGCAGCGTGGACGCCTGGGTGATCTGGGACCCGTACCAGGCCGCCGCCGAGAAACAGCTGCAAGCGCGCACCTTGCGTGACGGCACCGGCATTGCTGACAACCACCAGTTCTACCTGGCGACCAAGCCGTATGCCGAGCAACACCCGCAGGTGATCAAGGCGCTGGTGGAAGAAGTACGCGCGGTGGGCGAATGGTCCAAGGCCAATCCGCAGGAAGTCACTGAACAAGTCGCGCCGCTGCTTGGCCTGCCGGCTGACATCACCCTGACCTCGGTGAAACGCCAGGGCTATGGCGCGTTGTTCCTGACCCCGGAAGTGGTCGCCGCCCAACAGAAAATCGCCGACAGCTTCTATCAACTCAAATTGATCCCCAAACCCTTGAGCATCAAGGACGTGATCTGGACACCACCCGCCGCGGTGGCCAACGCGCCGTAATCCGATTTCTTCAGGAGACAACTCCATGAGCCTCAATATTTTCTGGTTTCTGCCTACCCACGGCGACGGCCACTACCTTGGCACCGCCGAAGGCGCACGCGCCGTCGACCACGGTTATTTGCAGCAAGTGGCCCAGGCCGCTGACCGCCTGGGTTTCGGCGGCGTTTTGATCCCCACCGGGCGCTCCTGCGAGGACTCGTGGCTGGTGGCCGCGTCGCTGATCCCGGTGACCCAGCGTCTGAAATTCCTTGTCGCCCTGCGCCCCGGGATCATTTCCCCGACGGTGGCGGCGCGTCAGGCCGCGACTCTGGATCGTCTGTCCGGCGGCCGGGCATTGTTCAATCTGGTCACTGGCGGTGATCCGGAAGAATTGGCCGGTGATGGCTTGTTCCTCAGTCACGAAGAGCGTTACCAGGCTTCGGTCGAGTTCACGCGCATCTGGCGCCGCGTGCTGGAAGGCGAAACCGTGGACTACGACGGCGAGCACATCAGCGTCAAAGGCGCCAAATTGCTCTATCCACCGATCCAGCAACCGCGACCGCCTTTGTACTTCGGTGGTTCTTCCGAAGCCGCTCAGGATTTGGCTGCCGAGCAAGTGGAAATGGTGCTGACCTGGGGCGAGCCACCGGCCGCGGTTGCCGAGAAGATCGAGCAGGTACGCGCCAAGGCCGCCAAGCTGGGGCGCACGGTGCGCTTCGGCATTCGTCTGCATGTGATCGTGCGCGAAACCAACGATGAAGCCTGGAAAGCCGCCGACAAACTGATCTCCCATCTGGATGACGATACCATCGCCCGCGCCCAGGCCTCCCTGGCGCGCTTCGATTCGGTCGGGCAACAACGCATGGCGGCGTTGCATGGCGGCAACCGCGACAATCTCGAAGTCAGTCCCAACCTGTGGGCTGGCGTCGGCCTGGTGCGCGGCGGTGCGGGTACCGCGCTGGTGGGCGATGGCCCAACCGTTGCGGCGCGGGTCAAGGAGTACGCCGCGTTGGGCATCGATACCTTTATCTTCTCCGGTTATCCACACTTGGAAGAGTCGTACCGGGTCGCCGAACTGCTGTTCCCGCACCTGGATATCGAACGTCCCGAGCTGCCGAAAAGCGCCGGTTACGTGAGCCCGTTCGGCGAAATGGTCGCCAACGATATCCTTCCCAAAGCGGCGTCACAGAGCTGAGGCGGCGTTATGAACTATGAAAAACTGAGCCATCGCGTGGCGCCCTGGGTGCTGCCGATTCTATTGCTGGCGGTGTGGCAGTTGTCGGTGTCGGCGGGCTGGTTGTCGACGCGTATTCTGCCGGCCCCCAGTGCCGTGATTGCAGCCGGGGTCCACCTGGTGGCCAGCGGCGAAATCTGGACCCACCTGGCCATCAGCGGCTGGCGTGCGGGCCTGGGTTTTGTGATCGGTGGCAGCATCGGTCTGGCGCTGGGGTTTATTACCGGGCTGTCGGCCTGGGGCGAACGCCTGTTGGACAGTTCGGTGCAGATGATCCGCAACGTGCCGCACCTGGCGCTGATCCCGCTGGTGATCCTGTGGTTCGGGATTGACGAGACCGCAAAGATTTTCCTGGTGGCCCTCGGCACGCTGTTCCCGATTTACCTCAATACCTACCACGGCATCCGTAACGTCGACCCGGCGCTGGTGGAAATGTCGCGCAGCTACGGCTTGTCCGGTTTCAGCCTGTTCTGGCAGGTGATCCTGCCGGGGGCGCTGCCCTCGATTCTGGTGGGCGTGCGCTTTGCCCTGGGCTTTATGTGGTTGACGCTGATCGTGGCGGAAACCATCTCCGCCAGCTCGGGCATCGGTTACCTGGCGATGAACGCCCGTGAATTCCTGCAAACCGACGTGGTGGTGCTGGCCATCGTGATGTACGCGATCCTCGGCAAGCTGGCCGACCTGGCGGCGCGTGGCCTGGAGCGTGTGTGGCTGCGCTGGCACCCGGCGTATCAAGTGAAAAAAGGCGGTGCGGCATGAGTGCTCAAGAACCTGCGCGCTTGCTGAAGGGGATTCCCCTGGCGGTGCGCAAATTGCGCAAATCGTTTGGCACACGGCAAGTGCTCAAAGAGATCGATCTGCACATTCCGGCGGGCCAGTTCGTGGCGGTGGTCGGTCGTAGCGGGTGCGGCAAAAGCACTTTGCTGCGCCTGCTGGCCGGCCTGGACAAAGCCAGCGGCGGCGAGTTGCTGGCCGGTTCCGCGCCGCTCGGCGAAGCGATTGAAGATACGCGGCTGATGTTCCAGGAAGCGCGTTTGCTGCCTTGGAAAAAAATCATCGACAACGTGGGCCTGGGCCTCAAGGGCGACTGGCGCCCCAAGGCTCTGCAGGCCTTGGAAGCGGTCGGCCTGGCCGAGCGCGCCAATGAATGGCCGGCGGCACTGTCCGGCGGCCAAAAACAACGGGTGGCTCTGGCCCGCGCGCTGATCCACCAACCGCGCTTGCTGTTACTCGATGAACCCCTGGGCGCGCTGGATGCCCTGACCCGCATCGAGATGCAGCAACTGATCGAAAACCTGTGGCGCAAGCACGGCTTCACCGTGTTGCTGGTGACCCACGACGTCAGCGAAGCCGTGGCGATTGCCGACCGAGTGATCCTGATCGAAGACGGCGAAATCGGCCTCGACCTGATCGTCGACCTGCCACGCCCACGGGCCCGTGGCTCCCATCGCCTGGCGGCGCTGGAAGCCGAAGTGCTCAACCGTGTGCTGTCGTTGCCCGGTACCCCGCCGGAACCCGAACCTGTTTCACCGCTGCCTACGCAACTGCGTTGGGCGCAATAACTCACTTGTCCCACGAAGGAAGAACACCATGACTATTAAAGCCATCAACGTGCGTAACCAGTTCAAAGGCACCATCAAGGAAATCGTGGTCGGCGACGTGCTGTCGGAAATCGACGTGCAGACCGCCTCCGGGATCGTCACTTCGGTGATCACCACGCGCTCGGTCAAAGAGTTGGAACTGGTGATTGGCAGTGAAGTGATTGCCTTTGTGAAATCCACTGAGGTGTCGATCGCCAAGTTGTGATTGGCCTTGAGGCCGCCATCGGGTGCAAGCCCCCTCCCACATTTGAATGTTCACAGATCAAACTGTGGGAGGGGGCTTGCACCCGATGAGGCCGGCCCAGTTAACGCAAGACTCAGCGTTTGGGCAGGTAGGGCGGCAGGTATAGCCCCACATACGCATCAAACACACGCATCCCTTCCTCCGCCATGCGCGGCGTAATCAGCCCATGCTGATGCACCGAGCGCGCATACACGCGGTCGCTCAATTCCAGCGCCAGGGCAAACACATCCACGTCCGTGGGCAGGGTCGGCACTTCGAAGTGGCGGTTGAACACCGTGAGCATCAAATCCCCTAATTCCAGATCATGCTGGCGGTCGGCCTGGGTCACCTCGGTGAGGCCATGCTGGGCCAGAATTAACTGACGCGCGGCGGCGTCCTGGTCATAGATGGAGAGCATGCGCTGCTCGACGATGTAGGACAGGTCGCGCCAGTGCTTGAGTGACTCATGCTCAATGGGGGTCTGAATCGCTGCCCGGAACGCCGCGTGCACATCGGCCGTCAACGCTTGCAGCAACGCCGGTACGCTGGCGAAAAAGTGGTACACCGACGATGGCGGAATCTGCGCGCGCTCGGCCACGCTGTAGATCGACAGACCGGCCACGCCTTCGGCGGCGAGCAAGGTGCGGGCGGCGTCGAGAATCGCGTCGATCCTGGCCTGGCTGCGGGCGCGAGGTTTGCGCGGGGAGGCGGGGCGGGTGGTCATGGAAGTCTCCTACAAGGCAGCGGGCATTGTACGCAGAGGTCCATAGTTGGGTAGGGGGCTTTTGTGGCGAGCGGGCTTGCCCCGCGCTGGGCTGCGCAGCGGCCCCAATAAAAACGCCGCATTCTGACAGGCAGAATGCGGCGTCTGGTTTCAGGGCGGCTTCGCCACCCAGCGCGGGGCAAACCCGCTCACCACAGTCAATGCAACCGCCGGTTAAACGGTATGCAGGTACCAGTTGTACTCAAGGTCGGAGATGGAGTGTTCGAACTCTTCCAGCTCACTTTCCTTGCAGGCGACGAAGATATCGATGTATTTAGGATCGATGTACTTGGCCATCACCTCGCTGTCGTCCAGCTCGCGCAGGGCATCGCGCAGGTTGTTCGGCAGGCTTTGCTCGTTCTGCTCGTAGCTGTTGCCTTCCACGGGCGCGCCCGGTTCGATCTTGTTGGTCAGACCGTGATGCACACCCGCCAGGACCGAAGCCATCAGCAGGTAAGGGTTGGCATCGGCGCCGGCCACACGGTGTTCGATACGTACGGCGTCGGACGAGCCGGTCGGTACGCGAATCGCCACGGTGCGGTTGTCCAGGCCCCAGCACGGCGAGTTGGGCACGTAGAACTGTGCGCCGAAACGACGGTAGGAGTTGACGTTGGGGCACAGGAACGCCATCTGGGCGGGTAGGGTCTCCAGCACACCGCCGATCGCGTGACGCAATGCGGCGTTCTGCTCGGGATCCTCGCTGGCGAAGATGTTCTTGCCGTCCTTGTCCAGGATCGAAATGTGCACGTGCAGACCGTTGCCCGCCTGGCCTGGGTAAGGCTTGGCCATGAAGGTGGTGTCCATCTCATGGTCGTAGGCGATGTTCTTGATCAGGCGCTTGAGCAGTACCGCGTAGTCGCAGGCCTTGATCGGGTCGGCCACGTGGTGCAGGTTCACTTCGAACTGCGCCGGGGCACTTTCCTTGACGATGGCGTCGGCCGGGATGCCTTGCTCTTTGGCACCTTCCAGGATGTCCTGGAGGCAGTCGACGTATTCGTCGAGGTCGTCGATCAGGTAGACCTGTGTCGAGTGCGGGCGTTTGCCGGAGATCGGCGAGCGTGGCGGTTGTGGGCGGCCGTTCACGTTCTCCTGGTCGATCAGGTAGAACTCAAGCTCGAAGGCGGCGCAGATGGTCAGGCCCATGTCATCGAACTTGCTGACGACTTGGCGGAGTACTTCGCGCGGATCGGCGAAGAAGGGTTCACCTTCAAGTTCGTGCATGGTCATCAGCAATTGCGCGGTAGGGCGCTTTTGCCAGGGCTCATTGCACAGGGTGTCGGGGATTGGATAACAGATTCGGTCAGCATCACCGATGTCCAGGCCCAGGCCGGTGCTTTCCACCGTCGAGCCGTTGATATCCAGGGCAAATAAAGAGGCAGGCAGGTTAATGCCCTTCTCGTAAACCTTGTGGAGGCTGGTGCGTTCGATGCGCTTGCCGCGCACCACACCATTCATATCCGCAATTAGAAGGTCTACGTACAGAACCTCAGGATGATCCTTAAGGAACGCGTTCGCTTCGTTAAGCTGAACGGCACGCGGGGGTACCGACATGATGCAACACCTTTGTTGTTAAAAATATCAATCATTGATCTTTTCTGGTTTCAGTCAACCCGAACGGCATGCCGAAGTCAAGCGAGGCCTTTTTTGCCCTAAAAAAGCGCTGCGAAGGCTTTTTTGGGGCTTTTTAGGGCGATTTTTTGGGTTCGATGGGCTTGGGACTCGCAGGCTTGAGCGGGCCGTGTTGTATTTTTTACGGGGGTGTTGTGTAAAAAAATGAACAAGGCTAAGCTCGATTCAAACCCATAACAGCAATAATACCGGGGTGCTTCATGTTTCACCTGCCGCCACTCGGCGTCTGCGCCTGCTTCAGCCAGGCGTTGTCCGCAGTCCGTTCATCCCGCGTGAATGCTCATGCACCGGCCAATATTCTTGACGGCCAGTCCCGCCTCTCCGTTGCCCTCTCATTCGTCACTGACCGGCCCTCATCGAGCGCGCCGATCAAGATTACGCACAACTTTGGCGTGAGGAATGCAACGCTGCAGCAAATGGCAGGTAAGCTCCTACCTCGAACGAAAAAACGACGCGGATGCTGCGTCAACCAACGCCTGGCCTTTAATGGATGCCAGGAAACCCAGCCCAGAGGCATTTATGAGTAACAACCTCGACCAGCTCACCGATTGGTTGAAAGACCACAAGATCACAGAAGTCGAATGCATGATTGGCGACCTCACCGGCATCACCCGGGGCAAGATCTCGCCGACCAACAAGTTCATCGCCGAAAAAGGCATGCGCCTGCCCGAGAGCGTGCTGTTGCAGACCGTGACCGGCGACTATGTCGAAGACGACATCTATTACGAATTGCTCGACCCGGCCGACATCGACATGATCTGCCGCCCCGACCAGAATGCGGTGTTCCTGGTGCCCTGGGCCATCGAGCCGACCGCCCAGGTGATCCACGACACCTACGACAAGCAAGGCAACCCGATCGAGCTGTCGCCGCGCAACGTACTCAAGAAAGTCCTCAAGCTCTACGCCGACAAAGGCTGGCAGCCCATCGTGGCGCCGGAGATGGAGTTCTACCTGACCAAGCGCTGCGAAGACCCGGACTTCCCGCTGCAACCGCCGATCGGCCGTTCCGGGCGCCCGGAGACCGGCCGCCAGTCCTTCTCTATTGAAGCCGCCAACGAATTCGACCCGCTGTTCGAAGACGTCTACGACTGGTGCGAACTGCAGGAGCTGGACCTCGACACCCTGATCCACGAAGACGGCACCGCGCAGATGGAAATCAACTTCCGTCACGGCGACGCGCTGTCCCTGGCCGACCAGATCCTGGTGTTCAAGCGCACCATGCGTGAAGCCGCGCTCAAGCACGACGTGGCCGCCACCTTCATGGCCAAGCCGATGACCGGCGAGCCCGGCAGCGCGATGCACCTGCACCAGAGCATCATCGACATCGCCACCGGCAAGAATGTCTTCTCCAATGAAGACGGGACCATGAGCCAGCTGTTCCTCAACCACATTGGCGGCCTGCAGAAATTCATTCCCGAATTGCTGCCATTATTTGCACCCAACGTGAACTCGTTCCGCCGCTTCCTGCCCGATACCTCGGCGCCGGTGAACGTGGAGTGGGGCGAAGAAAACCGCACCGTCGGCCTTCGCGTACCGGATGCCGGCCCGCAGAACCGCCGTGTGGAAAACCGCCTGCCGGGCGCTGACGCCAACCCGTACCTGGCGATTGCCGCCAGCTTGTTGTGCGGCTACATCGGCATGGTCGAAGGCCACAACCCAAGCGCGCCGGTAGTGGGCCGGGGTTATGAGCGACGCAACCTGCGCCTGCCGTTGACCATCGAAGACGCCCTGGAACGCATGGAAAACAGCAAGACCATCGAGAAATACCTGGGTCAGAAATTCATCACAGGCTATGTCGCGGTCAAGCGGGCCGAGCATGAAAACTTCAAGCGCGTGATCAGTTCGTGGGAGCGGGAATTCCTGCTCTTTGCCGTCTGATGCGCCGGGCGCGCTGCCTGCACAGCGCGCCCTTCACTGAAAAGTCTAGGAGATCGGTATGTCCAGCAACAACCCGCAAACCCGTGAATGGCAAGCCTTGAGCAGTGATCACCACCTGGCGCCGTTCAGCGACTTCAAGCAATTGAAAGAGAAAGGCCCACGGATCATCACCAAAGCCCACGGCGTGTACTTGTGGGACAGCGAAGGCAACAAAATCCTCGACGGCATGGCCGGCCTATGGTGCGTGGCGATCGGTTACGGTCGCGATGAACTGGCCGACGCCGCCGCCAAACAGATGAAAGAACTGCCGTACTACAACCTGTTCTTCCAGACCGCTCACCCGCCGGTGCTGGAGCTGGCCAAGGCCATTGCAGGCGTTGCGCCCGCCGGCATGAACCACGTGTTCTTTACCGGTTCCGGCTCCGAAGGCAACGACACCATGTTGCGCATGGTCCGCCACTACTGGGCGATCAAAGGCCAGCCGAACAAGAAAACCATCATCAGCCGCAAGAATGGCTACCACGGCTCCACCGTGGCCGGCGCCAGCCTGGGTGGCATGACGTATATGCATGAACAGGGCGACTTGCCGATTCCGGGCATCACCCACATCGCCCAGCCGTACTGGTTCGGCGAAGGTGGCAACATGAGCCCCGACGAATTCGGCACCTGGGCCGCCAACCAGTTGGAAGAAAAGATCCTGGAACTGGGCGTGGACACCGTCGGTGCCTTTATTGCCGAGCCGATCCAGGGCGCCGGTGGTGTGATCGTGCCGCCCGACACCTACTGGCCGCGCATCAAGGAAATCCTCGCCAAGTACGACATCCTGTTTGTCGCCGACGAGGTGATCTGCGGGTTCGGCCGTACCGGTGAGTGGTTCGGTAGCGACTTCTACGACCTCAAGCCGCACATGATGACCATCGCCAAGGGACTCACCTCGGGTTACATCCCCATGGGTGGCCTGATCGTGCGCGACGACGTGGTAGCCGTGCTTAACGAAGGCGGTGATTTCAACCACGGCTTCACCTACTCCGGCCATCCGGTGGCGGCGGCGGTGGCCCTGGAAAACATCCGCATCATGCGCGATGAAAAAATCGTCAGTCGGGTTCATGACGAAACGGCACCGTATTTGCAAAAGCGCCTGAGGGAGCTGGCTGATCATCCGTTGGTGGGCGAAGTTCGCGGTGTGGGCATGCTCGGTGCAATCGAGCTGGTTCAGGACAAGGCCACCCGCAAACGTTATGAAGGCAAGGGCGTGGGCATGATTTGCCGCAACTTCTGCTTCAACAACGGGCTGATCATGCGCGCCGTCGGCGACACCATGATCATTTCTCCGCCGCTGGTGATCAGCAAGGCCGAAATCGATGAGCTGGTGACCAAGGCGCGTACGTGCCTGGACCTGACTTTGGCGGCGTTGCAGGGCTAAGTGCTAGGCTCAGTGCGCGGTGGCTTTTGATGCTGCGTCTGGGCAGTTAGAAATGTTGGGGGCCTTGGTTGAAAGCCAGCCCCTGAACTTGCCAGACTGTCGCCCTGTTTTGTTGCCCTCTGGAAGGGCCGCTGAACATAAAAGAATGTGGCCCAAAAAAGAAAAAAATTGGAGCATCACCATAATGAAGGCATTAGGTTTGAAGAACGCTGGCAAGACTCTCCTCGCCTTGTCCCTGATGGGCGCAATGGCGGGCGCGGCCCAGGCGGACGATAAAGTGCTGCACGTCTACAACTGGTCCGACTACATCGCGCCGGACACCATCGCCAACTTTGAAAAAGAGTCTGGCATCAAAGTGGTGTACGACGTATTCGACAGCAACGAAACCCTCGAAGCCAAGCTGCTGGCAGGCAAGTCCGGCTACGACATCGTCGTACCGTCGAACAACTTCCTCGCCAAGCAGATCAAGGCCGGTGTCTATCAGGAGCTGGACAAGTCCAAGCTGTCCAACTACCGCAACCTGAACACCTCCTTGCTCAAGGCCGTGTCGGTCAGCGACCCGGACAACAAGCACGCCTTCCCGTACATGTGGGGTTCGATCGGCATCGGCTATAACCCGGAGAAGGTCAAGGCCGCGCTGGGCGTGGACAAGATCGACTCGTGGGATGTGCTGCTCAAGCCTGAAAATATCGCCAAGCTCAAAAGCTGCGGCGTGAGCTTCCTCGATTCGCCTACCGAAATGCTGCCGGTGGCGCTGCATTACCTGGGCCTGCCAACCGACACTCAGGATAAAAAACAGCTCAAGCAAGCCGAAGACCTGTTCCTCAAGATCCGTCCTTCGATCGGCTACTTCCACTCCTCCAAGTACATTTCCGACCTCGCCAACGGCAACATCTGCGTGGCCGTGGGTTACTCGGGTGACATCCAGCAGGCCAAGTCCCGTGCGGCTGAAGCCGGTGGCAAGGTCAAAGTGGCCTACGACATTCCGAAAGAAGGCGCCGGTAGCTTCTTCGACATGGTCGCCATCCCTAAGGATGCCGAAAACGTCGATGCCGCTTATACGTTCCTGAACTACCTGCTCAAGCCGGAAGTCATGGCTTCGATCACCAACAGCGTGCGGTTCCCGAACGGTAACGAGAAGGCCACCGCACTGGTCGACAAAGACATCACCAGCGACCCGGGCATCTACCCACCCGCTGATGTGCAGGCCAAGCTCTACGCCATTGCTGACCTGCCCGCTGCCACTCAACGTGAAATGACGCGCAGCTGGACCAAGATCAAGTCCGGTAAATAAGCCGTGATACCTGTGGGAGGGGGTTGCTCCCTCCCACACATTAAATGACAGAAAGTTTTGCCGGATCGGTTTATCGAGGGTAAGTTGCGCGCCGGTTTTGTTGCCGGGCAACAACTGTTAAGGCCCAACTATTTAAGAGGACCTCCACTTGCCAATTTCTTTATTTCGCCAAGCCTTGCTGGTGGGCGCGGGTATCACGCTGGCTGTCAGCGTGCAGGCCGCCCCTACGGTGCATATTTATAACTGGTCGGACTACATCGGCCCCGACACCCTGGCCAACTTCGAAAAGGCCACCGGTATCAAGCCCGTGTATGACGTGTTTGACTCCAACGAAACCCTGGAAGGCAAGTTGCTGGCCGGGCGTACCGGTTACGACGTGGTGGTGCCGTCCAACCACTTCCTCGGCAAGCAGATCAAGGCCGGGGCGTTCCAGAAGCTGGACCGGTCGCTGCTGACCAACTACGCCAACCTTGACCCGACGCTGCTCAAGCGTCTGGAGAAGAACGACCCAGGCAACCAGTACGCAGTGCCGTACCTGTGGGGCACCAACGGCATCGGCTACAACGTCGACAAAGTGAAGCAAGTGCTGGGCGTCGACCATATCGATTCCTGGGCGGTGCTGTTCGAGCCGGAAAACATGAAGAAGCTGGCCACCTGCGGCGTGTCCTTCATGGACTCGGCCGATGAAATGCTGCCGGCGGTGCTCAACTACATGGGGCTTAACCCTAACAGCACCAACCCGGACGACTACAAAAAAGCTGAAGAAAAGCTGCTCAAAGTGCGGCCCTACGTGACCTACTTCCATTCCTCCAAATACATCTCGGACCTGGCCAACGGCAACATCTGCGTAGCCGCCGGGTTCTCCGGCGATGTGTTCCAGGCCAAGGCGCGCGCAAGCGAAGCAGGCAAAGGCGTGAACATCGCCTATGTCATTCCGAAAGAAGGCGGCAACCTGTGGTTTGACGTACTGGCGATTCCCAAGGATGCGACCAACGTCAAGCAAGCCCATGCCTTCATTAACTATTTGCTGCAACCTGAGGTCATCGCTCAGGTCAGTGATCAAGTCGGTTACGCCAACCCTAACCTAGGGGCGGACAAACTGATGGAGCAATCGATACGCACCGACGCAGCGGTTTACCCACCGCAGGCGGTTCTCGATCGGACATTCGTCAACTTCGAGCTACCCCCGAACGTGCAACGCTTGATGACCCGTAGCTGGACCAAGGTCAAGACGGGCAAGTAAGGCTCAAACTATCCTGGGTTCGCCCGCCTCGGGCGAACTGCACTGTTTTTTTTGGGAGTTTCGTAAATGGCAGTTGCCTCCGGCGCCTATAAGAAAGCCCTCGAAGGCGACCAGACACCTAAGAAGGTGCTGGTCAAAATCGACCGGGTCACAAAGAAGTTCGACGAGACGATTGCCGTGGACGACGTGTCCCTGGAAATCAAGAAAGGCGAGATTTTCGCCTTGCTCGGCGGTTCGGGTTCGGGCAAGTCCACCTTGTTGCGCATGCTCGCAGGCTTCGAGCGCCCAACCGAAGGTCGTATCTACCTCGACGGTGTGGACATCACCGATATGCCGCCCTACGAGCGGCCGATCAACATGATGTTCCAGTCCTACGCCCTGTTCCCACACATGACCGTGGCGCAGAACATTGCCTTCGGCCTGCAACAGGACAAGATCCCCAAGGCCGAGGTCGACGCCCGCGTGGCCGAGATGCTCAAGCTGGTGCAGATGAGCCAGTACGCCAAGCGCAAGCCGCACCAGTTGTCCGGCGGCCAGCGTCAGCGGGTGGCCCTGGCGCGTTCCCTGGCCAAACGCCCGAAACTGCTGCTGCTCGATGAGCCGATGGGCGCATTGGACAAGAAGCTGCGCTCGCAGATGCAGCTTGAGCTGGTAGAGATCATCGAGCGCGTCGGCGTGACCTGCGTGATGGTGACCCACGACCAGGAAGAGGCCATGACCATGGCCGAGCGCATCGCGATCATGCACCTGGGCTGGATCGCGCAGATCGGCAGCCCCATCGACATCTACGAAACGCCTACCAGCCGCCTGGTGTGCGAGTTCATCGGCAACGTCAACATCTTCGACACCCAGGTGGTGGACGACGCCGAAGGCCACGCGGTGCTCAAATGCCCGGACCTGGACCGCGACATCTACGTGGGCTACGGCATCGCCACTGCGGTGGAAGACAAGTCGGTGACCTACGCGATCCGCCCGGAAAAGCTGCTGGTAACCACCGAAATGCCGACCTGCGAGCACAACTGGTCCAGCGGCAAGGTGCACGACATCGCCTACCTGGGCGGCCACTCGGTGTTCTACGTGGAGTTGCCGAGCGGCAAGCTGGTGCAGTCTTTCGTGGCCAACGCCGAGCGCCGTGGCCAGCGGCCGACCTGGGGTGACCAGGTCTATGTGTGGTGGGAAGACGACAGCGGCGTGGTACTTCGCTCATGAACACAAAAAAGCTCAAGCGGCGCTTGCAGCGCATCGTCCCCAGCGGCAAGCAGGTGGTCATCGGGATACCGTTCCTGTGGCTGTTCCTGTTTTTCGCCCTGCCGTTTTTCATCGTACTGAAAATCAGCTTTGCCGAAGCCGACGTGGCTATCCCGCCGTATACCGAGATCTACACCTACGTCGAGCAAAAGCTGCAGGTGGTACTGAACCTGGCCAACTACAGCCTGTTGGCGGGGGATGAGCTGTACATCTCCGCCTACCTGGGCTCGCTGAAAATGGCGTTCTTCAGCACGTTGCTGTGCCTGCTGATCGGCTACCCGATGGCCTACGCCATTGCCACCGCGCGCAAAGAGATGCAGACCGTGCTGGTGCTGCTGATCATGATGCCGACCTGGACCGCGATTCTGATCCGCGTGTATGCGTGGATGGGCATCCTCAGCAACAACGGTTTGCTCAATGGCTTCCTGATGTCCATGGGGCTGATCAGCGAGCCGCTGCAGATCCTCAACACCAACATCGCGGTGTATATCGGCGTGGTCTATTCGTACCTGCCGTTCATGATCCTGCCGCTGTACGCCAACCTGGTGAAGCACGACCAGAGTCTGCTGGAAGCTGCATCAGACCTGGGTTCGAGTACCTTCAACAGCTTCTGGAAGATCACCGTGCCGCTGTCCAAGAACGGCATCATCGCCGGTTGCATGCTGGTGTTTATCCCGGTGGTGGGCGAGTTCGTGATCCCGGAACTGCTCGGCGGGCCGGAAACCCTGATGATCGGTAAAGTGCTGTGGCAAGAATTCTTCAACAACCGTGACTGGCCGGTGGCGTCTGCCCTGGCGGTGGTGATGCTGGCGATCCTGATTGTGCCGATCATCCTGTTTAACCGCAGCCAAGCCAAAGAGATGGAGGGCAAGATATGAAGCGCGTCAGTTTCTCAAGCTTCATGCTGGTGGCGGGGTTGTTGTTTATCTACCTGCCGATGCTGATTCTGGTGATCTACTCGTTCAACGAATCCAAACTGGTGACGGTGTGGGGCGGCTGGTCGATCAAGTGGTACGTCGGCTTGCTGGACAACACCCAACTGATGGGCTCGGTGGCGCGCTCCCTGGAAATCGCCTGCTATACGGCGGTCGCAGCGGTAGCGCTGGGTACCTTGGCCGCGTTCGTGCTGACGCGCATCAGCCAGTTCAAGGGCCGCACGCTGTTCGGCGGCCTGGTGACCGCGCCGCTGGTGATGCCGGAAGTGATCACCGGTCTGTCGCTGTTGCTGCTGTTCGTGGCCATGGCGCAGATGATCGGCTGGCCCCAGGAGCGTGGCATTGTCACCATCTGGATCGCCCACACCACGTTCTGTGCGGCGTATGTGGCGGTGGTGGTGTCGGCGCGTTTGCGTGAGCTGGACCTGTCGATCGAAGAAGCGGCGATGGACCTGGGCGCGCGGCCGTGGAAGGTGTTCTTCCTGATCACCATCCCGATGATCGCGCCGTCGCTGGCGGCGGGCGGGATGATGTCGTTCGCGCTGTCCCTGGATGACCTGGTATTGGCCAGCTTCGTGTCGGGCCCGGGCTCGACCACCTTGCCGATGGAAGTGTTCTCGGCGGTGCGTCTTGGGGTCAAACCCGAGATCAACGCCGTGGCCAGCCTGATCTTGCTGGCGGTGTCGCTGGTGACCTTCCTGGTGTGGTTCTTCAGCCGTCGTGCCGAAGAGCACCGCAAGAAGGCCATTCAGCAAGCCATCGAAGAAGCCGCCGCCGATGGCTGGCAGCAACCGGACAAGCGCCGGGCTCCAGCGCCGGTCTAAAGGCCTGCGCTATCCAAATGTGGGAGGGGCAAGCCCCCTCTCACAATTTTGGCCGCATTCCAGAGTGGTTATGCAGCCCACGGCGACTTGCGAATCACCTGCACAAAATTCATCGGCTTGAACCCCGGCTCCTGATCCACCAGCACATCGGTCTTCACGTTACCGAACGTAGTCTGCGGGCGATGGCGTAAACCGTCGGCAAAGGCGCAGATGATGCACTCCTTGAACCCTTCGCCGCGTGGATGCGCATGCACCACGGCTTGACGCTGCTCGGTGGTAAACGCGGCGTAGTCCATGCCCAGCACATCCATCTCGACGCCCGCGGTTACCAGGGCTACCGTTGGGCGCAAGTATTGCGGTACGCCGGGCGTGGTGTGCAGAGCGATGGACAGCCACACTTGTTCGATATCGTCATCGCTCAACCCGTAAGGCCTGAGGAACGCCGCTGCCGCGTTGGCGCCGTCCACTTCGAAGCGGTCGTTGTCACTGCGATGACCTGCCACCAGGCCAAGGTCATGGAACATCGCGCCGACGTAGAGCAACTCGGGGTTGTAGGCCAACTGCTTGCGTTCACCGCTCAATGCACCGAACAGAAAGACTCGGCGTGAGTGGTGGTAGAGCAGGTCGGATTCGATGTCGCGAATGTACTCGGTGGTGGCCTTGGCCAGGGTGCTGTCAGGGATCTTGATACCGGCGATGGTGGTGCTCATGGTGGTTCTCCTCTGGAAAGTATCCAGTCTGGTCGCGCGCCCACGAAGCGGCCATGGCGACGAGGGTGCGATCCCGGCCAATCTGCCGCCACATCGTGCCAAGTGGAACGCGCAAAGGAGATCATTGTGGGAGCGGGCTTGCTCGCGAAAGCGGTATGTCAGTTAATGCATGTGTTGACTGAACAACCGCATTCGCGAGCAAGCCCGCTCCCACAGGTGTTTTGCCTCTATTCAGTCAGGTAAAGGTATTTGTGAGCATGCACAAGGCTGTCGCCATCCTGATCTTCCCCGGCGTCCAGTCACTGGATGTGACCGGGCCCATGGACGTGTTCTGCGAGGCCAACCGCTTCCTGGCGCCGCAAGACCATTACCAACTGGAAGTCATCGGCTTCGGGCATGGCAGCATGGCCGCTTCCAATGGTTTGTCCTTGCAGGCTCATAGGCATTACAGCGAAGCCCTGCAGGCCTACGACCTGTTGCTGGTGGCCGGCGGCCCGCAACTGCCGTTCGAGGATTTCGGCGCTCAATTCGACGATTGGCTGCGTGGCGCCGCCGCTCGGGCACGGCGTTTCGGTTCGATCTGCAACGGCGCCTTCACGCTGGCGCGCGCCGGGTTACTGGATGGAAAAACCGTCACGACGCATTGGAATGATGCGCCGGGCCTGGCGCGCCTGTGCCCCTCGGCTCAGGTCGACGCCGACCGTCTCTACATCCAGGACGGCAACCTCTATACCTCGGCCGGGGTGACGGCGGGCATCGACTTGTCGCTTTACCTGCTGGCCCAGGACCATGGCCCGGAAGTGGCCTTGAGCGTGGCCAAGCGCCTGGTGGTGTTCACCCAGCGTTCGGGTGGGCAGTCGCAGTTCAGCCCGTTTCTTTCGCCCCACGCCGAAACCACCTCGGCGGTAGCGCGGGTGCAATTGTATGTATTGGCAAACCTGACGGGCGACCTGACCATCGGCGACTTGGCCAAGGCAGCCAATATGAGCGCACGCAATTTCTCCCGAGTGTTTGCCCGCGAGGCACGCATCACGCCAGCAGAGTTTGTCGAAAGAGCACGGGTGGACGCGGCGCGAGTGATGCTCGAAAGCCCCCACGCGCCGCTGAAAACCGTTGCCTATCAATGTGGCTTTCGCGATGCCCAGCACATGCGCAGTGTGTTCAATCGCCGGCTGGGCGTGACACCGCAACAGTTCAGGCTCAATTTTGCGGCGCCGGTTTGAGCGTGTCGTAGGCTTCCAGCGCGCGCAGCGAGTAGATGTACGCCGCGCCGGCGTTCAGTGAGATCGCGGTGGCGAGGGTGGCGGCGACTTCTTCGCGGGTGGCGCCGGCCTTGATCGCGGCGTCGGCATGCACGCCGATGCAGCCGTCGCAGCGGGTGGTGATGGCCACGGCGATGGAGATCAGCTCACGGGTCTTGGCGTCGAGTACGTTGTTTTCCTCGGAGGCTTCGCCCAGCGCCATGTAGGCTTTGACCATCTTCGGGTTGCTCTTGCCCAGCGCGCCAAAGGCTTTCTTCACGGTAGGCAGCAAGTCGGACCAGTTATTGAACATTGCGGTTACTCCTGAACAGGTTGGGTGTGAAGCCAGTGTGTGCCGTTCGGGATTCGCGTTATTGTTCAATCCGCTCATCTTTTTGACCGATGCTCGCAAATGAACTCGATCGACACCCTTATCGCGCTGGCCAACCTGCGCGGCAGTCTGGATTTGCGCTGCCAGTTCCAGGGCGAGTGGGCACTGGACCATGCGCCGGAAAACCTCGGCGTGGCGCCGTATCACATCGTGCTCAGCGGCACTTGCCGCGCCGAGTTATCGGGCGGGCAACAGGTGACCCTGGAGGAGGGCGATATCCTGCTGATGCCCGGCGGTGCCACGCATTTACTGCGCAGCCAGGGCGCACGGATTCGGCCGATGCAGCCGCGGGTGATCGACGGCGGGTTGCTGCCGATTCATCGCCTGGGCGGCGACCGGCCGGAGGTGGACATGCTCTGCGGCAGCTTTCACTACAACCGCCAGTCGCTGTTGTTCGCGGCGTTGCCGCAGTTTCTGGTGGTGTCCAGCCGTCAATGGCAGGCCGACGGGCAACTGGCGGCCTTGATCGCCTTGCTGCGCAGTGAGGCGGACGGCCAGCAACTGGGCGCCCGGACCTTTATCGATGCGCTGTCGTCGGCGTTGTTTACCCTGATCCTGCGCGGCTGGCTGGCCCGCGAGACGCCGCTGGCGGGCACGCTCGGGCTGCTCGTCGACAAACGCCTGAGCAAGGCCTTGCAGATGATGCTGGCCGATCCCGGGCACGCGTGGAGCATCGACAGCCTGGCCGAAGCTGCCAGCATGTCGCGGGCCACATTTATGCGGGCGTTCGTCAACGTCGCGGATGTATCGCCGTGGGTGCTGCTGACGCGGTTACGCATGGAGCTGGCGTTCAACCTGCTGCGCCAGTCACACCTGAGCCTGCTGGATATCGCCGCCCAGGTGGGTTACCAGTCCCAGGCGGCGTTCAGCAAGAAATTCAAGGAGATCTACGGCGAGGCGCCGGGGCGTTTGCGGGCGCGGTAGTCGCCTCGACGCCGCTCCCACAGGTTGGGTTAGCGGGCAGGCAGCAGCTTTAACGTGCCACGGGCGTTCGCGGTGACTTCCTCATCAGTGAAGTGTGCCTGTTCGTAACCGCCCTCGATGTAGGTTTGCGCCTGGTCGCTGTAGTGGCGGTCAAACGGCACACCGCTTTGCCCCACCGGGTTGATGGTCAAGGCGTGGGCCGCGTCGGCGAAGTCGATCAGGCGGCGAGTCGAGGGGCCATAGGTCACCGGCCACGGTGCCGGGCCGATAGCGGCAGACTGGTTGTTCGGTACTTCGTGGGTGCCGGGGGCCGGGAAGGGGCCAACATTGAAGATCATGTCCAAGGGCGTTTGTGAACCCAATGGATGGCCATGGGTGAGGGTATGCGCCGTGCCCCATTGCCATTGGGCGGGGTCGTCGCCGAACGTGGCCTTGAGATGGGCGAGGCTGTTGTCCCAGGCGAGCTTGACGGCGTCGGCGCGTTTGCCGTCCCACCAGGGCGAGGCCGGATCGGCGGCCAGGCGGGGCAGGGCGGCGTCGATCACGCGGGTGCCGAGCAGGGTCTTGAACAGGTTGTCGCCAAGCTTGGGGTGGAAGGCGGCATCGGTCAGGTTGAACAGGAACTGGTTGAACAGCGTGGCGCTGATGGAATCCAGCGGGTAGTCACCCTTCCAGCTTGCAAGCTGTTCCACCAGTTTGCGCTGCGCCGGGTCCTTGACCACTTCGCGCAGCACCGGCAACAGCGGCGCCAGCAGGCGCGGGCCGAAGGCGGTGGTGGTGCCCAGTTGCAAGGCCTGGCTGTTGTTCACGTCCCACTTCACGCTTTTGTCGCTCAATTGCGCGTTCAACTGCTGGCCTCGGTCGGCCAGGTTGTAATAGCCGGGGATCTCAATGCCGGCGGGCGATACGGGCTGGGCATTGGCCGATACCACATAACCGCGCGCCGGGTTCTCTTCCTGAGGGTTGGCACTGAAGGGGTAGAAGCCCAGCTTGTCGGCCTGGGCGGTGCTACCGTCGAGGATAAACCCCGGGTTGGCGCCGGCCGGGCGGATTGGCAATTGCGCCGCTGCCCACCAGCCGATATCGCCCTTGGCATTGGCCCATACGATATTCAACCCAGGAGCGGAGACCTTGGCCGCGGCCGCCCGGGCCTTGGCCAGGGTATCGGCGCGGTTGAGCTGGTAGAAACCTTCGAGGATCGGGTTCTGGGTGTCGAGGAACGCCCACCACATGGCGATTGGCGTGTTGCCGGCGTTCTCGCCGAGTACGTCATTGATGATCGGCCCGTGGGGCGACCGGCGCAGGGTAAGCGTGACCGGTGCCTGGCCCTTCACCGCGATCTGTTGTTCGCTGCTGGTCATGTCGACCCACTGGTCGTGGTACCAGACCTGGTTGGGGTTGGCCGGGTTGACCTTTTCAGCGATCAGGTCGAGGTCGTCGTTCTGGAACATGGTCAGGCTCCAGCCGAAGTCCAGGTTGTGCCCCAGGAACGCCACCGGCACCAGCGCGTTGTGATAGCCATACAGCTCGAAGCCCGGCGCCGACAGTTGGGCTTCGTACCATACCGATGGCACCGAGAAGCGAATATGCGGATCGCCCGCCAGCAATGGTTTGCCGCTTTTGGTGCGGCTGCCGCTGATGGCCCAGGCGTTGCTGCCTTCGAACTGCGGCAAGCCATTGTCGGCCAGGGCCTGGTCGCTCAGGGCTGCAAGGGCGCCAAGGGTTTGCCAGTCGCTGGCGGCCAGGTTCAACGCACCTTTGGGTTGCCAGTCGAGGTCGAAGACTTTCAGGTAATCGCTGCCCAATTGATCGCGTATGTAAGTCAGCAACGGCTCGGTACGAAACGCGGCGGCAAAACTGTAGGCCAGGTAACCGGCGACGCTGATGGTGTCTTCGGCGGTGAATCGGCGCTTGGGGATGCCCAGCACGTCGAACTCCATCGGGCTGACGTGGCTGTCCTGATACTGATTGATACCGTCCAGATAGGCTTGCAGAGCCTTCCACGCGGGGGACTCGTGGTCCATGTGTTCGACGTAGCTCAAGGCGCGCTCACGTATGCGCAGGCTGCGAAACAGCTTGTCGGTCTCCAGCAGCTTGGGCCCCAGCACCTCGGCCAGTTCGCCACGCGCCAGGCGCCGCATGATCTCCATCTGGAACAGACGGTCCTGGGCCTGCACGTAGCCGAGCGCGCGATACAGGTCGGTCTCGCTCTCGGCACGGATATGCGGGACGCCACGGTCGTCATAGCGCACGGTGACCGAGCCTTGCAGATTGGCCAGCATGACCGTGCCCTGGCGGGTCGGTTGCTTGCTGTAGACGTACCAGCCGGCGCCGAGGGCGATCAGCACCAGCAGGACTGCGAGAATCCGCAAGACGCGCTTCATGAACTTTCCTTACCTGGATGGGGACCGCGGGCTACTCCCCTTTGGGCCACGAACAATAACAGCCCACCGCCAGGGTGTGCGTGGCATTCACCTCGCGCCCGGCGGCAAGGGCTTTCAAGATCGGTTCTATAAAGCTGTTATTGGCGTTGCACGTCAATCCTTCGCTGTAGGGCCCGAAATACGCAAGCTTGCCCGAACGGTCCCAGATGCCCACGGCAGGGCTGGCCGGCACTTGGTCGGCGCCGGGCAGGGCGGTGAGGATTTTCATGTTACGAAGGTTGTCAGGCAATTGGCCGTGGCTGCCGGGTTTTCGCAGGGCATAGAAGTCGACCCCCTGGGGGGCGTACTGCTCGATCAGCTCGCCCAAGTGCTGCTGGTTGCCGACATTGCACGGGCAGGCCGGGTCCCAGAAATGCACCAGGCGGATCGGGCCTGGGCCGGCGAGCTCGGCGGGCAGCGTCAAGGGGTCTCCGGAAAACACCGCGGTGTGTTCGCTGAAGGCGCGCAGGTAGCGGCCCTGGAACCAGTCATACGCGGCCCACAGCACACCGGCGCAGAGGAGCAGGATCAGGCTGGCGAACAGGGTGGTACGGTAAGGCTGTCGCATTCGGATCTATCCTCGCAGGTCGCGTAGCTTGCCATGCTTGCCTCGACAGATGAATATCGCAGCTCGATATTCATCTTCACCGTCAGTCTGGAAGCCTTTATGCCCGTCACTTTTGACCCCGATCATCTGCGCGACAGCTTGCGACCCCTGGTGGATGCGCAACCGCTCAGCGCCGAGGCGCGGGTCTATCAGCGCTTTTATGGATTGGATCTGACGGCGCGCAAGGTGCCGGCCACAAGCCGCCTGGGGCGTTTCGAGGTGGATGGGTTCGAGGTGGTGGCACAGGTGTGGTCGCCACCCGCTCCAGTGGCGACGATGTTCATGTTCCACGGTTTCTACGACCATATGGGCCTGTACCGCCATGTGGTGGACTGGGCCTTGGACCAGGGCTTCGTGGTGATCGCCTGCGACCTGCCGGGCCATGGTTTGTCCAGCGGCGCACGGGCCAGCATCGATGATTTTGCGGTGTACCAGAACGTGGTGCAGGCGCTGTTCGCCCAGGCCCAGGCACTGCAACTGCCGCAGCCCTGGCACCTGTTTGGGCAGAGCACCGGCGGCGCGGTGGTGGTGGATCATTTGCTCCACCATGGCGCCGACAGCCCGGCCCAGGGCAAGACCTTCCTGTTATCGCCGCTGGTACGTCCACGTGCCTGGGGCTGGTCGCAAGTGAGTTATTACCTGCTGCGGCCGTTCGTCAACGGTATTGCGCGGCGGTTCAGCGAGAACACCAACGACCCTGCATTCAAACCCTTTCTGGAGGCCGACCCGCTGCAGCCGCGCCAACTGCCCACCGCCTGGGTGGGCGCGCTGTTGCGCTGGATCAAGCGGATTGAAGCCGCACCGCGCAGCCCCCGGCGGCCAGTGATCGTGCAGGGCGAGGAAGATATGACGGTGGACTGGCAGCACAATTTGCGGGTGTTGCGGAGTAAGTTTGATCAGCCTGAGGTGTTGATGCTCAAGCGCGGTCGGCACCATTTGGCGAATGAGATTGCGCAAATTCGCGATGAATATTTCAGCTTTCTCACGGATCAACTGAAGTAACACAATCCAAATGTGGGAGAGGGTTACTGCGTCAGGCTTGAAGTGCTCTGGCCCACGGCCAAGCCTGCACGAATCGCCGCCAGCGCCGCCTGGTAATACGCCTTACCCTCCGGTGACTCCGCAAACGTTGCGAATTCTTCCAGCTCCGGATCGGACAAATCCCGATAGACGTACAGCAGCGTGTTGTTCAGATCATTGCCGATCTGCTGCATCAACCGCTCGCGTTGACCATTCAACATGCCCTGTGCCTGACCGCCGCCCAACAGGCCCGGGATCATCTGGCTCAAACTGTCAGCGGCCACACCGGCAATCGCCAGGCTCACCTCTGCGCCGGCTTCGCGGGCGGGCAGGGCCTGGGCCAGGTGGCCGATGATCAGGCTGCGGGTGGCGTCGGCCTGGATTTTCGGCAGGCCCTGGGCGTTTTTCGCCAATTGGTCGCGGCGGGTGGCGAGCAACTCGGCGGCAACGATCTTGCGGCCCAGCGGCGACTGGAAGAACGCGAGGGCGGGTGCGGGGTCCGCCAGGTGCTTGCGCAGCTGCGCTTCGGCCCGTTGGTCCATGGCTTGTGCGGCAAAGCGTGTATTGCTGTTGTCCACCAGCGCCTGATACACCGCCGGCGGCAGGCTATTGCGGTAGCGCTGCTGGGCGGCACTCAGGGCGTCATTGAAATGCGCACGTTGTTCGGCCCAGCCGGCGACCTTGTACAACTGGTCATGGCCGTCTGCCCAAGCGGGCAAAACGCAGAACATCAGCAAGGAAAAAAACAAACGACGCATATGGACTCCTGTCAGTCGGCCACTATTGTCCGTGTCGGGCGTAGGATTTGTCGAGAAGTCCTATCAGTCACCTGACTAAAGTGTGTTTGGGTGCTCGACGGCGCTGTCGGATTTATGGGTGTATGGATACTATGCGCGCCATGCACATACCCCTTGATCACCCTCTGCTGCAACGCATTGTCGACGACCTCGCCGAAAAAGGCTGGTCGCAGCAAAACGGCTTCCTGCCCCAGGCTCTGACCCTGGAACTGGCGGCTGAGTGCCGTAAACGTGCAGCTGAAGGTGAGTTGGCCCCGGCGGCAGTAGGGCGTGGCCCGGCCCAGGAGATTCGCGAGGGCATTCGCGGCGATCATATCCAGTGGCTGGAAGAGGATGATGCCGCCGTCTGCGGGACCTATATGGCATTGATGGACAGCCTGCGCCTGGCGATGAACCGTGACTTGTTCCTCGGCCTGGAAGATTTCGAAAGCCACTTCGCCCTGTACCCGCCAGGGTCGTTCTATCTCAGGCACCTGGACCGCTTTCGTGACGATGACCGGCGCACGGTGTCGGCAGTGGTCTACTTGAACGACGCCTGGCTGCCCGAACAGGGTGGCCAGTTGCGTATGTACCTCAAGGACGGCGTTGAATACGATGTAGTGCCCACGGGGGGATGCCTGGTGGTGTTCCTGTCCGGGGAAGTGCCCCACGAAGTCATGCCTGCGACGCGCGAACGCCTGTCCCTCACCGGCTGGTTTCGTCGGCGGGGCAACGAGCCCTTTTAAACATGCAAAAGATACTGGTCAGCCGCTGCTTGCTCGGACACAAAGTGCGCTATGACGGCGGCGCCAGTGGGCCGTTCGATCAACTGGCGGCGTGGCAGGCCGAAGGCCGCGTGGTTGCGATCTGCCCGGAAGTGGCGGGCGGCTTGCCAACGCCCAGGCCCGCTGCCGAGATTCTCGGTGGGCAGGGCGTCGAGGTGTGGCAGGCGCGCGCCAAAGTACTCACCGCCGAGGGCGAAGACTTCAGTGCCGCCTTTCTCGACGGCGCTCGCCAGGCCTTGGCGCTGGTGCAACGCCACAACATCCGTATCGCCATCCTCAAGGCCAACAGCCCGTCCTGCGGCAACCTGCTGACGTATGACGGCACCTTCAGCGGCGTGAAGGTGACTGGCGAAGGCGTTACGGCGGCCCTGCTCAGGCGCCACGGCGTGCAGGTGTTCAGTGAGCTGGAGTTGCCTGAGGCGGCAGTCCATCTCTCAAGTCATGCGTAGATCAGATGTGGGAGGGAGCAAGCCCCCTCCCACATTTGGATCTACTCAGACTGATCCACCGGTGTTGTTCCCTCAAACCACTTCTGCGACAGCGCCTTCAGCCGGCCATCGTCCTTCACCCGCTTCAACGCCCCGTCCAAACTGCTCTTGAACGCCGGGTTGCCCTTCTGGAATGGGATCGCCAGCTCAGGTTTCTCGTGATAAACCGCGCTGAAATCGAACTGATCCTCAAGCTCGGCAGTCTTAGCGATATGGTTGATGGCCACGTCATATTTGCCGGTGGCTACACCGGGGAGCAGGTCGGCCTCATCGGTGGTGATAAACGAGGAGCGCACGTCCATTTCCTTTGCCAGCAGTTCACCCAGCTCGACTTCAAAGCCAGTGAGTTTGTCGCTTTCCTTGAAATTGTAGGGCGGGGTGTTGGCTTCAAGGGCAATGCGCAGTTCACCGCGATCATTCACATCGTCGATCAGTTCGGCATAAGCCAAGGGGCTCAGAAGGGGTAGCAAAAGTAACAGGCCAGGCGAAAAGCGCATGGTCACTCCTAAAGAATTCGAATGTGCGAGGCGCCGTTCAGCATCGCTTTGCTAGGGTGGTGAGTGCCTTGGACAGCAAATTATCGCGAAGTTGTCATAACCCTACAGATTTCACAGAAAAACTGGAGAAGCGAATGAAAGCCCTTTTGTCCCGTGCAACGATTGCCAGCCTGCTGCTGGGTGCTTCGATGTTGGCCACTGCCGCCGACGGCATCCCGCGCAGTGCACCGCCTGAAGGCGCCAAAGTGTTTATCGTGTCGCCCAAGGACGGCGCCACTGTCGATAAAACCTTCACCGTGAAATTCGGCATGGAAGGCTTGAAGCTGGCCCCGGCCACTGACCAGACCGCCGGCACCGGCCACCATCACCTGCTGATCGACCAAAAAGAGCTGCCTGACGCCAGCCTGCCGATCCCGGCCACCGACACTGTGATCCACTACGGCAAGGCCCAGACCGAAACCGAACTGACCCTGACCCCAGGCAAGCACACCTTGCAACTGGTGGCCGGTGACAAACTGCACATGCAGTTCAACCCGACAGTCGCCTCGAAAGTCATCACGGTGATCGTCAAGTAAGCGTTATCCAGACAAAAAAATGGGAGACCCCTGCGGGTCTCCCATTTTTTGTGCGGCGTTTAAAGCGTTAGAACAACACGCGGCTGCGGATAGTGCCGTTGATGTGCTGCAGCTTCTCTTGCGCCAGGTCCGAGTACTCGGCGTCGACGTCGATCACCACGTAGCCGACCTTCTCGTTGGTCTGCAGGAACTGACCGGAGATGTTGATGCCGTTTTCCGCGAAGACTTTGTTGATCTCCATCATCACACCAGGAATGTTCTGGTGGATGTGCAGCAGGCGGTGCTTGCCAGGGTGAGCCGGCAGGGCCACTTCCGGGAAGTTCACCGACGATACCGAAGTACCGTTGTCGCTGTACTTGACCAGTTTTTCCGAGACTTCCAGGCCGATGTTGGCCTGCGCCTCAGCGGTGGAGCCGCCGATGTGCGGGGTCAGGATCACATTGTCCAGGCCACGCAGCGGGCTTTCGAAAATGTCATCGTTGGAACGTGGCTCCACCGGGAACACGTCGATGGCGGCGCCGATCAGGTGCTTGTCCTTGATCGCGTCGGCCAGGGCGTCCAGCTCGACCACGGTGCCGCGTGCGGCGTTGATCAGGATGCCGCCTTTCTTGATGGCGCGGATTTCCTTTTCGCCGATCATCCACTGGGTCTCGGCGGTTTCCGGAACGTGCAGGGTAACGATGTCGGACATGCCCAGCAGCTCGGTCAGGCTCGACACTTGCGTGGCGTTGCCCAATGGCAGCTTGGTCAGGGTGTCGTAGAAGAACACCTGCATGCCCAAGCCTTCAGCGAGTACCGAAAGCTGCGTGCCGATCGAGCCGTAACCGACGATACCCAGCTTCTTGCCGCGGATTTCGAAGGAGTTGGCCGCGCTTTTGATCCAGCCGCCACGATGGCAGGAAGCGTTCTTCTCAGGGATACCGCGCAGCAGCAGGATGGCCTCGGCCAATACCAGCTCCGCAACGGAACGGGTGTTGGAGTACGGTGCGTTGAACACCGCGATGCCGCGCTCGCGCGCCGCGTTGAGGTCGACCTGGTTGGTGCCGATGCAGAAACAGCCAACTGCCACGAGTTTCTTGGCGTGATCGAAGATTTCTTCGGTCAGCTGAGTGCGGGAGCGAATGCCGATGAAGTGCGCGTCGGCGATCTTTTCCTTGAGCTGGGCTTCCGGCAGAGAACTGGTGATGTACTCAATGCTGGTGTACCCGGCGGCTTTCAGAACGTCGACAGCCGATGGGTGGACGCCTTCCAGAAGAAGGAACTTGATCTTGCTCTTATCGAGAGAAGTCTTGCTCATCTGCGTAAACCTGTATCCCGGAGAAAAATGGCAGGGAGTCGGATCACTTAAGCTGACCCGGACGGCAGGAAAGCCGTCACCGCAGAAACGCCCTTGGGCTCTGTCCTGCGGGGGCGGTATGCTAGCATACGCGCCCCGCTAACACTCATTCCTGCGACGTGAAGCGTTCTCAGGATGACCATGAATTGTTCGAGAGTTCTGTCGATGACCCATCCTGCCCTGATTGATGAGCTAAAGACCCTGGTTGAGCCCGGCAAAGTGCTGACCGACGCCGACTCCCTGGAGGCTTACGGCAAGGATTGGACCAAGCACTTCGCACCCGCGCCAACCGCCATCGTCTTCCCCAAGACCATCGAACAGGTGCAGGCCATTGTGCGTTGGGCCAATGAACGCAAGGTGGCGCTGGTGCCGTCGGGCGGGCGTACCGGGCTGTCGGCTGCGGCGGTGGCGGCCAATGGCGAAGTGGTTGTGTCCTTCGACTATATGAACCAGATCCTCGACGTGAACCTCACCGACCGCACCGCTGTGTGCCAGCCAGGCGTGGTCACCAAGCAATTGCAGAACGTCGCCGAAGAAAACGGCCTGTACTACCCGGTGGACTTCGCATCGTCCGGTTCCAGCCAGATTGGCGGCAATATCGGCACCAATGCCGGCGGGATCAAGGTGATTCGCTACGGCATGACCCGTAACTGGGTAGCCGGCATGAAAGTCGTCACCGGCAAGGGCGATGTGCTGGAACTGAACCGCGACCTGATCAAGAACGCCACCGGCTACGACATGCGCCAGCTGTTCATCGGCGCCGAAGGCACCCTGGGTTTTGTGGTCGAAGCGACCATGCGCCTGGACCGTGCGCCGAAAAACCTCACCGCCATGGTGCTGGGCACCACCGATTTCGACTCGATCATGCCGGTGCTGCACGCCTTCCAGAGCAAGCTGGACCTGACTGCCTTCGAATTTTTCTCGGACAAGGCCCTGGCCAAAGTCCTCGGCCGTGGCGATGTGCCGGCGCCGTTTGAAACCGAGTGCCCGTTCTACGCGCTGCTGGAATTCGAGGCCACCACCGAAGAAGTCGCCAACCACGCCCTGGAAACCTTCGAGCACTGCGTCGAGCAGGGCTGGGTGCTGGATGGCGTGATGAGCCAGAGCGAAACCCAACTGCACAACCTGTGGAAGCTGCGCGAGTACATCTCCGAGACCATCTCCCACTGGACACCGTACAAGAACGACATCTCGGTCACCGTCTCCAAAGTGCCGGCGTTCTTGAAGGAAATTGACGCCATCGTCGGCGAACACTATCCGGACTTCGAAATCGTCTGGTTCGGCCATATCGGTGACGGCAACCTGCACCTGAACATCCTCAAGCCGGAAAACCTGAGCAAGGACGAGTTCTTCGCCAAGTGCGCCACCGTGAACAAGTGGGTGTTCGAGACCGTCGAGAAGTACAACGGCTCGATCTCCGCCGAACACGGCGTGGGCATGACCAAGCGCGATTACCTGACCTACAGCCGCTCCCCGGCTGAAATCGAATACATGAAGGCCGTCAAAGCGGTGTTCGATCCGAACGGGATCATGAACCCTGGCAAAATCTTCGCTGTTTAATCGCCCCTGAAGGAGTCGTTTCATGAGCTACCAGCACAAGTACGTCGACGGCACCAACATCCATTTTCCGGTGGGTAAAGTGGTGTGCATTGGGCGTAACTACGCCGAACATGCCAAGGAACTGGACAACCCGGTGCCGACCGAGCCGTTGCTGTTCATCAAGCCGGGCAGTTGCGTGGTGCCACTGGACGGTGGTTTTGCCATCCCGACCGAGCGCGGTTCGGTGCATTACGAAGCGGAAATCGCGGTATTGATCGGCAAGCCGCTGTCGAACAAGCCAAGCCGTGAAGAAGTACTGGATGCCATCTCCGGTTTCGCGCCGGCTTTGGATTTGACCCTGCGCGACAAGCAAGCCGAGTTGAAGGCCAAGGGCCTGCCATGGGAAATCGCCAAGTCCTTCGACGGCGCGGCGGTGATTGCACCTTTTGTGGTGAGCAGCACCTTTGCCGACGTCACCGATATCGGCATCCGCCTGACCATCAACGGTGAAGTGCGTCAGGACGGTAACAGTTCGCAGATGCTCAACCCCATCGTGCCGATGATCCAGCACATGGCCGGCTGCTTCTCGCTGCAGGCCGGCGATGTGATTCTCACCGGCACCCCGGCCGGCGTGGGCCCGTTGAATGTGGGGGACGAGTTGGTGCTGGAACTGTCGGGTGTGAATCGCTTCGAGAGCGTCGTTCGCTGAGCATCAGGCAAAACGCGGTTAAAAATATGGGAGGGGCGGTGCGACGATTCGCCCCCTCCCACATTGGGTCCGGGTATATTTCATATATCGGGTTTTGCATTTTTTTCACACGGCATCCGGATAATTCCCAGCCTCGAACGCGCGGGCCTGTTGCTCCTGTGCTATCACCTAACGCTGACTTTCCGGAAAAAGCGCCCCATGGCCTTGCCTCTGCCCTCCGTCACCCCTAAGCCGCGTTCTCGTTTTGCCCTGCGCTGGTATTCCTGGCTGTTTCTGTGCGGCGCCGTTGTGTACGGCATCGCCTGGGCCATGCATTGGGATGATCGCGGTGTGCTCTGGGTGCTGGAGCGTTTTGAAACTTCCGCCGAACGCGGCGAAAGTGTGTGGCTGCCGGACTATCAAGCCGTCATCGACGCCAAGGTGTTGCCGGGTATGGAGAAGGATGAGGCTTCGGACGTCTCCTACAATCCGCAAACCAAGACCCTGTTTTCCGTGATGGGCAAAAACCCGTTTCTCGTTGAGTTGAGCCTGCAAGGCGATGTGCTGCGCAAGATGCCACTCAATGGCTGGGACAACCCGGAAGGCGTGACGGTGATGGAAAACGGCCTGATGGCAATTGTCGATGAGCGCCAGCACACCCTGACCATCGTCAAGGTCGATGCCACCACTCAGCAACTCACCAAAGCCGACTTCCAGAGTGTCGACCTGGGCCCCTCCAAAAACCAGAACAAAGCGTTTGAAGGCGTCGCGTGGGACAAGCGCGGTCAACAGCTTGTATTGGGCGAAGAGCGCCCGCCGGCGTTGTTCACCTGGAAAAGCGATGGCAGCCAGGCCCTGGTTGGCGACAAGCAAAAACTGGCGAGCAAGGAACTGGACATGCGCAACCTCTCGGCCCTGGCTGTCGACCCGCGCACCGGACACCTGTTGGTGCTGTCGGCCGATTCCCATCTGTTGCTGGAGCTGAACGAGAAGGGCGAACAAGTCAGCTTCATGACCCTGCTCGGCGGCTTCAACGGCCTCAAGAACACCATCCCGCGTGCCGAGGGTGTGACCATGGACGAAAGCGGCACCCTGTACGTGGTCAGTGAGCCGAACCTGTTCTATCGTTTCGAAAAGCAGAAGTAGCCCACCGATTACGTCGGATAGTTCTCCAGTTGCGGCATTCGCCAGACAGATGGGCGCGTTTAAGTTTAAATTCAGACCGGCGTGATATTTATTCGCCACTTTTGATTTTGAGCCCGCCCAATGCGTCGACTAACCCGCCCCAAACCCCTTCTGATTGTGCTTGCGCTGATCGCCCTGATCAGCGCCGGGGCCGTTGCGCAGCATTTTCGCCTGTTCGAGCGCGCCTGGTTCAATCTGCAGGCCTGGCGCCAGCCGGCGGATGCGCGCTCCATTGGCTTGGCGGATTACCGGGTCGTCCTGGAGGCCCAGGTGATCGAGGGGCTCGACGATGATGTCTCGGCCCTCACCTATGACCCGGTGCGCAAAAGCCTGTTTACCGTCACCAATAAAAACGCCGAGCTGATTGAGCTGTCCCTGCAGGGCAAGATCCTGCGGCGTATTCCCCTGGTGGGCTTTGGCGACGCCGAGGCCGTGGAGTTCATCAGCGACAACATCTACGTGATCACCGATGAGCATCAGCAGCGTCTGATCAAGGTGCATGTCGACGATGACACCCGCTTTCTCGACGCCGCCGATGCCGAGCAAATGACCCTGGGCGTGCACGTCGGTGGTAACAACGGGTTCGAAGGGTTGGCCTATGACTCGGTGGGCAAGCGCCTGTTCGTGGCCAAGGAGCGCGACCCGATGCTGATCTACGAGGTTCGCGGTTTTCCCCATTTCAAACCGGAAAAAACCTACTCGGTGCACGTGATCAACAACCCCAAGCGTGATGCCGGGCTGTTTGTGCGCGACCTGTCGAGCCTGCAATACGACGAGCGCAGCGGCCATCTGCTGGCGCTGTCGGATGAGTCGTTTCTGGTGTTGGAACTGGATATCGACGGTCGCCCGCTGAGCAGTCTGTCTCTGCTCAATGGGCGCCACGGCCTGAAAAGGCGCGTCCCGCAGGCCGAAGGGATCGCCATGGATGACGACGGCACGTTGTACCTGGTCAGTGAGCCGAACCTGTTCTACGTCTTCAAGAAACCAACACCCTGACACACCGCCGATCAAAAGTGTGGGAGGGGGCTTGCTCCCACATTTGGTTTTGCATCAGGCCTTGAGGGTTTTTACGCCTTCGCAAGTGCCGAGCAGCAGCACGTCGGCTGGGCGCGCGGCGAACAGGCCATTGGTGACCACGCCGACGATCGCATTGATCTGCGTCTCAAGCTCCACCGGGTTGGTGATCTGCATGTTGAACACATCAAGGATGATGTTGCCGTTGTCGGTCAACACGCCTTCGCGGTACACCGGGTCGCCGCCCAGTTTCACCAGCTCGCGGGCCACATGGCTGCGGGCCATTGGGATCACTTCCACCGGCAACGGGAAGGCGCCCAGTACCGGCACCAGCTTGCTGGCGTCGGCGATGCAGATGAAGGTCTTGGCCACGGCCGCGACGATCTTTTCACGGGTCAGGGCCGCGCCGCCGCCCTTGATCAGGTTCAGGTGCGCGTCGCTTTCATCGGCGCCGTCGACGTAGAACTCCAGGTCGCTCACGGTGTTGAGCTCGTACACCGGAATGCCGTGGCCCTTGAGGCGCGCGGCGGTGGCTTCGGAACTGGCCACGGCGCCGTCGAATGCGCCTTTATGCCGGGCCAGCGCATCGATAAAGCAATTGGCGGTGGAGCCTGTGCCGACACCGACGATGCTCTTGTCGTCGAGCTTGGGAAGGATTAAATCGACGGCGGCCTGGGCCACTGCCTGTTTGAGTTGATCCTGGGTCATGCGGGCTCCGGAACGGGCGGGGAGTTATCGAGGCGCGCGAGTATAACCCAACAAAACCTCGGGATTCGTGTGGTCGTACGGCTAAAAGCCGGGTTAGACTCCTCGGCCCTGCCCAACCCGCCCAGTGATTCCGCCGATGCTTGAACACTACGTCAAAAAGATCCTCACCTCGCGCGTTTACGACGTCGCCGTAGAAACCCCGCTGCAGACCGCCCGTCAGCTCTCCGAGCGCCTGGGCAACAAGGTCTGGCTCAAGCGCGAAGACTTGCAGCCGGTGTTCTCGTTCAAGATTCGCGGCGCCTACAACAAGCTGACCCAGTTGAGTGCCGAAGAACGCGCGCGTGGCGTGGTCACCGCCTCGGCGGGCAACCATGCACAGGGCCTGGCGCTGGCGGCCAAGGTGCTGGGGGTCAAGGCCACCATCGTGATGCCCAAGACCACCCCGGAGATCAAGGTCGAAGGCGTGCGCTCGCGTGGCGGCAAAGTGGTGCTGCACGGTGACTCCTTCCCGGAAGCCCTGGCCTACTCGCTCAAGCTGGTCGACGAAAAAGGCTACGTCTACATTCACCCTTACGATGATCCGCACACCATTGCCGGGCAGGGCACCGTGGCGATGGAAATCCTGCGCCAGCACCCGGGGCCGCTGGACGCGATTTTCGTACCGGTGGGCGGCGGCGGGCTGATCGCCGGCATTGCGGCGTATGTGAAATACCTGCGGCCCGAGATCAAGATCATCGGCGTAGAGCCGGACGACTCCAACTGCCTGCAAGCCGCGATGGCGGCGGGCGAACGCGTGGTGTTGCCGACGGTCGGGATCTTTGCCGATGGCGTGGCGGTGGCGCAGATCGGCCAGCACACCTTCGATATCTGCAAAGACTATGTCGATGAAGTGATCACCGTGAGCACCGATGAAATCTGTGCAGCGATCAAGGACATCTACGACGACACCCGTTCCATTACCGAACCGGCGGGCGCCCTGGGTGTGGCGGGCATCAAGAAGTACGTGGAAACCCGTGGCGTCAGCGGCCAGACCTTTGTCGCCATCGACTCCGGCGCCAACGTCAACTTCGACCGCTTGCGTCACGTGGCCGAGCGCGCCGAGCTGGGCGAGGGCCGCGAAGCCATCATCGCCGTGACCATTCCCGAGCAGCCCGGCAGCTTCAAGGCGTTCTGCGAGGCCGTGGGCAAGCGCCAGATCACCGAATTCAATTACCGCTACCACTCCGGCAGCGAGGCGCACATCTTCGTTGGCGTGCAGACCCACCCGGAAAACGATCCGCGCAGTGCACTGATCGCCAGCCTCACCGAGCAGGGTTTTCCGGTGTTGGACCTGACGGAGAACGAACTGGCCAAGTTGCACATTCGCCATATGGTCGGTGGGCATGCGGCGCACGTCAGCAACGAAGTGGTGTTTCGCTTCGAATTTCCGGAGCGTCCGGGGGCCTTGTTCAACTTTCTCAACAAATTGGGCGGGCGCTGGAACATCTCGATGTTCCACTATCGCAACCACGGCGCCGCCGACGGCCGTGTGGTCGCTGGCCTGCAAGTACCGGCGAGCGAGCGTCACCTGGTGCCGGCCGCGTTGGAAGCGATTGGCTACCCGTACTGGGATGAGAGCGATAACCCGGCCTATAAACTGTTCCTCGGTTGAGCGACTACGCTGATTGAGGCGCGGCCTTTAAGGAAGACGACACATGGAAACCCTGATCACCCTGAAAGTTATCCACATCGCGGCCACCGTGGTGTTACTGCTCAGCGGCCTCGGCCTGGCGCTGCTGGCCTGGCGCAAACGCAGTGCCGGCGCGGCGGTGACCGTGCAGCGCCCGTGGGCGTTCGTGTGGTTGCTGATGGGCATTTGCGTGGTGAGCATGCCGTTCACCGGCTGGTGGTTGGTGCACCTGACCGGCTGGCCGCTGGGGCAGACCTGGATCCTGGGCTCCAGCCTCCTCTACACCGTCGCGGCGCTGGCCTGGTTCTGGCTGGTGGCGCGGCTTAACCGCCTGCGCAAGGGGGAGGGTGGCAGTCTGAATTTCACCCTGGTGCTGGCGGTGGTCAGCCTGGTGGGGTTCGTGGCGATTGCGGGGCTCATGGGGGCCAAGCCGGTTTAAGGCTTGAGACCGACTTGCCCCCGATAGGGCCATCAGCTACGCAGCGTAATCACCGGCCAGCCGCGCCGTTCAGCCTCAGCGCGAAGATTGGGGTCCGGATCCACCGCCACCGGGTGCGTCACCTGCTCCAGCAACGGCAGGTCATTCATCGAATCGCTATAGAAATAGCTGTCTTCCAGGCTATGCCCGGTTTCTTCCAGCCAACGATTCAAGCGCGTGACCTTGCCCTCGCGAAAGCACGGCACATCAGTGCTGCGCCCGGTGTAGCGGCCGTCTTCCATCTCACACTCGGTGGCGATCAGGGTTTCGACACCCAGGCGTGCGGCAATTGGCGCGGTGACGAAACGGTTGGTGGCGGTGATGATCACCAGCTTGTCGCCGGCGGCGCGATGCTTGGCCAGCAGTTCCACGGCCTTGGGTAGCAGGATCGGCTCGATGCAGTCGCGCATATAGTCGTTGTGCCACTCATCCAACTGGGCCATCTCGGTGCGGCCGAGGATTTCCAGGCAAAAGTTCAGGTAGGCGGCGTTATCCAGCTTGCCGGCCAGATAATCCTGATAGAACTCGTCGTTGCGAGCCTTATAGGCTACGGCGTCGAGAATCCCGCGTTCGCACAGGTAATCGCCCCACGCGTGGTCGCTGTCGCCGCCGAGAAGGGTGTTGTCCAAGTCGAATAAAGCCAGGCGCATTGCAGTTACTCGCTGAAAAGTCTGTAAAAAGGCGTCCAGAATACGGTCTTTTCACAAGAGTGCACATAAGCTAAGAAGCCTCGTTGCCGCTGGAACAACCTTTGTGGAACAATGCGGCGACATGCGTTTGCGAGGTTGTTGCCGTGATCGACCCCGATGGTTTCCGTCCTAATGTCGGGATCATTCTTACGAATGATGCCGGACAGGTGCTATGGGCTCGCCGAATCAACCAAGATGCCTGGCAGTTTCCTCAAGGTGGAATCAACCCCGACGAAACCCCTGAAGACGCCTTGTACCGTGAGTTGAATGAAGAAGTCGGCCTTGAGCGTGAAGATGTGCAAATTCTGGCCTGTACCCGTGGCTGGTTGCGCTATCGTTTGCCGCAACGCCTGGTGCGTACCCACAGCCAACCGCTGTGCATCGGCCAGAAGCAAAAATGGTTTCTCCTGCGCCTGATCTCCAACGAGCAGCGGGTGCGGATGGATTTGACCGGTAAACCGGAGTTCGATGGCTGGCGCTGGGTCAGCTATTGGTACCCGTTGGGCCAGGTGGTGACATTCAAGCGCGAGGTTTATCGTCGCGCTCTCAAAGAGCTTGCCCCGCGCCTATTAGCGCGCGACTGACGACGGAGTTCGACCCCGAGCCATGCTCAATACGCTGCGCAAGATCGTCCAGGAAGTTAACTCCGCCAAGGATCTCAAGGCGGCGTTGGGGATTATTGTGTTGCGCGTCAAGGAAGCCATGGGCAGCCAGGTCTGCTCGGTTTACCTGCTGGACCCAGAGACCAACCGTTTTGTGCTGATGGCCACGGAGGGCTTGAACAAGCGCTCCATCGGCAAGGTCAGCATGGCGCCCAATGAAGGGCTGGTTGGCCTGGTGGGGACGCGTGAAGAACCCCTGAATCTCGAAAACGCGGCCGATCACCCGCGTTATCGCTACTTTGCCGAAACCGGCGAAGAGCGTTACGCCTCATTCCTCGGCGCACCGATCATTCACCACCGCCGCGTCGTCGGCGTGTTGGTCATCCAGCAGAAAGAACGCCGTCAGTTCGATGAAGGTGAAGAAGCCTTCCTCGTGACCATGAGCGCACAGCTCGCCGGGGTTATTGCCCACGCTGAAGCCACCGGCTCGATTCGTGGCCTGGGCCGTCAGGGCAAGGGCATCCAGGAAGCCAAGTTCGTCGGTGTGCCGGGTTCGCCGGGCGCCGCCGTCGGTACAGCCGTGGTCATGTTGCCGCCGGCCGACCTTGATGTGGTGCCGGACAAATCCGTCGACGACATCGACGCCGAAATCAAACTGTTCAAGACCGCCCTGGAAGGCGTGCGCGCCGACATGCGCAACCTGTCGACCAAGCTGGCCACCCAACTGCGTCCCGAAGAGCGTGCGCTGTTCGACGTATACCAGATGATGCTCGACGACGCGTCCCTGGGTAACGAAGTCAAGACCGTGATCAAGACCGGCCAGTGGGCCCAGGGTGCGCTGCGCCAAGTGGTGACCGATCACGTCAACCGTTTTGAGTTGATGGACGACGCCTACCTGCGCGAGCGCGCCTCGGATGTGCGCGACCTCGGTCGCCGTCTGCTGGCGTATCTGCAGGAAGACCGCAGCACCAACCTGGTCTATCCCGACAACACCATCCTGATCAGTGAAGAGCTGACCGCCACCATGCTCGGCGAAGTGCCTGAGGGCAAACTGGTGGGCCTGGTCTCGGTACTCGGTTCGGGCAACTCCCACGTCGCGATCCTGGCCCGCGCCATGGGCATTCCGACGGTGATGGGCCTGGTGGACCTGCCGTACTCCAAGGTCGACGGCATCGACATGATCGTCGATGGCCATCGTGGCGAAGTGTTTACCAACCCCAGCGAAGTACTGCGCAAGCAATACGCCGAAGTGGTTGAAGAAGAGAAACAACTGGCGCTGGGCCTCGATTCATTGCGCGAACTGCCGTGCGTGACCACCGATGGCCACCGGGTGCCGTTGCTGGTGAATACCGGGCTGTTGGCTGACGTGGCGCGTGCGCAGCAACGTGGCGCCGAAGGCGTGGGGCTGTACCGCACCGAAGTGCCGTTCATGATCAACCAGCGCTTCCCGAGCGAGAAGGAGCAGTTGGCGATTTATCGCGAGCAACTGCAAGCCTTCCACCCGCTGCCGGTGACCATGCGCAGCCTGGACATCGGCGGCGACAAGTCCCTGTCGTATTTCCCGATCAAGGAAGACAACCCCTTCCTTGGCTGGCGCGGCATTCGTGTCACCCTCGACCATCCCGAGATTTTCCTGGTACAGACCCGCGCCATGCTCAAGGCCAGCGAGGGGCTGAACAACCTGCGTATTTTGTTGCCGATGATCTCCGGCACCCATGAGCTGGAAGAGGCCCTGCACCTGATCCATCGTGCCTGGGGCGAAGTGCGCGACGAAGGTGCCGACGTACCGATGCCGCCGATTGGCGTGATGATCGAAATCCCGGCAGCGGTTTACCAGGCCAAGGAACTGGCGCGGCAGGTGGACTTCCTGTCGGTGGGCTCCAACGACCTCACTCAATACCTGCTGGCCGTGGATCGCAACAACCCACGGGTGGCCGACCTCTACGACTACCTGCACCCGGCGGTGCTGCAAGCGCTGCAACACGTGGTGCGCGACGCCCATGCCGAAGGCAAGCCGGTGAGTATCTGCGGTGAAATGGCCGGTGACCCGGCGGCGGCGGTGCTGTTGATGGCAATGGGCTTTGACAGCCTGTCGATGAACGCCACCAACTTGCCGAAGGTGAAGTGGATGCTGCGCCAGGTTGAACTGAGCATGGCCAAGGACCTGCTGGCCGAGCTGATGACCATCGACAACCCGCAAGTTATCCACAGCTCGCTGCAGTTGGCGCTGAAGAATTTGGGGCTGACGCGGATGATCAACCCGGCGTCGGCCAAAACCCTTTAGAACCTGATCGTTCCCACGCAGAGCGTGGGAACGATCATGCCGCTAAATTCTGAGCTCTACTTCACCCAGCCGCCCACCTTGCGGCCCAAAACTGCGCTCCACCATCCGCCGTGTGCCATCGGCATTCACAATCAACGCCGTGCTCGCCCGTGTCCCATAAGTGGGGCTGGCGATAAACACGCTCGACAGCAGACTTTCGGTCGCCAGACCCACGCCGGTATCCGGCAGCTCGGCAAACGGCGCAATCTGCGGATCGCTCAGAATCTCCAATAGCGCTTCAGGCTGCGGATCGGCCAGCAATTCGCTCAGCGCGGCTTTGGTCTTGAGCAGTTTTGGCCAAGGCGTGTCCAGCCCTGCGTTGGATAACCCATACACGCCCGGTTTCAACTGCGTGGGCTCGGTGTGATGGGCGTTGTAGTGCCACAGCTCATCCTGGGTCCCCACCAGCAGGTTAAACCCGGCATATTCAATCGAACGGCCGTTAACGTCGGCCAAATAATCCTCAATCGACAGCGAACCACTGAGAAACCGCGCCACCAGTTCCCCGCGGGACTTGCGTGCCGGCGGCTGATGCGGATCACGGATATTGGTCAGCGCGGCAAAACGCCCCTCGGCATTCACCCCCAACCAGGTACCGCCGGCTTCCTGATCGCGGCCGGCGTAGACGTGCGGCGCATCCGGCCACTGGGCCAGCGGCAGGCTGGGGCGGGCGTAGAACTCATCACGGTTGGCCGCGACGATCAGCGGTTGGGCGTGGCCCGGCCGCCAGGCGAAAACAATCAGGCACATCAGGCGATTTCCCTTTGTGGTTTTTTGCCACTCTACCCACACAACCGGAGGCGTTCCATCGTATCCAGTTGGGTAGCACGCCTTCCATCCGTTAACATGCCGGACTTGATTCGGGGGCTCCCATGGAATTTCTGCTGTATTTGCTGCTGGGCGCCTGCGCAGGCGTGCTGGCGGGGCTGTTCGGTGTCGGCGGCGGGATCATCATTGTGCCGGTGCTGGTGTTCAGCTTCACCGTGCAGGGCTTCGACCCGCAGGTGCTGACTCACCTCGCCGTGGGCACCTCCCTGGCGACGATTATCTTTACCTCGATCAATGCCGTGCGTGAGCACCACCGGCGCGGCGCGGTGCGTTGGCCGATCTTCGTGTGGATGACGGTAGGCATTTTGATCGGCGCAGGCTTCGGCGCGCTGACTGCCGAGGCGATTTCCGGCCCGCATTTGCAAAAGATCATCGGTGTGTTTGCGCTGGTCGTGGCGGTGCAACTGGGCCTGGATTTCAAGCCCAAGGCCAGCCGCACGGTGCCGGGCAAGGTCGGGCTGACCCTGGCCGGTACGGTAATCGGCTGGGCCTCGGCGATTTTCGGCATCGGTGGCGGCTCGCTGACCGTGCCGTTTTTAACCTGGCGCAGCGTGCCGATGCAGCAGGCAGTGGCCACCTCTTCGGCCTGTGGTCTGCCGATTGCCCTGGCCAGTGCATTAAGTTTCATGATTCTGGGCTGGCATGACCCGTTGCTGCCCGCTCATAGTCTAGGGTTCGTGTATTTGCCCGCACTGCTGGGGATTGCCCTGACCAGTATGGTGTTCGCGCGCTTTGGCGCACGCCTGGCGCACCGCTTGTCGCCGCGCTTGCTCAAGCGGCTGTTCGCCGGCCTGCTGTTTTGCGTCGGTATAAATTTTCTGATTTGACGGCAGTTGCTGTAACGCACGCTTAATCGCGCCCGGGCATGGTCCGGTCGCTATAACGAATGATTTTACGAGGAGTCGCAATGCTGCCTTACCCGCAGATCGACCCGGTGGCCCTGGCCATCGGTCCGCTGAAAATCCACTGGTACGGGTTGATGTACCTGATCGGCATCGGCGGCGCCTGGCTGCTGGCGTCCCGGCGCCTGAACCGTTTCGACCCGACCTGGACCAAGGAAAAACTCTCCGACATGGTGTTCTGGCTGTCGATGGGGGTGATCGTCGGCGGGCGTCTGGGGTATGTACTGTTCTACGATCTTCCTGCGTATATCGCCAATCCGATGCTGATCTTCGAGGTCTGGAAGGGCGGCATGGCGTTCCATGGTGGCTTCATCGGCGTGATGATCGCGGCTTGGTGGTTTGGCCGTCGCAACGGCAAGTCGTTCTTCGAACTGATGGACTTCGTCGCGCCGCTGGTGCCGATCGGCCTGGGCGCCGGGCGTATCGGCAACTTCATCAACGCCGAATTGTGGGGCAAGCCGACCGACGTGCCCTGGGCCATGGTCTTCCCTCCGTTCAGCGATCCGGCGCAACTGCCGCGCCATCCGTCGCAGCTGTACCAGTTCGCTCTGGAAGGTGTGGCGCTGTTCCTTATCCTTTACCTCTTCTCGCGCAAGCCACGTCCGACCATGGCCGTTTCCGGCATGTTCGCGTTGTTCTACGGGATCTTCCGCTTTATCGTCGAGTTCGTGCGCGTGCCGGATGCCCAGTTGGGTTACCTGGCGTGGGGCTGGTTGACCATGGGGCAGGTGCTCAGCATCCCGATGATCCTGGTAGGCCTGGGCCTGCTGTGGTGGGCGTACAATCGCCCGCAGCCGTTGAAGAACACCGCGCTTTGAATTCGAATGCCGGGGCCTGCGAGGTCTCGGCTTCAACGATACAGGTAATGATATGAAGCAATATCTCGAGCTGCTGAACGACGTCGTGACCAATGGCCTGACCAAGGGCGATCGCACCGGCACCGGCACCAAGGCCGTGTTCGCCCGTCAGTATCGGCATAATCTGGCCGACGGCTTCCCGCTGCTGACCACCAAAAAGCTTCACTTCAAAAGCATCGCCAACGAACTGATCTGGATGTTGAGCGGCAACACCAACATCAAGTGGCTCAACGAAAACGGTGTGCGCATCTGGGACGAATGGGCCACCGAAGACGGCGACCTGGGCCCGGTGTACGGCGAGCAGTGGACTGCCTGGCCGACCAAGGACGGCGGCACGATCAACCAGATCGACTACATGGTTCACACCCTCAAGACCAACCCCAACAGCCGGCGCATCCTGTTCCACGGCTGGAACGTCGAATACCTGCCGGACGAGACCAAGAGCCCCCAGGAAAACGCGCGCAACGGCAAGCAAGCCCTGCCGCCGTGCCACCTGCTGTACCAGGCATTTGTGCATGACGGTCATCTGTCGATGCAGTTATACATCCGCAGTTCCGATGTGTTCCTTGGCCTGCCGTACAACACCGCCGCCCTGGCGCTGCTCACCCATATGCTGGCCCAACAGTGCGACCTGATCCCCCACGAGATCATCGTCACCACCGGCGACACCCACGCCTACAGCAACCATATGGAACAGATCCGCACCCAGCTGGCGCGCACGCCGAAGAAGCTGCCGGAGCTGGTGATCAAGCGTAAGCCCGAATCAATCTACGACTATAAGTTCGAAGACTTCGAGATCGTGGGGTACGAGGCCGATCCAAGCATCAAGGCGGACGTGGCGATCTAAAGTCGGTCTCGGTCCAAATGTGGGAGGGGGCTTGCTCCCACATTTTTATCCGGTTACCAGTCTGGGTTAATGGCCATGGCTTCTGCCCACGTGTGAAGGCTCAGCTTCACTGGGCTGCACACTCCCGTTCACCTCCAGCCGCTGCAAAATCCCACACTGCTCCCCACCCCCACAGCGCTGGCGCAAATCCAGCAATTGCTCCTGCAGCGCCAACAGCCCATCGATCCGTGCTTTTACATGGTGAATATGCTCGTCGATCAACGCATTCACGCTTTCGCACTGGTCCTGGGGACTGTCGCGCAGGCTGAGCAGGCTGCGGATTTCTTCGAGGGTCATGTCCAGGCTGCGGCAGTTGCGGATAAAGACCAGCCGTTCGGTGTGCGCCTGGGTGTACACGCGATAGTTGGCGTCAGTGCGGGCCGGGGGCGGCAGCAGGCCTTCTTTCTCGTAATAACGGATGGTTTCCACCGGACAGTCGGTGAGTTTGGCCAATTCGCCGATCTTCATCGCAGCAATCTCCAAAAGGGTGCTTGACCCTATAGTGGCTACAGGGTCTTTACTTGGCAACAGGCACCTTTTATGGACGCGACCTGATGAGCGATTCCCTTCACACCCCGCACCTCTCCCCGCACAAACATGACCATGACCATGGCGAGAAGAAGCTGACGCCTGTGCATAACCACGGCCACGGCGGTGCCTGCTGTTCCGGCACCCCGGCTCCTGCGCGGGTGCAACTGAGCCAGGCCCCTACCGCCGGCTCGCGCCTGAGCACCTTTCGCATCGAAGCCATGGACTGCCCCACCGAGCAAACGCTGATCCAGAACAAACTGGGCAAGCTGGCCGGCGTGCAGCAACTGGAATTCAACCTGATCAACCGCATCCTCGGCGTCACTCATGACTTGCCGAGCACGGCGCCGATCATCGATGCGATCAAATCCCTGGGCATGCAGGCCGACCCGATTGAACAAGGCACCCCGGCCGCCGAGTCGCCCGTCAGGAAACATTGGTGGCCGCTGGCGTTGTCCGGTGTGGGGGCGTTGGGTGCCGAAGTACTGCACTTCACCAACGCCGCGCCGACTTGGGTGATTGCCATCGTGGCATTGGTGTCGATCCTCAGCGGTGGCCTCACTACCTACAAAAAGGGCTGGATTGCCCTGAAAAACCTCAACCTGAACATCAACGCCCTGATGAGCATTGCCGTCACCGGCGCGGTGCTGATCGGCCAGTGGCCGGAAGCCGCCATGGTGATGTTTCTGTTCACCGTGGCCGAGTTGATCGAAGCCAAGTCACTCGACCGCGCACGCAATGCCATCAGTGGCTTGATGCAGATGACCCCGGAACAGGCCACCGTGCGGCAGGCTGACGGAAGCTGGGCGGAACAAGAGGTCAAAGACATCGAACTTGGGGCCATCGTGCGGGTAAAACCCGGCGAGCGCATTGGCCTGGACGGTGAAATCACGGCCGGTCAATCCACCATCGACCAGGCGCCGATCACCGGCGAAAGCCTGCCGATTGAAAAGACCGTGGGCGACAAAGTCTTCGCCGGCACCATCAACCAGGCCGGTTCCCTGGAATACGCCGTTACCGCAGCGGCCAACAACTCAACACTGGCGCGCATCATCCATGCGGTGGAGCAGGCCCAAGGTGCCCGCGCACCGACCCAGCGCTTCGTCGACAGTTTCTCCAAGGTCTACACCCCGGCGGTGTTCCTGTTTGCCCTGGGCGTGGCGGTGATCCCGCCGCTGTTCATGGCCGGCGTGTGGTTCGACTGGATCTACCGCGCCCTGGTGCTGCTGGTGGTCGCCTGCCCGTGCGCGCTGGTGATCTCCACCCCGGTGACTATCGTCAGCGGCCTGGCGGCGGCGGCGCGCAAAGGTATCCTGATCAAGGGCGGCGTGTACCTGGAGGGCGGCTATAAGCTCGACTATCTGGCGCTGGACAAGACCGGCACGATTACCCACGGCAAACCGGTGCAAACCGATTACCTGGCGCTATTCCCCAATGTAGAAGACAGCGCACCGGCCCTGGCCGCCAGTTTGGCCGGGCGTTCCGACCACCCTGTGTCGTTGGCCATCGCCAAAGCGGCTGTGGATAACAATCTGCCGAGCCACGTTGTGGATAACTTCGAAGCCTT
Organism: Pseudomonas sp. FP597; assembly: GCF_030687435.1. Taxonomy (NCBI): domain Bacteria; kingdom Pseudomonadati; phylum Pseudomonadota; class Gammaproteobacteria; order Pseudomonadales; family Pseudomonadaceae; genus Pseudomonas; species Pseudomonas sp. FP597. The sequence continues at coordinate 6,166,823 of NZ_CP117432.1, read as the reverse complement.
GGCCGGTCGTGGTGTGCGCGGTGATATCAATGGCAAAACCTACCACCTGGGCAACCACCGCCTGGTGGAAGACCTCGGCTTGTGTTCGCCGCAGCTGGAAGAAAAGCTCTTCGCCCTGGAGAAACAAGGCAAGTCCGTGGTGCTGTTGCTCGACAAGTCAGGCCCGCTGGCACTGTACGCCGTGGCTGACACGGTCAAGGACAGCAGCCGCGAAGCCATCCGGCAGCTGCACGAGCTGGGCATCAAGACCCTGATGCTCACCGGTGACAACACCCACACCGCCCAGGCGATTGCGGCACAGGTCGGCATCGATCAGGCCCAGGGTGACCTGCTGCCCACCGACAAGCTGCACGCCATCGAAACCCTCTACGGCCAGGGCCGCCGCGTGGGTATGGTCGGCGACGGCATCAACGATGCCCCGGCCCTGGCCCGCGCCGAGATCGGCTTTGCCATGGCCGCCGCCGGCACCGACACCGCCATCGAGACCGCCGACGTGGCGCTGATGGACGATGATTTGCGCAAGATCCCGGCTTTCATTCGGTTGTCGCGGCAAACGTCGAGTATCCTCAAGCAGAACATCGCCCTGGCGTTGGTGATCAAGGCGATTTTCCTGGCGGTCACGTTCCTGGGCATGGCCACCATGTGGATGGCGGTGTTCGCCGACATGGGCGTGAGCCTGCTGGTGGTGTTCAATGGCCTGCGCCTGTTGCGCAAATGAGGATGAGAGGGTGGTGTGCTGAGTGCCGAGCTGAAGGCGTTTTTCATGGTAGCCCGCCTGGGCAGCATCACCCAGGCGGCGAAGAAACTCGGCCTCAGCCAGCCCACGGTCACCACCCAGATTCGCAACCTGGAAAGCCAGTACGGCGTTGAGCTGTTCTACCGTGGCGGTCGCCGCCTCACGGTGAGTGACGAAGGCGCGCGGCTGTTGCCGATGGTCAAGGCGTTGTTGCAGCAGGAAGCGGATATCGAATTTTTCCTGCGTAACAACGGCCAGGTCCAGGGCGCCTTGCGCATTGCCGCGACGGCGCCGTATTACATCCTGGATCTGGTCAAAGCCTTTCGCGAGCGCCTGCCGCAAGTGGACGTGTCGGTGGAAATCGGCAACTCCCAGCAGGTGCTCGAGGCGTTGGACGATTACCGCGTCGATGTCGCGGCCTCTTCGCAACTGCTGGAAGACCCGCGCCTGATTCGTCGGGTACTCGGCACCGACCCGCTGGTGCTGGCGGTGCACCGTAATCATCCCCTGGCCAAGCTCGATCATGTGCCCTTGACCGCACTGGCCGGGCACACCTTGTTGATGCGCGAAGCTGGCTCCACCACACGCCGTCTCACCGAAGAAATGCTGCAAGGTGCCGGCGTGAGCTACGGCCCGCTGCTGGAAATCGGCAGCCGCGAATCGATCCGCGAGGCGGTGCTGCGCAATATCGGCATCAGCATCATTGCCCGCCAGGAAGTGCCGCATGACCCACAGCTGCGGGTGTTGACCCTCGAGAATGCGCCGCAGATCGCGGAGTATCTTTACTGCCTCAAGGAGCGTAAAGGTGCGCGGCTGCCGGCGGCTTTTCTGGGGTTGGCGCAGGAAATGTCGCCACTCTGAAGTGTTGTGGTGGCCTTTGGGGCCAATCGGGAGCAAGCCCCCTCCCACAGGTGACCGCGTTCCCATGTTGGAACTCGATCGAATGTGGGAGGGGGCTTGCTCCCGATAGCGCCAGACCAGGCAACCCATCCCTATGAGTCCTACCCAAATCCACCAATACCACTATCACCGCCTTTTGCCTTCCTGCCACATGCACGACGCATTGCCTGCCTAGCATGGCCCTCATTCGTTCGATGAGGTGCCCCCATGAACACAGCCCTGACCCAACCCGGCGCGCCGATGAAGGTGCGTGCCATCCAGAAACGCTTCGGCGCCTTTACCGCGCTGGACAACGTGTCCCTGGACGTCGCCGCTGGCGAGTTGGTGTGCCTGCTGGGGCCGTCCGGTTGCGGCAAGACCACCTTGCTGCGCTGCATCGCCGGCCTGGAGCGCCAGGACAGCGGTGAGCTTTACCTGGGCAACCGCGATGTTTCCCTGCTGCCGCCCCAGGCCCGGGACTACGGCATTTTGTTCCAGTCCTACGCGCTGTTTCCCAACCTCACCGTCGAAGCGAATATCGGCTACGGCCTCACCGGCAGTGGCCGCGATGAAGTGCGCAAGCGCGTCGGGCAGATGCTTGAGCTGGTGGGCCTGCTGGGCAGTGAAAAAAAATACCCCGGTCAACTCTCCGGTGGTCAGCAGCAACGTGTAGCGCTGGCGCGTGCGTTGGCGCCGGCCCCGTCGTTGTTGCTGCTCGACGAACCCATGTCCGCGCTGGACGCCCGTGTGCGTGAGCACTTGTGCACTGAACTGCGCCAGCTGCAACGGCGCCTGGGCGTCACCACCTTGATGGTCACCCACAACCAGGACGAAGCCATGTTGATGGCCGACCGGATTGCCGTGATGAACAACGGCAAGGTCGAGCAATACGCCACGCCCCAGGAGATCTACGACCGCCCGGCCACACCGTTCGTGGCGGAGTTTGTCGGCCAGGGCAACTGGCTGCCGTTCAGCCGCAACAGCGCCAGCCACGCCCAGGTCGGCGGGATGAATATGCGCCTGGCCGATGATGCTGGTGGGGCCAGGTCCGGTCGTCTGTTCTGCCGCCCGGAAGCCATCAGCGTGAACCCCCCTGTGCATGAAGAAAACCTGTTCCCGGCCAAGGTCCGCGAGATCACCTTCCTTGGCAACCGCTGCCGCATGAGCTTTGAGCTGGAGCAGTTGCCCGGTCACCCGCTGCTGGCCGAACTGGCCCCCGAAGCCATGCCGCGCCTGGGCGCCCAGCACATTTGGGTGGCCCTGCCGCCGCGCAGCCTGCAGGTGTTTGCCTGAGATGGCTGGCGTGATGACGCTGCCGATGCCGCGCCAGGTTTCCCGCGCCGAAAGGGGCGACCGCCTGTTTGTGGTGGGCGGCAAAGTACTGTGGCTGCTGTTGCTCGGCGTCGCTGTGTTGTTGCCCTTGCTGGCGATTTTCTGGCGCGGCTTCAGCAGTGAGGCCGGGCAGGGCGGCGGGCTGATTGCTGCCCGGGCGTTGGTGACCAGCGAAAACTTCCACTGGCTGCTGGGTAACAGTCTGAAAGTTTCTCTCAGCGTCGCGGCCATCGTCGTACCGTTGGCCTACCTGTTTGCCTACGCCCTGCAGCGCACGTTGATTCCCGGCAAGGCGATCTGGCGCGGCCTGTCGCTGCTGCCGTTGATGGCGCCGTCGATGCTGCCGGGCATTGCGCTGGTGTACTTGTTCGGTAACCAGGGCCTGTTGCGCGGGCTGCTCTCGGAGAATATCTACGGCTTCTGGGGCATTGTTCTAGGGGAGGTGATCTACACCTTCCCACATGCGCTGATGATCTTGCTGTCGGCGCTGTCGCTGGCGGATGCGCGCCTGTTCGATGCGGCGTCCAGCATGGGTGCCAGCCCGGCGCGGGCGTTTCGCAGTATCACCTGGCCGGCGACACGCCAGGCGGTGTTCGCCGCGTTCTGCCTGGTGTTCACCCTGACCATCACCGACTTCGGCGTGCCCGTGGTGGTGGGGGGCGATTACCAGGTACTGGCACTGGAGGCCTACAAGGCGGTGGTCGGCCAGCAACAGTTTGGACGCGGCGCGCTGATCGGCATGGTGTTGCTGCTGCCGGCGCTGTTCAGTTTTGGCGTGGATGCGTGGCTGCGCCGTCGGCAGGGCGATGCCATGAGTGGCCGTGCCCAAGTGTTCCGACCGGCGCCGTCGCGGGTAAGGGATGGCAGCTACCTGGCGATCGTCCTGCTGATCTGTGCGGTGTTGCTGCTGGTGTTCGGCATGGCGGTGTACTCCTCGCTGGTCAAGTTCTGGCCGTACAACCTGTCGCTGTCGCTTAATCATTACCAATTCGAAGACACGGCGGGCGGCGGCTGGTTGGCCTATCGCAACAGCCTGACCCTGGCGCTGTGCGCCGCATTGATCGGCAGCGTGCTGATTTTTACCGGCGCCTACCTGATGGAAAAGACCCAGGGTCAGAAGGGCCTGAACCTGGCGTTGCGCCTGCTCAGCTTCGTACCGATGGCCGTGCCGGGGTTGGTGTTGGGTTTGGGCTACGTGTTCTTTTTCAACCTCAACGGTAACCCGCTGCATGTGTTCTACGGGACCATGACCCTGCTGGTGGTGTGCACCATCGCTCACTATTTGACCACCGCGCAGATGACCGCCACCACGGCGCTGCGCCAGTTGGACAGCGAGTTCGAAGCCGCCGCGCTGTCGCTGAAGGCGCCGCTGTACCGTCATTATCTGCGCGTCACCGTGCCGATCTGCCTGCCGGCGCTGCTGGATATCGTGCGCTACCTGTTTGTGTCGGCGATGACCACCGTGTCCGCCGCCATCTTCCTCTACAGCCCCGACACTATCCTCGCTGCCGTCGCCGTGCTGAACATGGACGACGCCGGCAATGTGGGCGGTGCGGCGGCCATGTCGACCCTGATCCTGTTCACGTCGGCCAGCGTCTCGCTGCTGCTGGCGTGGGCCTCACGTGGCGTGTTGCGCCGCTCTCAAGCCTGGCGCCAGAGCGCGCCGGGTAAATAAATCCGTCCCCATTAAAGGAGGTGATTCATGTTCAAGCCCCTGGCGCTGGTCGCTGCCGCACTCACTGCATTCAGCCTGAATGCCTTCGCCAAGACCGAGCTCACCGTGTACACGGCCCTCGAAGCCGAGCAGTTGAAGACCTATAAGCAGGCGTTCGAAACAGCCAACCCCGACGTCGAGATCAAATGGGTGCGCGACTCCACCGGCATCATCACCGCCAAGCTGCTGGCCGAGAAGGACCGCCCGCAGGCTGACGTGGTGTGGGGCCTGGCCGCCTCCAGCCTGGCGATCCTCGACCAGCAGGGCATGCTCGATAACTACGCACCGAAGGACCTGGACAAGATCGGCAAGAACTACCGCGATGCCGCCAACCCACCGGCCTGGGTCGGCATGGACGTGTGGGCGGCGACTATCTGCTTCAACACCGTCGAAGCCGAAAAGCAGGGCCTGACCAAACCGGTGAGCTGGCAAGACCTGACCAAGCCTGAGTACAAGGGCAAGATCGTCATGCCTAACCCGGCGTCCTCGGGCACCGGCTTTCTGGACGTGAGCGCCTGGCTGCAGACCTTTGGCGAAAAACAGGGTTGGCAGTACATGGACGACCTGCACCAGAACATCGGCCAGTACGTCCACTCCGGCTCCAAGCCGTGCAAGCTGGCGGCATCGGGGGAGTTTCCGATTGGCATTTCGTTTGAATACCCGGCCATACAGCTCAAGCGCCAGGGCGCACCGCTGGACATCATCCTGCCGAAGGAAGGCCTGGGCTGGGACATTGAGGCCACGGCTGTGATCAAGGGCACGGCCCACGCCGATGCGGCGAAAAAACTCGCCGACTTCTCCGCCAGCCCGGCGGCGATGGCGCTGTACAAGGACAACTTCGCCGTACTCGCCCAGCCGGGTATCGCCAAGCCGCAGACCGAATTGCCGGCCGATTATGAGCAGCGATTGATCAAGAACGACTTTGCCTGGGCCTCGAAGAACCGCGACAGCATCCTGGCTGAGTGGCGCAAGCGTTATGACGGCAAGTCGGAGAAGGTGGCGGGTCAGTAAGCTCTTTGTTAAGGCTGACGGCCTCATCGGGAGCAAGCCCCTCCCACATTCGATTTGTGAATACCTTCAAGTGTGGGAGGGGGCTTGCCCCCGATGGCGGCTTCGAATTCAGGACATCACTCAATGACACACCACAGCGACCTGCTCATAGTCGGCGCCGGCATCCTCGGCCTGTCCCACGCGTACGCCGCCGCCAAGCGTGGCCTCAAGGTCAAGGTGTTCGAGCGCAGCGCCATGCCCTTGGGCGCCTCGGTACGCAACTTCGGCCAGGCATTGGTCACCGGCCAGCCGCCGGGGCCGATGCTCGACCTGGCGCGGGAAAGCCGCGAAATCTGGGGCCATTGGGCGCAGGTGGCGGGCCTGCAACTCAAGCGCAATGGCGCGTACCTGTTTGCCCGCACCGAAGCCGAAGAACATCTGTTGGAAGCCTTTTGCGCTGGCCGCGCCCGGCAACACGGCTACAACGTCGAGTTGTTGCAGGGCGCGGCGCTGAGGGATCTGTATGGCGGCCAGTTCCGCCATCACCGCGCCGCACTGCATGGCAAGGACGATCAGCAACTGTATTCGCGCGAAGCCATCCCGGCGTTGATCCACTACCTGAGCCAGCAGCTTGACGTGGAGTTCTACTTTTCCACCCTGGTGCGCGACGTCGAACCGGGCCAGTTGCACAGCACGGCGGGCAGCTTTCGTGGCGAGCAGATCATCGTCTGTTCCGGCCACGATTATCAAACCCTGCTGGCCGAATCAATTGCCCAGCTCAACCCGCATGTCTGCCGCCTGCAAATGCTGCGCGCCCGGCCGGCGGTGAACCTGAACCTGCAACATGCGTTGCTCACAGGCCTCAGTTGTGTGCATTACGGCGCCTTCGCCGACCTGCCGGAAGCCGCGCCGGTGCAGGCGCAGATCCTGCGTGAAACACCGCACCTGCACGAGCACGGGATTCACCTGCTGATCAGCCCGACGCCCCATGGCGAACTGATCATCGGCGACTCCCACGATTACGGCAGCGATGCGTCGCCGTTCAATGCCGAGCAGGTCGACGACTGGCTGATCGAACTGGCCGAGCAGACCTTGGGCTGCACGCTCCAGGTGGTGGAGCGTTGGCAGGGGGTGTATGGCGCGCGTGGGCCGGGGCCGTTTTCGTTCCTGCGCGTGGCGCCAGGGGTGAGCGCGGCGTTGATGCACACCGGCGTAGGCATGAGCGTGGGGCCGGCGATGGCCGAGCGCAATATCCGTGCGTTGTGGGAGGAGGCGTGACGAACCGCGAGCAGGGGGTTGATGAAGTCTTCGGTTTGTACGAACGGTACGGCACGGCGGATTACATCGGCGAGCCGGTGTCGCAGATCGAGCATATGTCCCAAACCGCGCAGTTGGCCATGGCCGAAGGTTTCGATGATGAGGTGGTATTGGCGGCGTTCTTCCACGATATCGGGCACATTTGCGGCGAAGGCGGCGAGAACATGGGTGGGTATGGCGTGGTCAGCCATGAGCGGCTGGGGGCGGACTATCTACGGCGTGCGGGCTTCAGTGAACGCATGGCCAAACTGGTGGAATACCATGTGCAGGCCAAGCGTTACCTGACGTTCAGTCAGCCGGACTACTACGCGCGCCTGAGCGAAGCCAGCCGCCGAACCTTGGGTTATCAGGGCGGTGTGATGAGCGCCGAAGAAGCGCGTGTCTTCGAGCAGGACCCGCTCTGTCGGATCAGCCTGCGCATGCGCCATTGGGACGAGCAGGCCAAACACAGGCATGTGCCGCTGCTTGACCTGGCAATGCTCAAGGCCAAGGCCCGCCAGGTGCTGGCAGCTCAGGTGTCGTCGAGGCGCTGAGCGAGGGCTTCAACCTGTTCCTGACGCTCTGCCTGGCTCAGTTTGACGTGAGGATTGAGGGACGACCATTGCGGATGGGCGCGGGCCTTGTGCAGCGCGTCCGGCAACTTGCCTTCGCGCCAGGTTTTGTCCTGGGGCGTATCGACCTTGATGCTGTGCATCGCGGCATGGCCGCGCAGGTTCAGGGCCTTGAGCAACTGGCGTTGGCGCAGGGCGAGCAGGCGCAGCACGCTGTCGTCCACGGTGAGTTCGCGCTGGCCTTTGATTTTGCCCAGCAGACGGCTGCCATAACTGCGCGCGGTTTGCAGCGCACCCCCGGCGATGGCGCCGGCGAGGGCGGCAGCGCCGAGGGTCAGCCCGCCGACCAACAAGTCCACACCGGCACCGGCGGCCGCGCCTGCGGCGATCCCACCGCCCACGCGCACGCCGAGTTGCTTGAGGGTTTCCGGGTTGAACAGGTCATCGCCCCAGCGGCCGTCGAGCAGCGGTAGATCACTGGCGGCGGCGTCCTGCGCACGAAAGCCGAACAGCTTGAGCAACGCCTCCACGCATTTTTGTTCGCGCTGGCGCACGGCCTTGCGCAACTCGCTGATGGCTTGCGGCTCATCTTCAGTGAACACGCTGCGTCGGCACGCGGCGCAGTCGATCAACAGCTCGGCGATCAACCGCGCGGCGCTTTGCTGGCGGGCCTGACGCTGGGCCTCTTGATCCACAATCAAACGTTCCAGTTGCGGCCGTGCGGTTTCCAGCAACAAGGCGAGGCTTTCATACAGGCGACGTTCGCCGTCTTCGGGCGGCGCGACGCTGTCAAAACGCACCAGCGCATGCAAGCCGAGGCGGGCCAGGGCTTCGCGCCAGTGCGGCTCGCGGTGATCGTTGCTGCTGACGAAGTTGAGCACCGGCAGCAGCGGTTTGCCGCAACTGGCCAGCACTTGCAACTCGTCGCGGTACTTGGCCAGCACCGGTTCGCGGGCGTCGATCACATACAGGCCGGCGTCGCAGGCCAGCAGTTGGCGCAGCACCTTGGCTTCCTGCTCGAAACGCTGGCGTGCTTCGCTGCCTTCAAGAAAACGTGCCAGGCGCGCCGGGCCGTCCAGGCGTTCGCCGGGGCGGTCGAGGCGTTCCAGGTAGTCGAGCAGGGCAATGGCGTCTTCCAGGCCGGGCGTGTCGTACAGCTCCAGCAGGGCTTCGCCCTCCACCGACAGGCGCGCGCCTTCCACGTGTCGCGTGGTGCTGGGACGATGGGAGACTTCGCCGAAGCCCACATCGCGGGTCAGGGTGCGCAGCAGCGAGGTCTTGCCCACATTGGTGTGGCCGACCACGGCGAGTTTCAGCGGCTTAGTCATGACCGGTCTCCAGCCAGTTCAGCGGCGCACAGTCGGCAAACGGCAGCTCCAACTGTTGCAGCGCGGTGTGCCAATCGCCCAGGCGCTCGGCGTTCAGCGCCTGGCCCGGTGGCGCTTGCAGCAACCACACGCGGGTGGCCGCGGCACTGCGCGCCAGTTCGGCGATCAGCGCCAGGCTGCCGCGATCCGGCGAGCGGCGCGGGTCGCAGGCAATGGCCAGGCGCGCGGGCGGGAAGCGCGTGAGTTGCTCCAGCAGTTTGTGGCGCGATTCGCGGCTGTCGAGAATACCGGCGTCTTTTACGGTGCCGGGCAATTTGGGCGGCCAGGGCCGTTGATCGTCCAGTTCGATGGCCACCACCAGCGCGCCGTCGCTTTGCAGTTCGTTCACACCACCGCTGACCTGGTGCAGTTGTTCCGGTGCGGCGTCGTTGACGCCGAGGCGTTCGCTGCTCGGCATCAGGCGTTCGCGCAACGGGCTGTAGCCGGGCAGGTTAAGGTCCAGGCGCAATGCGGCGCGCCCGCGTTTCCAGCGCCACAGGCACAGCAGGGCGAGGAGCAGTCGTGGCAGCAGGCCGTAGACCAGCAACACGCCCACCAGCCAGGCGGCCCAGGCTTGGCGGGCGTTTTCGATATTCAATGCCGAGTCGCCGCTGGCGCGGATCATCTCGACTGTCGGCACGTTGAAGCCGAACAACCCAGGCAGCGTGCCGAGGGCCTGGGTGACGGCGACAAAAGTGTCGGCACCAAGAATGGTGGTTTCCCACACGAAGCCGTAGCGCCTTGTGGCGAGCAGCATCAGCAGGACCACCAGCGCGCTGAGCAACGCCAGCAACCACAGGCCGTTGACCAGTACGCCGACGGCCCAGCGATTGAGTTTCTGGCGCTGCAACAACAGCAATAACGCCGGCGCCAGTTGCGCGGCCTTGGCGTCGCGGGCGAGTTTTTCGCTGAGCCACAACCACAGGCGACCGAGGCTGGCGCTGTGTTCGCCGGTAAACAGCAGGCCCATGACCCAACTGAGCAGCAGGATCAGGTTCAAGCCGAGCAGGCTGCCCAGGGCCCAGAACACATTCACCGGGGCCAGGCCGTTGCCGAGCGCGGCCAAAGCCAGGCCGGCGCCACTGATGATGGCGACAATCGCCAGCACCACAAGCGCCAGGCGCGCGCCTTGCAGCCAATGGGTGAGGGCGGTGCTCAGACCGTCGCGTTCGGCCAGGTGCAAGGCGCGGTGCTGAATGCGCGTCGGCAGGTCGCCGCCGGCCTTGCGGGCCAGACGGTTGGCTTCCTGGTCTTCCAAGGCGCCGGCGTGTTCTTCACGCAGGCGCACGGTTTCTGTCAGCCAGAGTCTGTGCAGGGGGGTCAGTGCAGTCACGCGCCGTCCTGTTGAGCTAATGAGATTGGAGCATAACCGCTGTGCACCCTGTTGGGGAAAGCTGCGCGGGGCTCTGGTATTCTCGTCGCCATGAAAAAAACTCTCCCTTTAAGCCTGATCGCAGCCCTCGGTGAAAACCGTGTGATCGGCGTCGACAACAGCATGCCCTGGCATTTGCCGGGGGACTTCAAATATTTCAAGGCCACTACGCTCGGCAAGCCGATCATCATGGGGCGCAAGACCTGGGACTCCCTGGGCCGACCGTTGCCGGGACGCTTGAACATTGTGGTCAGCCGTCAGACCGATCTGAGCCTGGAAGGTGCGGAAGTTTTTCCGTCACTGGAAGCGGCAGTGGAACGGGCCGAAGCCTGGGCGCTGGCGCAGGGCGTGGATGAGCTGATGCTGATCGGCGGTGCGCAGTTGTATGCGCAGGGGCTGGAACAGGCAGATCGCCTGTATTTGACGCGAGTGGCGCTGAGCCCGGAAGGGGATGCTTGGTTTCCGGCGTTTGATGCGAACCAGTGGAAGCTGGTGTCGAATGTTGTGAATCCGGCTGAAGGGGACAAGCCGGCGTACAACTTTGAGCTTTGGGAAAAGGCCTGACTGGCACCAGATAAGTCAGACTTGCAAAAGAAACCTTCATGCGCCACTGTAATGACTGATGTCTTTACAGTGAGGGCTACCCCATGGCCTCTATCAACGTACGTATCGACGACGACCTTAAGGCTCGTGCTTATCACGAGTTGGAAAAGCTCGGCGTCACCCCATCGGAATTAATGCGTCAAGCCTTGCAGTACGTGGCAGAACGCGGCCAGTTACCTTTCAAGCCTGTTCTCATGACTGAAGATGATGAGGCATTGTTGGCAACAGTTCGGGAACGGCTGTCTGCGCCGCAGCGGGTGAAGGTCTCACTGGATGACCTATGAACTGGATTTCGATGCGCGGGCTTTGAAGGAATGGCACAAACTGGGCGATACCGTTCGTCAGCAGTTTAAAAAGAAGCTGGTCGAGATCCTGATCAATCCACGTATTGAAGCCAGCCGTCTGCACGGCTTGCCCGATTGCTACAAAAACAAGCTTCGCAGCAGCGGCTATCGGTTGGTGTATCAAGTCATTGATCAGGAGATCACGGTGTTTGTCGTGGCTGTGGATAAACGTGAGCGTGATGAGGTTTACCGAAAAGCTGCTGATCGTTTGAGCTAGCAGGGACTGAGGTCCCTGCTAGCTTATTACGTTAAGCCTGCGCCAACTCCGCGTGCTCATCCGCCTCCAACAACGCCTTATCCGTCTGCCCCATGATCTGGCTGGTAATCGCCCCCGCCGTCATCGAACCGTTCACGTTCAACGCCGTGCGGCCCATATCGATCAGCGGTTCCACGGAAATCAGCAGCGCCACCAGTGACACCGGCAAGCCCATCGCCGGCAGTACGATCAGCGCGGCAAAGGTCGCACCACCGCCCACGCCCGCCACACCGGCCGAACTCAAGGTCACGATCGCCACCAGGGTCGCGATCCACAGCGGGTCCAGCGGGTTGATGCCCACGGTCGGCGCCACCATCACCGCCAACATGGCTGGGTAGAGCCCGGCGCAGCCGTTCTGGCCGATGGTCGCGCCAAACGAGGCGGCGAAGCCGGCGATGGATTGCGGGATGCCCAGGCGACGGGTTTGCGCTTCGATGCTCAGCGGAATCGCCGCCGCGCTGGAGCGGCTGGTGAAGGCAAAGGTCAGCACCGGCCAGACCTTATGGAAAAACCGCAACGGGTTGACCCCGGCCAACGACAGCAGCAAACCGTGCACCACGAACATCAGGCCCAAAGCCAGGTACGACACCAGCACAAAACTGCCGAGCTTGATGATGTCCTGCAGGTTGGAACCGGCGACCACTTTGGTCATCAGCGCCAGTACTCCGTACGGGGTCAGCTTCATCACCAGGCGCACCAGGCGCATCACCCAGGCTTGCAGGGTGTCGATGGCGTTGAGCACCTTCTGGCCTTTTTCCACGTCATCCTTGAGCAGTTGCAGCGCGGCGACCCCCAGGAACGCGGCGAAAATCACTACGCTGATGATCGACGTCGGCTTGGCCCGGGCCAGGTCGGCAAACGGGTTGGCCGGCACGAACGAGAGCAGCAACTGCGGGATATTCAGGTCGGCGACCTTGCCCGCGTAGTCACTCTGGATCACTTGCAGGCGTGCCATTTCCTGGGTGCCGGCCACCAGGCCTTCGGCGGTGAGGCCGAACAGGTTGGTCAGGCCGATACCAATCAACGCCGCTATCGCGGTGGTGAACAGCAAGGTGCCAATGGTCAGGAAGCTGATCTTGCCCAGGGACGCCGCGTTATGCAGGCGCGCCACGGCGCTGAGGATCGAGGCGAATACCAGCGGGATCACGATCATTTGCAGCAACTGCACGTAGCCATTGCCGACCAGGTCGAACCAGCCGATGGAGGCCTTGAGTACCGGATTGCCGGCACCGTAAATGCTGTGCAGCGCCACACCGAACGCCACGCCCAGGACCAGAGCGAACAAAACCTTCTTGGCCAGGCTCCAGTTCGTGCGGCGAGTTTGTGCCAGGCCCAACAGCAGGGCCGCGAACACCAGTAAGTTGAGAATCAGGGGCAGATTCATTGAAGCTCCGTTGAGAAGGCAGCCCATCGCATGAGACTGCGATTGCGAACCGGGAAGCCTAACAGCTTGAAATATAATGATTTAATACCGATATGGAATGTCGACTGTCGTTTTTGGAATAAGTGGTTGACGCTCAGGCGTATGCCGCTGGCGGGATCAGGACGTGTACCGTCGTGCTCGACACGGGAACTGTCACAGGGATTTGTTAGCGTCGATGTCTTTAACTCAGGGAGACAACGCCTATGAAGCTCGCGCCGAAACTACTGGTATCCGCCGCACTTTGCCTGGGGCTCGCCAGCCAGGCGTTTGCCGCCACCGAGTTGAAACACTGGCCGGCGCCCGCCGCCAAGCAACTCAACGAAATGATCGCCGCCAACGCCAACAAGGGTAACTTCGCGGTGTTCGACATGGACAACACCAGCTACCGCTACGACCTTGAAGAGTCCTTGCTGCCGTACATGGAAAACAAGGGTCTGATCACCCGCGAAAGCCTTGACCCATCGCTCAAACTGATACCGTTCAAAGACACCGCCGACCATAAGGAGAGCTTGTTCAGCTACTACTATCGTCTGTGCGAAGTGGACGATATGGTCTGCTACCCATGGGTCGCCCAAGTGTTTTCCGGTTTCACCCTCAAGGAACTCAAGGTCCAGGTCGATGAGCTGATGGCCTCCGGCAAGCCCGTTCCCGTCACCTATTTTGAAGGCGACGCGGTGAAGAAGTCCGAGGTGCAGCCGCCGAAAGTCTTCACCGGCCAGGCCGAGCTGTACAACAAGCTGATGGAAAACGGCATCGAGGTGTACGTGATGACCGCCGCTTCGGAAGAACTGGTGCGCATGGTCGCGGCGGATCCGAAGTACGGCTACAACGTCAAACCCGAGAACGTGATCGGTGTGACCACCCTGCTCAAGGACCGCAAGACCGGCGAGCTGACTACCGCCCGCAAACAGATCGCTGCCGGCAAGTATGACGAGAAGGCCAACCTCGGCCTGGAGCTCACCCCCTACCTGTGGACCCCCGCGACCTGGATGGCCGGCAAGCACGCGGCAATCCTCACCTACATCGATGAATGGAAAAAACCGGTGATCGTCGGCGGCGACACGCCGACCAGCGACGGCTACATGCTGTTCCACGATGTGGACGTGGCCAAGGGCGGCATTCACTTGTGGATCAACCGCAAGGACAAGTACATGACCCAACTCAACGGCATGATGGCCAAGCACGCGGCGGCGCAGGCCAAGGAAGGCTTGCCGGTGACAGCGGACAAGAACTGGGTGATCGTCAAGCCGGAGGACATCCAGTAAGACCGAGTCGCCCTTATCACAGGCAAGCCAGCTCCCACATTTTGATCTCCAGTGTTTTGGAGATTTGCTTCAAGCAAAAAAATGCCCCGCACTTGGCGGGGCATTTTTTATGGGCGCGGTTTACAGACCGTCAAGCATCGCCTTGTTACGTACCGCACCTTTGTCGGCGCTGGTGGCCAACAACGCGTAAGCCTTCAAGGCGGTGGTGACTTTACGTGGACGTTTTTCCACCGGTTTCCAACCCTTCTTGTCTTGCTCAACGCGGCGGGCCGCCAGTTCTTCATCGCTGATCAACAGGTTGATCGAGCGGTTCGGAATGTCGATCAGCACCTTGTCGCCGTCCTGCACCAGGCCAATCGCGCCGCCGGCTGCGGCTTCGGGCGAGGCGTGGCCGATGGACAGGCCCGAGGTGCCGCCGGAGAAGCGGCCGTCGGTGAGCAGGGCGCAGGCTTTGCCCAGGCCTTTGGATTTGAGGTAAGACGTCGGGTATAGCATCTCCTGCATACCCGGGCCGCCTTTCGGGCCTTCGTAGCGGATGATCACGATGTCGCCTTCTTTCACTTCGTCGGCGAGGATGCCGCGTACCGAGCTGTCCTGGCTTTCGTAGATCTTGGCGCGGCCTTCGAAGACGTGGATGGATTCATCCACACCGGCGGTTTTGACCACGCAGCCGTCAAGGGCGATGTTGCCGTACAGCACGGCCAGGCCGCCTTCCTTGGAATACGCGTGTTCAACACTGCGGATGCAGCCGTTTTCACGGTCGGCGTCCAGGGTGTCCCAACGCGTCGACTGGCTGAAGGCGGTCTGGGTCGGGATGCCGGCCGGGCCTGCCTTGAAGAAGGTGTGCACGGCTTCGTCGTCTGTCTGGGTGATGTCCCACTTGGCGATGCCTTCGGCCAGGGACGTGCTGTGCACGGTCGGCAGGTCGGTGTGCAGCAGCCCGCCACGGGCCAGGGAGCCCAGGATCGAGAAGATCCCGCCGGCGCGGTGCACGTCTTCCATGTGGTACTTCTGGATGTTCGGCGCGACCTTGCACAGTTGCGGTACGTGACGGGACAGGCGGTCGATGTCGCGCAGGTCGAAATCGATCTCGGCTTCCTGGGCAGCGGCCAGCAAGTGCAGGATGGTGTTGGTGGAACCGCCCATGGCGATGTCCAGGGTCATGGCGTTTTCGAACGCCTTGAAGTTGGCGATGTTGCGCGGCAACACCGACTCATCGTTCTCACCGTAGTAACGCTTGCACAGCTCGACGATGGTGCGACCGGCCTGCAGGAACAGTTGCTCGCGGTCGCTGTGGGTGGCCAGGGTGGAACCGTTGCCCGGCAAGGCGAGCCCCAGGGCTTCCACCAGGCAGTTCATCGAGTTGGCGGTGAACATGCCGGAGCACGAACCGCAGGTCGGGCAGGCGCTGCGCTCGTATTCCGCGACCTTCTCGTCGGACGCGCTGGAATCGGCGGCGATGACCATGGCATCGACCAGGTCGAGGCCGTGGGAGGCGAGCTTGGTCTTGCCGGCTTCCATCGGGCCGCCGGAGACGAAGATCACCGGAATGTTCAGGCGCAGAGCGGCCATCAGCATGCCGGGGGTGATCTTGTCGCAGTTGGAGATGCAGACGATGGCGTCGGCGCAGTGGGCGTTGACCATGTACTCCACGGAGTCGGCGATGATCTCGCGGCTCGGCAGCGAATACAGCATGCCGTCATGGCCCATGGCGATGCCGTCGTCCACGGCGATGGTGTTGAATTCCTTGGCTACGCCGCCGGCGCGTTCGATTTCGCGGGCGACCAGTTGGCCCAGGTCCTTGAGGTGGACGTGGCCGGGTACGAACTGGGTGAACGAATTGGCAATCGCGATGATCGGCTTCTTGAAGTCGTCATCTTTCATCCCCGTGGCACGCCACAGTGCGCGCGCGCCGGCCATGTTGCGGCCATGGGTGGATGTTTTCGAGCGGTAATCTGGCATGGAGCACTCCGGGCGGCTAATCAGGTAACTACTAATCAGGTACTACTGGGGAGTGAGCTTCTATTGACGTCTGGAACACTCAGAAATAGCCGTGTGTCCGGAAGTTGCCGCTCGCGTCGCGGGATCGCCGCACGCTTGGGCCTTGAGCTCATAAACCCGCCGGGGATGACTGGCGATGAATAGGGCCGATTCTACACCGCTGGCGGCTGGAGGGAATGGGGCAATACTCAGGGCGGCCGGCTTTGTTTAGACTGGCGGCCCTTTGCACTCACCTCGCTCCAAAGGAATTGGAATGCCCGTTATTCACCGTTTTCTAGGGTTCTACCTGCTGATCGGCCTGATCCAGGGAATCGTCTTTTATTACGCCGGCCAGTTGCATCGCCTGAGCGAGACGCTGTTTTTTGTCATCGGCACCGTGGTGCTGGTCGGCGGTACCGCGTTGCAGTTGCTCGGCGAGAAAGCCCGACATTGGCGTTCATTGCTGCCTACGCTGGCGTTCACCGTACTGATGGGCGGTATGACGCTATGGGTCTGCCAGGGCCTTGATCCTGAGGGCAATCCCCGCTGGGCGATCAACTCCTGGGTGATCAGCCTGCTGGTGTTGAGTTATGTCTGCGCTACCTTTCTGTTCGTCTGGCCTGCCACCAAAGGCGAGCGCTGGCGCTATGAGGCGTTGTTCCTGCAGGCCTGGAGCAGCGTGTTTATTGTGCTGTACGCGCTGATTCTGGTGGCGGTATTCATGCTGTTGCTCAAACTCTGGGGCCAGCTGTTTCTGATGCTGGGCATCGAGTTTTTCGAGCATCACTTCTGGAGCAAGCTGTTCCTGAGTTTCAGCCTGCCGCTGCTGTTCGCCCTGGGAATGTATTTCGCGGCGCGCAGCGAGAAAGTCATCGGCCAGATGCGTGGCATGTTGTTAAGCGCCTGTGGCTTGTTATTGCCGTTGATTGCGCTGATCAGTGTGTTGTTTACCTTGACCTTGCCGTTCACCGGGCTGGCACGGATTTGGGCCACGGGCTATTCCACTCCGATTCTGCTGGTGTTGGCCGGTGCGCAATTGTTCCTGCTCAACGGCGTGTTCCAGGATGGCGTCCAGCCTCGACCGTATCCCAAATGGTTGACGCACTTTATCGAGTTGAGCCTGCTGTGCCTGCCGATACTCGCCGCATTGGCGTTTTACTCAAGCTGGCTGCGGGTCGAGCAATACGCCTTGTCGCCACTGCGCTTCATCGCGCTGGCGCTGGCAGTGTTGTGTGGCTTGTACGGCCTGGCGGCGGTGTGGGCGGTCGCCCTGCGCTCGCCGGTCTGGCTGGGCAACTTGCGGGTGACCAACCCGGCCTTGGCGTTGTTGTTTTGTGGGCTGGTGGTATTGATCAACACGCCGCTTCTGGACCCGGTGCGCCTGAGCGTCGACGACCAGGTCCGGCGTTTGCTTGACGGGCGCACCAAGGCTGAAGCGTTCGATGCGCACAACCTGCGGTTTGGCTTGGAGAAGGCGGGCCAGGAGGCATACGCGAAGTTGCAGGCCGATCTGGATCAGGAGCGCATTCTGGACCCGGAATCACGCCGGGCCTTGCGCGAGCGCATGGACGACACGTCGCTGAGTTTCAGCGAACAGTACGAAAAGGAACGCGCCCAGCGGCCCACGCCCGAACTGGAGTGGATCGGACCGCAGCCCAAAGGCAGCGAACAGTTCGCCGAACTCAGCCTGGACACTGACTCGGCATGCGAGCCCGGCTGTGTGCTGTGGGCTGTCGACCTTGATGAGGATGGCCGGCCCGAAGTGCTGGCAGTGCCGCGCACAAGCTACCGTCACGACTTCAAGCCCCCGCGCATTTTCGTGCAGGACAATAAAGGCCAATGGAGCGATCGCGGCCCGCTGCTGTGGACGCAGCTGCCGGACGGAGCCATCGACACTGAAACGCTGATCCACGACATCCGTGCAGGCAAAGTCTCGTTGGCCAAGCCGCGTTACCTGCAATTGGAATCCAGTGACATGTTGCTCACTCCGGTCATTCGGGAGCGTTAGTCGCGGCCTGCTCGGCGATTGGTCACCAGCCCCCACAGGCTGAACCCGATGAAACTGAGGGCGATAGTCAGCAGCAGATGATCGCCCGCCTGGGCCAGTGCCGCGCTGCTGACAGCGGCGGTGAGGAACATAATGCTGTTTCCTGCCGATGCCGCCGTGCCCGCGCGGCTGGAAAACAACAGCATCGCCGCAGAAATGGCGGCAGGGCGAACCAGCGTGACGGCGAGGGCGCTGATCAGCATCGGGATCAGCAAGGTGACGGTGGTGATGGCATCCAGGCTCAGGATCAGCGCTAACAGCATGCCGGCGACACAGAGCAAGCCGAGGCCGATGTTGATTTGCCGGGACAGCGAAATACGTTTCTGCCAATACGATGCCGCCACGCCGCCGAGCAGGTACGCCACGCCGTATACCATCAGCACCAGCGCGTATTGGTATTCGGAGAGCTTGAGTGCGTCCATGAAGATCAAGGGTGTCACGCTGATCAGGGCGAAATAACAGGCGAACACCAGCGCGGCGATCCACCAGTAGCGCAGGAAGTCTCGATTGGCGGCCACGGCTTTGAGTGTGCTGATGATCGATACCGATGCGTGCTCCGGGCTGGCGGATTTGGACGGCAGGATGCAAAACGCATGGATCAACATACCCAGCGCCATCAAGACGAAGCCGTAGAAGCTGCCTTGCCAATCGAACGTCGTTTGCAGCCAAGAGCCGATCAGCGGTGACAGGGCCACAAAGGAACCGCTCAGGGTCATGTAATAGAGGCGCACCCGGGCTCGGTCCTGCTCCTCGAACAGGTCCTCCACCAGCGCGTGTCCCAATACGAAGAAACCGCAACCCATGGCCTGGACTGAGCGAAACAGCAGAAAGCTCAGGTAATCCGTCGCCAGTGCGCAGCCTATCGCACCCAGGATTGATAGCGTGATGCAGCCAAGCAGCACCTCCTTGCGGCCCCATTTATCCGAGAGGGGGCCGGTAATGAGTTGGGAGATGGAGAAGACCAATGTGAACAAGCTGATCGCGATCGCGACGTCAGCAAGGGGGACGTTGAACTCCGTGGCCAGCGCCGGGAATGAGGGCAGTAATATATTGAGAGGGAAAAAGCTAATTAAAGAGATATTTGTAATAAGTACAAAACGGGAAACAGTCTCCGCTTTTAAAGGGCGTGATCGGTTTGACGTAGAGTATGTTGGCATTTTAGGTTCCACCGCTTGATGACTGGCATTCTAATAAATCTATTAATGCCTGGCAGTTTTCTTCTCCATTACTCACGCCTGCCCCAAAAAAAAGAAATACTTGCTCTGATAAGTCATGGAGAGCGAGTGTCTTTTCGATTTTTTGTTCGCTTAATGCAGCGGTCAACCAGGTTTTTAAACCTAGTGATGTTGCACCTAATTGTAATGTTTGTGAGATGTGTCCTGCGTCAAGCAACGAGACTCTATATGCCTGGGAGTGAGGGTATTTCCACCACATCTTGTCGAGTCTTGACGTTATAAAAACTCCAAAAGGTAAATCATTGGCAAAGTGCTGGCCTTGTAAGAGTGCACCCAGCGGTTCCTGAGTCCGGCTTAACATTTTCAGCGCATGTTTTTGAGGGTGGTAGTAATAGAATCCTGGGTCCAGTCCTCGAACGTTGTTGGCGTATAAGTATCCTTCGCTGCAATTCAATCCACCTCCCGAGGGACTACTTCTTCGTGCCCGAAACATGGAAGGTACTAATTCGTTAGCGTCACTCTCTCGCTCCGATAGATAACCAAGTGCCAGGTAAAGAAGATCCGAAACCACCGGCAGCTCGATGCTTGATTTTTCGAACGTGCGGCATGTTTTTCGGTTTATGAGGCTTTGTTTCAGGCTTGCGTTTGTATCAAACACGTCATTGCTCCATGGACATGGGAGGGGCAACATATTTTCGAACCCTAGATTGGCAAGTCGATGACCCGGTGGTCGCGGACGGCTCATTGTCTCTTGGCATTGAGCAATGTAGTGCTGCGCCCACTCTTGGGTCGTCTGGGGGAGATCCGAGGGGGCGAGGTCTTTGGTGCCGATGTGGAAGATTTTTGAAAGGTCATCCCATCGCCATGTTTCAGATTCACTGGGTGTATCGAGCAAAATCGCGGTGTTGAAAAGATCCTGGTCCAGTTGGTTTGTCTTGTCTATTAATGAAGGACATTCGATGATCTCAAAAAGGCGGTTGGCATGAGCGCTATCAATCTCGAATTGTTCGTGTGACTTATAGTTCCAAACAATAAGTTTGGGTGGTTTTGGTAATAGAAAAACATAAGGGTTTATGCGCATTGAGTCACTCCTTGATCGCGTGCCACAGAGCCTCGGCTGAGCAGCGCTGTCGCTGCTCAGCGTTCGGCTTTATCGGTACTTATTTTGAAGTATTCAACATCATTGCGTGATGTTGGGCTGCGGTTTGCTCAAGAGTGACCTTTTTCATGATGGTGCTCCTTCGCTATTTTGTAATTGCCAATCTGCGTCGAGTGGCAATCCAAATAATAGGTGTCTTGTTGCGAAGGTCAATTCAAGGTGGTGTGGGATGCTTCTTGTAAAAATGTGGCTTTTTTCCGACGGGGTAGATGGCTAAGCTAACTTCTTAATGTTAATGGTTTTTTATATGAGTTTTTTAAGGAAAAATTTATTGAGATTGGCATGGTCGGCGAGATGATTAGCTAAAAGACAGCATTTACACCGTGTGTGAACGCCGCCTGATCAACGCATTCAAGACGAGCCCGGCAGCACTCAGCACTAAAAAACACAGGGCTAGGGCGCTGGTCAGGTTTTTGGTTACCAGCGTTGTTACCAGGCTGATCAGGCCCCCGCACATGAAAATCAACAAGCTGCCGGCGGAGGTCGCTGTGCCGGCGAGCTGAGGATGAAGTGTCATGGCCTTGGAGTTGGCGATGGGGCGGCAGATGGTCGTGCCGGCGGTGCAGATCAGCATGGGGATCAATACGGTGGCAACGGACAAGCCCCATTGCCACGCCAGACCCAACATCACCAGCCCCGAAAAGGCGATCAGCCATAGGCCGGTATTGATCTGTGTGTCTGCGTCTATCTTGCGATGCAGAATACTGGCGACCACGCCGCCCAACACGTAGGCCGCGCCGTACAACAGCAGCGCCCAGGCAAACTGGTAGGCCGACAGGTTCAGGTGTTCCATGAGGATCAGTGGCGACATTACGATAAAGGAAAAATGGCAGGCGAACGCCAGCGCGGAAATCAGCCAGTAGGCGACAAAGCGGAAATCGGAAAACAGCTTCCAATAGCCGCTGAAAAACTGCCGTGCTGATGTTCGATGGTGGCTGCGCGAATCGTGCAGCAGCCGTGCGGACCAGACCCAGACCCCTGTCGCCAGCGCGATGAAGACATAGAAACTCGCCTGCCAGCCCCCATACAGCTGAAGCCACGTGCCCATCAGCGGCGAACTGGAGATGAAGATCCCGCCGGCGGTGGTCATCCAGATGCGTATCCGCTCCAATTCGCGCCCGGCAAACAGGTCCTGGATCAGCGCCTGGGACAAGGCAAACGCCCCGCACCCCATCGCCTGGACCACGCGAAAGCCAAGAAACCAGTTGAAGTCCGGGGCCAGCAGGCAGCCCGTTGCCCCCACCGCCGACAAAGCCACGCCCGCCAGCAGCAGTTTCTTGCGGCCAAACATGTCGGACAAAGGCCCGATCAGCAGCAATGAGACAGCCAAGCCGATGGCGAAAATACTGACGGACTGGGCGATATCGGAGGGTGTATTGCGAAAGTGACCGGCGAGGGCCGGGAAAGACGGTAGGACCACGTCGAGCGGGAATACCGCGAGCAGGGTCATGGTCATCAAAAGCGCGATAAAAGATGATTTGCTTGATGTAACCGCGTTGCCAGGCATCAGGATCACTCTGTCCGTGAGGGAAGAAGAGGATCGATTTGGCGGTAGGGGAAGTCAACGGACGCTGCGGTGGGAAATGGCTGAAAGCCCCGTAGGAATACTCGCTGAGTGTTCCTGCGGGGCTCTTTCTATCAGCTGTTAGGCAACAACCGGCACGTAATGCTCTTGATATACCGCGTCTCTACAATCGCCGGGTGCACCGGATGGTCCGGGCCCTGGCCGCCGCGCTCCAGCATCTGGATATTGCGGTCCAGGTGACGGGCGCTGGTGAGCAGGATGTTCTGCAGGTCGTCTTCCGGCAGGTGCATGGAGCACGAGGCGCTGACCAGGATGCCGTCCTTGCTGAGCAGGCGCATGGCTTGCTCGTTCAGGCGGCGGTAGGCGCCTTCGCCGTTCTTCATGTCTTTTTTGCGTTTGATGAAGGCCGGTGGGTCGGCAACGATCACGTCGAAGCGTTCTTCGCTGGCCTTGAGTTCTTTCAACGCTTCAAACACGTCGCCTTCGATGCAGGTCATCTTCTCGGCCACGCCGTTCAGCGCGGCGTTGCGCTCGACGCCATCGAGGGCAAAGGCCGAGGCGTCGACGCAGAACACTTCACTGGCGCCGAAGGCGGCGGCTTGCACGCCCCAGCCGCCGATGTAGCTGTACAGGTCGAGTACGCGTTTGCCTTTGGCATACGGCGCCAGGCGGGCACGGTTCATGCGGTGGTCGTAGAACCAGCCGGTCTTTTGGCCCTGGATCACCGGGGCTTCGAATTGCACGCCGTTTTCTTCCAGCCCGACCCACTCCGGCACCAGGCCGAAGACGGTTTCGACGTAGCGGTTGAGGCCTTCGGCGTCGCGCGCGGCGGAGTCGTTCTTGAACAGGATGCCGCTCGGCTTGAGCACTTGGGTCAGGGCCGCGATCACGTCGTCTTTATGCGCTTCCATGGTCGCCGAGGCGATCTGTACCACCAGGATGTCGCCGAAACGGTCGACCACCAGGCCCGGCAGCAGGTCGGAATCACCGTAGACCAGGCGGTAGAACGGCTTGTCGAACAGCCGGTCACGCAGGGACAGGGCGACGTTGAGGCGGTGTACCAGCAGCGACTTGTCCAGCGGCAACTTGATGTCGCGCGACAGCAGGCGCGCGCAGATCAGGTTGTTCGGGCTCATGGCCACGATGCCCAGGGTCTTGCCGCCGGCTGCTTCGAGGATGGCCTGGTCGCCTGCCTGGAAGCCGTGGAGTGGGGTGGCGGCCACATCGATTTCGTTGCTGTAGACCCACAGGTGGCCGTTGCGCAAACGACGATCGGCGTTGGCTTTGAGACGCAGGCTTGGCAGGGACATGACGTCGCTCCGGAAAAAAGAGCGGGAGTATACCTGTTGCGGCATGGTTCATGTGGGAGCTGGCTTGCCTGCGATGCGGGCGCTGCGGTGTATCTGACGTACGGTGTTGATGCTATCGCAGGCAAGCCCGGCTCCCACACTGGGTCCGCGTCCAATCCGGTATTTGAGGTGTCGGTCAGCTTTGCTTAGGGGTTAGAATCCCCGCCTAGCCCAGAGTGTGTACTTATGTCCCAAGAGCTTTCCGCCGAACAGATCCAGCAGGCCCTTCAGGGCATCAGCGTGCCGCCTCAGCCGCAAATCATGGTGGATTTGCAGATGGAGCAGTACATGCCCGACCCGGACCTGGAAGTGATCGCGCGGTTGATCTCCCAGGATCCCGGCTTGTCCGGCGCGTTGCTCAAGATCGTCAATTCGTCGTATTACGGGCTGAGCAACAAGATCGCCTCGATCCAGCGTGCGGTGAACCTGCTGGGCAGTCGTTCGATCATCAACCTGATCAATGCCTTGTCGATCAAGGGCGAGATGAGCGACGACACCATCGTCACCCTCAACCGCTTTTGGGACACCGCCCAGGATGTGGCCATGACCTGCCTTACGCTGGCCAAGCGCACGGGCTCCCAGGCCGTGGACGAGGCCTACGCCCTGGGGTTGTTCCACGATTGTGGCGTGCCGTTGATGCTCAAGCGTTTCCCCGACTACATGGCGGTGCTGGAAGAGGCTTACGCCAATGCCGGCCCCGACTGCCGCGTGGTCGACACTGAAAACAATGCCTTCAACACCAACCACGCCGTGGTCGGTTACTACACGGCCAAATCCTGGCGCCTGCCTGAACATGTGACCGACGCCATCGCCAACCACCATAACGCCCTGGCAATTTTCAGCGATGAATCGACGCGCAATCCCCAGCTGAAAAACCTGTTGGCGATCCTGAAGATGGCCGAGCACATCTGCTCATCCTATCGGGTGTTGGGCAACCAGGCGGTCGATCACGAATGGGAAACCGTCGGCCCTCTGGTGCTGGATTACGTGGGCCTGTCGGACTACGACTTCGAGAGCATGAAGTTGTCGATCCGCGAACTGGGCGCGCACTGACCCTTCCTTCAAGAGGTACGCATGCCCGAGTTGCCAGAAGTCGAAACCACCCGTCGGGGCATCGCGCCGCACCTGGAAGGCCAGCGCGTCAGCCGTGTGGTGGTGCGTGAGCGACGCCTGCGCTGGCCGATCCCGGAAGACCTGGATGTGCGCCTGTCCGGGCAGCGCATCGTGCTGGTGGAACGACGCGCCAAGTACCTGCTGATCAACGCCGAAGTCGGCACCCTCATCAGCCACCTGGGCATGTCGGGCAACCTGCGCCTGGTGGAGACCGGCATGCCGGCCGCCAAGCATGAACATGTGGACATCGAGTTGGAATCGGGCCTGAGCCTGCGTTACACCGACCCTCGACGCTTCGGCGCGATGCTCTGGAGCCAGGACCCGCACAACCACGAGTTGCTGATTCGCCTGGGGCCGGAGCCGTTGACCGACCTGTTCGATGGCGAGCGCTTGTTCCAGTTGTCCCGCGGCAAGTCGATGGCGGTGAAGCCGTTCATCATGGACAACGCGGTGGTCGTGGGCGTGGGCAATATCTATGCGACGGAAGCGCTGTTTGCGGCCGGAATCGACCCGCGTCGCGCGGCCGGCGGTATTTCACGCGGGCGTTATTTGAAGCTGGCGATCGAGATCAAGCGCATCCTGGCGGCGGCTATCGAGCGTGGCGGGACCACGTTGCGGGACTTTATCGGCGGCGACGGGCAGCCGGGGTACTTCCAGCAGGAACTGTTCGTCTACGGCCGGGGAGGCGAGGCGTGCAAGGTCTGCGGGACAGAGTTGCGCAATGTGGTGCTGGGGCAGCGGGCGAGTGTGTTTTGCCCCAGGTGCCAGAGCTGATTATTGGGTAATGGCTGATATCGACTTGCTCCCGATGAGGCCCTTACAGGCACCCAAGAGCCTCAAGCCTTACCGGTAATCTTCCGGTACTTCTCCATCAATTGCTCTTGCGTCTCAGGATGGGCTTCATCCAACGGAATGCAATCCACCGGGCACACCTGCTGGCACTGAGGTTCGTCATAGTGGCCGACACACTGGGTGCACAGGTTGGGATCGATCACGTAGATCTCCTCACCTTGAGAAATAGCAGCGTTCGGGCACTCGGGTTCGCAGACGTCGCAATTGATGCAGTCGTCGGTGATGATCAGGGACATGGAAACTCCTGCCAGGGCACTCGGCCAAGGCATCTGAAAACTAATGCGTGCAATTGTGCCGCATTGGCGCCCGCAGTGCGAGCAGGCGCCGATTAAGCGGTCTTACTTCTTGAAGCGCAGCGTCAGCGCATCCGCCACGGCAGGGTGCACGAACTTGGTGATATCTCCGCCCAGAGCGGCAATTTCACGGACCAACGTCGAGGAAATGAACGAATAACGCTCAGACGGCGTGAGAAACAGGCTCTCGACGTCCGGTGCCAGTTGGCGGTTCATGTTGGCCAGTTGGAATTCGTATTCGAAGTCCGAGACCGCGCGCAGGCCACGCAGGAACACGTTGGCGTTCTGCTCCTTGGCAAAATGCGCCAGCAGAGTCGAAAAACCCACCACTTCTACGTTAGGCAGGTGCTTGGTGACCTCTCGCGCCAGCTCCACACGCTGTTCCAGGGGAAACAGCGGGTTTTTCTTGGGGCTGGCCGCGACCGCGATGATCACATGGTCGAACAAGCGAGAGGCGCGTTCGACCAGATCGCCATGGCCTTTGGTAATCGGGTCGAAGGTACCTGGGTACAACACTCGGTTCATCGCGTCGTCCTGGCGGAGTCCGTTGGGGAACCGGATGGTATCGCAGCCATCCCGGTCGGCCAAGTCGACTTATGTAGATAGAGGCCGCGTATCGAACGTTTTTTCACGCTGTTTTCAGACGTTCGGCCAATGCATCGGCCAGTTGTGCGGTCAACCCGTAGACCGATAATTGCGGGTTGGCCCCAATGCTGGTGGGGAATAGCGAGCCATCGTGGATCGACAGGTTACGCAATTGGTGATGACGACCGAGGCTGTCGGCCACTGCGTTTTTCGGGTCTTCACCCATGGCGCAACCGCCCATTACATGGGCGCTGCCCAGGCAGGTGCGGTGCAGTTCCAGGTTCAAACCGTCGATCAACGTGCGGGCTTCGGCCAGGGTTGTGACATAACGCGCATCGTGGTGCAGCGGTTTGACGGACTTGGCGCCCGCCGCGAACTGGATCTCGGCCATGCTGTGAAAGGCCCGGCGCAAGCCGTCCCAGGCGTACGGCGAGACCTGATAGTCGAGCACCGGCGTGCCGTCGCCGCGCAGTTCCACGTTGCCGCCCGGGCTGTCGGGGTGAAAGCCGTCGCGCAGCAGGGCGAGCATCGCGTGGGTGTTGGGCAATTGGCTCATGTCCAGGGCGTTTTGCGTGCCGTAGCCCCCCAGCAAGGTGCTGGCCAAGGCCGGATGCAAGGGGGGCGCCTCAAGCTTGTAGGACATTTTGCCGGTGGTGCCGTCCTGCCATTGGAAGTGGTCGGAGTAGATCGACTGCGGCGCGCCGTAGAACGGGTTGATCACCTCGTCGAACAGCGCGGCGGAAAAATTCACCAAGTGCAAAAAGGTACGCTTGCCCAGCCGCGAATGCGGGTCGGGCGCGTCCGAGCGCATCAGCAATGCCGGGCTGTTGATGCCGCCGCCCGAGAGCACGTAGTGTTTGGCCTTCACGGTGATCTTGCGTCCGGTGGGCGCCACGCAACGGGCATCCATCGCCAGGCATTCCAGGCTGCCGATGCGGTCGCCGCTGTAGTTCAGGCGTTCGGCGCGAGCCAGATACAGCAGCTCGCCGCCTTTCTCCAGGGTGGACGGGATGGTGGTCACCAGCATCGATTGCTTGGCATTGACCGGGCAACCCATGCCGCAATAGCCCAGGTTGAAGCAGCCACGCACATTGCGCGGGATCACGTGCCAGCTGTAGCCCAGTTGTTCGCAGCCTTTGCGGATGACGTCGTTGTTGGCGTTTGGCGGTATCGCCCAGGGCGCGATGCCCAGACGTTGTTCCATCTTCTCGAACCACGGCGCCATCTCGGCACTGCTGTGGCCTTTCACTGCGTATTCGCTGGCCCAGTGGGCGAGGGTCGCGTCCGGGGTGCGGAAGCTGGAGGTCCAGTTGATCAGCGTGGTGCCGCCCACCGCCCGGCCTTGCAGGATGGTGATCGCGCCGTCCTTGCTCATGCGGCCGATGCCTTCCTGGTACAGGCTGGTGTAGGCCTCGTCTTCGAGCAGCTTGAAATCGCTGCTGGTTTTGAGCGGGCCTTCTTCGATCAGCAGCACCTTGTAGCCGGCGGCGCTGAGGATCTCGGCGGTGGTACCGCCACCCGCGCCGCTGCCGATGATGGCGACGTCGGCTTCCAGGGTCAGGTCGTTGTCTAGGGCGGCGCCGTTGTGGGTTTTCCAGCCACGGGCCAGGCCTTCGCGAAACAGATCGGGTACGGGCATCAGGGTCGTCTCTTGTTTTTATTGGAGGATGCGGATCAGATCTTCGGCGGGCCGGGGTAGCCGCAATGGGCCCAGGACGCCGGTTGGAAGTACCATGCCATGATCACCAGTTTGAGCAGCGAGCCCTGGCCCATGCGCAGCAGGTTCAGGTAGCTGTTCTCCCAGCGGTGCAGGAAGTTGCGGATCTGCTCGCTGTCGGCGTTTTCCCAACTGCCCCAGATACCGGTCAACGGGCCGCGGGTGATGCCCATACTCAATACGTCGAACAATTGCTGGGTGAGCTTGAACATCTCCGGCGACAGGTGTTTCAGGCTGAAGTCGAGCTTTTTGAGGGTGTCTTCGACGCCATTGGCGATTTGCTGGGCGCTGGCCACGCCTTCCAGCAATACCGGGATCACCGCACGTAAAAAGGGCAGATCACTGCTGCGCAGCAGGGCGAAGCCGTTGGCCGGCGTGCTGCTGGAGCAGCCGCTGAGGCTGGCGCCCAACCCGGCGGTGGCCAGGAAGGCGCTGGCGCACAGGCCGATTTTCAAGACGCCGCGCCGCGACAGCGCAGGTGTTTCAGTCAGGCTAGGGTTCATTGTTATTGTTGTCCCATGGGTGGCGGTATCAGCGAACGAACAACTTCTGGATCAGCTTCTGAATGGATTTACCGTAGGGCGGGTAGATCAACCTGGCGGCGTTCAAGCGCTGTTTCACCAGCACACCCTTGGCCTTGCTGAAGGTCAGGAAGCCTTCATGGCCGTGGTAGTGGCCCATGCCCGAAGGGCCTATGCCGCCAAACGGCATGTCGTCCTGGGCCACGTGCAGCAGCGTGTCGTTCAGGCATACGCCGCCGGAATGGGTTTCGTGGAGCACGCGGTTCTGTTCGCCCTTGTTGTAGCCGAAGTAATACAGGGCCAGTGGGCGAGGGCGCTGGTTGATGTAGGCAAACGCCTGGTCGATACCGCGATAGGGCACGATCGGCAGCACGGGACCAAAGATTTCATCCTGCATCACCGTCATGTCGTCGCTGACATTGAGCAACAGGCTATGAGCCATCCGCCGCGCCTGGCCCTGTTCGTACAGCGCAATCAGGGTGGCGCCCTTGTCGGTGGCGTCCTTGATGTAACTGTTAAGCCGCGCCAACTGCCGCTCGTTGATGATCGCCGTGTAGTCCGGGTTATCGGCCAGCGTCGGATAAAACCCGCGAACCGCTTTGCTGTAGGCCTCGATAAACCCCTCGACGCGGTCTTCCGGCACCAGCACGTAGTCCGGCGCCACGCAGGTTTGTCCGGCATTCAAGGCTTTGCCGAAAGCGATGCGTTCGGCGGCGTCCTTGAGCGGCACGTCAGCGGAAACAATGGCTGGCGATTTGCCCCCCAACTCCAGGGTGACCGGTGTGAGGTGTTCGGCCGCCGCACGCATTACATGCTTGCCGATGCTGGTGGCGCCGGTGAACAGCAGGTGGTCGAAGCGCAGCTTGGAAAACGCCATGCCCACCTCGGCTTCGCCCAGCACCACGCAGACCAGGTCTTCGGGGAAGATCTTCGCCAGCAGCGTTTTAAGCAGTTCACCGGTGGCGGGGGTGGACTCGCTGAGCTTGAGCATCACCCGGTTGCCCGCCGCCAATGCGCCGACCAATGGCCCGATGGCCAGGTACAGCGGGTAGTTCCATGGCACGATCACACCGATCACGCCCAACGGTTGGTAAATGACTTTGGCTGAGGCGGGCTGGAAGGCAAGGCCTACCGCACGGCGGGAAGGTTTCATCCAGCCCTTGAGGTGTTTGCTGGCGTAGTGGATGCCGTGCAGGCTGGGCATCAGTTCGGCGAACAGGGTTTCGTCCGCGCTGCGGTGGCTGAAATCCTGGCTGATGGCGTTGATCAGTGCCTGGCGTTCGCCGCTGAGCAGGTCGCGCAGGGCCTTGAGCCATTGCAGGCGCTGCCCGGCCGGTGGCATCGGGTTGGCCGCATAGGCGCGACGTTGGGCGTCGAACTGGGCCTGGAGGTGATCCAGCGCCTGGGAATCTTGCAGATAGGCAACGTTGGCAGACATGGCGCGGCACCGATTGTTATTGGTCTGCCTGAGTTTTTAGAGTCATTGCTCTAAATTGTCAAATAACATTGCAGCAACATCCAGATTTATCCTGGCAAGGATAGGCCGTAAGATGCTCAATCACGTGTACAGAAGCTGATTCCCTTATGGCACCACGAGTAAAGACCAGCGAACGCATTGTGCAAACCAGCCTGGAGCTTTTTAACCAGCAGGGCGAGCGCAGTGTCAGCACCAACCATATCGCCGCTCACATGGAAATTTCACCGGGCAACCTGTACTACCACTTCCCCAACAAGCAGGCGATCATCGCCGTGCTGTTTCGTGAATACGAAGCGCTGGTAGACAGTTTTCTGCGCCCACCGCAGGGACGCGGGATGGTCGTGGAGGACAAGCGTTTTTACCTGCAAGCTGTGCTGGCCGGCATGTGGCGTTACCGTTTCCTGCACCGTGACCTCGAACATTTGCTGGAAAGCGACCCGGAACTGGCCACCGGCTACCGGCGTTTTTCCCAGCGTTGCCTGGTCCAGGGCGGCGCCATTTATCAGGGATTTGTCGATGCCGGCATCCTCAACATGGACCCGGTGCAAACCGAAGCCCTGACGCTCAATGCCTGGATCATCCTCACCTCCTGGGTGCGATTTCTGTGCACCACCAATGAAAACTCCGCCCACTTGAGCGCTGAAGCGATCAAACGCGGTGTGTATCAAGTCCTGGTGCTGGAGGCGGGTTTTGTCACGCCCCAGGCCAAAGAGGCGGTGGATGCGCTGTTCAAAGAGTTTTACGTGCCGTTGAACCAGGCATTGGAAGAAGTGAAGTAGACCTTTCCCCCATGCATTCGCAGGAGTTCGTCATGCCGCTTGCCCAACTGATCAACCCGCAGTCAATGGCCGAGCGTCGCGAGACCGGCGGCTTGGTGATCCTCGATTGCCGCTTTGCCCTCGAAGACCCGGATTACGGACGCTGCAGTTATGCCGAAGGGCATATCGACGGCGCGCAGTATGCCGACTTGGAGCGCCATCTCAGTGGGCCGGTGATCAAGGGGGTGACCGGTCGTCATCCGTTGCCGGAGCCGGATACCTTTGCCAGGCAACTGCGGGCCTGGGGGATCAGCGCCGATACCGATGTGGTGCTGTACGACGACGGTCCTGGCGCTTATGCCGCCCGTGCATGGTGGTTGCTGGCCTGGCTGGGCAAGCGCGATGGCGTGTTTATCCTGGATGGCGGCCTCAAGGCCTGGCACAGCGCCGGGTTCCCATTGAGCCTGGATGCGCCGACGATCGAGCCGGGGACCTTTGTCGGCAAGCCGGATAATCACCTGCTGTTGGACGCCGAACACCTGCAAAAACGCCTGGGCCAACCGGGCATGACCTTGATCGACGCGCGTGCACCCGCGCGTTTTCGCGGCGAAGTGGAGCCCATCGACCCGATTGCCGGGCATATCCCCGGTGCGCAATGTGCGGCGTTCAACGAAAATCTTGGCAGCGACGGCCGCTTCCTGCCGGCCGATCAGCTCCAGCAGCGGTTTGCCGCGCAATTGCAGGGGCGCTCGCCGGAGGAACTGGTGGCGTATTGCGGTTCCGGGGTGACGGCCTGCCATAACCTGTTTGCGCTGAGTCTGGCGGGATATCCGTTGGGCAAGTTATATGCGGGGTCTTGGAGCGAGTGGATTACTGAGCCTGCGCGGGCGATCGCTACAGGCGACTGAGCTTTCTGAGGTGTAAACACATTTCTATCCGTGTTGTGTCAGCAGCCATTGTGGGATGCGGCGCTCCAGGTAATAGCCGGGGCGCTTCAAGGAGCCTTCCACAAACCCGACATGCCCACCCTTCGCCAGCAACTCAAACTCAATGCACGCCGACAACTCACTGGCCTCGGGCAAGCTGTGCGCAAACACAAACGGGTCATCGGCCGCCTGGATAATCAGCGTCGGCGTGCGGATAGCGCCCAGGTAATAGCGGCTCGACGCCTGGCGGTAATAGTCCTCGGCACTCAAAAAACCGTGTAGCGGGGCGGTCACCCGACCGTCGAAATCCCAGAACGTGCGCATCTTCTCCAAGGAGCCCAGCGCTTGCAGGGTTTTCAGCCCGTCTTCCCGGCCATCCTGCAGAAACTGGCGCTGCTTGACGCGGATATACGCCAGCATCTCGCGCATGAAATGCTTCTGATACACCCGTGAAAACCCCAGCCCGATGCGGTCTGCGCATTGGTCCAGGCGAAACGGCACCGACACCGCCGCCGCGCCTTGCAGCCCGGACGTTTCGCCGGTTTCACCCAAATGCTTGAGCAGCACATTGCCGCCCAGGGAATAGCCCACGGCATACAACGGCGCCAACGGCCGCTTGGCGCGCAGATGGGCAATCGTTGCCGCCAAGTCTTCGCTGGCACCCGAGTGATAGCTGCGGGCCAACAGGTTCGGCTCGCCGGAGCAGCCACGCCAGTTCAGCGCCACGCTGGCCCAGCCGTGAGCACCGAGGACTTTTTGCAGGCCGGCGACATACGGCGAATTGGAGGAACCGGTCAGGCCGTGCAGCACCAGCACCAACGGCGCTTGTGCGTCGTGAGGGCCATGCCAGTCAAGATCGAGAAAGTCGCCGTCTTCCAGCCACAAGCGTTCGCGCTGGCGCTCGATATGGGTCGTGGGGCGCCACAGCGGCCCCCACAAGGTTTGCAGGTGGGGGTTGCCGAGGCCGAAGGCGGGCTTGAATTTTTCAGAGCAGGGGTTCATGCAAGTCTCTGTGGTCACAACGGCCCAATCGCGATCAACCCTCAATCAACCGATGCCACAGCGCGTAATACACCCGCCCTGACTTCTGCTCCCGGTGCAGGCGCCACGTCCCCGGCAAGCCCAGGGTAGACGGCGCGGTCTCGCTTTCAGTGTAGACCCACGCATCCGGCGCCAGCCACTGGCGCTCTTCCAGCAGCGCACAGACGGTTGGCAGCAGGTTCTGGTTGAACGGCGGGTCGAGGAACACCACGTCGTACGCACTGGCTGCCTGGGTTTCGAGGTAGCGCAGGGCGTCGGCGGTTTGTACCTGGCCATTGGTGCAGCGCAGGGTGCCCAAGTGTTCCTTGAGGCTGGACACCGCGACATTGCTGGCATCCAGCGCCTGGGCCTGGGCCGCGCCACGGGACAGCGCTTCCAGGAACAGTGCGCCACTGCCGGCGAACGGGTCCAGCACCTTGGCTCCGCCGATATACGGTGCGAGCCAGTTGAACAGCGTTTCACGCACGCGATCCGGTGTCGGGCGCAGGCCCACGACGTCGGGGAAGCTCAGCTTGCGGCTGCCCCATTCACCGCCAATGATGCGCAATTGGCCCACACCGTTGTGTACGTTGTGGACAGGTTTTTTCGGGCGAGATGAACTGGCCATTAATGCTCCGGAACCCCGAGCGGCTGCTCGGCGGGTTTATCAGTGGGGGGCGGTAGTGGCTTTTGCGCAATCGTCGGGCCGGCGGTCACGATGACCATCTTGTCGGCGCTCAAGTGTTTGTTCAAGGCAGCCTTGACCTGCTCTACGGTCAGGGCCTGGGATTGTTTCATGAAATCTTCCAGATAGCTCAGCGGCAGGTTGTAGAAACCCATGGCGCCCAGTTGGCCGACGATATCGGCGTTGCTCGCGGTCGACAGCGGGAAGCTGCCGGCCAGCTCGCGCTTGGCGTCATCCAGTTCTTTCTGGGTCGGGCCGGTCTTGAGGTAGTCGGCCAGCACTTGTTCGACCAGGCGCAGGGTGCCGCCACTCATTTCGGCGCGAGTCTGCAGGTTGATCATGAACGGGCCACGCACCTGCATTGGCGAAAAGCCGGAGTATACGCCGTAGGTCAGGCCGCGTTTTTCGCGCACTTCGCTCATCAACCGGGTGCCGAAGCCGCCGCCGCCGAGGATCTGGTTGCCCAGGGACAAGGCGGCGTAGTCCGGGTCGGCGCGGTCGATGCCCAGTTGGGCGAACAGCAGGTGGGTTTGCTTGGACGGAAACTCGATGTGGCTCAGGCCGGCTTTCGGCTCGGTCGGCTGGGCGATCTTCGCCAGGGCCGGGCCTTTGGGCAGTGACGCAGAGACCTTGGCCGTCATCGCTTCGGCTTCGGCGCGGGTCAGGTCACCGACCACCGCAATCACCGCGTTACCGGCGGCATATGCCTTGGCATGGAAGCCCTGCAACTGCGCCAGGGCGATCTTCGGCACACTGTCAGGCGTGCCTTCGCTTGGGTGCGCGTAAGGGTGATCGCCGTACAGGCGTTTGAACAGCTCCAGGTTCGCCAGTTTGCCGGGGTTCTGCTTCTGGTAGTCGAAGCCGGCGAGGATCTGGTTCTTGATGCGGGCCAGGGAGTCGGCCGGGAAGGTCGGCTTGCCGATGACCTCGTCAAACAGCGTCAGGGCCGCATCGCGCTTGTCGCTTGCGCTCAAGCTGCGCAGGGACACCAGCGCCATGTCGCGGTAGGCGCCATTGCCGAAGTCGGCCCCCAGGCCCTCAAAACCACTGGCGATCTGGCTGACATCCTTGCCCGGTACCCCTTCATTGAGCATGGCGTTGGTCATCAGTGCCAGGCCCGGCACATTGCCGTCCTGGCTGCTACCGGCGGCGAACAGGATGCGCATGTCGAACATCGGCAGTTCATGGGCTTCGACGAACAGCACCTTGGCGCCTTCGGCGGTGGTCCAGGTTTGCACGTCGAGCTTGCGGTTGGTCGGCGCCTTGCCGTCCAGCTCCGCCAGGGATTGCAGCTTGCTCGCCGATTGAGCCTTGTCCAGCGCCTGGCTGGCCATGGATTCGTTGGGGCGCAGGACATACACGGCGCTCGCCGCCGCCAGGGTGACGGCGATCAGGCCGGGCAGGATCAGGCTTTTGCGATCACTCATGAGCGGTCTCCTCGGGCAGAACATGGGCGACGCTCAGACGTTCGCGGGTGAAATAGGTGCGTGCGGCCTTCTGGATATCTTCCGGGGTCACGCTTTGCAGGTCGGCCAGCTCAGAGTCCATCAGCTTCCAGGACAGGCCGACGGTTTCCAGGGAGCCGATGGCCGTGGCCTGGCTGGTGATCGAGTCGCGCTGGTAGACCAGGCCGGCAATCACCTGGGCGCGGATACGCTCCAGTTCTTCGGCGGTCGGTGGCTTGGCCTTGAGTTCTTCCAGCAGACGCCACAGGCCGGCTTCGGCTTGGGCGATGGTCTTTTTCTTCTGCTGGTTGGGGGTGGCGCTCAGCATGAACAGAGTGTCGCCGCGGGTATAGGCGTCGTAGTTGGTGGAGGCGGCGGAGACCAGCTCTTCACCGCGCTCCAACTGCTCGGAGATGCGCGCGCTGTAGCCGCCGTCCAGCAGCGCCGAGATCAGGCGCAGGGCCTGCACCGAGCGCTTGTCTTCGGCGGTGGCCAGGCCGGGGACGTTGAAACCCAGGAATACGCTCGGCAGTTGGGTTTGCACGTGCATCGTCAGCAGGCGCTCGCCGGGTTCGGCCAGCTCCATCGGAATCTTGGCGGGCGGTACGTCACGCTTGGGGATCGGGCCGAAGTAGCGCTGGGCCAGGGTTTTCACCTCGTCCGGGGTCACATCGCCGACCACCACCAGGGTGGCGTTGTTCGGCACGTACCAGGATTGGTACCAGTGGCGCAGCTCTTCGACCTTCATGCGATCCAGGTCGGCCATCCAGCCGATGGTCGGCGTGTGGTAGCCGCTGGCCGGGAACGCCATGGCCTTGAAGCGCTCGTAGGCCTTGGACATCGGGTTGTCGTCGGTGCGCAGGCGGCGTTCTTCTTTAATCACCTCGATTTCGCGGCTGAACTCGTCGGCCGGCAGGCGCAGGCTGGCCATGCGGTCGGCTTCGAGTTCAAAGGCCACGCCCAGGCGGTCGCGGGCCAGCACTTGGTAGTAGGCGGTGTAGTCGTCACTGGTGAACGCGTTCTCTTCCGCGCCCAGATCGCGCAGGATCAGCGAGGCTTCGCCTGGGCCGACTTTGGCGCTGCCCTTGAACATCATGTGCTCCAGGGCGTGGGACAAACCGGTCTGGCCCGGGGTTTCGTAGCTCGAGCCGACCTTGTACCACACCTGGGAAACCACCACCGGCGCGCGATGATCTTCGCGCACGACGACCTTGAGGCCGTTGTCCAGGGTGAATTCATGGGTGGGTTGTGGGTCGGCAGCCAGAGCTGAAAGGGGCAGACAAACTGTGCTGAGCAGCAGGCCTGCGGCGCGGCGGGCTAGAGCATTCATTCGTTTTTTAACCTGTTGGGCTGCCCGCTTGGTCTTAGCGTCGGCGGGCGAGGAGGTGCTAGGATACTGGTCGGATTTACGGACGGCCACTGCGGCAGTCTTGTTGAGGCCCTATTTAGGCCTTACAAAATGTTGCGCATGAACGAGCTGGCTAAAAAACAGTCTGTTACGCATCGTATTTTATTTACCGACGCGCCCCCTGGCGCGTCGCTACCTTGAGATAGCCGTCTCCATGTTTGGTTCCAACGACGACAAGAAGACCCCAGCTGCGGCTGGCGAGAAGAAAGGCCTGTTCGGATGGCTGCGCAAAAAGCCGCAGGAAACCGTCGTCGAACAGCCGCAGGTTCAAGCCGAACCGATCCCCGAACCCCTAATAGAAGCCGAACCGCTTGCTGAAACGCCGCCGCCGGTGTTGTTGCCGATAGTTGAACCGGTGTTGCAGCCGGTCGTCGAGGCCGAGCCGGAGCTCGAGCACAAGCCGTGGCCGGAACTGCCGGTGGCCGAAGAGCCGGTGGCATTGGTTGAGGATGTGCAGGCCGAGCACGTGGTGCCGCCGATTCCTGCGGTGATTGAATCGGCGCCGGTAGAAGACGTTGTGGTTCAAGCGCCGCCGGTGGTCGACATGCCTGCACCCCTGGTCGCCGCACCCGCGGTTATCGAGCCGGCCCCTGTCACACCAGCCACCGAAACCAGCAAAACCGGCTTCTTCGCCCGCCTCAAGCAAGGCCTGAGCAAGACCAGCGCCAGCATCGGCGAAGGCATGGCCAGCCTGTTCCTCGGCAAAAAAGTCATTGATGACGAACTGCTGGAAGACATCGAAACGCGCCTGCTCACCGCTGACGTGGGCGTGGAAGCTACCGCCGTGATCATCCAGAGCCTGACCCAGAAGGTCGCGCGCAAGCAGTTGACCGATGCCGACGCGCTGTACAAATCCTTGCAGGCCGAGCTGGCGGCGATGCTCAAGCCTGTTGAAGCACCGCTGGTAATCACCCCGAACAAGCCGTTCGTGATCCTGGTGGTGGGCGTCAACGGCGCCGGCAAGACCACCACCATCGGCAAATTGGCCAAGAAGCTGCAGGGTGAGGGCAAGAAAGTCATGCTTGCCGCCGGCGACACCTTCCGCGCGGCTGCCGTGGAGCAACTGCAAGTCTGGGGCGAGCGCAACAAGATTCCGGTGATCGCCCAGCACACGGGTGCCGACTCCGCTTCGGTGATCTTCGATGCCGTGCAAGCCGCCAAGGCGCGCAACATCGACGTGCTGATCGCCGACACCGCCGGTCGCCTGCACACCAAAGACAATTTGATGGAAGAACTGAAGAAAGTGCGCCGCGTGATCGGCAAGCTCGACGCCGACGCCCCCCACGAGGTGCTGCTGGTGCTCGACGCCGGCACCGGCCAGAACGCCATCAGCCAGGCCAAGCAATTCAACCAGACGGTGCAACTGACCGGCCTGGCCTTGACTAAGCTCGACGGCACGGCCAAAGGCGGCGTGATCTTCGCCCTGGCCAAACAGTTCGGGTTGCCGATTCGTTATATCGGTGTCGGTGAAGGCATCGACGACCTGCGCACCTTTGAAGCCGAACCCTTTGTACAGGCACTGTTTGCCGAGCGGGAGCGTTCATGATTCGATTCGAACAGGTCGGTAAACGCTATGCCAACGGGCATGTGGGCTTGCATGAGCTGAGCTTTCGAGTGCGTCGCGGCGAGTTCTTGTTCGTGACCGGTCATTCCGGCGCCGGCAAAAGTACCCTGTTGCGCCTGCTGCTGGCCATGGAACGCCCAACCACTGGCAAACTGCTGCTGGCAGGCCAGGACCTGGCCACCATCAGCAATGCGCAGATTCCGTTCCTGCGCCGTCAGATCGGCGTGGTGTTCCAGAACCACCAGTTGCTGTTCGATCGCACCGTGTTCAATAACGTTGCGTTGCCGTTGCAGATCCTGGGGCTGTCCAAGGCCGAAATCATCAAGCGCGTGGATTCGGCGCTGGAGCGTGTCGCGCTGTCGGACAAGACCGACCTCTACCCTGGCGATCTGTCCACCGGCCAGCAACAGCGCGTCGGCATTGCCCGCGCCATCGTCCACCGCCCGGCCTTGCTGCTGGCGGACGAGCCCACCGGTAACCTCGACCCGCGTCTGGCGGCCGAGATCATGGGGGTGTTCGAAGACATCAACCGCCTGGGCACCAGCGTACTCATCGCCAGTCACGACCTGGCGTTGATCGCCCGCATGCGTCACCGCATGCTGACCCTGCAACGCGGTCGCCTGATCGGTGACGGGGAGG
Source organism: Pseudomonas sp. FP597 (assembly GCF_030687435.1). Taxonomy (NCBI): domain Bacteria; kingdom Pseudomonadati; phylum Pseudomonadota; class Gammaproteobacteria; order Pseudomonadales; family Pseudomonadaceae; genus Pseudomonas; species Pseudomonas sp. FP597. The sequence continues at coordinate 6,128,436 of NZ_CP117432.1, read as the reverse complement.
CCGGAGTATGAGTGCTACACGCAGCCCTAAAGTATCCGAACGCGTGGCGCCGAAACCGGCCGACCCGCAACCGAAAAAGAAAAAGCATGACGACGATGACGGTCCGGACTTCGGCACCCTGCTGCGCGCCTGGATCGAAAGCCATCGCGCCAGCCTGCTCGACAGCCTGCGCCGTCTGGGCAAGCAGCCGATCGGCAGCTTTTTCACCTGCCTGGTAATGGCCGTGGCCTTGAGCCTGCCGATGGGCTTGTCGCTGCTGCTCAATAATGTCGAGCGCCTGGGCGGTTCCTGGCAGCGCGCGGCGCAGATTTCGTTGTACCTCAACCTCGACGCCAGCCCCCAGCAAGGCGAGGCGCTGCGCGACGACATCAAGAACATGCCGGGCGTGGCGGATGCCGAGTACGTCAGCCGCGACCAGGCCCTTGAGGAGTTCCAGCAGCAGTCCGGCCTGGGCGAGGCGCTCAAGGAACTGCCGCAGAACCCGCTGCCGGGCGTGGTGCTGGTGACGCCGAACGAGGTCGACAAAACGGCGCTGGAAGCCCTGCGACAAAAACTCGCGGAGATGCCCAAGGTGCAACAGGCGCAACTTGACCTAGTCTGGGTAGAGCGTCTGGCCGCCATCCTCAAGCTGGGTGACCGCTTTGTGTTTGGCCTGACCGTATTGTTGGTGTCTGCATTACTTTTGGTGATAGGTAATACCATTCGTCTTCATATTGAAAACCGCCGCACCGAGATAGAAGTGATTAAACTGGTCGGCGGCACAGACAGCTATGTGCGTCGGCCTTTTCTGTACATGGGCGCGCTTTATGGCTTGGGTGCGGGGGTTTTGTCCTGGGCCGTGCTGGCTTTTGGCCTGAACTGGTTGAACGACGCGGTTGTCGGGCTCGCCGGCTTGTACGGCAGCGATTTTGCCCTGGCCGGTGTGCCGGTAGCCGATGGTCTGAGTCTCTTGCTTGGCGCGGTATTGTTGGGTTATATCGGTGCCTGGATTGCGGTCGCACGGCATTTACGCGAGCTGGCGCCGAAGTAGTTAATGCCAGATTAATGTGGTTTCGTTTGTATTGACCGTATCAGCGGTTTAGGGAACTTGTCCTACGGTTCCCAGGTCAATTTTCGCAGTGCTGAACTGCACGAGTTATGTGAGTCGGAGGTTTTTTCGTATGACCACTTCTTTGCAACCTGCTTATGCCTTGGTCCCGGGTGCGAACCTGGAGGCCTATGTGCACACGGTCAACAGCATTCCATTGCTGACACCCGAGCAGGAGCGTGAACTGGCCGAGAGTCTCTACTATGAGCAGGATTTGGGGGCGGCTCGGCAGATGGTGCTCGCCCACCTGCGTTTTGTCGTACATATCGCCCGTAGCTATAGCGGCTACGGCCTGGCCCAGGCTGACCTGATCCAGGAAGGCAACGTCGGCCTGATGAAGGCGGTCAAGCGCTTCAACCCGGAAATGGGTGTGCGCCTGGTGTCGTTCGCGGTTCACTGGATCAAGGCGGAAATCCACGAGTTCATCCTGCGCAACTGGCGCATTGTGAAAGTGGCGACCACCAAGGCCCAGCGCAAACTGTTCTTCAACCTGCGCAGCCAGAAGAAACGCCTGGCGTGGCTGAACAATGAGGAAGTCCACCGCGTGGCCGAAAGCCTTGGCGTGGAGCCTCGCGAAGTGCGCGAGATGGAAAGTCGCCTGACCGGCCATGACATGGCCTTCGACCCGGCCGCCGAAGCGGACGACGACAGCGCCTTCCAATCGCCGGCCAACTACCTGGAAGACCACCGGTACGACCCGGCGCGTCAACTGGAAGATGCCGACTGGAGCGACAACTCCAACCACAACCTGCACGAAGCCCTGGAAGTGCTGGACGACCGCAGCCGTGACATTCTTTACCAGCGCTGGCTGGCGGAAGAAAAAGCCACGCTGCACGACCTCGCCCAGAAGTACAACGTGTCGGCCGAGCGCATTCGTCAGCTTGAGAAAAGCGCGATGAACAAGTTGAAGCTGTCGATCGCCGCTTAACCCAGCGGGTAACACTGGGTCAGAAATGTGGGAGGGGCTTGCCCCTCCCATATTTGTTTGTGTGTTGTGTCAGTCCGACCAGGGGGCTTTGCGGGAGTTGTTCAGTTCCACGAGATAACCGTCCCCACCCAACTGGCTCATCTGTTGACGAATCCACGCCGCCCGCCGCGCCACATAGGCGGTTGGATGGCTGGCGCTCCAGACGCGCGGGTTCGGCAATACGGCAGCCAAGTAGCTTGCCTGCTGCCGCGAAAGCCCTTTGGCGCTCACCCCAAAATGATGCCGCGCCGCCGCTTCGGCACCAAACACGCCCTCATCCCATTCCACGCTGTTGAGGTACACCTCAAGAATCCGTTGCTTGGGCCACAACACCTCGATCAACCCGGTAAACCACGCCTCCAGGCCCTTGCGCAGATAACTGCGACCGGCCCACAGGAACAGGTTTTTCGACACCTGTTGGCTCAACGTACTGGCGCCGCGAATCGAACCGCCGCGCTCGTTGTGCTGGATCGCCGCCTGGATTGCGCCGAAGTCGAAGCCCCAATGCTGCGGGAAACGCTGGTCTTCACCGGCCATCACCGCGACTTTGAGATCATCGGAAATCTCGTCCCACGGCACCCAGGTGCGTTGCAGGTCGATGGGCTCGCCGTCGAACCAGGATTCGATCTTGCGCTCCACCATCAGCGCAGTGAACGGCGGCGGGACGATACGCAACAGCAGCACCAGCAAGACACTGCCGATGGCAAACCATTTCACGACGTTGAGAAAGCGTTTGAAGAGGAGACGCAGCATAGAGATGGCTTGGCCGAACCCGTTGAGCGGGCCATTATACAGACCCTGCCCGATGAGTCTGACTGGAGTTCCTCATGCTGCGTAGCTTTCTGATGCTGGCTGCCTTTTTCGGCTTCACCGGTGTGGCCCTCGGCGCCTTCGCCGCTCACGGCCTGAAAAACCGCCTGAGCGCCGAATACCTGGCGATCTTCCACACGGGCGTGACTTACCAACTTGTGCACACCCTGGCCCTGTTCGGCGTCGCGTTGTTGGCCGCGCACCTGCCGGGCCGCCTGGTGACTTGGGCCGGCATCTCGTTCGTGGTCGGTATCCTGTTGTTTTCCGGCAGCCTGTACGTGCTGACCCTGACCGGCATCAGCAAACTCGGCATCATCACGCCGCTCGGCGGCCTGGCCTTCTTGCTCGGTTGGTTCTTCCTCGGTCTGTTCGCCTGGCGCCTGCAGCTGTGACCGCTTGACGCTTGGAGCTGACCTTCTGGCCCCAATCGGGCTAGAATGCTGGCCCCTAAAAACGATGGCGGCCCGTGGCATGCGCATTCAGTTGAACGGCGAACCCTTTGAACTGCCCGACGGCGAAACCGTCGCGGCCCTGCTGACCCGCCTGGAGCTGACCGGGCGTCGCGTCGCAGTGGAGCTCAACCTGGATATCGTCCCGCGCAGCCAGCACGAAGGCACCGCGCTCAGCGACGGTGACCGGGTCGAAGTGGTCCACGCCATTGGCGGCGGCTAGTCGCCTGCCCGAATTCTGCAGAACCTCACCCCATTACGAGGATTTCCCATGAGCATCGTTCGTAGCGACAAGCCTTTCGTCCTGGCCGGTCGTACCTACCAGTCCCGTCTGCTGGTCGGTACCGGCAAGTACCGCGACATGGAAGAAACCCGCCTGGCCATCGAAGCCTCGGGTGCCGAAATCGTGACCTTCGCCGTGCGCCGCACCAACCTCGGCCAGATCGAGGGCGAGCCAAACCTGCTCGAAGTGCTGTCGCCGGACCGCTATACCTTCCTGCCGAACACCGCCGGTTGCTACGACGCCATCGAAGCCGTGCGCACCTGCCGCCTGGCCCGTGAGCTGCTCGATGGCCACAACCTGGTAAAGCTGGAAGTGCTGGCCGACCAGAAAACCCTGTTCCCCAACGTGATCGAAACCCTCAAGGCCGCCGAAACCCTGGTCAAGGAAGGCTTCGACGTGATGGTCTACACCAGTGATGACCCGATCATTGCCCGTCAACTGGCAGAAATCGGCTGCATCGCAGTGATGCCGCTGGCCGGTCTGATCGGTTCGGGCCTGGGGATCTGCAACCCCTACAACCTGCAGATCATCCTCGAAGAAGCCACGATCCCGGTGCTGGTGGATGCAGGCGTGGGCACTGCCTCCGACGCAACCATCGCCATGGAACTGGGCTGCGACGCGGTGCTGATGAACTCGGCCATCGCCCATGCCCAGCAACCGATCATGATGGCGCAAGCCATGAACCACGCCATCGTCGCGGGCCGCCTGGCCTACCTCGCCGGGCGCATGCCGAAAAAACTCTACGCCAGCGCCTCTTCGCCGCTGGATGGTCTGATCAAGTAAGAGCCATTGATGACTGAATCAAACGAAACGCCGAACACCCTGGAAGCAGGCGACGAGTCCAAGCATCGCCGCATCAAGAGTTTTGTGATGCGCGCCGGCCGCATGACCGAAGGCCAGCAAAAAGGCCTGGAGCAAGGCACGCCACTGTTCGTGTTGCCGTTGGCCGACGCGCCGGTGGATTACGACCAGGTGTTCGGCCGCTCGGCGCCACGCTCCCTGGAAATCGGCTTCGGCATGGGGCACTCCCTGCTGGAAATGGCCGCTGCCGCGCCGGACCAGGACTTTATCGGCGTGGAAGTGCACCGTCCCGGTGTCGGCGCGCTGCTCAACGGCGTGCTGACCCAGGGCCTTACCAACCTGCGGGTCTACGACTGCGACGCGATCGAAGTGCTCAACCGCTGCATCGCCGACAACAGCCTCGACCGCCTGATGCTGTTCTTCCCCGACCCTTGGCACAAAGCCCGTCACCACAAGCGCCGCATCGTCCAGGCGTCCTTCGCCGAGCTGGTGCGCAGCAAGCTGAAAGTCGGCGGCATCCTGCACATGGCCACCGACTGGGAACCGTATGCCGAATACATGCTGGAAGTGATGAACGTCGCTCCGGGCTACCGCAACCTGGCCGAAGACGGTAAATGTGTGCCGCGCCCGGCAGAGCGTCCGATCACCAAGTTTGAACGCCGTGGTGAGCGGTTGGGGCATGGGGTGTGGGATTTGAAGTTCGAGAAAGTCGACTGACAAACCAGCCACTTGGAATGCGGTAAAAAATGTGGGAGGGGCTTGCCCCTCCCACAGTTGTTTTGTGTTGGATTTGAGATCAGCGGCGGTCAGCTACTACCCCAATCAACACCAGCACCACCACCAACACCGGCGCCAGGCTGTAGTTATTGAACTGGCTCAACCCCCGCACAATCCACGGCGTGGCGTAAATCAACGCCGCGCCGCTGCCAATCATGCACAGCAGCGCCATCAAGGGAACGCGCAAGGCGCCGGCGATGCTGCCCAGGCGCGCTTCGACCCAGCCCTTGATGTCGGCGCCGAACAGCACCAGCAAGCAGCCGACGAGGGCCAGTGAAATTTCCGACAGGTTGCTGCGGCTCCAGCGGGATACGGTGGCGAGCAGGTCGAGTACCAAATCCATTCGATTTCCTTAAGAGCGTCAGCTCAAAAACGTCTGCAACAGGTCATTGAGAAAGAGTTGCCCGCGGTCGGTCGCCGCCAGGCGTGAGGGTTCGACCTGCATTAAGCCACTTTGTTCTGCCTCGCGGCGGCCTTCAGCGAGACTGGCCAGATCGAGGCCGGTGCGCTCGGCGTAGAGTCTGGCTTCGACACCCTCGGTAAGGCGCAGGGCGTTCATCAGGAACTCAAAGGGCAGCTCTTCGTTGGTCAGCTCCTTCGCGCCGGCCTGGAAGGGTTTGGCCGGGTTCAGGTAGTCCTTCGGCGCCCGGGTCTTCCAGGTACGCACGATGCGCCCGTCCGAGTGGCTGAGCTTGCCATGCGCGCCGGCGCCGATGCCGATAAAGTCGCCGAAGCTCCAGTAGTTCAGGTTATGCCGCGCCGGGCGGCCCGGTTGGGCATAGGCCGACACTTCATATTGCCGGTAACCGTGTTCGGCGAGCAGTGCCTGGCCGGCTTCCTGGATATCCCACAGGGTGTCGTCCTCCGGCAGCACGGGCGGCTGGTTCCAGAACACGGTGTTGGGTTCCAGGGTCAACTGGTACCACGACAAATGCGTGGGCTTGAGTGCGATGGCTTGGCGCAGATCGCTCAGGGCGTCGTCCAGGGACTGGTTTGGCAAACCGTGCATCAGGTCGAGGTTGAAGTTATCGAACCCGGCCTGGCGCGCCATGCCGGCGGCGCGCACCGCCTCGTCACCATTGTGGATGCGGCCCAGCGCCTCGAGTTTTTCCTGCTGGAAGCTCTGGACGCCGATGGACAGGCGGTTGATCCCCAGCTTGCGGTACGCCACGAACTTCTCTTGTTCGAAGGTGCCGGGGTTGGCCTCCAGAGTGATCTCGATGTCGCCGGCAAACGGGATCCGGGCTTCCACACCCTTGAGCAGACGGCCCAGTGCCGCTGCGCTGAACAGGCTGGGCGTACCGCCGCCAAAGAAGATCGAGCTCAGCTCCCGCCCGTAAACGGCGTGCAGATCCTGGTCGAGGTCATCCAGCAGGGCGTCTACGTACTCTTCCTCTGGTAGCACTTGGCTTGCGGTATGGGAGTTGAAGTCGCAATAAGGGCATTTGCGCACGCACCACGGGATGTGGATATACAGCGCCAGGGGCGGCAGCACCGGCAGGCTCGCCCGAGGTGTTTGCGCGCCGCCATGGATCAGCGGCAGCGCCGGAGTGTCGTGGGTCATTTCAGGCCCAGGCGTTGGCGCAGCAGATCCATTGCACGGGCGCGGTGGCTGATCTGGTTCTTGTCGGCGGGGCTTAGCTCGGCGCTGGAGACATTGCGCTCCGGCACCCAGAACAGCGGGTCATAGCCAAAACCGTGGTCACCGCTGGCTGCATGCAGGATGCGCCCGTGCCACAGGCCTTCGCAAAGGATCGGTAACGGGTCATCGGCATGCCGCACCAGGGCCAGCACGCAGACGAACTGCGCGCCACGCATCGCGTCCGGCACATCCCTGAGGGCCTCGAGCAGCTTGGCGTTATTGGCCGCATCGCCCTGGCCACCGGCGTAACGCGCGGAGTAGATGCCCGGCGCGCCGCCGAGGAAGTCCACGGCCAGGCCGGAGTCATCCGCCAGCGCCGGCAGGCCTGAAATGCGTGCGGCATTGCGGGCCTTGAGGATGGCGTTCTCGACAAATGACAGGCCGGTTTCTTCCGGCTCGACCTGGCTGAACTCGCCGATTGAGCACAGTTGCACGGACTCACCGAGCATGGCCTGCAGTTCTTTGAGTTTGCCGGCGTTATGGCTGGCCAGTACGAGTTGTGTAAGAGTCATCAGTTGGCCGGAAACAGTTCTTGGTTGAATTGGAAACTGTGGGCCTTGCCGCCCGTTTCAACGTTGATGGTAAACGTCTTGTATTCCCGCAGCGTCACGGAGTAGGGCGCAAGGTAGCTGATCCCGCTTTTCTCTTCGATTTGCTTGAACGTGAGAATCTCGCTCTTGCCGCCCAGGTCCTTGATGGTACCGGTCACCTGGGCCGCGACCGGGGTCACGCCCTTGATCACCGTCACATTGATCAAGCCCTTCTCCTTGCTGCGCACCACGCCGACTTTCTGGGCGGTTTCGGGTGGCAGGAAGCTTGAGGTAAAGGTGTTGTAGTGAACGGTGATGTCACCGAAGTCTTTCTTGCGATTAGCGTCGATAGTGTCCGCAGCCATGGCGTTGGCGCCCAGGCATGCGGTCAGTAGAAAAATAGCCAAACGACTCATGATCGTCCCTCTTGATAATGATTAGACGGCAATCTTGTGTTCGGTCAGGCCAGGGCTGCTGACCCGGTAAATTCCGATTTCACCCAACAAATTGGGCCATAGCTTACTCGCCCAGCCGTGGCGATGCTGTTGATCGACGGCCAGGCGGTTGATCACCTTGGCTTCGCGCTCGCCGCACAGTGCTTCGAAGTCTTCGAAGGTGCAGAAGTGGATGTTCGGCGTGTTGTACCAAGTGTATGGCAGGAAGTCCGACACCGGCATGCGGCCCTTGGTGGCCAGGTACCAGCGGCAGCGCCAGTGCCCGAAATTGGGAAAGGTGATGATGCATTGGCGACCTACGCGCAGCATTTCATCGAGGATCCGGTCCGGGTAGTGCACCGCTTGCAGGGCCTGGGTCATGACGACGATATCGAAGCTGTTGCTGGCAAAGTTGCCCAGGCCCTTGTCCAGGTCCTGCTCGATCACGTTGATGCCCTTGGCCACGCACTGGGCGATGTTATCCGGGTCGTTTTCCAGGCCATAGCCGGTCACTTGCTTGTGGTCGCGCAACCAGCTCAGCAGTTCGCCATCGCCGCAGCCGAGGTCGAGCACGCGGCTGCCGGCGGGGATCCAGTCTTGGATGATTTCCAGGTCGGCTCTCATGGCGTTCTCCCAAAGCGTAAGCAATTCATATAAGCGTGATTCGGTTCATGTAGTTGCGAAACGCCTGCAGGTAGCGCGGGATCGGGATCAGGAAGGCGTCGTGGCCTTGTGGTGCATCGATTTCCAGGTAGCAGACGTCTTTGCGCGCGGCCATCAGGGCATCCACCAGCTCACGGGAGCGCGCGGGCGAGAAGCGCCAGTCGGTAGTGAACGACATCACGCAGAACTTCGCCGTGGCGTGCTCGAAGGTTTTCGCCAGGTCGTCATCAAAGCTGGCCGCCGGGTCGAAATAGTCCAGGGCCTTGGTCATCAACAGGTAGGTATTGGCGTCGAAACGCCCCGAGAACTCCTCGCCCTGATAGCGCAGGTAGCTTTCCACCTGGAACTCGACGCTGTGGAAGTCGTAGTTGAGCTTTTCGCTCTTGAGGCCACGGCCGAATTTCTCGCCCATGGAATCGTCGGACAGGTAAGTGATATGCCCGACCATCCGCGCCAGCATCAAGCCGCGCTTGGGGATCACGCCCGCTTCCTGGAACGAGCCGCCGTGGAACTCGGGGTCGGTGAGGATCGCCTGGCGCGCCACTTCGTTGAAGGCGATGTTCTGCGCCGACAATTTGGGGGCCGAGGCGATTGCCAGGCAATGACGCACGCGATCCGGGTAAGTGATGGTCCACTGCAGCGCCTGCATGCCGCCCAGGCTGCCGCCGATCACCGCCGCCCACTGGTTGATGCCGAGCAGATCGGCCAGGCGCGCCTGGCTGTGCACCCAGTCTTCCACGGTGAGCACCGGGAAGTCGGCGCCGAACGGTTTGCCGGTTTCCGGGTTGAGGCTGCTGGGGCCGGTGGAGCCGTTGCAACCGCCGAGGTTGTTCAGGCTGACCACAAAGAACTGGGTGGTGTCGATGGGCTTGCCGGGGCCGATGCAGCTGTCCCACCAGCCGGGCTTGCGCTCGTCGACAGAATGGAAACCGGCGGCGTGATGATGACCGGACAGGGCATGGCAGATCAGCACCGCGTTGCTCGCCGTGGCGTTCAGTTGGCCGTAGGTTTCGTAGATGAGGTCATAGGCTGGCAGCGAACGCCCGCAGGCCAGGGCCAGCGGTTCGCTGAAGTGCGCCACTTGGGGGGCGACCAGTCCAACAGAATCGGGGGGAAAGACAGCTGGCATCGACCCTGCTCTCGTTTAAATGAGGCGTAAGTCTAAAGAGCGGGGACCCTAGCGGCAAGCGAAGGTCTGCGCCGGTACACAGATACAAAATGTGGGAGGGGCGGTGCGACGATCCGACTTGCCCCCTCCCACATTATGATCCGCGTCAGATCAGCCCAAACAGTTCCTTGGGCATACCCGCGTAATCAGCCACGTACGGGATCACCCAGCCCTGTATGAGTTGGATCGCGATAAACGCGAAGATCGGCGAGATATCCAGGCCGCCCAGGTTCGGGATCCAGCGGCGGAACGGTGCCAGCACCGGCTCGGTGATCTGGTAGACCAGTTCGGCACCAGGGCTGCGGCTGCCGGGAGCGACCCACGACAGAATCACGCTGATGATCATCGACCAGAAAATGATCTTCAAAAACAGCGAGAAGATGCCAATCAGCGCCCATGGCAACAGCAGCGGCGTGAGGGGCACATAGCCCATGAGCAGCAGGAGGACCACCATGAACAACAGAATCTGCAACAGCAGCGCCAGCACCAGCGACGACATGTCCAGGCCGAACATGCTCGGGATCACCCGGCGCAGTGGCTTGAGCAGCGGCTGGGTGGCCTTCACCACGAACTGGCACAGCGGGTTATAGAAGTTCGCCCGCACCAGTTGCAGGATAAAACGCATCAGCACGATCAGCAGGTACAGGCTGCCCAAGGTCTGGATGATGAAGATGAGGGCACTATTGAGTCCAAGCATCATGTATTCCTTCGTAGGGAGACGACTATTTGCCCAGCTGTTCGGCCATTTCGGCCGAACGATGTGCCGCGGCACCCAGTGCTTTTTCCACCAGGGCTTCAAAGCCCCCGGCCTGGAACGATTCGATGGCGGCTTGTGTGGTGCCCCCTGGGGAAGTGACGCGACGGCGCAACTCGGCAGCGTCCACGTCACTGGCGACGACCATCTTCGCGGCGCCCAGTGCGGTTTGCTCGGCCAGTTGCTCAGCCACTTCCTTGGAGAGGCCCAGTTTCACGCCGGCGGCGGTCATGGCTTCGATCAGCAGGAAGAAGTACGCCGGGCCGCTGCCGGACACGGCGGTGACCGCGTCCAGTTGCTGCTCCTGGTCCAGCCACAGGGCGATGCCCACGGCGGACAGCAGCACCTGCGCCTGCTCGCGTTGTGCGGCGCTCACTTGGGCGGTGGCGTACAGGCCACTCACACCCTGGCGCAGCAGCGACGGGGTGTTGGGCATGCAGCGCACGATCGGCTGGGCGCCAAGCCAGTGGTTCATACTGGCGCAGGTAATACCGGCTGCGATGGACACCACCAGTTGGTGCGGCTGCAGGCTCGGGCGCAGGCTTTCGCACACGGCCTTCATGGCTTGCGGCTTGACCGCCAGCACGATCACGTCGACGCCCTGGATGGCCTCGGCGTTGTCGGCAAAGGTATCTATACCGTGTTCGGCACTGATGCGGGCGCGGGTGTCGGCCCCCGGATCGCTGGCGCGGATCTGCGCGGCGTCCAGGCCTTTGGCCCGCAGGCCGCCGATCAGGCTGGCCGCCATGTTACCGGCGCCGATAAAGGCAATACGCGTGTCTGTCATGACAGGTCCTTAGCTAGATGGAAGTCAGCCATTTCAAGGCTGGCCGTAGTCGCGGGCGCCAAACAATGCGGTACCGATCCGCACCCAGGTGGCGCCTTGGGCGATGGCCGACTCAAGGTCGTGGCTCATGCCCATGGAAAGTGTGTCGAGCGGCAGGTTCAAACCGGCTTGCAGCTCGCGCACGGTGGCGAACGCCGCATCTTGCTCGGCCCGATCTTCTGTCGGCTCGGGAATCGCCATCAAACCGCGCAGCTTCAAGCGAGGCAGGGCGCTGATCGCATTGGCCAGGGCCGGCAGGTCGGCGGGCGTGCAGCCGGACTTGCTGGCTTCGCCGCTGACGTTGACCTGGATGCAGATATTCAGCGGCGGCAGGTCGGCCGGGCGTTGTTCGGACAAGCGTTGTGCGATTTTCAGACGGTCCACGGAATGCACCCAGGCGAAGTTCTCGGCGATCGCGCGAGTCTTGTTCGATTGAATGGGGCCGATGAAGTGCCAACTCAAGGGCAGGTCGGTCAATTCGGCCTGTTTGCCCAAGGCTTCCTGCAGATAGTTCTCACCGAAATCGCGCATCCCGGCGGCATAGGCTTCGCGAACGGCTTGCGCGGGTTTGGTCTTGCTCACGGCCAGCAGGTGGATGCTGTTTGCGTCACGTTGCACGGCGTCGGCTGCAGCGCGGATGCGCCGGCTAACCTGGCCGATATTGTCTGCTATCGTCGACATTCAAGATGCGCCCGTGGATATGGAGTCCGCGGCATTCTACTGGAAATGGAAAGCCCTATGGATATCACTGAATTGCTGACGGTTGGCGTGCGCCGGGGCGCCTCCGACCTGCATCTCTCGGCCGGCCTGGCACCCATGCTGAGGATCGATGGCGAGGTTTGGCCCCTGGATTGGCCAAGGCTGGCAGCCCGTCAAGTGGCGGACTTGTTAAGCCCGCTGCTCAACGAGCATCAACAAAAGGATTTCGAAACATCTCTTGAAACGGACTTTGCGTTCGAATTGCCCGGTGTGGCGCGGTTCCGGGTTAACGTGTTCCAGCAGGAGCGCGGCATGGGCGCAGTGTTTCGCACCATCCCGAGCGAGGTCCAAAGCCTGGAGAGTCTGGGCCTGGGGGAAGTATTCCAGCGCATCGCCCAGTTGCCCCGCGGCCTGGTGCTGGTGACCGGGCCCACCGGCTCCGGCAAGTCCACCACCCTGGCTGCGATGATCGACTACCTCAATCAGCATCGGCGCCAGCACATCCTCACGCTGGAAGATCCGATCGAATTTATCCACACGCCGAAAACCGCGCTGATCAACCAGCGTCAGGTGCACCGTGATACGCACAGTTTTTCGGTAGCGCTACGCTCGGCGCTGCGCGAAGACCCGGACGTGATCCTGGTAGGCGAGTTGCGCGACCTGGAAACCATCCGCCTGGCGTTGACGGCTGCTGAGACCGGGCACCTGGTCTTCGGCACGCTGCACACAACCTCGGCGGCGAAAACCGTGGATCGCCTGGTGGACGTGTTTCCGGCAGGCGAAAAGGCCATGGTGCGCTCGATGCTGTCGGAGTCGCTGCAAGCGGTGGTGTCCCAGGTGCTGGTGAAAAAACTCGGCGGCGGGCGCGTGGCGGCCCATGAAATCATGCTGGGCACACCGGCCATTCGGAATCTGATCCGCGAGGACAAGGTGGCGCAGATGGTCTCGGCCATTCAGACCGGTGGGGCGTTGGGGATGAAAACGTTGGATATGAGTTTGAAGGCGTTGGTCGGGGAGGGGGTGATCAGCCGGGAGGCGGCTCGGGAGAAGGCGAGGGTGCCTGCAGATATATAGGATCGGGGAGATATAAGGCGATCCAAATGTGGGAGAGGGCAAGCCCCTCCCACATTGGTTACTGCATTTCAGCTGAAGATCAGCGTTGCACGATCCGCAGGTTGCTGTTCTGCTCTTTGGGCAGAACCCGCTTGGCAATCACGTAGTTCTTGTCCCAGAACGGCTTTTTCAGCGTGTCAATGCTCACCGACTTGCCACGACGCGGTGCGTGGATGAAGCGGTCGTTGCCCAGGTAGATGGCAACGTGGTTCACCTGGCGGCTCTTGAGTTTGAAGAACAGCAGGTCGCCCGGCTTCAAGTCCTTGCGATCCACCTTCTGCCCGTGGCCGGCGGCCATGGCATTGGAGGTGCGCGGCAAATCCACGGCTTTTACGTCGTTAAACGCGTATTTCACCAGGCCGCTGCAGTCGAACCCTTTACTTGGGCTGCTGCCGCCCCAACGATAAGGTGTACCGAGCACGTTGACGGCGCGGCTGAGCACGGTGCTGCTTTGCTTGGTGTTGACAGCCATCAGGCCGGGAGCTGCTTTACCGTGGGCCTTGCTCAGTTGAGTTGGGCGGCTGACGGTCGGCTTTACCGACTTGGCGGTGCTGGGTGTGCTGTGAACTTTAGGGGTGAAACCGTTAACGTTCGGAAGTCGTTGCTCACGATTGGTGGCGTGGGCGGCCAATGGCATTAATAGGCAAATGGTTAGCCATGTCTTGAAAAATGGTCGCATTAGGCGTGGCTCTTATGGGTTTGCGCGCAACTTTATAACAGCTTTTTGTGCCGTTCTCAGGCCGTTTGTCGACTGAACCTTGCGGTCAAAATCAGGAAAAACGCGACGATTCGCCGCAATTGTCCTACACAAGTCAGGTGGCATAAGGCTTTCAGGGCAGGGAAGATACCATTTACCGTACGTCGGGCGCTTGTAAAAAAGTCACAAAGAAAGTGAAAAAATTTATCTATCGACCCAAATGAGGTACTCCATGAACACCTATCAACAGGTTGGCCCGCATCAAGACACTCACAGCAAGGTGATTGGCTACCTGCTATGGATTTTCGGATTTACCGGGGCGCATCGCTTTTATTACGGCAAGCCCGTCACCGGTACGATCTGGTTTTTCACCCTGGGGCTTTTGGGTATCGGCTGGCTGATCGACCTGTTCCTGATCCCGGCCATGGACCGTGAAGCCGACCTGCGCTTTACCGCCGGGCCCATCGAATACAACGTGGCCTGGATCCTATTGGCGTTTCTCGGGGTATTCGGCGTGCACCGCATGTACCAGGGCAAGTGGATCTCCGGCCTGATCTACCTGTTGACCGGCGGTTTGTTCCTGGTCGGGGTGCTGTATGACTTCTGGACTTTGAATACGCAGATTTCGATCCGCAATGCCGAGCGTAATGGCGGACGTTGATCTCTCAGCCATATGCAGAACCAAATGTGGGAGGGGCGGTGCGACGATTCGACTTGCTCCCGATAGCCCAGTGTCAGTCACTGCATCTGTGACTGATCCACCTATATCGGGAGCAAGCCCCCCCCCACTTGTTACTGTGTCCGCTTTAGAGCGGTTCAGGCCTGGTAGCTGATGCGCCCATCCACCAGGGTGTAGCGTACGCTCGCCGGCAGGCTATGCCCGATGAACGGGCAGTTCTCACCCTTGGACAGCCAGTGTTCCCCGGCAATCGTGGAGCTGGCCGGATCAAACAGCACCAGGTCCGCCGCCGCACCCACCGCCAACTTACCCGCCGGCAGGCGCAACGCCTCAGCCGGTCCGGCGCTCAGGCGTGCCAGCAGCGTCGGCAAGTCCAGCAAACCGTCTTCCACCAACGTCATGGCCAATGGCAGCAACAGCTCGACGCTGCTGATGCCCGGTTCTGTCGCGCCAAACGGCGCCAGCTTGGCGTCACGCTCGTGGGGCTGGTGGTGGCTGGAAATCGCCGAGACCACACCGGACTTCACTGCCGCGCGCAAATCCTCGCGGTCGGCCAGGGTGCGCAGCGGCGGCTGCACGTGGTACAGGCTGGAGAAGTCGATCAGCGCCTCGTCCGTCAGAATCAATTGATACAACGCCACATCCGCCGTTAC
The DNA here is from genome assembly GCF_030687435.1 of Pseudomonas sp. FP597. NCBI lineage: Bacteria > Pseudomonadati > Pseudomonadota > Gammaproteobacteria > Pseudomonadales > Pseudomonadaceae > Pseudomonas > Pseudomonas sp. FP597. Next base: position 6,113,404 of record NZ_CP117432.1, on the reverse strand, counting down.
CGGCAGGCCACGGGCCTGGGCCTGGGCGATCAGGGCCACACCACGGGCGCTGGTCAGCTGGCTGAAGTGCGCGCGCACGCCGCTTTGCTCCACCAGCAACAGGTCGCGGGCCAGGGCCACGGTTTCGGCGGTTTCCGGAATGCCCGGCAGGCCGAGGAAGCTGGCCACGGCGCCTTCATGGGCCAGGCCACCTTCGGCCAGGTCGCGGTCCTGGGAATGGAAGATCACCGTCAAATCGAAGGTGGCCGCGTATTCCAGGGCGCGGCACAGCGTGCGTGTACTGCGGAAACCTTGCAGGCCGTTGCCGAACGCCACGCAGCCGGCGTCGCGCAGTGCAATGAGTTCTGCAAGCTGTTCGCCTTCGAGGCCTTTGCTCAGGGCGCCGATGGGGAACACTTTGCAATTGCCGGCTTCACGGGCGCGGTCGAGGATCAGCTCGGTCACGGCCGAGGTGTCCAGCACCGGCTTGGTGTGCGGCGGGCAGCACAGGCTGGTCACGCCGCCGGCCGCAGCGGCACGGGTTTCGCTGGCGATGCTGCCTTTGCGGCTGTAACCCGGTTCGCGCAGGGCGACGTTGAGGTCTACCAGCCCAGGGGCGGCCACCAGGCCAGTGGCATCAAGGGTCTCGACCGCGGTGAAACCGCCGGGGGCGGCGCCGATAGCGATGATCTTGCCGGCTTCCAGATGAAGGTCAGTAACGGCGTCCAGGCCAGTGGCCGGATCGATAACGCGCGCGCCAAGAATGCTGAGCTTCACTGGGCGTTCTCCTGCTCGAATTGACGTTGCGCGGTTTGCCCGCTCATGGCCATGGACAACACCGCCATGCGCACGGCGATGCCGTAGGTGACCTGGTTGAGGATCACCGACTGGTTACCGTCGGCCACCGCCGACTCAATCTCCACCCCTCGGTTGATCGGGCCCGGGTGCATCACGATGGCATCCGGCTTGGCGCCGGCCAGGCGCGCGGTGGTGAGGCCGAACAGGCGGTAGAATTCACCTTCGCTCGGCAGCAGGCCACCGGCCATGCGCTCGCGTTGCAGGCGCAGCATGATCACCACGTCCACATCCTTGAGGCCCGTGGCCATGTCGGTGTAGACCTTCACGCCGTACTGCTCGATACCGATAGGCAGCAGGGTTTTCGGTGCGATCACGCGGATATCCGGGCATCCCAGGGCTTTGAGCGCGAGCATGTTCGAACGCGCCACCCGCGAGTGCAGGATGTCGCCGACGATGGCCACCGAGAGGTTTTCAAAGCTGCCCTTGTGCCGACGGATGGTGAGCATATCGAGCATGCCCTGGGTCGGGTGGGCGTGGCGGCCGTCGCCGCCGTTGATGATTGCCACCTGCGGGCACACGTGCTCGGCGATGAAATGCGCGGCGCCGGAGTCGCCGTGGCGCACCACGAACATGTCGGCGGCCATGGCTTCCAGGTTGCGCAGGGTGTCGAGCAGGGTCTCGCCCTTGCTCGCCGATGAGGTGGACACGTTCAGCGTGATTACGTCGGCCGACAGCCGCTGGGCCGCCAGTTCAAAGGTGGTGCGGGTGCGCGTGGAGTTCTCGAAGAACACGTTGCAGATGGTTTTGCCGCGCAGCAGCGGGACCTTCTTCACCGCCCGGCCACCGACTTCGAGGAACGAGTCGGCGGTGTCGAGGATTTCGGTGAGCAGTTCGCGGGGCAAACCGTCGAGGGACAAGAAATGTTGCAACTGGCCCTGAGCATTGAGCTGCAGCGGGCGCTTGGCATCTAGAGGCGTCATCGCGGGGACTCTTTACAAGGCGGTTTAAAGGGCAAGGTCTTGCAGTTCGAGTTCGAGCGGCGTGGGACCGGACAATTTTACCCGCTGGTGGGGTTGCAGCGACAGCGTGGCACCGACCACATCCGGGCTGATCGGCAGTTCGCCAGCATCCAGGTCGAGCAGACACACCAGCGTGATGCTGGCCGGGCGACCGTAGTCGAACAGTTCGTTCATGGCCGCGCGGATGGTGCGGCCGCTCATCAGCACGTCGTCGATCAGTACCAGGTGCTGGCCTTCGACCTCGAACGGCAGGGCCGAGGGTTGCACCTGCGGGTGCAGGCCGTTCTGACTGAAGTCGTCGCGGTAGAAGGATACGTCCAGGGTGCCCAGGGGCGAATCGCTGCCCAGTGCTTCCAGCAGCGCCTGGGCCACCCACACACCACCGGTGCGAATGCCGATAAAGCGCGGCTCGCTGATGCCACGGTGTTCCAGGTGCGCCTTGAGGCGTATCGCCATCTGGCTGATCAGTTCGGCGGGATTGGGCAGGCTCATGGTGGCTCCTTCAAGGCCTTGCTGTAGGCAAGTTCCGGGCTCAAACGTAAGAAGACGCGGCAAGCCGCGTCAGTCAGGATTCAAATAAAGCGGTGTTTTCATCCAGCCAGCCCTGCAACAGCAAGGCGGCGGCAATGGCATCCACGGGGTTGTCGCGGTAGCTGCCCTTCTGCCCGCCACGGTCACGTCGCTCACCCTTGGCTTCAAAGGTGGTCAGGCGTTCATCGTGGGTATAGAAGGGGATGTTGTAGCGGCCGTTGAGGCGGCGGGCGAACTTTTCGGCGCGCAGGCACATGTCGCTGGGGGTGCCATCCATGTTCAGAGGCAGGCCGACCACCACTGCGTCGGGCTTCCATTCCTTGATCAGGGCTTCGACCTGGTTCCAGTCCGGTATGCCGTTCTGGGCCTTGAGGGTGCACAGTTCGCGGGCCTGGCCGGTGATGACCTGGCCGACCGCAACGCCGATCTGTTTGGTGCCGTAGTCAAAACCCAGGATCAGACGCAAGGCCATCAAGCGTGCCCCGCCTGGCTGGTCAACAGGCTGAGGTTGACCCGCAGCTTGGCGGCGGCCGCTTCCAGGCGCAGTTCGCTGGCAGTGTTGAACAGGATGTCGGCGTCGAACGGACAGGTCAGCCAGGCATTGCTGGCCAGTTCTGCTTCCAGTTGCCCGGCTTCCCAGCCGGCGTAACCCAGGGTGATGACACTTTGCTCGGGGCCTACGCCATCGGCAATCGCAAACAACACGTCCTGGGAGGTGGACAGCGACACGCCGTCCAGGTCCACCGTGGCCTGGAACGTCGGCCCGGTCGGGTGCAGCACAAAACCGCGATCGGTCTGCACCGGCCCGCCGATGTAGATCGGCACATGCTGGCAACGGGCCGGCGGCTCGACCTCTGGGCGCAGTTGCTCGAGGATATCGGCCAGGTTCAGCTCCTGCGGGCGATTCACCACCAACCCCATGGCACCGTTGGCCGTGTGCTCGACGATGTAGGTCAAGGTCTGCGCAAAGTTCGGGTCGGCCATATGGGGCATGGCGATCAGGAATTGGTGCTTGAGGTAGGTCGGGCTGACATTTTTCATGTCCGCTAGTGTGGCGTTGGAGGGGCGAACTGACAAGCCGGGAGTGAGCCTTGTGCTGTCTTGTGGCGAGGGAGCTTGCTCCCGCTGGGTCGCGAAGCGGCCCTAAAACCGGTCATTGCGTTTCAATTGGAAATAATGGGTGCATGTATTGGGTCTGCTGCGCAGACCAACGGGAGCAAGCTCCCTCGCCACAACGAGCCCGACCAACAGAAGGTCAGTTGCTTGAGAGCCGATCGCCCTTGGCGAATTTCCAGGTGCGGATGATTTCCAGGCGGTCCACGTCGTTCAGGTCACCGCTGAACGGCGCGAAAGGCGCGGCCAGGCGCACGATGCGCTGGGCGGCCTGGTCCAGCAGCGGTTGCCCGGAGGACTCGAGCACCTGCACCTCATATAACGTGCCGTCGCGGTTGATCGACACCAGCAGGCGCAAATTGCCATAAATCTGCTGGCGACGGGCCTCTTCGGGGTAGTTGAGGTTGCCGATGCGCTCGACTTTCTTGCGCCACTCGTCCTTATACCAGGCCCCTTTGTCACGCATGGTCGACGCGGCATTCAAGCGGTAGATGCGCGGGCGCTTGGCGTACAGCTGTTGCTCATGGGCCAGCTCGGCTTCCAGGCTGGAAATTTCGTCGGACAGCGTCGAGCTGTCGAAGGTCGGCGCCGGCTTCACCGGTTCAGGCGTCGGCTCGGTCTTGGTCTTCTCGCGCTGGGTCGGGGCTTTTTGCGGCTTGGGCGCGACGGTGGCCACCGCAGGCTTGGGCGTGGCCTGCTTGACCTCGGGCTTGGGCGCCGGAGGCGGCGTGACTTTATTCACCTTGTTGTCCTGGAACGGCGCCACTTCAGTGGTCTTGGGCACGGCTTTCTTGTCCAGGGTGCCGCTGCCTTGCTGGTTGTCCTGAGCGAGAAAGTCCGCTTTTTCAGGCTTCTTTTCGCTCTTGAACGTGGCGAGGGTGATTTCCAGGGTCTTGGTGATCTGCTTGGGCTCGACCAGGGTGAACCCCACCCCGAGGAGCACGGCCAGGTGAAGCAATGCGGCCAGGAACAGGGTAAATCCGAGCCGATCAGCCGGGCGCACGCCGCGGTGGGAGAGTTCGGGGGGCAGATCGGACGGGAGTGTCATGACAAAAAAACCAACATCGCGCGTTTCACAGGTGGCGCATGATAACGCAATGTTGGTGCGTGTCCGGCTGTTCTATGTCACTTGGCTTGTAGCTTGCGCTCAATGGCGCCCATCAGCATTTCGCCGATGTTCGTGCCATATGCATTGTCGATCTCACGGATACAGGTGGGGCTGGTGACGTTGATTTCGGTGAGGTGTTCACCAATTACGTCCAGGCCTACAAACAACAGGCCTTTTTCGCGCAGGGTCGGGCCGACCTGGCTGGCGATCCAGCGGTCCTTGTCCGACAACGGCCGTGCCTCGCCACGACCACCGGCCGCCAGGTTGCCACGGGTCTCGCCCGCCGCCGGGATCCGCGCCAGGCAGTAATCCACCGGCTCGCCGTCGATCATCAGAATGCGTTTGTCGCCGTCCTTGATCGCCGGCAGGTAGGCCTGGCCCATGATCTGCTGGGTGCCCAGGGCGGTCAGGGTCTCCAGGATCACCGACAGGTTCGGGTCGCCGGCGCGGTGACGGAAGATCGAGGTGCCACCCATGCCGTCCAGCGGCTTGAGGATCACATCGCCGTGCTGGGCGGCAAATTCACGCAGCACATCGGCGCGGCGGCTGACCACGGTCGGCGGCGTGCACTGCGGGAAGAGCGTGGCGAACAGCTTTTCGTTGCAGTCGCGCAGGCTCTGCGGCTTGTTGACGATCAGCACACCGGCGCGCTCGGCCTGCTCCAGCAGGTAGGTGGAGTAGACAAACTCCATGTCGAACGGCGGGTCCTTGCGCATCAGGATCACATCCAGGTCGCTCAACGGGCTGTCGATTTCGTCCTGCAACTCGAACCATTTCTCAGGGTTGGCAAACACCTGCAGCGGGCGCATGCGTGCGCGGGCCTCGCCGTCGCCCTGGTAAAGGTCGCGCTGTTCCATATAGAACAGGGTCCAGCCGCGGGCCTGGGCGGCCAGGAGCATGGCCAGCGAGCTGTCCTTTTTATAGGAAATGCTGGCAATAGGGTCCATGACAATGCCGACGCGAACGCTCATGGGGGATTTCCTCTGGCAAATTGGGCGCATAAAAGTGGCGTCAGAGTGGCGCTGCGGCTGTTGTGGGTCAAGGAAAAACCACCGGGCGGGTGCCTCGATAGATTGCTCCCCGAGACTGTGCTAAAAAGACTCCCACGGCGCAGCAGCCCTTGAATTGCATGGCTTGCGGCGCTCATCCTGTGAAGCATCAGGCAGTACACACCGAAAACCGATTCGCTGTGGCGATGGTAGAGCAACTATGGAACAGCATTCCAACGCCTTGAGAGTGATGGTGATCGACGATTCGAAAACCATCCGCCGCACCGCCGAGACGCTGTTGAAGAACGTGGGCTGCGATGTCATCACGGCCATCGACGGTTTCGATGCCCTGGCCCGGATTGTTGATCATCACCCGCACATTATCTTTGTCGACATCATGATGCCGCGCCTGGATGGTTATCAGACCTGCGCCCTGGTGAAGAACAACCCGGCGTTCAAGTCGATCCCGGTGATCATGCTGTCCTCCAAGGACGGCCTGTTCGACAAGGCCAAGGGGCGCATCGTGGGTGTCGATCAGTTTTTGACCAAGCCTTTCAGCAAGGAAGAACTGCTGAGCGCGATCAAGGCCTATGTGCCGGGGTTCGCAGCAGTAGAACAAGCACACTGACGCCGCCTCACAAGGGCTGGCGCCGACCAATGTAGCGGGGAAAACCATGGCACGCGTTCTGATCGTCGACGATTCGCCGACTGAAATGTACAAACTCACCGGCATGCTGGAAAAGCATGGTCACCAGGTGCTCAAGGCCGAAAACGGCGCGGACGGCGTGGCCCTGGCCCGTCAGGAAAAGCCCGATGCGGTCCTGATGGACATCGTGATGCCGGGTCTCAATGGCTTCCAAGCCACCCGGCAGTTGTCCAAGGAGCCGGAAACCAACGCCATCCCGATCATCATCATCACGACCAAAGACCAGGAAACCGACAAAATCTGGGGAGCACGCCAAGGCGCCAAGGACTACCTGACCAAGCCTGTGGATGAAGAAACCCTGATCGCCACCCTGAACAAGGTGCTGGCCGGTTAAAGGTTCGCGATCATGACCGAGTCGCAAACCGCCTTCGAGCTGTTGCTGGACATCGACCGCCGCTGCCGCTTGCTGGCGGCCGACCTGCCGTCCCAGGAAACCCGCCTGCAGCGCTGGAGCGGTATCGGTTTTCGCCTGGGTGAACAGTGGTATGTGGCGCCGATGGGGGAAATCGCCGAAGTGCTGCATGAGCCTCGCTGTACGCTGATGCCCGGGGTCAAGGCCTGGGTCAGGGGCGTGGCCAACCTGCGCGGGCGCTTGCTGCCGGTGATGGACCTGGGTGGTTTCCTCGGGCTTGCGCTGTCCAAGGCGCGCAGGCAACGGCGCGTGCTGGTGGTGGAATACAACGATCTGTTTGTCGGGCTGCTGGTGGACGAGGTGGTGGGGATGCAGCATTTCGCACAAGACGCCTTGCTGGCCAACGCCGGCCCCGGCGCGCCGTTTATCCAGGGCCGGTTCGACGGCGACCCACCGTGGCAGGTCTTCAGCCCCTTCGCTCTGGCCAAGGCCCCAGGCTTCATGGATGTCGCCGCATGACCACCGTTACCACGCCCAAACCCCAGGCCGGCTCGCGCAGCCGCTCACAGATCATCGTGCTGTTTATCGCCCTGATCGTGTTCATCATGCTGTTGTTCGCCAACTTCGCGTACCTCAACACCCAGTCCACCTACGACAAGCAATACATCGGCCACGCCGGTGAACTGCGTGTGCTGTCGCAACGTATAGCCAAGAACGCCACCGAAGCCGCCGCCGGCAAGGCGGCGGCGTTCAAGCTGCTGGGGGAGGCGCGCAACGACTTCGCCCAGCGCTGGGGTTACCTGAAAAAAGGCGATCCGGCTACCGGCCTGCCGGCGGCGCCCGGTGCGGTACGCGCCGAAATGCGCGCGGTGCAGACCGACTGGGAAGCACTGCTGAAAAACACTGACGCGATCCTCGCCAGCGAACAGACCGTGCTGTCCCTGCACCAAGTGGCGGCGACCCTGGCCGAAACCGTGCCGCAATTGCAGATGGAATCGGAAAAGGTCGTCGACATCCTGCTGCAGCGCGGCGCACCGGCCAGCCAGGTGGCCCTGGCCCAGCGCCAGTCGCTGCTGGCCGAGCGTATTCTGGGGGCGGTCAACACGGTACTGGCGGGCGATGAAACCGCCGTGCAGGCCGCCGATGCCTTTGGCCGCGATGCGGCGCGTTTCGGTCAGGTGCTCAATGGCATGCTCAACGGCAACCCGGGCCTGCGCATCACCCAGGTCGAAGACCGCGACGCCCGCGCACGGCTGACGGAAATCGCCGAGCTGTTCGAGTTCGTCTCAGGCTCGGTGGATGAAATCCTCGAAACCTCGCCGCAGCTGTTCCAGGTACGCGCTTCGGCGAGCAATATTTTCAACCTGTCGCAAACCCTGCTCGATGAAGCCTCGCACCTGGCCACCGGTTTCGAAAACCTGGCCAGCGGGCGCAGTTTCGACACCATCGGCGGTTATGTGCTGGGCCTGCTGGCGTTGACCTCGATTATCCTGATCGGCCTGGTGATGGTGCGCGAGACCAACCGCCAACTGCACGAGACCGCCGAGAAGAACGAGCGCAACCAGAACGCGATCATGCGCCTGCTCGACGAAATCGAAGACCTAGCCGACGGCGACCTCACCGTGACCGCCTCGGTCACCGAAGACTTCACCGGCACCATCGCCGACTCGATCAACTATTCCGTGGACCAGCTGCGTGACCTGGTCGCGACGATCAACCTCACCGCCGGCCAGGTTGCCGGCGCGGTGCAGGATACCCAGGCCACCGCCATGCACCTGGCCCAGGCCTCGGAGCATCAGGCCCAGCAGATCGCCGAAGCGTCCACCGCGATCAACCAGATGGCCCAGTCCATCGATCAAGTGTCGGCCAACGCCGCCGAATCCTCAGCGGTGGCGGAGCGCTCGGTAGAGATCGCCAACAAGGGCAACGAGGTGGTGCACAACACCATCCACGGCATGGACAACATTCGCGAACAGATCCAGGACACCGCCAAGCGCATCAAGCGCCTGGGCGAATCGTCCCAGGAGATCGGCGACATCGTCAGCCTGATCGACGACATTGCCGAGCAGACCAACATCCTGGCCCTCAACGCGGCGATCCAGGCGAGCATGGCCGGCGATGCCGGGCGTGGTTTTGCGGTGGTGGCCGATGAGGTGCAGCGCCTGGCCGAACGCTCATCGGCGGCCACCCGGCAGATCGAGACCCTGGTGCGGGCGATCCAGGCCGACACCAACGAAGCGGTGATCTCCATGGAGCAGACCACCACTGAAGTGGTGCGCGGAGCCCGGCTGGCCCAGGATGCGGGCGTGGCGCTGGAAGAAATCGAAGGCGTGTCGAAAACCCTGGCGGCGCTGATCCAGAGCATCTCCAACGCGGCGCAGCAACAGACTTCGTCGGCGGGTCAAATCTCGCTGACCATGAACGTGATCCAGCAGATCACCACGCAGACGTCGTCGGGGTCGACCGCCACGGCGGAAAGCATCGGCAATCTGGCGAAGATGGCCAGCCAGTTACGCAGGTCGGTGTCGGGCTTCACCCTTCCACCGCCCAAACAGGCTGATGATTGAAATGCGATCCAACTGTTTCAAGAACACCCACGAATTCCAAGCGGAGCAGTTATGGTTGACCGGCACGACTACGTGGCCCTCGAATGGGTCAAGGGCGACATTGCCGAAACCCTGAAACAGGCCCGTTCAGCGCTGGATGCGTTTGTCGAAACCCATGACGATGACGTGATCGGCCTGTGCCTGGCCGGTATCCACCAGGTGCATGGCGCGCTGCAAATGGTCGAGTTCTACGGCGCGGCGCTGCTGGCCGAAGAGATCGAGGAACTGGCCTTGGCGCTCCAGGCCGGGCAGGTGAGTCAGCGCGACGAAAGCATCCGCCTGCTGCAACAAGCCCTCGGCCAATTGCCGCTGTACCTCGACCGCGTGCACAGCGCTCGCCGCGACTTGCCGCTGGTCGTCCTGCCGCTGCTCAACGACCTGCGCAGCGCCCGCGGTGAAAGCCTATTGTCGGAAACCAGCCTGTTCAGCCCACAACTGCTGTCGATTGCGCCGCTGCCCGACGAGGCCCTGGCCCGGCGTGCGGCGCCGGACCTTCACGAGCAACTGCGCCAATGGCATCAACTGCTGCAACAGGCCCTCGCCGGGCTGTTGCGTGAAGACCACGGCCCAAGCAACCTGGAAGACATGGCGCGGGTGTTCGCCCGCCTCGAAGCGCTGTGCCAGGGCGCGCCGTTGTTGCCTTTGTGGCAGGTCACCTCGGCGCTGGTCGAGGGCATGCTCACCGGCGTGGTCGCCAACAGCCCGGCACTGCGCAGCCTGCTCAAGGCCAGCGGCAAGCAACTCAAGCGCCTGCTGGCCCAGAGTATTGACGGCATCAACCAGCCGGCGCCGGATGAATTGCTCAAAAGCCTGTTGTTCTACGTGGCCAAAGTCACCCGGCCGACGCCGCGCATGCAAAGCCTCAAGGAACGCTACGGCCTGGACGAGGCGTTGCCCGACAGTGCCGTGGTCGACGCTGAGCGCGCACGCCTGGCCGGGCCGGACCGCAATGCCATGGGCTCGGTGCTCGGTGCTTTGTGCGAGGAACTGGTGCGGGTCAAGGAGCGTCTCGACCTGTTCGTGCGCAGTGACCGCCAACACATCGACGACCTCGATGCGCTGCTGGCGCCGTTGCGGCAGATCGCCGATACCCTGGCGGTGCTGGGATTCGGCCAGCCGCGCAAAGTGATCATCGACCAGTTGGCGGTCGTGCTCAGCCTGGCTCAAGGCCAACGCGAACCCAACGACGCGGTGCTGATGGATGTGGCCGGCGCGCTGCTCTATGTGGAAGCCACTCTGGCCGGAATGGCCGGCACCGTCGAGCCGGACAGTCGCGAAGAAAGCCGCCTGCCCACCACCGACCTGACCCAGATTCACCAATTGGTGATCCGCGAGTCCTGCCAATGCCTGCGCCAGGCCAAGGAACTGGTGATCGATTGCCTCGAAGCCGACTGGGACCTCCAGCGTCTGGAGTCCGTGCCGGAGCTGCTGAGCCAGGTGCGCGGTGCGCTGGCAATGATCCCCTTGCCCCGTGCGGCGAGCCTGATGCGCGGCTGCACCGATTATGTCGATGAGCAGTTGATGGTCAACGACGCCCCGCCGTCCGAGACGCAGTTGGGGCATTTTGCTGACGTGATCAGCGGCCTGGAGTACTACCTGGAACGCATGCTCCAGGACCCCGATGCTTCCGGCGAGCAGGTGCTGGAGCTGGCCACCCAAAGCCTGGCGGCGCTGGGCTACTTGCCGGCGGAGAAACCCTGGCGCCAGGCGCTGGTGGCGCCCGATGGCGCGTTGTCGGGCGAGACCGCGCCCAGCCAGTCCCAGTACGATGCGCTGGCCAACCCCACATCGCGCCTCAACCCGCCGGCCTTGCAGCGCCCCGGTAGTCTGCTGCCACCGCCGGCCGATGAAGCGCCTGTCGACGATGAGCTGCGTGAAGTCTTCCTCGAAGAAACCGACGAAGTTCTGGAAGTGCTGCACCGCCACCTGCCCAACAGCGCCGACAAAGCCGCCCAGGGCGAAATGCGCCGCGCCTTCCACACGTTGAAAGGCAGTGGCCGCATGGTGCGCGCCCTGGTGCTGGCGGAGCTGGCCTGGGCCGTGGAAAACCTGCTTAACCGCGTGCTGGAACGCAGCGTGGCCCTAGGCCCGCAGATACAACAGGTGTTGGACGAAGCGGTGGCCCTGCTGCCGGAACTGATCGCCGACTTTGCGACTGACGACCAACGCCAGCGCAGTGAAGTCGATGCCCTGGCCGCCCGCGCCCACGCGTTGGCCAACGGTGTCGCCGTGTCGGCTGCCGAGCCCCACGACCCGATGCTGCTGGAGATCTTCCGCAATGAAGCCCAGAGCCACCTGGACAGCCTCAACCGCTTCTTGCGCCAGGCTGCCGAGCATGTGCCGCTGCAAGTCAGCGATGAGTTGCAACGCGCCCTGCACACCCTCAAGGGCAGCGCCTACATGGCCGGCGTGTTGCCGATCGCCGAACTGGTACGCCCGCTGGACCACCTGACCCGCGAATACAAGGCCCATCGCTTGCCGTTGGATCTGGATGAAGTGGAGTTGCTGCTCGACGCCGAGGGCCTGTTTCAGCAAGGGTTGCGCCAGCTGGACCGCGACCCGCGGGTGCCGATCAAGGGCGCGCAAGACTTGATCGACCGTACTCAAGCCTTGCTCGACCATCAGTTGGCGGCGCTGCTCGACGCCCCCAACACCGGCCTGCGCATCAAGCGCGACCCCCAACTGATCGCCAACTTCCTGGCCCAGGGCATGGACATCCTGCTCGATGCCGAGAGTCTGCTGCGCCGCTGGCAACAACACCCTGGCGAGCGCCAGGAACTCACGGCATTGCTGGATGAACTGACCACGCTGGGAGAGGGCGCGCACGACGCCGACCTGCACGCCATCGATGCGTTGTGTGAAGCCTTGCTCGATCTTTACGGCGCGGTGGAAGAAAGCAGCCTGGCGGTCAGCGCGCGGTTTTTCCAGGAGGTCGAACAAGCCCATGAAGCGCTGATCAACATGCTCGATCAACTGGCCGCCGGCCAGGAAATCGGCCCGGCGCCGGCACGTGTGCAGGCCCTGCGCGAACTGCTGGATGGCGCTCTGGACCCGTCCGCCACCGGGCTGATCAAGGGCGACGGCCAGCGCGCCCCGGACATCGCCGAGTTGGGCGCCGTCACGGCGCGGTTGAATCACGAAACAGCGATGGATGAGGAGATCGTCGAGATCTTCCTCGAAGAAGCCGTAGACATCCTCGACAGCGCCGGGCAGGCCCTCAAACGTTGGTTACTGGCGCCGGAAAACGCGGCACCGTTGTCCTCGCTGCAGCGCGACCTGCACACCCTCAAGGGCGGGGCGCGCATGGCCGAAATCGTCCCGGTGGGCGAGTTGGCCCACGAGTTGGAATGCCTCTATGAAGGCTTGGTGGACCGTCGCTACAGCTACTCCACCGAGCTCTCACAGGTGCTGATGGCCAGCCATGAGCGCCTGGCCTTGCAACTGGACGAGCTGCAACGGCAGCAGCCCTTGAGCGACAGCGCCGCGCTGGTCGGCAAGTTGCGCGAACTGCGCCAGGCCGGCACGCCGGCACCGGCGGCCGCGGTGCCGGAAACGTCCAGCACCGATCCGGAGCTGCTGGAGATTTTCCTCGAAGAGGCCGCCGATATTCTCGACAGCTCAGGCGCCGCCTTGCTGCGCTGGCAGGCCGAGCCGAACAGTCGCCAGGAGGTCGAAACCCTGCTGCGCGACCTGCACACTCTCAAGGGTGGCGCACGGATGGTCGAGATCGGCCCGATTGGCGACCTGGCCCATGAACTGGAGTTTCTCTACGAAGGGCTGTCCGCCGGCTCGCTTGCGCTGTCCCCCGAGCTGTTTGCGCTATTGCAGGGCTGCCATGACCGCCTGGCGCAGATGATCGATGCCGTGGCGGATGGCTTGCCGGTGGGCTCGGTGGACAAGCTCATCGAACGTATCAAAAGCCTGGTGCACCCCAGCGACGAGCCTGTGCTGCCGGTGGCATTGCCGGCGGGCAAGGTCGAAGCGGCGGTTGATCCGGCTGCCGACATGGTGAAAATCTCCGCCGAGCTGCTGGACGACCTGGTCAACCTGGCCGGTGAGACCTCGATCTTCCGGGGGCGCATCGAACAGCAAGTCAATGACGCACGCATCGCCCTGCATGAGGTCGAGACCACCATCGAACGCATGCGCGACCAACTGCGCCGCCTCGACAGCGAAACCCAGGGCCGCATCCTCAGCCGTCAGCAGGCCGAGGCCGAGCGCCTGTACGAGGAATTCGACCCGCTGGAAATGGACCGCCATTCGCAGTTGCAACAGCTGTCCCGTGCGCTGTCCGAGTCGGCCTCCGACCTGCTCGACCTCAAGGACACCCTCGACCGGCGTAACGAAGACGCGCACGACCTGTTGCAGCAACAGGCGCGTATCAACACTGAGCTGCAGGAAGGCTTGATGCGTACGCGCATGGTGCCGTTCGAACGCATGCTGCCGCGCCTCAAGCGCATCGTGCGCCAGGTGGCGGGCGAGCTGGGCAAGGACGTGGAGTTCATCGTCGGCAACGCCGAGGGCGAGATGGACCGCAACGTGCTGGAGCGCATGGCGGCGCCGCTGGAGCATATGCTGCGCAACGCCGTCGACCACGGCCTGGAGTCCCGCGAGGTGCGCCTGGCGGCCGGTAAACCGGAGAAGGGCCGCATCACCTTGGACCTGACCCACGAAGGTGGCGACATTGTCTTCGATATGCGCGACGACGGTGCCGGCGTGCCTCTGGACGCGGTACGGCGCAAGGCGATCAAGCGCGGCTTGCTGGCCCCCCATCAAGAAATGAGCGACCGCGACGTGTTGCAGTTCATTTTGCAGCCGGGCTTTTCCACCGCAGAAAAAATCACCCAGATTTCCGGGCGTGGCGTGGGCATGGACGTGGTGCACGAAGAAGTGCGCCAGCTCGGTGGTTCGATGGTGATCGACTCGACACCGGGCGCCGGCGTGCACTTTCGCATTCGCCTGCCTTTTACCGTGTCGGTCAACCGCGCGCTGATGGTGCAATGCGCGGACGAGCAATACGCGATCCCGCTCAACACCATTGAAGGCCTGGTGCGGGTGCTGCCCCATGAATTGGCGGGGCACTACCAGCAGGACCCGCCGTGCTACGAATATGCCGGCCAGCGCTACGAACTGTTCTATCTGGGCGATCTGCTGCACACCGTCGGCCGCCCGAAATTACTGGGTCAATACCAGCCCGTGCCGGTACTGCTGGTGCAGTGCAATGAGCGCCACGTGGCGGTGCATGTGGATGCCATGGCCGGTACCCGCGAGATCGTCGTCAAGGGCCTGGGCCCACAGTTTTCCGGGGTGCAGGGCTTGTCCGGGGCGACCATCCTGGGCGACGGCCGCGTGGTGTTGATCATCGATTTGCTGGCGCATATCCGCGCGCGGCCACCGGCCTTGCCGGCGCAGGCGGTGGATGCGCCGCTGATCCTCAACGACCCGCTGAAAAAGCGCCCGCTGCTGGTGCTGGTGGTGGACGATTCGGTCACCGTGCGCAAAGTCACCAGCCGCCTGCTGGAGCGCAACGGCATGAACGTGCTCACCGCCAAGGACGGCATCGACGCCCTCGCCGTGCTTGAAGAACATACCCCGGACCTGATGCTGCTCGACATCGAAATGCCGCGCATGGACGGCTTCGAAGTGGCGATCCAGGTGCGCAATGACCCGCGCCTGATGCGCCTGCCGATCATCATGATCACCTCGCGCACCGGCCAGAAACACCGCGACCGTGCCATGGCCATCGGCGTCAACGACTACCTCGGCAAGCCGTACCAAGAGTCGGTGCTGCTGGAAAGCATCGCCTACTGGAGCAAGTCCCATGCTTGATCACCGCGCCAGCCAACTCACCGGGTTGCTGCTGCCCCTGGCGGACCGGCACCTGATACTGCCCAACGTTGCCATTGCCGAACTGATCGACTTCCAGCGCGGAGAACCCGCCAGCGATGCACCGCCGTGGTATTTGCGGCAAGTGGCGTGGCGGGACCGGCAGATTCCGTTGATCAGCTTTGAAGCGGCGTGCGGTGAGGTCTGCGTCACCGGCGAACGCTCGCGGATTGTGGTGTTGAATGCGCTGGGCGGGCGGCCGACATTGAAGTTTATTGCGCTGGTGATCCAGGGTATTCCGCGGTCGTACAAGCTCGATAGCGAGTTGAGCTATGTGGACGTGCCGCTGTGCCCATTGGAACTGGCGGCGGTGCAAGTGGGGGAACAGGTGGCGAAGGTGCCGGATTTGATGGGGATCGAAGCCTTACTGGTTGAGTCTGGCTTGGCCTGAACACAAAACACTGCAAATGGTTTTTATCGTTTTCGACGCTAATATTGGATTTATTATCAAATTGAAGTGGCTATTAGCCTTTTCGTGGATGCGAGATTATTATTTTCGCCTACTATCCCCTGATAGTTATCATTTTTTAGCTCTCGTTAGGGAACTCGACAATGCAAGTAGGCTTCAAGGCGCTTGCCGACCGCTACCGAATCGCGCTGGTACAACCTCTGCGCGTCGAATCGGTAATCGGTACGACACGGATGAGCCGCGAAAGAGATGGGCATGTCGAGCGCAAGTATCCTGCCAGCTACCAGCCGGCGGACGACTTCGCAGGGCATTTCGAATTTGGGCTCAAGTACGAAGACCTCCACCTCGAATTTTTCGCCCGACTGTTTTCGGTTATTGGCCCTAAGCCTGTTGAAGCCTGGTGCCGGCAGGCGCCTTTTGGTCAATATGCTCGCCGCACGGGATTCCTGTATGAGTGGCTGACCGGAAAGCACCTTGATGTGCCGGATGTCACTAATGGCGGTTATGTCGATGCTGTATCTGCACAGCATTACTTGACTCGTGTTGAACCGCTGCGGGTTCGGCGCTGGCGCATCAACGATAATCTTCCCGGTGTGCCAGCATTCTGCCCGTTGGTTCGTCGTACCGAATCTGTTCAAGAAGCACTGCAATTTGACTTGGGTTTGGCCCTGCGCGAGCTGAACCAAACCTTTGGCACCGACATCCTGATGCGCACGGCCAGTTGGCTGACCCTCAAGGAGTCGCGCTCGAGCTTTCTGATCGAGAGGGAGGCAGATAAGGCCGACAGGATCCAGCGATTTGCCCATGTGATCGCCCAGCACTGTGGCCTTATCGAGGATCCGTTGAGTAACGACAGCCTGCACACGTTGCAAGCCGGTATTCTGGGGCATGAGGCGCTCGGGCTGGGCCTGCGACGCTCGCCGGTCTTCGTGGGGCAGGCGACGATGCGCGAGGATATCGTGCACTACATCGCGCCGGCCTTTGAGGCGCTGCCGCACTTGCTCGGTGGCCTAAAAGCATTCGAGCTGGCCACACGCGGCGCCGAACCGTTGGCCCGGGCGGCGGCAATCGCTTTTGCCTTTGTGTATATCCATCCGATGCGCGATGGCAATGGTCGGATTCATCGTTTCTTGATCAACGATATCTTGATCCGTGATAAGGCGGTGCCGGAGGGCGTGATCCTGCCTGTATCGGCCACTATCATCAGTTCGATTGATTTTCGGGCGCGTTATGACCGCACGTTGGAAGTGTTTTCGCGGCCATTTATGCAACGCTATGCAGCGTCCTATCGTTTTGGAAAAGTCGCCGTCTACAAAGACGGCACCTCAAGCAACCTGGTCTTCGATGACTACGACGACGCGCACTTTGCATGGCGCTATCCTGATCTGACCGAGCACGTGTTGTACACGGCGCAGGTCGTGGCGCATACCGTCCGCACCGAGATGGCTGATGAAGCGCGTGTACTCATCACTTTCCAGCTTGCCCAGGAGCGGCTCAAGGACGTGCTTGAAATGCCTGATCAAGACGCGAACCGCATCATTCGCTCGCTCAAGGAAAATGGCTGGCAGGTATCCGGCAAACTGAAGAAAGCCTATCCGCAGTTGGACGATGCAGGCCGCACAGAGCGTGTTGTGGAAGCCGTGCGATCGGCATTTGAAGAGCGAGAAGTGGGGAGTGGCGAAGAGTGATTGGGGCGGTATTGGGCCGTGCATGAACTTCTCGTGGACTACTATCCAACAGGCGCTACTGAGCAAATGTGGGAAAGCCCCCTCCCACTCCTCAACCAATCCGTGCAAACCGCTCACCGGTTGCTTCCGATACCCGGCCAGCTATAAGTCGTAGGCACTTTGCTTCGACGACCATCACCGGGCGGTATGTCGGAATAGGATGGAGTTGCTGTAGGCGAGTTCTGTATTTGGATTAGGCGGGTTTTCAGGCCGGAGGGGAATGGCTAGTTTCTGCGCTTCTCACTGCCAGCAAGGATCCGCAAATGACCGTACCGTTAATGCCGCCTGGTGTTTCGATGCTTGAAAACATGGCGATATCCAACTGCAAGCGCATTCATCTCAAGCGCGGCTCGGCATTCGCCTATTCGTGCTTCTATTCCCAGGTTCGTGCAGCCGGCCCATGGAACTACAAGAAGCGAGGGCGTCAGTACGAAGCTTTTGGTAATTTCAATTATGGTGCTACAGGTACGGTACTGGGCATTCCCGAGCATGTTTTGTTGCGGGCAGCAGGCGTCGCTCAAACATTCGCAAAAACCACCACGCCTGAGTTTGGATCATGGTGGGGCGATGACCCTTTTGGCGATGATCCTCGCGATCAATATTGGATAAGGAGGGGGATTGAATATGCAATTTCTCAGGGCTACTAAGAGCCTCTTACCTGTCCTGCGCAACAGCCTTCTGGTGGCCTGTCTGATTTACATCGCAGGCAGTTGGATCATGTCATCCGGTACACCGGATCTGGACAAAGTGGTTTTGAAACACTCCCTAGGCAACGGTAGCTCAATTTATGGCGTGCGTGACGGGCAGGGCGGCGCGACAGTGGGGTTTTCCTACAGGTACTACGTCCATAAGGATCTGGGTAATGATCACGAAATACTCACTTCATTGGTTTCGGCACATCCATTTCTAAAAACCAAGGAGCCTGATGTCCAAGTGACCCAGGCGGATGGAACCATCCACCTCATTGTTCATGGGGAGGTTTATGAGTACCGCAGCTATCCGCTTGAAGGTTTGGGGGCTGTTAGCATCGACATGAGGCTGTAGGCCTGCGCCTGCTGGCTTCGGATTTTTCCTGCAAGACTTTGGGAAGTGCGTGAACTTGTCGTGATCGCTCAGTGCGCCTAGTCTTCGTCCCGTCATCGCAAAAAACGGTGACACGGACGTGCAAGTCCGGTTACATGTCGGCGCACCAACGCCCATAGCCATTCAGCGGGCGTTTTTTATGCTTGCTGTACTTGTTATGGCGGCTGTGCGCGGGAGATCCCTCGGGGTCTGCCGGGGTCCGATATGCCCGGTCTTGCACACCTGCGCACAGCTGCCACCTTATTCGCGTGCAAGCGGAAGAGGGCAGTCTTCATCACATATCGGAGCTGTAAATCATGGTCAAACCTACCCCCAATCCGCCCCTCTTCACCGTAACCCCCTACCAAGACACCGAAACCCTGCTGGTCAATGCCAGCGAAACGCTGTCCTCGCTCAACGCACTCACCTGCAACCTGGCCTTTGAGCTGGACGTTTCCCAGCGCGCAATCATGCTGGGAATTCAGCAGATGGCCGAGTTGGGGCAGTTGCTAGTGGATCAGGCACTGGAAAATATTTCTCCCTCATCTGCGGCTTAGAACTTGATCGTTCCCAAAAAGGGACGGTCCTCGCACCGCCCCTCCCACATGAAATTGCGTTCGTTTGTTGACCTCAATCAATCCGCGAAAACCGATCAATACAGCGCCAGAAAATCAGCAATCAGCATTCCTGCCAGGTACACCATCAAAATTGCCACACCCGCATCCAATAGACGCCAGACCTTTGCCGAACGAAACAGCCCCGTCAACCGTTGACATCCCAACGCCAAAACCACAAACCACACCAAAGACGCGGTCATCGCTCCGCTGGCAAACGACGCTTGTTGGCTGACGGGCTTTGCGGCACCAATAGAGCCAATCAGCACCACGGTATCAAGCCAGGCATACGGATTGGCAAACCCAAGTATTACTGCCGTGCGCAGCAATCCCCGTTGTGAGTTGAGGGCGCCCTGACTCTCTGGCGTCGATCGATTACGAGCACAAGCCAAAAACCTCTGCCAGCCAAACCACAACAGATAGGCCGCTCCCGATAACAGCAGAAGCGCCACCAGACCGGGCTGACTGTCGAGCAACGATCCCAACCCCAATACCCCAAGACCGATAAGAATGATATCGGCGAACACGCATACGGCCACCACCCCCCAGACAGGACCGCGACTGACACCCTGGCGAATGACCAGCGTGTCCTTTGGTCCAGGCGCGGCGAACAGTCCGATGCCCAATAGCAGACCTTCGAGATAAAGGGCGTTGAGATCAGGAATCATGAAATGCTCGGTCGCGTGGGTATCAGGTCGATTGAAGGGGTTGATTGCCGAAACCGGTATGGCGTGCATTAGCGGTGGCTTTCAAGTCGATTGGCTGATGGCGGAAAAAACCTGTCAGTTCCTGCTCCGCATCAGGGTTGACGAAGTAAATAAGAGAGCTGCGTGGCGTTGGTGTTCGAGGCGTCAGAACCGCGTGGTATGCGGCGGGAATCGCGTAGTCTGAGAGCTCGGTCAGTAACGATCCGGCCAGGATTGCAATCTCGTTCTCCAAGAGGCGTACTGGCTCCAGTGAGCTGCCTCGAACCAGAACGAGGCCGTCACGCGTAGGTTTGATAAACGACTGCAAATGGCCATCCTCGTGAGGGTCCTGAGCAAACTGGCGCTTATCAGACCCGGAGTTGGCTCCATAGACACACAGTTGCAGATAGGACGCCGCACGCAAAGAGGTCAAGGAAGTGGCCCCAAACTCCGCGCAAACTCCGTCCATCAGTTCCTGTGCAAGCTCGCTGATCTGTCGTTCAAAAGCATCAACGGCAGCAAAAAACTCACTTCGTATGAACTCAAAAGCCTTTCGTTTTGATGAGTGCACAGGCCAGTAACAAAATCACTCACACAGGTCTGGCTGATCCTCAAGGCTCGAGTACTCAGCACCAAAGGGGAAAAATCCATCGGTGTCTTTCGCGAAGGAAAACGAGGCCTTGGTGGCTGGCGATATTGCGGAGTATTCATCAACGATTTTTTTGCAATCCTGCAGCATGGCTTCTGATATTTGCAGGCTGCCGAAGCCTGTTCGAACAATGGATTCACAGCACGCTTTGATGTGGGTCATGGCTATATCCAAAGGTAGATGTAAAGGAATGCAACAAACACTGGGTTCGCAAGCATGCGAGAAACTACGACACTGGATATGACCGACTAAAAGGGACCCATCCATGTCCTTCACAACATCGCCAGCAGATGGCGATTGTGCTGGATTAAAGTCACGTGGCGGCGGACAGGGTGTCTTTTTTGGTGGACAAAGACATGACGTTCACCCAAAGAGTGGGAACTGAAAACTGCGCATGAACATAAAAACGCGAGATACCCTCAAGTCACTGATTGCGCGGCGCGGCCGAGAGTTGGGCAAGCCCCTGACGAGGTTGGCCAAGGAGGCGGGGATCTCCAGGACTTACCTGTACGGTCTGGCGGATGGGGCGTCCAAAGACCCGTCGGTACGCACGCTGATCAAGCTGGCCAAGGCGTTGCAGGTTTCGCCTCTGTTGTTGTTTCGCTACTTTGCCGACCTGACAGGCGCGCCCGCCAATGCTTGCTCAATGGCTATGACCAATCGAGCCATTGGTGTTCATGATCCGCAGGACGTCGCAGTGTTCAACGCCGATGTCACGATGCCTGATCAAACTGTCGTAATGCCAGGGGAGGTGTTTCAGAAAACCTGGGAGATTCAGAACCTGGGCACACGCCCCTGGCGCGGGCGACGACTGGTGCGTGTGGACGGGGAATATGTAATTGCCCGCCGGGCTGACGCACAAGGTCAGTTGGAGGTCGTGCTGGACACTCACCTGCGTAGCTTGCACAGCGAGCTCCCCATTGCCGATACGCTGCCGGGGCAGCCCGTGCATATCAGTGTGGAGTTTGCGGCCCCCAGGGAAACCTGCACGTTGGCTTCAATCTGGAGAATTGAGGATGCGCAGGGAAAACCTTGCTATGGGCCTGCGTTCATTTTGCATGTGTTGGTCAATGTTATGGCGCGTTGAACGCTGCGGGCAGTATTGGTGGATAGCGCGCTGGAGCAGGTCAGCCCTTCGCCGCAAAAGGTCCCAAACAGGGACTGATCATTCCCTTTTTGGGACCGCTATCCCACCAACACCACTGAGCAAACTTGGGAGGGGCTTGCTCCCGATAGCAGTGGATCAGCCCCAGATAGGGTGACTGACTGACTGCATCGGGAGCAAGCCCCCTCCCAAAATTCGATCTTCGTTACTCCAGGCGTAACGGTCTGCTACTGAGCTTGATTGATGGCTCCCTGAATCACTCCTAAGGTAAGCCCCACGACAGCAAATCCCGTGGAGCGACCATGACAACAACAATAACCCCCGACTCGCGCTGGACGCGGCGGCGCGACGAGAAGCAGCGGCGGCTCGGGCTGGTCCAACAGTACGCAGACGGGGCGGTGTTGCCCAGCGACAGGATCGTCGAAGCGCTTGAGGCGCTGATCCTCCCCGGCGACCGTGTGGTGCTGGAGGGCAACAACCAGAAGCAAGCTGATTTCCTCTCGCGCTCCCTGGCCAAGGCCGACCCGGCCAAGCTCCACGATTTGCACATGATCATGCCCAGCGTTGGCCGCTCCGAGCACTTGGACCTGTTCGAAAAAGGCATCGCCCGCAAGCTGGACTTTTCCTTCGCCGGCACCCAATCCCTGCGCATCAGCCAGTTGCTGGAAGACGGTCTGCTGGAAGTCGGCGCGATCCACACCTACATCGAACTCTATGCCCGCCTGGTCGTGGACTTGATCCCCAACGTCGTACTCTCGGCCGGTTTCATGGCCGACCGCGCCGGCAATATCTACACCGGCGCCAGCACCGAAGACACGCCGGCGTTGATCGAACCCGCCGCCTTCAGCGATGGCATCGTCATCGTGCAGGTCAACCAGTTGGTGGACGACGTCAGCGACTTGCCCCGCGTGGACATCCCGGCCAGTTGGGTAGATTTTGTGGTGGTGGCCGACAAGCCGTTCTACATCGAGCCGCTGTTCACCCGCGACCCACGCCATATCAAGCCGGTGCATGTGCTGATGGCGATGATGGCGATCCGTGGCATCTACGAAAAACACAACGTGCAGTCGCTCAACCACGGCATCGGTTTCAACACCGCCGCCATCGAGTTGATCCTGCCCACCTACGGCGAATCCCTGGGCTTGAAGGGCAAAATCTGCCGCAACTGGACCCTCAACCCGCACCCTACGCTGATCCCCGCGATTGAAAGCGGTTGGGTGCAAAGCGTGCATTGCTTCGGCACCGAGTTGGGCATGGAGAATTACATCGCCGCGCGCCCGGATGTGTTCTTTACCGGCCGCGACGGCTCGATGCGCTCCAACCGCATGTTCTGCCAACTGGCCGGTCAGTACGCGGTGGACTTGTTTATCGGCGCCACCCTGCAAGTCGACGGTGACGGCCATTCCAGCACCGTGACCCGTGGCCGCCTTGCCGGCTTTGGCGGGGCGCCGAACATGGGGCACGACCCGCGCGGCCGTCGTCACGGCACGCCGGCCTGGCTGGACATGCGCCACGACGATGCGCCCGATGCCTTGCTCGAACGTGGCAAAAAGCTCGTGGTGCAGATGGTCGAGACCTTCCAGGAAGGCGGCAAGCCCACCTTCGTCGATACCCTGGATGCGGTCGAAGTGGCACGCAAAAGCGGCATGCCGCTGGCGCCGATCATGATTTACGGCGACGACGTGACCCACCTGCTTACCGAAGAAGGTATCGCTTACCTGTACAAAGCGCGCTCCTTGGAAGAGCGCCAGGCGATGATCGCCGCCGTCGCCGGGGTCACCGCCATTGGCCTGCGCCACAACCCCAAGGACACCGCGCGAATGCGCCGCGAAGGCTTGATCGCCTTGCCCGAAGACCTCGGGATTCGCCGCACCGACGCCACCCGCGAGTTGCTGGCCGCCAAAAGCGTGGCCGACCTGGTGGAATGGTCCGGTGGCTTGTACAACCCGCCCGCCAAATTCAGGAGCTGGTAAATGCGCGCCCTCAAACTGCATGAACTGAGCCTCGCCGAACGCCTGGCGGATATGGCCGTCGACGCGCTGATCGATGAAGCCGACCTGTCACCCAAACCAGCCCTGGTGGACCGGCGCGGCAATGGCGCCCACCACGATTTGCACCTGGGGCTGATGCACGCCTCGGCGCTGTCGCTGTGGCCGATGTTCAAGGAGATGGCCGAGGCGGCTATAGATATCGGCGAGGTCGGCTTGCCGCTACGCGAAGCCCTCGGCCGCATCGGTCGTGAAGGCGAACAGGCGATGCTCGCCACCACACAAGGCGTGAACACCCATCGCGGCGCGATCTGGGCGCTTGGCTTGCTGACCGCATCGGCCGCCCTGGAACCGCGCGCCATAACGCTGAATGCGGCCAGATTAGCCCTGCTCAACGACCGTTATGCGCCTCAACCGATGAGCCACGGCGCTCAGGTCGCGCAACGCTACGGCGTGCGCGGTGCCCGTGAAGAAGCGCAACTGGGCTTCCCTTCCGTGACGCAGCGCGGCCTGCCGCAACTGCGCAGGAGCCGCCGCCAAAACGCCGGTGAACAGAACGCTCGCCTCGACGCCTTGCTGGCGATCATGACCGAACTGGCCGACACCTGCGTGCTCTACCGCGCCGGCACCGAAGGCTTGCACGCGATGCAGCATGGCGCTCAAGCGGTGCTCGACGCGGGTGGCAGCGCGACCCTGGCCGGCCGCCGCCAATTGCACGAACTCGACAATCAACTCTTGGCCCTGAATGCCTCCCCCGGTGGCGCCGCCGACCTGTTGGCCGCCTGCCTGTTTATCGACCGCCTCGACGGAGTGTTGTGATGGAAACCTTATCCTTTGAATTCCCCGCCGGGCAGCCGCCAACAGGTCGTGCGCTGGTGGGTTGCGTCGGCTCGGGCGACCTGGAAGTGCTGCTGGAACCGGGCACGCCCGGCACGCTGAGTATCCAGGTGCAGACCTCGGTCAATGGTGCGCAGCAACGCTGGCAGCACCTGTTCGAGCGGATCTTTCTGGAACACACGCCACCGGCCCTGAATATTGATATCCACGATTTCGGCGCCACCCCCGGCGTGGTGCGTCTGCGTCTGGAGCAGGGTTTCGAGGAGATCGGCCATGACTGACCTGCTCACCCAACACAGCTTTGTCGAGCTCGGTGCGCGCCAGCGAGCCAAGGCGCTGCTGGACGCCGGTTCCTACCGTGAACTGATCGACCCGTTCCAGCGCGTCATGTCGCCCTGGCTCAGCCGCCAAGGCGTTGTGCCCCAGGCCGATGATGGTGTCATCATCGCCAAGGGCCGCATCGATGGCTTGCCCGCGGTAGTGGCGGCCATCGAAGGCAACTTCCAGGGCGGCAGCCTCGGTGAAGTCGGCGGCGCAAAAATCGCCGGTGCGCTGGAACTGGCCGCCGAAGACAACCGCAAGGGCATCCCGACTCGCGCCGTGCTGCTGCTGGAAACCGGCGGTGTGCGCTTACAGGAAGCCAACCTGGGCCTGGCCGCGATTGCCGATATCCACGCGGCGATTGTCGATCTGCGCCAGTACCAGCCGGTGATTGGTGTGGTGGCGGGCAGTGTCGGGTGCTTTGGCGGTATGTCCATCGCCGCCGGATTGTGCAGCTATCTGGTGGTGACCCGCGAAGCCCGCCTGGGCCTCAATGGTCCGCAAGTGATCGAACAGGAGGCCGGGTTGGACGAATACGATTCGCGCGATCGGCCGTTCATCTGGAGTCTCACCGGCGGTGAACAGCGTTTTAACAGCGGCTTGGCCGATCGCTATGTGGCGGACGATGTGGCGCAGGTCCAACAGACCGTCACCGCGTTGCTGCACGCAGGCTTGCCCGCTCAACAGCGCAGTCGGCAAGCCGATTTTTACCTGGCGCGTTTGGCCGAGCTGGACACCACGGCGCAAATCGACCCGGCGACGGTTCGCGATCTGTATCAGGGAGAACGCTCATGAGAGGGTTGCAGTGGTTCAACGCGTTGAGTGCTGGCGCAACGCCTGTGGGTGGTTTGCCGGATTCGTTGAAAGCGGCCGACGGTGTGTTGGGTGAGCAGGCGGTGCGCTTCATTGCCGTGGTCACTGACGCGCAGAATCGTTTTCCCCGTGCGCGCAGCGGCGAAGTCGGTTTGCTCGAAGGTTGGGGCTTGGCCAAAGCGGTGGATGAAGCCATCGTTCGCGGCGACAAACGCCCCATTATCGCTATCGTCGATGTGCCGAGCCAAGCCTATGGCCGTCGCGAAGAAGCCCTCGGTATCCATCAAGCCCTGGCCGCCGCCGCCGATGCCTACGCCCGCGCCCGTTTGGCCGGGCACCCGGTGATTGCGTTGTTGGTGGGCAAGGCCATGTCCGGTGCGTTCCTCGCCCACGGCTACCAGGCCAACCGCCTGATCGCCCTGCGCGACCCTGGCGTGATGGTGCACGCCATGGGCAAGGCCTCGGCGGCGCGGGTGACCCTGCGCAGTGTTGAAGAGCTCGAAGCCCTGGCCGCCAGCGTGCCGCCGATGGCCTATGACATCGACAGCTTTGCCAGCCTCGGCTTGTTGTGGGAGACCTTGTCGGTCAGCCAGATCGAACAGCCCACGGCGGACGATCTGGCGCGGGTGCGTGCGTGTCTGGTCAGTGCCATCAAGGACGTAGATAGCGCAGACCTGAGCGGCCGCCTCGGCGCCAGTAACCGCGCCGCTTCCAGCCACGTACGCCAGCTGTTGCGGGAACAATGGTGAACGCCCATGACTTGCTCTGGGGCATGACCCCGGCGCACCTGCCCGCCGATGCACCGGCCTGGGCGGTGGATGCGATCAGCGCCGGCCATCCGGTAGTGGTGCGTCGCGCCCTCGTCGAGCCGGGCCAGGTGGCGGTCGGCGTGCGCGGGTGTTTGCGTGAGCAACGTCTTGCCGCGCAGATGCCGATTACAGCCGTGCGTCGGCGGGTGGTGCCCGAAGCGTTGCGCGGTGTGATCTCTCCCCGGGATTTACCCGCGTTGCAGGCACTGCAGCAACTGCGGCCGATGCTGGCGCAGGCCAACTGGGGCGTCAGTGGCAGTGCCGGCTTCGAGTTGGCCACCGGCATCGAAGCACTGCATGCCCTGAGCGACCTGGATTTGATTCTGCGCACGCCCGAGCCGCTGGCGCGCGACAGCGCACGGGAGCTGCTGGCGACGCTGGACAAGGCGGTATGCGCCGTCGACCTGCAACTGCAAACCCCGTTTGGCGCGGTGGCCTTGCGCGAATGGGCCGGCCCCTCACGGCGGGTGCTGCTCAAGGCCGCCGGCGCTGCGCATCTTGTCCTGGATCCCTGGCAGGCCGTGGCATGAGCAGCCTGCTGGTGTTCCCAGGGCAGGGCGCGCAACGGCCGGGCATGCTCCAGTCATTGCCGGCCCAGGTGTTGGATGAAGCCAGCCAGGCCTTGGGCGAGGACGTTCGCGCACTCGATGGCGCGATGGCGCTTGAGTCGACACGCGCCGTTCAACTGTGCCTGTTGATCGCTGGCGTGGCCCATGCGCGCCTGCTGCAATACACGCCGGACTACGTGGCGGGCTTGTCCATCGGCGCCTACCCGGCAGCGGTGATCGCGGGCGCTTTGGATTTTGCCGACGCGGTCCGGCTGGTCAGCCTGCGCGGTGAACTGATGCAACAGGCTTATCCACAGGGCTACGGCATGACGGCGATCATCGGCCCGCAGTTATCCACCGTCGAAGCCTTGCTGGCCGATATCCACAGCCCCGACACCCCGGTGTACCTGGCCAATATCAATGCCGACAACCAGACCGTGATCGCCGGCAGCGACGCCGCCATGACGCTTGTCGCCCGACGTATCCAAGGCAATGGCGTTGCCAGGCGTCTGGCCGTGAGCGTGCCGTCCCATTGCGCGCTGCTGGAGCAACCGGCGCGGACCTTGGCGCAAGCCTTCGTTCCGCTCACGGCGCCGCGCATCACCTACCTGAGCAGCACCCGTGCGCGGCCGATCCAAAACCCCGAGCAACTGCGCGACGACCTGACCTTCAACATGTGCCGCGTCGTCGATTGGCGCGGCACCGTGCAGAGCGCCTACGAGCGCGGGGTGCGCCTGCAAATCGAACTGCCCCCGGGCGCCGTGCTCACCGGTTTGTCACGGCGTGTCTTTGAACAAGGCACGGTGATCGCCTGCGAAGGCGCGCGCCTGGACACCTTGCAGGCCCTGCTGCAAGAGGAGGAACGCCGCCACCGATAAAGCACTACCCAAGGCTTTCGAAGTACAAAAACAACAATGTCGATCGAGCACTTTGAGGACAACAACAATGATTATTTACGGTGTGGCACTGCTGGCGATCTGCACGCTCGCGGGCGTGATCATGGGCGACATGCTCGGCGTATTGCTGGGCGTAAAATCCAACGTGGGCGGGGTGGGCATCGCGATGATCCTGCTGATCTGCGCCCGCCTGTGGATGCAAAAGCGCGGCGGCATGACCAAGGATTGCGAAATGGGCGTCGGCTTCTGGGGCGCCATGTATATCCCGGTGGTGGTGGCGATGGCGGCACAACAAAACGTGGTCACCGCCCTGCACGGTGGCCCGGTCGCGGTGCTCGCGGCCATCGGTTCGGTGGTGGTGTGTGGTTGCACCATTGCCTTGATCAGCCGTACGCATAAAGGCGAACCGTTGCCCGATGAAGAGCCGCTGATCACACCCACACCTGTCGTGGGAGGCCGCTGATATGTGGGATCTTATCGAAAAAGGCTTGGAACATAATGGCCTGATCACCGCCTTTGCTTTCGTGGGTGTGGTGATGTGGGTGTCCGTGGTGTTGTCCAAGCGCCTGACCTTCGGACGCATTCACGGCTCGGCGATTGCCATCGTGATTGGGCTGGTCCTGGCCTGGGTCGGCGGCACGATTACCGGTGGGCAAAAAGGCTTGGCCGACCTGGCGCTGTTCTCCGGCATCGGCCTGATGGGCGGCGCGATGCTGCGCGACTTCGCCATCGTTGCCACCGCGTTCGAAGTGCAAGCTACCGAAGCGCGCAAAGCCGGGATGATCGGTGTGATCGCCTTGCTGCTGGGCACGATTCTGCCGTTTATCGTCGGCGCGAGCATGGCCTGGGCCTTTGGTTATCGCGATGCGATCAGCATGACCACCATCGGTGCCGGCGCCGTGACCTATATCGTCGGCCCGGTCACCGGCGCGGCGATTGGCGCGACCTCGGATGTAATGGCGCTGTCGATTGCCACCGGCTTGATCAAGGCGATTCTGGTGATGGTCGGCACACCTGTGGCCGCGCGCTGGATGGGGCTGGATAACCCGCGTTCGGCGATGGTGTTCGGCGGGTTGGCCGGCACGGTGAGTGGAGTGACCGCGGGCCTGGCGGCGACGGATCGGCGCCTGGTGCCGTATGGTGCGTTGACCGCGACGTTTCATACCGGGCTTGGGTGTTTGCTGGGGCCTTCGTTGCTGTACTTCATTGTGCGCGGGTTGGTGGGCTGACCTCTGGGTTTGCGGAGTGTCAGGCTGGCACCTGCCGATTGGCGTACATCCGACACTCCGCCAACAACGCCAGCAGGTTAGGGTCACGCTCCTTGGCCTTCAAGAACACCACGCCAATATGCTGCTGCAAGCGATACCTGGCTTGCAGCGGTATCAGCTTCACGCGGTTCTCATACACCGCCGCAATCCGCCCCGGCAGCAGCGCATAACCCACTCCCGAACTGACCATGCTCAACAGCGTGAAGATGTCGTTGACCTGCATCGCCACCTTCGGCTCGAACCCCGCCTGCTTGAACACCCGGTTGCCGTCCTGGTGGGTGGCAAAGCCTTGGGTGAGGGTGATGAAGGTGGCGTCGCGTACGTCCGCCAGATCGATTTCCCGAGTGCGGTCAAAGGGTGAGTCGGCCGGGGTGGCGAGGAAGATGTCATCGGAGAACAGCGCGATCTGCTCGCAATCGGGGTCGTTGGCGTGTTCGTCGAGGGAGATCAGGATCGCGTCGACTTCCATGTTCTTGAGCTTGTAGAGCAGGTCGAAGTTGGAGCCCAGGATCAGGTCGATGTTGAGTTCGCTGCGGCGGATCTTCAGGCCCATGATCAGTTGCGGCACGGTCTTGACCGTCAGCGAATACAGCGAGCCGAGCTTGAAGCGCTCGGCGGAGAAGCCGGCGGCTTCGCGGGTGAGGCGCACGCTGTCGACCACATCGGCCACCAGTTTCTGTGCGCGTTCTTCAAGTACGTAGGCGCTTTCCAGCGGGGTGAGGTTGCGCCCTTCATGCTTGAACAGCGGGCAGCGCAGGGCATTTTCCAGCGAATGAATGGCGCGATGCACGCTGACATTGCTGGTCTGCAGCTCTGCGGCGGCGCGGGCCAGGTTGCCGGTGCGCATGAACGCCAGGAAGATTTCGAGCTTTTTGAGGGTGAATTCTTCGTCGATCAGCATGGCCGTGGGCTCTTGTTCGAATGCCTTCGATTGTGCCCGTAAAACCGTGCGGCGTCGCCGGAACGTCACACGGCGCTTGCACTCTGATGCGCAAGGCTGGAGGCTTGCCGCCAGCCGTCAACGGTTACAGGAGGTCAGTGACACATGTATCACGGGGAACGCTTCAACGCCTGGAGCCATTTGCTCGGTGCAGTCGCGGCGTGTATCGGCGCCGTGTGGATGCTGGTGGTGGCGAGCCTGGATGGCAGCCCCTGGAAGATCGTCAGCGTGGCGATCTATGGTTTTACGTTGATGGTGCTGTACAGCGCGTCGACCGTGTATCACAGCGTGCGCGGGCGGCGAAAAGAGATCATGCAGAAGGTCGATCACTTTTCGATCTACCTGTTGATCGCCGGCAGCTACACGCCGTTTTGCCTGGTGACGCTGCGCGGTCCGTGGGGCTGGACGCTGTTCGGCATCGTGTGGGGGCTGGCGGTGATCGGTATCCTGCAGGAGATCAAGCCGCGCTCCGAGGCGCGGATTCTGTCCATCGTGATCTACGCGGTGATGGGCTGGATCGTGCTGGTGGCGGTCAAGCCGCTGATCGCCGGGCTGGGTATGGCAGGGTTCACGTGGCTGGCGGCGGGGGGGGTGTTGTACACCGTCGGCATCATTTTTTTTGCCCTGGAGGATCGCCTGCGGCATTCCCATGGGATCTGGCATTTGTTCGTGATCGGCGGCAGCCTGCTGCATTTTGTGGCGATCATGCATTACGTGCTTTGAGTGTGGGAGGGGCGGTGTCCTTAGAGGCGCTCCAATAACTCACACGCTCGCTTGCCGAAGATTTCCAGCAACTTGGCCAGCATATGCGGCGGCGGCTCGTTGGCGCGGGTCAGGGCATACAGCGTAATCGGCAACGGCGGGGTGAGCGGGCGGATGCAGGTGGTGGCCATCGAGGCACCCGACGCGGTGAACGGATCGATCACCGTCAAGCCCGCACCGGACTCCACCATCGCACGGGCCAGTGAGTAGGTTTGCACGGAGATCGTCACGCGCGGCGGCGGATCGACGCTCTCCAGGTAGCTGTCGAGTTTTGCCGCCAGCGGATCGGCGCTGGACAGGCCAATCAGCGGTGCCCCGGCCAGGTCGGCCAATGGCAAGGGCTGATGCAGTTCGGCGTCCGGCCAATAGCCTTTCGAAGCCAACGCCACGAGTACGCCGTTGGCCAGTGTTTGGGTGGTGAGCCCCGGATGTCCGGAGAAGTTGAGCGTCAGCGCCAGGTCGATTTCGCGCATCAACAGTTTTTGCACCAGCTCGCGGCTGTGGTCGCTGGACAGCTCGCAGGCCATGTCCGGGTAATCGCGTTTCCATTCCAGAATCGCCGGCGGCAGCAGCGACAGAGCCAACGCCGGAGTCGCCCCAATGCGCACACTTTGCCCCGGTGCGCGGCGCAAGCTCTTGGCCAGGCGCCGCACGCCTTGCAGGCTCGCGGTGACTTTTTCCACTTCGCTTTCCAGTGCCAGTGCTTCCGGGGTGGGCTGCAATTTGCCACGCACGCGCAAAAACAACGGGAAGCCCAGCTGCAACTCGGCGTGCTGCAGCACCTTGGTCACCGCCGGTTGCGACACGTGCAGCAACTGCGCGGCCGCGCTGACGGAGCCGGTCTGGCGGATGGCCTGGAAGATTTCGATATGACGCAAGCGCATGGCGAGTCCATAACCTTTGTTTATAGGTGGCCCATCTTTATTGATTGTCGGCGTCCTGTCACCTGGGCCTACGCTTGGCCTCTCTTCAATCAACGGCTGGAGGCTGGGATGGCCAGGCAGGTTTGTATCATCGGTGGTGGGGTTATCGGCTTGGCCAGTGCGTATGCGTTGGTGCGGGCCGGCCATGAAGTGACGGTGATCGACGCACGCGACACGTTGGGCAGCGAAACCAGCTTCGCCAATGGCGGGCAACTGTCCTACCGCTATGTCGCGCCGTTGGCGGATGCCGGCGTGCCGCTGCAAGCGCTTGGCTGGCTGCTGCGCGGTGATTCGCCCTTGAAGCTGCGTCCACGGCTCGACCCGCAGCAATGGCGTTGGATGGCGGCCTTCATTGCCGCCTGCCGCGGTTCAGTGAACCAGCGCAATGCGGCCCACTTGCTGCGCCTGGCGTCCCTGAGCCAAAGCACTTTGCAGCAATGGCGCGAGGACGACTGCCTGGACGGCTTCGACTGGCGACGCAACGGCAAGCTGGTGACCTTTCGCAACGCCGGCAGCTTTGAACATGCACGCAGCAAAGTCACCGATATCCTGCAGCAGCAAGTGCTGTCGGCCGCCGATTGCGCACGCCTGGAGCCGGCGTTGGCGGGCGGTGGGTTTGTCGGCGGGATCTACACGCCAAACGAGGAAGTCGCCGATTGCCATGCCTTCTGCCAGCGTTTGGCGGCGCGGCTGGAGGCATCCGGGCGCTGTCGCTTTGTGCTGGAGCGCAAGGTCACCGGCATTCGCCATGCAGAGGGGGCGGTGCAGGCCATCGAGCTGGGCGACGAGGTGATGCCGGTCGAGCACCTGGTATTGGCGGCAGGACATCGCAGCGCCGAACTGCGCTTGCCGGGACTGGCGTTGCCGCTGTACCCGCTCAAGGGCTACAGCCTGAGCGTGCCGATCGGCGCGCAGCACCAGGCGCCGAGCGTGAGCATCACCGACTACGACCGCAAAATCGTTTACGCGCGCATCGGTGAACAGCTGCGGATCGCGGCCATGGTGGATATCGTCGGCTTCGACGCCGGCCTTGAGCCCAAGCGCCTGGCGCTGATCAAACGTCAGGCTCTAGAGACGTTTCCTACGGCTGGTGACTATGACCATGCGCTGGAATGGGCCGGTATGCGCCCGGCCACCCCGACCGGTGTGCCGCTGATCGGCGCCAGCCAATATCGCAACCTGTGGCTGAACCTCGGCCACGGCGCCTTGGGTTTTACCCTGGCCTGCGGCAGCGGCCAGTTGCTCGCCGAACTGATCGGCCAGCGCAATCCTTCCATTGATATGCAGGGCCTGACGCCCTGCGCGGCTTGAGGATGCACCCATGAGCATTACCCGAATCAGCAGCAATGAACGTCTCAGTGGTGCCGTCACCTTCAAG
Source organism: Pseudomonas sp. FP597 (assembly GCF_030687435.1). Taxonomy (NCBI): domain Bacteria; kingdom Pseudomonadati; phylum Pseudomonadota; class Gammaproteobacteria; order Pseudomonadales; family Pseudomonadaceae; genus Pseudomonas; species Pseudomonas sp. FP597. Next base: position 6,080,582 of record NZ_CP117432.1, on the reverse strand, counting down.
GACCTGGTGTTCCTGTCGGGCCAGGTGCCGGGCGAAGGCCAGGACGTGGCGACCCAGACCCGCGAAGTGCTGGCCAAGATCGATGCACTGCTGGCCGAGGCGGGCAGCGACAAGGATCACCTGCTCAATGCGACCCTTTACCTGAAGGACATCGGCAGCGGTTTCGCGCCGATGAACGAAGAGTGGTCCGCATGGCTGACACCGGGGATGGCGCCCACACGCACCACCCTGCAAGCCGAGCTGGCGCGGCCCAGCGTGCTGGTGGAAATCAGCGTGATTGCCGTACGTAAATAACTTCACAGAGCCACGGAGAATAACAATGAAAAAGATCCTGTTGACTGGCTGCACCCTGGGACTTTTGCTGGGCGCGCAGGTACATGCGAATGAAGCGGCTCTGGACGGTACGTTGAGCAAGATCGCCAATGCCAAGTCCATCACCCTGGGCTATCGCGATGCATCGGTGCCGTTTTCCTATGTGGGCGATAGCAGCGGCAAACCCATGGGGTATTCGGTGGACCTGGCGAGCAGGATCGTTGAGCGCATCCAGCAGAAAACCGGGGTGGCGAATCTCAATGTGCAATACAACCTGGTGACCTCCCAGACCCGTATCCCGCTGGTGCAGAACGGCACCGTCGACCTGGAATGCGGCTCTACCGGCGTGACCGCCGAGCGGCAGAAGCAGGTGGCGTTTTCCTACGGTTTTATCTACGTGAAGGGCCAATTGCTCACGGCCAGGGACAGCGGCATCAAAGGCTTTGCCGACCTTGAGGGCAAGAACGTGGTGACCACCGCCGGGACCACCAACGAACGTTTCCTCAAGAGCTACAACGCCGAGCACAAGGCCAATATGTTTGTGATCAGCGCCAAGGACCATGGTGAAGCGTTCAAGATGCTGGAGACAGGCCGCGCGGTAGCGTTCTATATGGACGATGCGTTGCTCTATGGCGAGCGCGCCAAGGCCAAGGACCCGCACCACTGGGTGGTGGTGGGCGAGGAGCAGTCGCGCGAGATCTACAGCTGCATGGTGCGCAAGGACGACCCGCAGTTTCTCGCGGTGGTCAACGAGGCCCTCGCTGACCTGTACCGCAGCGGTGAGATCAACGGGATTTACCAGCGCTGGTTTGAACAGCCGATTCCGCCGAAGGGGTTGAACCTGGAGTTCCCGATGACCAGCGAGTTGAAGGCAATTATTGCCAAGCCGGTCAGTGATCCGGTGGAGTAAGAAGTGGTAACCCGATCAATGCGGGTTTGCAAAGTGGGTTAGAAGTCGCCCCACAGTTGTTGGGCGACTGCCAGCGCAACTACTGGCGCGGTCTCGGTGCGCAACACGCGCGGGCCGAGGCGAGCGGCGTGGTAGCCGGCGCCTTGGGCGGTTTCGACTTCGTTGTCGGTCAACCCACCTTCAGGCCCGATCAGGAAGGCCAGGCTGGACGACTTGGCATGACTGACCATCGGCTCAGCCACCGGGTGCAGCACCAGCTTGAGGTCGGCCTCGGTCTGCTTCAGCCAGTCGGCCAGCAACAGCGGTGGGTGAATCACCGGCACCGTCGAACGCCCGCATTGCTCGCACGCGCTGATCGCCACCTGGCGCCAGTGCAGCAGGCGTTTGTCGGCGCGTTCATCCTTGAGGCGCACTTCGCAGCGCTCGCTGAAAATCGGCGTGATCGCATTGACGCCCAACTCCGTGGCTTTCTGGATCGCCCAATCCATGCGCTCACCCCGGGACAGGCCCTGGCCGAGGTGGATGTGCAGCGGCGATTCGGCCTGGCCGGCGAAGTGCTGCGTAAGTTGCACGGTGACGCGTTTTTTACCGACCTCCAGCAGAGTGCCCAGGAACTCCTGGCCGGAACCGTCGAATAATTGCACGGCGTCACCTTCGCCCATGCGCAGCACGCGGCTGATGTAATGCGCCTGGGCTTCGGGCAATTCGTGATCGCCGAGGCTCAGCGGAGTGTCGGTGAAAAAGCGGGACAGTCTCATTTCTGTTCTCTGGAAAGTTTTGTGTAGACGCGAGATTACTGTGGCGAGGGAGCTTGCTCCCGTTCGACTGCGTAGCAGTCGCCAGCTTTTGGGGGCGCTTCGCACCCCAGCGGGAGCAAGCTCCCTCGCCACAGAAGCCGGCTCCTAAAAGGGTGGGGTGTTTAGCCCGGATCGCGGAAGCCGGGGTGGAAGTCTTTTGGCACGGCAACGCTGACCTTGCTGTTGGTCGCGATATCGATGCCTTCACTCGCGACTTCGGCGAGGAAGTCGATCTGCTCCGGCGTTATCACATAGGGCGGCAGGAAATACACCACGCTGCCCAACGGCCGCAACAGCGCACCGCGTTCAAGGGCATGCTCGAACACTTTCAGGCCACGGCGTTCCTGCCACGGGTAGGCGGTCTTGGTGGCTTTGTCCTGGACCATTTCAATGGCTAAAACCATACCGGTCTGGCGTACTTCCGACACATGCGGGTGATCGACCAGGTGGGCGGTGGCCGTGGCCATGCGCTGGGCCAGTGCCTTGTTGTTTTCGATGACGTTGTCTTCTTCGAAAATATCCAGGGTCGCCAGGGCCGCTGCGCACGCCAGCGGATTGCCGGTGTAGCTGTGGGAGTGCAGGAAAGCGCGCAAGGTCGGGTAGTCGTCGTAGAACGCGTCGTAGACATCATCGGTGGTGACCACCGCCGCCAGTGGCAGGTAACCGCCCGTCAGGGCCTTGGACAGGCACAGGAAGTCCGGGCGGATGCCGGCCTGTTCACAGGCGAACATGCTGCCGGTGCGGCCGAAGCCTACGGCGATTTCGTCATGGATCAGGTGCACACCATAGCGGTCGCAGGCTTCGCGCAGCAGCTTGAGGTACACCGGGTGATACATGCGCATGCCGCCGGCGCCCTGGATCAGTGGTTCGACGATCACCGCGGCGACGCTGTCATGGTGTTGCGCCAGGGTTTGTTCCATCGCCAGGAACAGGGTGCGTGAGTGTTCCTCCCAGCTCACGCCTTCGGGGCGCAGGTAGCAATCGGGGCTCGGCACTTTGAGGGTGTCGAGCAGCAGTGCTTTGTAAGTCTCGGTAAACAACGGTACATCACCCACCGACATCGCCGCGATGGTTTCGCCGTGGTAGCTGTTGGTGAGTGTGACGAAGCGCTTTTTGTTCGGCAGGCCGCGGTTGAGCCAGTAGTGGAAGCTCATCTTCAGCGCAACTTCGATGCACGATGACCCGTTGTCGGCGTAGAAGCAGCGGGTCAGCCCCTCGGGCGTCATCGCCACCAGGCGCTCGGACAGTTCGATCACCGGCTGATGGCTGAACCCGGCCAGGATCACGTGTTCCAGTTGGTCGACCTGGTCCTTGATGCGCTGGTTGATACGCGGGTTGGCGTGGCCGAATACGTTGACCCACCAGGAGCTGACGGCATCGAGGTAGCGCTTGCCTTCGAAGTCTTCCAGCCACACGCCTTCGCCGCGTTTGATCGGGATCAGCGGCAGTTGCTGGTGGTCTTTCATCTGGGTGCAGGGATGCCACAGCACCGCAAGGTCGCGTTGCATCCACTGGTTGTTCAAGCCCATCGGTGATCTCCTCGAAGCGGTCCTGCGAGTGGTGCAGGTGAAACAATCGCGCAAGCCTATGCAATGGGCGCCTGTGTCACAACCCATTACGCGTGAATTGGCGGTAAACACAGGACGGTCTGTCACGTTTCTTCCGGATAGTGCTTAATCCTTGGTTAATTTACGCTTCATACCCTCAAGATCGTATTTCTCGATATTTCAAAGCGAAATTTTTCGCTTTAATTCGATAGGTAAATCGCTAGTCTTGGGCGCAGCTCTTACGGGATTAAGTACATGCAGTTACGCAATTCGCCGGCCCGCTATGGCTGGGTCAGTATGGTTTTGCACTGGGGCGTGGCCCTGGTGGTGTTCGGTCTGTTCGCCCTGGGCCTGTGGATGGTCGGTCTCGACTATTACAGCGCCTGGCGCAAAGACGCGCCGGATCTGCACAAGAGCATTGGTATCACGCTGTTTGCGATCATGCTGGTGCGGATCGTCTGGCGCCTGGTCAGCCCGCCGCCACCACCGCTGACCAGCTATAGCCGCATGACCCGTATCGGCGCCGCCTTTGGACACGCGTTCCTGTATATCGGCCTGTTTGCCGTGATGATTGCCGGTTACCTGATTTCCACCGCCGACGGTGTCGGTATTCCGGTGTTTGGCCTGTTTGAAATCCCTGCCGTGGTTGCCGGTCTACCGGACCAGGCAGACACCGCGGGTGTGGTGCACCTGTACCTCGCCTGGGTGTTGGTGGTTTTCGCCGGCTTGCACGGCGTGGCTGCGTTGAAACACCACTTTATCGATCGTGATGCGACCCTCACGCGAATGCTGGGGCGCAAAGCCTGATGTTCAACCTCGACTCACAAGGAATAGAAAGCATGTTGAAAAAGACACTTGCTGCTCTGGCAATCGGTACCGCTCTGCTGTCGGCAGGTCAGGTAATGGCCGCTGACTACAAGATCGACAAGGAAGGCCAGCACGCCTTCATCGACTGGAAAATCAGCCACCTGGGCTACAGCTACATCCACGGTACCTTCAAGGACTGGGACGGCACCTTCAGCTGGGATTCGGCCAAGCCTGAAGCCAGCAAAATCGCAGTTGACGTGAAAACCGCCAGCCTGTGGTCCAACCACGCAGAACGTGACAAGCACATCGCCAGCAAGGACTTCCTGGATGTTGGCAAGTTCGCTGACGCCAAGTTCGTGTCTACCGCGGTTAAGTCGACGGGCGAAAAAACTGCTGACGTGACCGGCGACCTGACCTTCCATGGCGTGACCAAGCCAGTGGTCTTCAAGGCCACCTTCAACGGTGAAGGCAAGGACCCATGGGGCGGCGAACGTGCCGGCTTCAACGCCACGACCACGCTTAACCTGAACGACTTCGGCATCAAAGGCCCAGGCCCGACTTCCCAGACTGTCGACCTGGACATCTCGCTGGAAGGTGTTAAGCAGAAGTAATTTCTGCCCAAATAAAAATGCCCCGCATCTTTCGATGCGGGGCATTTTTTATGGCGCTTTGAAACTCAGCGGTTGCGAGTCAGCAGCGCTGGTTTCTCACCACGAGGACGGCCGGGCAATTGATCCAGCTGCTCGGGTGTCGGGAAGCGATCAGCTTTCGACTCCTTGTGGATGATCTTCGGCGCGGGGCCACCGCGCGGGTTCTGCACCGCTGGCTCGGACAGACGAGGCTGGTCGTCACGGGCCGGGCGGCGGTTGTTGCTGCGCGAGTCTTCGCGACGGGCCTGGCCGTCACGCGGTGCGCCGTTACGCGGGCCGCTGCGTTTGGCAGGTGGCGTACCGGTGGTGCCGCCGCTGCTGTTGCGTGGGCCGTTCTGACGAGCGCCCTGAGGCTGGCCGCTGCGTGGAGCTGCCGCGCCAGCGCCTTGTGCCGGTGCACCTGGACGACGGCCACGGCCCTGGGCCGGTTTGGCCTGGGGCACGTAGTCGACGCGGTTACCGAAGTTATCCACGTCGTCGTCGAGGAACTCGTCCGGAGCGCGGTCCGCGGCGGCGCGTGGTGGCTGGCTCGGCTGACGCTGTTCGCGGGCCGGGGTGCCTTCGCGGGGCTTTTGTTCACGGGCCGGGCGTTCGCCACGGCCGTTGGTCGGCGCTTTTTCCTTGCCGCCCTTGTCCTTGCCCTTGTCGCGACGACCACCGCCACCACCGCCGCCGTTCGGGCCATCACCCTTCGGACCGCGTGGGTTGCGTGGATTACGCACGTCCGGACGCTCGCGCGCTTCAGGCTTTTCGGCCTCCACGGCGCTGGAATCGAAGCCCATCAGGTCGCCGTCGGCGATTTTCTGCTTGGTCATGCGCTCGATGCTTTTAAGCAGTTTTTCTTCGTCCGGTGCGACCAGGGAAATGGCCTCGCCCGAACGACCGGCCCGGCCGGTACGGCCGATACGGTGCACATAATCTTCGTCGACGTTTGGCAGCTCGAAGTTGACCACGTGTGGCAACTGATCGATATCCAGGCCGCGTGCGGCGATATCGGTGGCCACCAGGATACGCACGGAACCGGCCTTGAAGTCGGCCAGGGCTTTGGTGCGCGCGTTCTGGCTCTTGTTGCCGTGGATGGCGACAGCGGTGAGGCCGTGCTTGTCCAGATACTCGGCCAGGCGGTTGGCGCCGTGCTTGGTGCGGGTGAACACCAGCACCTGTTCCCACGCGCCATGGGTGATCAGGTGGGCCAGCAGCGAGCGCTTGTGGCTCGCGGCCAGGCGGAAGACGCGTTGCTCGATGCGCTCGACCGTGGTGTTCGGCGGCGTGACTTCGATGCGTTCCGGGTTGTGCAGCAGCTTGCCGGCCAGGGCGGTGATGTCCTGGGAGAACGTTGCCGAGAACAGCAGGTTCTGACGTTTGGCCGGCAGACGGGCGAGGACCTTTTTCACGTCATGGACAAAGCCCATGTCGAGCATGCGGTCGGCTTCGTCCAGCACGAGGATTTCCACGTGGGACAAATCGACGCTGCCTTGGCCGCACAGGTCGAGCAAACGACCGGGGCATGCCACCAGCACGTCGACACCACGGGACATGGCCTGAACCTGTGGGTTCATGCCAACGCCGCCGAAGATGCAGGCGCTGACGAACTTCAAGTCGCGGGCGTACAGCTTGAAGCTGTCATGCACCTGGGCGGCGAGTTCGCGGGTTGGGGTCAGGACCAGTACGCGTGGTTGGCGCGGGCCGTGACGCTGGGATTTGTCCGGGTGACCGTTGGGGAACAACCGCTCCAGAATCGGAAGGGCGAAACCGCCGGTTTTACCAGTACCTGTCTGAGCCGCGACCATCAAGTCGCGACCTTGCAACACGGCGGGAATGGCCCGCTGTTGCACCGGAGTAGGCTCGGTATAGCCCGCTGCCTCGATGGCGCGGACTAAAGCCTCGGAGAGACCGAGGGAAGCAAAGGACATGAGTAATCCTGTTTTAGTTAGGGCTTGGCCCAAAGGGATAATCTTGCCGGGCGTGAATGGCGCTTAGGGGAGCGCAATCCCGTCCGGTCCTGCTGCGTCTGGCGGGCACTCCACCGGCTCGCGCGGGGCTGAAAGCTGCGCTGTAGCGGGGTTGGGTGCCTTTTTCAAGACCCGAGCGGCCGAGCGTAAGCCTGGCGGAAAGGCCGGAGTATAACAGAGCAATCACGGTGCGCTGCTTTCCTGCTGCTCAACGGTGTGTCCTGAGGCCGTAATGGCCTGGATCCCACCGTATTTTGCACTGAGGACGGCATAGGCGGGTTCCTGTTTGAAACGCTTGAGTTCAGCGGCGAAGCGCTGCACCAGCAGGTCCATGCCGGCGCCACGGCGCACGGCGAGAAATTGCTGCTGGCGGCTGACCATGACCGGTGCCTGGCTGATCCTGCCTTCCAGGCCCAGAGCCTTGATCACATGCTGGCCCACTCGGCGGTCGGTGATGACCAGGTCAATGCGTCCCAGCATCAATTTGCCGAAGTTGGCTTCATGGCTGGGTGCCGGCTCGCGTTTGAACAACGTGGACGTGCTGAAATCGTCGCCGTACAAGTAGCCTGGCGAGGTGCCTACCGTGAGGCCTCGCAGGTCATCGAGATGCTTGGCCGGGTGCGGGCGCTCATTGGCGTAGAACAACGCGAACTCGACGTCTGACAGCGGTTCGCTGGGGTACAGCAGCAAGGCCTCACGGTCAAGGCTGTGGAAAATATCCAGCGCGCCATCGGCATTGCCCTGCTCAAGCATGGCCAGGCAGCGCTTCCAGGGTAGGAACTGCCACTGCACCTCGACCCCCAGTCGCTGGAACACGGTCACCGTGGTTTCGTAGTCCAGACCGCGCATGACGCCGTCTTCTTCATAGACGTAGGGCGCCCAGGGCTCGGTGACAATGCGCAGTTTCTCGCCGTAAGCGGCCAGGCTCAGGCAAGCAAAAAGGGCGGCGGTCAACAGCTTTGCAATGAGCGTCATGCCCTGAGGTTACGATGCTCGTGCACTAAAGAGAAGCTCTGGCCCATGCATTTGAGGGGGGTGCTATTTAGCCTTTGAGGTCATCAGATGTTCATAAATGGCCGCACGGCGCTCGCCGAGAATCAGGCGGACCACGGGATTGGCGAACCAGTGTTCCAGTTGGTGCGCGTCAACCGGACATTTCTGCCGCTCCTCCTGGTTTTGCCGGGCCTTTTCCCACCAGACCGGGCCACAGGCCTGATCGAACTCATTTTCGTGCTCGTAGCAGCCGTAGAGAATCTCGCGGATGAACTGCTGCTTGCGTTTTGGCAGCGCCAGGGTGATCAGCTTGTACAGCGTACGTTGCAGGCGCGGCGGGCGGGGCAGGTGGGCGGAAACCCTGCGGGTGTCGGCCAGCGCTTGGGCACAAAGGGGGTTGGCGGCGTGCTTGGCGATCCACGCTTTGACCTTGGCACGGAACAGCTGCTTGCGGCTCCAGTAGTGGTGGATCAGGTCCGGGCATTGGCGCACGTTGAGTGTGCGGTACGCGGCCACCGACAGGCAGAACTCTTCCAGGGTGTAGGCACCGTGGGCCATGGGGAACAGTTCGTCCATCAACTCGATCGAGTGATCGAGGATGTGCGCGTCCTGGCGGGACAGGCCCATGACGCCGGAGTTGAGCAGCCACATGTCGTCGTCGGCCACGCCTTTGTCGGCCAGGTAGGTGGCCAGGGCTTCATACAGCACGCTTTCGCGGTTATCGCCGTATTTTGCCTGGAAGGCGTTGCACAGCACGGTGCCGGGTGCGACACGTTCGAACAGCACCATGGGCGATTCGTGGAAGAAGGTGTCCGTGTCGATCAGCAGCGCGGTTTCGGCCGTTTCCAGCACTTGGCGCAACAGCACGTGCTTGGTGCGGAAATGGTAACCGTGGGGTTCGCTCCAGCGTTTGCGTGTGGTTTCGTCCAGTGCGTGGACCTGCACCGGCAGGCCCTCGTAGGGCTGCGGGTTATCGCTGAACACCTGGATGTCCAACGGCATGTGCTGGGCGCCCCCTAGATGTGACACGGCGCTGGCGATGCTGAATACCGCTTCCTGATGGTAAGTCTCGGCGCCGAAAACCAGATACACCAGTTGCGGGCGAGGAGTCGGGGACGCTGTATTCATCTACGGTTGGTTTCCTTGCCTGGAAATATGAATAAAAAAGCCCCCGTAATAACGAGGGCCGGGTATTGCGATTAAACAGCCCTAGCGTGGCAGTTTAAGGTTGTTCCAGATTGCCAGGCTGGGTTCGGCCTGGTTCAGGGTATAGAAATGCAGCCCGGGCGCACCACCTTGCAACAATTGTTCACACATTTCCGTGATGACCTGTTCGCCGAACGCCTGGATGCTCTTGACGTCGTCGCCGTAGGCTTCCAGTTGTTTGCGCACCCAGCGTGGGATTTCTGCGCCGCACGCATCGGAGAAGCGTGCCAGCTTGCTGTAGTTGGTGATCGGCATGATGCCCGGCACGATCGGGATATTCACGCCCAGGGCCTGTACACGCTCGACGAAGTAGAAGTAGCTGTCGGCGTTGAAGAAGTACTGGGTGATCGCACTGTCGGCACCGGCGTTGGCCTTGCGCACGAAGTTATTGAGATCGTCTTCGAAGTTGCGGGCCTGAGGGTGCATCTCCGGGTAAGCCGCCACTTCGATATGGAAGTGATCGCCGCTTTCTTCACGGATGAAACTCACCAGGTCATTGGCATGGCGCAGCTCACCGCTGGCCATGCCCATGCCGGACGGCAGGTCGCCACGCAGCGCAACGATGCGCTTGATGCCGGCAGCCTTGTATTGGGTCAGCAGGCTGCGCAGGTCGGCCTTGCTGTCGCCCACGCACGACAAGTGCGGAGCGGCGGGAACTTTGACTTCGCTTTCCAGCTGCAACACGGTGTTGATCGTGCGGTCGCGGGTCGAGCCGCCGGCACCGTAGGTGCAGGAGAAGAAGTCAGGGTTGTAACTGGCCAGCACTTTGGCAGTGGCCATCAGTTTTTCATGCCCAGCATCGGTCTTGGTCGGGAAGAACTCGAAGCTGTAGCGACGGTCTTGGGACATGGTAATACCCTTGGGAACTCAGAATGCCGGAGTGTGAACACCTCAATGTGGGAGCGGGCTTGCTCGCGAAAGCGGTGTGTCAGTCAACATTTCCGGTGACTGATTCACCGTTATCGGGGGCAAGTCGAATCGTCGCACCGCCCCTCCCACATTAAAAGCCCGCTCCACAGGGGGAACGGGCAGCAGGCATATCAGTAGCGGTACGCGTGCGGCTTGAACGGACCTTCAACCGTCACGCCGATGTAGTCGGCCTGGGTCTTGGTCAGTTGAGTCACCACGCCGCCGAAGCCGCGGACCATTTCCAGGGCCACTTCTTCGTCGAGTTTCTTCGGCAGTACTTCCACGGTCAAGCGCTCGGCTTTCTGGGCCGGCGACAGGTCGGCGTATTTCTGGCCGTACAGGAAGATCTGGGCCAGCACCTGGTTGGCGAACGAGCCGTCCATGATGCGGCTTGGGTGGCCGGTAGCGTTACCCAGGTTAACCAGGCGGCCTTCGGCCAGCAGGATCAGGTAGTCGTCGTTCTGCGGGTCGAAATCGCCAGCGCCGGTACGGTGAACCTTGTGTACCTGTGGCTTCACTTCTTCCCATGCCCAGTTCTTGCGCATGAAAGCGGTGTCGATCTCGTTGTCGAAGTGACCGATGTTGCAGACCACGGCGCGCTTTTTCAGGGCCTTGAGCATGTTCGCGTCGCACACATTCACGTTACCGGTGGTGGTCACGATCAGGTCGATCTTGCCCAGCAGGGCTTTGTCGATGCTTGCTTCAGTACCGTCGTTGATACCGTCGATGAACGGCGAAACCACTTCGAAACCGTCCATGCAGGCTTGCATGGCGCAGATCGGGTCAACTTCGGAAACTTTAACGATCATGCCTTCCTGACGCAGGGACTGGGACGAACCCTTGCCCACGTCACCGTAGCCGATCACCAGGGCTTGCTTGCCCGACAGCAGGTGGTCGGTGCCGCGCTTGATAGCGTCGTTCAGGCTGTGACGGCAGCCGTACTTGTTGTCGTTCTTGCTCTTGGTCACCGAGTCGTTGACGTTGATGGCCGGGATCTTCAGCTCGCCCTTGGCCAGCATGTCCAGCAGACGGTGTACGCCAGTGGTGGTCTCTTCGGTCACGCCGTGGACGCGGTCGAGGATCTGCGGGTACTTCTTGTGCAGCAGCTCGGTCAGGTCGCCGCCGTCGTCGAGGATCATATTGGCATCCCAAGGCGCGCCGTCCTTGAGGATGGTCTGCTCCAGGCACCACTCATACTCTTCTTCGGTCTCGCCTTTCCAGGCGAAGACCGGGATACCGGCAGCAGCGATTGCGGCGGCGGCCTGGTCTTGAGTCGAGAAGATGTTGCAGGACGACCAACGCACTTCGGCACCCAGGGCAACCAGGGTTTCGATCAGCACGGCAGTCTGGATGGTCATGTGGATGCAGCCGAGGATCTTCGCGCCCTTGAGCGGAAGCTCTGCGGCGTACTTGCGACGCAGACCCATCAGGGCCGGCATTTCGGATTCGGCGATAAAGGTTTCGCGACGGCCCCAGGCAGCGAGGGACATGTCGGCGACTTTGTAGTCGGTGAAATCTGCAGGCGTGTTGACAGCGCTCATGAAGAGCCTCCATTCGTAGTGTGCGAATGGGCGCCGTTGTGCGTTTAGTATCCAGCTCGATGACCAGGCCGGACAACGCCCCATCCGAGCCTGACAGGCCAAGCCTGCTGCAGCGCCCCTCGGACAGGTGGCGGGAGAACGGTATCAATTGAAGATGACCGTTTTGAAGCGGTGGCGATTATAGCCGTGTGCGCCAGACTTCCCAAGCCTTTCTGTCGGCGGCATGAAGAACGCTCATGGACTTGATAGGCAACGGCTCATAGAGCTTGGGCCCGGGCTCTGCCATGATGGCACCCATCATTCGGCAAGACGCTTTGGAGTGACCATGAACTTTCACACCCGCAAATGGGTAAAACCTGAAGACCTCAACCCCAACGGCACCCTGTTCGGCGGTAGCCTGCTGCGTTGGATCGACGAAGAAGCGGCTATCTACGCCATTGTGCAATTGGGCAACCAACGCGTGGTAACCAAGTACATCTCCGAAATCAACTTCGTCAGCGCCTCGCGCCAGGGCGACATCATCGAACTGGGCATCACCGCCACCGAGTTCGGTCGTACCTCCATCACCCTGACCTGTGAAGTGCGCAACAAGATCACCCGCAAGAGCATCCTCACTGTGGAAAAAATGGTCTTCGTCAACCTCGGCGAAGACGGTCTGCCGGCCCCCCATGGGCGCACCGAGATCAGGTACGTAAAGGACCAGTTCAAGGACGACGGCATCCCTGAGTAACACAGTGTCGTAGGATTTACGTCACCAAATCATTTTTTGATGGATCTTTCCCAGACTCTCTCATCACTCAGGTTTACATCCCGTAGAGAGAGCCTGCGTATGAAAGTATCCAATAACTCAGAAATTCAGATTCAACTACCGGCGCATGACCTTCCGCGTGCCTACACGCCCTTGGTAGACGGCGTAGGTCCGCGCAAGCTGAGCCTTTCACGAGAGGCTAACGGGCGGGTGCAGGTGGTGGTGTCGCCACCGGCGGTCAACCAGCTGGTGCTCAGTGGTGGCGGAGCCAAGGGTATTGCCTTTCCGGGCGTCGTAACGGCGCTGGAAGAAAGTCAGAAATTGCAAGGTGTGAAGGCTATTTCCGGCTCGTCCGCCGGCGCCATTTCCGCCGCCCTGCTTGCCAGTGGCATGGGGGCCGATGCGTTCGGAGCGCTGTCGAACAGTATCGACCTGCCGCGCTTGCTCAACAGCAAGGACTCGGTGACTGCCTGGCTGCAGGACGCCAGTTCCAGCGTCGGCAAGCTTGCCGGAGGGTTGCCTGGTCCGGTCGGGAACATTTCCCAACTGTTGATGACCCTGTTGCCGCGCTTGCAAACCGAGGCGCAGCCCCTTGAAGAGATGATTCGCAACGAATCACGTCAGTCGATCCTGACGCATATCGCCGATACGCCCAGGGCCACGCGGCCCGCCGAAGTGATGAAAATTGCCGACCGCCTGAGCGCGGGCGGGGCGCCCACGTTTGGCGATCTGGAGGTCTTGAGCCGACATATACCGGCAATCAAGCAACTCAACATCACCGGAACCGGCATGTTCGATGGCCGTCCGCAGTTGGTGGTGTTCAACGCCGGCCTGACCCCCGACATGGACATTGCTCGCGCCGCGCACATTTCAGGCTCGTTGCCGGGGCTGTTCAAGAGCCCAATGGAGCAAGGCCATGCTTTTCAGGCATCCGCCCAGACCAGTGCTTTCCAGGATGGCGGGCTGCTTCTTAACACACCCGCCCCAGGCGTAATCGAGCGCGCGTTTCCAGAGAGCCCCTTGCATCGGCATGAATCGCTTATCGTCAAGTTTGAAAGCGATGCGACCGCGCAAAAAAGTGGCGGTTTTCTGAGCAGTATTGCTGACAAGTTCACAGGCACCCCCCATACGGCAGCCGGCGCTTATCAAGAAAAACAGCTCCAGCCGTTTGCCGACCAGACCGTGGTGCTGCCGCTGAACAGCGACAAGGGTGATTTTCGGGGCTTGCTCGGCGGCACCGTCAACTTCACCATGAGTCCGGAGCAGAAACAGCACCTGCAAGCGCAGGCTCGGGTAGCGGTGGCGACGCAGCTGGAGCAGCGTGCCACGTTGCGCGAGTCTCATGAGTTTGCCTCGTTGGACGACGCGCTGCTGGCGATGGACGATGACATGCTTGGCGATGCGCGTGAATCATTGCGCAAAGACCCGGCCGCCGCCAATACGCTGATGTTTCGACAAGACGCGCAACAGGCCTTTCACGCCTTGGACAGTGCAATCAGCGAAGGCAATCACACCGGCAAAGCGCTTGAATTCACCCCTCGTTTGCTGTCTGCCGTGCGCAACCTTGATGCGCTGGCGAGCAAACCGGAGCACATCGATTGGCTGGGGCAGCGACTCAACGCCCCGGGCCAGCACAATTTCCAACAGTTGCTGCAGGTGGCGGCCAGGCAAGCATCGCGCACAGGCGCGCCGATGTCCAAGGTGCTTGGCAGTGCTGTGGCTGAGATGCAACGGCGGGACATCGCCGTAAAGGGCGACAATTTTACGCAACAGGTCATTTACCCCTCGTTGTTCCGTCCGGGGCAGCCGGCTGCCAACGTCGACCTGTTACAGCGCGCCGCGCAGGACTTGGCCAAAGCCACCACTCCCGTAGAGTTCAACCGTGTGCTCGACAGCATCGTTGAGCAGTATGGCGCGCGTAACAAACCCTGGTCAGAACCCTTCAGCGCCACCACCGTGGAAATGGCCAAGGCCTGGCGCAAGCCGCTTTAGTTGCCTGGCCACTGAACAGCCATCGCGCCGGCGTGTCGTAGCTACAGGCACCCCTTGGACTCTGGTACATCATGGCCACCCGCGAAGACGGCAAGACCCCCAACCTGTCGCAGCAAGAGCAGCAGGACGTAGACGAAAACCAGCCGCCCCGCGCGGCTGTACTGCATGAAATCATCCGCACCCAGGGCGACCAGGAGCTGGAGCGCAACGTCGCGGCGTTGTGGTGGTCGGCGCTGGCGGCCGGGTTGACCATGGGCCTGTCGTTGATGGCCATGGGCTTGCTCAACTCGCGCCTGCCGGACGGTGAGGGCTTCAAGGTCATCGCCAGCTTTGGTTATTGCGCGGGCTTTTTGGCGGTGATCCTGGCGCGTCAGCAACTGTTCACCGAAAACACCCTGACCGCCGTGCTGCCGGTGATGAGCAAACCCACACTGGCGAACGCCGGGCGTCTGCTGCGCCTGTGGTCGGTGGTGTTGGTGGGTAACCTGTGCGGCACGCTGTTGGTGGCCTACGTGATGCTGCACCTGCCGATCTTCGACACTCGGACTGATCATGCCTTCCTGGAGATCGGGCGCAAGATCATGGAGAACCACCCTGGCCAGATGTTCGCCAAGGGCATCGTCTCCGGTTGGATGATCGCCACCATGGTGTGGATGATTCCGTCGATGGAAAGCGCCAAGATGTGGATCATCATCCTCATCACCTACCTTATGGCGCTGGGAGATTTCACCCATATCGTGGTGGGTTCCGCGGAGGTGTCATACCTGGTGTTCGCCGGCGAGCTGCCGTGGAAGGATTTCTGGCTGGTGTTCGCCGGCCCCACCCTGGCGGGCAACATTATCGGTGGCAGCTTTATCTTTGCGCTGATCAGCCATGCGCAGATTCGCAGTGAAGGCAGCTTGCCGGGCCGCAAGGCTGCGGATCCGAGACATCCGCCGCAGATCAACAAAAAACAGTGAGGGGAGGTAGGCCGCTGCCGCGTGGGTGGCCCACAATAGAACCTTTCGCTGCGCGGTGGTTCATAGCGTGTAGGTGTGACGGGGGTAACGCTAGAACCCCAGTCGCTGCATAAAACGACAAAAGGACTCTGTGATGACGGCTGCTTTCTGGTGTGTGTTGATCGCTATTTTTCTGCCTTACCTGTGTACCGGTGTGGCCAAGTTCAGTGACGGCACATTCGGCGCGCGTGATAACCATGACCCGCGGGCGTTTCTGGACAGCCTCGAAGGGATCGCCAAACGCGCCCACAGTGCGCAACTCAACAGCTTTGAAGTAACCCCGGCGTTCGCGGCGGCGGTGATTATCGCGCACCTGGCCGGCAACGCCGAACTGGTGACCATCAATGTGCTGGCCGTGCTGTTTATCACCAGCCGCCTGCTGTACATCATTTGCTACCTGGCTGACTGGGCGATATTGCGTTCGCTGGTGTGGGCGGTGGGCATGGCGTTGATTGCGAGTTTCTTCTTTGTCTCGATCTAAGCCCTGCTTCACCTTGTGATTTTCGGTGTCGGTCAGGTCCCCGCAGGTGCATCCGGCACTTGCGGCAATGCAATGCCTTTAGGCCACAACATCCAGATCTGTCCCTGTTGTTTCATGCTCCCGGCCAGTTCCCCCGCTGCATCACCGGTACCCCAGAACAAATCCGCGCGCACTTCGCCGGTGATTGCACCGCCGGTATCCTGCGCCGCGACCGGGCGTGCCAGCGGCGTGCCGTCCGGTTTGGTGGTCGACAGCCACAACAAGCTGCCCAGAGGAATCACCTTGCGGTCCACCGCCACGCTGTAGCCGGCGGTCAACGGCACGTTCAGCGAACCGCGTGGGCCTTCGTTGCTGTCGGGACGGGCGCTGAAAAATACATAGCTGGGGTTGCTTGCCAGCAGTTGCGGGATCCGTTCGGGGTGCGCCTTGGCCCAGGCGCTGATGGCGCCCATGGTCACCTCTTCTTTCTTCAATTCGCCTTGCTCTACCAGCCAGCGGCCGATAGGGCGGTAGGGGTAGCCGTTCTGGTCGCCATAACCGACACGCAGTTGGCGCCCGTCCTTGAGCTGGATGCGACCCGAGCCCTGGATCTGCAGAAACTGTAGGTCCATCGGGTCTGTCAGCCAGGCAATCGGCTTGGCGCTGGAGCCTTGGCCGTTGATGGCGCCGGCGTCGTCATAGGGCTTGAGCACGCGGCCTTCAAGGCGACCGCGCAGGCGCTTGCCCTTGAGTTCCGGGTAGATGCTTTCCAGGTTGACGATAATCAAGTCATCCGGCACGCCGTACACCGGTACGTGGGCGGTGGCGGTCTTGGTCAGGCTGCCGGGGTAGACCGGTTCGTAGTAACCGGTGATCAAGCCGTTGGGGGTATTGTCGGCCGAACGCAGGCCAAACACGTCGAGGCGCTCCTTGAGAAAACCACGCACCGCCACCGCATCGCCCGGCACCGTGGCCGCCGCCGCGCAGGTTGCACCCCACACCGGGTCCGCCTTGAGACGTTGGCAGGCACTGCGCCAGGATTCGAAACCGGCCAGCAGGTCGCTGTCGGACACCGCCGGCAAGGCCTCCCAGGGTGCGCTTACATAGGTTGCGACGGCGTGGGGCTTGGAAGTTTCATTTTTGGCGGTTTCTTTGCCCGCATCGCAACCGGCCAGCAGCGCGATCATTGGTAGAGCCCACGCCAGGCGGCGGCCCCAGGGTTTCAAGGTGACATGCATACAAATACTTCCTGAAGCGATTGCCCGTGCTGAAGCGCGGTTGGGCAACCCTTATTAATAATAGGGCTATTGGTCTTTGCGAGCGGGGCGAGGATACTGGCCGCCGTTTCCCGTGACCCTGAGCCACCATGACTTTTAAAAAAATGACCGTTGTATTGCTGGCCTGCCTCGCATTGTCCGCGTGCGGCGGCGTCGATCCGAGTTCGCCCCTGGGCCAGCGCAAGGCGATCTTCAAGCAGATGCTCAAGACCAGCGAAGACCTGGGCGGCATGTTGCGCGGGCGCATCCCGTTCGACGGCGCGCAATTCGCCGAAGGTGCGACCCGGCTCGATACGTTGTCCCATCAACCGTGGCAGCATTTCCCGAGCGTGCGCGAGGACGATCACACCAGCGCCAAGGATGACGTTTGGCAAAAACAGGCGCAGTTCCAGCAACTGGCGCGCAATCTGGAGGCGGCCACCGGTGAATTGGTGAGCGCCAGTCAGGTGCAACCCTACAAGGCCGCTAACCTGATGCCTGCGGTGCAGAAAGTCGAAGATGCCTGCAGCGCCTGCCATAAACAGTTCAGAGACCACTGACCGGATTATTGGTCGAGTTCTTCCACTGCGTCCTGCAACTCTTTGCGCGATTCGGCGAGCTTGTCCTTACGTTTGTTGATCTTCTCGGAGTCGCCCTTTTTCATCGCCTTGTCGAGGTCGGCCTGACGGCGGCTGACTTCATGCTTGGCGTCGAGCACCTTGTTTTCCCGTTCCTTCTTCAAGGCGGCGTCGGTGCAGTTGGTGCTGACTTCGCTCAGGGCTTTTTCCAGGCCGGCCTGTTGGTCGCTGTTGCCGTGGGCCTTGGCCTGTTCGATCTGCGTGCTGATGGCCTGGCGCTTGGCGGCGCAGCCGGTAAGGGGGGCTTGCTCGTCCGCCAACAGCGGCATGGCCATGAGGCCAGCAACGGTCAGCAGGGCAAAGGGGGTTAGACGTTTCATGTAGGGCTCCATAATCGCAATCTGATGACCGGGTTGGATTCAGAACCCATCTATCCCGGCCATGCGTAATGTTTCAGCCAGCGCCTGTATCTGCGGGTCGCGAAAAAAGGCGCTCAATTGCGCCGCGCGGCCCGGGCCGATGCCATCGATGGCCTGCCAGGCCTGGGTGTCTCTGGCGATCAAGGTCTGCCAGTCGCCTTCCAGGTTGTTACGTGCCGCAGGCGGTACGCCCAAGGCTTTGAGCCATTGTGCAAAGGGCCGTTGCCGAGCGCTGCGGATGCTGTCGAGTACCCGTGCGCGGCTGAGATCACCGAGGCCATCAATGTTAGCAAGCTCTGCCGCATCCAGGGTCAACCAATCGAGAAAGCCTGCGATTAGACCGGCCTGAATCAATACGTTCCACGTCTCGCGGCCCATATGAGGCAAAGCCAGGCCCTGGTTGCCACTTAGCCAACTGAGTCGCGCAAGCAATTGCTCTTCGCAGCCGGGATCCAGTTGCCAGCAGCTCAAAGCGTGAAAATTGCGCGGGTCGGGCACTGGCAGGTCAACGCGCGTGGCATTACGCAGGATCACCTCGTCCAGTCGGGGGATCACTTGGCCCGCAAGGCTGATGGAAACCTGATCGCCGGGGCGGATATCCAGTGCCTGCCATCGCTTCAACGAGCCGGCGCTCACGCGGCTGATCTGCCGATCGTCCAGATGCACCGGCTGCAGCTCCAGAATGGGGGTGATGCGCCCGGTACGGCCCACCTTGAAATGGACCTTGCGCACCAGTGCCAGGGCTTTGGTTGCCGGGTATTTCCAGGCCACGGCCCAGTAGGGCGCATTGGCTTGCCAGCGTTGCGCGGGTGCGTGCTGCGCCTGGTGCAGTACCACCCCATCACTGGCAAAAGGGAGTGGGTGGTTGTACCAATAGGCGCGCCAGTGCATGGCGTCGGTGAGGTCCTGGACAGGTTGGCTGTAGCGTTGGCTGTCGACGAAGCCCAGGCGCGCCAGGGTGGCCAGGCGTTCGGTGAACCCCGTCGGCCCTTCGGGCCAGGCCCACACGAACAGGCCGATGCCGGCCGCGTCGGTGTCGCTCAGTTGCCGGCGATTCATCAGCCCGGCCACCTTGCTGCGCGCATTGAGCCCGCCGCTGGCCGATTGCACATGCGCGTGCAGGCGCCAATAGAGCTCGCCCTGCAGCACCAGGTCGAGGGGCTCTGGCAGTTGCTGGACGATGCCGGGGATCTTGCGCGCAGAGGCTGACCAGTCCTGGCCAAGCGTGCCGTCGCCGCGGCTGATCACCCGGCTCAACCGGCCCTGGCGATACATCAGGGTCACCGCCACGCCATCGACCTTGGGTTGGATCCATACCTCCTTGTGTGTGTCCAGCCAAGTGCCGACAGCCTGTTCATCCCGTAGTTTTTCCAGGCCGGTATGGGCCACCGGGTGAGGCAATGTGCCCCGTGAAGTGGCCAGCGGGTTGCCTGGCACCGTGGCCGGCTGGGCAGCGCACGGGCGCCAATCGGCCAGACGCTGGCGGGCCTGGTCGTAGAGTTCGTCGCTGACGGGTGACTGGCCGAGGCGGTGGTAGCTGTCATCCCACAGGCGGACCTGTTCAGCCAGCTCGTGGATCTGTGTCCGGGCGTCTTCGGGGCAGTTTTGCGCCAGGCTCCAGAGGGGTACTGCATAGAGTAAAAACGCGATCAGTAAACGCATCATGAGCATCCTTGCTCGGAAGGGGCGCCCAGCCTAAATGATCCGCGCGCCCACAAAAAAGCCCCGACCGTGCGGGGCTTTTTACTGGGTGTTTCCGGTTTACTTGAACAGACCGCCCAGGGCTTTCACTGCTTCGGACTTGTCGGCCTTGGCTGCCTGGGTTTGCTGCTTGGCGTCGGCTTTGGCCTGGGCTTCAGCGAGTTTGTTACAGCCTTTGTTGACCTGCTCCTGGGCTGCGGTGAAGGCGCTCACTTTCAGGGTGTCGTTGCTGGCTTGGGCTGCATCGATCTTGGTTTGCAGGTCCGCCGATTGTTTCTGGCAGTCGCCGGAATTGCCGCCGCCCAACTGGGAAGTCAGGGCGCCGCCCAGTGCACTCAAGTCGGCAGCGTTGGCCGGCAGGGCGAACAGGCTGAGTAGAAGGGCGGCAGGGGCGAGCGTGGAGATGCGCATGAAAAACCTCAATGTTCGACTGCCTGCGCACTGATTGATCCCGGGCCGGCGCAGGGCAATATCCAAATAAGGTAGAGGGCCCGAGAGGGCGCGGATTCTAGGGGGCCATCATTTGGCCCGCAAGGTGTGGATCCAAAAAATGTGACGAGATCGTACCGGCAATAAAAACGCCCAGCCGGACGAACCCGGCTGGGCGTTTGGGTACCACGAACGATTACAGGCCGGCAGCCGTGCGCAGGTCGTTGGCGCGGTCGGTTTTTTCCCAGGTGAAGGTGGTGAAGGTGTCGTCACCCACGGTCTTCTGCGCAGGGGTACGGCCGAAGTGGCCGTAAGCTGCGGTTTCCTGGTACATCGGGTGCAGCAGGTCGAGCATGGTGGTGATCGCGTAGGGGCGCAGGTCGAAGATCTCGCGCACCAGCTTGACGATTTTTTCATCGCTGATCTTGCCGGTGCCGAAGGTATTCAGCGAGATCGACGTAGGCTGTGCCACACCGATTGCGTAGGACACCTGGATCTCGCAGCGTTCGGCCAGCCCGGCCGCCACAATGTTCTTGGCCACGTAACGCCCGGCGTACGCCGCGGAACGGTCAACCTTGGACGGGTCTTTACCGGAGAACGCGCCGCCACCGTGACGAGCCATGCCGCCGTAGCTGTCGACGATGATCTTGCGGCCGGTCAGGCCGCAGTCGCCCACCGGGCCACCAATGATGAACTGGCCGGTCGGGTTGATGTGGAACTGGGTGTCCTTGGTCAGCAATTCGGCAGGCAATACATGCTTGACGATCAGCTCCATCACGCCTTCACGCAGATCGGTGTAGGAAACGTCCGGGTTGTGCTGGGTCGACAGTACGACTGCATCGATCCCGACGACTTTGCCGCCTTCATAGCGGCAGGTCACCTGGGACTTGGCGTCCGGGCGCAGCCAAGGCAGCAGGCCGGATTTACGCGCTTCGGCCTGACGTTGCACAAGCTGGTGCGAGAAGGTGATCGGTGCCGGCATCAGCACCTCGGTTTCGTTGCTGGCGTAGCCGAACATCAGGCCCTGGTCGCCGGCGCCCTGGTCTTCCGGCTTGGCGCGGTCGACGCCCTGGTTGATGTCCGGGGACTGCTTGCCGATGATGTTCATCACGCCGCAGGTCGCACCGTCGAAGCCGACGTCGGAGCTGTTGTAGCCGATGTCGGTGATCACGTCACGGACGATCTGCTCCAGGTCAACCCAGGCGGAAGTGGTCACTTCGCCGGCGATGATCGCTACACCGGTTTTCACCAGAGTCTCGCACGCCACGCGCGCAAATTTGTCTTGCGCAATGATGGCGTCCAGCACCGCGTCAGAAATCTGGTCGGCGATTTTGTCCGGATGCCCTTCAGACACGGACTCGGAGGTGAAAAGGGAGTATTCGCTCATCTCGATGTTTTCCTGATATTACCGATGGTGAGTGTCGCCAGCCGGCCGCTGAAAGTGGCGGACCTGGATCTGGAAACCATTACGTAAGCCTACATAGAGGCTTTCCCCGGGAACGAGCCCCGCAGCGGTGGCCCAACGGGCCAGATCGTCCTGTTCAAAACCCAACCAGAGATCACCGCAGGCCTCCCTGGCCCAATTCTGGTTGTGGCTGCATAAATCCGTAACCAGCAGGCTACCGCCGGGGTGCAGCAACCCGGCCATTTGCTTGAGGGCGTCGGCGGGGGCGGCGAAATGGTGCAAGACCATGTTCAGCACCACGCAGTCGGCCTTGATCGTTGTGCTGTTCAGCGCGTCGGCCAGCTGCAGGTTGACGTTGCCCAGTGCCTCGCGTTCGCACAGCTGGCGCGCCAGTTCGAGCATCGCCGGGCTGTTGTCCAGCGCAGTGACCTGCTGGAAACGGCGCGCCAGTTCCGGCAGGAAACCGCCATCCCCTGGGCCGACTTCCAAGGCCGTTGCCCCTTCACTGAAGCTCAGCTTGTCCAGCAGTGCCAGTACGCTGTCGCGGTATTGGGCAAGACCGGCAATCAGGTCTTGCTGGGCGCGAAATTTCTCGGCGACCCGGGCGAAAAAGTCCTGGCTGGCGGCAGCTCGCTGACCATGAACCTGGCCGATGCGCGCTTGTACGTCGCCCGGAAGGTTCAAACCGTCCACTTCTTCAAGCAAGGCCGTGTGCAGCTTGCCGCCGAGCAGGTCGGTATGGGGCAGGGCGCGGCGGTAGAAAATCGCATTGCCCTCGCGGCGGGTGGCCACCAGGTCGGCCTGGGACAGCACTTTCAAATGGTGGCTCATGCCCGACTGCCCGATGGCGAAGATCTGCGCCAGTTCCAGTACGCCGAACGAATCGTTGGCCAGTGCGCGCAAGACGTTCAAGCGCAACGGGTCGCCAGCGGCCTTGCACAAGGCTGCCAGTTCATCGCCGTCGTCGGGACGCAGTGAGGGCACGGGTAGGTTCATAAGGCCAGCAGTCTAGTGACGGGTGGGTGTCCCTGCAAGGTCAATATCAAAAAGTTTTGATATTGATCGATAAGTGGTGGTTATAAGCAGTCGCCATCACCGTTAGACGAATACGTGAAAGGTTTCTGCAAGCGATTGCCGGCCAAAGCACAGGAAAAACACCCACAAGTGACTATCTGTCATTGCCCGCAGGCGGTGGCTGAGGGAAAATGCCGGTCCTTTTTTCCGTTTCTTTATTCAATCCTCCAGGAGATCAGCGATGCCCAGCCGTCGTGAGCGTGCCAACGCCATTCGTGCCCTCAGCATGGATGCCGTGCAAAAAGCCAACAGCGGCCATCCCGGTGCCCCGATGGGCATGGCGGATATCGCCGAGGTACTTTGGCGTGATTACCTGAAACACAACCCAAGCAACCCGTCGTTCGCCGACCGTGACCGCTTCGTGCTGTCCAACGGCCACGGCTCGATGCTGATCTATTCGCTGCTGCACCTGACCGGCTACGACGTCACCATCGATGACCTCAAGAGCTTCCGCCAGCTGCACAGCCGCACCCCTGGCCATCCGGAATTCGGCTACACCCCAGGCGTCGAGACCACCACCGGTCCCCTGGGCCAAGGCTTGGCCAATGCCGTCGGCTTCGCGCTGGCTGAAAAAGTCCTGGGCGCGCAGTTCAACCGTCCTGGCCACGATATCGTCGACCACCACACCTACGTGTTCCTGGGTGATGGCTGCATGATGGAAGGCATTTCCCACGAAGTCGCTTCCCTGGCCGGTACCCTGGGCCTGGGCAAGCTGATCGCCTTCTACGATGACAACGGCATTTCCATCGACGGCGAAGTCGAAGGCTGGTTCACCGATGACACGCCAAAGCGTTTCGAAGCCTACAACTGGCAGGTGATCCGCAACGTCGACGGCCACGATCCTGAAGAAATCAAGACCGCCATCGACACCGCTCGCAAGAGCGCGCAGCCGACCCTCATCTGCTGCAAGACCACTATCGGTTTCGGTTCGCCGAACAAGCAAGGCAAGGAAGACTGCCACGGCGCCCCACTGGGTGACGCGGAAATCGCCCTGACCCGTGAAGCGCTGAAGTGGAACCACGGCCCGTTCGAAATCCCGGCCGACATCTACGCCGAGTGGGATGCCAAAGAAAAAGGCCTGGCGACCGAAGCCGAGTGGGACCAGCGTTTCGCGGCCTACTCCGCCGAATTCCCTGCGCTTGCCAACGAACTGGTCCGCCGTCTGGCCGGCGACCTGCCTGCCGACTTCTCGGAAAAAGCCTCGGCCTACATCGCCGAAGTCGCGGCCAAGGGCGAAACCATCGCCAGCCGTAAAGCCAGCCAGAACACCCTGAATGCCTTCGGCCCGTTGCTGCCTGAGTTCCTTGGCGGTTCGGCCGACCTGGCCGGTTCCAACCTGACCCTGTGGAAAGGTTGCAAAGGTGTCTCGGCCGAAGACGCCAGCGGTAACTACATGTACTACGGCGTGCGCGAGTTCGGCATGAGCGCCATCATGAACGGCGTGTCCCTGCACGGTGGCCTGGTGCCTTACGGCGCGACCTTCCTGATGTTCATGGAATACGCGCGCAACGCCGTGCGCATGGCCGCGCTGATGAAGAAGCGTGTGATCCATGTGTACACCCACGACTCCATCGGCCTGGGCGAAGACGGCCCGACGCACCAGCCGGTCGAGCAACTGACCAGCCTGCGTACCACGCCGAACCTGGATTGCTGGCGCCCAGCCGACGCGGTGGAATCCGCCGTGGCCTGGAAGCACGCCATCGAGCGCAAGGACGGCCCTTCGGCGCTGATCTTCTCGCGTCAGAACCTGCAGCACCAGGTGCGCTCCGACGCGCAGATCGCCGACATCAGCCGCGGCGGTTACGTGCTCAAGGACTGCATCGGCGAACCGGAGCTGATCCTGATCTCCACCGGTTCCGAAGTGGGCCTGACCGTTCAGGCATATGACAAGCTGACCGCGCAAGGCCGCAACGTGCGCGTTGTGTCCATGCCGTGCACCAGCGTGTTCGAAGCCCAGGACGCCGGCTACAAGCAATCGGTGCTGCCGTTGCAGGTCAGCGCGCGTATCGCCATCGAAGCGGCGCATGCAGACTACTGGTACAAGTACGTAGGCCTGGAAGGCCGCGTCATCGGCATGACCACCTACGGTGAGTCGGCACCGGCGCCGGCGTTGTTCGAAGAGTTCGGTTTCACCCTGGAAAACATCCTCGGTCAGGCTGAAGAACTGCTGGAAGACTAAGTCGGTCTGCGTTGTTTGCACTGACGCCATCGCGGGCAAGCCCGCTCCCACATTTGGATTGCGGTCTACTGTGGGAGCGGGCTTGCCCGCGATGGCGTCAGAACATTCAACACCGAACTAACCTTGATCGAGAACCCCATGCCCCAACCGCGTCCCTACAAAGTTGCACTCAACGGCTACGGCCGCATTGGTCGTTGCGTCTTGCGTGCTCTGTTCGAGCGAGGGGCGACGGCCGGGTTTGAAATTGTTGCAATCAACGATTTGGCCGACATGGCCAGCATCGAATACCTGACACGCTTTGACTCCACCCACGGCCGTTTTCCCGGCGAAGTGCGGGTCGATGGCGATTGTCTGCATATCAACGGCGACTGCGTGAAAGTATTGCGCAGTGCCACCCCCGAGGGCATCGATTGGGCGGCGCTGGGCGTCGACCTGGTGTTGGAATGCTCCGGTGCCTATAACACCCGTGCCGATGGCCAGCGTTTTATCGACGCCGGTGCGCCGCGTGTGCTGTTTTCCCAGCCGATGGCCAGCGAGGCGGATGTCGACGCCACCATCGTCTATGGCATCAACCAGGATTGCCTGACCGGCACCGAGCTACTGGTGTCCAATGCCTCCTGCACCACCAACTGCAGCGTGCCGTTGTTGCGTCTGCTGGACCAGTCGATTGGTATCGATTACGTGTCGATCACCACAATTCACTCGGCGATGAACGACCAGCCGGTGATCGACGCCTATCATCATGAAGACCTGCGCCGCACACGCTCGGCGTTCCAGTCGGTGATTCCGGTGTCCACCGGCCTGGCCCGTGGCATCGAGCGCTTGCTGCCGGAACTTGCCGGGCGAATCCAGGCCAAAGCCGTAAGGGTACCGACGGTGAATGTGTCCTGCCTGGATATCACCTTGCAAACCGTCAGCGACACCGATGCCGTGGAGGTCAACCGGATTCTGCGCGATGCCGCCACCAGCGGCCCGCTCAAAGGCCTGCTGGCCTACACCGAGCTGCCCCACGCCAGTTGTGATTTCAACCATGACCCGCATTCGGCGATCGTCGATGCCAGCCAGACCCGCGTTTCCGGCCCGAGGCTGGTGAACATCCTGGCCTGGTTCGACAACGAGTGGGGTTTTGCCAATCGAATGCTCGACGTTGCGGAACATTATCTGCATATCGCCTCTAAACAACCTCAACAGTAATTCAGGAACTGCGACCCATGACCGTGTTGAAGATGACCGACCTCGATCTGCAAGGTAAGCGCGTACTGATTCGCGAAGACCTCAACGTCCCAGTCAAGGACGGTGTAGTCACCAGCGATGCGCGAATCCTGGCCTCGCTGCCGACCATCAAGCTGGCCCTGGAAAAAGGCGCGGCCGTGATGGTCTGCTCCCACCTGGGTCGTCCGACCGAAGGTGAGTTCTCCGCCGAAAACAGCCTCAAGCCTGTAGCCGATTACCTGAGCAAGGCCCTGGGCCGCGAGGTGCCATTGGTGGCCGATTACCTGGGCGGCGTAGACCTGAAGGCCGGCGATATCGTGCTGTTCGAAAACGTGCGCTTCAACAAGGGCGAGAAAAAGAACAGCGACGAACTGGCCCAGCAATACGCCGCCCTGTGCGACGTGTTCGTGATGGACGCTTTCGGCACCGCGCACCGCGCTGAAGGCTCGACCCACGGCGTGGCCAAGTTCGCCAAGGTCGCGGCTGCCGGCCCACTGCTGGCCGCTGAACTGGACGCACTGGGCAAGGCCCTGGGCGCGCCGGCACAACCGATGGCCGCCATCGTGGCCGGCTCCAAGGTGTCGACCAAGCTGGACGTGCTTAACAGCCTCAGCCAGATCTGCAACCAACTGATCGTCGGCGGCGGCATTGCCAACACCTTCCTGGCCGCAGCCGGTCACCCGGTGGGCAAGTCCCTGTACGAACCGGACCTGCTCGACACCGCCCGCGCCATCGCCGCCAAGGTCAGCGTGCCATTGCCGGTCGATGTGGTCGTCGCCAAGGAATTCGCCGAAAGCGCCGCCGCCACCGTCAAGCTGATCGCTGACGTGGCCGACGATGACATGATCCTGGACATCGGCCCGCAAACCGCAGCCAACTTCGCCGAACTGCTGAAAGCCTCCCAGACCATCCTGTGGAACGGTCCGGTCGGTGTATTCGAGTTCGACCAGTTCGGTAACGGCACCAAAGTGCTGGCCAAGGCGATTGCCGAAAGCTCGGCATTCTCCATCGCCGGTGGCGGTGACACCCTGGCGGCCATCGACAAATATGGCGTGGCTGAGCAAATCTCCTACATTTCTACCGGTGGCGGCGCATTCCTCGAATTCGTCGAAGGCAAGGTCCTGCCGGCCGTTGAAGTGCTGGAAACCCGAGCCAAAGGTTAAAAGCGTGATCAGGAAAAGGAGCATTCCCATGATCAAGACGTTGGCACTGGTGATCGCGGCGGGCCTGTTGGCCGGCTGCGGCAGCACGCCAAGCGCGGCGCCTGCGCCTGTGACGCCTGCACAGCAGCAGCAAAACAACTGCTACCAGGCTGACTGGCAAGCCGAAACCATGCCGGTGATCAACAAGCGCATCGGCAACGAACGGCTGGAGAAATACGACTCCGCGCCCAACGGTCAGGAACAGGGTTGCCCTTGACGGGTCTGATCAACTAACCGACAGCAGTGACGGCCCAGGGCCTTCGCTCGAGGATTGGCAATGAAAGGCGTTTTCGCCCTGGCGGCACTGGCTTTACTGGCCGGTTGCAGCAGCATGAACATGTTCAACAAGACAGAGCCTGCCGATAAGTGGACCACCTGGATCTGTGACAGCAAGGCCGAGGTCAACTGGCGCTTTGCCAATGCGGCCCGCTCCGAGGTGGATGTACGCCTCGGCGGTTCCGACCAGGTTTATCGCCTTAAACAGGACATTGCCGCCTCGGGTGTGTTGTACGCCAACGACCAGTTGGCGTTTCACACAAAAGGTGAGGAAGGCCTGGTTTACTGGGTGGCTACCGACGATTTGATCGGGCGGGGCTGCAAAGCCCAATAAGCCTGACAGCAATAACGATTCAGCAGGCCAGGCATGCAAAACCTGACCGGCAATAACTTGAATAGCAGCCGCCGCTACGGCAGGCTTGCACGATTAACGACCCTCTACCGGGAGAGACAACACAATGGCACTTATCAGCATGCGTCAAATGCTGGACCACGCAGCCGAGTTCGGCTACGGCGTCCCAGCCTTTAACGTCAACAACCTTGAGCAGATGCGCGCCATCATGGAAGCCGCTGACAAGACCGACTCCCCCGTGATCGTCCAGGCTTCGGCCGGTGCGCGCAAATACGCCGGTGCTCCGTTCCTGCGTCACCTGATCCTCGCCGCGATCGAAGAATTCCCGCACATCCCGGTGTGCATGCACCAGGACCACGGCACCAGCCCTGACGTGTGCCAGCGCTCCATCCAACTGGGCTTCAGCTCGGTCATGATGGACGGCTCCCTCGGCGAAGACGGCAAGACCCCGACCGACTACGAGTACAACGTACGCGTGACCCAACAAACCGTGGCCATGGCCCACGCCTGCGGCGTGTCGGTTGAAGGCGAGCTGGGCTGCCTGGGTTCCCTGGAAACCGGCATGGCCGGCGAAGAAGACGGCATCGGCGCCGAAGGCGTGCTGGATCACAGCCAAATGCTGACCGACCCGGAAGAAGCCGCTGACTTCGTCAAGAAAACCCAGGTCGATGCCCTGGCCATCGCCATTGGCACCAGCCACGGCGCCTACAAGTTCACCAAGCCGCCAACCGGCGACGTACTGGCTATCGACCGCATCAAGGAAATCCACAAACGCATCCCCAACACCCACCTGGTGATGCACGGTTCTTCCTCGGTCCCGCAAGAGTGGCTGGCGATCATCAACCAGTATGGCGGCGACATCAAAGAAACCTACGGCGTACCGGTTGAAGAAATCGTCGAAGGTATCAAGTACGGCGTACGCAAGGTCAACATCGACACCGACCTGCGCCTGGCCTCCACCGGTGCGATGCGTCGCCTGATGGCCACCAACCCGAGCGAATTCGACCCGCGTAAATTCTTCGGCGCCACCGTGACCGCGATGCGTGATGTGTGCATCGCCCGTTATGAAGCGTTTGGTACGGCGGGTAATGCGTCGAAGATCAAGCCGATCTCGCTGGAAGCGATGTACCAGCGGTATTTGAAAGGTGAGTTGAACGCTAAGGTGAACTGAGTCTTAGGTGTTTAAAAAAGCCCGCAGCGATGCGGGCTTTTTTGTGGGTGCGCTTCCAGCAGACGTAAGGCGGTTGAAATGTCCCTCATAACGGACATAATTGGATAATTCCTATTAAAAGTCCTATATGGGTGACATTTTGCTCATCACCAGCCCTCCCGAATTTGGCGAACGGCTTAAACAGCTGCGCCGAGCGAAGCACTACAGCCAGCAGCAGCTCGCGGAAAAAGCGCGGTGCAGCCGCAAGACCATCATCGACCTGGAAGCGGGAGAAAACGTTGCCATGTACACGGCCTTCCGAGTGATTACAGCGTTGGGAATGGCGTTGGAAGTGGTTGATCGGCGGATCGATCTCAAATCCCTTGCCGAACTGGTGGAGTACGATGAGTAAGGTCAAGCGGCTTAGCATTGCCACGCCCCAAGGCGTGGGAGGCGAACTGTCCAAGGGGTCGCAGTTCTCGTTTTCCTACGCTTCGGCTGAGGCGTCGCGTGAAGTCTCGTTGGTCATGCCTTACGACCCAACGCCTACGGTCAGTAATGTTCTGCATCCGATTTTTGATATGAATGTGCCTGAAGGCTTCTTGGCCGATCAGATCAAGCGTCGGATGGCCAAGCATATGCAGGTGGACGAAATGCGCCTGCTGTCGATCATCGGTGGCAACCAGATTGGTCGGCTGAGTTATGAGAATCCCATAGAGGCTTTCACGCCTGTAAAGGCTCAGGTCGGGTTACAGGAGATTCTGTCTGCGCAAACCTCTCAGGGTGTATTCGATTTTCTGGTCGACACCTACTTTGAGTCCGGAATCTCGGGCGTGCAGCCGAAAGTACTGGTGCCTGACCTGGATAAGTTGACGGGCAGCCGCAAAACCATGCTCAGCTCCGATCTGATTGTAAAATCCGGCGCCGATGAATACGCCCACTTGGCTCAGAACGAATTCCTGTGTTTGGAGGCCGCTCGTCTTGCCGGCTTGGAGACGCCGCGTTTCTGGTTGTCCGACGGTGGCGACCTGTTTGTCATGGAGCGCTTTGATCTGACACCGGCCGGCAGGTTGGGGTTTGAGGACATGGCGGTGCTGCTGGGGCTGAACAAAGACCCTCACGACAACTACAAGTATTCCCAAAGTTACGAAACCCTCGCGGCAGTGATTCGCGAGGTGTGCCACCAGGGTGATGTGCTGCGCGAGCTCGAGCGTTTTTTCTCTTCGGTGTGCTTGTCGGTCATGGTGCGCAATGGTGATGCTCACCTTAAGAATTTCGGTGTGCTCTATACCCATCCGGGGGCTCTTGAAACCGTGCAATTGGCACCGGTATTCGATGTCACGACCACCACCGCATATGAGCATTACAACCCCAAATCCGGGCAAGCGCTGGTCGACCGTACCTTGGCAATCAAGATGAACAAGGTGAAGGCGTATCCTGATCGTCAGCAACTGATTGAGTTTGGTCGCAAGCACTGTGGCATCGCAGCCCCAGGGATGATTATTGAACGTATCGCCGAAGCCATGTCGCAGGCGCTGAGTGCGCATCAAGCGCGGGTTGATGTTGAGCTTTTTTCAACCATGCAGAAGGAATGGGATGCGGGACGCGCTATGGCGCTTCACGACTCGATGACGCCGGGGATGAGACGCAAGCCCGTAGTAAAACCGCTGGCCTGAGGCCATTGAAAACCCGCATAAGATGCGGGTTGTTGCAGGGATTTGATCAAGCGGCGGTAGGCGTATCGAACCCACGCTGTTCAATCACCCGAAACACATCACTCACATCCTGCACCAGAATGCGGGCGGTATTGGCCACATTGTTCAAATCGTGCTCGGCAAAGTCCGGCAGGCTGGTGCAGGCCATCAGGGTGAGGTGTTCGAGGGCGGCATTGAGGCGTTCGCGCAGGCAGGCGTGGAGGTCGAGCAGTGGGGCGGCGCTGTCGATCAGTAACACGGGGTTGTCGGTGGCGGTTTCGGTGCAAGGGTAAAAGCGGCGGGGTGGGAGTTGGTTCTTCATGGCAAATCCTTAACTCGATAGAAGAAAGGCCACCGTTTGCTGCGAAACAAATGAGGTGGCAGCTGTACGCGGGTTCGCAGACCGAGGAGTTAAGACCCGGCAGACCCGAAGGTCTCCCACGCACAGCCGCCATAACAAAGACCGCCGTCGGCAAGAATACCGGGGCTGTTTTGACGGGTGCGGTTTTAACTCTGTAGGGCTGCGAAACCCTATCGCCATTCAATACCGGCGACGGGGCGAACTATAAGCGTCGATCTGGCGTGCCGCAACGGCCATGTAGGACGAACACCAGCCCCGCAGGCGACGCAAATCAACTGTGGGAGCCGGGCTTGCCCGCGATGGCGGTGTGACAGTCACTCAATAAGTTGACTGACACACCGCCATCGCGGGCAAGCCCGGCTCCCACAGGGTTCGGTGGTGTGTTTAATACAGTGGATTCACCGAGGAATAATCCTTGGCATCACCGGACTATTCACTCGTGATCAATATCCAACTTGGAAAACGTCACCTTGGCGCCTTCCTTGGTATCGCCACTGTTGTCCTGCACATAGGTGCCGGCCTTGAAATACAGCGGTTTGTCGCCCCACGCCGCGCCGATGCGCTCGTTCCACTCACTGTCGGCGGCATACACGCTGAGCAGCCCGGCCTTGTTGAGGTTGATCACGTAGGTGAAGCTTTTCTCCAGCGGCACATTGGAGGCGACGATGATCACGCGGCTGGTGTCTTCATCCGGGCGCATGCGCACTTTGGCGACGATGTTGCCGCTCTGGGTTTTTTCCTTGAATTGATATTCGAGTTTGATCAGCGGCTTCTGACTGTCGTAGGCATGGATCTGGCCGATCACGATCTTGCCGGTGGACGGCACCTGATTGACCGCGAGTGTTGCGCGCAGAAAGTTGTTTGCTTCGGGGTAGGTCCAGTTGCGCAGGCGGCCGTCGGCGTAGGTTTCGCGCAGTTCGCTGCGGGGGTAGATGGCGTTTTCGGTGCGGGTGCCGGTGACCGGCGTCCAGAATTGCACGTTGCTGCCTTCGGCCTGGAAATACTGGTCGTTGAAGCCGCTCATCAGCTTCGGAGTGTCGATGGTCGCAGGGGGCGAGCCGACCGGAATGCTCAGGTTCCAGGTAGAGAGGTCGATCATGGCATAGGCCTTATACAGAGGGGGTGATGGCTTTGGCCCGCAGGCCTCACGGGTTCTTTATAGGCGGTGGTCGGCCAGTTGTTAAACGATTGCTGGCAATTTATTGGCGCCAAGAGAATGTCAAAACGCCATATATCGCGTGGTACGGGGGCTGTAGCGCTTGACCGTTAGTCGGCTGACTGAACTTTGGCGTGATGATGGCATCCACGTCACTTCTGATTTTGAGGTTCCAGCGCTAGAGTGATGCCTCAGAGTTTGTCCGGGTTTACGCTTAGAAGTGACCGGAGCGAGTCCTTAAGGAAGAGACGTAGCATGGAATGCGCTCCACACCACGGCGACGGCGATTCGGTTCTTCTGGTGGTCGATGACTACCCGGAAAACCTGATCAGCATGCGTGCGCTTTTGCAACGTGACGACTGGCAGGTCGTAACCGCAGCCTCCGGTGTTGAAGCCCTGGAATTGTTGCTCAAGCATGAAGTCGATCTGGTGCTGCTGGATGTGAAAATGCCCGGCATGGACGGCTTTGAAGTGGCCCGCCTGATGCGCGGCAGTCAGCGCACGCGCATGACCCCGATCATCTTTCTGAGCGCCAATGCCCAATCGCCCGCGTCGGTGCTGGAGGGGTACGCCAGCGGCGCCATCGACTACCTATTCAAACCCTTCGACCCGCATATCCTCAAGCCCAAGGTTCAGGCACTGCTGGAACACCAGCGTAACCGCCGGGCGTTGCAGCGCCTGAGTCATGACCTGGAGTCGGCCCGCGCCTTCAATGCCTCGGTGTTGGACAACGCCGCCGAAGGCATCCTGGTGGTGGGTGAGGAGGGGGTCATCGAGTACGCCAACCCGGCGATTTCGCGCCTGCTCAACGCCACGCTTCATGAGCTCAAAGGCCAGGAATTCCTCAGCTTCCTGCAAAAGCCTCACGTGCCTGCCTGGCTCGAATCGCAGATGTACGCCGGTTATCGCAAGGGTGAAACCTGGCGTCTGCACGATGCCATCCTGCGCACCAGCCGCGGGCAACAGGTGCCTGTGGCGCTGTCTTGCGCGCCGCTGCCGACTGAGCAGAAAGCCATGGTGGTGACGGTGCTGGACATGTCCGAAGTGCGCCACCTGCATCAGCAACTGGAGTTTCAGGCAGTCACTGACCCATTGACGGGGCTGTTGAACCGGCGTGGCTTTTATCAGGCGGTGGAAAATACCTTGTCGCGCAGCGAGCGGGTGGACCAGTCGCTGGTGTTGCTGTACCTGGACCTCGACGGTTTCAAGCGGGTCAACGATTCCCTGGGGCACGATGCCGGCGACCGCGTGCTGCGCTGGGTGTCGGAGCAACTGCAAGGTTGCCTGCGCTCCTACGACATCATCGGCCGCATGGGCGGGGATGAATTTACCGCGTTACTGGAGCTGGAATTCCCGGAGCACGCGGCGAAAATTTCGGAAAAACTGATCGAACGAGTGTCTGTTTGTCATCAGGTCGACGGTTTGGATGTGATGCTGGGGGTCAGCATCGGCATTGCCACGTTTCCGGACTGCGGGTCTGACCTCAACGGCCTGTTGCGCGCGGCCGATATCGCCATGTACGAAGCCAAGCGTGCTGGGCGTCAGCAATATCGCTATTACGACCAGGAAATGAACGGCCGCGCCCGTTCGCGCCTGATGCTCGAAGACAGCGTGCGCACGGCCATTGAAAACAAGGACTTTACCCTGGTCTACCAGCCCCAGGTGTCGCTGGAAGACGGGCACCTGCGCGGCGTCGAGGCGTTGTTGCGCTGGCAGCATCCCAGCGTCGGCGATGTACCGCCGGGGTTGTTTTTACCATTGCTGGAAGAGGTGCGGTTGATCAGCCAACTCAGTAGCTGGATTTACCAGCAGGTCGCCGCCCAGCGCCAGGCATGGCACACCACCTTCGACGACGAACTGGTGTTGAGCGTGAGCTTGAGCGCCAGTCAGTTCAATTTGCCCAACCTGGCAAACCAGCTACAGCAAATGATCGAGCGGTATGGACTGCGCGACCGGCAACTGGAGGTGGAAATCGGCGAAGACTGCCTGATGAACAACCTGGAAGAGGCCGCCAAGCAGCTCAAGTTGCTGCGCCGTGTGGGCGTGCGCATCGCGTTGGACGACTTTGGCTCGGGGCAGTGCTCCCTGGCGCATCTGCGTGATCTGGCGTTCGATACCCTCAAGCTCGACCCGCAGCTGGTGGCGCGCCTGCCGGGTTCGGTGCGGGATGCGGCGATGGCGCGCAGCATCATTGAGTTATGTGCCCATTTTGACGTGCTGGTGATTGCCGAGGGCGTGGAAACCCAGGAGCAAGCGAGCTGGCTCAAAGCCCACGGTTGCCCGTTTATCCAGGGGCCATGGGCGTCGCAGCCGTTGATGGCCGAGGTCGTGGCTGACTGGTCGCGCGCTCGCGTGCGTTGAATTCGCTACACTGACGGCCTTCGAACCCTGTTGCAGACTCCATGACCGCGCTGAAATACCTTCAGGCCTACCCGCCAGCCCTCCAGGAGCAGGTGCGCCAGCTGATCGCCAAGGACCAGTTGGGTGCCTACCTGGAGCAACGTTACCCCGAACGCCACGCCGTGCAGAGCGACAAGGCCCTGTACGCCTATGCCCTGGCCTTGAAGCAGGAACACCTGCGCAACGCGCCGGCCATCGACAAAGTGCTGTTCGATAATCGCCTGGACCTGACTCACCGCGCCCTCGGCCTGCACACCACGATTTCGCGGGTGCAGGGTGGCAATCTGAAGTCCAAGAAAGAGATCCGCATCGCTGCCTTGTTCAAAGAGGCGGCGCCGGAATTTCTGCGCATGATCGTGGTGCACGAACTGGCGCACTTCAAGGAATCGGACCATAACAAGGCGTTCTACAAACTCTGCGACTACATGATGCCGGGCTACCATCAGGTGGAATTCGACCTGCGGGTGTACCTCACGTATCGCGACCTGCAGGGCAAGCCCTGACGACACAAGGCGACCACCATGGATGTGAGCAAGACCAAAAGCAGTTTCTACCGCCGCCTGTATGTGGCGTACCTGATCGACAGCGGGCTGGCCAGCAGCGTCCCGGCGTTGACTGACGTCACCGGCATGCCGCGGCGCACGGCGCAGGACACGATCGCGGCGTTGGCCGATCTGGATATCGTCTGTGAATTCGAGCAGCAGGACGGTGCCCGCAACCATGCGGGGCAATATCGGATTCGTGATTGGGGGGCGATTGATCGGCGTTGGATCGAAGACAATCTGGCTTCGGTAAAGCGGGTGTTGGGGTATCCCTGAAGTTATGCACTGTTTTGGCTGACGCCATCGGGAACCCCCTCCCACATTCGACCGTATTCACAAATCAAAATGTGGGAGGGGGGCTTGCTCCCGATGAGCCCCTCAGGCGCGCCGCATACCTATATGAGGAATATCATCCTCAAGGTATTCCTCACCCGCCACCACAAACCCGTACTTCCCGTAATACCCCTGCAAATGCGCCTGGGCTGACAGGAAAATCGGCGTCTCGGGCCAAATCTCGTCGATCTGCCGTAGAGTTTCTTCCATCATCTGGTGCCCCAAGCCGGTACCGCGTGCCGATGGCGCGACGATCACCCGGCCGACCACCACGTCACCGCCCTGGGAGTCCGGGTCCAGCAGGCGCAGGTAGGCCACCAACTGATCATCCTGCCAGGCCATCAGGTGGTGGGTATCGCCCGCCAGGTCCTGCCCGTCGATGTCCTGATAAACGCACTTCTGCTCGACAACGAAAACCTCGCAGCGCAGACGCAGGATCGCGTAGAGCTGCTCCTTGCCCAAGTCAGTGTGATGTTTGCATACCCAATCAACCGTCATGATGAACTCTCGTGGAAACGTCTGTTCAGGATAGTAAGCGCGACGTGCGTGTGTGTCTAAATCGTCTATTTTTGTGAGTGACGTCAATTTGCCATCATCGTGTGCATGCGCCGTCTGTTTCTTTGTGTAATGTGAGCTACTGTTAGGACCTCAGGTCTCGCCTGAGCCAGAGCCACCGCCTGCCTGCCAAGGATTTTGAGCATGCCGCGATTCTTTCGTGCCGTTGCTTTGATTGGAGTGTTATTGCTGGCGACGCCTGCATTTGCGCAGAGTTTGCGTCTGGTCGCGGATGCCTGGCCGCCTTTTACCGATTCCACCCTGATCAACGGCGGGTTGGCTACCGACATCGTCCGTACGGCTCTGGCTCGTGCCGGCTATGCCAGTGATTTCGAGCAGGTGCCTTGGGCGCGCGCGCTGATGGGGGTGGGCGACGGGCGCTATGACGTGCTGATCAACGCCTGGTACGACGAGGCCCGCACGCATTTGGGGCAGTTCTCCAACGAGTACCTGGTCAACCGCGTGCGCTTTATCAAGCGCCGTGACGACCCCATCGAGTACCAGAACCTTGAACAGCTGCACGACTACCCGATAGCCGTGGTGCGCGGCTATGCATATTCGCCTCCATTCGAGGCAGATGCGCAGTTGCAAAAGGTCCCTGTGCATAACTTCGCCATGGCCGTGCGCATGCTGGCGGCGCAGCGGGTGCGGCTGACGGTGGAGGATGAGTACGTGGCGCGTTACTACCTGTCACGCGAATCGGCACGGGTGCGCAATGCGGTGGAGTTTTTGCCCACGCCGTTGAGTGAAAACAGCCTGCATATCCTGGTCAGCCTCAAGCACCCTGAGCATGCGCAGATCGTCGCGGGCTTTGATCGGGAGATTGCCAGGATGAAGGCCGATGGCAGTTATGCGCGGTTGATGAAGCTGCATGGGATGTAGTGTTCTCGCGGGCCCCCCGATAGCGGCCTACGCCGCGCTGGTGTCCTTGATCAGGTGCGCCGCCAATGTTCGCAGCGGCCCTAACTGCCGACAAATCAACGCCAACTGCGTCTGCACCAGTCGCTGGCCCTCATCAATCTCATCCGGCATCTGCTCCAGGTCCGCCGCGAGCGCTTCCTCAGCGTCGCTCTGGATCGCTATCGGTTGCTTGTTGGCCAGGCCTGTGGCGATTTCATCGATGCTCGTCGCCAGCGTCTTCCCGGCGCCGTCGATCAAGTGCTCGCGGACCTCGGCCGGCAATTGCGTATCGCGGTGGGCGCCGAGCCCCGACAAATAGCTGAGCAAAGTGTGGGACAGCACCAGGAAGCGGAAACCCACATCCGCTTCCTTACGAAAATGCCCCGGTTCCATCAGCATATTGGCCAGGGTGGTGGACAGCGCTGCGTCGGCGTTGTGCGCGTTGCGGCGGGCCAGACGGTAGGCCAGGTCGTCGCTTTTACCGACGGCGTATTGCTGCATGATCTGGCGCAGGTAGATGCTGTTGCAGGTCAGGGTATTGGCCAGCACTTTGTTCAGGCGTCGGCCTTGCCAGTCGGGCAGGAACAGGAACACCGCCAGGCCGGCGATCAGGCTGCCGAGCAAGGTGTCGAGCAAGCGCGGCAAAAACAACCCGTAGCCATCGCCCACCTGGTTGAAGCAGAACAGCACCATCAAGGTAATGGCCGCGGTGGCCAGGGTGTAGCGGGTGGTGCGGTTGATAAAGAACACCAGGCCCGCGGCGATGGCGAACATCGATTGCACCAAGGGGCTGGGGAACAGGTCGAACAGCGCCCAGGCCACGGTAAGGCCGATGGCGGTGCCGATGATCCGCTGCCCGAGTTTGCGCCGCGTGGCGCCGTAGTTGGGCTGGCACACAAACAGGGTGGTGAGGATGATCCAGTAACCCTGAGACGCGTGGATGACATGCAAGGTGCCGTAGCCGATGCTCAGCGCCAGGGACAGGCGCAGGGCGTGGCGGAACAGCAGCGAGGTCGGCGTCAGTTGTGTGCGCAGGCGTGTCCACATTTCCCTGAGGTTGCGCGGTGCGCGGTCCAGCAGGTTGCTGTCGGTGGCGTCGGCCAGGGCGTCGGGGTTGCTGGCGTCGCCGAGCAGGCGGTCAAGCGTCGACAAGTTGGCCGCCAGCGCCCGCAGCGAGCGCAGCAGTCCGCGCCAGGCCGGGTTGCTCTGGATGCGCAGGTGTTCCAGGGAGGCGTTCAGGTCGCTGAGGGCCTCGGCGAAGCCGTCGTCATAGATAAACGGCTGGCGCAGCTGGATCGACTCGGCCAGCGCTTGGCAGGCCTTGCCTTGCTGGCGCAGCAGACGCTGGCAGCGGAACAGCACATCGCTGTGGAAGAACGCCTCGGCCAGGGCGTTGTAGGGATAATGGGATGAACTGGCGCGTTCGTGGATGTCCTGGGCCAGGAAATACAGCTTGAGGTAGCGGCTGACTTTCGAGCCTGGTCGGCCATTGCCCACGCGGTGCAGGATGATCTCCTTCGCGGCATTCAGCGCCGCCACCACCCGGCCGTTTTGCTGGGCCAGTTCCAGGCGGCGCGCTTCCACATCCAGCTGGCGGATCGGTTCGAACAACGACGACTTGAGCTTGAGGTAACGCCCCAACTCGCGAAACAAACGCGCCAGGCTCTGCTGCACCGGCTGGTTGGAAAACAGCGCCTGCCACAGCACCGACAGCGCCCCGTACCAGGCCGC
The DNA here is from genome assembly GCF_030687435.1 of Pseudomonas sp. FP597. Lineage (NCBI taxonomy): Bacteria > Pseudomonadati > Pseudomonadota > Gammaproteobacteria > Pseudomonadales > Pseudomonadaceae > Pseudomonas > Pseudomonas sp. FP597. Next base: position 6,041,855 of record NZ_CP117432.1, on the reverse strand, counting down.
ACCGGCCACCAGCAGCAGTGGCTCGTGCCAGAAATCATTCACCGCGCCACCGCGCTGGTCCACACCGATCATGGTGTACACCGACAGAATCAGCGTGGCCGATGCAATCGCCCCATAACGTTCACCCAGCGCGCCGAGCATGGTCAGGCCGAACGTCGCCAGGGCCAGGGAGATGGCGAAAATCCAGGGGTAGGGGAACAGCAACTCCACCGACAGCGCGGCGATGCTGAAACACACCAGCGTCACCGCCAGAGCGTTGAGGCGGCCTTGCCAGCTGTCGTCGGTCTCGGCCAGGGCGCTGGCGATAATCCCCAGGAACAGCGGGATCAGCAGGGTCATTTCATCCTGGTACCAGCACAGCGCCATGCTGCCGGTCAGGGCGATGAATACCCGAATGCTGTAGCTGAATTTATCCAGCGCCCACAGGCGCCGCAGGGAATGCTTGAACGAGGTCGATGACATGAAGTCGGGAGTCTTCCGGGACGTTGTCGCTAAATTGAGCTATCAAGGACGCCACGGCAAGGGTGGTGAGCACATCCCAGCGCAAATATTTCCAGGGTACGCCGCAAATCAAAATGTGGGAGGGGCTTGCTTCAGGCGTATTGTGCCGCGGCATAACCCGACGCCCACGCCCACTGGAAATTGAACCCGCCCAGGTGCCCGGTCACATCCAGTACTTCGCCGATAAAGTACAGCCCGGGGCTTTTCAGCGATTCCATGGTCTTGGACGACACTTCCCGCGTATCCACCCCACCCAGCGTCACCTCAGCGGTGCGATAGCCTTCGGTGCCCGCCGGCACCAGTTGCCAGTTCCCGAGTTTTTGCGCGATATCGGCAATTTCGGCGTGGGTGTATTGCTTCATCGGCTTGGACGCGAACCAGGTGTCCGCCAGCAGGTTGGCCATTTTCTTGGTGAAGATCTCACCCAGCAAGGTTTTCAGCTCGCTGTTGGGGCGCTCGACCTGTTGCTGTTGCAGCCAGGTGTGGGCGTCGTGGTCGGGCAGCAGGTTGATCTCTACGGTGTCGCCGGGTTCCCAGTAAGAGGAAATCTGCAAAATCGCCGGCCCGCTGAGGCCACGGTGGGTAAACAGGATGTTCTCGCGAAAGCTCTGGTCGTTGCAGCTGACCAGGCAGTCCACGGAGGTGCCCGACAACTCGCCGCACAGCGTCTTGAGCTGATCGGTGATGGTGAACGGCACCAACCCTGCGCGGGTCGGCAGCAACGCGTGACCGAACTGCTTGGCCACCTGGTAACCAAAGCCGGTCGCGCCCAGGGTCGGGATCGACAGGCCGCCGGTGGCGATCACCAGTGACTCACAACGCAACTCACCCAAGGTGGTCTGCAACTGATAGCCGCTGTCGAGCCTGGCGATTTCCTCGATGGAGGTGTCCAGGTGCAGGCTCACGCCGGTCTGGATGCACTCGTCGAGCAACATGCCGAGGATATCGCTGGACTTGTTATCGCAGAACAGCTGGCCGAGCTTCTTCTCGTGGTACGGCACGCCGTGCTTGGCCACCAACCCGATGAAATCCCACTGGGTGTAGCGGGCCAGGGCGGACTTGCAGAAGTGCGCGTTGTGCGAGAGGAAGTTGGCCGGCTCGGTGTACATATTGGTGAAGTTGCAGCGGCCACCGCCGGACATCAGGATCTTTTTGCCGGCCTTGTTCGCATGGTCGATCAACATCACTTTGCGCCCACGCCCGGCAGCGGTCAGCGCGCACATCAAGCCTGCTGCGCCGGCGCCAATGATCACAACTTCGGTCGAGCGCACAGCAATGTCCTCATACAAATTCTGATTTGAAATACAGTCAAATGTGGGAGGGTGCTTGCCCCTCCCACATTGGATCTCCATTAGGTTGGAGATTTTTTACAGGATGCGAACGCGCAACGAACGGCCCTTGATCTTGCCGTCATTCAACCGCTGCAACGCCTGCTTGGCGATGCCACGCTCCACGGCCACGAAGGCCTGGAAATCAAAGATGGCGATCTTGCCGACCTGGGCGCCCGGGATGCCGGCCTCGCCAGTCAAGGCGCCAAGAATGTCACCTGGGCGAACCTTGTCTTTACGCCCGGCGGCGATGCACAGGGTGCTCATCTGCGGCAACAGCGGACCACCGCTTTGCGGCTTGAGGTTGTCCAGTTGGTCCCAGTTCAGCGGCGACTTCTGCAGTTGCTCGATGGCCTGGGCGCGGTGCGCTTCGGACGGCGCCACCAGGCTGATGGCGATGCCGGTCTCGCCGGCGCGGCCGGTACGGCCCACGCGGTGGATGTGGATTTCCGAGTCGCGGGCCAGTTCGACGTTGATCACCATGTCCAGCGCATCAATGTCCAGGCCACGGGCGGCAACGTCGGTGGCCACCAGCACCGAGGTGCTGCGGTTGGCGAACATCGCCAGCACCTGGTCACGGTCGCGCTGTTCCAGGTCGCCATGCAGGCCGACGGCGCAGATGCCCTTGGCCGTCAGGTGGTCCACGGTTTCCTGCACTTGCTGCTTGGTAAAGCAGAACGCCACGCACGAAGCTGGGCGGAAGTGCGCCAGTACCTTGGTCACGGCGTCCATGCGTTCTTCCGGCGAGATTTCGTAGAAACGCTGCTCGATCTGGTCGTCGGAGTGGAACGCTTCGGCCTTCACCTGCTGTGGCGCACGCATGAACTTCGACGCCAGTTGCTTGATGCTCACCGGGTAGGTGGCCGAGAACAGCAGGGTCTGGCGACGCGGCGGGGTCTTGCTGATGATGTCTTCGATGGCGTCGTAGAAGCCCATGTCGAGCATGCGGTCGGCTTCATCGAGGATCAGCGTGTTCAAGCCGTCGAGAACCAGCGAACCCTTGCGCAGGTGTTGCTGAATACGGCCCGGAGTGCCGACGATCACGTGGGCGCCGTGTTCCAGCGAGGCGATCTGCGGGCCGAGGGACACGCCGCCGCACAGGGTCAGCACCTTGATATTGTCTTCGGCGCGGGCCAGGCGACGGATTTCCTTGGCGACCTGGTCGGCCAGTTCGCGGGTCGGGCACATCACCAGCGCCTGGCAGCCAAAGTAGCGCGGGTTGATCGGGTTCAACAGGCCGATACCGAACGCAGCGGTCTTGCCGCTGCCGGTCTTGGCCTGGGCAATCAGGTCCAGCCCTTTGAGGATCACCGGCAAGCTTTGCGCCTGGATCTGCGTCATCTCGACATAACCCAGCGAGTCGAGGTTAGCCAGCATGGCGGCGGACAGGGGCAAAGTATTAAAAGCGGTGGCGATGGTAGTCACGGGACTGGCTCTGCAAAACAAAATGTCGCGCAGTGTAGCAGTCCCGTGGGATTTTCCCTGCAAGTTCTCGACGAGACGCCCGCTAGTGCTCGATATCGTGTTCGCGGCTGACCACGCGTTTGCCGTCTTTTGGCGACAATTGCAGGAAGATCGCCGCTGCCAGCATCGCCATGATGCCGACGGTGAGGAACGTCAACTGGAACGCGCCGAGCACGCTTTCCACGCCGTCATTGCCGGACTCCGCGGTAAACCCGCCGAGCAACGCACCGGCGCAGGCCACGCCGAGGCTCAGGGACAGTTGCGCCACCACCGACAGCAAACTGTTGCCGCTGCTGGCCTGAGCGTCGTCGAGGTCGATCAGGGTGACGGTGTTCATCGCGGTAAATTGCAGCGAGTTGATTGCCCCCAGTACCGCCAGCATGCCCAGCAGCAATGGGTAGGGCGTGTGCTCCGTGACCAGGCCCATGCTGGCCAGCATGATCCCCAGCGCCAGGGTGTTGCCGGTCAGCACCACGCGGTAACCCAGGCGCTCAATCAGCGGCCGGGCGATGGACTTGGCAAACATCGCCGCCGCTGCCAGGGGCAACATGCTCATGCCGGCTTGCGACGGCGAATAACCCAGCGCCACCTGCAACAACAGCGGCACCAGGAACGGCAGCGCACCGCTGCCCAGCCGCGCGAAGAGGTTGCCCAGGATGCCCACCGCAAAGGTGCGCGTCTTGAACAGCACCGGTGAGAACAGCGCATGGTCGATATGCCCGGCGCGCAGCCAATACGCCGCCAGGCACGCCAGCCCGCCGAACAGCAGCAACATCACCCGCAAGTGCGGCAGGTGCAATTCACCCAGACCTTCCATGGCGATGGTGATCAGCACCATCGCCGCGCCAAACAGCAGGAAGCCTGCGCCATCGAAGCGTGTGCGCTCGCTGCCGCGCAGATCGGGAATGAATTTCCACACGGCGTAGCAGCCGATCATGCCCACCGGCAGGTTGATCAGGAAGATCCAGTGCCAGGTCAGGTATTGCACCATCCAGCCGCCCATGGTCGGGCCGAGCAACGGGCCGAGCAGGCCGGGGATGGTGATGAACCCCATGATCCGCACCAGTTCGGAGCGGGGGTAGGCACGCAACACCACCAGCCGCCCCACCGGCAACATCAACGCTCCGCCCAAGCCCTGCACCACCCGCGCCCCCACCAGCATGGTCAGGCTACTGGACAAGGCGCACAGCAAGGAGTCGATGCTGAACAGCATGATCGCGCCAAAGAAGATTTTCTTGGTGCCGAAGCGGTCGGCGATCCAGCCCGACGCCGGAATCAGCAAGGCGACGGTGAGCATGTAGGCGATCACCACCCCTTGCATGCGCAGCGGGTTTTCCGCCAGGTCCCGGGCCATGGCCGGCAGTGCCGTGTTCAGAATCGTCCCATCCAGCGACTGCATGAAGAAGGCAATTGCCACCACCCAGGGGAGCCAGCGGGCGGTCTTGGCATCGAGAGGGGCGCGATTCGGCATGGGATCCCTTTTTGTTAGCAGGCTATGTGTCAGCGATTATGCGCCATTCGTCGCGCCTTTTCCCACTGGCGGTTCGTCTAACTCCGACAGCGCTGCGTGCTCGCCCACGAGGAAATTCAACAGCGCCCGGTGCACCGCCAACGCGGCCTCGCGGGACTCCAAATCCAGCAAATGGCCGGTGTGTTCGGCCACGGTGAAGCTGCTGCGTCCCACGTATTGCTTGAACAATTGGGCGTCGGCGGCCGGGGTGTATTCGTCCAGGGCGCCGTTGAGGAAACGCACTGGCGTTTCAATCTGCCGCAGTGCCGGCAGGTAGTTGCCATCGCCCAGGGCCAGCACCTGATGGATATGAAAGCGCGCCTGGCGGTACTCGGTGGTGGCCATGCTCGACAGGTGGCGGTGGTTGTTGCGCTTGAGGCGCGGCGACAGGTATTTGCCGACGGTCTCGTTGAGCAAGTGGCCGACGGCGGATTTGTCATCGGCCTCGATCAGCACGCGCACGCGCTCTACATAGTCGAGCATCGCCGGGTTGAGGTTGGGCGCCAGGGCCATGACCACCGAGCTTTCGATGGAGGGCGGGTTATGCGCCAGGGTCAGCAACGTCGAGATGCCGCCCCAGGAGGCCGATACCAGGTGGTTGACCTCAAAGCGCTCGACCAGGGCGCGCAGCATCTGTACTTCATCGTCCTTGGTCACCAGGTCCAGGTCGGTGTTGTGTTCGCGCGAATATCCGGAGAACGGCAAGTCGAACAGCAGCACATTGAAATGCGCGGCCAGGCATTTGCTCGTACGGGCGAAGGACCGCGTGGTCGACAGCGCGCCGTTGACCATCAGTACGGTCTTCTTGTGTGGGTCGTTGCCGAGTTGCTCTACATGGACGTTGTAGTGTTTGAACAGCTTTTGTATGACGAAACTTCCATGGTTCATCGCAGCACTCCCTGTGGTGTGGCGGTATGCCATTAACTCTTATAACGGGGTTTTTTGCGGGCGACAACAGGCTGCCCGTGCAAGCTGGGAGGAAGAGAATTTACTGTAGGAAGGGCCGAAGCCGAGAGGTTTGAATTCAGCACAAGACAATGTGGGAGGGGCGGTGCGACGATTCGACTTGCTCCCTCCCACAGGGATTTTGGTGCTTAGAGGGTCAGGGTCAGGCGCTTGATCAAGGCGCCGGGAAGCAGGTTGGATGACGTATTGCGCTGCCCGTAGGTGCTGGCCGACAGCAGCAGCTCGCGTTCAGCCGTCAGCGCTTCCAACTGCGAACCGAGCAGGTTGTAGACGCTGTCATCAAAACGCATGGTGCTGACCGGCGCCTTGATCTCGCCGTCTTCCACCCAGAACGTGGCAAAACGCGTCATGCCGGTCAGGCGCGCCGCCGGCAGGTCGGAATAGTTGAGATACCACAGGTTGCTGATGTACAGCCCGGTGCCCAGCTGCTTGAGGATATCGGCCTGGGCCAGGCTGCCCGCCGCCATCTGCAAGGCGCTGGGGGCTTCATCGCGGCTGGCGCCGTTGGCGCTCAGGCCGTATTCGGCGGCGCTGCGCGAATTGACCAGTTGGCCGTCGGCCTTGCCAGCGTTGATCAGGGTCACGTCGCTGCGCGGGTAGCCCTCGGTGGAGAACGCCTGGCTCAGGGAGCCGCTGACCTGTTCGTTCACCGTCACCAACGGGTTCAGCTGCTGCTCGCCGGCGTACAGCCGTTGCAGCGAACTGCCTTTGCTGGCGATTGCCTGGGCCGAGAACCCGCCCCAAGTGATGATGCTGATGATTTCTTCCAGCGCGGCCGGCGCCAGGTAGGCGCGGTACTGTCCGGGCGGCAACGGGTGTAACGGGCGGTCGAGGAACGCCAATTGCTCGCGCGCCTGCTGCAAGCGCGCGGTGAACTCGGCGCTGTCCCAGGTGTGCCCGGCGTAGCTGGCTTTGACGGCTTCGCCATTGGCATGGAACAGGCTGAAATCGAAGTTGAAGCTATTGGCCCGGTGCCAGCCGAATGCGCCGTCCGAACTGGCGAAGCCACGGCTGATCGGACCGGCGGCGTAGATGCCTACCAAGTCGACGCCGTCGGCGGCCTGGCTGATGTCTTCCAGCACCCGCGCCAGTTCGGGCAGCGGCCGCGCCTGCTCATTGTTGCTTTGCCAGGCGTTGTGGTTGAGCAACAGGTACGGGTCCTGCGGCAACAACGGCAAGGTTTCGCGCAGTTGCCGCAGGCCATCGGCGAGGCGCTGACGGTCCAGTTCGGGCTCGCCGGCCAGGGTAATGCCGAGGTCGGCATGCCGGCCGCCGTTGATCAGTTTAAGGTTGAGGCTGGCCTGCTGCACTTGCCCGGCCTGGCGTACCTTGGCGTGGTTGAAGCGCACGAACTCGGAGGCTTCCGCCGCATAGCCGAGGTGAAATTGTTCCTTGTCGGTGATGGCCTGTTTGAGCCATTGCACCAGTGCCTTGAAATCATTCATCAGGCATCTCCCCCGAATACGTCGACATTGCTGAACACACAGGCCGGCGACGCATGGCCGACGCGGATCACCTGGTTGGGTTCGCCCTTGCCGCAGTTCGGCGTGCCCAACACCTTGAAGGTGCTGGCGTCGCCCACGGCGCTGAGCTTGCGCCAGAACTGCGCGGAAATGGCCCGGTAGTTGGGGTTCTTCACCACGCCCTTGAGTTCGCCGTTTTCGATCAACTGCCCCCATTCGCAGCCGAACTGAAACTTGTTGCGCGCGTCATCAATGGACCACGAACGGTTGGTCGACATCAGGATGCCGCTTTCGATGCCACCCACCAGTTGTGCCAGGCTCTTGTCGCCGGCCTCGATATTCAGGTTGGCCATGCGGTCGATCGGCGGGCGGTTCCAACTGCTCGCGCGGCTGTTGGCCACGCCGCTCATGCCGGAACGAAATTGCGACAACGCCCCACCCAGCGGCTTGAGCAACAGCCCCTCGCGGATCAGGAATTGCTTGCTGGCGCGGGTGCCATCGTCGTCATGGCTATAGCTGGCGAGCTGTTCGGGGATGTCCGGGTCGAAGGTCACGTTGAGCAATGGGGAGCCGTATTGCAAATGGCCGAAGTCGCTGGGCTTCACAAAACTGGTGCCGGCGTAGTTGCGCTCGTCACCGAGGATGCGGTCCAGTTCCAGCGGGTGACCGATGGATTCGTGGATCTGCAGGATCATCTGATCGGGCATCAGCAGCAGGTCGCGTGGGCCCTGGGGCGTGTTCGGCGCCAGCAGCAGTTGCAGGGCTTCATCGGCCACCCGTGGCACCGCGCCGATCAGGCCGAAGCGGCTGATCACGTCAAAGCCGCCTTGCTGGCCGAAGTTGGTGCCGCCCAGGGTACGGGTCTGGCTGTCGCTGCCATCAAAGGCCGTGACGTTGACGCCGGGGAATATAAAACGCTGGGCCTGACGCAATTGCGCGCCGGCCGTGTTGAGGTAGATCTGCTCGACGTGGGTCAGGCCCAGGCTCACGTCCCAGCTCACCAGGCGCTCGTCCTTGGGCACGGCGGCAGACTCGTCGCCCAGCAGTTGGTAGCAGTCGCTCAAGGCGGGGAAGGGCTGGTCGAGGTCGGGCGACAGGTAGTCGGCGACGTCGCTGGACACCGGTTGTTCGCGCAGGTCGAGCAGCGCATGGGGTTTGATGCGCCGGGCTTGCTGTTCGGCGCGCTCAAGGGCGGCTTGCAGGCCGGCAAGCGAGATATCGTTGGTCGCGGCGTAGGCTTCCACCCCATTGAGGCGCACGGTGAGCATGGCGCCTTCGTCGTGGCTCAGGTGCGGGGGTTCGGCGACGTTCTTGCGTACCGACAGGTAGTGGCCGGATTCGCGGACGTAACGCAGGGAGAAAAATTCGGCGGCGGTGCGCAGGGCACTGAAGTGTTTTTTGAGTGTGGCGTGGTGGTCGAACATGGGGCCTTCCTTGTGGGCGGCTCAGCGCGGGCAGGCAAACAGAGTAGGCCTGGGCTGGGGGCTGATCAAGGAAAGTGTAGAGGCAAGGTTTGCAGTGTCTGGTCGGGCCCTATCGGGGGCAAGCCCCCTCCCACACTTGATCGGGTTCACACGGTCAAAATGTGGCAGGGGGCTTGCTCCCGATTGGGGCGCCGCGGTGTTTCAGTTACTGCGTAATCTCACGCAACGGCTTGCCCCGCACCGGCGCATCGCCCGCCACGTAGTAGTCGGCGGTGCTGCGCGGCAGTGGCTGGCGACCACGGATCTTGTCGGCGATTTTCTCGGCGATCATGATCGTCGGCGCGTTCAGGTTGCCGGTGGTGATGATCGGCATGATCGACGCATCGACCACACGCAGGCCCTGCATGCCATGCACGCGACCTTCGCCATCCACCACGGCCATCTCGTCGGTGCCCATCTTGCACGAGCACGAAGGGTGGAACGCAGTCTCGGCGTGCTCGCGGATGAACGTGTCCAGTTGCTCGTCGGTTTGCACCTCGATACCTGGGCTGATTTCGCGGCCACGGTACGGGTCCAGCGCCGGTTGCTGCATGATTTCACGGGTCAGGCGGATGCCGTCGCGAAATTCCTGCCAGTCCTGTTCGGTGGCCATGTAGTTGAAGAGGATGCTCGGGTAGTCCCGTGGGTTCTTCGACTTCAGCTGGATACGGCCACGGCTCGGCGAACGCATGGAGCCCATGTGCGCCTGGAAACCGTGTTCTTTCACACCGTTGCTGCCGTTGTAGTTAATCGCCACCGGCAGGAAGTGGTACTGGATGTTCGGCCATTCGAACTCTTCACGGGTACGGATAAACCCACCTGCTTCGAACTGGTTGCTGGCGCCGATACCGGTGCCGTTGAACAGCCATTCGGCCCCGATGGCCGGTTGGTTGTACCAGAGCAGCGACGGGTACAGCGACACCGGCTGGGTGCAGGCGTATTGCAGGTACAGCTCGAGGTGGTCCTGCAGGTTTTCGCCGACGCCGGGCAGGTCGTGGACCACCGGGATGTCGAGACTTTCCAGCAGCTTGGCCGGACCGACGCCGGAACGTTGCAGCAGTTGCGGCGAAGCGATAGCACCGCTGCACACCAGTACTTCCTTGCGTGCACGCGCTTCAACGCGCTCTTCGGCGGCGCCGATCAGGTAACGCACGCCCACCGCACGTTTGCCTTCGAACAACACTTTGTCGGTGAGTGCATGGGTGACGATGGTCAGCGTGGAACGCTTCTTGGCCGTGTCCAGGTAACCGCGCGCGGTGCTGGCGCGACGGCCGTTGGGCGTGACGGTACGGTCCATCGGGCCGAAACCTTCCTGCTGGTAGCCGTTCAAGTCTTCGGTACGCGGGTAACCGGCCTGTACGCCAGCTTCGACCATGGCGTGGAACAACGGGTTGTTGCCCGCCTTCGGCGTGGTCACGCTGACCGGGCCATCGCCGCCGTGCCAGTCGTTGGGGCCGATGTCGCGGGTTTCGGCCTTGCGGAAATACGGCAGGCAGTCGAGGTAGGTCCAGTTTTCCAGGCCTGGCAGCTTCGCCCAGTTGTCGTAGTCCATGGCGTTGCCACGGATGTAGCACATGCCGTTGATCAGGGAAGAGCCACCCAGGCCCTTGCCGCGACCGCATTCCATCCGGCGGCCGTCCATGTGCGGCTCCGGATCGGTTTCGTAGGCCCAGTTGTAGCGACGGCCTTGCAGCGGGAACGCCAGCGCGGCGGGCATTTGGGTACGGAAATCGAGACGGTAGTCCGGACCGCCGGCTTCCAGCAGCAGGACGGTGACGCCTTCGTCTTCGGTCAGACGGGTCGCCAGGGTGTTACCGGCGGAGCCGGCACCCACAATGATGTAGTCGTATTCTTGGGACATAAATGCGCCCTCTTTGGAGTGTGGTCAGCAAGGGGCCTCATCGGGGGCGAGCCCCCTCCCACATTTGGAATGCGTTTCCCTGTGGGAGGGGGCTTGCCCCCGATGGCGGCCTCAAAGGCAATACAGGACTCGGGTCTTAGAACACCGAGGCGTAATCGCCCAGCTCAACCTGTACCGATTTGATGCGAGTGAAGTTGTTCAGCGAGCTGATCCCGTTCTCACGGCCCACGCCCGACTGCTTGTAGCCACCGACCGGCATCTTCGCGTCGGACTCGCCCCAGGCGTTGATCCAGCAGATACCTGCTTCCAGCTGATGAATCACGCGGTGGGCGCGGTTCAGGTCTTTGGTGACCAGACCGGCGGCCAGGCCGAAGTCGGTGTCGTTGGCGCGGCGGATCACTTCCTCTTCGGTTTCATAGGTGAGGATGCTCATCACCGGGCCGAAGATTTCTTCACGCACGATCACCATGTCGTCGGTGCAGTCGGTGAACACGGTCGGTGCCACGAACGCGCCTTTGGCGAAGTCGCCCTCGGTCAGGCGGTCGCCGCCGCACAGCAGGCGGGCGCCTTGCTCTTTGCCTTTGGCGATGTAGCCCAGCACGCTTTCCATGTGGGCGAAGCTGACCAGCGGGCCGAAGTTGGTGTTTTCGTCTTCCGGGTTACCGACACGAATGCGCGCGACACGCTCGACGATCTTGGCTTCGAACGCCGCTTGCAGGTGCTTGGGCACGAACACGCGGGTGCCGTTGGTGCAGACCTGGCCGGAGCTGTAGAAGTTGGCCATCATCGCGGTATCGGCGGCGCGGTCGAGGTCGGCGTCGTCAAAGATGATCAGCGGCGACTTGCCGCCCAGTTCCATGGTCACGTCCTTGAGCGACGAACTCGACGCGCTGGCCATGACTTTCTTGCCGGTGTCGGTGCCGCCGGTGAACGAGACTTTCTCGATGCGCGGGTGCTCGGTCAGCCAGGTGCCGACTTCACGGCCACTGCCGGTCAATACGTTGAACACGCCTGCCGGAACGCCGGCTTCGGTGTAGATCTCGGCCAGTTTCAAGGTGGTCAGCGAGGTGACTTCGCTGGGCTTGAAGATCATTGCGTTGCCGGCGGCCAGGGCCGGTGCGGATTTCCACAGGGCGATCTGGATCGGGTAGTTCCACGCGCCGATGCCGGCGACCACGCCCAGTGGCTCGCGACGGGTGTAGACGAATGAGGTCTCGCGCAGCGGGATCTGTTCGCCTTCGATGGCCGGCACCAGGCCTGCGTAGTATTCCAGCACGTCGGCGCCCGTGACGATGTCGACGTACTTGGTTTCGGAAAAGGCCTTGCCGGTGTCCAGGGTTTCCAGGGCGGCCAGTTCATCGTTGCGCTCGCGCAGGATGTCGACGGCACGACGCAGGATGCGCGAACGTTCCATGGCGGTCATGGCGGCCCAGATTTTCTGGCCTTTTTCGGCGCTGACCACGGCACGTTCAACGTCGTCTTTCGTTGCGCGTTGCACTTGGGCGAGAACTTCACCGTTAGCCGGGTTGATGGCTTCGAAGGTGGCGTCGCTGCCAGCATCGCTGTAGCCGCCGTCAATGTAGAGTTTTTGCAGTTCGAAACGGGCCATAAAGTCCTCGCAAGTGCATAAGTGGTTGGCGCGGTGCGGGAGTTGAGCGGTTATATGCCTCTAACTCACCTGCTTGGCCAATTGGAAATCCATGTATTCGTGAGCAATGCGTTGCGCCTGCTCCGTGTCGAAAGCGTCTCCCGACAGGGCACCGCGCAACCACAAACCGTCGATCAGGGCCGCCAGCCCTCGGGCTGCGCTGCGTGCCTCGGGCAACGGCAGCGTGCGGCGGAACTGGCAGCACAGGTTGGAATACAGACGCTGATCGTTGATCCGCTGCAACCTGTGCAAAGACGGGTGGTGCATGCTGGAGGCCCAGAAGGCCAGCCAGGTTTTCATTGCCGGGCCATTGACCTGGCTGGCGTCGAAGTTGCCGGCGACGATCACCTGAAGGTGGGCGCGTGGGCTGTCGTCCTTCAACGCTTGTCGACGGGCGTGGATGTTCTCCATCAGCACGCTCATCAAATATTGCATCGTCGCTGCGATCAGGCCGTTCTTGTCCCGAAAGTAGTGACTGATGATGCCGTTCGAGACGCCTGCCAAACGGGCGATCAACGCAATGCTGGCATCGCCCATTCCGACCTGATCGATGGCCGTCATCGTGGCTTCGATCAATTGCTGACGGCGTATGGGTTGCATACCGACCTTGGGCATGTAGCACCTCTCCTTAGGCCTGCCGACGGGCGATCACGTCCATCGGCTTGAAGGCCAGTCTATTTTGTTTTGATTGAACGTTCAATCAACAAAGAATAAGCTCTGCGACAAATCGTCGCTGCTGGCAGGTATTCCTACTTGAAAGACAGCGACACCTGACACCTGGAAAACCCCGCAAACGCCCCATCTACCGCTTCGGCGAGGGGGAGGGATTTTCGGGCTGTCTTTATAACACCCGTCCGTCGACTGCCGAAAAATCGATGGCGCGGGATAACCGTTGCCTTGTGTTTCTCTCTCGCACTGCCCGGAGCATCTGCGCCATGAGTTCTGCCTCTCTAATAAAGACCCCGCCGGAAAAGGTGCGGGTCAACGGTTGGGTGTTCTACACCTCCACCGCTCTGATTCTGTTGCTGACCGCCATCCTGATCATCGCCCCGCAGGAGGCCGGGCGCATGCTCGGCGTCGCCCAGGCCTGGCTGTCGAAAAGCTTCGGTTGGTACTACATGGTGGTGATCGCCGCCTACCTGGTGTTCGTGGTCGGCCTGGCGTTTTCGTCCTACGGCAAGTTGAAACTGGGCAGCAAGGACGACACCCCGGACTTCAGCTACGGCGCCTGGGCCGGCATGCTGTTCTCGTCGGGCATCGGCATTTCGCTGCTGTACTTCGGTGCGTCGGAGCCGTTGGACCACTATTTCAACCCGCCCGAAGGCGCAGCCGCCAGCAATGGCGCGGCACGCCAGGCGTTGCAGCTGACCTTCCTGCACTGGGGCCTGCATGGCTGGGCGATCTACGCCCTGGTCGGCCTGGCCGTGGCGTACTTCGCGTATCGGCATAACCAGCCGCTGGCCTTGCGTTCGGCGTTGTACCCGTTGGTGGGTGAGCGTTGGGTGAAGGGCGCGGCCGGCCACGCGGTGGACGGTTTCGGTATGTTCGTGACGCTGCTGGGGTTGGTGACCAACCTGGGGATCGGCGCGATGCAGGTGTCGTCGGGGCTGGAAAACCTGTTCGGCATGCAGCACAACAACACCAACCTGTTGATCGTGATCATCGTAATGAGCACCGTGGCGACCATCGCCGCCGTCTCCGGGGTGGAGAACGGCATTCGTCGCCTGTCCAACCTCAACATCGTGCTGTTCAGCGGTTTGCTGATCTTCGTGCTGCTGTTCGGCCCCACCCTGCACCTGCTCAACGGTCTGGTGCAGAACACCGGCGACTACCTCAACGGCATCGTGCTGAAAACCTTCGACCTCTATGTGTACGAAGGCGACGGCGACAAAACCGAACGCTGGATGGGCCTGTGGACCTTGTTCTACTGGGCCTGGTGGATTTCCTGGGCGCCATTTGTGGGCATGTTCATCGCGCGTATTTCCCGTGGGCGTACCGTGCGGGAACTGGTGGCCGGCGTGCTGTTGATCCCGCTGGGGTTCACCCTGGCGTGGCTGTCGATCTTCGGTAACTCGGCGCTGGACCTGGTGTTGAACCAGGGCGCGGTGGAGCTGGGCAAGACGGCGCTGGAACAGCCGTCCATGGCGATCTACCAACTGCTGGAACATTACCCGGCGTCGAAAGTTGTCATCGGTGTGTCGATCTTCGTGGGCTTCGTGCTGTTCCTGACCCCGGCGGATTCCGGCGCGGTGATGATGGCCAACCTTTCTTGCAAAGGCGGCAACGTGGACGAAGATGCGCCGCACTGGCTGCGGATCTTCTGGTCGGCGGTGATTACCCTGGTGACCATCGGCCTGCTGTTTGCCGGTAACTTCGAAGCCATGCAAACCATGGTGGTGCTGGCGGGGCTGCCGTTCTCGGTGGTGCTGATCTTCTTTATGTTCGGTTTGCACAAGGCCATGCGCCAGGACGTGGCCATCGAACAGGAGCAGGCGCAGTTGGCTGAACGCGGGCGTCGTGGTTTCAGCGAGCGCTTGACCGCCCTGGACCTGCAACCGAGCCAGGCCACCGTGCAGCGCTTTATGGACAAGCACGTCACACCGGCGCTGGAAGAAGCGGCGACGGCGTTGCGTGAGCAAGGGGCGCAAGTGCAGACGCTGCTGGGTAAATCCAAGCGTTGCATTGGCGTACGCATCGAAATGGAAGAGGGCAACCCCTTCGTCTACGAAGTGAGCCTGGATGCTTACTCGGCGGCGCCGAGCGACGTGCCGGAAGAAGAACGCACCCGCTACTACCGGGCCGAGGTGTACCTGCACAACGGGCCTCAGGAGTACGACCTGATGGGCTTCGCCCAGGAGCAGATTACCCGGGACGTGCTCGATCAGTTTGAAAGCCATCGGCAGCTCCTTGGCCGTGTCTATAGCTGATAGTTGAGCTTGGCAATGCTTTAAATGTGGGAGGGGGCTTGCTCCCGATGGCAGTGTGTCAGTCAGTACCTCTGTTACTGATACACCGCTATCGGGAGCAAGCCCCCTCCCACATTGACCCTGTTTCTTCAGTTGGTTTTGCAGTGTGGGTCAGCCCAGGTTTTTGCCTAGCAGGGCATGGTAGAGCTCACTGTCGCCCAGAATTCCCACCACCTTGTTGTTGTCATGCAAGACCAGCTTGTTCCCTGTCTGGTAACGGATCTGCAACGCATCGCGCATGCCGATATTCGAATCCACCAGGGTCGGCACGCGGCCCAAACCTTCCACGGCTTGCCCCGGCGCCCAGTTCTGCAGGTTCATCACCACGCCATTCTGGCGCGCGCCCTGGATGGTGTTGCCTTCGGCCAGGTCCAGCCACGAGTCACCGCCCGGGTCCAGGCACACTGAGCCGTTGACCCGCGTGCAGTTGTCCAGCGTGCGCATCAGGCTGCGACCGCACAGCACGTTCAGCGGGTTGGTATGGGCGACAAAGGTGCGCACATAGTCGTCCGCCGGGTTCAGCACGATCTCTTCCGGCACGCTGTACTGGATGATCTTGCCGTCTTTCATGATCGCAATACGGCTGCCCAGCTTGAGTGCCTCGTCGAGGTCGTGGCTCACGAACACGATGGTCTTGCTCAGCTTGCGTTGCAATTCCAGCAATTCGTCCTGCAAACCCTGGCGGATCAGCGGGTCGAGGGCGGAGAAGGGTTCGTCCATCAGCAGGATATCGGCGTCCATCGCCAACGCACGCGCCAGGCCGACGCGCTGCTGCATGCCGCCGGACAGCTCGTCGGGCTTTTTGTTACGCCATTGGGTCAGGCCCACCAGCTCCAGTTTCTCGTCCACCAGCTTGCGCCGTTCTTTCTCCGGACGGCCCTGCATTTCCAGGCCGAAGCTGATGTTTTCGCGCACCGTCAGCCAGGGCATCAGGGCGAATTTCTGGAACACCATGGCGATGCGCTTGGTGCGCATCATTTTCAGCTCGGCCGGTGTGCACGAGGCGATGTCGATCTGGCGACCTTCATGCTCCACGAACAACTGGCCACGGCTCACGGTGTTGAGGCCGTTGATGCAGCGCAGCAAGCTCGATTTGCCGGAGCCCGACAGGCCCATCAGCACGCAGATCTCGCCTTTCTCGATGTCCAGGCTGGCTTTTTCAACGCCGACGATCTGGCCGGTCTTTTTCAGGATCTCGTTACGGCTCATGCCCTGGTCCAGCAGCTTGAGCGCTTCGCGTGGGTCTTTGGAGAAGATCACGTCGACTTTGTCGAATCGGATAATGCTCATGCATCACCCCCTACTTTAGCGTCGGGTTGTTTGCAGATACGGTCGAGCATGATGGCCAGCAACACAATCGCCAGGCCGGCTTCAAAGCCCAGGGCAATGTCAGCGGTGTTCAGTGCGTTGACTACCGGCTTGCCGAGGCCATCGGCACCCACCAGGGCGGCGATCACCACCATCGACAACGACAGCATGATGCATTGGGTAATGCCGGCGGCAATGCTCGGCATGGCGTGGGGCAGTTCAATGCGCGAGAGCAACTGACGGCGCGAACAGCCAAAGGCCTTGCCGGCGTCCATCAACTCTTGCGGTACATCGCGGATACCCAGGTAAGTCAGGCGGATAGGCGCTGCAATCGCGAACACCACCGTGGAAATCAAACCGGGCACCACACCCAGCCCGAAGAGGGTCAGGGTAGGGATGAGGTAGACGAAGGTCGGTACGGTCTGCATCAGATCGAGCACCGGCCGCATCATGGTGTAGAACATCGGTTTGTGCGCGGCAACAATGCCCAACGGCACGCCGATGACCACGCAGACCAGCGTGGCGAACAGCACCTGCGCGAGGGTCTCCATGGTTTCCTGCCAGTACCCCAGGTTGAGGATCAGCAGGAAGGAGGCGATGACAAAAACAGTCAGTCCCCATTTGCGTTGAATAAAGTGAGCCAGCAGCGCAATCAGACCGATCAATGCCAGCGGATTGAACCAGGTCAGCGCAAACGTCACGCCGTGGATCATCGTTTCCAGTGTCGATGCGATTGCGTCGAAATAGTTGGCGCCATGTTGGGTCAACCATTCGACGAAGGCAGCGATGTACTGGCCTAGTGGGATTTTCTGTTCAGTCAGCATGGTAGTGAATGTCCACATGCGAAGAGGGAAACATCCCGGAGCAGCGCACCGCCCCGGGGTCAGCGGTGTTATTTGTCGAGGTACGCTTTGACGGCGGCAAGGCCAGGTTGGCCGTCCACGGTAGTGACACCGGCGAGCCAGGTGTCGAGCACTTGCGGGTTCTTTTTCAGCCAGGCCTTGGCGGCGGCGTCGGGCTTCATCTTGTCGTCCAGGACGTTACCCATCAGGGTGCTTTCCATGTTCAAGGTGAAGACCAGGTTTTTCAGCAATTGGCCAACGTTGCTGCATTCCTGGGTATAGCCCTTGCGGGTGTTGGTGTAGATGGTGGCCTGGCCGTAGTTGGGGCCGAACGAGTCGTCACCGCCGGTCAGGTACTTCATCTTGAAGCGGGTGTTCATCGGGTGCGGTTCCCAACCGAGGAACACGATAGCCTGGTCGCGCTTGGTGGCGCGTTCGACCTGGGAGAGCATGCCGGCTTCGCTGGACTCGACCACTTTGAAACCGGCGGTTTTGAGGCCGAAGGCGTCTTTGTCGATCAGCGTCTGGATGGTGCGGTTGCCGTCGTTACCCGGCTCGATGCCGTAGATCTTGCCGCCCAGCTCTTCCTTGAATTTGGCGATGTCGGCGAAGTCTTTCAGGCCCTTGTCGTACAGCGCCTGCGGGACCGCCAGGGTGTATTTGGCGTTCTCCAGGTTGGCGCGTACGGTTTCCACGGTGCCGGCATCACGGTACTGCTTGATGTCGTTTTCCATGGTCGGCATCCAGTTGCCGAGGAAGATGTCCATGTTTTTGCCGTCAGCCAGTGACTTGTAGGTCACCGGTACCGAAATCATCGTGGTGCGAGGCTTGTAGCCCAGGCCCTTGAGTATTTCGCTGGTGGTCGCGGTGGTGACGGTGATGTCGGTCCAGCCGACATCGGAGAAGTTGACGGTCTTGCACTGTTCCGGTTCTGCAGCGTGCGCCATGACTGGCAGACTCAGCATGGCGGCCAACAACAACGAGGGTGAACCTTTCATCTGGGTAGACTCCTGTGTTTTTTCTGGCGGCCTTCGCCGCGCTTTATAAGTGTTGCGGTTGGAGCGTGCGACAACAGCTCTGCCACGGTGCCTTGCAAACGAGTCGAGACTGATCATGTACCAGTGAAAATCTGACGCCTACAGGGTGCGTCGTATCCAGTACAGGGAGGGTCGTATCCAGTGTTGGTGACGTCGTTTACAGGTTTTTCCTACGGCAAAACCGCAGGTTTTGCTCATCTGCACCGCAAAAAACGGCCAAAAACAGTGTTCGCACGCAAGCGACGCTGGTGAGCATGGGTGCGTCGGTGTGAGACGCCGTGACGGCAGATAAAACCTTGATGATGCCGCCATCTGGGCGATCTGAGCGTAGCACCTCGTTCAAGCCTGGCCGCGCTTATCGAGGAGTTCTACCGCAATGGCTATCAGTGTTTTCGACCTGTTCAAGATCGGCATCGGGCCTTCGAGTTCTCACACCGTGGGCCCCATGCGCGCCGCGGCGTTGTTCGTCCAGTCACTGCGTGGACGCGAGTTGTTGGAACAGGTTCGGCGCGTCGAAGTTCAGCTGTACGGCTCATTGTCGGCCACTGGCATCGGCCACGGCAGCGACACCGCCACCATCATGGGCCTGATGGGCGAGTGGCCAGACGCCATCGACCCGTCGCAAATCGGCGCGCGCATTCATACCCTGCGCGAAACCGACACCCTGCTGCTGGACGGGCGTTTGCCGGTGCCATTTGTGTGGGCGCGGGACATGCGCCTGCTCGACGAAAACCTGCCGTTCCATCCCAACGCCATGACCCTGGTGGTGTATGGCGATGACGCTGAGCTGCACCGCGACACCTACTACTCGGTGGGCGGCGGTTTTGTGGTGGATGAGGCCCAGGCCCAAAGCGGCGTGGCGGACATGGACCGCACCGAGCTGCCCTATGATTTTTCCAGCGCCGTGGAGCTGTTGCAGCTGTGCAAGACCCACAACCTGCGCGTCGCCGAGCTGATGCTGGCGAATGAAAAGGTCTGGCGCTCCGAAGAAGAAATCCGCAGCGGCTTGATGAAGCTCTGGCGTGCCATGCAGGACTGCGTTGAGCAGGGCCTCAAGCACGAAGGCATCCTGCCCGGCGGCCTCAACGTGCGCCGTCGCGCGGCCAAGTTGCACCGCAGTTTGCAGGAGCTGGGCAAACCCAATGTGATCGGTTCGACCTTGAGCGCCATGGAGTGGGTCAACCTGTTCGCCCTGGCGGTCAACGAAGAAAACGCCGCCGGTGGGCGCATGGTTACCGCACCGACCAATGGCGCGGCAGGGATCATCCCGGCGGTGCTGCACTATTTTATGAAGTTCAGCGAAGAAGTCACCGAAGCCAACGTGGTCGACTACCTGCTCGGCGCCGCGGCGGTGGGCATCCTGTGCAAGAAGAACGCCTCGATCTCCGGCGCCGAAGTCGGTTGCCAGGGCGAAGTGGGTTCGGCCTGCGCCATGGCTGCGGCCGGGCTGGCGGAAATCCTTGGCGCGACGCCGGAGCAACTGTGCAACGCCGCTGAAATCGGCTTGGAGCACAACCTCGGCCTGACCTGCGACCCGGTGGGCGGGCTGGTGCAAGTGCCGTGTATCGAGCGCAATGCGATTGCGGCGGTCAAGGCGATCAATGCCGCGCAAATGGCCCTGCGTGGCGACGGCCAGCACTTCATCTCTCTGGACCGTGTGATCCGCACCATGCGCGATACCGGGGCGGATATGCATGACAAGTACAAAGAGACGTCGCGGGGTGGGTTGGCGGTCAGCGCGGTTGAGTGCTGACAACCACCGCTGTAGTGAGCGGGCTTTCCCGCGCTGGGTGGCGAAGCCGCCCCATTAAAAGCACCGCATCGTTTCAGTTGAAACCGAGCCGCCTGTTTTTGGGGCGGCTTCGCCACCCAGCGCGGGGCAAGCCCGCTCACTACAAGTGAACACCCAAGCCAAAAGCGCCACCTTTTAGCGCGTCGCAAACAGATAAGTAGCTCCCGAACGATTTTCCCTCGACCCTCTGTCGCCCGTGCTTGGGGTGACAGACTTGTCCCACACCCCTCAAAGCGCCTTCCCACAAGTGCTACCGATCTGCTCACGCCCTGTGGCGAACCGGCTCCTACGTCGTTTTCAGGCCATATCCCGCACATCCCGCGCGGGCTTATATAGACGCGTCAGCAGGTCGTTTTCAGGATTTATTGAATACGCATTCAATTTTAGGCACGGCATTTGCTCTATCCATTCAAAGCCTCTCTTCTTTACGGACGAAGAGCGCAATAACAAGAGCCTCGCCTGAGGCCATCACCCGCTTTGTGTGAGGAGATACCGCGATGACGTCGTTCAACTCAGGGGCCCAACCCCAGAACCGTGCGCCTCAATCCATCGGCTTTTTGCTGCTGGACAATTTCACGCTGATTTCCCTGGCGTCGGCAGTCGAGCCGCTGCGCATGGCCAACCAGCTGTCCGGCCGCGAGCTGTACCGCTGGACAACCTTGAGTGTCGACGGCAACCAGGTGTGGGCCAGCGACGGTTTGCAGATCACTCCCGACGCCTCCATGCACAAAGCCCCGGCCCTGGACACTGTGATTGTGTGCGGTGGCGTGGGTATCCAGCGCACCGTCACCCGTGAGCATGTGTCGTGGCTGCAAAGCCAGGCGCGCCAGTCCCGTCGTCTCGGCGCGGTGTGCACCGGCAGTTGGGCCCTGGCCTGCGCCGGTCTGCTCGACGGGTTCGATTGCAGCGTGCACTGGGAATGCCTGGCCTCGATGCAGGAAGCCTTCCCGCGCGTGTCGATGAGCACGCGCCTGTTCACCCTCGACCGCAACCGCTTCACCAGCTCTGGCGGCACCGCGCCGCTGGACATGATGCTGCACCTGATCAGCCGCGACCACGGGCGTGAACTGTCGGCCGCGATCTCCGAGATGTTTGTGTACGAACGCATCCGCAACGAACAGGACCACCAGCGCGTGCCGCTCAAGCACATGCTCGGCACCAACCAGCCGAAGCTGCAGGAAATCGTTGCGTTGATGGAAGCCAACCTGGAAGAGCCGATCGACCTCGATGAACTGGCGGTCTACGTCGCCGTGTCGCGCCGCCAGCTGGAGCGCCTGTTCCAGAAATACCTGCACTGCTCGCCGTCGCGCTACTACCTCAAGCTGCGCCTGATTCGTGCGCGGCAATTGCTCAAGCAAACACCGATGTCGATCATTGAAGTGGCGTCGGTGTGCGGGTTTGTGTCCACGCCGCACTTCTCCAAGTGCTACCGCGAATACTTCGGCATTCCGCCACGCGATGAGCGCGTAGGCTCCAACACCACCCAGCAAGTGGCGATGATGCCGATTCCGCAGGCGCTGGTGTTGTCACCGTTGGCGGGGCCGATGTCGGCGTTGAGCCAGGCGCGCAATGAGTCGACGTTTGCCAGCGTAAGGCTTTAAACCGAATTGACCGCATCGCAGGCAAGCCTCCTCCCACACTTGACCGAGTTGTCATGGACGGACGCGGTCAAGTGTGGGAGGGGGCTGCCCCCGATAGCGATCTGTCAGGCTCTGGAGTTCTGCTTGAACTGCATCAACGCCGGCAACAGCTGCTTATCAATCGCCTGACGCACCGCCGGCAAAATCGTCGCGCTGCTGGTGTACATCTGCTCAACCATGCCCTTGAGCGCCTTGGCCCGTGCTTCGCTCAAACCGCGTACCGCGCACTCGCAGGCCTGCTCGGCGGTGGCACCACTGGACACTTCGAAACCCAGGGAGCGCAGTTGGCCCAGCAGGTCATCCTGATCAATCAAATCCGCATGCATCATGACGTCTATCCTGGTGAGGGGAGCGGGGTTCGACTTCGATTCTGGTAGCCACCCAGGCGGTCGGCAAGGGCAGAATGCACGAATGCCTCGGATGGCTATGAGCATGTCGTTTTCGGGCCATGTACCGAACGCACTTACCGGCACACTGAACCCAGGCACACAGCTTGACGGTTTGGTCACCCTCGGGATGTACGGCTCACACAAGTCACTTGCGCCCCGATCCAGTCACGGCTGGATCGGGGCTTTTTTGTTTTGGGTGTGCCGTTTCTATTCATCAAGAGTTGGTTCGTGTTTTACCAGGTCTTGATGAGTTTTGGCCTCGATGGGTCGTTTCTCAGGGTAAACCTGAAAAAACAGCGAAAGGGCAAAAATAATGACGCCAGTGTCGAACCCTATTCCGGAGCCGGATAAGTTTGATGAGAGATGTCGGAAACCGGGTGATGTTTGGCTAAAGGCAAACCCTGTTGCCGAGAGACCAAGAGACTTGTGGTCACCCTTCAGGCACGCGCTGGCTGATGGGTTTGATGACCGGTGTGGTTATGCCGCCATGTATATTCCGAGTGGCACTGTCGATCATGTGTCAGTTACAACGAGGATCGATTCCTTGCTTACGAGTGGTCGAACTATCGATATATTGACGGATGGATTAACAGCTCTAAAAGCAAGCAAGTGGCTGCTGGATTGTTAGACCCATTCGAAGTGCAGGAAGGATGGTTTGAAATCAGCTTGCCATCCCTTCAATTGGTGTTAACGGATGCGGTTCCACCAGAGTTCCGAGAGCGCGCGCAAAATACGCTCAAGAAGCTTCCCGTCAGGGATGATGAACGGATAATAAGGCCTCGACGCAAATGGCTGAGTCTTTACGAGAAGAGTGGAGATATAGACATGCTGCGTGAAATGGCACCTCTCATTGCAGCAGCTGTCGAGAAGAAACAGGCTCTTGAAGCTGCACAATTACCGGCTGAGGAGCGCTAGGTAAGCTAGCGCAACCATCACCAACGTTACCGCTGCAATACCAGGATGCGCGAGAGCAATTCATCCCGGTCGATGTAGCAACCCTGGAAATGTCGCGCCCCGGAAGCCGGATCAAAAGCATTGCGCGCATGCAGCGTACGACGGTTGTCGAAGCACCACAGCTCGCCCGGGTTCAGGCGTTGCACTACCCGAAAACGCTCTTCGCGCGTCATCGCAATAAACCGCCGATAGGCCCGGTACAGCAACGGCATCTGCTCCACCGGCGCCTCGAAAGGCCCGCGCAGGAAGTTGGCCATGCGAATCTCCGCCACTTCGCCCAAGGCATCCAGCGCGATGATCGGCGCCAGCCGGCGATAGTCGCTGTGGCGGTCCTTGTTGCGAAACTCCACGGGGATTTCACACAGGGCGCGAAACGCTTGGGGATCTTCCGTGCGCAGGGCATGGGCGATGGCAAACCCATCGACAAAAATACTCTCGCCACCATTGGCATCATTCACCAGGCAATGCAGGAATTGCAGCCCTGGTTGCAGCTCGCGCGTGGGCAAATCACTGTGTAGCGGCAGGTTGAAAGCGGTGTAGGCATTGCTGTCGGCATCGGCCTTGGACTGCACGTTGAACAGCACGCCGAAGTTGCTCTCGCGGATAAACGAAATGCGCTTGGCGATCAGCGCCAAGGAGCCGGGCTCGGTGGGCACGCGATGGATCTGTGTGAGGCCGCAATCCCGTAACGCCAGCAACCATTGCAGCAGCGCCTTGGGGTCTTCCATGACGGCTGCGTAGTCGAATACCGGCACTTGGAAGCGGCTGTCCCACAGCTGGGATTTCGGCTTGGCCGCGCGGCGTTCGGCGCGGGACTCGTCGTCGTAGGCATGCGCCCGCAGCCAGCCCGGGTCGTACTGGCTGTGATGGCCGCCATGCCATTGCACACTGAGCAAACCCTGCTTAATGCGTGCGTCGAGGGCGCTGAGATCGTCCTCCACATCGACGATTTCCAGCACCTGCTCACGGGTCACGCTGTACACGCATTCCCCACACGGGCAGTTGTCGCGCAGCCACTGATGATGAAACGGGCTGATCCGGCCATCGGTCCAGTGCACGTCGACGCGATCCGCCAACAGCTGCACCTCGGCGAGGTCGCTGATCAACGTGTAGGTACGAAAATCGGCAACACTTTGCATGGCGGCTCCTTGTTATCTTTTGGCGGGCAATCCAATCACGCGGCCGAGCAGGGCAGGGCGGGGCAGCTCGGCCTGCTGCGCGCTGAGGGTGGTGAGTTTTTCCAGGATCGCCTCGGTGAACGGCGCCGAATGCGGGCCGGCGAGGTCGACATGCAGCAGCATCTGTTCGTTGCCGGCCAGTTCCTTCTGCTCGCCCACCAAGTGCAGACCGTGATAGAGGTGCAGGCGCTTGGCGTCGTGGGCGATCAGTTGGGTGTGCACCTCAACTTCGGCGCCCAGCTTCACTTCGTGCAGGTAATTGAGGTGCAACTCCAGGGTGAACAGCGAGTGACCGCTGGCTTCGCGGTTGTCGCTATCGAGGCCCAAGACGTCCATCAGCGCGTCGGTGGCGTAGCTGAAGATCAGCAGGTAGAACGCGTCGCGCAGGTGGCCGTTGTAGTCGACCCATTCAGGTTGGATTTTTGTGGTGTAGGTGGTCAATGCAGGCATGAGTCCGTACTCGGTCAAAGGTGGGAGGGAGCAAGCCCCCTCCCACAGGGTTATTCGGCGAAGCTCATACCGTGCTTGGCCTTGGTGGTTTTCACCGCTTCCAACACCGCCAGCAAGCAATCATCACGATAGCGTTCCAGCGCCGAAATGCTGCGGCTACCCAACTGGTCGCTGGTCCCCTCGACCACATCATCGATCAGTTTGTCGGTCAGTTCCGGCGCCGGCAAATAGGTCCACGGCAACTGCAACGCCGGGCCGAACTGCGCCATGAAGTGCCGCATGCCGGCATCGCCCCCCGCCAGGGTGTAGGTCAGGAAGGTGCCCATGAACGACCAGCGCAACCCGGCACCGAAGCGAATTGCGTCATCGATTTCGCCGGTGGTGGCTACGCCGTCATTGACCAGGTGCAGCGCCTCGCGCCACAGCGCTTCGAGCAGGCGGTCGGCGATAAATCCAGGGACTTCCTTGCGCACATGCAGCGGGCGCATGCCGAGGCTTTCGTACACCTTGATCGCCGCCTGGATCGCCTCCGGCGCGGTGTGCTTGCCGCCGACGACTTCCACCAACGGCAGCAGGTACACCGGGTTGAACGGGTGCCCGACCACACAGCGTTCCGGATGGGTTGAGCCCTCGTAGAACTCACTCGGCAACAGGCCCGACGTGCTTGAACCGATCAATGCATTCGGCTTGGCCGCTGCGCTGATCTTGCCGTGCAATTCCAGCTTCAATTCCAGGCGTTCCGGGGCGCTTTCCTGGATGAAGTCGGCGTCTTTCACGCAGGCTTCGATGGTGGTGACAAAGCGCAGGCGGTCCTGGGACGCGCCGGGCGCCAGACCTTGTTTCTCCAGGGCGCCCCAGGCATTGGCGACGCGTTTGCGCAACGCGGCTTCGGCGCCTGGCGCCGGGTCCCAGGCCACTACATCGAGGCCGTGGGCGAGGGCGCGGGATACCCAGCCGCTGCCGATGACACCGCTGCCGAGGGCGGCGAAGATTTTGATGTCAGTGATAAAGCTCATTGGCAAATTCCTAAGGCGTTCGGTGTTCCCTTGTGGGAGGGGCGGTGTTTAGCTGCGCTTTGTCAGGCCCATCTTGATTCGGCCCTCGGCCGGGCTCAGCACCCGCGCGCCCAGACGGGTAAGGATTTCACTGGCGCGTTCCACCAGTTGACCATTGGTTGCCAGCACGCCCTTGTCCAGCCACAGGTTGTCTTCCAGGCCGACCCGCACGTTGCCGCCCAGCAGCACGGCTTGCGCCGCCATCGGCATTTGCATGCGGCCGATGCCGAAGCCGGCCCACACTGCGTCGGCGGGCAGGTTGTCGACCATGGCTTTCATGGTGGTGGTGTCGGCCGGCGCGCCCCATGGAATGCCCAGGCACAACTGGAACAGCGGGTTATCCAGCAGGCCTTCCTTGATCATCTGCTTGGCGAACCACAGGTGGCCGGTGTCGAAAATCTCCAGTTCGGCCTTGACGCCCAATGCCTGGATGCGTTTGGCCCCGGCACGCAGTTGTGCCGGGGTGGACACATAAATGGTGTCGCCATCGCCGAAGTTGAGGGTGCCGCAATCCAGGGTGCAGATTTCCGGCAGCAGCTCCTCGACATGGGCCAGGCGGGTCAACGGGCCGACCAGATCGGTGTTGGGGCCGAACTCCATCGGGCTCTCGCCGCCGCCGATCTCCAGGTCGCCGCCCATGCCGGCGGTGAGGTTGACGATGATGTCGACGTCGGCCTCGCGGATGCGCTCCATCACTTCGCGGTACAGCGCCACGTCGCGGCTGAACTTGCCGGTCTCGGGGTCTCGCACATGGCAATGCACCACGGTGGCGCCGGCCTTGGCCGCTTCAACCGCCGCTGCGGCGATCTGTTTGGGGGTGATCGGCACGTGTGGACTTCTGGCGGTCGTGTCGCCAGCACCGGTGAGTGCGCAGGTGATGATGACGTCGTGGTTCATGAGGCGATTCCTTACAGGCGTGGTGGTGCCGTTCGCGGTCGGTAATGACCGCGAAACGGTGATTCGAAAAAGGTTATTTGCCGGTCAATTGCAGGTTGGCCGCGGCCGGTTTGCCGTCAAAGGTGGTCACGCCTTCCAGCCAGCGGGCCTGGTCCTGGGGGTGATCCTTGAGCCATTGCCTGGCGGACTCCAGAGCGTCCTTGTGATCCAGCAGCGGCTGCATCATCCGGCTCTCGTCGGCGGCGGTGAAGGTCAGGTTGGCCAGCAGTTTGTGCACGTTGGGGCATTGTTCGGCGTAGGTGGGCGTCGTCACGGTCCAGACGGTGGCCATGCCTTCGTTCGGACCCAGGGCGTCTTCGCTGCCGCTGAGGTAGGTCATGGCGATGTTGACGTTCATCGGGTGCGGCGCCCAGCCGAAGAACACCACGGCTTCCTTGCGGCGCACGGCGCGGTCCACGGCAGCAAGCATGCCGGCCTCGCTGGACTCCACCAGCTGGAACTTGCCCAGGCCGAACTGGTTCTTGGCGATCATCGCCTTGATCTGCGTGTTGGCGCCTGAGCCGGGCTCGATGCCGTAGATCTTACCCCCCAGTTCTTTCTCGAACCTGGCGATGTCGGCGAAGGTTTTCAGGCCCTTGTCCGCCAGATAAGTCGGTACCGCCAAGGTGGCACGGGCGTCTTCCAGGCTGGGTTTGTCGAGAACCTTGACCTGTTTGGCATCGACGAAAGGACTGATGGTCTGGGTCATCAGCGGGTTCCAGTAGCCCAGGAACAGGTCCAGACGCTGGTCGCGGATGCCGGCGAAGATGATTTGCTGGGAGGCGCTGGTCTGTTTGGTCTTGTAGCCGAGGCCGTCGAGCAACACCTGGGTCATGGCGCTGGTGGCGATCACGTCGGTCCAGTTCACCACGCCCATGCGCACGTTCCGGCAGGATTCGGCGTCGGCCGCGAATACGCTGGTGCTCAAGATGGCGCTGACGGTGAGTGCGAGCACGCAGCGGCGGATCAGTCGGTTCATGGTGGGTCCCTCGGCAGGTCGTTATTGTGGGGTCCGGCGTCTTTGTGCGCCGTGAGGCCAAGTTACGTACCTTCGCAACCGACAAAACGCACGGCGGCGACCGGCTCTTGCACTGTAGCGACCTGTCCCCTTGAATCCGCCGGTGAACGGGAGTATCACAGTGCCACGCTGCCCGTATGACGAGAGCGCCACCATGTCCCAGGATTTCTACTTTCTACTGATGCCGGGGTTTTCGGCCATTGGCTTTATTTCCGCGCTGGAACCGCTGCGGGTGGCCAACCGCTTTCGTGGCGAGCTGTACCGCTGGCATGTGTTGAGCGCCGACGGCGGCGCGGTATTGGCGAGCAATGGCATGTCGGTCAATGCCGACGCGGCGTTGGAGCCGCTGAAAAAAGGCGCGACCTTACTGGTGGTGGCGGGTTTCGAACCGCTGCAGTTCGCCACCCCTGCGCTGGAACATTGGCTGCGCCGCCTCGACCATGACGGTGTGACCCTCGGCGCCATCGACACCGGCGCCTGCGTGCTCGCCGAAGCGGGCCTGCTCGACGGCCATCGGCTGACCCTGCACTGGGAAGCCATCGATGCGTTCAAGGAATCTTATCCACAGCTGACGGTGACCCAGGAGCTGTTCGAGATCGACCGTCGTCGCATCACCTGCGCCGGCGGCACCGCGTCCATCGACCTGATGCTCGACCTGATCGCCCAGGCCCACGGTCCGGAGCTGGCCATTCAGGTGTCCGAGCAATTCGTGCTCGGCCGCATACGTCCGCGCAAAGACCACCAGCGCATGCAGATCGCCACGCGCTACGGCATCAACAACAAGAAACTGGTGCAGGTGATCGGCGAGATGGAACAACACACCGAGCCGCCCCTGAGCACCTTGGCGTTGGCCGACGCGATCAAAGTCACCCGGCGTCAGTTGGAGCGCCTGTTTCGTCTGCACCTGAACGACACACCCAGCAACTTCTACCTCGGCCTGCGCCTGGAAAAAGCCCGGCAATTGCTGCGTCAGAGCGACCTGAGTGTGCTGGAAGTGAGCATTGCCTGTGGGTTTGAATCGCCGTCGTATTTCACTCGCAGTTATCGGGCGAGGTTTACGAAGTGTCCGCGGGAGGATCGGCGACGGGAGGTGGTTTGACGGGCAATTATAGTTAATTATACTGCTCACTATAATTTATAGTCCGTTGCATAATTGAGTATAAAATCATGTCCAAGCACAGCGGCTTCGTGTTCCGCCGCCCCACGCTGGCAAGCAGCATTGCCGACGGCCTGGTGGGGGCTGGTATTCAGGATTTCACCTCTGGCCTGTTTCTCGCGGCACCGCGTCGCACCGGCAAAAGTACATTTTTGCGTGAAGATTTGATCCCGGAGTGTCAGCTTCGGGGTTGGCTTGCCGTGTATGTCGACCTGTGGGCTGACAAAGACAAAGATCCGGCGGAGTTGATCGCCAGTGCTATTGCCGCTGCTCTGGTTCCCTATGAAAAAGGCATTCGCAAGCTGGCCAAGAACATTGGAATCGAGAAACTGAGCTTTCTGCGTACCTTGTCCTGGGACTTCAGCAAGCCCCAATTGCCCGTTGGCGCGACGTTGACCCAGGCCTTGGAGTTGCTCCACAGCGCTGCCGAAAAACCCGTAGTGCTGGTGATTGACGAAGCGCAGCACGCATTAAGCAGCGATTCCGGTATCAACGCGATGTTCGCGCTGAAGGCCGCCCGGGATCAGCTCAACCAAGGCCGTGACGAGGACGGCAGTGGCTTGCACCTGGTGTTCACCGGTTCCAACCGCGACAAGCTGGCCCATCTGGTCCTGGGCAAGAGCCAGCCGTTCTTCGGCTCCAGCATCACGCCGTTTCCACTGCTGGGCAAAGAGTTCACCCAGGCCTACACGGCGCACCTGAATGCCCACCTGGCCAAGACCAACCAGTTCAAGGCGGCGGATATCGACGCCGCCTTCGAGCTGGTCGGCCGTCGCCCCGAGATGCTGCGCACCATCATCGGTGAAGTCGCATTGGAGCTGGGTGAGGCGAGCAATCTGGGCCAATTGCTGCACAGCCGTGCCGAATTGCTGCGCGCGGGAGTGTGGACCGAATTCGAAAGCGCCTGGAACGCCCTGACCATCCCGCAACGTGCGGTGCTGCAGGTGATGGTGGAACGCTTGCACAGCAATGAACCCTTTGCGCCGTTTACCGACAGCACAATCACCGCGGTCAGCAAAGCGCTGGAGGATATGGGCAGCGATGTGGTGCCGGGTACCCAGACCATTCAGGCCTGTATCGATGCCTTGCGTGACAAGGAGTTGGTATGGAAGTCGAGCCGGGGCGGGTATGCGCTGGAAGACAAGGCGTTTGGAGATTGGCTGCTGCACAAGCACCGCACTAAAAACAACCAGAATCCACTGTGAGCTGGGTCTGAATGTGGGGGGCTTATTTTTTTAGCAGAGCCGAACACGCCGCCTTGTAGGCTTCATGCTGATACTTGTTCAGCGTCGCCGGCAGTTCAAAATTGTGCTTCTTGTTCTGCGCATTAATGGTCTGCGGCGACAGCAAGGTCACCTCAACCCCGTCCAGCAGTTGGAACACCCCTTCAATCTTGAACGTGGTCGGGCCGCCGGCGAATTCGCCTTTCTTGCTGCGCTTCTTGATCGCGATGCGAGTGATGGCGTTGGCCTGCACAAAGGCCTTCACCTGGGCGGCAAAGGCTTTGACGTTGGCCGCTTCATCGTCATCTTCCAGCGCGATTTTCTTGGTGGCCAGGGCGACATGGGTCAGCGCCTGGTTGTCCAGCGAGGCGACGGCGATGATGGCTTCGCTGCCTTTGATTTCGATACCGCAGATGCTCATGAATGGCCTTGGTTCAGATTAAAAGTGGCAGGGATTGTCGCTTATTCCTGCCCAATCGACTCCAAAAACTCCGACCGCTCATCGCTCATGCGCGCCAGGCAATCATTTTGCGCAATCGCATACGCCTTGGTGCCGGTCACCGCCGGGAAGGTGTCCACGGCGCAATCGGCGTCACGCAGCTTTTCCCATTTCTGTTGGGCGTCCTTCAGACGAGCGGTAATGTCCGCCAGCTTGGTCTTGTCGTGGCCGTAGGTCGATCCCATGCGTTCCAGCAGGGCCTGGTAGTTGTCTTTCAACAATTGTTCAGCGGTGGTTTTGTTATAGGAGGCGCATTCCAGGGTTTGTTTGTCGTTTTCGATGCCGTCGCACGGTGTGCTGTCGGTGTCTTCGGCGGCGTGGACGCCGGTTGCGATGAGTGCCAAAGCCAGGAAAATCGATTTCATTGCGCCGTCTCATATCAGTTGATGCGGGAATTCTGGCTCAAGCGTAAGACAAATAACAGCCACCAGTCAGACACCTCTTAACGCCCTTTGTCGCGGATTGACGCTTTCGGCAATTCCCCTGTCGTTTTTGCACCCGGCTCTGTCGGCCCCTGGGCATATGCTGGCCCCAAAGCGCCGGCAGACGATTCGGCGCATGAATCGCCAAAAAGGGGACAGCCTGATGAGCCCAGCCGAACTTCACGCCGACAGCATCGTTATCGACGGGCTGATTATTGCCAAGTGGAATCGCGACCTGTTCGAGGACATGCGCAAAGGTGGCCTCACCGCCGCCAACTGCACCGTGTCGGTGTGGGAAGGCTTCCAGGCCACGATCAACAACATCGTGGCCAGCCAGACCTTGATCCGTGAGAACAGCGACCTGGTGATCCCGGTGAAAACCACCGCCGACATCCGTCGCGCCAAGGAACTGGGCAAGACCGGCATCATCTTCGGTTTCCAGAATGCCCACGCGTTTGAAGACCAGCTCGGCTATGTCGAGATCTTCAAGCAGCTCGGCGTGGGTGTGGTGCAGATGTGCTACAACACCCAGAACCTGGTCGGCACCGGTTGCTACGAGCGCGATGGCGGCCTGTCGGGCTTCGGACGTGAGATCGTCGGCGAGATGAACCGCGTCGGCATCATGTGCGACCTGTCCCACGTCGGCTCCAAGACCAGCGAAGAAGTCATCCTCGAATCGAAAAAACCGGTGTGCTACTCCCACTGCCTGCCGTCGGGCCTTAAAGAGCACCCGCGCAACAAGTCCGATGAAGAACTAAAGTTCATCGCTGACCACGGCGGGTTTGTCGGCGTGACCATGTTCGCGCCGTTCCTGGCCAAGGGCATCGATTCGACCATCGACGACTACGCCGAAGCCATCGAGTACACCATGAACATCGTCGGTGAAGACGCCATCGGCATCGGCACCGATTTCACCCAGGGCCATGGCCAGGATTTCTTTGAAATGCTGACCCATGACAAGGGCTACGCCCGCCGCCTGACCAGCTTCGGCAAGATCATCAACCCGCTGGGCATCCGCACCGTGGGCGAGTTCCCCAACCTCACCGAGACCCTGCTCAAACGCGGCCATTCCGAGCGTGTGGTACGCAAAATCATGGGCGAGAACTGGGTCAATGTATTGAAAGACGTCTGGGGCGAATAAGCCACCGCTCGCTTAATCCTTCACCCGCCGCCATTCGCGCGGCGGGCATTAAAACGAATTTTCTGGAGTTAAGTTTCCATGGCCAAGATCGCCCCGCAATTGCCAATCGAAGTCGACAGCGAAACCGGTGTCTGGACCTCCGACGCCCTGCCGATGCTGTACGTGCCGCGCCATTTCTTCGTCAACAACCACATGGGCATCGAAGAAGTGCTGGGCGCCGACGCCTACGCCGAGATCCTCTACAAGGCCGGCTACAAATCCGCCTGGCACTGGTGTGAAAAAGAAGCCGAGTGCCACGGCCTGGAAGGCGTCGCGGTGTTCGAACACTACATGAAGCGCCTGTCGCAACGCGGCTGGGGCCTGTTCAAGATCCAGGACATCGACCTCGACAAAGGCACTGCCAGCGTCAAGCTCGAACACTCGGCATTCGTCTACGTGTACGGCAAGGTCGGGCGCAAGGTGGACTACATGTTCACCGGCTGGTTTGCCGGTGCCATGGACCAGATCCTGCAAGCGCGTGGCAGCAACATCCGCACCGTCGCCGAACAAGTCTACGGAGGCTCCGAAGAGGGCTTTGATTCTGGTTTGTTCACCGTCAAGCCGCTGTAAGCCGAGGACCGTGCCATGGCTTTCGAAGCAATGTTCCAGCCGATCCAGATCGGCAAACTGACCATCCGCAACCGCGTGCTCAGTACCGCGCACGCCGAGGTGTATGCCACCGACGGCGGCATGACGACCGACCGCTACGTGAAGTATTACGAAGAGAAAGCCAAGGGCGGTATCGGCCTGGCGATCTGCGGCGGCTCCTCGGTGGTGGCCATCGACAGCCCCCAGGAATGGTGGAGTTCGGTGAACCTGTCCACCGACCGCATCATCCCGCACTTCCAGAACCTGGCCGACGCCATGCACAAGCATGGCGCCAAGATCATGATCCAGATTACCCACATGGGCCGTCGCTCGCGTTGGGACGGCTTCAACTGGCCGACCCTGATGTCGCCGTCCGGCGTGCGTGAGCCGGTGCACCGTGCCACTTGCAAGACCATCGAGCCGGAAGAGATCTGGCGCGTGATCGGCAACTATGCCAGCGCCGCCAAGCGCGCCAAGGCCGGTGGCCTGGACGGTGTGGAACTGTCCGCCGTGCACCAGCACATGATCGACCAGTTCTGGAGCCCACGGGTCAACAAGCGTACCGACGAATGGGGCGGCACCTTCGAAGGTCGCATGAAATTCGGCCTGGAAGTGCTCAAGGCCGTGCGCGCCGAAGTGGGTGATGACTTCTGCGTGGGCATGCGTCTGTGCGGCGACGAGTTCCACCCGGACGGCCTGTCCCACGAGGACATGAAGCAGATCGCCAAGTACTACGACGACACCGGCATGCTCGATTTCATCGGCGTGGTGGGCTCGGGTTGCGACACCCACAACACCCTGGCCAACGTGATCCCGAACATGAGCTACCCGCCGGAGCCGTTCCTGCACCTGGCGGCCGGCATCAAGGAAGTGGTCAAGGTCCCGGTGCTGCACGCGCAGAACATCAAGGACCCGAACCAGGCCACGCGGATTCTGGAAGGCGGCTATGTGGACATGGTCGGCATGACCCGTGCGCACATCGCCGACCCGCACCTGATCGCCAAGATCAAGATGGGTCAGATCGACCAGATCAAGCAGTGCGTCGGCGCCAACTACTGCATCGACCGTCAGTACCAGGGCCTGGATGTGCTGTGTATCCAGAACGCCGCCACCTCCCGTGAATACATGGGCGTGCCGCACATCATCGAGAAATCCACCGGGCCCAAGCGCAAAGTCGTGGTGGTTGGTGCCGGCCCGGCCGGGATGGAAGCGGCGCGCGTAGCGGCCGAACGTGGGCACGATGTGACCCTGCTGGAGAAAAAAGAATTTATCGGCGGGCAAATCACCACCGCCTCCAAGGCCCCGCAACGCGACCAGATCGCCGGCATCACCCGCTGGTTCCAACTGGAGCTGGCACGCTTGAAAGTCGACCTGCGCCTGGGCGTGGCGGCGGATGCCGAAACCATCCTGGACCTGCGTCCGGACGTGGTGGTACTGGCGGTGGGCGGGCATCCGTTTATCGAGCAGAACGAACACTGGGGCGCGGCCGAAGGTTTGGTCGTCAGCAGCTGGGATGTACTCGACGGCAAGGTGGCACCGGGCAAGAACGTGCTGGTGTACGACACCATTTGTGAGTTCACCGGCATGTCGGTGGCTGACTTTTTGGCGGACAAGGGCAGCCAGGTGGAGATCGTCACCGATGACATCAAGCCGGGCGTTGCGATTGGCGGTACGTCGTTCCCGACTTACTACCGCAGCATGTACCCCAAGGAAGTGATCATGACCGGCGACATGATGCTGGAAAAGGTCTACCGCGAGGGCGACAAGCTGGTGGCGGTGCTGGAGAACGAATACACCGGCGCCAAGGAAGAACGGGTGGTCGACCAGGTGGTGGTGGAGAACGGCGTGCGTCCGGACGAAGCGATTTACTACGGACTCAAGGAAGGGTCGCGCAACAAGGGCCAGATCGACGTCGAAGCCCTGTTCGCGATCAAGCCGCAGCCGTGCCTGAGCGAAGCGGGCGAGGGGTACTTGCTGTTTCGCATCGGTGACTGTGTGGCGCAGCGTAATACCCATGCCGCCATCTATGACGCCCTGCGCCTGTGCAAGGATTTCTAAGCCGACTGGGTTCAAATGTGGGAGGGGCTTGCCCCCGATGGCGGAGTGTCAGTTGATACAGCTGTAGCTGACCCACCGCTATCGGGGGCAAGCCCCCTCCCACATTAGTTTTGTGTGGTCTGTGGGAGCTTCACCATGTTGAACACCTTGCTGCCTATTCTCCTGTTTGCCGCCCTGGGCCTCGCCGTCCTCGGCGCCCTGCGCCGCGTGAACATGTGGCGCCGTGGCCGAGCCTCCAAGGTCGACCTGCTGGGCGGCCTGCTGGCCATGCCCAAGCGCTACATGGTCGACCTGCACCACGTGGTCGCCCGCGACAAATACATCGCCAATACCCACGTCGCCACGGCGCTGGGTTTTGTGCTGTCGGCTTTGCTGGCGATTCTGGTACACGGCTTTGGCCTGCAGAACCGTATCCTCGGGTATGCCTTGCTGCTGGCCTCGGTGTTGATGTTTGTCGGCGCCATCTTCATGTACCTGCGCCGCCGCAACCCACCCGCGCGCCTGTCCAAGGGCCCATGGATGCGCCTGCCGAAGAGCCTGATGGCGTTCTCGGTGAGCTTCTTCCTGGTGACCTTGCCGGTGGCCGGGATTCTGCCGGCGAACTTTGGCGGCTGGTTGCTGGCGGCGCTGCTGGGCGTCGGTGTGCTGTGGGGCGTGTCCGAGATGTTCTTCGGCATGACCTGGGGCGGGCCGATGAAGCACGCCTTCGCCGGTGCCCTGCACCTGGCCTGGCACCGCCGTGCCGAACGCTTCGGCGGCGGGCGCTCCACCGGTTTGAAACCGCTGGACCTGAGCGACAAAACCGCGCCCCTGGGAGTGGAAAAACCCAAAGACTTCACCTGGAACCAACTGCTCGGCTTCGACGCCTGCGTGCAGTGTGGCAAGTGCGAAGCGGCGTGCCCGGCATTCGCCGCCGGCCAGCCGCTGAACCCGAAAAAACTCATCCAGGACATGGTGGTCGGCCTGGCCGGTGGCACTGATGCCAAGTTCGCCGGCAGCCCGTATCCAGGCAAACCGATCGGCGAACACGGCGGCAACCCGCACCAGCCGATCGTCAACGGCCTGGTGGACGCCGAGACCTTGTGGTCGTGCACCACCTGCCGTGCCTGCGTGGAAGAGTGCCCGATGATGATCGAGCACGTGGACGCCATCATCGACATGCGCCGCCACCTCACCCTGGAAAAAGGCGCCACGCCGAACAAGGGTGCCGAAGTCCTGGAAAACCTGATCGCCACCGACAACCCCGGCGGGTTCGCGCCGGGCGGGCGCCTGAACTGGGCGGCGGATTTGAACTTGCCATTGCTCAGCGAAAAAGGCAGTGCCGACGTGTTGTTCTGGGTCGGCGACGGTGCCTTCGACATGCGCAACCAGCGCACCCTGCGTGCTTTCGTCAAGGTCCTGAAGGCGGCCAAGGTCGACTTCGCCGTACTCGGCCTGGAAGAACGCGACAGCGGCGACGTGGCGCGACGCCTGGGCGATGAAGCGACGTTCCAACTGCTGGCCTCGCGCAATATCCAGACCCTGGCCAAGTACAGTTTCAAGCGCATCGTCACCTGCGACCCGCACAGCTTCCATGTGCTGAAAAACGAGTACGGCGCCTTCAACGGCAACTACCTCGTGCAGCACCACAGCACCTTCATGGCCGAGCTGATCGGCGACGGCGCGCTGAACCTGGGCCAGCACAAAGGCAACAGCGTGACCTATCACGACCCATGCTACCTGGGCCGCTACAACGGTGAGTACGAGGCCCCGCGCCAAGTGCTGCGTGCGTTGGGCATCGAGGTCAAGGAGATGCAACGTTCGGGCTTCCGTTCGCGCTGCTGCGGCGGTGGCGGCGGGGCGCCGATCACCGACATCCCCGGCAAGCAACGGATCCCGGACATGCGCATGGAAGACATCCGCGAAACCGGCGCCGAACTGGTGGCCGTGGGTTGCCCGCAATGCACCGCGATGCTCGAAGGTGTGGTCGAACCACGCCCGTTGATCAAAGACATTGCCGAGCTGGTGGCCGACGCGTTGCTTGAAGACTCTGCGCCGGCGAAAGCGCCTAAACGTGAACCTGCGGAGGTGCACTGATGAGCGACATTATCCGCCGCGACCCACGGGCCGAATGGATTGCCCGTAACCGTCTGCACCCGCTGCACGCGGCGATGCAGCCTGTGCAACACAGCTGGATGGGGCCTCACGGCGTTATCCGCAAAAACGTGCATGGTGTCGGTTTTATCGGCCCCAACGGCATCAAGCGCATTGACCGCAGCGGCGCCCAGCAGGGCGGCGCGGCCAAACGCACCGCTGCGGTGGAGGTGCAATTGCCGCTGCATCAGGTGCCTGCGCCTGCGTTCTACATCAACGTAGTGCCGGACATGGTCGGCGGTCGCCTGAGCAGCCACGACCGCGACCTGCTTGGCCTGGCGCGGCAACTCGCCGGCAGCGATGGCGCGGTGTTGGCGGTGGTGTTTGGCGAACACAAGGAAAGCGCGTTTGCCACCGCCGGTGTCGACCGCCTGCTGGTGCTGGACGGCCACGAATTCGACGGTTATTCACCGGAGCAACGCGTGCAGGGTCTGCGCGCTGTGGATAACCAGTTCAACCCGCGCCACTGGCTGCTGCCCGACAGCCGCAGCGGTGGCGGCGAGTTGGGTCGGCGTTTTGCCGCCAGCCTCAAGGAACGCCCGGCCACGCGGGTGTGGCAGATCAAGGGCGAGGAGTGCATCGGCCGTGCCGGCGCGGGTCAGGAAGACCTGGTGCGGCCATTGCCGCGCTTGATCCTTGCCGCCGTGGAATGTGCCGATCCGGTCAGCGACACCCGCCACGAGGTATTGCCCGTGGAGTTATCCACAACCCTGGCGCGCAGCCTGCCGCGTATCGAAGACCTCGGTGCGGTGGCGGTGGACCCGGCGGCGATTCCGATGGCCGAAGCGGAATTCATTTTCTCCGGCGGCAACGGCGTGAAGGACTGGGACCTGTTCCACCAGACCGCCGCCGCCCTCGGCGCCACCGAAGGCGCCTCGCGGGTCGCGGTGGACGATGGCTTCATGGCGCGTGATCGTCAGGTCGGCGCCAGCGGCACCTGGGTCACGGCGCGGGTGTATGTGGCCGTGGGGATTTCCGGGGCGATCCAGCACCTGCAAGGCATCGGTGCCTGCGACAAGGTGGTGGCGATCAACCTCGACCCCGGTTGCGACATGATCAAGCGTGCCGACTTGTCGGTGATCGGCGAAAGCGCCGCAATACTGCAAGCCTTGATCGATGCGGTCGAGGCCTACCGCAACGGCGCCAAGCGCGATGCGGCTTAAGGATATGGCCATGACGACGAATGTAATCAGCCTGGTTTCTATCGGTGCCCACCCCACGTCGGGTCGCCCACGGCGTGCGGAGCAAGATGCCCGCGCCGTCGAACTGGGCCTGCAAATGGCTGGGGATAAGTTGCAGGTGCTGCACGCCGGCAACATTGCCGAGCCGACCTTGCGCAGCTACCTGGGCATGGGGCTGCCACAACTGCATGTACTCGAACAACCGGCCGACGCCGACGCGTTGCCGGTGCTCAGCGACTATTTGCGCGACGCTGGCGCGCAGGTGGTGCTCACCGGCAGCCAGGCGGAAACCGGTGAAGGTTCGGGCATGCTGCCGTTCCTGCTGGCCGAGCAATTGGGTTGGCCGTTGATTGTAGGGCTGGCTCAGGTCGAGTCGATTGAAGGCGGTGTGGCCCATGTGCTGCAGGCCTTGCCGCGCGGTCAGCGGCGTCGGCTGAAAGTGCGTCTGCCGTTTTTGGCGACGGTGGATAACGCCGCGCCCAAGCCTCGGCAAAGCGCGTACGGCCCGGCGCAGCGCGGTGAGCTGGCGGCCCATGAGGTGGAAGTCGAAGAAGACGAGCTGTTCACCGGCGCGGTGCTGCAACCGGCCAAGCCTCGGCCCAAGCGCCTCAAGGTGATCAAGGCCAAGAGCGGCGCCGACCGCATGAAAGCCGCCACGGCCAAGGCCAGTGGTGGCGGGGGGCAGGTGCTAAAAGGCGTGAGTGCCGAAGAAGGTGCGCAGGCGATTCTCAAGTTGTTGGTGGAAGAGGGCGTAGTCCGCTAAGCCCCAAGCACTGCAAAAACAAGTGTGGGAGGGGGCTTGCTCCCGATAGCGGTAGATCAGTCACCCAATGCAGTGACTGACAGTCAGCTATCGGGAGCAAGCCCCCTCCCACATTTTGATCTCCATCAGGTTCTGAAGTTAAGGCAACGGCGGCAATGCCTGCCAGTTCGAGTTTCCGGTCACGTTTACCCGTCAGCGGATAAGCAACTGTCGAAAGAGTGTGGATGAACTTTAAATCCGAGCGTTTTTGTACAGCAAACTGACAAACGGTGGGTTACCCACAATCGCTGTGCACGGGGCTGTGGATAAGGTGTTTGCGGTTGTCCACAAGGCGCGCAGATAAAGGGCTGCAGGCGGCTGTATGAAAAACAACCAGTCTAAGTGACGGTTTTTATGGAAGTTTTCGTGTGGATAAGGGGAGCGGCGATGTTCAACTTGCCCCCAAAGTCTGTTGGCGGATCTGTGGATAAGATGTTCGCTGTACCCTGCGGACCACGAAATACGTGGCTTACAAAGAATTGGTTAAAATCCAACCAAAACTGTCTCTTGAGCCTTGAAAACCGCCGGAAGCCCGCGTTAATCGTGGTTTGAAGCGGTTTTCCACAGCGTTCGCGAAGTTGCCCCCAAAGTCTGTTGGCGGTTCTGTGGATAAGGTGTTTGCGTACCGCTACAGGCCACGTATTACTTGGCTTACGCGGGTTTGGTCATAAATTGATCAATGCTGGGCAGGAAACGCCGAGTTGAATAAGTCACGGATTTTCTTCGATTAATTTCAGCAGAACCGGGCAGTTGCCCACAATTGCTGTGGGTGGCTCTGTGGATAAGTTGTTGGGCGAACGCTGAAGGGCAGGGCGATAAAGGGCTTCAAGAGAGTTGATCAATTCTTGAGCATTGGAGATTAAAAGTGGGGGAGCGGCTCACCACAGCAAGCCCGCTCCCACCGTCAGTTACTCGTGAGCCGCCACACCCTTGAGATAAGGCGCCGGCGCCGCGCCCAGGTTGCTCAGCATGCGCTCGCTGTACCAATCCACGAAATTCACCACGCCGAACTCGTAAGTCTTGGAGTACGGGCCAGGCTGGTAGGCGGTGGAGTTGATGCCACGCTGGTTCTCTTCGGCCAGGCGACGGTCCTGGTCGTTGGTGGCGTCCCACACCTGGCGCATGCGCTCCACGTCGTAGTCCACGCCCTCAACGGCGTCCTTGTGCACCAGCCACTTGGTGGTGACCATGGTTTCCTGGGCGCTGATCGGCCACACGGTGAACACGATGATGTGGTCGCCCATGCAGTGGTTCCACGAATGCGGCAGGTGCAGGATGCGCATCGAGCCCAGGTCCGGGTTCTTGATGCGGCCCATCAGTTTGGCGCAGCCCTGTTTGCCGTCCAGGGTCATCGACACGGTGCCCTTGAGCAGCGGCATGCGCACGATACGGTTGCGCAGGCCGAAGCTGGCGTGGGCGTAAGGGATCTTTTCGGCGTCCCAGGCGGCGGCAGAGGCGGCCACATGGTCCTTGAACGCCTGGTCGGCGCGCGGGTCGGTGACGTCATCCCATTCCAGCAGGGTTTTCAGCAGTTCCGGGTGCGACGCGTTGCAGTGGTAGCACTCGCGGTTGTTTTCCAGCACCAGTTTCCAGTTGGCTTTCTCGAACAAGGTGGTCTGGATCGCCACCTTGGTGTTCTCCATGTCGTAAGGTTCCATGTAATGGTTCAGTGTCGACAGGAAATCATCGATGGCCGGCGGGTTTTCGGCCAGGCTGATGAAGATGTAGCCGCCGGCGGTCTTCACGTTCACCGGTTTGAGGCCGTACTGCTTCATGTCGAAGTCGGCGCCCATCTCGGTGCCGGCGAACAACAGGCGGCCGTCGAGCTCGTAGGTCCACTGGTGGTAGTGGCAAACGAGCTTGGCGACCTTGCCCTTGTCGCTGGTGCACAAGCGCGAACCACGGTGGCGGCACACGTTGTGGAACGCATGCACCACGCCGTCGGCGCCACGGATCACGATGATCGGGTTCTTGCCCACTTGCAGGGTCAGGTAGTTGCCCTTGGTGGGGATCTCGCAGGTCATGCCGGCGATCAACCACTCTTTCTGGAAGATCTCCTGCATGTCGATATCAAACAGCCGCTCATCAGAGTAAAACGGCTGTGGCAGCGAAAAAGTGCGCTCGCGCTCTTGCAGCATCTGCGCGGTGGCCTTGCGTGCGGGTTCCAGCGGATCGCCCAAGCTTAAGGTTGCGGTGACGTCCATCATGTGTGTCCTCATGGCCATTCTGTGTGGCCGGCGAATAGTGGCTACGGTTGGTGCTATGCAAGGCGTAAAAAAAGCGTCTTCGTATGGAGTGAGTGTGGGGCCGGCGTTGCGACGAACCTTATCCATGGGCGACATGGCCCAATCTGATCCCGACGCGCAACCCCCTGTCGTTGGGGGCTGGTCGCGGTAAGTATGTGAATGTCGCAGATAGGTAAGTGGGCGGTTCGCGTGTTACGCAGAATCGCCACCATAAGGCCGAGCCTCGGCGGTGGAGAACAGTATGTCCAGTAACTTCCTGAATCCGGTAACGACCCAGACCTGGGCCAATGGTCGGCACATCGTCCGTTGCGTCAAAGTCATCCAGGAAACCTGGGACGTGCGCACCTTCTGCTTTATGGCCGACCAGCCGATCCTGTTTTTCTTCAAGCCGGGGCAATTCGTCACCCTGGAGCTGGAAATCGAAGGCCAGCCGATCATGCGCTCGTACACCATTTCCAGCTCGCCGTCGGTGCCTTACAGCTTCTCGGTGACCATCAAGCGCGTACCGGGCGGCAAGGTCTCCAATTGGCTGCACGACACGCTGCATGAAGGCCAGGAGCTGGCGGTGCACGGCCCGGTCGGGCTGTTCAATGCCATCGACTTCCCAAGCCCGAAGGTGCTGTACCTCAGCGGCGGCGTGGGCATCACCCCGGTGATGTCCATGGCGCGTTGGTTCTACGACACCAACGCCAACGTCGACATGACGTTCGTTCACAGCGCCCGTTCACCCAAAGACATCATCTACCACCGCGAGCTGGAGCATATGGCCTCGCGGATCGACAACTTCAGCCTGCACCTGATCTGCGAAAAACATGGTCTGGGCGAGCCCTGGGCCGGTTATCGCGGTTACCTGAACCACAAGATGCTCGAACTGATGGTGCCCGACTTCCTTGAGCGCGAAGTATTCTGCTGCGGCCCCACGCCGTACATGAGCGCGGTCAAGCGCTTGTTGGAAGCCGCTGGTTTCGACATGGCGCGTTACCACGAGGAGTCGTTTGGCGCGACCCCACCGGAAGCCCGTGCTGACGCGGTGGAGCAAGCCGAACAAGCGGCGGACGCGCCGGAAGTCGACCTGGCGGACCTGCACCAAGTGGAATTCATCGCATCGGGCAAGAGCATCCGCGTGGCGCCAGGCGAAACCGTGCATGCGGCGGCGGCCAAGCTTGGGTTGTTGATCCCGAAAGCCTGCGGCATGGGGATTTGCGGTACCTGCAAGGTGATGAAGCTCGGCGGCGAAGTGGAGATGGAGCACAACGGCGGGATCACCGAGGAAGACGAAGCCGAGGGTTATATCCTGTCGTGCTGCAGCGTGCCGAAGGGGGATGTGCGTATCGAGTTCTGACCACCGCTCGTTCCCACGCTCCGCGTGGGAATGCCTCTTGGGACGCTCCGCGTCCCGCCTCGGTGCAAGCGCTCTTCAGAACCAGCGCTGAATCTCTGGGCTCTGTGGTGGCGTAGCGGCTTCTGCCCATGGGTGGGGCCCTGAGTCGGGGGAGGCTTGGGCGCGGAGCGTCCGGGGAGGCATTCCCACGCAAAGCGTGGGAACGATCGGCGTCGGAGGTCATGAGTCTCCGACGCGAGTGTTAACGGTTACTGGGCGTAGATGTGGACCACAAAGTGCTGGCCTGATGCTGTCAATTCATAGGCTTTGTCGTAGATTCGCAGCGTCCTCGATGACTCGCGAATGGTATCCCCGACTTTGGCATGCTTGCGGAACTCATCCCAATCAATGACGGTGGTGCTGACAGTGTCGTCGCTTTGCAGGGTGGTGTTGTTGCTTTGATATTCCATGGGTTTGGCTCTCTTCTGGATTTCCGTTTCCAGCCGATTGTTCGGCGCGTGGTTAACCCCAAAAGGAGGCCGCTGCAGCTAATGCCAGTCAGTTAAGGCTTTGAAGGGGTAAAAAGTGACCTGTGGCGAGGGAGCTTGCTCCCGTTGGACTGCGCAGCAGTCCCATTCTGTGTAAACAAAGAGAGGGGCCGCTTCGCGGCCCAACGGGAGCAAGCTCCCTCGCCACAGATACAGTGTTGTCCCTTAACTGACTGGCATTAGCCGCTGCAGCGGCCTTTTCTTCTCGGGTTCCAAGAGGCTAGTCAATGAAAACGCAGCGCGCTGCTGTCAGAAATATCAAATGACAGACTCGGCAATCCGCCAGTATTCGTCAGGTTCAAGCGCCCATCACTTCCCGAATATCAGCCGCCAATTCCCTTACACGTTCTTCCTCGGTATCCCACGCACACATAAAGCGCGCGCCGCCTTTGCCGATGAAGGTGTAGAACCGCCAGCCCTTGGCGGTCAGCGCTGCAATAGCCGGTTCCGAGAGTTGCAGGAACACGCCGTTGGCCTGCACCGGGAACATCAGTTCCACGCCGGGAATATCCGCCACCAGGCTGCTCAGCAACTGTGCGCAGTGGTTGGCGTGGCGGGCGTGTTTGAGCCAGGCGTCGTTTTCCAGCAGGCCCAC
The DNA here is from genome assembly GCF_030687435.1 of Pseudomonas sp. FP597. Lineage (NCBI taxonomy): Bacteria > Pseudomonadati > Pseudomonadota > Gammaproteobacteria > Pseudomonadales > Pseudomonadaceae > Pseudomonas > Pseudomonas sp. FP597. Next base: position 5,998,134 of record NZ_CP117432.1, on the reverse strand, counting down.
CCAGGGGGCCGACAAGAAGCGCATTTTCGACGCGAGCTGACCCGCCTGTTTGCAGCGGTAGTCGAAGTCTTCGGCCAGTTTATGGTTGAAGAACAGGATCGCTTCACCCACGGCCATGCCGTTCTTGGTGCCGCCAAAACACAGCACGTCCACGCCCGCTTTCCAGGTCAGGTCGGCCGGTGAGCAGCCGAGGAACGCGCAGGCGTTGGAGAAGCGCGCGCCGTCCATGTGCAGGTTCAGGCCCAATTCCTTGCAGGTGGCGCTGATGGCGCGGATTTCTTCCGGGGTGTAGACGCTGCCGACTTCGGTGGCCTGGGTCAGCGTCACGACGCGCGGCTTGGGGTAGTGGATGTCCTGGCGCTTGAGGGCGATCTCGCGGATCGACTCCGGGGTCAGCTTGCCGTTTTCGGTACGCGCGGTGAGCAGCTTGGAGCCGTTGGAGAAAAATTCCGGCGCGCCGCATTCGTCGGTTTCGACGTGGGCGGTTTCCGAGCAAATCACGCTATGGTAGCTCTGGCACAGCGACGACAGTGCCAGGGAGTTGGCGGCGGTGCCGTTGAAGGCGAAGAACACTTCGCAGTCGGTTTCGAACAGGTTGCGGAAACCGTCAGCGGCGCGGTGGGTCCATTCATCATCGCCATAGGCGCGCTGATGGCCGTGGTTGGCTTGTTCCATGGCGGCCCAGGCTTCCGGGCAGATGCCGGAATAGTTGTCGCTGGCGAATTGTTGGCTCTTGTCGGTCATGGCCCATTCCTGTGGTCGATGTTGGTGCGCACTTTAACCAAGATAGGCAGGGGTGCGCACGCGCTGTAAATGCAAAGTCGTTGGGGAATTATGCACGGTACTGCAATGATGCCTGTCGGACGTGTCCGCGATGGAGCGCTGGATTTACTCAAGTGGCTGGCGCTGCTGAGCATGGTGCTCGATCACCTGCGCTATGTGGGGTTGAGTCTGGATGGGCTGTATGTGCCTGGGCGCCTGGCGTTCCCGTGGTTTTGCCTGGCGATTGCGGCCAATTTACACAGGGCCCGCAACGCACCGGTGACCGGCCATTGGCGCTATTTGGGTTGGTTGTTGCTGTTCAGCGTGATCAGCGAAGTGCCGTATCGAATGTTCATCGAAGATGCCGATACCTTAAACGTGTTACCGACCCTGGCGCTGGGCTTGCTCATTGCCCGAGGTTGGCAGAAGAAGACGTTGTTTGATCGAGGATTGGCGCTGATCGCCGTCTCAATAGCGGCGATTTTTTCAGCCCAGTTGATGTTCGGTTTCTTTGGTATATTGCTGCCGCTGGCAATGCTGCTGGTATTTCGTCGGCCTTGGTATTTCAGCATATTGCCGGGATTGGTCTGTGTGGCGGCTAATCAGTGGCAGGTTTTGCTCAATAGCGGCACGGTTGTGGCGTTGTTGGGCTTGGCGACATGCCTGATTGCGCCAGTGGTGGGTTTGGTCTTATTACGACACGCCAAAAATGTCTCGCCACCGCCTATGCGCCGCTGGGCGTATGCGCTCTACCCCATGCATTTCCTGCTGCTGCTACTGGTCCGCCAGATCATCGCCTAACCCCCTGTGGGAGGGGCGGTGCGACGATTCGACTTGCTCCCGATAGCGGCGGGTCATCTATAGATAAGCTGACTGACAAACCGCCATCGGGAGCAAGCCCCGTCTCACATTTATTTCGCGTCGCTCCTCTAATGTCGTAAACGCACCTTTGCGTGGCGTGCGCAGGCATTTGGCCTGCCTGCGCCAGTCCTACCATCGCATCAAAGGGCCCTGCACGGGCCTCAACAATACGAAAGGCTGGGAGAGACGCGATGTTCAGCAAGAAAGACCAGATCCAGGGTTATGACGATGCACTGCTGGCGGCGATGAATGCCGAGGAGCAGCGTCAGGAAGATCATATCGAGCTGATCGCGTCAGAGAACTACACCAGCAAACGTGTGATGGAAGCGCAAGGCAGCGGCCTCACCAACAAATACGCCGAAGGCTACCCAGGCAAGCGCTACTACGGCGGCTGCGAGCACGTGGACAAGGTCGAGGCCCTGGCTATCGAGCGCGCCAAGCAGCTGTTCGGCGCCGATTACGCCAACGTGCAACCGCACTCCGGTTCGTCCGCCAACAGCGCCGTGTACCTGGCGCTGATCAACGCGGGCGACACTATCCTGGGCATGAGCCTGGCCCACGGCGGTCACTTGACCCACGGCGCCAAAGTGTCGTCCTCGGGCAAGCTGTACAACGCGGTGCAATACGGCATCAACACTGACACCGGCCTGATCGACTACGACGAAGTCGAGCGTCTGGCCGTCGAGTGCCAGCCGAAAATGATCGTGGCCGGTTTCTCCGCCTACTCCAAGACCCTGGACTTCCCACGCTTTCGCGCCATCGCCGACAAGGTAGGCGCGCTGCTGTTCGTCGACATGGCCCACGTCGCCGGCCTGGTCGCCGCTGGCCTGTACCCGAACCCGCTGCCGTACGCCGACGTGGTCACCACCACCACCCACAAGACCCTGCGCGGTCCACGGGGTGGCCTGATTTTGGCCAAGGCCAACGAAGCGATTGAAAAGAAACTCAACGCTGCCGTGTTCCCCGGAGCCCAGGGCGGCCCGTTGATGCACGTCATCGCCGGCAAGGCCGTGTGCTTCAAGGAAGCGCTGGAGCCAGGTTTCAAGGCCTACCAGCAACAAGTGATCGACAACGCCCAGGCGATGGCGAGCGTATTCATCAAACGCGGCTACGATGTAGTGTCCGGCGGCACCGATAACCACCTGTTCCTGGTCAGCCTGATCCGTCAGGGCCTCACCGGTAAGGACGCGGATGCAGCCCTCGGTCGCGCTCACATCACCGTCAACAAGAACGCGGTGCCGAATGACCCGCAGTCGCCGTTCGTGACTTCTGGCCTGCGCATCGGCACCCCGGCGGTGACTACGCGTGGTTTCAAAGTGCCGCAGTGCATCGAACTGGCCGGCTGGATCTGCGACATCCTCGACAACCTCGGCGACGCCGATGTCGAGGCCAACGTGGCCAAGCACGTGTCTGCCCTGTGCGCTGATTTCCCGGTTTATCGCTGAGCGCGGTTTTGGAGTAATGACTATGCAACGCTACTCGGGCTTCGGCCTCTTCAAGCACTCCCTCAGCCATCACGAAAACTGGCAGAAGATGTGGCGCACGCCGACCCCGAAAAAGGTCTACGACGTGGTCATCGTCGGCGGTGGCGGGCATGGTCTGGCGACCGCTTACTACCTGGCCAAAGAACACGGCATCACCAACGTCGCGGTGGTCGAGAAAGGCTGGTTGGGCGGCGGTAACACCGCGCGCAACACCACCATCGTGCGTTCCAACTACCTGTGGGACGAGTCGGCGCACCTGTACGAACACGCGATGAAACTGTGGGAAGGCCTGTCCCAGGACCTGAACTACAACGTGATGTTCTCCCAGCGTGGCGTGTACAACCTGTGCCACACCCTGCAGGACATCCGTGATTCCGAGCGCCGCGTGAGCGCCAACCGCCTCAACGGCGTGGACGGCGAACTGCTCAACGCCCAGCAAGTGGCCGATGAGATTCCGTACCTGGACTGCTCGAAGAACACCCGCTACCCGGTGCTCGGCGCCACTGTGCAACGGCGCGGCGGCGTGGCCCGTCACGATGCCGTGGCCTGGGGCTTTGCCCGCGCCGCTGACGCACTCGGCGTGGACTTGATCCAGCAGACCGAAGTGATCGGCTTCCGTAAGGAAAACGGCGTGTGCATCGGTGTGGAAACCAACAAGGGCTTTATCGGCGCCAAGCGCGTCGGTGTGGTGACCGCCGGTAACTCCGGGCACATGGCTTCGCTGGCGGGCTTTCGCCTGCCGATCGAATCCCACCCGCTGCAAGCGTTGGTGTCGGAGCCGATCAAGCCGATCATCGACAGCGTGATCATGTCCAACGCCGTGCACGGCTACATCAGCCAGTCCGACAAGGGCGACCTGGTGATCGGTGCCGGTATCGACGGCTACAACGGCTACGGCCAGCGTGGCTCGTATCCGGTGATCGAACACACCATCCAGGCCATCGTCGAGATGTTCCCGGTGTTGTCGCGGGTGCGCATGAACCGCCAGTGGGGCGGCATCGTCGACACCACGCCGGACGCCTGCCCGATCATCTCCAAGACGCCGGTACCGAACATGTTCTTTAACTGCGGTTGGGGCACCGGTGGCTTCAAGGCCACCCCAGGCTCAGGCAACGTGTTTGCCGCCAGCCTCGCCAAGGGTGAAATGCACCCATTGGCCGCACCTTTCTCCATCGACCGTTTCCACAACGGTGCGTTGATCGATGAACATGGCGCTGCGGCTGTCGCCCACTAACAGGAGAAATACCTCATGTTGCATATCTTCTGTCCTCACTGTGGCGAACTGCGCTCCGAAGAGGAATTCCACGCGTCCGGCCAAGCGCATATCCCGCGCCCGATGGACCCGAATGCCTGCACCGACGAGCAGTGGGGCGACTACATGTTTTTTCGCGATAACCCGCGCGGCCTGCACCACGAGCTGTGGATTCACGCCGCCGGTTGCCGCCAGTACTTCAACGCGACACGCGACACCGTGACCTACGAAATTCTTGAAACCTACAAGATCGGTGAGAAGCCTCAGTTCACCGCCAAGGCCTCTGGAGACAAGGTATGAGCCAGATCAATCGCCTGTCCAACGGTGGCCGGATCGACCGTAATAAAGTGCTGACTTTCAGCTTCAACGGCCAGAGCTACAAAGGCTTTGAAGGCGATACCCTGGCCGCAGCCCTGCTGGCCAACGGCGTCGACATCATCGGTCGCAGCTTCAAATACTCGCGCCCACGTGGCATCTTCGCCGCCGGCGCCGAAGAGCCGAACGCCGTGCTGCAGATCGGCGCTACCGAAGCCACGCAAATCCCTAACGTGCGCGCCACCCAACAGGCGCTGTACCAAGGCCTGGTCGCCACCAGCACCAACGGCTGGCCGAGCGTCAACAACGACATGATGGGGATTCTCGGCAAGGTTGGCGGCAAGCTGATGCCGCCCGGTTTCTACTACAAAACCTTCATGTACCCGCAATCGTTCTGGATGACCTACGAGAAGTACATCCGCAAGGCGGCGGGCCTTGGCCGTTCGCCGACCGAGAATGACCCGGACACCTACGACAACTTCAACCGTCACTGCGACGTGCTCATTGTCGGCGCAGGCCCTGCCGGCCTGGCCGCTGCACTGGCCGCTGCGCGCAGCGGTGCCCGCGTGATCCTGGCCGATGAGCAGGAAGAATTCGGCGGTTCCTTGCTCGATTCGCGCGAAAGCCTCGACGGCAAACCGGCCACCGAATGGGTTGCCGGCGTTATCGCCGAGCTCAAAGCCCTGCCGGACGTGGTGCTGCTGCCCCGCGCCACCGTCAACGGCTACCACGACCATAACTTCCTGACCATTCACGAGCGCCTCACCGATCACCTCGGTGACCGTGCGCCGATCGGCGTGGTGCGTCAGCGCATCCACCGTGTGCGCGCCAAACGCGTGGTGCTGGCCACCGGTGCGTGCGAACGTCCGCTGGTGTACGGCAACAACGACGTGCCGGGCAACATGCTGGCCGGTGCGGTCTCGACTTACGTGCGTCGCTACGGCGTGGCGCCGGGTAAAAAACTGGTGCTGTCGACCAACAACGACCACGCCTACCGCGTTGCGCTGGACTGGCTGGATGCCGGCCTGCAAGTGGTGGCCGTGGCCGATGTGCGCCACAACCCACGCGGCGCGCTGGTGGAAGAAGCCCGTGCCAAAGGTATTCGCATCCTCACCGGCAGCGCTGTGGTCGAGGCCCGTGGCACCAAGCGTGTGACCGCTGCGCGTATCGCCGCGATTGACGTCAAAGCGCATAAAGTCACCAGCCCCGGCGAGTGGCTGGACTGCGACCTGGTCGCCAGCTCCGGCGGCTACAGCCCGGTGGTCCACTTGGCCTCGCACCTGGGCGGCAAGCCGACCTGGCGTGAAGACATCCTCGGTTTCGTACCGGGTGAAGCGCCGCAGAAACGCGTGTGCGTCGGTGGTATCAATGGCGTCTACGGCCTTGGCGATTCCCTGGCCGATGGTTTTGAAGGCGGCGTGCGCGCGGCCAGCGAAGCCGGTTTTACCCCGGTGGAAGGCACCCTGCCAAAGGCCTTGAGCCGTCTGGAAGAGCCGACACTGGCCATTTACCAAGTGCCGCACGACAAGCCGACTGCGCGGGCGCCGAAGCAATTCGTCGACCTGCAGAACGACGTCACCGCTGCCGCCATCGAACTGGCGACCCGCGAAGGTTTCGAGTCGGTCGAGCACGTCAAACGCTACACCGCGCTGGGCTTCGGTACCGACCAGGGCAAGCTGGGCAACGTCAACGGCCTGGCGATTGCCGCCCGTTCGCTGAACGTGACCATCCCGCAGATGGGCACCACCATGTTCCGTCCCAACTACACGCCGGTGACCTTCGGCGCGGTAGCGGGCCGTCACTGTGGGCACATCTTCGAACCGGTACGCTACACCGCGCTGCAAGCCTGGCACGTGAAGAACGGCGCCGAGTTTGAAGACGTCGGCCAGTGGAAACGCCCGTGGTACTTCCCACGCAACGGTGAAGACCTGCACGCCGCGGTCAAACGCGAATGCCTGGCGGTGCGCGACAGCGTCGGCCTGCTGGATGCGTCGACCCTCGGCAAGATCGACATTCAGGGCCCGGATGCCCGTGAGTTCCTAAACCGCATCTACACCAACGCCTGGACCAAGCTCGATGTGGGCAAGGCGCGCTACGGCCTGATGTGCAAGGAAGACGGCATGGTCTTCGACGACGGCGTCACCGCCTGCCTCGCCGACAACCACTTCCTGATGACCACCACCACCGGCGGCGCCGCCCGTGTGCTGCAGTGGCTGGAAATCTACCAACAGACCGAATGGCCGGACCTCAAGGTGTACTTCACCTCGGTCACCGACCACTGGGCGACCATGACCCTGTCCGGCCCCAACAGCCGCAAGCTGCTGAGTGAGGTCACCGACATCGACCTGGACAAGGACGGCTTCCCGTTCATGACCTGGAAAGAAGGCTTGGTGGGCGGTGTTCCGGCGCGGGTGTTCCGTATCTCGTTTACCGGTGAGCTGTCGTATGAGGTCAACGTGCAGGCCGACTACGCCATGGGCGTGCTGGAAAAAATCGTCGAGGCCGGCAAGAAATACAACCTGACCCCGTACGGCACCGAAACCATGCACGTACTGCGGGCCGAGAAGGGCTTCATCATCGTCGGCCAGGACACCGACGGCTCGATGACCCCGGACGACCTGAACATGGGGTGGTGCGTTGGCCGTACCAAACCGTTCTCGTGGATCGGCTGGCGCGGGATGAACCGTGAAGACTGCGTGCGTGAAGAGCGTAAGCAACTGGTGGGCTTGAAGCCGATCGATCCAACCGTGTGGCTGCCGGAAGGCGCGCAGCTGGTGTTCGATCCGAAGCAGAGCATTCCGATGAAGATGGTCGGCCACGTCACTTCCAGCTATGCGCACAACTCCCTGGGCTATTCGTTTGCCATGGGCGTGGTGAAGGGCGGCTTGAAGCGTATCGGCGAGCGGGTGTTCTCGCCCCAGGCGGATGGCAGCGTGATCGAGGCGGAGATTGTGTCTTCGGTGTTCTTTGACCCGAAAGGTGATCGGCAGAACATCTGATAGACCGAGTTGCCTGCATCGGGGGCAAGCCCCCTCCCACATTTTGAAATGCATTCCCCTGTGGGAGGGGGCTTGCCCCCGATGAGGCCATCAGCCTCAAAACAGAATTCAAAACAGGTGCTTTATGACAGCAGCCAATGTTTACCAACAACGCCCCACCACCGGCGCCAAGGCCGAGTCGTCGCTGCACCATGCCGACCTCGCCAGCCTGGTCGGCAAGGGCCGCAAGAACGCCGGCGTGACCGTGCGGGAAAAGAAACTCCTCGGCCACCTGACCATTCGTGGCGATGGCCACGATGCCGCGTTCGCCGCCGGTGTGCACAAGGCCCTGGGCATCGAACTGCCTGGCGCCCTGAGCGTGATCGTCAAAGGTGAAACCAGCCTGCAATGGCTCGGCCCGGACGAGTGGCTGCTCATCGTCCCAAGCGGTGAAGAATTCGCCGCCGAGCAGAACCTGCGTGCCGCGCTGGGCGATTTGCATATCCAGATCGTCAATGTCAGCGGCGGCCAGCAGATCCTCGAACTGAGCGGCCCGAACGTGCGCGACGTGCTGATGAAGTCCACCAGCTACGACGTGCACCCCAACAACTTCCCGGTGGGCAAGGCGGTGGGCACGGTGTTCGCCAAGTCGCAACTGGTGATCCGCCACACCGCCGAAGACACCTGGGAACTGCTGATCCGTCGCAGCTTCTCGGATTACTGGTGGTTGTGGTTGCAAGACGCCTCGGCCGAGTTCGGCCTGAGCGTTCAAGCCTGAGGAATCGCCGATGAGCCGCGCACCCGATACATGGATTTTGACCGCCGACTGCCCCAGCGTGCTCGGCACGGTGGACGCGGTTACCCGCTACCTGTTCGAGCAGGGTTGCTACGTCACCGAACACCACTCGTTCGATGACCGCCTCTCGGGCCGGTTTTTCATTCGCGTGGAGTTTCGTCAGCCCGACGGCTTCGACGAGCAGGCATTCCGCGCTGGCCTGGCCGCGCGCGGTGAAGCCTTTGGCATGATCTTCGAGCTGACGGCGCCGAACTACCGGCCAAAAGTGGTGATCATGGTCTCCAAGGCTGATCACTGCCTCAACGACCTGCTGTACCGCCAGCGCATCGGCCAGCTGTCGATGGACGTGGTCGCGGTGGTGTCCAACCACCCCGATCTGAAGCCGTTGGCCGACTGGCACCAGATTCCCTACTACCATTTCCCGCTGGACCCCAACGACAAGCCGTCCCAGGAGCGTCAAGTGTGGCAAGTGGTGGAAGACACCGGCGCTGAACTGGTGATCCTTGCGCGCTACATGCAAGTGCTGTCGCCTGAGTTGTGCCGCAAGCTCGACGGCAAGGCCATCAACATCCATCACTCGTTGCTGCCGGGGTTCAAGGGCGCCAAGCCGTATCACCAGGCGTACAACAAGGGCGTGAAACTGGTGGGCGCCACGGCGCATTACATCAACAACGATCTGGACGAAGGCCCGATCATCGCCCAGGGCGTGGAAGTGGTGGATCACAGCCACTATCCCGAGGATCTGATTGCCAAGGGGCGCGATATTGAAGGGCTGACCTTGGCGCGGGCGGTGGGGTATCACATTGAGCGGCGGGTGTTTTTGAATGCCAACAGGACGGTGGTGCTCTGACTGACGCCATCGGGAGCAAGTCCCCTCCCACAGTTGATTGGGTTCACACAGTCAAAATGTGGGAGGGGGCTTGCTCCCGATGAGGCCCTCACAATCAACACAGAAAACAGCATCTGTACCCGAGCACTTAAATGCGCTGCCCACCCAAAGGGGGCAACGCAGTTCCATAAAAACAACAGCGAGGTGAAAGCATGTCTGGTAATCGTGGTGTCGTGTATCTCGGCAACGGCAAGGTCGAAGTACAGAAAATCGACTATCCCAAAATGCAGGACCCCCGTGGCAGGAAGATCGAGCACGGCGTCATCCTGCGCGTGGTCTCCACCAACATCTGCGGCTCCGACCAACACATGGTGCGCGGCCGTACCACTGCCCAGACCGGCCTGGTGCTCGGTCACGAGATCACCGGTGAAGTGATCGAGAAGGGCAGCGACGTCGAAAACCTGAAAATCGGCGACCTGGTTTCGGTACCGTTCAACGTGGCGTGCGGCCGCTGCCGTTCGTGCAAAGAGCAACACACCGGCGTATGCCTCACCGTCAACCCGGCCCGTGCCGGTGGTGCCTACGGCTATGTCGACATGGGCGACTGGACCGGCGGCCAGGCCGAATACGTGCTGGTGCCGTATGCCGACTTCAACCTGCTCAAGCTGCCGGACCGCGACAAGGCCATGGAAAAAATCCGTGACCTGACCTGCCTCTCCGACATTCTCCCCACCGGCTACCACGGCGCCGTGACGGCCGGCGTCGGTCCAGGCAGCACCGTGTACATCGCCGGCGCCGGCCCGGTCGGCCTGGCCGCTGCCGCATCCGCGCGCCTGCTCGGCGCGGCGGTGGTGATCATCGGCGACGTCAACCCGATCCGCCTGGCCCACGCCAAGGCCCAGGGTTTCGAAATTGCCGACCTGTCCACCGACACCCCGCTGCACGAACAGATCGCCGCATTGCTCGGCGAGCCGGAAGTGGACTGCGCCGTCGACTGCGTAGGCTTTGAAGCACGCGGCCACGGTCACGACGGCGTCAAGGCCGAAGCCCCGGCCACCGTGCTCAACTCGCTGATGGGCGTGGTGCGCGTGGCGGGCAAGATCGGTATCCCCGGCCTGTACGTCACCGAAGATCCAGGTGCCGTCGACGCCGCCGCCAAAATGGGCAGCCTGAGCATCCGCTTTGGCTTGGGTTGGGCTAAATCCCACAGCTTCCACACCGGGCAGACGCCAGTGATGAAGTACAACCGCCAACTGATGCAGGCGATCATGTGGGACCGTATCAACATTGCCGAAATCGTCGGTGTGCAGGTGATCAGCCTGGATGACGCGCCGCGTGGGTATGGCGAGTTCGATGCGGGTGTGCCGAAGAAGTTTGTGATTGATCCGCACAAACTGTTCAGCGCGGCGTAACGCGCTGGGTGTCAATGAAAGGGGCGGCCTGCGGGTCGCCCTTTTTGCGTCGGGTGTTTAAGCCTGCAAGCACGATAGCTGCATCTGTCCGCCCTGAGCAAACCCCCTCCCACATAGGTTTTGTAGTGTTTGGAGAGGCCCGGAACAATGTGCCGGCTATCCAGTCCAACGCCTGCTTTCGCCCTATACCCAGAGGTTGTCCCCATGAAGATTTCTCGCGGTTTCGCCCTTTCCTGCCTGATGAGCCTGGCTGCCACTCCGGTGTTTGCCGCAGGGTTCAGCCTTGGCGATGCGGCCAATGCCATTTCCGGCATGCAAGGGGGTAATAACAAGGCCGCTGCCGCCGCACCGTCGTCCGAGACGGCCGACCTGCTGACCGCACTGACCTCGCAACTGAATGTCACGCCCGAACAAGCCATCGGCGGTACCGGTGCCATGCTGGGGCTGGCCAAGAACCAACTGGGCGGTAACGACTATTCGCAGCTGGCCAAGAGCGTGCCGGGGTTGGACAAGCTGTCCGGCGACAACGCCCTGGGCAGCCTCGGCGCCTTGAGTGGCTTACTTGGCCAGACCGGCGGCAGCAAGACCAGCGGTCTGGATGGCTTGCTGGGTAACGTGAAGAACACCAACGATCTGAACACCGCATTCAGCGCCCTGGGCATGGACAGCGGCATGATCAGCCAGTTTGCCCCGGTGATTCTCAAGTACCTGGGCGAGCAGGGCGTGGGGGGATCGCTGTTGCAGAGTCTGGGCGGTATTTGGGGCGCCTGATTTTTTAAATGCCCGGCTCCGGCTATGAGGCCGAACTGGTTGGGTCGTAAACAGCGGTAGCATCTTTGCGGGAATCATCTGTTCGCGTTCGCCACAAAGTGGAAGGCCCTGACCGACAGCGTCGGGGGTATTCCTTACTTAATAAACGGAAGCGCTTATATGAACATTCTCGGTAATTCTGGTTTCTCCATTTATGCGAACCCGCACGGTCCGGCTACCTTGGGAAAGGAAATTGCATTGGAGTCCAAGAATTGGCTTCCAGAGCTTGCTCTTCCTATGCGTCCGGAAGATCAGTCACCGAAACAGATGCACTCTGAGGACTTTGCCCGGATGCGTCGCGTTCTAACACCGCTATCGCAAGATCAGTCACTGAATCAGATGCGCTCCAAGCACTTCACACCGATGCTGGGTGCTCCAATTCGGCCGGATAACGGCTCGCACACAGCGCTGCGCAACGAGCATCGTCTGCTGGCACCGACCGCTCCTGTTCGGCTTAATAGCCTGTTGGCCTAAGTTACTCATCAAATAGCCTCGTCATCCCCGGCAATCTTCTGCCGGGGAATCGAGGTCAAGCAGTTGCTCGATGCGCGCATCTTTCTCCTTCCAGAGCTGGTTCACCCAGTTCTGGACGGTCTGGCGAAACGCCGGATCATTTTCGTAATCCCCTTGCCATAACGCCGGGTCCAGCTCGCGGGTGCGGATATCGATGATCACCTTCGGCACCGCGCCGCTGATCAAGTCCCAGAACCCCGGAATTTTCTGCTGCGGATAAACCACGGTGACGTCGAGGATCGCGTCCAGCTGTTCACCCATTGCCGCCAGCACGAACGCTACGCCGCCAGCCTTGGGCTTGAGCAATCGTGTGAACGGTGAATCCTGCTGTTTGCGCTTGGCCTCGCTGAACCGTGTGCCTTCCAGGTAATTGACCACCGTGGCCGGCTGGCGCTTGAACAGCTCGCAGGCTTGTTGGGTGATCTTCAAATCCTGGCCCGCCAGCTCCGGGTGCTTGGCCAGGAACGCCTTGGTGTAGCGCTTCATGAACGGGTAATCCAGCGCCCACCAGGCCAGCCCCAGGAAGGGCACCCAGATCAGCTCTTTTTTCAGGAAGAATTTGAAGAAGGGCGTGCGTCGGTTCAGCGCCTGGATCAGCGCCGGGATATCCACCCACGACTGGTGATTGCTGATCACCAGGTAACTCGTGTCGCCGCGCAGGTCTTCGCCGCCGCGAATATCCCACCGGGTGGGGATGCACAGGGCGAAGATCAGTTTGTCGATCTCGGCCCAGGTTTCGGCGATCCACATCACCGCCCATGACATGTAGTCGCGAGAACGACCCGGCGCCACCAGCTTGAGCAGGGCGAACACCATCAGGGGGCCGATCAGGACCAGCGTATTGAGCAACAGCAGCAGGGTAACCAGACAGCCGGTGAGCAGGCGGCGCATAAGGAACTCTTGGAAGGGTGTGGGCGGGTCATGATAAGAGAGCGGAGTCCAGAGGCCAAATCGCAAAACGCCGAACGATCTAACTAAGTGCTGCCTTTGCGGTCTAGAATCCGCCTACTTCTTTCCGAGGAAATCACTTCGTGAAACTGCTATTTGCCTCGCTCGCCCTTGCCGCCTTGCCCGTCATGGCCGCCGAACCGACCCTCTACGGTCGCTACGAATACATCCAACTGCCGGAAATCGGCGAAACCTTCAAGGCCAAGATGGACACCGGCGCGCTGACCGCTTCGCTGTCGGCCCGCGACATCGAGACCTTCACCCGTGACGGCGACGACTGGGTGCGCTTCCGCCTCGGCGGCAAGGACGCTTCCAACAAGGTCTACGAACACAAGGTGTCGCGCATCAGCAAGATCAAGAGCCGCGCCGACGAAGACGACGAAAAAGACGAAGCCTCTGTGACCAAGCGCCCGGTGATCGACCTGGAAATGTGCCTGGGCGACGTCAAGCGCACCGTCGAGGTCAACCTCACCGACCGCAGCAGCTTCAACTACCCGCTGCTGATCGGCGCCAAGGCCCTGCGTGAATTTGGCGCAGCGGTGAACCCGGCGCGTCGCTACACTGCCGACAAACCGGACTGCTGACGGACCCCCATGCCCCACATCCTGATTGTCGAAGACGAAGCGGCGATAGCCGACACGCTGCTGTTCGCCCTGCAAGGCGAGGGTTTCACCACCACCTGGCTGACGCTCGGCCAGGCGGCGCTGGAACATCAGCGCCAGACCCCGGCCGACCTGGTCATCCTCGACATCGGCCTGCCGGACATCAGCGGCTTTGAAACCTGCAAGCAATTGCGCCGCTTCAGTGATGTGCCGGTGATGTTCCTCAGTGCGCGGGACGCTGAGATCGACCGCGTGGTGGGGCTGGAGATCGGCGCCGACGACTATGTGATCAAGCCGTTCAGCCCGCGGGAAGTGGCGGCGCGGGTGCGGGCGATCCTCAAGCGGGTTGGCCCTGGTATGGCGCCGGCGCTGTTCCAGGTGGACCTGGAGCGCATGCAGATCAGCTATCGCGGCCAGCCCTTGAGCCTCACGCGCCATGAATTCCGCCTGCTGCAAAGCCTGCTGGAACAACCCGAGCGTGTGTTCAGCCGCGAACAACTGCTGGACGCGGTGGGCGTGCCGGCCGATGCCGGCTACGAGCGCAATATCGACAGCCATATCAAAAGCCTGCGCAGCAAGTTACGTAGCGTGGCGGCGCAGGCCGAACCGATCCAGACCCATCGCGGCCTGGGCTACAGCTACAGCCCGAGCAACAGCTGATGCGCCTGGGGCTGCGAATTTTCCTGGTGTATGCGCTGTTTATCGGCCTGACCGGTTACTTTGTGCTCAGCACGGTGATGAAGGAAATCCGCCCCGGCGTGCGCCAGTCCACCGAAGAAACCCTGGTGGACACCGCCAACCTGCTGGCCGAAATCCTGCGCGATGACGTAAAAAACCGCACCCTCGGCCAAAGCCACTGGCCGCAGTTGCTCAAGGCCTACGGCAATCGCCAGCCGGGCGCGACCATCTGGGGCCTGCCGAAAAACCAGGTCAACCACCGTATCTACGTGACCGACGCCAAGGGCACGGTGCTGCTCGATTCCAGCGGCGAAGCGGTGGGCCAGGACTACTCCAAATGGAACGACGTGTACCTGACCCTGCGCGGCGAATACGGTGCGCGCTCGACCCGCAGCAACGCGGAGGATGCCACCTCGTCGGTGATGCACGTGGGCGCGCCGATTCGCGACAACGGCCAGATCATCGGCGTGGTCACCGTGGCCAAGCCGAACAGCTCGTTGCAGCCTTACGTCGACCGCACCGAGCGGCGCCTGCTGTGGTACGGCGCCGGGTTGGTGATCCTCGGCTTGCTGCTGGGCGCGTTGCTGTCGTGGTGGTTGAGCGTGGCCTTGAGACGCCTGACAGCCTACGCCGAAGCGGTCAGCGAAGGCCGGCGTGCCGAGTTGCCGCATTACCGTGGCGGTGAGTTGAAGCAGTTATCCACAGCGGTGGAGCACATGCGCACGCAGCTGGAGGGCAAGGCCTACGTCGAACATTACGTGCACACCCTGACCCACGAATTGAAAAGCCCATTGGCGGCGATCCGTGGCGCGGCGGAGCTGTTGCAGGGCGATATGACCCGCGAACAGCAGCAGCGCTTTGTCGGCAATATCGACAGTGAGAGTGCGCGCCTGCAGCAGTTGATCGAGCGCCTGTTGAACCTGGCGCAGGTGGAACAACGCCAGGGGCTGGAAGAACAGACGAGTCTCGCGCTGGGCGCATTGGTCGATGAAGTGCTCAACGCCCAATGCGCACGCATCGAAGGCGCCGGCCTGCGTGTGGAGCAGGCGATTGCTGCGGATGTGAAGGTGTTCGGCGAACCCTTCCTGCTGCGTCAGGCCTTGGGTAATCTGCTGGACAACGCCTTGGACTTCACACCCCCCGGCGGGCTGTTGAAGTTCAGTGCACAGACGCTGCACAACGATGTGCAGGTGAGCCTGTTCAACCAGGCGGCGCCGATTCCCGACTACGCCTTGCCGCGTCTGAGTGAACGCTTTTATTCGTTGCCACGCCCGGCCAGCGGGCGCAAAAGCACGGGCCTGGGCCTCAACTTTGTCGAGGAAGTGATGAAGCTGCACGGTGGCGCGTTGCAGATCGGCAACGTGCCGGGTGGCGTGCAGGTGGTGCTGCATCTCCACACAGTCTCCACATTGCCCACATAAAACGCCCACATGCCCGCCTCACTCTCTGTCCATCAAAACAGGGAGAGACCCATGAACCGCAGCCTGCTTTTCAAACTTGGCGCGATTGCGCTGCTGATTTTGCTGTTGCTGATTCCGTTGCTGATGATCAACGGCATCATCAGCGACCGTCAGCAACTGCGCGACGGCGTACTGATGGACATCGCCCGCAGCGCAAGTTTCGCCCAGCGCCTGACCGGGCCGGTGATGGTGGTGCCGTATCGCAAGACCGTGCGTGAGTGGAAGCTCAATGAAAAGCTCAACAAGCGCTACGAGGTCACGCGTGAAGAACGCGGTCGCCTGTACTTCCTGCCGGACCGTTTTGAACTCGACGGCAAGGTGCAGACCGAACTGCGTGCACGGGGCATTTACCAGGCGCGGTTGTTTCATGCCGATAACCGCATCACGGGGCGTTTCGAACTGCCGGCGCAGTTGGGGATCACCGAAGACTTTGCCGACTACCGTTTTGAGCCGGCCTTTCTGGCGGTGGGCATCAGCGATATTCGCGGCATTGAAAACTCACTGAAACTCGAGCTGGGCAGCCAGCGGCTGGAGTTCTCGCCGGGCTCTCAAGTGGATTGGCTGGGCGAGGGCGTGCACGTGGCGCTGCCCGAGCAGGACAGCAAAAAACCGGCCGTGGTGGACTTCGCCTTCGACCTGCGCCTGCAAGGGACCGAGCAACTGCAAGTGGTGCCGGTGGGCAAGACCAGCCAGGTGTCACTGGCCTCCAACTGGCCGCACCCCAGCTTTATCGGCAACTTCCTGCCGACGCAACGTGAGATCACCGACAAGGGGTTTACGGCCAGCTGGCAGACCTCGTTCTTCTCCACCAACCTCGAACAAGCCCTGCAGACCTGCCTGGACGCGCAAGGCTGTGATGACTTCAACAACCGCAGCTTTGGCGTGAACTTCATCGACCCGGTGGACCAGTACCTCAAGAGCGACCGCGCGATCAAATACGCGCTGCTGTTTATCGCCCTGACCTTTGCCGGTTTCTTCCTGTTCGAGGTGCTCAAGAGCCTGGCGGTGCACCCGATTCAATATGCACTGGTGGGGGTGGCCCTGGCGTTTTTCTACCTGTTGCTGTTGTCGTTGTCCGAGCACCTGGGGTTTGCCTTGGCATACCTGATCTCGGCGAGTGCCTGTGTGTTGCTGATTGGTTTCTACGTGTGCCATGTGCTGCGCAGCGTGGCCCACGGCCTGGGTTTCTCGGCGGGGTTGGCGGCGTTGTATGGCTTGTTGTACGGGCTATTGAGCGCCGAGGACTACGCGTTGCTGATGGGCTCGCTGCTGCTGTTCGGCCTGCTGGGCACGGTGATGGTGCTGACGCGCAAACTGGACTGGTATGGCGTGGGCAAGCGCAAGGTAGCTGAGCCGTTGGTGTTCGATCTGGAGGCGGTGCAATGATTGGGTTGCGTGAGGATCAGCAGATGAAGGCGAGGATGGTCAATTTTCTCAATCACACCGCGTTCTACGGTGGGAGGGGGCTTGCCCGCGATAGCGGTGGGTCAGACACAGCTGTGGTGAATGATACGCCGCAATCGCGGGCAAGCCCCCTCCCACAGGGGAGTCGGGTGAATGTCAGATCGGCGGCTGGGTCTGCTGCATCGAAGGCCGCTGGCTGACCTCGGCGTACCAGGCGGCAAGCTGTGGGTTGGCCAACCGCCAGTGCATCTCCGGATGACGGAAGTCCAGGTAGCCCAAGGCACACGCCACGCTGATGGCGGCGATGTCGAAGTGGCTGGTCAGTTCGGCGATGGCGTCCTGTTCCAGCTCGGCGAGGGCGCGGTTGATCTTGTTGCGCTGCTCGTCGAGCCACTGACCCCAGTGTTTCTCCACCGGGCGCAGGGCGGTTTCGTAACGCACCAGCACGGCGGCGTCCATGATGCCGTCGGCCATCGAGGCCAGGGTCAGGCGCCGCCAGCGCGCCGAGCCGTCGCGGGGGATCAGCGGGTTGCCGACGTGCTGGTGGTCGAAGTAATCGAGGATCACCCGGCTGTCATGCAGCACCGTGCCGTCGGCCAGGCGCAGGGCGGGGATCTTGCCCACGGGGTTGCCTTGCACCACCTGGGCGTCCGGCGTCACCGGGGTCGGCATGCAGGCGTGCAGGGCCACGCGGTCCTGCTGGCCGGTTTCGAGCAGCAGCACGCGGACTTTGCGAACGAACGGTGACGCGGGGTTGTGGAGCAGGGTCATGCTGGGCGCGGACATGGGCATTTCTCAAAAGTGGGCTGTGGCTAGCCTAGAGGGTTGCCGGGTGGCTGGCGAGGGGGTATTGAGGTTGTTTTTGAGGGCCTCATCGGGAGCAAGCCCCCTCCCACACTGACCGCGTGTTACCTGACTGAATGCGGTCAACTGTGGGAGGGGGCTTGCTCCCGATAGCGCCCTCAAGCGCGCCGCTTGAACAACGCCCACGTACCAATGGCAGCAGGCACGCCCAACCCCATCCAGCTCAACGAATCCCACAGCCCATCCCCCAGCAACGCCGCAAACAACCCGGCGGCACTCAGCACGCCAATCCCCAGCGGGATGCCAAACACCCTCCAGAAACTCGACTGGCGCGGCTTCATGCCTTGCCCGCCTTGCGCCGCACGATCCACAGGTAAACGCCACTGCCGAGCACGATGATGGTCAGCACATCCAGCACCGCCCAGAGGATCTTCATCGGCATGCCGCCGTAATCGCCAAAGTGCAGCGGCTGGGACAGGCCCATGGCGTCCATGTACCACGGCCGTTCGGCGATGGCGGTGACGGCCAGGGTGCTGGCGTCGATCAGCACCGGGGTGAGCAAGTGCGACGTCAGGTGGGTGCTGCCTTTCATGAACACCGCATAGTGATGCTCGCTGGAAAAGCGCGTGCCGGGGAAGGCAATGAAGTCCGGCTGCATGCCGGGCGCGGCCTTGGCAGCGATGCTCAGCAAGTCGCTGGCCGGTGCGCGTTGGGTCAGCGGCGGGGCGTGTGCGTAGGGCTCGATCATGGCGCTGAGGCTGTCCTGGCGCCAGGCGGCGATGATCAGGTCGGCGCAGGCGCTGATCACGCCGGTCACGCCGACCACCAACGCCCAGGTCAGCGTGACCACGCCGATCAGGTTATGCAGGTCGAGCCAGCGCAGGCGGGTGGACTTGTCCTGGCGCACAGTGGCGAACTTCAACCGGCGCATGAACGGCAGGTACAGCACCGTGCCGGAGATGATCGCGACCACGAACAGAATGCCCATGAACGCCAACAGCAACTTGCCCGGCAGCCCGGCAAACATGTCCACGTGCAGGCGCAGCAGGAAAAGGGTGAAGCCGCCGTTGGCCGACGGCATTTCCACCGACTCACCGGTGCGTGCATCGAGCATGAAGGTGTGGGACGCATTCGGCTCGGTACCGGCGGTGGCGGCCATGATCGCGATCACGCCGTGCTTGTCGTCCTCATCCCAGGCCAGGTACTGCAAGGCTTCGCCGGGGCGATGGGCCTGGGCCTTGTCAACCAGTTGCTCAAGGTTGAGCGTCGGCGTGTCGTTGGGCATCTGCGCCAGTTTCGGCTCGTTGCCCAGCAGGTGGTCGATCTCGTGGTGAAACACCAGCGGTAGGCCGGTGAGGGCGAGCAACAGCAGGAACACCGTGCAGACCAGGCTGGTCCAGGTATGGACAAAGGACCAGCGGCGGATGGTTTTGCTTTTCATGTTCTAGCCTTGGCCATTTACCACTGGTAGGTGGCGCTGGCGACGACGCTGCGTTGGTCGCCGAAGTAGCAGTAGTTGCCATCGCAGGTGGACAGGTAGTCCTTGTTGAACAGGTTGGTGGCGTTCACTTTCACCGACGCGCCCTTCAGGCTGTTGTCGAGGCGGCCGAGGTCGTAATGCACTGCGCCATCGAACACCGTGTAGGCATTGGCCTTGCCCAGCCAGGTGTTGGCCTGGTCGCCGTAGGTATTGCCGGTGTAGCGGGCGCCGAAGCCGATGCCGAAGCCGTCGAGGATGCCGCTGTGCCAGGTGTAGTCGGTCCACAGCGAGGCTTGTTGGTTGGGCATCAGTTGCAGGCGGTTGCCTTGGTTGATGCCTTTTTGCACCTCGGACTTGGCCAGGGTGTACGCGGCGATGACCTTGAGGTTGTCGGTCACGTCGGACACCGCTTCCAGTTCCAGGCCTTTGACTTTCACTTCGCCGGTCTGGCTGTTGATTTGCTGGCCCCCTGGGCCGATGGTGGTCACCTGCACGTTCTTCTGGGTCAGGTCGTAGACCGCCGCGCTCAGCAGCGTATTGGAGCCGGGCGGCTGGTACTTGACGCCCATTTCCCATTGCTTGCCTTCGGTCGGTTTAAACGTGGTGAGCGCGTTTGTATCGGCATTGCTCGCCGGTTGGAACGACTCGGCATAGGACAAGTAGGGCACGAAGCCCGAGTCGAACACATAGCTGAGCGCCGCGTTGCCACTGAAGTGTTTGATGCGGTCAGTGTTGGTCGCATCGCTGTCGTTGAAGTAGGTAGTGCCCTGATGCACCCAGTCTTCCCGGCCGCCCAACGTCAAACGCCAGTTATCCAGGGCCATCTGGTCCTGTACGTAGAGGCCGGTCTGCACGGTTTTCTGGTTGTAGTCATAAAAAGGCCGGACATTGCTCGGGCGCAGGGTCGGCTGGGTGTTGATCGGGTTGAAGATATTGATGCCCGATGCAGTACCGAATATCGCCCGATAGGACGTGTCGGTACGCTGGTGATCCAGGCCCAGCAGCAGCGTGTGCAGGATGTCGCCGGTCGCGAAGTCAGCCTGGAAGTGGTTATCCACCGCAAACTGGCCGATGTCTTCGTCAACGTTGGTGGTCGAGCGGCTGATATTGCCCGCCGCGTCCGCCGGGGAGAACGCGTAGGAACCCACGGTCAACTGTTGGAACGACAGGTCCGACTTGGTATAGCGCAGGTTCTGCTTGAACTGCCACGTCTCGTTGAAGCGATGCTCGAAGGCATAGCCCAGCGCGTAGTAGGTGCGGTCGTAATATTCGTAGTCCGGGTCGCCCAGGTTCTTGTGATGGGAGATATCTCCCAATGGCGATTTGATCTTGGTGCCCTGGATCGGCAGGAACTGGCTGGTGGTGCCGGTATCGTCGCGGGTGAACTGCGACAGGAAGGTCAGCTGGGTATCAGGGTCGATATTCCAGGTCAGGCTGGGCGCGATGTTGTAGCGCTTGTTGTCGATGTGATCGACCTGGGTGCCGGCATCACGCACCACGCCGCTGAGGCCATAGAGGAACCGGCCCTCATCGTCGAGCTTGCCGGTGCTGGCAAAGTTGATCTGGCGATAGTTGTCGCTGCCGTATTGCACCTGGATGGCACTGCTCTGCTCGGCGCTGGGACGGCGGCTGACCATGTCCAGCAGGCCGCCCGGCGGGGTCTGGCCGTACACCGACGAGGCCGGGCCACGCAGCAGGGCGAGGCGGTCGAGGTTCCAGGTTTCGGCTTTCGGGTTGGCGTACACACCGCGCGGCAGTGGCAGGCCGTCGAGGAACTGAGTGGGTTCGAAGCCGCGTACGCGCATCCAGTCATAACGGGTATCGCTGCCGTAGCTGGCGGAGACGATGCCGGGCATGTATTTCACCGCGTCATCCAGGTTCTGCACGTTGCGGTCCTGCATCTGCTCGCGGGTGGCGATGGAGATCGAGCGCGGCGCTTCGACCAGCGCGGTGTCGGTCTTGGTGCCGGCGGCGGTGCGTTTGGCCAGGTAGCCCTCGACCGGGCCCCAGGCACTTTCATCGCTGCCCTGGCTGGTGATGTTGGTGGTGGGCAACGCCAGCGCACCTTCCGGCACCGCCACCAGGGTAAACGTCCCGGCGCTGCTCTGTTCCAGCTGCAACCCGGTGCCACGCAGTGCCTCGCGCAGCGCGCCCTGTGCATCGAACTGGCCCTGGACCGGTGCCGACGTCTTGCCCGACGCCAGCGCCGGGTTGAGGGTCAGTGCCAGGCCGGCCTGGCTGGCGATCTGGTTCAGCGTGGACGCCAGGGGCGCCGCCGGCAGGTTGTAGGCGCGCACGGTCGAGGCTTGTTCGGCGGCGAACAGCGCGGGGCTTGCCAGCGGGGCGCTGAGGGCGATGGCCACGGCTAACAGGCTGGGGCGCAACAAGGTATCTAGCGTGCGGGACATGGGCGGCTCCTGAATGGAAATATTTCTCAATTGCTTAGGTGCCGAACGAGAATTGGAAAGTGATAGGGCGGGGGGGAACTATTTTTTTTGTGGTGTGTTTGAGGGCCTCATCGGGAGCAAGCGCCCTCCCACAGTTGACCGAGTTGTCATGACGACCGCGGAACACATGTGGGAGGGGGCTTGCTCCCGATAGCGATAGCCCAGGCACCGCAAAACCTAAGGCTTACCTTTAACCACCACCCACCACGGCGTGTGCTGCTCGATCCGCACCGGTAGGGTCGGCAGCAGGGCGTTGAGGGCCAGGGTGGTGTCGTGCAGCGGGAAGCTGCCGGTGATGCGCAGGTCGGCCACGCTTTTATCCACCCCCAGGTAACCGCTGCGGTAACGGCTGAGTTCCTCGACCACATCGCCTAGGCGGGCGTTGTCGACCACCAGCATGCCGCGGGTCCAGGCGTCGGTGGCGGGGGGGACCGCAAGCGCAGGGCCGAGGCCGTCGCTGCGCATCAGTACCTGTTGGCCTTCCTTGAACACCTGTTCCTGATGCAGCGCTTGCGGCTGCGCCGCCACCGCCGATTGCAGCACGCTCAAGCGCGTGGCGTCGTCTTCGCGCTTGACGATAAACCGCGTGCCCAGCGGCCGCAGGCTGCCATCGCGGGTCTGCACGTAAAACGGGCGCGCATCGTTGTGGCCGGTTTGGACGAGGATCTCGCCTTCCTGCAACACGATCAGCCGGCGTTTCTCATCGAAGCGCACGTCGATGGCGCTGTGGGTATTGAGGTTGATCTGCGTGCCATCAGCCAGGTTCAGCGTGCGCTGCTCGCCGGTGGCGGTGCGCTGGTCGGCCAGCCAATAGTGGATCGGCACGTAGCGTTCGCCGGCAAACAAGGCCAGACCGCACACCAACGCGATACTCGCCAGCCCGCTGCCGAGCTTGCGCACGCGTTGGCGAAGGCCTTCACCCGATTGCAACAACGCCGCCCGCGCCGGGCCCGAGGCGGCACTGAAACGCTGGTCGAGCATGCCCAGCTGGCGCCAGGCACGGGCGTGTTCTTCGTCGCTGGCCAGCCATTTGCTGAACTCTTCGCGCTCCACCGCGCTGCCGTCCCCCGAGTCGAGGGACAGCTGCCAGGCAATCGCGGCATCCAGCACGCGGGCCGACACGGGTTTGGCGCTGATGGCGCTCACGCCGGTTGGCCATACAGCGCGATATAGCACTGGCGAATGCCCTGGGCCAGGTACTGGCGCACACGGGGCACCGATACACCCAGTCGTTGGGCGATTTCGGCGTGGCCCAGGCCGTCGAGACGGCTATACAGGAAGGCGGCGCGGGCCTTGCTCGACAGCTTGCCGAGCAGGCGGTCGATGGCCTTGAGGTCTTCGAGGATCAGGTGCTGTGCTTCCGGCGAGGGATGTTCGCTTTCCGGGATCAGCATCAACTCGGTGAGGTAGGCCTGCTCCAGCGCCGCGCGACGGAAATAGTCGAACAGCAGGCCTTTGGCGATTGCCACCAGGAACGCCCTTGGCTCGCGGGGTGCGCGCAGCTCGTCACGGCCGAGCAGGCGCATGAACGTGTCCTGGCTCAGGTCCTCGGCGCGGCTTGGGCAGGCCACATTGCGCCGCAGCCAGGCCAGCAGCCAGCCACGATGGTCGCGATACAACGCGCCAACAAGCTCACTGTGTGGGGTCTGGACCGACGACAAGGCATCACCGAATAAACAAGAGGTTTAAACTAACGAGAATTATTCGCGATTGTGTCAGAGGCGTGGGGAGGGCGCAATTGGCGTCTGTCGGGAGATGAGATTAAAACGATGGCGCTTGTTTACGCCGTTTCCATTGGCTCAAACGTGTTTGCAGCGCGTGCGGTGTGTCGATGTGCTGCTGGCGCGCGCGGCTGAACAGGATGAGCATCAGCTCGGCCGTGGCCAGGGCATCGGCGCTGGCGTGATGGCGTTCGCCCACCTGCAGCTTGAAGTGATTGATCCAATCGTCCAGCCCGGCTTCGCGGATATGCGCCTCGGGGCATAGCAGCGGGGCGATGTCGGCCACATCCAGGAACGGATGAGCCAGGCGATAACCCAGGCTGTCCTTGAGTGCGCGACCGAGCATGTGCTGATCGAACGGTGCATGGAAGGCCAGCAGTGGGCTGTCGCCGACGAACTCCATAAAGTCCAGCAAGGCCTCGACCGGATCACTGCCGGCGGCGATGGCGCTGGGGCCCAGGCCGTGGATCAGCACGCTGGGGCTGAGTTTTGTGTCGGTGCGTTGCAAGGTGCGTTCGAACAACTGGGAAAAATCCACCGCACCGTCCTCGATCACCACCGCGCCGATGGACAGCACCTGGTCGCGGTTGAGGTTCAGACCGCTGGTTTCCAGGTCCACCACCACCCAGCGTTGGGTGCGCAGCGAGCTGTCGCCCAGTGCCGCAGGGTTGGGCAGTTGTTCCAGGCGCCGTTGTTGCGCCGCGTCCAGGCGCGGTTTGGCGGCGCGCCACCAACCGAACAGGCTCACAGTTGATACCGCAGGGTCAGGCTGCTTTGCAGGCGCTGGGCCTGGCGCAGGGATTCGCGCAGGATGCGTCGGTCCAGATGATTAAGGCTGTCGGGGTCGACGCGGTTGGAATACGGCTGGTTCTCGCGGGTTTGCAACTGGTGCTGCTGCATGCGGGTTTGCTGGATAAAGTGATACGCCTCTTCATAGGCGGCGCCGTCCAGCGGTTCGATGACTTCCTTGACTACCAACTGGCGTAAGCGCTCCAGGGTGTTGTTGGCATGGATGCCATTGGCCAGGGCCAGCAGGCGCGCGCCATCCACGAACGGAGTGAGGCCCTGAACCTTGAGGTCCAGCGTGGCTTTTTCGCTGCCTTTGCGAGTCAGCACGAATTCGCGAAAACGCCCCACCGGTGGGCGTTGGCGCAAGGCGTTCTCAGCGAGCATGCGCTGGAACAACCGGTTGTCCGCGACCTGGTCCAAGATACCTTGGCGCAATTGCTCGCAACCCTGCTCGTCGCCCCATACCACGCGCAGGTCAAAATAAATGCTCGAGCCGAGCAGGTTCTCCGGCGTCGCTTCGCGGATAAACGCCGCGAAGCGCCGCGCCCATTCAGCCCGCGACAGGCATAGTTCCGGGTTGCCGGCCATGATGTTGCCCTTGCACAGGCTGAACCCGCACAGCGCCAGGCTCTGGTTGATCTGCTGCGCCAGGGGCAGCAGGCGCCCGCGAATCTCGGCGGCTTCCACCGCGTCCTTGGCTTCGAACAGAATGCCGTTGTCCTGGTCGGTGTACAGCGTTTGCTCGCGACGGCCTTCGCTGCCGAAACACAACCAACTGAACGGCACCCCTGGGTCGCCTTTTTCGGCAATGCTCAGCTCGATCACTCGGCACACGGTGTGGTCGTTGAGCAGGGTAATGATGTGGGTAATCTGGGTGGACGATGCTCCGTGGGCCAGCATTCGCTCCACCAACTGGCCGATCTCGCCACGCAGCGCCACCAGGTTGTCCACCCGCGGCGCGTTGCGGATAGTGCGGGCCAGGTGCACCAGGTCGACGCGTTGCAGGGAAAACAAGTCGCGCTCGGACACCACGCCACACAGGCGCTGGTCCCTGACCAGGCACACATGGGCGATATGCCGCTCGGTCATGGCGATGGCGGCATCGAACGCGCTGTGATCGGGGGTCAAAAAGAACGGTGCCTGGGTCATATGCGCGTCGATGGGCTGGCTGAAATCGCTGGTGCCGTCGGCCACCACCTGGCGAAGGTCGCGCAAGGTGAAAATCCCCAGGGGCGCCTTGTGCTCATCGACGATCACGATGCTGCCCACCTGCTGTTCGTGCATCAGCGTCACCGCTTCACGCAGCGGTGTGTCCGGGTTGCACGTGACCGGATGGCGCATGGCCAATTCGCCCAGGCGGGTGTTCAAGGAATACTGCGTGCCGAGGGTTTCCACGGCTTTTTGCTGCACCTGCTGGTTGACCTGATCCAGCAGGCTGCTGACGCCCCGCAGGGCAAAGTCGCGAAATGGGCTGGAGAGGGCGAACAGCTTGATGAAAGCCGGTTTGTTCAGTTGCAGGCAAAAGGTGTCTTCGGCGGCCTTGTGCTCGGTGCGCGTGGCCCGCTCACCGAGCAGCGCCGCGAGGGGAAAGCACTCGCCCGTGGTGATCTCGAAGGTGGCGTGTTCCGAATCCGGTCGCTCGCCCACCACCCGACCCTGTTTGACCACATAGAAGTGCTCCACCGGTCCGCCCGACGGTTTGAGAATGCTCTCGCCGGGGCCATAGAAGCGCAACTGGCATTGCTCCACCAGGAACGCCAGGTGTGCCTGTTCCATCTGGTTGAACGGTGGGAAGCGTTGCAGGAATTGCAGGGTGCCGTGAATGTTCTGCAACACGGCGGTTTTACCCGCCTGCGTGAAAGCATCAGCTTTACTCATAACAGTGACCGCAGTTTTTTTGTCGTTATCGTCCTGCATGGTCGACTCCCGGGCGCTGGGTGCCCATTGGACGTAAGTCTAGGTCGATGAAAAAACGCTAAAACTAGGGAAAAACCTTACAAGGCTATCGTCCAAACCCCGTAGAACGCCCACTAGGCAAACTTTCCGACGAAGTGCACATTGAACACCCTTCCGCAGATGTCTGACGAGTGCTGGGAGTGATAAGAACTGTTGAGAACCGTATGTCCGACCACGATATTTTGAGTGATGCCGAGCGCGAGGCGCTGAGCGCCGTGATGCTGGAGCCTGATTTACCGCCCCAACGTGTGTTGATTGTCGATGACGACAAGGACGCACGTGAGCTGCTGGCGGAGATCCTGGGGCTGGACGGTATTCGCTGCATGACCGCTGACAGTGGGGAGAAGGCGTGGGAATTGTTGCAGTCCAGCAGCTCCATCGGTTTGCTGATCACCGACTTGCGCATGCGGCCGAGCAATGGCCTTGAGTTGATCCGCCAGGTCCGCGAATCCACCCGCGCAGCGTTGCCGATCATCATTATGTCCGGGGACGCGGAAGCGCCGGATGTGATCGATGCGATGCACCTGAGCGTGGTGGATTTTTTGCTCAAGCCGATTGATAGCGTGAAGTTGGCGAAGCTGGTGAAGCGGGAGTTGGGGATGGTGTCCTGATTTTTGCGGTGAATGTAAGGGCCTCATCGGGGGCAAGCCCCCTCCCACACTTGGACTGTGCCGTGGTCAAATGTGGGAGGGGGCTTGCTCCCGATAGGGCCAGACCAGCCACCACAGCCCCCCAAAGAAAAAGCCCTGATCTCACGATCAGGGCTTTTTTCATTTACAGGCCGTTTTTAGCCTTGAACTCCCGACGCCTGCGGTGCAACACCGGCTCGGTATAGCCATTGGGCTGTTTGGTCCCTTCAATCACCAGCTCCACCGCGGCCTGGAAGGCGATGTTGCTGTCGAAATCCGGTGCCAGTGGGCGGTACAGCGCGTCGCCGGCGTTCTGACGGTCCACCACCGGCGCCATGCGCTTGAGGCTTTCCATCACCTGGGCTTCGTTGACGATGCCGTGGCGCAACCAGTTGGCGATGTGCTGGCTGGAAATGCGCAGGGTGGCGCGGTCTTCCATCAGGCCGACATCGTTGATGTCCGGCACTTTCGAGCAACCCACACCCTGGTCGATCCAGCGCACCACATAACCGAGGATGCCCTGGGCGTTGTTGTCCAGCTCGTTGCGGATCTCTTCCTCGGACCAATCGGTGTTGCTGGCCAGGGGGATAGTGAGGATGTCATCCACCGAGGCGCGTTCGCGCTTGGCCAGTTCGGCCTGGCGCGCGAACACGTCGACCTTGTGGTAGTGCAGCGCGTGCAGCGCGGCAGCAGTCGGTGACGGTACCCAGGCGGTGTTGGCGCCGGCCAGCGGGTGGGCGATTTTCTGTTCGAGCATCGCCGCCATCAGGTCGGGCATCGCCCACATGCCTTTACCAATCTGTGCACGGCCTTGCAGACCGGTGCTCAAGCCGATATCGACGTTCCAGTTTTCGTAGGCGCCGATCCACTTCTCAGACTTCATGGCGGCCTTGCGCACCATCGCGCCGGCTTCCATGGAGGTGTGGATTTCGTCGCCGGTGCGGTCGAGGAAACCGGTGTTGATGAACACCACGCGCTCGCTGGCCGCCTTGATGCAGGCTTTGAGGTTGACCGTGGTGCGGCGCTCCTCGTCCATGATCCCGACCTTGAGCGTGTTGCGCGGCAGGTTCAGCACGTCTTCGATGCGCCCGAACAGCTCGTTGGTGAACGCGGCTTCTTCGGGGCCGTGCATCTTCGGCTTGACGATGTACACCGAACCGGTGCGGCTGTTCTTGCGGCTGCTGTTGCCATTGAGGCTGTGGATCGCCGCGAGGCTGGTAAGCAGGCCGTCGAGAATACCTTCCGGGACTTCGTTGCCGTCTTTATCGAGGATCGCGTCGATGGTCATCAAATGGCCGACGTTACGCACGAACAACAGCGAGCGGCCGTGCAGCGTCACGTCCTGGCCATCCAGACCGGTGTAGACACGGTCGGGGTTCATGGTGCGGGTGAACGTCTTGCCGCCCTTGGCCACTTCTTCGGCCAGGTCGCCCTTCATCAGGCCGAGCCAGTTGCGGTAGATCACCACTTTGTCGTCGGCGTCCACGGCGGCCACGGAGTCTTCGCAGTCCATGATGGTGGTGAGCGCGGCTTCCATCAATATGTCTTTGACGCCGGCGGCGTCGGTCTGGCCGACCGGGGTGCTGGCGTCGATCTGGAGTTCGAAGTGCAGGCCGTTGTGTTTGAACAGGATCGCAATTGGCTCGGCAGCAGGGCCCTGGAAGCCGATCAACTGAGCGTCGTCACGCAGGCCGCTGTTGCTGCCGCCCTTGAGGCTGACGATCAGCGTGCCGTCGACGATCTTGTAGCCGGTGGAGTCGACATGGCTGCCGGCGCTGAGCGGTGCGGCTTCGTCGAGGAAGGCGCGCGCGAAGGCGATAACCTTGTCGCCACGCACCTTGTTATAACCTTTGCCCTTCTCGGCGCCGTCGGCTTCGCTGATGGCGTCGGTGCCATACAGCGCGTCATACAGCGAGCCCCACCGCGCATTGGAGGCGTTGAGGGCGAAGCGGGCGTTCATCACCGGTACCACCAGCTGCGGGCCGGCCATGCGCGCGATTTCGTCGTCGACGTTTTGGGTCGAGGCCTGGAAATCCGCAGCTTCTGGCAGCAGGTATCCGATGTCTTGCAGGAAGGCCTTGTAGGCCACCGGGTCATGGGCCTGGCCCGCGTGGGTCTGGTGCCAGGTATCGATCCGCGCCTGGAAATCGTCGCGTTTGGCGAGCAGGGCTTTGTTCTTTGGGGCCAGGTCATGGATGACCTTGTCGGCGCCGGCCCAGAATTGGTCGGCAGTGATGCCGCTACCGGGAATGGCTTCGTTGTTCACGAAGTCGAACAGGACTTTGGCGACCTGCAGGCCACCGACTTGAACGTGTTCAGTCATCTCTTGCCTCACTCTGCGGAGCTTATGCGCTGTTTCAGGTTTTCATTATGTAGTGCTCGGTTGGGCATACTACATGATGGCTTGCGGTTGTGAAAATTAGACTAAATACGTCGTTTAGCGACCCACTTTGGTCGTACGGTCACAGCGGAGAACCAGATGTTCTCAAAAAACTATTCGATTGTTCCAGATAAATATAAAAATGGTACACGATTTGTGTTCGTGGGCCCTCGGGTCCACCTTGTAGATTGAATTCCAGAGGGCTTCGCCATGGACCATCTTGTACTCACAATTATCGCCGCCGACAAACCCGGCCTGGTTGAACGTATCGCGCAGAACATTGCCGCCCACGGTGGCAACTGGCTGGAAAGCCGCATGGCCCATATGGCCGGGCAGTTCGCCGGGATCCTGCGGGTCAGCGTACCTGCGGAGCACCGCCAGGCGTTGGTGGGGGCGTTGGAGGACTTATCCACACACGGCATTCGCGTGCTGGTGGGTGAGGGGAGTACCGGTCAGGCCCTGGCGTCCAAGCCGATTGTGATGACCTTGGTGGGCAATGACCGCTCGGGCATCGTGCGTGAAATCACGGCGTTGTTGAGCAAGCAGGGGGTGAACCTGGAGCGTTTGAGCACCGATGTGCGGCCGGCACCGATGAGCGGTGATCCGCTGTTCACCGCCGAGGCGCTGCTGCAGGTACCGTCGACGTTGTCCCTGGATAAGTTGCAGGAATGCCTGGAAACCTTGGCCGATGACTTGATGGTAGAGCTGCACAGCGAGGAATAGTCGGCCCGCAAGGTTATGCATGGAAAACTTGCATGGGCCTGTGGATAACCTTGGGGTTGATCTCTGCAAGCCAAGCCGGCTGTGGTTTGCAGAGGTCTGTACGTTATTTGATCAGCGTTTGCGCACGGTCAGCCAGGCATCCACGCTGTAGACCACCAGGCCGGCCCAGATAAAGGCGAAGGCGAGCAGCGTGCTTGGGGCCAGGTGTTCACCGAACAACAAGACGGCCTCCAGCAACACCAGGGTCGGCGCCACGTACTGCAAGAAGCCCAGGGCCGTGTATGGCAAATGCCGCGCGGCGGCGTTGAAGCACACCAGCGGGATCAGCGTCACCGGGCCAGCGGCCACCAGCCACCAGGCTTCGGACGTACTCCAGAACTCAAGCTGCGCACTGTGGGCCGTCGGATTGAACAGCAACCACGCAACGGCAATCGGCACCAGCATCCAGGTTTCTACTACCAGGCCCGGCAGGGCCTTGACCGGGGCCTGTTTGCGGATCAGGCCATAGAAGCCAAAGGTCAGCGCCAGCGCCAGCGACACCCACGGCAAGCTGCCGACCTGCCACACCTGCTGCGCCACACCCACAGCGGCCAGCCCCACCGCTACCCATTGCAAACGACGCAGGCGTTCGCCGAGGAGCAGCATGCCGAGCAGCACATTCACTAGCGGGTTGATGTAATAACCCAGGCTCGCTTCAAGCATGCGCCCGGTGTTCACCGACCACACGTAGGTCAGCCAATTGGCCGCAATCAACGATCCGCTCAAGGCCAGAATCGCCAGGCGCCTGGGGTTGTCGCGCAGCTCGCGGAACCAGCCGGGGTGCTTCCACACCATCAACAGCAAACCGCCGAACAGCGCCGACCACAGCACGCGGTGCACGATGATCTCGGCGGCGGGTACGCTGGCGATGGCTTTGAAGTAGAGCGGGAACAAGCCCCAGATGACATAGGCGCTCAGGCCCAGGATGTACCCCTTGCGGGGGTTGGCGGCGTGCATTGCAGAATCCTTGCTCGGGCAGCTGACAAAGGCGTGATTGTAAGGATATTTGTCAGTCCGTGGGACCTGCTTTGTTTCATGTGGGAGGGGGCAAGCCGCCTCCCACGCTAAAAGCCAAAGCGGTCAGAAGAGTTTCAGGGGTTCTTCGTTGAGCGCCGACAGCTGCTCGCGCAACGCCAGCACCTGATCCCCCCAATACCGCTCGCTGCCGAACCACGGAAAGCTGTGCGGAAACGCCGGGTCGTCCCAACGCCGCGCCAGCCAGGCGCTGTAGTGCATCAGGCGCAACGCGCGCAGCGGTTCGATCAGTGCCAGCTCGCGCGGGTCGAAGTCATGGAACTCCTGGTAGCCGTCCATCAGTTCCGACAATTGCCCCAGGCATTCCTGACGATCGCCGGCGAGCATCATCCACAAGTCCTGCACCGCCGGGCCCATGCGGCAGTCGTCCAGGTCGACGATATGGAACATCTCATCACGGCACATCATGTTGCCGGGGTGGCAATCGCCGTGCATGCGGATGTTCTTGTGCGGCGTGGCCTTGTACACCTCTTCCACGCGCTTGAGCAGGTCGCGGGCCACGGACTCGTAGGCCGGCAGCAGGCTCTTGGGAATGAAATTGCCTTCGAGCAGGGTGGTGAGGGAATCGTGGCCGAAGTTTTTTACGCCCAACGCTTCGCGGTGTTCGAACGGGCGGGTGGAGCCCACCGCGTGCAGGCGCCCGAGCAATTGCCCGAGGCGATAGAGCTGATCGAGATTGCCCGGCTCCGGCGCACGGCCGCCCCGCCGGGGAAACAGGGTGAAGCGGAAACCCTGGTGTTCGAACAGGCTTGCGCCGTTGTGGATAAGGGGCGCCACCACCGGCACGTCGCATTCGGCCAGTTCGAAGGTGAAGCGGTGTTCTTCGAGGATCGCCTCGTTGGTCCAGCGCTGGGGACGATAGAACTTGGCGATCAGCGGTTCGGAGTCTTCGATACCCACTTGGTAGACGCGGTTTTCGTAGCTGTTGAGCGCCAGGATGCGAGCATCACTGAGAAAACCGATGCTTTCGACGGCGTCGAGGACCAGGTCGGGGGTAAGTGTTTCAAACGGGTGGGCCATGCGAACTCCTGCGCGCAGCAGGTCGCCGCGTCCGGCCCGGTATGGTAACGCACCGGGCCAGAGATAGGTGGTGGCTGTGCTATTGCCATCGGGAGCAAGCCCCCTCCCACACTTTGATTTGTGAATACATTTCAAATGTGGGGAGGGGGCTTGCCTCCGATGAGGCCCTGTCAGGCGCCGACGACCCCGCCGTCATCCCGCCGAATCGCCATCACCGACGAACGCGGCTTGCCATTGGGCAAATGCTCCGGCCAGGTCGAACCACCGGTTTCGCCCGGATGCTGAATCCCCACGAACAGCGTCTTCTGATCCGGCGAGAAGCTGATTCCCGTGACCTCACACGCCACCGGCCCGACCATGAAGCGGCGGATTTCACCGGTGCTCGGGTCAGCGCAAAGCATCTGGTTGTTGCCCATCCCCGCAAAGTCACCCGCGTTGCTGTAGTCGCCATCGGTGAGGATCCACAGGCGCCCGGCCTTGTCGAAACCCAGGCCGTCGGGGCTGTTGAACATGTTCTGCGGGTTGATGTTGGACGAGCCGCCCTTGGGCTTGCCCGCGTGCACGCCTGGGTTGCCGGCCACCACAAACAGGTCCCAGCTGAAGTCCGCTGCGCCGTGGTCATCGGCATTGGCTTTCCAGCGCAGGATCTGGCCGTAGACGTTCTTCTCCCGTGGGTTGGGGCCGCCCACCGGCTGGCCGTCTTCGCCGCGCTTGGCATTGTTGGTCAGGGTGCAATAGACCTGGCCGTCGGTGGGGCTGACCACTATCCATTCCGGGCGGTCCATGCGCGTGGCTTTGACCACGCTGGCGGCCAGGCGCGCGTGGATCAACACTTCGGCCTGGCTGGCGAAGCCTGTGCTTGCGTCGATGCCGTTTTTGCCATGGGTCAGCTCGACCCACTGGCCTTTGCCCTTTGGATGATCGGCATCGCCGTCGCCCGCGTCGAAGATCGCCACATACAAAGTGCCGTGGTCGAGCAGGTCTTTGTTGGCCTTGGGGTTCTTGTGGTTGATCGTGTCGCGGCTGACGAACTTGTAGATGAACTCACCGCGTTCATCGTCGCCCATGTACACCACGGCGCGGCCGTCGCGGGTTTCGGCCAGCGCCGCGTTCTCGTGCTTGAAGCGGCCCAGGGCAGTGCGCTTGACCGGGGTGGATTGCGGGTCGAACGGGTCGA
This sequence comes from Pseudomonas sp. FP597, assembly GCF_030687435.1. Taxonomy (NCBI): domain Bacteria; kingdom Pseudomonadati; phylum Pseudomonadota; class Gammaproteobacteria; order Pseudomonadales; family Pseudomonadaceae; genus Pseudomonas; species Pseudomonas sp. FP597. The sequence continues at coordinate 5,964,830 of NZ_CP117432.1, read as the reverse complement.
TTTCCACCACCCAGCCATGGCGATTGAGTTCGTTGGGGTTCTTGGCCATGTCGAAGCGCGGGTCGTGCAGGTGCCAGTTGATGTCTTTGCTGGCGGCGACCACGCCGTAGCGTTTCTGCCCGGCATCGAACGCTTGTTGTGGGTTGCTGCTGCCGAAGCAGTCGGTGAAGTTCTCTTCACAGGTCAGGTAAGTGCCCCACGGCGTCTTGCCGTTGGCGCAGTTCTGGAAGGTGCCGAGGACTTTTTTGCCGGTTTTGTCGGCGCTGGTTTTCAGCCAGTCGTGGCCGGCTGCGGGGCCGCTGAGGCGGATCGGCGAGTTGCCATGAATACGCCGGTTGTAGCGCGATTCCTGGACGAACTGCCAGGTGTCGCCCTTGCGCCGTACTTCGATCACCGACACGCCTTCGCTGGCCTGGGCCTTGTGCACGTCTTCGGCCGATTGCGGCGCGCCGCCGTGGGCGTAGAGGTAACGGTAGTTGGTGTATTCGTTGTTGATCGCCATCAGTGCGCGGTTGTCGTCGCCGGGGAAGGCGAACAGGCTCATGCCATCGTTGTTGTCGCCGAACTGCTGCTCCTGGGCCTTGGCCGTGCCGTTGCCGGACGGGTCGAACGCCGGGGCGTTCTTGTGCAGCGGCTGGCCCCAACTGATCAGCACCGAAGCGCTGTAGCCCGGCGGCAAGGTGAGGGTGTCGCTGGTGGCGGCGGCGATGCTGGTGAAACCCAACAGCGGGCTGGCGGACGCGGCGTTCACGGCCAGGGCGCTGCGGCTGAGCAGGTTGCCGCCCAGGAACATCGCGGCACCGCACAGGGCGCCGGCGCCGATAAAGCGGCGGCGGGTGAGGCCGACCATCTGTTCGAGGTCGGTGGCTTGGTTTTCTTCTAACAGGCTCATCACGGTTCCTTGCGTGCTTTTTGCGAACACCTTAAGCAGCCGCTGTGACGAAATTGTTGCGGTTTGAAGACGGGCGAGGTTTAAACCGGTGTGCCGAGCAGTACATGGCCGGGAGCGAATTGCACTCGGACCGCCACGCCATCGGCGACGCCCATGGCCTTGAGTGCGTCAGGCTGGGCCAATGCGCACAAAACCTGGCCATTGGGCAGGGCGATGCGCACTTCGCTGGGGCCGTCCTCGGCATCGAGAAGGGTGTCGACGGTGCCTCTCATGCAATTGTGTCCAGGTGTTGCAGTGTCATGAGGCGCGAGCAACTCCAGCCAACCGGCCTTGATCAACGCGACCACTTCAACGCCCGACTCCAGCTCCAGCCGCTGGGTGCTGTCGTGGGTGATGTGGGCATCCAGCTTCAGCCCGCCCGCCAGTTGCAGGCGGATCAGGTCGTTGCGGCCATGGCGTTCAATCGCAATGACCTGGCCGTGTAACTGGTTGCGCGCGCTGGTGCGCAACATCAGGCGACCGAGCAGGTTGAAGTCGCTGGCCGCCTCGTCCGAGCCCAGCACCTGGGCCTGCAGCACTTGCAGGCGCTGGTAGAGACGCAGTACCCGTTCACCTTCGGCCGTGAGCCTGGCACCGCCGCCGCCTTTGCCGCCGACGCTGCGTTCCACCAGGGGTTTTTGCGCCAGATTGTTCAACTCGTCGATGGCATCCCAGGCCGCCTTGTAGCTCAACCCGGCACTCTTGGCGGCGCGGGTGATGGAGCCCTGTTCGGCGATATGCGCGAGCAGGGCGATGCGCTGGGGGCGGCGAACGATATGTTGGCTGAGAGAGGGGGGTAGAGACATGGGCGCACACTGCTGTGGAATAAGTGGACGTTGCGGCTGGCGGGCATGAGAGTCAAGTGCCTGGCTTGGGCGTGCGGGCCAGGCAGTACACGTCGACTTGCCTGGCGCCGGCGTTTATCAACAGGCGCGCCAGGCTGTGGGCGGTGGCGCCAGTGGTGAGCACGTCGTCCACCAACGCGAAGTGACGGTCTTGCACCTGGGCGTCGGCCGCCAGGGCAAACGCGCCGAGCAGGTTGCGTTTGCGGGTCTTGGCGTCGAGCGCTTGCTGCGCCACGGTTTCATGGGGGCGTAATAACAGGTGTTCATCGCAGGCGATGTTCAGGTCGGCGCTGAGCCAGCGCGCCAGCATCAATGCCTGGTTATAGCCGCGTTCGCGCAGGCGTTTGCGCGCCATGGGCACCGGCAGTAATGCGTGCGGGCGGGGCAGTGACGTGTTGTCGAAGCGGTGTTGCAGGTGTTGTCCCAATAAACGCCCCAGCAGATGCCCGAGAGGCCAGCGCGCCTGATGCTTGAAGCGGCTGATGAGGCTGTCGACGGGAAAGCTGTAGGTCCAAGGGGCGACCACCTGTTTAAAGGCCGGTGGTTGCTGCTGGCATTGGCCGCAGACCAGGCCGTCCATCGGCAAGGGCAGCGCACAGACCTCGCAGTGCTCCATCAGCCAGGGCAGCTCGGTTTCGCAGGCGTTGCACACCGAATCGGCCGTTTCGGTGGGCTCATCGCAGATTAAACATGTCTGTATGTTTTTTAACCAGATGTAAACTTGGTGTTTGTACTTCGGTTGACAGTGCATGAATCTTCCTTAAATATGCCGAGCATCCGTGTCGTGCCTGTGGGTATTGCCCTTCCCGCAGCGCCAGCCCAAGCATAACCAAGGAATTGCCCATGAGCGCCAGCACCACTGCCACCCTGCGTCACGATTGGTCCCTGGCCGAAGTCAAAGCACTGTTCGTGCAACCGTTCAATGACCTGTTGTTCCAGGCGCAGACTGTGCACCGCGCGCATTTCGACGCCAACCGGGTGCAGGTGTCGACCCTGCTGTCGATCAAGACCGGCGCCTGCCCGGAAGATTGCAAATATTGTCCGCAGTCGGGCCACTACAACACCGGCCTGGAAAAAGAAAAGTTGATGGAGGTGCAGAAGGTCCTCGAAGAGGCCGCCCGCGCCAAAGCCATCGGCTCGACGCGTTTCTGCATGGGCGCGGCCTGGAAGCACCCGTCGGCCAAGGACATGCCCTACGTGCTGCAGATGGTCAAAGGGGTGAAGGCCATGGGCCTGGAAACCTGCATGACCCTCGGTCGTCTCGACCAGGACCAGACCGAAGCGCTGGCCCAAGCCGGCCTCGACTACTACAACCACAACCTCGACACCTCGCCGGAGTTCTACGGCAGCATCATCACTACCCGCACCTACGGCGAGCGCCTGCAAACCCTGGCCTACGTGCGTGAGTCGGGGATGAAGATCTGTTCGGGCGGTATCCTCGGCATGGGCGAGTCCCTCGACGATCGCGCCAACCTGCTGATCCAACTGGCCAACCTGCCGGAGCACCCGGAATCGGTGCCGATCAACATGCTGGTGAAGGTTGCGGGTACGCCGTTGGAAAACGCCGAGGACATCGACCCGTTCGACTTCATCCGCATGCTGGCGGTGGCGCGCATCCTGATGCCGCAATCCCATGTGCGGCTGTCGGCCGGCCGTGAAGCGATGAACGAGCAGATGCAGGCCCTGGCTTTTTTTGCCGGCGCCAACTCAATCTTCTACGGCGACAAACTGTTGACCACGGCCAACCCGCAGGCCGACAAGGACATGCAACTGTTCGCGCGCCTGGGCATCCTGCCGGAAGCCCGTGAAGAGCACGCCGATGAAGTGCACCAGGCGGCGATCGAGCAGGCGTTGGTGGAGCAGAAGAGCAGCGAGCAGTTCTACAACGCCGCCGTTTGATTGAAGTGCGCCTCCCACATTGTTGACCGAGTTAATCCTGTTAGTCCGAGGCCTGCATGTCTTTCGATCTCGCCGCGCGCCTCGCTGCCCGCCGTGCCGAACACCTTTACCGTCATCGTCCCCTGCTCCAGAGCCCCCAGGGCCCTGAAGTGGTGGTGGACGGCCAGCCGCTGTTGGCATTTTGCAGCAATGACTACCTGGGCCTGGCCAATCATCCGCAGGTGATCGAAGCCTGGCGCGCCGGTGCATCCCGTTGGGGCGTGGGCGGTGGGGCTTCGCACTTGGTGGTCGGGCACGCCACGCCGCACCATGAACTTGAAGAAGCCCTGGCCGACCTGACCGGTCGCCCGCGTGCGTTGCTGTTTACCACGGGCTACATGGCCAATTTGGGCGCGGTCACGGCATTGGTGGGGCAGGGCGATACGGTGCTGGAAGACCGCCTCAACCATGCCTCGCTGCTGGATGCCGGCTTGCTGTCGGGCGCGCGGTTCAATCGCTATCTGCATAATGACGCGGCCAGCCTGGCCAAGCGCCTGGAGAAAGCCACCGGCAACACCCTGGTGGTCACCGACGGCGTGTTCAGCATGGACGGCGATCTGGCCGACCTGCCCGTGTTGGCCCGAGAAACCAAGGCCAAAGGCGCCTGGTTGATGGTGGACGACGCCCATGGTTTCGGCCCGCTGGGGGCCAACGGCGGTGGGATCGTCGAGCATTTCGGCTTGAGCCAGAAGGACGTGCCGGTATTGGTCGGCACGCTTGGCAAGGCCTTCGGTACCGCCGGCGCGTTCGTGGCCGGCAGTGAAGAGCTGATCGAAAGCCTGATCCAGTTCGCCCGTCCCTACATTTACACCACCAGCCAACCGCCGGCGCTGGCTTGCGCCACGCTGAAAAGCCTGACGCTGTTGCGCACCGAACATTGGCGGCGCGAGCACCTCAATGGGCTGATCCGCCAATTCCGCCAGGGCGCCGAGCAGCTTGGGCTGGAACTGATGGACAGCTTCACACCGATCCAACCGATCCTGGTCGGTGACAGCGCCAGGGCCGTTCGTTTATCCCAGCGGCTACGCGAGCGCGGCCTGATGGTCACCGCGATCCGCCCACCGACCGTGCCTGCCGGCAGTGCCCGCCTGCGCGTGACCTTGACCGCGGCCCATAGCGCAGCGCAGGTGCAGTTATTGTTGAACGCATTGGAAGGGTGTTTGCAGTTGGAGCCCGCCCATGCGTGATCAACTGATACTGCTGCCCGGCTGGGGCCTTGGCATTTCGCCGCTGGAACCGTTGGTCGCCGCCTTGCAAGGCCTGGATGAACACCTGCGGGTGTGCGTGGAGCCGTTGCCCACACTGGATTCCAGCGACCTGGAGGCATGGCTCGACGAACTCGATGCCACATTGCCGGATAACGCCTGGCTGGGCGGCTGGTCCCTTGGCGGCATGCTGGCTGGCGAGCTGGCGGCACGGCGCGGCGAGCGTTGCCGGGGCCTGCTGACCCTGGCGAGCAACCCGTGTTTTGTCGCCCGTGACGGTTGGCCGAGTGCAATGCCCGGCGAGACCTTCGAGGCGTTCCTCGCCGGTTGCCACGCCGACCCTCGGGTCACCCTCAAGCGCTTCGGACTGTTGTGTGCCAAAGGCGCCGAAGACTCGCGCGGGCTGGGGCGATTGTTGGTCAGTGGTGCGCCAGATACGTCGCCCAACCGGCTGATGGCCGGCCTTGAGCTGCTTGCGCAACTGGATACCCGCGAGGCCTTGCAGGCTTATGGGGGCCCCCAACTGCACCTGTTTGCCGGAATGGACGAGTTGGTGCCCGCCGAAGCGGCCGGCGCGCTGTTGGCTTTGCTGCCCGATGTAGAAGTCGGCCTGATTGAACAGGCCGGTCACGCTTTTCTTCTGGAGGACCCCCACGGTGTGGCGGGTGCCATACAGGCTTTTTTGCATGAGTGTGTTGATGACTGATTTATCCCTCCCCCCATTGCCAGGGGCCTTGCCGGACAAGCGCCTGGTGGCGGCGTCGTTTTCCCGTGCGGCCGCCAGTTATGACAGCGTGGCCCAGTTGCAGCGGGCAGTGGGGCATGAGTTGCTCAATCGCCTGCCAGAAGCCATTTCGCCACATCGCTGGCTGGATCTGGGGTGCGGCACGGGTTATTTCAGCCGTGTACTGGGCGGTTTTTTTCCTGTCGGCCAAGGCGTTGCGCTGGACATTGCCGAGGGTATGCTGGAGCACGCACGGCCGTTGGGTGGTGCCGAACACTTTATCGCCGGCGATGCGGAGCGCTTGCCGCTGAAGGCTGACAGCTTCGAGCTGCTCTTCTCCAGCCTGGCGGTGCAATGGTGTGCGAATTTCGACGCCGTGCTCAGCGAGGCCTTGCGCGTGTTGCAACCGGGCGGGGTATTGGCCTTTGCCAGTTTGTGCGTGGGCACCCTGAATGAGCTGCGCGAGAGCTGGCGCGCCGTCGATGGCCTGGTGCACGTCAACCGCTTCCGTACCTTCGAGGCCTACCAGCACTTGTGCGCCGCCAGTGGCTTGCGCGTGGTCAGTCTGGAGCGTCAGGCCCATGTGCTGCATTTCCCGGATGTGCGCAGCCTGACCCACGAATTGAAGGCCCTCGGCGCGCATAATCTGAACCCGGGCCGCCCCGGCGGCTTGACGGGTCGCGCGCGGATTAGCGCACTGGTGCAAGCGTATGAACAGTTGCGCCAGGTCCAGGGCCTGCCGGCGACTTACCAAGTGGTGTATGCCGTATTGGAGAAACCTTTATGAGCGCCGCTTATTTCATCACCGGCACCGACACCGATGTGGGCAAGACCACCATCGCCGCCGGCCTCTTGCATGCCGCGCGTCAAGCCGGCAAAAGCACGGCGGCCGGCAAACCGGTGGCGTCCGGCTGCACGCTCACGCCCAATGGCCTGCGCAACGCCGATGCGCTGGCACTGCTGGCGCAGTGTTCGTTGCCGTTGAGTTATGCCGAGGTCAATCCAGTGGCGTTCGAGCCGGCCATCGCACCGCATTTGGCGGCGCGCGAGGCGGGGGTTGCGCTGACGGTGCAAGCGTTGCTCAAACCCATGCAGCAAATTCTGGCGCACCAGGCGGATTTCACCTTGATCGAAGGCGCCGGCGGCTGGCGCGTGCCCTTGGCCGACCAGGCCAACCTCTCGGACCTGGCCATGGCGCTCAAACTGCCGGTGATCCTGGTGGTGGGGGTGCGCCTGGGCTGCATCAGCCATGCCTTGCTCACCGCCGAAGCCATTGCGCGGGACGGTTTGCCGTTGGCGGGGTGGGTGGCCAATATCATCGACCCCAAGACCTCCCGTCTGGAAGAAAACCTCGCCACCCTCGCTGAGCGGTTGCCCGCGCCATGCCTGGGACGTGTGCCCAAACTCAAGCACGCCGGGGCTGAAGCCGTGGCGCACTACCTGCACCTGGACCTGCTTGACTGATTTTGGCTATCGCTAAGGCATAGTGCCATTAGTGTTTTTGACGGGCATTTGGCCACGTTCTCTGCTTCAATCACCGTTCACGGTTCTCTAAAGGCAGGCTTAGCCATGGACATCTCTGGAAGCAGCGCGTTTTATTCGGGCCTGAATACCATTCAGTCCGGGCAGAACCGTGTCGACCAGGCCGCCGGCAAGATCGCCAGTGCCGCTACCAGCCAACCTTCGGATGCGCAGAATGACCGCTTGCAGGCGGTCAATCGCGGGCAGCCGACCAACTCCGCCAGCAATATGGTGGAACTGGCCGAAGGCAAGTTTCAGGTCGAGCTGGGCGTCAAAGTCGCCAAGGCTTCGGATGAAATGCTCGGTACTCTGATCGACACCTACGCCTGATCTGCTGGCGCTAATTAATATGTGGGAGGGGGCTTGCTCCCGATAGCATCGTTTCAGTCGACACTATCTGACTGATCCACCGCTATCGGGAGCAAGCCCCCTCCCACATGTGCCCTGTTTTAATCCGATCCCTTTCTATACACCTCTTTGATGTGGCATCCAGCCTCAGGCCTTGTTGCGCCTGGGTTGACGTGTGTCATGACAAACGGCATCTGAGCGACGCTTGACATCCCAAGGTCGTAAACGTATGTTTCAAACACCTGTTTGACCGCCACAATAAATTCCACGCGGTTGTTCATTCCAGCTACATCAGCAGAGGTTTATCGCTATGCCTGACTACAAGGCCCCCTTGCGTGATATTCGCTTCGTTCGTGACGAACTGCTCGGTTATGAAGCGCACTATCAGAGCCTGCCGGCTTGCCAGGACGCTACCCCGGACATGGTCGACGCCATCCTTGAAGAAGGCGCCAAGTTCTGTGAGCAAGTGCTGGCACCGTTGAACCGCGTGGGTGACATCGAAGGATGTACCTGGAGTGAGTCAGGCGTTAAAACCCCTGCAGGCTTCAAAGAAGCCTACAAACAATTCGTCGAAGGCGGCTGGCCGAGCCTGGCCCACGACGTGGAGCACGGTGGTCAAGGCCTGCCGGAATCCCTGGGCCTGGCCGTGAGCGAAATGGTCGGCGAAGCCAACTGGTCGTGGGGTATGTACCCAGGCCTGTCCCACGGTGCGATGAATACCATCTCCGAGCACGGCACTCCCGAGCAGCAAGAGGCCTACCTGACCAAACTGGTGTCGGGCGAATGGACCGGCACCATGTGCCTGACCGAGCCGCACTGCGGCACCGACCTGGGCATGTTGCGCACCAAGGCTGAACCTCAGGCCGATGGTTCCTACAAAGTCTCCGGCACCAAGATCTTCATCTCGGCCGGCGAACACGACATGGCCGACAACATCGTCCACATCGTACTGGCCCGCCTGCCCGATGCACCGGCCGGTACCAAAGGCATCTCGCTGTTTATCGTGCCCAAGTTCCTGCCGAATGCAGACGGTTCGATCGGCGAGCGCAACGCGGTGAGCTGTGGCTCTCTTGAACACAAGATGGGCATCCACGGCAACGCCACTTGCGTGATGAACTTCGACGCGGCCACCGGTTACCTGATCGGCCCGGCGAACAAAGGCCTGAACTGCATGTTCACCTTTATGAACACCGCTCGCCTGGGCACCGCGCTGCAAGGCCTGGCTCACGCCGAGATCGGCTTCCAGGGCGGCCTGAAATACGCTCGCGACCGCCTGCAGATGCGCTCGCTGACCGGCCCGAAAGCGCCGGACAAGGCCGCTGACCCGATCATCGTGCACCCTGACGTGCGCCGCATGCTGTTGACCATGAAAGCCTTCGCCGAAGGCAACCGTGCGATGGTGTACTTCACCGCCAAGCAAGTGGACATCGTTAAATACGGCACCGACGACGAAGCCAAGAAACAGGCCGATGGCCTGCTGGCGTTCATGACCCCGATTGCCAAGGCGTTCATGACCGAAGTCGGTTTTGAGTCGGCCAACCATGGTGTGCAGATCTACGGCGGCCACGGCTTCATCGCCGAGTGGGGCATGGAGCAGAACGTTCGCGACAGCCGCATCTCAATGTTGTACGAAGGCACCACCGGCATCCAGGCGCTCGACCTGCTCGGCCGTAAAGTGCTGATGACCCAGGGCGAAGCGCTCAAGGGTTTCACCAAGATCGTGCACAAGTTCTGCCAGGCCAACGAAGGCAACGACGCTGTCAAAGAGTTCGTCGCACCGCTGGCTGCACTGAACAAAGAATGGGGCGAGTTGACCATGAAGGTCGGCATGGCGGCCATGAAAGACCGTGAAGAAGTCGGTGCCGCTTCGGTGGATTACCTGATGTATTCCGGTTACGCCTGCCTGGCTTACTTCTGGGCCGACATGGCACGCCTGGCGGCCGAAAAACTGGCTGCCGGCACCAGCGAAGAAGCGTTCTACACCGCCAAGCTGCAGACCGCGCGCTTCTACTTCCAGCGTATCCTGCCACGTACCCGTACCCACGTGGCCACCATGCTGTCGGGCGCCGGCAACCTGATGGACATGAAAGAAGAAGACTTCGGCCTGGCTTACTAAGCCTTACCGGATAAGCTTCGAAAACCGCCGCTTCCCTTGGGGAGCGGCGTTTTTTATGGGCGATAAAAAACCGCAGTGAAGCGCTCAGGGATTGTCGGCCGCTGCCGTTACAGTAGTGGCAATGTGATACATGGCGGACAAGGTGTGCTTAACTGTCCGGGTCAAGGCACAGTGCCATCATCTTTGCGCTTCGGAGCTTTACCCTTGTCACGCGTGTCCGCCGTACGGTTCAGTCATTTTTTCCCCTCGCTGCTGCTCTTGCTGGCAGGGCTCTCGGCTGCGTACGTCAAGGATCTCAACGTTTTCTTCACCTCGCTGTTCAACGTGTTGCCGACGTTGGTGCTGTTGCTCGGCGGTTCGTATTGCGCGGTCTATCGACGCCAGCGTGAGCTGTTCTTGATGATGACGGTGTACGTCGTTTACTTCCTGCTCGATACCCAGACTGATTTCTACCGCGACAACGGCCGTGTACGCGAAGACGCGGCGGTGGTGTTCCATCTGTGTTGCCTGTTGTTGCCGGTGCTGTTCAGCATCTATGCGTTGTGGCAGGAGAAGACTCATCTGTTTCGCGACTTTGTTGCACGCGGCGCGGTGTTGCTGGCGATAGGCAGCGTGGCGCTGGCCCTTGAACAGAGTTACCCCGAAGCGGTGCTGGGCTGGCTGGCGGAGATTCGCTGGCCGGCGCTGCATGGCAGCTGGATGAACCTGATCCAACTGTCGTACCCAATGTTCCTGATCGGCTTTTTGATCCTCGCGGCACAGTACTGGTACCAGCCGCGTCCGCTGCATGCGGCGCAATTGGTGGGCTTGCTGGGGCTGTTCTGGATGTTGCCGAAAACTTTCATCCTGCCGTTCACCCTCAATATCATGTGCAGCCAGGTGATGTTGATGATCGCCGCGGGCGTGGCCCACGAGGCTTATCAAATGGCGTTTCGCGACGAACTGACCGGGTTGCCGGGGCGTCGCGCGCTCAACGAACGCATGCAACGGCTGGGGCGCAATTACGTGCTGGCGATGACCGACGTCGATCACTTCAAGCGCTTCAACGACACCCATGGTCACGATGTGGGCGACCAGGTGCTGCGCCTGGTGGCGAGCAAACTGTCCAAGGTCAGCGGTGGCGGGCGTGCCTATCGCTACGGCGGCGAGGAGTTCGCCGTGGTGTATGCCGGCAAGACCCTGGATGAGTGCATGCCGCACCTTGAGGAACTGCGCCAGATCATCGCCGATTACGCGATCAAACTGCGCAACCCGGACAATCGCCCCCAGGACGATTTCCAGGGCCGGCAGCGTCGGGCCGCCGGCGGTGCATCGAGTGTGTCGGTGACGATCAGCATCGGCGTGGCCGAACGCCAGGTGGAGCAACGCACGCCCGAAGAAGTGCTCAAGTCCGCCGACGAGGCGCTTTACGCCGCCAAGGGGGCGGGGCGTAACTGCGTGGTAGCGGCCGGGCAGACGCGGCGTGGCGCGGTGCGCATGCAGAGCGCTGCCGGTTGAGTGATGGCGCTGTATTCAGCGGTTCTACAATGATTGTTTGAGGCGCGGGCCGGCAGTAGGTTGCAAGGATCTGCTGCCGGAGACATGACCATGCCTGAGTACAAAGCTCCCCTGCGCGACATGCGCTTTCTGATCGACAACGTGTTTGATTTCCACGGCCACTACGCCGCGTTGGGTGCAACCGACGCCAGCCCGGACATGGTCAGCGCGATCCTCGAAGAAGGCGCGAAATTCTGCGAGAACGTGCTATCGCCGCTCAACCGCAGCGGCGATGAAGAAGGCTGCCATTTCGACAACGGCGTGGTCACCACGCCCAAGGGCTTCAAGGAAGCATTCGCCCAGTACGTGGAAGGCGGCTGGCATGGTGTGGCGGCAGACCCGGCCTACGGTGGCCAGGGCTTGCCGCAGTCCCTGGGCCTGGTGCTCAGCGAGATGATCGGCTCCAGCAACACCTCTTGGGGCATGTATCCGGGCCTGACCCACGGCGCGATGTCGGCGATCCACGCCCACGGCACCGTCGAGCAGAAAGACACCTACCTGAACAAGCTCACCGCCGGCGAATGGACCGGCACCATGTGCCTTACCGAAGCCCATTGCGGTACCGACCTGGGCCTGATCAAGACCCGCGCCGTGCCCCAGGCCGATGGCAGCTATGCGGTGACCGGCAGCAAGATCTTCATCTCGGCCGGCGAACACGACATGAGCGCCAACATCATCCATCTGGTGCTGGCCAAATTGCCGGACGCACCGGCGGGCACCAAGGGCATTTCCCTGTTTATCGTGCCCAAGTTCCACGCCGACTCGGGTGAGCGCAACGCGGTGCACTGTGGCGCCATCGAGCACAAGATGGGCATCAAGGCCTCAGCCACCTGTGTGCTGAACTTCGACGGCGCCAAGGGTTTTTTGATTGGCGAGGCCAACAAGGGCCTCAACTGCATGTTCACCATGATGAACCACGCCCGCCTGGGCACCGGCATGCAAGGCCTGTGCAACGGCGAGGCGAGCTTTCAGGGTGCGATCAAATACGCCAACGACCGCCTGCAAATGCGCTCGCTGACCGGCGCCAAGGCCCCGGACAAGGCTGCCGACCCGATCATCGTCCATGCGGACGTGCGCCGCATGCTGCTGACGATGAAGGCCTTCAACGAGGGCAATCGCGCACTCACGTATTTGACCGCGCAGCTGCTTGATACCGCGCACCTGAGCAGCGACGCCGGCCAACGCCAGGAGGCTGAAGACTTGTTGGCGTTCCTCACGCCGATCTGCAAAGCCTTTATGACCGAGACCGGGCTGGAGGTGACCAACCACGGCATGCAGGTCTTCGGCGGCCACGGCTACATCCGCGAGTGGGGCATGGAGCAACTGGCGCGTGATGCGCGTATCGCGCCGATCTATGAAGGCACCAATGGCATCCAGGCCCTCGACCTGCTGGGGCGCAAGGTGCTGGGCAGTCAGGGCAAGTTGTTGCGCGGGTTTACCAAAATCGTGCATAAGTTTTGCGCCGCGAATGCCGAACATGTACAGCTCAAGTCCTATGTGGCGCAGCTCAATCAACTGAACCAGCAGTGGGGCGAACTGACCACCCAGGTCGGCATGGCTGCGATGAAGAATCCGGATGAAGTCGGCGCCGCCGCGGTGGATTACTTGATGTACAGCGGTTACATCATCCTCGCCTACCTGTGGTTGCGCATGGCAATCGCCGCGCAGGACCACGACGATGCCGAATTTGCCAGGGCCAAGCTGGCCACTTGTGAGTTCTATTTCAAACGCCTGCTGCCACGTACCGCCACCCACCGCGCCGCTGTCGAAGCGGGCAGCGAGTGCCTGATGAGTCTGCCTGCGGAGGCGTTTGCGTTGTAGTGACTTAAAAATACCAGCCAGTCACAAGTGGACCCTATGTGTCTGAAAAGTTGTTCGGGTACACTCGGAGCCTGTAAAACAGATCCTATCGAATCACTTTTCACGTTCTCACGAGGTTTGCCATGGCTGATTACAAAGCGCCGCTGCGTGATATGCGCTTCGTCCTCAACGAAGTGTTTGAGGTTGCCAATACGTGGGCCCAATTGCCGGCGTTGGCAGACACCGTTGACGCCGAAACTGTCGAGGCGATCCTCGAAGAAGCCGGCAAGGTCACCGCCAAATCCATCGCCCCGCTCAGCCGCGGCGGCGATGAGCAAGGTTGCCGTTGGGAAGACACGGTCGTGTTTACACCGGACGGTTTTCCACAGGCCTACACAACCTACGCTGAGGGCGGCTGGGTAGGAGTGGGCGGTGACCCGGCCTTCGGTGGCATGGGCATGCCCAAGGCTGTGTCGGCCCAGGTTGAAGAGATGATCAACTCGTCGAGCCTGGCGTTCGGCCTGTACCCGATGCTGACGTCCGGCGCCTGTGTGTCGATCGCAACGCACGCCAGCGAGGAACTCAAGGCCGCCTACCTGCCGAAGATGTACTCCGGTGAGTGGGCCGGCTCCATGTGCCTGACCGAAGCCCATGCCGGCACCGACCTGGGGATGATCCGTACCAAGGCCGAGCCGCAGGCGGACGGTTCCTACACCGTCAGCGGGACCAAGATTTTTATCACCGGTGGCGAACACGACCTCACCGAAAACATCATCCACTTGGTGTTGGCCAAACTGCCGGACGCACCGGCCGGTCCCAAGGGCATCTCGTTGTTCCTGGTGCCCAAATTCATGGTCAACGCCGACGGCAGCCTCGGTGCGCGTAACCCGGTGAGCTGTGGTTCGATCGAACACAAGATGGGCATCCAGGCGTCCGCTACCTGCGTGATGAACTTCGACGAAGCCGTGGGCTACCTGGTGGGCGAGCCGAACCGTGGGTTGGCGGCGATGTTCACCATGATGAACTACGAGCGCCTGGGGGTGGGTATCCAGGGCCTGGCGTCCGGCGAGCGTTCTTACCAGAACGCCATCGAATATGCGCGTGATCGTCTGCAAAGCCGCTCGCCAACGGGCGCTCAGGCGAAAGACAAAGCTGCCGACCCGATCATTGTGCATCCGGACGTGCGTCGCATGCTGTTGACCATGAAAGCCTCGAACGAAGGCGGCCGGGCGTTCTCCACCTACGTGGCGACGCAGCTGGACATCGCCAAGTTCAGCGACGACGCCGCCGCCCGCGAGCGTGCGGACAACCTGGTGGCGTTACTGACCCCGGTGGCCAAGGCGTTCCTGACCGACCTGGGCCTGGAAACCACCGTGCTCGGCCAGCAAGTGTTCGGCGGTCACGGCTACATTCGTGAGTGGGGCCAGGAGCAACTGGTGCGTGATGTGCGCATCACCCAGATCTACGAAGGCACCAACGGCATTCAGGCCCTGGACTTGATGGGACGCAAGATCGTCGGCAGCGGCGGTGCGTTCTATCGCTTGTTTGCCGACGAGATCCGCCAGTTCATCGCCGGCGCGGGCGCCGAGTTGGTCGAGTTCACCAAGCCGCTGAGCGCGGCGGTGGACAACCTGGACGAACTGACCGCCTGGGTGCTGGACCGCGCCAAGGCCAATCCGAATGAAATCGGCGCGGCTTCGGTCGAGTATTTGCATGCGTTTGGTTACATGGCCTATGCCTACATGTGGGCACGCATGGCCAAGGCTGCTTTGGGCAAAGAAGCCGAAGACGACTTCTACGCCAGCAAGCTGGGCACGGCGCGATTCTACTTCGCCCGTCTGTTACCGCGTATTCACTCATTGAATGCGTCGGTAAAAGCCGGTAGCGAATCGCTGTTTTTGCTGGATGAGGCGCTGTTTTAAAGGCTTGGAGGGCGTGTAAGCATTCTCTTACATGACGTACTGCTATTCGTCCTCTATCGCCACATTGGATCCATCGATAATCTACTTCACATGGACGTCGCGCAGGAAGCGCAAAGCAACAACACGGACACGTAGGATTCTGCCAGGACGGCGGAGTGAAATGGATGTCAAGGGAAACAGTCTGCAAAGCCCCGCTTCGGCGGGGTTTTCTTTTGGGCGGCGAAAAAGTCAGGCGGGCGCCGGCGGGGCATTCATCATGTCTTCGAGCAGGGTGCGCAGCAGCGCCATCGTCGCGTGCTGGCGCTGTACGTCACGGCATACCAGCCCCACTTTGAGCGGCACCCGCGGTTCACTCAAGGGTTTCCACAATAGTGACTGGCTGTTGTGCTCATCCTGAGAGCGTCCCGGCAGCACCGTGGCCAGTTTGGTGTGGGGCAGGCTGTCGAGAATCCCCACCATGGTGTTCAGTTCTGCCTGCACTTGCGGTCGTCGCCCAAGGTTGGCGAGTTGGCCTTGCCAGATCTGGCGCACTTGAAACTCTTCTCCCAGCAACAACATCGGCAGCTCGGCCGCCTGTTTCAGCGAAACTTTCTTGAATTCGCGCAGGGGATGGTCTTCGGGGATGACCACCTTCAACTCATCTTCATACAACAACACCCCATGCAGCCCTGGCTGACGTGGCGGCAGATAGCTGATGCCGATGTCCAGCGAACCGTTGAGCAACCGCCGCTCAATCTCAATACCGGTCAATTCGTAGATCTGCACCACCAGGTGCGGCTGAGCCTTGCGCACGCGCTCAAGCATTTGCGGCACCAGGCTGGTGTGCACGGTTTGCAGCACGCCGATGGCCAGGGTGCGCAACGCCTGGCCCCTGAAGTTACGCAGCGCCTCGACGGCCTGTTGCATGCCATCAATCAAGGGCAACGCGTGGTTGTACAAGGTATGGGCCGCAAGAGTCGGCAATAGTCGCTTGCTGCTGCGTTCGAACAGGCTCACATCCAGGTTCTGCTCCAACTGGCGGATCTGTTGCGACAAGGCCGGTTGGGAGATCGACAGACGTTCAGCGGCACGGCCCACATGGCCTTCTTCATACACCGCGACGAAATAACGCAGTTGCTTGAAATCCATAAGTTTTTCTTATCGAAAAAGCTGCAAAATCGAAATGGCCGTCGGCCCACCAGACGCCTAGTCTAGCGCCTATTCGCAGGGCTTACAGGGCCGGATCGGGCAATGAACAGTGTTTGGGTTGATAGCATTTACATAGGCAAGGCAAACAATCCACAGGTGGTGTTCGCACCAGGCTTGGTTGCTATCGGGGTTGATCCGTGAGCCTGTTCAGCCGGCTTCGCCCCACGCCAAGCCTGGATGATCTGGTGATGGACGCAACGGATGATGCGTCCAGTGAACCGCTGATGCCCACCGTGGCCAGGCCGCCTCAAGTCTTTTCGCGTGGCCAGGGTTCCTGGCTGTGGGACAGTGACGACCGTGCTTATCTGGACTTCAGTCAGGGTAATGGCGCGAACAGTCTCGGTCATAGCCCACAGGTATTGATCAGTGCCCTGAACCAGCAGGCACAAGCGCTGATCAACCCCGGCATGGGCCTGCATAACCGCCCCCAACTCAATCTCGTCGAGCGGTTGTGCCACCGTACCGGCAGTGACCAGGCCTATCTGCTTAACAGCGGCGCGGAAGCCTGTGAAGCGGCGATCAAGCTGGCGCGCAAATGGGGCCAACTGCATCGTGGTGGCGCATACCGCATTATCAGCGCCAGCAACGGTTGCCATGGCCGCAGCTTTGCGACGCTGGCGGCGTCGGCGCAAGCCTTGGAAAACCGCTTCGAGCCGCAATTGCCCGGTTTCAGCCACGTGCCGTTCAATGACCTGCCGGCGCTGCACGCAGCCGTCGATGCGCAAACGGTGGCCATCCTGCTCGAACCGCTTCAGGGTGTCGGCGTAATGCCCGCCACCGAGCATTACTTGAAGGGCGTCGAGCGGCTGTGCCGTGAACTGGGCATCCTGCTGATCCTTGACGAAGTGCAAACCGGTCTTGGCCGTTGCGGTACGTTGCTTGCCGAACAGCAATACGGCGTGCGCGCCGACATCATCACCCTCGGTAAAGGCCTGGGCGGCGGCGTGCCCCTGGCGGCACTGTTGGCACGCGGCAACGCATGCTGTTTTGAAGTGGGTGAGTTGGACGGCACCCATCATGGCAACGCGCTGATGGCGTCGGCCGGCGCGGCGGTACTCGACGCGGTGCTGGAACACGGCTTTCTTGAGCATGTGCGCGAGTCCGGTCTGTATCTGGGCGAAGGGCTGGCGCGCCTGGCTCATCGCTACGATCACGGCCAACTGCGTGGCCAGGGCCTGATGTGGGGCCTGACCTTGTCGGATGATTGCGCAGATGCCGTGGTAAAAGCCGCCCTGCACGAAGGCCTGATCCTCACTGCGCCGCAACCCGACTGCCTGCGCTTCACCCCGGCGCTCACCGTGAGCAAAAGCAACATCGACGAAATGCTCCTGCGCCTGGCCCGCGCGTTTTCCCGCGTGCGCACCGCGCAACTGCAATGCCGCAAGGGCATCGCCGTTTAATCTCTTATTCCTGAACCGTCTCGCGGCATACGCGGCGCCTCCAGCCTGATTATTTTGGCTGGGGGCGTTTTTTTGTCTGCTTATTACAGGATGGCGCAATGCCAGAATTCACTGAACCCTCACGAACCCCCAAGGTCGATTAGCTACACGGCTCACACGAGCCGATTTTCTGGAGCTGACCCATGGATTTCATTCGTATCATCATCGCCATTTTGCTGCCGCCACTGGGTGTGTTCCTGCAAGTAGGCTTCGGCGGCGCGTTCTGGCTGAACATTCTGCTGACCTTGTGCGGTTACTTCCCAGGCATCATCCACGCGGTGTACATCATCGCCAAGCGTTGAGGCCCTTAGCCTTTTGCGATGAGCCGTGAGTTGCGCTCATTGCGAAAGGCCAGTTGCTCGATGGTCTGGGTGGCGTGTTCGGCTTCTTCCCGCGCGTTAAGGATGATGCCGTGATGCTCGGACTTGCTGCACACCGGGTCTGCATTGCTCGCATCCCCCGTGAGCATGAAGGCCTGGCATCGGCAGCCGCCGAAGTCCTTTTCCTTTTCATCGCATGAACGGCACGGCTCGGGCATCCAGTCGTAGCCGCGAAAGCGGTTGAAGCCAAACGAGTCGTACCAGATGTGTTGCATGCTGTGGTCGCGCACGTTGGGAAATTGCACCGGCATCTGTCGGGCGCCGTGACAGGGCAGGGCGGTGCCGTCCGGTGTGACTGTCAGAAAAATACTGCCCCAGCCGTTCATGCAGGCTTTAGGGCGCTCCTCGTAATAATCCGGCGTCACGAAGATCAGCTTGCACGGGTGGCCTTCGGCTTCAAGCTTGGCGCGGTATTCGTTGGTGATGCGTTCGGCGCGTACCAGTTGCTCCTGAGTGGGCAATAACCCCACACGGTTGAGCTGCGCCCAGCCGTAGAACTGGCAGGTGGCAAGTTCGACGAAGTCCGCTTCCAGCGCGATGCACAGCTCGATGATGCGGTCGATCTTGTCGATATTGTGCCGATGGGTGACGAAGTTCAGCACCATCGGGTAGCCGTGGGCTTTCACCGCACGGGCCATTTCCAGCTTTTGCGCGAAGGCTTTTTTCGAGCCGGCCAGCAGGTTGTTCACCTGTTCATCGCTGGCCTGGAAGCTGATCTGGATATGGTCCAGACCGGCCTTCTTGAAATCGCTGATTTTCTGCTCGGTCAGGCCGATGCCGGAGGTGATCAGGTTGGTGTAGAACCCCAGCTTGCGCGCCTCGGCGATCAATTCCGCGAGGTCTTGGCGCACCAGCGGCTCACCACCGGAAAAACCCAACTGCGCGGCGCCCATCTCGCGGGCTTCGCGAAAGACCTTGATCCACTGTTCGGTGCTCAGTTCCTTACCCTGCTCGGCGAAGTCCAGCGGGTTGGAACAGTACGGGCACTGCAACGGGCAGCGGTAGGTCAGCTCGGCCAGCAGCCACAGCGGCAGACCAATGGCTGGCTTTTCAGGCAAGGGTGATCCAGTGCTCAGCACGGGCGACCTCCATGAATTGCTCGATGTCGTCACCGAGCTCAGGCACACCAGGAAATTGTTTATCCAGCTCGGCGATGATCGCGGCCACGTCGCGCTCGCCATCGATCAAACCGCCGATCAACGCCGCGCTATCGTTGAGCTTGATCATGCCCTCGGGATAGAGCAGCACATGGCCTTTTTGCGCCGGCTCGTATTGATAGCGGTAGCCCGGGCGCCAGGTCGGTATTTTGCTGCGATCAAAGGTCATAGGGCGATCCCTTTATGCCAGACCCGCTGCTCGGTCACGCTGTGATAGGGCGGGCGTTTGAGTTCATAGGCCATGCTCATGGCGTCGAGCATGCTCCACAGGATGTCCAGCTTGAACTGGAGAATTTCCAGCATGCGCTCCTGGCCTTCACGGGTGGTGTAGTGCTGCAGGGTGATCGCCAGGCCGTGCTCGACATCGCGACGTGCCTGGCCCAGGCGGGTACGGAAATATTCGTAGCCGGTCGGGTCGATCCACGGATAGTGCTGCGGCCAGCTGTCGAGGCGCGACTGATGGATCTGCGGCGCGAACAGTTCGGTCAACGAGCTGCTGGCAGCCTCCTGCCAACTGGCGCGACGGGCGAAGTTGACGTAGGCATCCACCGCAAACCGCACGCCGGGCAGCACCAATTCCTGGGAACGCAGTTGGTCGGGGTCGAGGCCGACCGCCTGGCCCAGGCGCAGCCAGGCTTCGATGCCGCCGTCTTCGCCGGGCGCGCCGTCATGGTCGAGCAGGCGTTGAATCCACTCACGACGAATCTCGCGGTCCGGGCAGTTGGCCAGGATCGCGGCGTCCTTCAGGGGAATGTTCACCTGGTAGTAGAAGCGGTTGGCGACCCAGCCCTGGATCTGTTCGCGGCTGGCGCGGCCTTCATACATCGCCACATGGTAGGGGTGATGGATATGGTAGAAGGCGCCCTTGGCCCGCAAGGCCGCTTCAAACTCGGCGGGCGTCAGCGGTGTGTCAGTCATTTGCGTTGCTCCTACAATTGGATGCTCATGCCGTCGTAAGCCACTTCGACATTGCGCCGTACCAGCTCCGCGCGCTCGGGGGAGTCTTCATCGAGGATAGGGTTGGTGTTGTTGATGTGGATAAGCACCTTGCGCTGCTTGGGTAGCTGCTCAAGCACTTCAAGCATGCCGCCGGGGCCGTTCTGCGCCAGGTGGCCCATTTCGCGCCCGGTGCGGGTGCCTACGCCGCGGCGCTGCATTTCATCGTCGTCCCACATTGTGCCGTCCACCAGCAGGCAATCGCTGCCGGCCATGATCTCCAGCAACGGCGCGTCGACCTTGCCCAACCCCGGTGCATAGAACAATTTGCCGCCGGTGCGCAGGTCTTCGACGATCAGGCCGATGTTGTCGCCCGGGTGAGGATCGAAGCGATGCGGCGAGTAGGGCGGTGCGGCGCTGCGCAGCGGCAGCGGGGTAAAGCGCAGGTTCGGGCAGGCCGGGATGCTGAAGCTGGCATCCAGCTCGATACGGTTCCAGGCCAGGCCGCCGTTCCAGTGGGTGAGCATGGTAAACAGCGGGAAGCCGGTGCTCAGGTCTTCATGGACCATGTCGGTGCACCACACCGGGTGCGGGCAGCCTTCGCGCAGGCTCAACAGGCCGGTGGTGTGGTCGATCTGGCTGTCCATCAGGATGATCGCGCCGATACCGGTATCGCGCAGGGCGCGGCCAGGTTGCATCGGCGCAAACCCTTGCAGTTGCGCGCGAATATCCGGGGAGGCGTTGCACAGCACCCAATTGACGCCATCATCGGAGATCGCGATAGACGACTGGGTCCGCGACTGCGCCCGCAGGCTGCCGTTACGAAAACCTGCGCAGTTCACGCAGTTGCAATTCCACTGTGGGAAACCACCGCCGGCGGCAGAACCTAGAATCTGGACAAACATGATTGCTCCATCACGCAAAGCTCAAAACAAAAACGCCCCGGGCGAACCGAGGCGTTGTATTACCCAGCGGATTAACGGCTGGCGAAGTACATGGTGACTTCGAAGCCGATGCGCAGATCAGTGTAAGCAGGTTTGGACCAAGTCATATTCTTACTCCTACGAAGGGATGGGACGTTTACTACCAAGTAATACATATAGTCCACCTCCAGACGGAGATGTTCAGATGTGTGCGTGGGAATGTTACGCAATTCTGATCAAGTTAGCGCTGTCTTGATGGAAAAAGCCTGTTGCAGGGTTGGCAATGATCAGCCCACCGCCTTCCAGGCCTCGCCGATGGAAGGGCCATTGGCAACGCAGTGCCAGCCGCCTGCCGCGTCGTTCAATTGCCGCGCCGCGTAGTGCAGATCGTCGCGTGTACGGTTCTGGACAAGGTGTTGGAGCTGCTCCAGGTAACCCGACGGATGGCCGGCCAGGTGCGCGTGCCACAACAGTTCGGCGGCTTGGGAGGTGGGAAGCGTCTGGGCTGAAAACTGCTGCGCCAGGGCCAGGTTGCCCGTGTCGTCGCTGTCTTCAATCAGCGTCGGCAAGTCGGCGAGGAACGCTCGCAGGTGATCTACGATCCCCTCCAGCGACACGGTAGGCGATTGCACACCCAACAGCAGGCCGGTTTGTCCGTTGATCTGCCGGATGCCGCTGAACACCGCATAGCCGATTTGCAGCTCTACCCGCAGGCGCTGGTAGAACGGCCCCTGCAGCCGATGAGCGAGCAGGCGCCATGAGGCTTCATCGGCCAGGGTCTGGCTTGGTGTCGGGCAAAACAGCAGCAGGGCCGCTTCGGTGGTGTCGGTTTTGACTTCATGCCACACGCGTTGGGCGCTGGCGGTTGGGGGCACGGTTTGAAGGCGTGTGGGTTGCCCCGGCAGCCGGGCGGCAGCGGTTTTTATCAGTGCTTCACAGGCGGCGGGTAGACCCAGGCCGAGCCCGTGCCAGCGTGCAGAGCTCCATGACGCGGGCGTTGCACGGGGTTCGCAAGGGGCGCCGGTGCAGCATGCCGGTAGCGCCTTGAGCAACTCGCGGATGGCGATCATCGGGGTTGGGGGCGCAGGTGTCTCGCAGGGTTGAGCGAGGCTGTGCGCCAATGCGTCGAGCACGGCAGGCATGGGGGCGTGCAGGCCGACCATCTTGACCCACCCTTCATTACCGGCGGTATCGAATGACAATTCGACGCCAGCCTGGCGAGCGTTTTCACGCAAGGTCTGATGGGCACTTTCCAGCCCGACTGGCGCCAGCGCATCAAATCGCCAGTGTACGTACAGCGCGCCTTCGTCGCTGTCGTCCGCCAGGGCCTGGCTGAAGGTCAGCGCCGACGCTTCACGCCGGCCGCGTGTGCGGTCCTGAGCAAAGGTGCGCAAGCCACGGTGGGCGCTGGTTTGGCCGCGTATCAGGCCGGCGCGCTCCTCCTCTATCGGTGGGCGCAGGAACGGGTTGTTCGGCGGCAGTTGCCATTGGTGTTCGGCGGGCGGCAGGTGCAGCGAATCGAGCACGGCCTTGAGCGCGGCCACGCCCGCTTCCGAAAGGTCTTCGCTGTCGTTTCGGGCTAATGCCAGGGCGCCCTGGACCTGTTGTTGACGAGCGTTGAGCAGGGCGAATTCTTCGCGCAGTGGCGCCCAGTCGCTGTGTGCGAAAAAGCTCAGCCAGTCGTGCAGCAGCGCCTCGATCTGTGTCGTCGATACGTCGTCGATGTTGAGCGTAACGTCGATATCCAGCAGCGCTTGCCCGGCGAAGTGGTACAGCACCGACGCCTGCACGGCCGTGGCCAGCCCGCGTGCTTTCAGCTCGGCGAGCAGGCCGCCGGATGCCGGGGCATTGAGCCAGGTACACAGAAAATCCAATGCGTCACGCGGCGCGTCGCAGGCGATGACGTGATGCAGATACTGATCGGCGCAGTGTTGATAGCGGTGCACCTGGCCCTGCATCAATGCAGGTGGAGCAGCCTGAGGATGCAAAGGCCCGGCGGTCAGTTGCTCGCTGAACCGCCGCGCCAGGGCTTCGAGCTCTACCCGTGATTGCGGGCCGGCAAGGCTCAAGGTCATTTGCCCGCTCTGATAGAAGTGCGCGTGGAATTCCTGCAGCGCTTGCTGAAAGGCCTCACGCTCCACCGGCAGACTGTCGCGGTTGCCCGCATGAAAGCCGCGCAGCGGATGATCCGCCGCCAAGCCTTCCAGCAGCGCCACCTGCTGCTGCGCCTTGGCATCCTGGGACCAGGCGACAAATTCCGCGTGCAGCACCTCACGCTCGCGCAGTTGATCGTCCATCGCCAAACGCGGATGAGTCAGCATGTCCGCCAATCGATCCAGGCCATCGGCGAAAGTCGGCACGGGCAGTTCAAAAAAGAAGTCCGTAGTGCGCTCGCGGGTACTGGCGTTCACCTGGCCGCCATGGCGCTGCACGTAAGCCATCAACCCTTCGGCCGTAGGAAAACGCTTTGTGCCGAGAAATAATAGATGCTCAAGAAAATGCGCCAGCCCAGGCCAGGCCAATGGCACGTCGTGGCTACCGGCCGCCACCCTTAACGCTGCCGCGCAACGCTTCAAGCGCGGCGCGTGACGCAGGGAAACCCGCAGACCATTGGGCAGGGTCAGATGCAAGGAGTGAGGGTAGACCGGCGCAGACATGGGCACTTCCAAAACGTAGGAAGTGGCTATGCTAACAAACCGCTGGTAAACCCGCTGGCTCAGGGCTTGTTCAGCGCTCCGTACAGCTCGGGACGGCGGTCTTGCAGGTAGTCGTTGGCGGTGCGGGCGTCGAGGATTGCTTGGCGCTCCAGCGTGCCGACAATCAAGGCTT
Source organism: Pseudomonas sp. FP597 (assembly GCF_030687435.1). Classification (NCBI taxonomy): domain Bacteria; kingdom Pseudomonadati; phylum Pseudomonadota; class Gammaproteobacteria; order Pseudomonadales; family Pseudomonadaceae; genus Pseudomonas; species Pseudomonas sp. FP597. The sequence goes on along the minus strand of NZ_CP117432.1, from coordinate 5,941,092 downwards.
CATCCAGGCCGGCCAAGGCGATTTGCTGGCCATTCGGCGCGGCGATACTGCTTTGCCCACAGTACTGAATCTCACCTTCGTGTCCGCAATAATTGGCGTAGGCCACGTAGCACTGGTTTTCAAAGGCCCGCGCCCGCACGGTGACGTCGGCGACAAAGTCGAACGGCACCATATTGGCGGTGGGCACCAGGATCAGTTCGGCGCCGGCCAGGGCCAGGCGCCGGGTGTTTTCCGGGAACTCCAGGTCGTAGCAGATCAGGAACCCCAGCTTCCAGCCATTGAGTGCCACCAGCGGGGCGTCATCGTCGCCGGCGCTGAACATCGTATGATCCAGGTCGCCGAACAGATGGGTCTTGCGGTAATTGCACAAGCGCTGGCCGTGGGCGTCGATCAACTGTATGGCGTTGTAGATCTGCCCATCGCCGGCGCGCTCCGGGTAGCCGTAGAGAATGGCCAGCCCGGCGTTTTGCGCGATTTCGGCAATGGCTTGCGCAGACTCCCCATCCTGCGCCTCGGCCAAGGCGCCGACCGCCTCGGCACCGATGTTGTAGCCGGTGAGGAACATTTCCGGCAGCACCAGGACATCGGCGTCGGTGGCCTCATGCGCCAATTGGTGCAGACGCTTGAGATTAGCGGCCACATCCAGCGGTAGCGGCGGGCATTGATACAGGGCGACACGCATGGCTTGGCTCCTTACTCGGGCAGGCTGATCGGCCCGATTTCATCGAATACGTCACCTGGGCCTGGGTTCTCGGCGTGAGTGCTGCCGCCGAAGTGAGTCATGATGCCCCATACGGCGTTCAGCGAAGTCTGTACTGCGCCTTCGACCCAGGCGGGCGTCCATGAAACATCGTCCCCGGCGATAAAAATCCCACGTTGTTCGGCGGGCATGTCCTTCTGCATGAAGTGCGCATACATCCGCTGGTTGTAGCGATAGTGGCCGGGCAGGGCACCTTTGAACGCGCCGAGGAAGTGCGGGTCGGCCTCCCAGGACACGGTGATCGGGTCACCGATGATGCGCGCCTTGATATCGACTTTCGGATAGATCTTCTTCAAGGCGTCGAGCGCCAGTTTCACGCGTTTATCGATAGGCTGCGGCAGCATTTTCAGTGCGTCGCTCATCCACGAATACGACAGGCAGATCACCCCCGGCTTGTCGTCACCGTTGTCGAACAGGTAAGTGCCGCGGGTCAGGCGGTCGGTGAGCGTCATGCTCATCAGGTCGCGGCCGGTTTCCGGGTCTTTGTCTTTCCAGAACGGGCGGTCGACCATCACGAAGGTTTTCGACGATTGCATGTAGCGTGTACGGTCCAGGGCCATCCACATCTTTTGCGAGAACAGGCTTTCGTCGCACTCGATCTGGGTGGTCAGCAGCCAGCTCTGGCAGGTGGTCAGTACGGCTGCGTATTCGCGGGTGTCGCCATAGTTGTCGGTCACCGCGAAACGGCCATCCGCCGCGTGGGCAATACGCTTGACCCCCGCGCGAGGCGCGCCGCTGTGCAGCGAGCTGAGGCTGGTGCCGGCCGGCCAGTGGGCGCAGCGCTCCGGTACATGGCGCCAGATGCCCATGGGTACTTGCGCCACGCCGCCGACCACCAGGTGTTGGTGGTCGTCGCAGTTGGTCATCACCACGCGAAAGATTTCCAGCATCGAGTTGGGAAAGTCGGAGTCCCAGCCACCAGTGCCGAAACCGACCTGGCCGAACACTTCACGGTGATGGAACGACAACTTTGCAAAGGCCTTGGAGGTGGCGACGAAGTCGTAGAAGGTGCGGTCGTCCCACAGCGGCACCAGCTTGTTCCAGAGTGCTTTCAGGCGCGGCACATCGCGGTCGCGGATGGCTTGCTGGATATCGCCGAACTGCGAGCCGGCTTCCAGGGCATCGGCCCAGGCGTCAGCCACTTCCTGGAACAGTGCAGGCAAGTCGGAGAGCTTTTGTGCGTAATGGGTTTCGCCTTCGAGGTCGATCACGGTGCTGCCGGAGGCCGGAGTGAGCGGGTTGGGAAACGGTTTGGTTTCCAGGCCGAGCTTGTCGACGTAGTGGTAAAACGCGGTGGACGACACCGGGAAACGCATGCCACCCAACTCGGCGATGATGCCTTCGGCGCCTTCGAAGGCCTGGGAGCGCAGACGGCCGCCCATTTTCGAGGCTTCGTACACCACAGGTTTGAGTCCCAGTTTCATCAGCTCATAGGCGGCCACCAGCCCGGCGATCCCCGCGCCGACAATCGCCACTTCCGCGCCATGGTGCTCGGCGGGAATGCTGCCGAGGCCGGCGGGGTGCTCGATCCAGTCATCGAAGGCGAACGGAAAATCCGGGCCGAAGATGGTGATGGGTTTTTTACCGTCTGCAGGGTGGCGATGGGGCTTGCTGAGTGTACTGGACGGAATGCTCATGGCTGACCTTACTGGCGACTCGACGGGGCGACCCGTTGAGTATAGGAAAAGATGGCAGCCAGTTTAGGGAGCGTTGCGTCCGTTAATAAGACGCAAACTGTCGTCGTAATGAACTGTTTTTAGTCAAAGTGACGAGATTGGCGGTCAGATTGGTTGGCCACGATCCAATTTATTGCTGAGGATGATCGAGGTGGTGGTTTTCTCCACGCCGTCGACGCTGCCGATCTGGTCCAGCAACTGATCAAGCTGCTCCGGCGAATCGGTGCGCAGCCAGGCCACATAATCGAATTCGCCGCTCACCGCGCATAACTGCTGCACCTGGGCCATGGCGCTGAGCCTGCGCAGCACTTCCTTGCCCGAACGCGCCTGGACGGTAATCCCGACATACGCCTGTAGCCCGCCATCCACCACGCGTTGCCCGAGGCGCACGCCATAACCGGTGATCACCTGGGTTTTCTCCAGGCGCGCCAGACGCGACGTCACCGTGGTGCGCGCAATGCCCAACTGTCGGGCAAGCATGGCTACGCTTTCGCGGGCGTTGATCTGCAGCGCGGCGATCAACTGACGATCAATTTCATCCAGGACAGGCAAGGGAGGCTCCGTGACGGGCGGCAATGGGCGGGCATGTTACAGGCTTGTATCGGGCAGCAGGTAATGGCTGAAGAGTCATCGCACTCAGCCATAGTCTCAACGCAAACCTCTGTCCGAAAATAGATTCGCTTACACCGACAAACGAGCGGCGATCATGAGCTTGATACAGTCTGCACGGCTAGATGGTCATGAGTGGCAAACTGGTTTGCAGCGCGGGATTCAGCAAATCAATGGAGGGGGTAGCATGGTGGATAAAAAACAGATTGAAGTGGTCAGTCAGAACGTTGAAGCGTCAATTTGGCAGGCTGCTAAATGGCTGAATAAACCGAGACGTTGCCAACGCTTTGCTGACAACTCTTTAGAAGTGTTTACTGATTTCCAAACCGATTTTTGGCGTGAAACTCATTATGGGTTCACTCGAGACAGCGGACATTTCCTGGGGATTGCGACCACTGGAGGCTTTACCGCTCAAGTCAGAGTTAACGCTGATTTTCGCGAGCTCTATGACCAAGCGGGAGTTATGGTCAGGCTCAATGAAGAGACCTGGCTCAAAGCAGGGATAGAATATAACGATGGAATGCCAATGATCAGTAGCGTGCTGACACAAGGTACGTCGGATTGGGCGCCCAGTTGCTTTTCTGGCGACCCAACCGATTTTTGGCTTCGTGTGACCGTTTCCGATGGAGTGCTGCGCTTGCAATACTCCACAGACGGCATGACTTGGCCATTGCTCAGGCTTGCTGCATTTCCAGACGCACAACGCTATAGGGTTGGCCCTATGTGCTGCACACCGAACCGGCAAGGGTTGAGGGTAAAGTTTTCTGAGTGGTCTTTGAGCCAGCCTCTCGGGCGAGACCTGCATGATTTGAGCTAGCCAACATGCCGACCAGGTCAGTCACGCAGATGACTTGGTCGCACGGTTACGTCCGAGCGGTGTTAGGCAGTTAGTATTCTGTTGAGCCCCCACCGGGGTCCGGTGGGGGCACGAAATCACCAATGATGGATTACATTGGCAATGGTGAACAATCCGGCCAAGGTCGCTACGGACGTGCTGATGATCTGCATCAGAGGAATGTAGGGCTTAGCTTCGATGGCTAGGTAAAGAGCGAGGAATTGCAGGTATTCAAACATGTTCAGTTGTTCCAGTTTGTGTAGGAACAACTCATTTACAGTTTTAAAAAACTGGGTTTGGCGAGGCGTCCGACATGACGGCGCTTGCGGCCAGTTCCATTTCATTTCGCGATGAATCGCTAGCCCGACTTCTTGCTCACGTTGTTTTAGGACGTGTCGGCAACCCGCAATCAAAGTATTGCCGATCATGGGTGACTTTCCGCGCATTGGGCAGCAGAGAACGATCTCGTGACATTTTCGTGGAGCATTCCTGGCGTAAATCTAAGGGTCTTCCAAGATTTCAATCGACGTTGATCAAACCCTTTGCGTCGCATTGAGCACGCGTGCCGACAGGCGAGAACTGTTCGGCCAAACCGTAGCTCCGTTTATCTTGAATTTAAGTCCTGGGCACATAGCGGAGGTCGTTTCGTTGAATTACCTGGGTCGGATTTTTGAGAGAAGGAAGGAAGAGGATGAGTTAAAAAACAGGCTGTTCAAAAATGAAATTGGACGAATTGTGGACGGAAGGCGGTTTTTGGCAGTTTTGAGGGCGGTGAGTTTCCAAACCGCAGAAACGCGAAAGCCGCGCAATGCGCGGCTTTGGAGTTGGTGGGCCCACACGGACTTGAACCGTGGACCAAAGGATTATGAGTCCTCTGCTCTGACCAACTGAGCTATAGGCCCTTAACAGGTCGCGGATTATAGCGATGGTTTCTCTACTGTGCTATCCGAAAAATCCTCAATGCGTCTACGAAGAAAGGAAGCTGCAAAAAGCTCGGGTGGCAGGGGCAGGCTGACGATGTAGCCTTGCATTTGCTCGCACCCTTCTGCGGCCAGGAAAGCTTGTTGCGCGGTGTTTTCCACGCCTTCGGCGATGATGGTGAATTGCATGCTGTGGCCCAGGGCGATGATGGCGCGCACGATGGCGGCGTCGTGGGGGTCATCGGGCAGGCCGCGGACGAAGGATTGGTCGATCTTCAGGAAATCCAGCGGCAGGCGTTTGAGGTAGCTGAGGGACGAGTAGCCAGTACCGAAGTCATCGATTGCCAGTTGCACCCCCAGGTGTTTGAGCTGGTGCAGCACTTCCAGGGCTTCTTCGGCCTGGCTCATGATGAAGTTTTCGGTGATCTCCAGTTGCAGGCAGCCGGGGGCCAGGTGGTAGTCGCGCAACAGCTGCTCAATGCGAGTCAGCAGATTGGGATGGCGCAGTTGCGCCCCGGCAAGGTTGACCGATAGCGAGCCGAAGTCGTGGTACGTGCCTTGCCAGGCGTGCAGTTGTCGACAGGCCTGCTCCAGGACCCAGTCGCCAATCTGCAGGATCATGCCGTTCTCTTCGGCCAGGGCGATGAAGTGTTCAGGCGGTACGTCGCCAAAAGTCGGGTGATGCCAGCGGATCAAGGCTTCGGCGCCAATCAGTGCCTGGGTCTTGAGGCTTCGTTTGGGTTGGTAGTAGAGGCTCAACTCGTCACGCTCGATGGCGCGACGCAGTTCGTGCTCCAGGGCGACGCGCTCCTTGGCCTGGGCGGTGAGATCACGGGTGTAGTGTTCGACCCGGTTACGGCCCTTGGCCTTGGAACGGTACATCGCGGCATCGGCATTTTTGACCAGCGTGGCGACGTCGGTGCCGTCCTGCGGGTACAGGCTGGTGCCGATGCTGGCGCTGATAAAGAACTCGTGTTCACCGGCCTGGAACGGCAGGGTGAAGCAGGCCAGCAGTTTATTTGCCAGGTACGCGGCATCATTGGCGTGTTGCAGGCCGGGCAGCAGGATGATGAATTCGTCGCCGCCCAGGCGGGCGACGGTGTCGATGTCACGCAGTTGTTCCTTGAGGCGCACGGCGATGTCTTTGAGCAGCAGGTCGCCGACAGGGTGGCCGAGGCTGTCATTGATGTGCTTGAAGCGGTCCAGGTCAAGAAACAGCACCGCGCCCTGTTTACCGGTTTCCTGATGACCGTTGAGGGCGGCCTGCAGCCGGTTCTCAAACAGCGTGCGGTTGGGCAGGCCGGTCAGCGGATCGTGGTGTGCCTGATAGTCGAGGCGCGCCTGGGCCAACTTGAGGCTGGAGATGTCGGCAAACACGGCGACAAAGTGCGTGATCAATTGATCGGGGTTGCGCACGGCGCTGATGGTCAGCCAGCTGGGGTACAGCGCCCCGTTCTTGCGACGGTTGGATATCTCGCCCTGCCAATGACCCTGGGCTGTCAATTGGTGCCACATCGCTGCGTAGAACGCGCTGTCGTGCAGGCCGGAGGCGAGCAGGCGCGGGGTTTGGCCGAGGGCCTCGGCTTCGCTGTAACCGGTGATCTCGCTGAAGGCGCGGTTGACGGCGCTGATGTTTTGCCGGGTATCGGTGATCAACACGCCTTCGGCGGTGCTCTCGAAGACGGTGGCGGCCTGTTGCAGTTTTTCCTGCATCAGCTGACGTTCGGTGATATCGCGGGCAATGGTCAGCATGCAGTCGTCATCGCCGATGGGCAACGGTCGACTGGAGACTTCGCAGAGGCGGATCTGCCCGTCGGCGCGACGTATATGGCAAATGAAGTCGCGGACAAACCCGTCACGGTGCATCAGCTCCAGCATGTGTTTACGCTCGTTAAGGTCGACCCAGATACCCAGTTCCAGGGTCGATTGGTCAAGAGAGGTTGCAGCGGCGAAGCCGGTAATGCGGCTGAAACCCTCGTTGACTTCAATCAGCAGGCCATCGTGCTGACGGCTGAGCAGCAGGCCATCGGGTGATGCATGGAAGGCTTTGGCAAACTTCTCTTCGGAGGTCTGCAACTGTTGCTGGGTTTCCTTGAGCTGGGTGATATCGCGTACCACGACCACAATGGCTTCGACCGTATCGAGTTGGAACGGCGCTGCAGAGATGAGCCCGGTAAAGGCTTGACCGTTGCTGCGCAGGAAGGGCATTTCCAGGTTGTGGATACTGGTGTTCTGGACTCGCTTCAGCAATTCAGGGCCGATGCCCGGTATACCCCATATATCCAGCTCCGTGCCTTTGCGACCAATCACCTGGGCGGCCGTTAAGCCAATTTGATCTTCAAAGGCTTTATTGACCTCCAGCAGGCAGCCATCGGACAGCCGAGCAATGACCAGGATGTCCGGACACTGCTGGAACACTGAAGCAAACTTCTGCTCGGAAAGCTGCAAGGCCTCTTCGGTGCGCTTGGCTTCGCTGATATCAATCATGAGGCCGCGCAGTACCGGTTCATGACCGTGTTCGATCAGGCTGACGATGTCACGCACCCACAGGCAGCGGCCATCGGCGGTGATCACCCGGTAATCGACGCTGTGATCGCGGTTGGCGCGGGTTTCGCGATAACAATAGGTTTCGGCGCGGGTCAGGTCGGCGGGGTGAATGATGTTGCGCCAGAAGCCGGGAATCAGCCAGTGGGCGCGTGGATAGCCGAGAAGGTCCTCGGCGTGGGGCGATACGTAGCTGTAAGTGAAGTCGCTGATGCTGGCTTCCCAGGCAATGGCCGACAAGCTCTCCACCAGGCCGCGGTAGTGGTATTCACTGCTACGCAGTTCCTGTTCAAGGGCGACCCGGCGGGAAATTTCCGAGCTGAGCCGGCGATTGATCCGAATCACGATGGCCAATACGGTGCTCAACAACAGCACGGTGGGCAGGCCATACATCAACAGGTCGTTCCAGAAGGTACGGTTATCGGTGGCACTGCCTACCCAATGTTGCTGGATGGCGTCAGTTTCGGTTGGGCTCAGGTCGGCGAGGACTTTGTCCAGGATGCCCACCAGCATCTTGTCGTCCCGTGGGACACCCATCGCCAGCTGATAGCGGTAAGGCGTTTCGCCACTCACGTACAGGCCGTCGAGCTTGAGTTCACGCAGGCTCCAGACACTGGACGCCAGGTCGCTGACCACCGCGTCGACTTCACCGGTTGCCAGGGCTTGCAGCGTCGAGCTGACATTAGGCAGCGCCACCAGATTGAGATCGGGGTGATGGGTGCGCAGCAACTCGTGGGGCGCGTAGTTTTCCACCACGGCAACTTTCAGCCCGTAAAGGTCCTTGAGGTTGCGCGGCCGTGCACCGCCTTCGTGGGCAAGAATCACCATCGGGAAGTCGATATAAGGCCGGGTGAAGGCCAGGTAATGCTGGCGTTCCGGGGTCGACATGATGCTGGGGATAAGGTTGAGCTGATTGTTTCGAGCCATTTCCAGGACCGCGCTCCAACTCGGTGACTCGACCAGCTTTATCCGCACGCCCAGGCGGTCCTGGATCAGGCGCACGTAGTCCGCCGACAAGCCGTGGTAGCGGCCATCTTCATCGCGGTATTCAAAGGGGGGCCATGAGGCATCCACCCCAAGACTCAGCTCCTGATGGTCCGTCAGCCAGCTACGCTCATCATCAGTAAGAGTCAACGCGCCAGCCGTTGCGGTCCAGGTCAGCAGCGACAGCAGTATCACGGTCGGCAATCTGGGCATAACGGTCTCGTTATGGCACGGGGAATGGTTCGAGTGTAGACGGGCATTTCAGGGGAGGAGTATTGCGGGGAGTTTTTATCTAGTGGATAGCAAAACCCCCGGCCTGGGCCGGGGGTTCTGGGATCACTCGTCGAGGAAGGAGCGCAGATGCTCGCTTCGCGTCGGGTGGCGCAACTTGCGCAACGCCTTGGCTTCGATCTGACGGATCCGCTCGCGGGTCACGTCAAACTGCTTACCGACTTCCTCAAGGGTGTGGTCGGTATTCATGTCGATGCCGAAACGCATGCGCAGTACCTTGGCTTCACGGGCAGTGAGGCCGGACAGTACGTCGCGAGTCGCTTCCTTAAGGCTCTCAACAGTGGCGACATCGATTGGCGACTGCATGGTCGAGTCTTCGATGAAGTCACCCAGGTGGGAGTCTTCGTCATCACCGATCGGGGTTTCCATGGAGATCGGCTCTTTAGCGATCTTCAATACCTTGCGGATCTTATCCTCAGGCATTTCCATGCGTTCACCCAGCTCTTCCGGGGTCGGTTCACGACCCATTTCCTGCAGCATCTGCCGGGAAATACGGTTGAGCTTGTTGATGGTCTCGATCATGTGCACCGGAATACGGATGGTGCGGGCCTGGTCGGCAATCGAGCGAGTGATCGCCTGACGGATCCACCAGGTGGCATAAGTCGAGAACTTGTAGCCGCGACGGTATTCGAACTTGTCCACCGCCTTCATCAGGCCGATGTTGCCTTCCTGGATCAGGTCGAGGAACTGCAAGCCACGGTTGGTGTACTTCTTGGCGATGGAGATCACCAGACGCAAGTTCGCTTCAACCATCTCCTTCTTCGCGCGGCGGGCCTTGGCCTCACCGATCGACATGCGGCGGTTGATGTCCTTGATCTCGGCAATCGTCAGACCGGTTTCGTTCTCAAGCGCGGTCAGCTTCTGCTGGCAACGGATGATGTCCGGCTGCAGGCGACCAATGGCTTCGGCGTACTTCGACTTGCCCTTGGCCAGCGCATCGCTCCAGCTTTCGTCAACTTCGTTGCCCGGGAACTGGCGCAGGAAGTCGGTGCGCGGCATGCGTGCATCACGCACACATAGCTGCATGATCGCCCGCTCTTGTGCACGCAGGCGCTCAAGGGCACTGCGAACGCGCTCAACCAGGCCTTCGAATTGCTTCGGGACCAGCTTGATTGGCATGAACAGCTCAGCCAGGGCCAACAGTTCGGCGATTGCCTGCTTGTTGGAGCGGCCGTGCTTTTTCAGTGCCTTGCGGGTGATTTCCATTTGATCGGAAACCGCACCGAAACGCTGGGCAGCAATAATCGGGTCTGGACCGCTTTCGGCTTCCTCTTCGTCATCGGTGCTGGCTTCAGCCTCGTCGTCGTCGGAGTCGTCGTCCGCTTTCGCGGCTTTGGCATCGACAGGCGGCGGTACTTCGGCAGCAGGCGGCGCGATGCCGTCGTCCGGGTCGATATAACCGCTCAGGACGTCGGACAGGCGGCCACCTTCGGTGGTGACGCGAGTGTACTCGGAGAGAATGTGGTCAACCGTGCCAGGGAAGTGCGCGATGGCGCCCATCACTTCACGGATACCCTCTTCAATACGCTTGGCGATTTCGATCTCGCCTTCGCGCGTCAGCAACTCGACGGTACCCATTTCACGCATATACATGCGCACAGGGTCAGTCGTGCGACCGATGTCGGTCTCCACCGCGGCCAGCGCTGCAGCGGCTTCTTCAGCGGCTGCCTCGTCGGTATCGGCGTCGGCCAACATAAGGGCGTCCGCATCCGGAGCACTCTCGTGTACGGGGATCCCCATGTCATTAATCATGCGGATGATGTCTTCCACCTGCTCTGGATCTGAAATATCCTCAGGCAGGTGATCGTTGACCTCTGCGTAAGTCAGATACTTCTGCTCACGACCAAGGGTGATCAACTCTTTGATACGAGACTGCTGTTGCGCTTTTCCGGACATAACACCCTATCCACTGAAGGTCTTGGCGGGCAAAAAACAAGCCGAGGATTATACCCGAGCTATGACCTCACACGCCAGCTGAGGTCGGGTTTGATGTGCAAACGTTCTGTTTTAAGAGGTCGCGCATCTGTTTTGCTATCTGAATTTGCTCGTCAGCCGATAATCCCGGCTGCCGCGCTCTCTTGATCAGTTCATCGAGGGTCTGCGTATGCTGACCCGCGGATAACCTAGTAATGGTGTCTAAAAACTGTTGTTCAAGGTTGTCGCCGTCAATTAGCCACTCCTTTTCCGCGAGGACTTTCAACAAGCGGCCTTGCTCTGTGCCGTGCCAACGAGCCATCAGTTGAATAGAGTTTAGCTTAGGATTTTTCTGCACGGCCTCGATCAGGGCGATCAGCACTTGAGCATAACTGTTGCTTTCGTTCGCAAAATGATCGGCGCTCTCGACCTTGCCCGCCAGTTGCGGGTGATGAATAAGCGTGCGCAGCGCAATCAGCATGGGCGCTTCTACGGCAACCGGGGTGCGCGGGGCGTAGGCCTCGTCGCGATCACCACGCTTACCGTTCTTGCTCCAGGGTTTCTTATCCCACTTCTTGCCGCCGGCGCCGGGTTTCTTCGGTGTCCACTCCTGCTGAGGCGCATAGGCTTCGTGCGGTTGGTGGAAATCGGCATAGTCCGGCATGGCGTCGTAATCCATGCCGGGGTCGTAGGCTGGCGGCGCGTCCTGGGGGGCGCTGTGCACCAGCTGGCTGACCGCTTCGCCGCTTAAACCGGTAATTTCCAGCAGACGCTGGCGCATCAGGGTGCGCAGGTTGGCCCCTGGTACCTTGTCGATCAGCGGCGCGGCGAGGGTGGCCATATGGGCCTTGCCTTCGAGGGAGCGCGGGTCGGCCTCTTCGGTCAGTTGCTGGAAGAAGTAGTCTGCCAGCGGCTGCGCATGTTGGTTGATGCGCGCGCGGAATGCATCGGTGCCTTCGGCGCGCACCAGGGTATCCGGGTCTTCGCCTTCGGGCAGGAACAAAAAGCGCGCACGACGCCCGTCCTGCAGGCTCGACAGCGTCGCTTCGAGGGCGCGCCAGGCGGCGTTGCGGCCGGCCTGGTCGCCGTCGAAGCAGAACAGCACGCTGGGCACTACGCGGAACAGGCGCTTCATGTGTTCTTCGCTGGTCGCCGTGCCGAGAGTGGCGACCGCGTTACGCAGGCCTTGCTGGGCGAGGGCGATCACGTCCATATAGCCTTCGACCACGATGATTTCATCGAGGTTGCGGTTGTTTTTGCGTGCTTCGAACAGGCCGTAGAGTTCCTGGCCTTTGTGGAATACCGGGGTTTCCGGGGAGTTCAGGTACTTGGGCTTGTCGTCCCCCAATACCCTGCCGCCAAAGGCGATGATGCGCCCACGGCTGTCGCGGATCGGGAACATCACGCGGTCGCGGAAGCGGTCATAGCGCTTGCCGGTTTCAGCGTTTTCCACCAGCAGGCCGGCGTCGATCATGGCTTTTTGCTGGAGGGTGTCGCTGCTCAGGTGTTTGTACAGATTGTCCCAGCCCGGCGGGGCGAAACCCAGGCCGAAATCACGGGCGATTTCACCGGTCAGGCCGCGGCCTTTGAGGTAGTCGACGGCGGCTTTGCGCTGTGGATGGCTTTTGAGCGCCTGGCGGTAGAAGTCGGCGGCGGCAGTCAGCAGCGGGTACAACGGCGAGTCGGTGGGTTGCCGGGGTTTATGCGGGCGACCACTTTCTTCGCGAGGGATTTCCATGCCGGCGGCTTTGGCCAGTTCCTCGACTGCCTGGGGAAAGTCCAGGTTGTCGTGGTCCATGATGAAGCCGAGGGCATTGCCACCCGCGCCGCAGCCGAAACAGTAGTAGAACTGCTTGTCGGGGCTGACGCTGAACGACGGGGTCTTTTCCTTGTGGAACGGGCAGCAGGCGGTGTAGTTCTTGCCCGCTTTCTTCATTTGCACGCGTGAGCTGACAACATCGACGATGTCGGTGCGGTTCAGAAGGTCGTCAATAAAGCTCTGGGGAATTAGCCCGGCCATGGCGTTCTCGTCATCACTGCGTGTAAATGAGGGCCCGTGAAGTGCTCAGGCGCACGTATCAAGTGGCTTGACCATCAATTGTTCGCTTGAGCTGCCAGGAAGTGTATCTGCCGAATAATCGCTGACGTTAGTGCTCGTCAGCATTCGGCGAAGAAAATTTGCCCGGGAGTCCGGTCTTGGCCTATGGGCGGCCTCGGAAGCTCATCGATGGGCACAGTCGACCTGTTGATCGCCTGCTTACAGAATAAGTGTGCTCGTCAGTAGCCTTGTTAGGCTCGTCAGAAGAGACGCGCACCGCTGGCAGAAGAGCCAGTCCTGACGTGTGAAGCAGTTGTCTCGGTCGCGTGTGCGGCGTCGACGATGAAGCATCAAGCGATATCCGCAAATGCCAACAGCCCGGCTGAGGGCCGGGCTTGGCAGAAGCTTGCTACGAACGTCTGTGTATTAGTACAGACGAACGGCGCGGCGCTGTTCGCGCTGAACTTTCTTCGCGTGACGCTTAACAGCGGCTGCTGCTTTACGCTTACGCTCGGAAGTTGGCTTCTCATAAAATTCGCGGCTACGAACTTCAGCCAGAACACCGGCTTTTTCGCAGGAGCGCTTGAAACGACGCAGAGCTACGTCGAAGGGTTCGTTCTCTTTTACTTTGACGGCTGGCATCCAGAGCTACCTTCTTTCATTACCGGGATCAACGTTCTCGTCGCAAAAAATTCGCGGCTGAGGTCGTCGGTTTTTAAGGGTTGCGGATGTTAACCCCTCATTGCCCGGAATGCAAAGCCTCTGATCGAAAACCGCTGGTCGGGAGGGGGAGTGGCGACTATTATGCGCGCCTTCGAATTCAGCCTCTACAAGGCGCAAACCCATGCTAGTACTGGGACTTGAAACCTCTTGCGACGAAACCGGTGTCGCACTTTACGACAGTGAACGCGGGCTTTTGGCCGATGCACTGTTCAGTCAGATCGACCTGCACCGCGCCTATGGCGGCGTCGTGCCGGAGCTGGCCAGCCGTGATCACGTCAAGCGCATGCTGCCGTTGATTCGCCAGGTGCTGGACGATGCCGGTTGCGTTGCGACCGAGATCGACGCCATTGCCTACACTGCCGGCCCTGGACTGGTCGGAGCCCTTCTGGTTGGGGCCTCTTGCGCTCAGGCGCTGGCGTTTGCCTGGGGGATTCCGGCACTCGGCGTGCACCACATGGAGGGTCATTTACTGGCACCCATGCTGGAAAAAACACCGCCGCAGTTCCCGTTCGTCGCTTTGTTGGTTTCGGGCGGTCATACGCAGCTGGTTCAGGTCGATGGGATCGGCCAATACACGCTCCTGGGCGAATCCCTGGACGATGCTGCCGGTGAAGCCTTTGACAAGACCGCGAAGATGATGGGCCTCAATTATCCCGGTGGCCCGGAAATCGCGCGTCTCGCTGAAAGAGGCGTTGCCGGTCGTTACACCTTCCCGCGTCCGATGTGCGATCGCCCTGGCCTGATGTTCAGTTTCAGCGGCCTGAAAACCTCTGCACTCAATACCTGGCAGCACAGCGTCAGCGCCGGGGACGACAGCGAGCAAGCCCGTTGCGACATCGCACTGGCGTTCCAGCAGGCCGTGGTGGAGACTTTGACCATCAAGTGCAAGCGTGCGCTGAAACAGGCGGGCATGAAGCGCCTGGTGATTGCCGGCGGCGTCAGCGCCAACAAGGCACTGCGTGCTTCATTGGAAAAGATGCTCGGCGACATGAAGGGCGATGTGTTCTATGCGCGCCCGGAGTTCTGCACCGACAATGGCGCGATGATCGCCTATGCCGGATGCCAGCGCTTGCAGGCCGGGCAGCACGAAAGCCTGGCGATCAGCGTGCAGGCACGCTGGCCGATGGAGCAGTTGCCGCCGTTGTAAGGCGTTAGCCTGAGCCGGGCTCATCGGGGGTATTTAAAAATGCCGTTCGCGCCCGGCAAACAGGTCGCGTAGATTGCCGCGGTGGCGCCAGACGATCAGCAGTGTCAGCACGCTCATCGGCAACAGCGCCGCCGGTTCTTGCCAGGCCAGCAATGGCAGGGTAAGCGGCGTGGCGATCAGCGCCGCCAGCGAGCTGGTGCGGGTCAGGTAGAACGTCAGCAGCCAGGCGAGCACGGCCAGCAATGCCGCCGGTGGGTAGATCCCCAGGAGCATGCCGGCCGCCGTGGCGACGCCTTTGCCACCGCGGAAGCGAAAGTACAGGGGAAACAGATGGCCCAGGACGGCGCATACGCCCACCCAGGCCTGCTGTTGCAGGGTGAGGCCGGCGAGGCTGGCGATCAGCACGGGCAGCAGGCCTTTGCACAGGTCGCCCAGCAGCGTCAGCACGGCGAGCTTCTTGCCGGCCAGGCGCAACATGTTGGTGGCGCCGGCATTGCCGGAGCCACTCATTCGCGGGTCGGGGTTTCCCGTCAGGCGGCTGAGCAAAATGGCGAAGGACAGCGAGCCGAGCAGGTAGGCGAAAATCGCCAGTGACCAAAACATGCTAACTATTCCGGGCGAGGACGCCCTGATTCTAACGGGGCATTGCGCCCTTGTCGTGCTGCGGAGAAGAGCTTGGACAGAGTGTTTATCGAAGGCCTGGAAGTCGACACCGTGATCGGGGCCTACGACTGGGAGCGCGGGATTCGCCAATGCCTGCGCCTGGACCTGAGCTTCGCCTGGGACAATCGCCCGGCCGCGGCCGGTGACGACCTGACCCTGGCGCTGGATTACGCCAGCGTATCTGCGCGTATCCAGGCCTTTGCCGAGCAGTCCCAGTACCAATTGGTGGAAACCTTCGCCGAGCGCCTGGCCGAGGCCCTGATGAGTGAGTTCCAGATTCCCTGGCTGCACCTCAAGCTGACCAAGCCCGGCGCCGTGCCGGCCGCCAAGGGTGTGGGTGTGGAGATCGAGCGCGGATGTCGCTGACTCAGGTTTACCTTGGTCTCGGTAGCAATATCGAGCGCGAGCCCCATCTGCGTGCCGGCCTTGATGCGTTGGCGACCTTCTTGACGGATATGCACTGTTCGGCGGTGTTCGAAAGTCAGCCGGTGGGCATCAAGAGCGGGCCGTTCTTCAACCTGGTGGTGTCGGCCTACACTGACCTGCCGTTGATGGAGCTGGATCGTCGTCTCAAGTTCATCGAGGCCGACAATGGCCGCTATGCGCCAGATCGCAAGGGCTTGCCGCTGGATATCGACGTGCTGCTGTACGGCGAGCTGGTGGGTAATTTCGACGGCTTGATCCTGCCCAGGGCGGAGATCCTGAAGAACGCTTTTGTGCTGTGGCCGCTGTCGATGATGGTGCCTGATCGCGTGCATCCCGAGGCAGGCAAGACCATGGCTGAGCTGTGGCGTGACGCGCAGATCGATCAAGTGCTGGCGCCTGTCGCGTTTGAGTGGCAGGGCCGACAGCTGACGCCAAGCTCCCTTCTGTAGACGCGAGCTTGTTGCTCCCTCGCCACGAAGACGGTCTTCTACGGTGAGGATTGTTCCTTGTAGGCTTTCAGCGCTTTGAGCCGTTCTCGCTTGAGGGCTTCACCCAGTTGCGGGCCTTTGAAACCTTTCTCCAGCAACGGCGCCACAGCGACCTCGCGTGCCGCCCGCGCCGCGCCGCGCAAATAATCCGCCTGTGGATAACTACGCTGCTCAAAGCCCTTGCGGCCGCGGGCGTCCATTTCGCAGGCGACCACAAACTCTTCAAAACGCTGCGGCCGGCGGTACACGTCAAAGCTCTGCAGCAACTCCAGCAATGTCGAGGCCTTGAGCTCCAGGGCGCGATGACCATGGGTGTGATATTGGCCAACCAGCAAGGCCAACTCCTGACAATCCCTCGGCACCTTGAAGCGTTCATTGATCGCTTTGATCAGTTTCAACCCCGTGTGCTCGTGGGCAATGTGCTGCGGTAACTTATCCACAGGTGTCAGGCCTTTACCCACATCGTGCAGCAGGCAGGCCCAGCGAACGGTCAGCGGCTGGTTGTGCAAGGCGGCCTGCTCCAGCACGCTCAAGGTGTGTACGCCGGTATCGATTTCGGGGTGATGAGCTTCGGGTTGTGGCACGCCGAACAGTGCATCCACTTCGGGCATCAAGGTTTTCAGCGCATGGCAATCGCGCAGGACCTGGATAAATACCTGGGGTTGATTCTCCATCAATGCCCGGGAGATTTCCTTCCAGCTACGCTCCGGCGTCAGGGCTTCCAGTTCGCCGGACTCGCTGAGTTGGCGCATCAGTTCCAGGGTTTCGGGGGCTACCGTAAAACCCAGGTGTGCATAGCGTGCGCAAAAGCGCGCAACACGCAGTACTCGTAAGGGATCTTCGGCGAACGCGGGGGAGACGTGCCGCAGTATGCGGGCTTCAAGATCGCGCTGGCCGTGGTAGGGGTCGGTCAGGGTGCCGTCATCGTCCTGCGCCATGGCGTTGATGGTCAGGTCGCGACGAATCAGGTCTTCTTCCAGGGTGACTTCGGGGCTGGCATGAAACACAAAGCCGCCATAACCCCGGCCACTCTTGCGTTCGGTGCGGGCCAAGGCGTATTCGTCACCGTTTTTCGGGTCCAGGAACACCGGGAAGTCCGCACCGACCGGCTTAAAGCCCTTGGCCAGCATTTCTTCGGTGGTGGCGCCGACGACCACGCGATCGATGTCAGTGACCGTGATGCCCAGCAAGCGGTCACGCACGGCACCGCCGACTTTATAGATTTTCATGAAAAAAGCCTCCATTAGCGCCACAGGATAACGCCTGTGCCCGGTCAATGGAGGCTTTGCCGCTTCAGAGGTGAACGACGGCCAGGTCCAGGCGGCCGTAGTCGTTGTCGTTATGATCGCTGCGTGGCGGTACGTGGTGTGTCTTCATCACTTGGTCGCCTTGCAGGGTTTCCAGGTGAATGTCGAAACCCCACAGTCGGTGCAAGTGCTTGAGTACTTCCTCGGTGGATTCGCCCAGGGGTTTGCGGTCATGTTGCTGGTGACGCAGGGTCAGCGAACGGTCGCCGCGTACATCGATGCTGTAGATCTGCACGTTGGGCTCGCGGTTGCCCAGGTTGTACTGCGCCGCCAGGGTTTCGCGGATGGTGCGGTAGCCGGGCTCGTCGTGGATGGCCGGCACCACCAGGTCATCCTTGAGGTCATCGTCCAAGATGCTGAACAGCTTGAGGTCGCGGATCACCTGGGGCGACAGGTACTGCAGGATAAAACTCTCATCCTTGAAACTGCTCATGGCGAACTTGATGGTGGACAACCAGTCGCTGCCGGCGATTTCCGGGAACCAGCGGCGGTCTTCCTCGGTGGGGTGTTCGCACATGCGCCGGATATCCCGGTACATGGCAAAGCCCAGGGCGTAGGGGTTGATACCGTTGTAATACGGGCTGTCGAAGCCGGGCTGGAACACCACGCTGGTGTGAGAGGTGAGGAATTCCATCATGAAGCCGTCGGTGACCAGGCCCTCGTCATACAAATCGTTCATCAGGGTGTAGTGCCAGAACGTCGCCCAGCCTTCGTTCATCACCTGGGTCTGGCGTTGCGGGTAGAAGTATTGCGCGATCTTGCGCACGATACGCACGATTTCCCGCTGCCACGGCTCCAGCAGCGGTGCGTGTTTTTCCAGAAAATACAGGATGTTTTCCTGAGGTTCGGCGGGGAAGCGTGCATTGTCCTTGTCGCTGTTCTTGCCGGCGCGCTTGGGAATGGTGCGCCACAGGTCGTTGATCTGCTTCTGCAGGTGCTCTTCGCGTTCTTTCTGACGCAGGCGTTCTTCCTCGGCTGAGATCGGATATGGACGCTTGTAGCGGTCGACACCGTAGTTCATCAGGGCATGGCAGGAATCGAGCAGGTCTTCCACCGCATCAATGCCGTGGCGCTCTTCGCACTGCATGATGTACTGCTTGGCGAATACCAGGTAATCGATGATCGAACTGGCATCGGTCCAGGTGCGGAACAGGTAGTTGCCCTTGAAAAAGCTGTTGTGCCCATAGCAAGCGTGCGCCACCACCAGTGCCTGCATGCAGATCGTGTTTTCTTCCATCAGGTACGCGATGCACGGGTCGGAATTGATCACGATCTCGTAGGCCAGGCCCATCTGGCCGCGACTGTAGGACTTCTCGGTGCTGAGGAAGTGTTTGCCGTAGGACCAGTGGTGGTAGCCCAGGGGCATGCCCACCGAGGCGTATGCATCCATCATCTGTTCGGCGGTAATCACTTCGATCTGGTTGGGATAAGTATCCAGTGCATAACCCGCCGCGATGCGGCTGATTTCCCGGTCATAGGCCTGGATCAGTTCAAAGGTCCACTCGGACCCGGTGGAAATGGGTTGGCGCTTAGTCTCTTTTTTGGCGGTCATGTCACTAACCTGCGCTGGAAGAGTTCACGGAAGACCGGATAGATATCGCCGGCCGAGACCAGTTGCTGCTGGGCGAACGTATCGGCAAAAGCTTCGCCGATGCGCTCGTATTCGAACCACAGGGCCTGGTGCTCACGGGGGGTAATTTCGACGTAGGTGTAATACTGCACGAACGGCATGATCTGGTTGATCAGAATGTCGCGGCAGATCGGCGAGTCGTCGTTCCAGTTGTCGCCGTCGGAGGCCTGGGCGGCGTAAATGTTCCACTCGTTGGCCGGATAACGCTCGGCCATGATCTCTTGCATGAGCTTCAGCGCGCTGGACACGATGGTGCCACCGGTCTCGCGCGAGTAGAAGAATTCCTCTTCGTCCACTTCTCGCGCGCTGGTGTGATGGCGAATGAACACGACGTCGATCTTGTCGTAGTTGCGCTTGAGGAACAGGTACAACAGGATAAAGAAGCGCTTGGCAATATCCTTGGTGGCCTGGGTCATGGAGCCGGACACGTCCATCAGGCAAAACATCACGGCCTTCGAGCTGGGGTTGGGCTGTTTAACCAGCAGGTTGTACTTAAGGTCGAAGGTGTCGAGGAACGGTACGCGGTGAATGCGCGCGCTGAGTTTCTCGATTTCCGCCTCTATTTCCTGGATATCGCCGAAGTTGTCCGGTTCTTCACGTTTCAGGCGCGCCAACTCTTCCTTGGCATCCTTCAATTTGGCGCGACTGCTGCCCGACAGAGCGATACGTCGCGCATGGGCCGAACGCAGGGTACGGATGATGTTGATGCGCGAGGGGTTGCCCTCGTTGCTGATACCGGCGCGCACGGTCTTGAAGGTGTCGGTGCCGGTCAGGTTGCGTTTGACCAGATTGGGCAGTTCCAGGTCCTCGAACATGAATTCGAGAAATTCTTCCTGGGTGATCTGGAACACGAACTCATCCATGCCTTCGCCGGAGTTACCGGCTTTGCCTGGGCCTTTACCGCCGCCACCGCCCTGGGGGCGCTGGATATGTTCGCCGGTGGTGAACTCTTTGTTGCCTGGGTGCACGACGGTCTGTTTCCCGCCTCGGCCGTGGTGCAGCACCGGTTCGTCGATGTCTCTTCCGGGAATACTGATTTGTTCGCCATGCTCCATATCGGTGATGGAGCGACGGCTGACGGCCTCTTCAACCGCCTTTTTGATGTGGTCACGGTAACGCCGCAGGAAACGCTGGCGGTTTACCGTGCTCTTGTTCTTGCCATTGAGGCGTCGGTCGATCACATAGCTCATAGGCCCCTCCGGGGAGCTTCAAGTCGTAAGCTTCAAGCTGCAAGAGAGAGCCCGCTGATGTTCGAATCAGTGGCTTTTCTCTTGCAGCTTGTCGCTGGAAGCTTGCAGCTGTTTCTCTCACTGCGATTTCCGGACCCGTAGGTACCATTCCGACAGAAGCCGTACCTGTTTGTCGGTGTAGCCACGCTCGACCATTCGTGTGACGAAGTCGTTGTGTTTTTGCTGATCCTCCTTGCTGGCCTTGGCGTTGAAGCTGATGACCGGCAGCAGATCCTCGGTGTTGGAGAACATTTTCTTCTCGATGACCACCCGCAGCTTCTCGTAGCTGAGCCAGGTAGGGTTTTTGCCGTTGTTGTTGGCACGGGCGCGCAGCACGAAGTTGACGATCTCGTTGCGGAAATCCTTAGGATTGCTGATGCCGGCCGGTTTTTCGATTTTTTCCAGCTCCTCGTTGAGGGCCACGCGATTGAGGATTTCGCCGGTTTCCGGGTCGCGGTATTCCTGGTCCTGGATCCAGAAGTCCGCATACAGCACGTAGCGGTCGAAGATGTTCTGGCCGTATTCGCTGTAGGACTCCAGGTATGCGGTCTGGATTTCCTTGCCAATGAACTCGATGTAGCGCGGCGCCAGGTATTCCTTGAGGAAGCGCAGGTAGCGCTCGCGGGTTTCGGCCTGGAATTGCTCCTGTTCGATCTGCTGTTCCAGCACATAGAGCAGGTGCACCGGGTTGGCGGCGATTTCGTGGGGATCGAAGTTGAAGACTTTGGACAGAATCTTGAACGCAAAGCGCGTCGACAGACCGTTCATGCCTTCATCAACGCCTGCCGTGTCGCGGTATTCCTGTATCGACTTGGCCTTGGGGTCGGTGTCCTTGAGGTTTTCGCCGTCGTATACGCGCATCTTCGAATAGATATTCGAGTTTTCCGGCTCTTTGAGGCGCGACAGTACGGTGAACTGCGCGAGCATCTTCAGGGTGTCGGGTGCGCAATGGGCCTTGGCCAGGGAGCTGTTGAACAGCAGTTTGTCGTAGATCTTGATCTCATCGCTGACCCGCAGGCAGTACGGCACCTTGACGATATAGATCCGGTCGATGAAGGCTTCGTTGTTCTTGTTGTTGCGGAAGGTGTGCCATTCCGATTCGTTGGAGTGAGCCAGCAGGATCCCGGTGAACGGGATCGCGCCCAGCCCTTCGGTGCTGTTGTAGTTGCCTTCCTGCGTCGCGGTGAGCAATGGGTGCAGCACCTTGATCGGTGCCTTGAACATTTCCACGAACTCCATCAGGCCCTGGTTGGCCCGGCACAGTGCGCCCGAGTAGCTGTAGGCGTCGGCGTCGTTCTGTGGGAATTCTTCGAGTTTGCGGATATCGACCTTGCCCACCAGCGCCGAAATATCCTGGTTGTTCTCATCCCCCGGCTCGGTCTTGGCCACACCGATCTGGTTGAGGATCGATGGGTACAGTTTCACCACGCGGAACTGGCTGATATCACCGCCGAACTCGGCCAGGCGTTTGGTGGCCCAAGGCGACATGATGGTGTTGAGATAGCGCCGTGGGATGCCGAAGTCTTCTTCGAGGATCGCGCCATCTTCCGTGGCGTTGAACAGGCCCAGGGGCGACTCGAACACCGGCGAGCCCTTGATCGCATAGAACGGCACTTTCTCGATCAGTTGTTTGAGTTTTTCGGCCAGGGACGATTTGCCGCCGCCGACGGGGCCGAGCAGGTAGAGGATCTGTTTCTTCTCTTCCAGGCCTTGGGCGGCGTGGCGGAAGTAGGAGACGATCTGGTCGATGCATTCTTCCATTCCGTGGAAGTCTTCAAAGGCCGGGTAGCGGCGGATCACCTTGTTGGAAAAGATTCGCGACAGGCGCGAATTGTTCGAGGTGTCTATCAGCTGCGGCTCGCCTATCGCCAGCAGCAGGCGTTCGGCGGCGGATGCGTAGGTGCTGCGGTCCTGTTTGCACAGTTCGAGATACTCTTGAAGCGTGAGTTCCTCCTGCTGTGTGGACGCGAAGCGTTGCTGGAAGTGGCTAAAAATACTCATGACGTCGTCACCTCGCTCGATACGTGGAGCCGACGCCGGATCAATCAGTCGATGCTGGCAGTCATTGACGATCGCCAATGACTGTTTTCCCCCCAGAACACCCTAAACGCTACCGATGACCCGCACGCCGGTGTACCGGCTCTCCCCTGATTTGGATGGCCTGCGCTTAAGGATAGTCGGAATCGGAGAGGGCAAGGGACGATGAGCAATTAGTTTGGCCGCGCCGTTCGTCAGAAACGGCGCGAGCCCAAGCGTCACGCGGGGTAGCGGGGTGTGAAAAAAATTATTGCGAATCGCCGGAAGAAATTTCCGCGGGATAGGTCGTACGCCACAACTCAAAACCGCCGTCCAGGCTATAGACATCAGAGAAGCCCTGGCTGATCAGGTAGGCGGCGGCGCTCTGGCTGGAGTTGCCGTGGTAGCAGGCCACGATCACCGGTGCGTCGAGGTCGGCGGCGCGGATGAAATCGGCGATGTTGACGTTGTCCAAGTGCTGGGCACCAGTGATGTGAGCGGCCGCGTAGGTCGGCTGGTCACGAATGTCGACGACTACCGCACCTCGCTCGCGCAAGGCCTGGGCTTGTTCGGGAGGGATACGTTTGAATTCGCTCATGGCGGGCTCCTATGGCTGTATGGCGGCCGGCTGTGTAGTGGGAGGGGAGGACTGGCATTGGCACCTGTGGCGCTCGCCCGTGTCGATGTTCATCAGGGTCATGGCGCCACCCCACACGCAGCCGGTGTCGAGGGCGAACACGCCGGGTTCGTCGCATTTGCCTTCCAGGGCCGCCCAGTGGCCGAAGATGATCTTCGTGTCACGGGTCTTGCGCTCCTTGTGGGCGAACCAGGGCTTGTAGCCGGGCAGGGCGGTGTCGGCACCTTCCTTGCTTTTGAGGTCCAGCTTGCCTTCGGCCGTGCAGAAGCGCATGCGCGTGAAGTAATTGGTGATGACCCGCAGGCGGGCAACGCCAGTCAGGTCGTTGTCCCATTTGACTGGCTCGTTGCCGTACATGCCGTCGAGATAGGCGGTGTACAGGCTGTCTTCGGCAAGCGCATGTTCGACTTCGGCGGCGCACTTGAGGGCTTTCTTCAACGTCCACTGCGGTGGGATGCCGGCATGGACCAGGGCCATGTTGCGGGCGTCGTCGTAATGCATGATCTTTTGTCGGCGCAGCCAGTCGAGCAAGTCGGCGTGATCGGGTGCTTCGAGGATTTCGCGCAGGGTGTCGCCCTTTTTCAGGCGCTCGATGTTATTACCGGCCGCCAGCAGGTGCAGGTCGTGGTTGCCCAGCACGCACACCAATGAATCACGCAGGTTATACAGGTAACGCAGGGTCTGCAGGGACTCGGGGCCGCGATTGACCAGGTCACCCACCAACCACAGGCGATCATGCGCCGGGTCGAAGGCCACGCGTTCAAGCAGGCACTTGAGCGGCTCCAGGCAGCCTTGCAGGTCGCCGACTGCGTACGTCGCCATCAGTGCAGGGCCCCCGGCACGGCGAGGCGGAAAGGCTTGATGATGGCGTCGAACACTTTGCCATCAGTGGCTTTCATCTGATACGAACCTTCCATGGTGCCAACCTTGGAGGTCATGACCGTGCCGCTGCTGTAGGTATGGCTGGCGCCAACGTCGATCAGCGGTTGCTGGCCGACAACACCCGCGCCGCGCACTTCCTCTTTTTGGCCATCACCGTCGGTGATCACCCAATGGCGTGACAGCAGCTTGGCCGGCACCTGCCCGTTGTTCTTCACCGTGATGGTGTAGGCAAAGGCGAAACGGTTGTGTTCAGGTTGCGATTGGTCCGCCAGAAAGCGGGTGACGACGCTGACGTCGATCTGGTAGCGAGGATCGGACATGCAAGAGGCCTTAAAAGCAAAAGCGGAGGACAGCAGATGCGGATCAGTCTAGGCCAAGAGGTGGGCACTAAGCCAGACGTGCTGTCTGGTATGACGCAGTTCAAATGTGGGAGGGAGCAAGTCGAATCGTCGCAGCGCCCCTCCCACATCTGGATCGCGTTGTCCTTCTGCCTTATTCCGCTGCGGGCGCAGGCTGGATGGCCAACTGGTCAGCCAGGCGCACGAACGCGGCCAGGTCCAGTTGCTCGGGGCGCAGGCTGCCGTCGACGCCGGCGGCTTCGATTTCAGCGTTGCTGAGCAGGGCCTTGAGCGTGTTGCGCAGGGTCTTGCGGCGTTGGTTGAACGCCTCGCGCACCACGCGTTCCAGCAGCTTGTGATCCTTGGCCGGGTGCGGCAGTACGGCGTGGGGCACCAGGCGGACAATGGCCGAGTCGACCTTCGGCGGCGGGTTGAACGCGCCCGGGCCGACGTTGAACAGGTGTTCGACGCGGCAGTGGTACTGGACCATGATCGACAAACGGCCCCAATCACCACCGCCAGGGCCGGCGGCCAGGCGTTCCACCACTTCCTTTTGCAGCATGAAGTGCATGTCGCGGATGATCCCGGCGTTGTTCAGCAGGTGGAAAATCAGCGGCGTCGAGATGTTGTACGGCAGGTTGCCCACCACGCGCAGGCTGTTGGGCGCGGCGTTGAGGGTATTGAAGTCGAACTTCAGTGCGTCGCCCTGGTGCAGGTTGAAGTTGGATTTGCCGGCGAACTGCTGGTTGAGGATCGGGATCAGGTCCTTGTCCAGTTCAACCACGTCCAACTGACCACCGCTGGCCAGCAGACCTTGGGTCAGTGCACCCTGGCCCGGGCCGATTTCCAGCAGGCGATCTTCAGGCTTGGCATGGATAGAGCGCAGGATACGGTCGATCACGCCAGCGTCGTGCAGGAAGTTTTGCCCGAAACGCTTGCGCGCCCGGTGTTGGTAATGCTCGGTCATATACGGGTCTCGGCCATCTGATAGGCGGTTTCCAGTGCCACAAGCAGGCTGCCAGTGTCGATCTTGCCGCTGCCCGCCAGGTCCAGGGCGGTGCCATGGTCGACGGAGGTGCGGATGATCGGCAGGCCCAGTGTCACGTTGACGGCGGCGCCGAAGCCTTTGTATTTCAGCACCGGCAGCCCCTGGTCGTGGTACATCGCCAGCACTGCGTCGCAGTGCTCCAGATATTTGGGGGTAAACAGAGTGTCCGCAGGCAGTGGGCCACGCAGGTCCATGCCTTCTTGGCGCAGACGCTCCAGGGTGGGTTCGATAATGTCGATTTCTTCATGGCCCAAGTGGCCACCTTCACCGGCGTGGGGGTTAAGCCCACAGACCAGGATGCGCGGTTGGGCGATGCCGAATTTGTGTTGCAGGTCGGCATGCAGGATGCGTGTCACACGCTCCAGCCGCTCGACGGTAATGGCGTCCGCAATCTCGCGCAGTGGCAGGTGCGTGGTCACCAGGGCGACGCGCAGGCCGCGCGTGGCCAGCATCATGACCACTTGAGCGGTGTGGGTCAGTTCGGCAAGGAATTCGGTATGGCCGGAAAAGGCGATCCCGGATTCGTTGATCACGCCCTTGTGGACCGGGGCGGTGATCATGCCGGCGAAGTCGCCGTCGAGGCAGCCTTGCCCGGCGCGGGTCAGGGTTTCCAGCACAAACGCGGCATTGGCTTTGTCCAACTGCCCGGCAACCACCTTGGCCTGCAGCGGGGTATCCCATATATACAGGCTGCCCGCCGGTGCCGGCAGGTCGGGCCAGTTGCCTGGCGCGGCGTCCAGCAGGTTGACAGCCACGCCCAGCTGCGCGGCCCGCTCAAGGAGCAGGTCGCGGCTGGTAATGGCGATCAGGGGGTGTGGCTGGGGTTGCGAAGCGAGCAGCAGGCACAGGTCTGGACCAATGCCGGCCGGCTCGCCGGGTGTTACCGCGAAACGCTGGGGTTTCACTGTACTGCCTGGTCGGTGCCTGTTTGCTCGGCGCCTGGCAGCTTGTTCTCGACGTAGGCTTCGTCACGGATCTGACGCAACCAGGTCTGCAACTCTTCGTCGTATTTGCGGTTGCGCAGTACGCTCAGTGCTTGTTGCTCGCGGGCCTGACTGGTGTTGTCAGTGGCGCGACGGCCAAGGACTTCCAGGACATGCCAGCCGTATTGAGTCTTGAACGGTTTGGACAGTACGCCTTGCGGAGTGTCAGCCATCACTTGCTGGAATTCCGGCACCAGGGCTTTCGGGTCGATCCAGTTCAGGTCGCCGCCGTTGAGGGCCGAGCCTGGGTCTTCCGAGAAGCTCTTGGCCAGGGTGGCGAAGTCTTCACCGCTTTGGATGCGGTCATAGATCTTCTGGGCCAGTTCCTTGGTTTGCGCTTCGCTGCGGATTTCGCTTGGTTTGACCAGGATATGACGTACATGCACTTCGTCTTTGAGCGAGGTCTCGCCACCACGACGTTCCAGCAGCTTCAGGATGATGAAACCACCTGGGGTGCGGGCCGGCTGGGTGATGCCACCGACTTCCATGGCGCTCAGTTCGCGGTCGAACGGAGGGGGCAGTTGAGCGGCTTTACGCCAGCCCATGTCACCGCCTTCAAGGGCGTTATCGCTGCCGGATTGGGCGATTGCCATCTGGGCGAAATCAGCACCGGCCTTCAAGCGCTCATAGATAGCCTGGGTCTTGGCGGCGGCGGCATTGAGCTGCTCGGAGTTGGCGCTGTCCGGGGTTGGAATCAGGATATTGGCCAGGTGCAGTTCTTCGGAAAGCTGCATCTTGCCCAGGTCCGATGCCAGGAAGTTCTTCACTTCCTGCTCGGACACCTGGACCCGCTCGGCCACACGGCGCTGGCGCACACGGCTGATGATCATCTCGCGGCGGATCTGGTCACGGGCGTCTTCATAGGAAAGACCGTCGTGGGCCAGGGCGGCGCGGAATTGATCGATGCTCATGTTGTTGCGCTGGGCAATGGTGCCGACAGCCTGGTTCAGTTCTTCGTCCGAGATACGGATACCGGAACGCTCACCGATCTGCAGTTGCAGGTTTTCGACGATCAGGCGTTCGAGCACCTGTTGGTCCAGCACGCTGGTAGGCGGCACACCACCGCCACGCTTGGCGATGGTTTGCTGAACTTCCTTGACCCGCTGGTCCAGTTGGCTCTGCATGATCACGTCGTTATCGACGATGGCCACCACTTTATCCAGCGGTTGAACCGCAGCGTGTGCCGATGCGGCCCCCAGGAACAGCGCGCCCAGCACGAGCGGGCGCAGACAATCAGAAAGCTTGGTTTTCACGTTCACGATAACCTTCAATGCCTTTGTCGAGGAAGCTCTCTACCTTGGCGCCGGTCAGGCCGCCGAGTCCTTTGAGGACGATTTGGAAGAAGAGCCCGTGGTCACCCTTTTCGTTAAGCGGGGCGAGCTGGCTGTATTCGTCGTTGGCAACCCAGTAACGGTTGATGACGCGCAGTTTCCAGCAGCAGTTGTCGTACTCGAAACCACCGAAGGCTTCCAGGGTACGGTTGCGGGCGTAGTCATACTGCCAGCGTGTGATCAGGTTCCACTGTGGAATGATCGGCCACATCATCGAGAAGTCGTGTTGCTGGATTTTGTAGTAATCCTTCACGAAGTTCGGATCACCCGGCTGACCATAGTCACCACCGAACTGCCATTTACCGGTCAACTGGTTGTAGACCACCTGGTCGTTGCGATAGCGGTAACCCAGGTTGACGACCTTGTTCGGGTTGTCTTCCGGCTGGTAGTGGAACATGGCGCTGCCGGAGCGGGCGCGGTGCTCCTCGGTGTCCCAGTTGTAGTCGGCGGTCGCACGCCAGTCACGGTTGAAACGGAACTCGTATTCGAGTGCGACTGGCGATACATCTGACTGCGCATCGGCACGGTCAGCCGCCAGGATACCCGGCAGTTGCACCTCGCGGTCTTTGAAGTACACGGCCTGGCCGACGCTTACGCGCTGGCGCTCAAAGCCGTTTTCTTCGATCCAGCGACTGGTGACACCCAGGGACAGTTTGTTCTCGTCACCGATCCGGTCGGAACCGCTGAAGCGGTTGTCGCGGAACAGCGAGCTGTAGCTGAAGGTGTACTCGCTGGTATCGAAGATCGGGATATCGCTCTGGTCTTTATTCGGAACATAAAGGTAGAACGCACGCGGTTCGAGGGTCTGGCGGTAGTCTTTGCCGAACCAGTTGGTGTTGCGATCGAAATACAGGCCGCTATCGATGCTGGCAACTGGAACTGCGCGGTCCTGAGAGCTTTTGAATTCGTCTCCCGCGGCCAGCGAATTCTTGCCGATGGTATCGAGGTCGAGGTCGTACTTGGTGTAAACGTATTTCAGTTTCGGTGTGATGAAACCGTACGTTGTTTCAAGCGGAAGCGACATGCTCGGCGCCAGGTTCAGACGCGTGCCGTTTGCACGGGTCAGGCCTCTGACATTGGTATCCAGGCGAGCGGTGGTTACACCGTCTTTATCAGTGAAGTTGCCGTTCTGAAGATCCCGATCAAATCTTACCGCTTCGGTCTCATAGGCGAACTTCAGCCCGCCCGGACTGTACGGCAGCGCACCATTGAAGGTGATCTGCGGCAGCCGGTCATACGGCGTGATCTGGGAAATGGTCGCCAACTGGTACGCCTGGACGTTCAGCCGTGCCTGATAGGAATCGCCACGATACGTGACAGCGCCTTGCTGGTTCAGGAAATCCCGGGATTCCACACCGATCTGGTTGGTCTTCAGATCCTGGAAGTAATAAGGATCGCTGATCTCGGTATAGTCGACCAGGGTCGATACACGCGAATCCAGCCCACCCTTATGCTGCCAATTGAGCATGTACCGAGTTTTTTCATAATCGGTCTGCTTCTTGCGCTCGTCGCTGTCGTCGTTCAGGTACGCGCCGCCGAACTGGCCTTCGCTTGACTTGGTGAGGTAGCGGAATTCGCCTTCCATCAACAGGCCGCGCTTGGTCATGTATTGCGGGTACAACGTGGCGTCGTAGTTCGGCGCCAGGTTGAAGTAGTACGGCGTGGTCAGCGTGAAGCCGGTTTCGCTGCCGGTGCTGAAGCTCGGCGGCAGGAAGCCGGACTGACGACGGTCGTCGATCGGGAAATAGATGTAAGGGGTGTACAGGATCGGGATGTTCTTGATCCGCAACGTCGCGTTGGTGGCCGTACCGAAACCGGTGGCCGGGTTCAACGTGATGTTGTTGCCCTTGAGCTGCCAGGCGTTGCTGTCTGGCTCGCAGGTGGTGTACGTACCGTCCTTGAGACGGATGATCGCGTTTTCGGCGCGCTTGGCGTACAGCGCGTTACCGCGGATACGCGACTTGTGCAGCACGTATTCGGCGTTGTCGATCTGCGCCGCACCGGTGTCCAGCTGAACCTCGGCGTGGTCGCCGACGATCAGGGCACCGTTGTCGCGCAGGCGCACGTTGCCATTGAGCTCGCCGCGGCTCTCGGCCTGGTACAGGCTCGCCTCTTCGGCTTCAAGCTGCATGCTGCCCTGGCGCATGACAACGTCACCGGCCAGGGTTGCGACTTGCTGTTCCTGCTCGTAACGAGAGGCTTTGGCACCGATGAAGGTGGGCGCATCGCTCTTGTTCGTCTTGTCGTTCATGCCAGGACGCGTCGGCTCGATGTACGCACCGGCGCAATAAGGACCGGTTTCGGCCAGCTGGGCCGCGGTCAACTTTTCGCGAGGTACCCAGTCAAGGTGACTGTAGTCGGCGCTGCGCGAACGCAGGCCACGGCCCTTGGCGTCGGTGACCAGTGCGGTCTTGGGCTCGGCCGCGGCACTGCCACCAGCCTCGGCCTGCGCCGTGCTGTTGGCCGAGCTGACGGCAGCGCCGTCATGCACCGGGCGCGGTGGCAATGGGGCTGCGGCGGTTTTTGGCGCGCAATCCCAGGCACCCGAAGCAGAGACTGAGCAGTCATACTGTTCCGCGGCGACCACGAATGAGGTGGCGAAGGGTTGCAAGGCCAGCAGACTGCCGGTTACCAGCAACGGAAATTTTCTACGAAACGCGGGGGATTTCAATGCCATCTTATTAGTCCGGGCTTCCTGCGTGCCATCTGCCCGCGGTTTGGGCCGCACGCCTCTCGATGGTCTGAAAGTTGGGTAGGAACAGACCATTTCTGGTCTGCTCCCCCCTAAAAACCGTACGTGCGCCTTTCAGCGCATACGGCTCAAGTCTTTACGAAGCCCCCCCTTGGGGGAGCCGGTTTGTACACTGTTAGTCCACGAGCGTGAAGCTGCTGGTGGCAAATGGGATGCAATAGTACCCGGTTGTCCAGCGAGTCACCACCGCCTTGTGAGCGATAAATGATGTGGTGGTCGTGCCACCCAGTCTCCCTAGATATTGGGCTTTTGCATAGTACGCACAGTCCTTTTTGGGATTGAAATAGATGAAGAATTTGTTTGCGGTACTTCAATTTCCCGAGCATCCGGGACATCCGCAATGCCTCTCCCATTTCTTCCATAGAGGGATCAAACGGATTGAAATCCCCGCTGATCTTCCTGTGCCTCTCAATCGGCGTGGCCTCTAGGGCGTATAACCGAATTGCCTCTTTGCCTCCTGACTCCGTTATGACCGTGGTGGCAAACACCCAGCTTCGATTTTCGTAGGTTTGGAAATACTTCTCCCTTACCCAATCGAGACTTTTGTTTGGGTGCCGCCTTTTCGCCCAACGCCAAAGCGCTTGGAATATTTGGTGTTCCATGCGGCTGTACGCCTTCTTGGCGACCACAGGCTGGTGATACAGCGCCCAGCCTCGCAGTATCGGATTAAGCAGGCGGATCAACTCCTCCTGTTTCACCGCTTTGTTAGTGCTGATGACCTCTTTTACCTTCCTATAGAACGCTTTCACGTTCTTTTTGGCAGGTTTGATCAGGAGTTTTCCGCCGTATTTGCGGAAATTCCAACCAAGGAAGTCGAAGCCTTCATCTATGTGGACGACGTGGGTTTTCTCAAGCGACAGCTGCAATCCTCGCACCGCGAGAAACTGCTCAACCCAAGGTTTGATCTCATTTTCGAGCATCTCTTTCGAGCTACCGGTAATCACAAAATCATCCGCATATCTCACCACGTTAATTTTCAGCTTCTTCGCCTTCGTCACGCCCAGATGTTGCTTGAGCTGTGATTCCAGTCCATCCAGCACCAAATTAGCCAAGGTGGGCGAGATAATCCCGCCCTGTGGTGTACCGGCATTCGTTGCCTGTAGCTGGCCTTTGTGAATCACTCCAGCTTTCAACCATTTTCGGAGGATTTCTTTGTCCGTTGGGACATTTTCGATCAGCCAGTCATGGTTGATGTGATCAAAGCAGCCTTTGATGTCCGCTTCCAGTACCCATTGGGCCGAAGCCTTCTTGGATAGACAAACGAACAACTGTCCCATCGCATCCGCCGTGGAGCGTTCGATCCGAAAGCCGTAGCTGTTTGGATCGCCGGTGGTCTCAGCGATAGGTGCCAGGGCTAGCAGGTATAGCGCCTGCATAGCTCTGTCAGTCATGGTTGGAATGCCCAGAGGGCGTTCTTTTCCATTCGATTTCGGGATAAACACACGCCGTAGTGGCCGTGGCTTATACCCGTGGCGCTTCAACCCATTTGCCGCTTTCCATTTGGCATCGGGTGTATCCCAGAGCACGCGGTCGACTCCCGCCGTGCGCTTGCCCTGGTTTTCAGTGACTCGCCGTATGGCCAAGTATCTGGCCGAACGAGAGCGGGTTAACATCCGTTGCAGGGCTTTCACCCGGCGCCAGTTGCCTTCCCGACAAGCCTTCGCAATCCGTATCTGCATCGCCCGTACGTTCTGCTGCACACGACACCAATCGATGTCATGCCAATGCTGCGGAACGCCGGAAGGCGCAGACCCGGCCAGTTGGCTAGGTACTAACATGCTGCCTTCCTCTCAAGTTTCCCGAGCAGAAGACGTACGCATCCCCTGACGGGAATGGACGCTCCCGTCAGGAGTGGATGAATAAGAAGCCCATTACTGCCGGACTTCGAAGATGATTGAGACAGGTTTACTCAGCGTTCATGCGATAAAAGACCACGCAGAAGTCTGCCCGGTTTCCCGTGGGGTAATGTTCCAACCCCTATCCGCGCCATTACAGCTCGGCGTTCGCTTTTTCTGCGATCCCATACCCGCACAGCCAACAGATCCCCTTGCGGTTCACCTGCCCGAAGGCGGCCATACGGGCTTACCACGTTCCCTACCTGTCACACGATTGGTTTAGGGTCTGCCTTTTCACCGGAGGCCTTGTAGCGACGTATTCCCACATCCCACAGGAATAACTGGCCCCATACCTTTTGGTCCATGCCTGACAGCAGTTTTGGCATGTTTATCATTACGGCGTTTATCAGCAGTTCACTTACGTTACCCATGCCAACCAGCCTAGCGTCTCGACCCGGTACTGCTCCGAGCGTCTGTACTTTGCCTCACGGCAAAAGCACACCCTGATGGGGACTACATTGTCGGAAAAGCTTCACACCCCACCGTTACCAGTGACGCATGTTTTCCTAGGCTATCGTTGGTCGCACAACGAGTCCGCTGCTATCTCAAAATAAGATAGTTGGACAATGACAGACAGAGTTTCCGCTCGTGTCTCCGGTTTGATGTGAGCGGAGGACTGCAAGGCAGCACGCTCAAAGAGTATTTCCTCCTGTTTTAAGGCAGGAGGAATCCCTGCGGGGATTCATCCCGCAAGGGTAGGCCTAGGGCCTGAGTGGATTCGCTATCTGATGTAGAAGACGGCGCAAATAATGACGACCGTAAAGGCCGATATCATTCCCGCAAATTTCCAAGTCAGTCGATACAAGACGTCATCGAGAGCTTTGGAGATATCTGTCTGACTTGCCGATACATCAGCTTTAAGGGCTAGACGTTTCCGCATAGAGACCTCATCAGTAGTGAAGTAGGCACTCCCAGTCCGAAATTCAGACCATAGCCGCGCTTCTGAGTGCTAAGCGGCTTTGGGGTTCGCTATTGTCGCCGCAGCGACAACGAGTCCTTCTAAGCAGTGGGACCCCTGGGCTGTTTTGTTTCCCGGATTGGCTACCGGGCTATCGGTTTTCTTGGGGAAAACCATTGACGGTGACGTCTCACCGCCAACCTGGAGACACGCTACGCGTGTCGCACAAGATGCGTGATAATAAAGCATGCCCCGCTTGACGGCTAGCGCCGTCGGAGACCCTTGTAATGCCCGAGCAAGATCTACGTTTACAACAGCTGGAAGTCTGGCTGGATGAGCAGTTGCCGATCCTTTTCAACGCTCAGGACTGGGGCCCCGTACCCCCGGCCACATTGACCGCGGCCAGCAGCGACGCGAGTTTCAGGCGTTACTTCCGTTGGGAAGGGGGAGGCCGCACCTTCGTGGTGATGGACGCCCCACCCCCCCAGGAAAACTGCAAACCTTTCGTCGATATCGCATATTTACTGGCGACGTCGGGCATAAATGTTCCAAAAATTTATGCGCAAGATCTGCCGCGCGGCTTTCTTTTGCTCAATGACTTGGGCAAAAAAACCTATCTGGACGTGATCGACGAGCAAAACGCCGATCAATTGTTTGCCG
Organism: Pseudomonas sp. FP597; assembly: GCF_030687435.1. NCBI lineage: Bacteria > Pseudomonadati > Pseudomonadota > Gammaproteobacteria > Pseudomonadales > Pseudomonadaceae > Pseudomonas > Pseudomonas sp. FP597. The sequence goes on along the minus strand of NZ_CP117432.1, from coordinate 5,907,468 downwards.
ACGCCATCGATGCGTTGCTCGCCTTTCAGCAACTGGCGATGGAGGCGCCGTTGCCAAGCTACGACGTGGCGCTGCTGCGCCGCGAACTGGAGCTGTTCCCCGAGTGGTACGTGCGCCGGCACCTGGGTATCGAGTTGGATACACAGCAGCAGTCCCTGTGGCAGCGCGCCAGCGAGCGGCTGATCGACAGCGCCCTGGCGCAGCCGAAGGTGCTGGTACACCGCGACTTCATGCCGCGCAACCTGATGATCAGCGAACCGAACCCCGGTGTGCTGGATTTCCAGGATGCGGTCTACGGCCCGGTCACTTATGACATCACCTGCCTGTTCAAGGACGCCTTCCTCAGTTGGCCCCAGGCCCGCGTGCGTGAGTGGCAGCGCGGTTATTGGGAGCGTGCGGCGAAACTGGGCATCCCGGTGCAGCCAGACTTCGAAGACTTCCTGCGCGCCAGCGACCTGATGGGCGTGCAGCGGCACCTCAAGGTTATCGGCATCTTCGCGCGCATTTGCCATCGCGATGGCAAGCCCCGCTACCTGGCCGATGTGCCGCGCTTCTTTGCTTATATAGAAGCGGTGTTGGCCGATCGCCCGGAGTTGAGTGAATTGGCTGAGCTGCTGAGCAGTCTGCGTCAGCCTGCAGAGGCCGTTGTATGAAGGCCATGATCCTGGCCGCCGGCAAAGGTGAGCGGATGCGTCCGCTGACCTTGCACACGCCCAAACCGCTGGTACAGGCCGGTGGCAAGCGCCTGATCGAGTATCACCTGGAGGCGCTGGCCAAGGCTGGCTTCACCGATATCGTGATCAACCACGCCTGGCTCGGCCAGCAGATCGAAAGCTACCTGGGGGATGGCGCGCAGTTTGGCGTGCGCATCCGTTATTCCCCGGAGGGCGAGCCACTGGAAACCGGCGGCGGGATCTTCCAGGCCTTGCCGTTACTGGGGGATGCGCCGTTCCTGGTGGTCAATGGCGATATCTGGACCGACTACGACTTCACCCAACTCCAGCAACCGCTGCAGGGCCTGGCTCACCTGGTGATGGTCGACAACCCGGCGCATCACCCCTCGGGCGGGGATTTCTACCTCGATCAGGGTTTGCTTCATGATGCCGCGCCCGGTGCCGATAACCTGACCTTCAGCGGCATTTCCGTGCTGGACCCCAAGTTGTTCGCGGGGTGCGGCGCGGGTGCCTTCAAGCTGGCGCCGCTCTTGCGCGATGCCATGGCGAAAGGTTTGGTAACGGGGGAACACATGGCGGGACGCTGGATTGATGTCGGCACGCTGGAGCGCCTGGCGCAAGTCGAAACCCTGCTCGCAGCGGGGCAGTAGCATGTTGTGGCCAGGGACGCTGATCGGCGCGGGGGCTGGCTTTGCCATTGCCAGTATCCCGGGGGCTTTGTTGGGTGCGCTGTTGGGGCAGGCGCTGGATCGCCGCCTGCAATTGCACAGTTGCGCGCAGTTGCGCGAGCGCCTGGGCGGGCGTGCGGCGCTGCGCAATGACGAATTGTTGTTTGTGTTGCTCGGGCGCTTGGCCAAAAGCAACGGACGGGTGGTGGATGGCCATATCCAGCAGGCGCGCCAGGAGATGCGCTCGCTGGACATGACCGAGTCGGCCCAGCGTCGTGCGATCGCAGCGTTCAACCGTGGCAAGGCCGGCTCCGACCGCATACGCAGTTACCTGCGTGTGCTCAAGGCCCAGCCCCATGCAGCGGAAGGGGTGTTACGCGCGTGCTGGCGGATGGTCTGGGCGGACGGCAGGGCGGATGACGCTGAGCGCGACCTGATCAACCTGTGGGGCAAGTGGTTGGGCTGGACGCCACAACAGCTCAAGGCGCTGGCCGCTGACTACACGCCGGAGCGCAAGCCGCTGGTCAACCGCACCGGTACTTATCAGGACGCCTTGCGCCTGCTTGGCGTGACGGCCACGACGGAGCCTTCGGCGATCAAGCGTGCCTATCGCCGCCTGCTCAGTCGTCACCACCCGGACAAGGTGGCCGGCAGTGGCGCCAGCCCCGCGCAGGTGCGTGAAGCCACCGAGCGTACCCGCGAGTTGCACAATGCCTATGCGTTGATTCGCGAACGGCGGGATTTTCGATAGCCCCACTATTTCAGGGATAACCACAATCCCGCATTGGTTGTGTGGTGTATTCGAAGCGTGCGATCAGTCTACCGTTTTCTGGGGACTCAACCACCCGCGCACCCTTCGATACAACTGCTCTTGCTCGGCAGCGCTGTCGCCGGGCAGGGTCTTCAAGGTCACCTGCTTATACCCGTCATTGTTCAAGCGCTTGGCCGCCTGGGCGCGCTCGCGCGCGTTTTTGCGTGATTGAGCGGTGTCCTGGTAGAACACGTCGGCGGTCGGCAGCTTCAGGCCGGGGGCCAGTTGTTGCACATCCGGATGCCGGCCGGTGGGTGTCTGTGCCGCGACCATGACGAACTTCTGTACCTGGGACGGTTGTTTCTCGCTCAGATAGCGCGCCGCCCACCAGGCGCCAGTGCCATGGCCGAGCAGCACCACGCTGCGTGCGCCCTGGGTCTGTGCGAACGCCACGGCGGCATCGATACGGTCGAAGATGCGCGAGGCGTCGGTCTTGTCCTGCTCCTCGGCGCCCGGCACCACGGCCGGGTCGGTGCCTTCGGCTTCAGCGCCGGCGGCCTGTTCGATCGGCTTGTCGGCGGTGCTCGCGTCCTTGCTGCTGGTATCGACGGCGGCTTTCGGCGCGTCCATGACGCGTGGCGGCAGGGTATCGACGCTGACATCCGGCAGCGACAGGCTGAGGGTGCTCCAGTTGGCGTCCGGCAATTTGTGCCGCAAAGGGCCGATTGCTTGCGGCCAGTCAGCATTTTCGCCGGCGCCCGGTACGATAATCACCACACCTTCGGGTTCGGCGCTGTTCGCCGGTTTCCACAGCGCGAGGAATGAATCGCTGCCCGCCTGCAACTGCTGTTGTTGCTGTTGCGGGATGGTGCGCTCCAGAGCGCTGGCCTCTTCCTGGCTGCGCTGGGGCAGCGGCTGGCGTTCGACGGGTTTTTCGGCGACCGGCTCAGGGGTATCGGCGGCCTGTACAGAAAAGGCGCTGGTAAATAGCAGCGACAGGCACAATGCTGGCAGTGCCGAACGGTGAAAAAAGGGCATCGTTAATTCCCGGCCAGAAATGATTCCAGCAGCCTAATGGGTTGCTCAGTATTTGTCAGTGATGTGAGACGTGGATCATGGGTTTTCGCTGTCTGCTGGTTATCGGCTGTTTGTGCGTTGCCTTGATGGCCAACGCCGCCCCTACGTCTGCGGCACCGCAGGCGCAGCTCAATGCGCAGCAGCGTGACTGGCTGGGCCGGCACCCGGAACTGCGGGTGGGCGTGGTGTTGCAGGCGCCTTATGCGCAATACGATCGCCGGCTGCAGCGCTTGTCCGGGGCGAATGTGGAGTTGATGCAATGGCTGGCCAAAGCGCTGAATATCGAGTTGACCTGGCGTAATTTTCCCAGCCAGGAGCAGTTGGAAGCCGCGGTGCGCGACGATGAAGTCGACATTGCCCCAGGTCTGCAACAAACCCCGGCCGGTCTGCGCCTGTGGTTGTTCAGCGACCCGTATATGCGTGTGCCCCAGCATATCGTCGGCATCCGCGAAGGCGCCGCCGCCGTGGAGCTGGAAAAGCTCGATGACCAATCCCGCGTCGCCGTGCGCATGCCCAGCGCGGTAGCCGATTACTTGCGCAGCACTTACCCCAGCCTCAACCTGCAAGGCGTGCCCATGGAGCGCCAGGCCCTGCAGTTGCTGGTCAGCGAGCAGGCGCGCTATGCCATCGTCGATGAAGCGCAACTGAGCCGCTTGTCCGGCGAAGCGGAGTTTGCCGGCTTGGCGGTGGTGGGGGATATCGGCCTGCCGCAATTGCTGCGGGTGGCCACGCGGCGGGATTGGCCGGAACTGGCCGGCATTATGGAAAGCGCGCTGCGCGCCATCCCTGCCCGCGACCTCGACCAACTGCACAGTCGCTGGCTGCAGCCAAAATACTCACGCTTATCCGAATCCAAAGGCTTTTGGCAAAACCTCAGCCTGCTGCTGGGGCTGTTGTTGCTCGCCAGCCTGGCAACGGTGTTCTGGCAGCGCCGCCAGCAACGCGTGCTGGAACACGACCTGTTGGCCGCCCGCGAAGAAAGTGCCGCCCGTGCCGCCGGTGCCGAGGCGTTGCGGCTGACGCAGTTCTCCATCGATCAAAGCACCGTCGGCATCCTGTGGGTCAACTGGGACAGCCATGTGCGCTACGCCAACCGTGCCGCTGAGAGCATGCTCGGCTACGGCCACGGCGCGCTGATCGAGCGACCTTTGGTCGACCTCGACCCCACGCTGGATATGGACCGCTGGCTCAACCTGTGGAAGCGCGCACGGGCGAGCGAAGAGGGGCCGCAGAACTTCGCCACCGATTGCCTGCGCGCCGACGGCAGCGTGCTGCCGGCCAACGTGTCGTTGAGCTTCCTGCGGTTTGCCGAGGCCGAATACCTGGTGGTCTACCTCAACGATGTCACTGAACTGCGCCGCACCCTGGCCGCCCTGTTGCAAAGTGAGGCGCAACTGCGCGAGCTTTCCGCGCACCTGGAAACCGTGCGTGAAGAAGAAAAGGCCCGCATCGCCCGCGAAGTGCACGACGAACTCGGGCAAATGCTCACAGTGCTCAAGCTGGAAACGTCCATGTGCGAACTGGCCTATGCGCAGTTGGACCCCGGCCTGCACGAACGCCTGAACAGCATGAAGCGCCTGATCGCTCAACTGTTCCAACTGGTGCGTGACGTGGCCACCGCGCTGCGCCCGCCGATTCTCGACGCCGGCATTGCCTCGGCCATCGAATGGCAAGCCCGGCGCTTTGAAGCGCGCACGCATATTCCTTGCCTGGTGCAGGTGCCGGAGAACCTGCCGGCCCTGAGCGACGCCAAGGCCATCGGCCTGTTTCGTATCCTGCAGGAGGCGCTGACCAATGTGATGCGCCATGCCCAGGCGCATACTGTGGAACTGACATTGGCCCTGGAGGGCAGCGATTTGCGCTTGACCATCAGCGACGACGGCGTGGGTTTCGTCCAGGCTGAAGGTCGCGCGGTGTCGTTTGGCCTGGTCGGTATGCGCGAGCGGGTACTGATCATGGGCGGACAATTGAGCCTGCACAGCGAGTTGGGGGAGGGCACCACCCTGAGTGTCACGGTGCCGCTGGATGCCAAACAATAAGAGGAAAGCCCTGTGATCCGCGTACTGGTAGCCGAAGACCACACCATCGTTCGTGAAGGCATCAAGCAATTGATCGGCCTGGCCAAAGACCTGCTTGTGGTGGGCGAGGCGAGCAATGGCGAACAGTTGCTGGAAACCTTGCGCCACGTGCCGTGCGAGGTGGTGTTGCTGGATATCTCGATGCCTGGCGTCAACGGCCTGGAAGCGATTGCACGAATTCGCGCGCTGAGCCACCCGCCGGCAATCCTGGTGCTGTCGATGCACGATGAAGCGCAGATGGCCGCCCGTGCGTTGAAGGTGGGCGCCGCCGGTTACGCCACCAAGGACAGCGACCCGGCATTGCTGCTCACCGCTATTCGCAAGGTCGCGGCGGGCGGGCGCTATATCGACCCGGACCTGGCTGACCGCATGGTTTTCGAAGTCGGTCTCACCGATGCCCGGCCGCTGCATTCGCTGCTTTCGGAGCGCGAGTTCTCGGTGTTCGAGCGCCTGGCGCAGGGCGCCAACGTCAACGACATCGCCCAGCAACTGGCGCTGAGCAGCAAGACCATCAGCACCCACAAGGCGCGGCTGATGCAAAAGCTCAATATCACCTCGTTGGCTGAGCTGGTGAAGTACGCCATGGAGCACAGGCTTTTATAGCGGCATATCCAAAAACGACACCCCGCAGAACACCGCCGGCCCCATTCTTGGCGCTTGCAGATCGCCCTTGCGGCTGCACTGTCCCGTGCCCGTCATCCGTGTAGGGCAATCCCTACCCCCAGCCTTCCATCCGGCTGATGCAAATCTCTCCTGGCCCCCGATTTCCGGGGGCTCTGGCGTGGACTACGCTTGTGCCACAGCAGTCCAAAACACAAAGGTGCGGGTATGAGCGAGGTGGATTCAAATGATGTGCTGGTCAGCTTTCGTGGCGTGCAGAAGAGCTACGACGGCGAGAACCTGATCGTCAAAGACCTCAACCTGGAGATTCGCAAGGGCGAGTTCCTCACCTTGCTCGGGCCTTCAGGTTCCGGCAAGACCACCAGCCTGATGATGCTCGCCGGCTTTGAAACGCCGACCGCTGGTGAGATCCAGCTGGCGGGGCGCTCGATCAACAACGTGCCGCCGCACAAGCGCGACATCGGCATGGTGTTCCAGAACTACGCGTTGTTCCCGCACATGACCGTTTCCGAGAACCTGGCGTTCCCGCTGTCGGTGCGTGGGTTGAGCAAGACCGATATCAGCGAGCGGGTCAAGCGCGTGCTCAGCATGGTCCAGCTTGACGCCTTCGCCCAGCGCTACCCGGCGCAACTGTCCGGCGGCCAGCAACAGCGTGTGGCCCTGGCCCGTGCGCTGGTGTTCGAACCGCAGCTTGTGCTTATGGATGAACCCCTCGGCGCCCTCGACAAGCAACTGCGCGAGCACATGCAGATGGAGATCAAGCACCTGCACCAGCGCCTCGGCGTGACGGTGGTGTACGTGACCCACGACCAGGGCGAAGCCTTGACCATGTCCGACCGCGTGGCGGTGTTTCACCAGGGCGAGATCCAGCAGATCGCCCCGCCGCGCACCTTGTACGAAGAACCCAGGAACACCTTCGTGGCCAACTTCATCGGCGAGAACAACCGCCTCAACGGCCGCCTGCACAGCCACAGCGGCGAGCGCTGCGTGGTGGAGTTGGCGCGCGGCGAGAAGGTTGAAGCGCTGGCGGTGAATGTCGGCCAGCTCGGCGGCCCGGTGACGCTGTCGGTGCGTCCGGAGCGCGTCAGCCTCAACGGCTCCAGCGAAAGCTGCGTCAACCGCTTCTCCGGGAGGGTGGCGGAATTCATCTACCTGGGCGACCACGTGCGTGTGCGCCTGGAAGTCTGCGGCAAGACCGATTTTTTTGTGAAACAACCGATTGCCGAGCTGGACCCGGCCCTGGCGGTCGGCGACGTGGTACCGATTGGCTGGCAAGTCGAGCACGTTCGCGCGCTCGACCCACTTCTAGAGGCGAATTGATCGCCCCCATGGCTTCACCAACCCTGCACGTGGAGAGAACAACAATGTTGAAATCCCTTAAGTATTCAGCGCTCGCCCTCGGTTTGATGGGTGCGACACAGGCCATGGCCGGCCCGGACCTGACAGTGGTGTCTTTTGGTGGCGCGAACAAGGCGGCCCAGGTCAAGGCGTTCTACGCGCCGTGGGAAAGCGCGGGTAACGGCAAGATCGTCGCCGGCGAGTACAACGGTGAGATGGCCAAGGTCAAAGCCATGGTCGACACCAAGAGCGTGTCCTGGGACCTGGTGGAAGTGGAATCGCCGGAACTGTCCCGTGGTTGCGACGAAGACATGTTCGAACCGCTCGACCCGAAACTGTTCGGCGACAGCGCCAACTACGTGAAGGGCGCGATCCAGCCCTGTGGCGTGGGCTTCTTCGTGTGGTCGACCGTGCTGGCGTACAACGCCGACAAATTGGCTTCCGCACCCACCAGCTGGGCGGATTTCTGGGACACCAAGAAATTCCCGGGCAAGCGCGGCCTGCGTAAAGGCGCCAAGTACACCCTGGAATTCGCTCTGATGGCCGACGGCGTAGCGCCGAAAGACGTCTACAAAGTACTGGCCGGCAAGGATGGCCAGGACCGTGCGTTCAAGAAGCTCGACGAACTCAAGCCGTCGATCCAATGGTGGGAAGCCGGCGCACAACCGCCACAGTACCTGGCCTCGGGCGACGTGGTGATGAGTTCGGCCTACAACGGCCGTATCGCCGCTGTGCAAAAGGAAAGCAACCTGAAAGTGGTGTGGAACGGCGGCATCTACGACTTTGACGCCTGGGCCATCCCTAAAGGCCTGGCCAAGGACCGTGCGGAAGCGGCGAAGAAATTCATCGCCTTCTCGGTCGCGCCGCAGCAGCAGAAGACCTACTCGGAAAACATCGCCTACGGCCCGGCCAACACCCAAGCCGTTGCGTTGCTGGCCAAGGACATCCTCAAGGACATGCCGACCACGCCGGAAAACATCGCCAACCAGGTCCAGATCGATGTGAGCTTCTGGGCGGATAACGGCGAACAGCTCGAGCAGCGCTTCAACTCCTGGGCTGCCAAGTAACCAGCAGCACCGCTGAACCCCTGTGGGAGGGGCGGTGCGACGATTCGACTTGCTCCCGATGGCAGACTGTCAGGCAATACACAGGCTGACGGATCCACCGCTATCGGGAGCAAGCCCCCTCCCACAAGGGTGTGCATTTATCTTCAATATCCGGAGTCAGCCATGGCCATCGCCGTTCCCTCGAACGAGGTCAACAGCCCCACCCTCAAGCAGCGCCTGGCGCGTGCCGAGCGGCTTAACCGCTGGAAGGCCCAGGCCTTGATTGCGCCGCTGGTGCTGTTCTTGCTGCTGGTGTTCCTGGTGCCGATCGTTGCGCTGTTGTTCAAGAGCGTCGGCAACCCGGAAGTGGTGGGCGGCTTGCCGCGTACCGTGGCGGCGGTGACGGCCTGGGACGGGCGTGGCCTGCCGGGCGAGCCGGTGTACCAAGCCCTCAGTGAAGACCTGGGTGAAGCACGTAAAAACCAGACCTTGGGCGATTTGTCCAAGCGCTTGAACATGGAACTGGCCGGCTACCGCAGCCTGCTGACCAAAACCGCGCGGGCGCTGCCGTTTACCGAAGCGCCGGCCTCTTATAAAGAAGCGCTGGAAACCCTCGACGAACGTTGGGGTGACCCGGCGTACTGGCAGGCGATCCGGCGCAATACCAGCAGCCTGACGCCGTACTACCTGCTGGCGGCCGTCGATCACCGCATCGACGACCTCGGCGAAATCGCCCCGGCCACGCCCGACCAGGCGATCTACCTGGACATTTTCGCCCGCACCTTCTGGATGGGCCTGGTCATCACGGTCATTTGCCTGCTGCTGGCCTATCCCCTGGCTTACCTGCTGGCCAACCTGCCGGCGCGTAAAAGCAATTTGCTGATGATTTTGGTGTTGCTGCCGTTCTGGACCTCGATCCTGGTGCGGGTTGCTGCGTGGATCGTGCTGCTGCAATCGGGTGGCCTGATCAACAGCGCGTTGATGGGCATGGGCCTGATCGACAAGCCTCTGGAACTGGTGTTCAACCGCACCGGGGTGTACATCTCGATGGTGCATATCCTGCTGCCGTTCATGATCCTGCCGATCTACAGCGTGATGAAGGGCATCTCACCCACCTACATGCGAGCGGCGATTTCCCTGGGCTGCCACCCGTTCACCAGCTTCTGGCGCGTGTATTTCCCGCAGACGTATGCAGGCGTTGGCGCCGGTTGCCTGTTGGTGTTCATTCTGGCAATCGGCTACTACATCACCCCGGCCTTGCTGGGCAGCCCGAACGACCAGATGGTCAGCTACTTCGTGGCCTTCTATACCAACACCAGCATCAACTGGGGCATGGCGACGGCCTTGGGCGGATTGCTGCTGCTGGCGACCGTGGTGCTGTACCTGATCTACAACCGACTGGTCGGCGCCAGCCGCCTGCGCCTGAGCTGAGGAGACCTTGCGATGCTGAGCCCTTATATGTCCCCCGTGGAACGGGTGTGGTTCTACAGCTTGCGGATTCTCTGCGGCTTGATCCTGCTGTTCCTGATATTGCCCGTGCTGGTGATCATCCCGTTGTCGTTCAACAGCGGCAGTTTCCTGGTGTACCCGCTGCAGGGCTTTTCGTTGCAGTGGTACCACGATTTCTTTGCCTCGGCCGAATGGATGCGTGCGTTGAAAAACAGCATTATCGTCGCCCCGGCGGCGACGGTGCTGGCGATGGTGTTCGGCACCTTGGCGGCGATTGGCCTGACCCGTGGGAATTTCCCCGGCAAGGCGCTGGTGATGGCCCTGGTGATTTCGCCGATGGTGGTGCCGGTGGTAATCATCGGTGTTGCCAGCTACCTGTTCTTTGCGCCGCTGGGCCTGGGTAACAGCTTTTTCTCATTGATCGTAGTGCACGCGGTGTTGGGCGTGCCGTTTGTGATCATCACCGTGTCGGCGACCTTGCAGGGTTTCAACCATAACTTGGTGCGGGCGGCGGCCAGCCTGGGGGCTTCGCCCTTGACTGCGTTTCGTCGGGTGACGCTGCCGTTGATCGCACCGGGGGTGATTTCCGGGGCGCTGTTTGCATTCGCGACCTCGTTCGATGAGGTGGTGGTCACGCTGTTCCTCGCCGGCCCGGAGCAAGCGACCCTGCCACGCCAGATGTTCAGCGGTATCCGCGAGAACCTCAGCCCGACGATCGCGGCGGCGGCGACCTTACTGATCGCGTTCTCGGTGTTGCTGTTGCTGACGCTGGAATGGTTGCGCGGCCGTAGCGAGAAACTGCGCACCGCCCAGGTTTAAAGCCAAGCCGAGATCAACATGTGGGAGGGAGCCCCCTCCCACAGGGGTGTGTTGAACTGCGAAGACCATTCAGCCGCTGAATGGCAGACAACCCCAATGCATCAGCTACTCTTGTGCCAGCCCATCACAGAGAAGAGGCCGCGCACATGAGTACTTCCTCATTCAAGATCGCCCACAAACTGCTGACCGGCGCCGGCGCCATCGAGCAACTGGCCGCCGAGCTGACCCGCCTGGATGTGGACAACCCGCTCATCGTCACGGATGCGGTGCTGGTCAAATCCGGCACCGTCGCCTTGGCCCTCGAACACCTGGGCGAGCGCAGCTACGAAATCTTCGACCGCGTGCTGCCCGACCCGGAAATCGCCATCGTCGAAGACTGCATGCAGGCCTACCGCGACGGCGGGCACGACGGCCTGATCGGCCTGGGCGGCGGCAGTGCCATCGATATCGCTAAAAGCGTGGCGGCCTATGCCGGTTACCACGGTGCTCTGGCGGATTTGTTCGGTATCGATCAGGTGCCGCGCAAGGGACCACCGTTGATCGCGATTCCGACCACGGCCGGCACCGGCTCGGAAGTGACCAATGTGGCGATTCTCTCCGACAAAGTCGCGCAGTTGAAAAAAGGCATCGTCAGCGATTACCTGTTGCCGGACGTGGCGCTGATCAGCCCGCAAATGACCTTGACCTGCCCGCGCAGCGTCACCGCCGCCAGCGGCGTGGACGCGTTGGTGCATGCCGTTGAATCCTACCTGTCGCTGAACGCCTCGCCGATCACCGATGCGTTGGCTATCGGTGCGATCAAGCTGATCGCCAAGGCGCTGCCCAAGGCCTACGCCAACCCCGCCCATTTACAAGCCCGGGACGACATGGCCACCGCCAGCCTGATGGCCGGCATGGCCTTTGGTAACGCCGGGGTGGGCGCGGTGCATGCGTTGGCCTATCCGCTGGGCGGGCGTTTCAATATTGCCCACGGCGTGAGCAATGCGCTGCTGCTGCCCTACGTGATGCACTGGAACAAGCTCGCCTGTGTCGAACGCATGCAGGACATTGCCCAGGCCATGGGCGTGAATACCCTCGGGTTGAGTGTCAACGAGGCTGCCGACCGTGCGGTCGAGGCCATGACGCAACTTTGCGCCGCAGTAGAGATCCCGGCAGGCCTGCGCAGTTTCGGCATTCCCGAGGATGCGATCCCGGCCATGGCCGCCGAAGCCGCGGGGATCGATCGGCTGATGCGCAACAACCCGCGCAAGCTCAGCGTGGCGGATATCGAGAAAATCTACCGGGCCGCTTACTAGCCATTGAGCCAGCTCACGGTGCGCGCAACAAAGCATGAGGTATACAATGCGCGCCATCGTGATTTAGCTCAGAAAAGGTGCGTCATGCAGCCCTTCGTCATTGCCCCATCGATTCTCTCCGCCGATTTCGCCCGCCTGGGTGAGGAAGTGGACAACGTGTTGGCCTCCGGTGCCGATTTCGTGCACTTCGATGTCATGGACAACCACTATGTGCCCAACCTGACCATCGGCCCGATGGTCTGCGCGGCGCTGCGCAAATACGGCATCACCGCGCCGATCGACGCGCACCTGATGGTCAGCCCGGTGGACCGCATCATCGGTGATTTCATCGAGGCCGGCGCGACCTACATCACCTTCCACCCGGAAGCCTCGCTGCACGTCGACCGCACTCTGCAACTGATCCGCGAAGGCGGTTGCAAGGCGGGGCTGGTGTTCAACCCGGCCACCCCGCTGGACGTGCTCAAGTACGTGATGGACAAGGTCGACATGGTGTTGCTGATGAGCGTCAACCCCGGTTTCGGCGGGCAGAAGTTCATTCCCGGCACCCTCGACAAGCTGCGTGAAGCCCGCGCGTTGATCGATGCCTCGGGTCGCGAGATTCGCCTGGAAATCGACGGTGGGGTGAACGTCAACAATATCCGTGAAATCGCTGCCGCCGGCGCTGACACGTTTGTGGCCGGCTCGGCCATCTTCAATGCGCCGAACTACCAGGAAGTCATCGACAAGATGCGTGCCGAACTGGCTTTGGCGCGTCCATGAGCGGCTTTGAGCAGTTGTTCCCCGGCAAACTGCCACGGCTGGTGATGTTCGATCTGGACGGTACCTTGATCGACTCTGTGCCGGACCTGGCGGCGGCGGTGGACCAGATGCTGCTCAAGCTGGGGCGCCCGCCCGCGGGGCTCGAATCGGTACGCGACTGGGTCGGCAACGGCGCGCCGATGCTCGTGCGCCGGGCCCTGGCCAACCACATCGATGCCGACGGTGTCGACGAGGTGGAGGCCGAACATGCCCTGGAGTTGTTCAACGCCGCCTATGAAGGCGACCATGAGCTGACCGTGGTTTACCCCGGCGTACGTGACACCCTCAAGTGGCTGAGCAAGCAGGGCGTGGAAATGGCCCTGATCACCAACAAGCCGGAGCGCTTCGTCGCACCGCTGTTGGACCAGATGAAAATCGGCCGTTATTTCCGTTGGATCATCGGCGGCGATACCTTGCCGCAGAAGAAGCCCGACCCGGCGGCGCTGTTTTTCGTGATGAAAATGGCCAATATCCCGGCGTCCCAGTCGTTGTTCGTCGGCGATTCGCGCAGTGATGTGCTGGCGGCAAAAGCGGCGGGCGTGCAGTGCGTAGCCTTGAGCTACGGCTATAACCATGGCCGGCCGATTGCCGAGGAATCGCCGGCGCTGGTGATTGATGACCTGCGACTGCTAATCCCCGGTTGCTTGGGAGCGGGCGCTGAGATAACGTTGCCCGATACCGATCCGTCCCCTTCTGGAAATTCCATCGTGGTGGTCACTCGCAAACTCTGGATGAAAGTCATCAAGGCCCTGGCCCGCTGGCGTTGGCGCGCCTGACTGATCCTGGCCGCGCCATGCGGCACGTTTGCCTACCTGACTGTTAGACCCTCACACCACGAGGCACCTCATGATCCGCGAAGAATTCCTGCGTTTGGCCGCTGCCGGCTATAACCGTATTCCCCTGGCCTGCGAAACCCTGGCCGACTTCGACACGCCGCTGTCGATCTACCTAAAACTGGCCGACGAGCCCAATTCCTATCTGCTGGAATCGGTGCAGGGCGGCGAGAAGTGGGGCCGTTACTCGATCATCGGTCTGCCATGCCGCACGGTAATGCGGGTGCATGACCATCACGTGAGCATCACCCACGATGGCATCGAGATCGAAAGCCATGATGTAGAAGACCCGCTGGCCTTTGTCGAAACCTTCAAGGCGCGCTACAACGTGCCGACGATCCCTGGCCTGCCGCGTTTCAATGGTGGCCTGGTGGGGTATTTCGGCTACGACTGCGTGCGTTATGTGGAAAAACGCCTGGGAAAATGCCCGAACCCCGACCCACTGGGCGTGCCGGACATTCTGCTGATGGTGTCCGACGCGGTGGTGGTGTTCGACAACCTCGCCGGCAAGATGCACGCCATCGTGCTGGCCGATCCGGCTCAGGCGGATGCGTTCGAGAGCGGTCAGGCCAGCCTCGAAGCCCTGCTGGAAAAACTGCGCCAGCCGATCACCCCGCGTCGCGGCCTGGACCTCAGCCGTCCGCCGGCGGCCGACCCGATCTTTCGTTCGAGCTTTACCCAGGATGACTACGAGCGCGCCGTCGACACCATCAAGGAATATATCCTCGCTGGTGACTGCATGCAGGTGGTGCCGTCCCAGCGCATGTCCATCGACTTCAAGGCGGCGCCCATCGACCTATACCGGGCGCTGCGCTGCTTCAACCCGACGCCGTACATGTACTTCTTCAACTTTGGCGACTTCCACGTGGTGGGCAGTTCGCCGGAAGTGCTGGTGCGCGTCGAAGACAATCTGATCACCGTGCGCCCGATTGCCGGTACACGCCCACGCGGCGCGACCGAAGAAGCGGACATGGCACTGGAAGAAGACCTGCTGAGCGACGACAAGGAAATCGCCGAGCACCTGATGCTGATCGACCTTGGCCGCAACGACACCGGGCGCGTCTCGGAAATCGGCTCGGTGAAACTGACCGAAAAGATGGTCATCGAGCGCTACTCCAACGTGATGCACATCGTGTCCAACGTCACCGGTGAGCTGAAAGCCGGCTTGACCGCGATGGACGCCTTGCGCGCCATTTTGCCGGCCGGCACCTTGTCGGGCGCGCCGAAGATCCGCGCGATGGAAATCATCGACGAACTGGAGCCGGTCAAACGCGGCGTCTACGGCGGCGCCGTGGGGTATTTCGCCTGGAACGGCAACATGGACACCGCCATTGCGATCCGCACGGCAGTGATCAAGGACGGGGAGCTGCATGTGCAGGCCGGTGGCGGGATCGTCGCCGACTCAGTGCCGGCCCTCGAATGGGAAGAAACCCTGAACAAGCGCCGCGCGATGTTCCGCGCCGTAGCGCTGGCTGAACAGACCCCCAATTCCTGAGGTTTCCCCCATGTTGCTGATGATTGATAACTACGACTCCTTTACCTACAACGTCGTGCAGTACCTGGGCGAGCTGGGTGCCGAGGTCAAGGTGGTGCGCAACGACGAACTCAGCGTGGCGCAAATTGCTGCGCTGAACCCCGAACGCATCGTGGTTTCGCCGGGCCCGTGCACGCCGACCGAGGCGGGTATTTCCCTCGAGGCTATCCAGTACTTCGCCGGCAAACTGCCGATCCTGGGCGTGTGCCTGGGCCATCAGTCCATCGGCCAGGCGTTTGGCGGTGACGTGGTGCGCGCGCGCCAGGTGATGCACGGCAAGACCAGCCCGGTGTTCCATAAGAACACGGGCGTGTTTCAAGGCCTTAACTTGCCGGTCACGGTGACCCGCTACCATTCGCTGGTAGTCAAGCGCGAAACCCTGCCTGAATGCCTGGAACTGACAGCCTGGACCCAACTGGAAGACGGCTCCGTCGACGAGATCATGGGCCTGCGTCACAAGACACTTAATATCGAAGGGGTGCAATTTCACCCCGAGTCGATCCTGACCGAGCAGGGCTACGAGCTGTTCGCCAACTTTCTCAAGCAGAGCGGCGGCACGCGCTAAGGACTTTCCATGGATATCAAGACTGCCCTGAGCCGTATCGTCGGCCATCTGGACCTGAGCACCGCTGAAATGAGCGATGTGATGCGCGAGATCATGACCGGTCAATGCACCGACGCGCAGATCGGCGCGTTCATGATGGCCATGCGCATGAAGAGCGAAAGCATCGACGAAATCGTCGGCGCCGTCTCGGTGATGCGTGAGCTGGCGGACAAAGTTGAACTCAAGACCCTCGACGGTGTGGTTGACGTGGTCGGCACCGGCGGTGACGGTGCGAATATCTTCAACGTGTCGACGGCTTCGTCCTTTGTAGTGGCGGCGGCGGGTTGCACCGTGGCCAAGCATGGTAACCGTGCGGTGTCCGGCAAGAGCGGCAGTGCCGACCTGCTGGAAGCGGCCGGCATCTACCTGAACCTGACGCCCGTGCAAGTGGCGCGTTGCATCGATAACGTCGGCATCGGCTTCATGTTTGCCCAGTCCCACCACGGCGCAATGAAGCACGCCGCCGGCCCGCGCAAAGACTTGGGCCTGCGCACCTTGTTCAACATGCTCGGCCCGCTTACGAATCCGGCCGGTGTGAAGCACCAGGTGGTGGGCGTATTCAGCCAGGCGTTGTGCCGGCCATTGGCTGAGGTGCTGCAGCGCATGGGCAGCAAGCATGTGCTGGTGGTGCACTCCAAAGACGGCCTGGACGAATTCAGTCTGGCCGCGCCGACTTTTGTGGCGGAACTGAAGGATGACCAGATCAGCGAATATTGGGTCGAGCCTGAAGACTTGGGCATGAAAAGCCAGAGCCTGCACGGTCTGGCGGTGGAAAGCCCGGCGGCGTCGCTGGAGTTGATTCGCGACGCCTTGGGGCGGCGCAAGACCGAGAACGGTCAAAAGGCTGCAGAGATGATTGTTCTCAATGCTGGCGCGGCACTTTACGCCGCCGACCATGCCTATAGTCTTAAGGAAGGTGTCGCGTTGGCCCACGATGCGCTGCACACCGGTCTGGCTCGCGAAAAGCTCGAAGAGCTGGGAGCATTCACCGCAGTATTCAAGATGGAGAATGAAGGATGAGTGTGCCGACCGTTCTGGAAAAGATCCTGGCCCGCAAGGCCGAAGAAGTCGCCGAGCGCCGTGCCCGCGTGAGCCTGGCCGAGCTTGAAACCTTGGCGAAAAGCGCCGGTGCATCGCGCGGGTTTGCCAATGCCTTGATCGCTCAGGCCAAGCTCAAGCAGCCGGCCGTTATCGCTGAGATCAAGAAGGCTTCGCCGAGCAAAGGCGTGATCCGAGAGCACTTCGTACCGGCTGAAATCGCGGCCAGCTACGAGAAGGGCGGCGCGACTTGCCTGTCCGTTTTGACCGATATCGATTTCTTCCAGGGTTCCGATCTGTTCCTGCAACAGGCTCGCGCGGCGTGCAAATTGCCGGTGATCCGCAAGGACTTCATGGTCGACCCGTATCAGATCGTTGAAGCGCGTGCCCTGGGCGCCGACTGCGTGTTGCTGATCGTCTCCGCACTGGATGACGTGAAGCTGGCCGAGCTGGCGGCCGTGGCCAAAAGCGTCGGCCTCGACGTGTTGGTGGAAGTGCATGACGGTGATGAGCTGGAACGCGCATTGAAAACCCTCGACACGCCGCTGATGGGGGTGAACAACCGTAACCTGCACACCTTTGACGTCAGCCTGGAAACTACCCTCGACCTGTTGCCGCGTATTCCGCGCGACCGTCTGGTGATCACCGAGAGCGGCATCGTCAATCGCGCCGATGTGGAGCTGATGGAAATCAGCGGCGTGTATTCGTTCCTGGTGGGTGAGACGTTCATGCGTGCCGAGAGTCCTGGGGCAGAGCTGCAACGCCTGTTCTTCCCGGAGCGTGGTGTGGCGGTGAGTGGTTCGACCCTGGACTGATCAGAAACACGGTCAAAACTTGAAATGCAGTCAAAATGTGGGAGGGGGCTTGCTCCCGATAACGGTGTTCCAGTGACAGATGTGCTGGCTGAACCACCGCTATCGGGAGCAAGCCCCCTCCCACATTGGGCTTTGTGTTTATTCAGCAAGGTGGGTGTTCGATGATCCAGCCAGTGTCGATGACGGTCGAAGTCGGACTTTCTGCCGAGCAAGCCTTGCTCGCTGCCGTCTGTGCAGGCGAACAGGAATACGGCCTGCTGTTCTGGCAACCCAGCGATCAAGCCTTGGTGATGCCAAGGCGTTTAAGTCGGCTGCCGGCATTCGAAACGGCCAGCCAAGTCTCGGCCGAGGCCGGCTGGCCGGTGTTGCTAAGGGAGACCGGTGGGGAGCCGGTGCCGCAGTCGAGTGCCACGGTCAATATCGCACTGGTCTATGCGCCACCGCGCAGCGAAGGCGACCAGGGCCGCATCGAAACCGGTTACCAGCGGTTGTGCCAGCCGATCTGCGACGTGCTGATCGAATTGGGTGGCGATGCTTCTGTGGGTGAAATCGACGGCGCATTTTGCGACGGTCGCTACAACGTCAATCTCAATGGCCGCAAAATGGTCGGCACGGCCCAGCGCTGGCGGCAAAGCGGTGGCCGTCCAGTGGGGTTGGTGCATGGCGCCTTGTTGCTGGATAACGATCGCGAAGAGCTGATTGCTGCGGTCAATCGCTTCAATGAGGCTTGTGGTCTGGAGCAACGGGTTCGTGCCGACCGCCATATCGCCCTGCACGAAGCTTTCCCCGCGCCGGATGCGATCAGCCGGCTGGATACGTTGTACCGTCAGATGCTGGCCAGCTTCCTGCCGGGTTAACGGGTACCGAACACCACCATTGTCTTGCCTTTGACATGTACCAGGTTGCGTTCTTCCAGGTCCTTGAGCACGCGGCCGACCATTTCCCGTGAACAGCCGACAATACGTCCGATTTCCTGGCGCGTAACCTTGATCTGCATGCCATCGGGGTGGGTCATGGCGTCGGGTTGCTTGCACAGTTCCAGCAGGCAGCGGGCCACGCGACCGGTGACGTCGAAGAATGCCAGGTCGCCTACCTTGCGCGTGGTGTCTCGCAGGCGTTGGGCGATCTGGCCGCTGAGGGCGTAGAGGATGTCAGGGTCTTGTTGGGCCAGTTCGCGGAATTTGGTGTAGCTGATCTCGGCCACTTCGCACTCGACTTTGGCCCGCACCCAGGCGCTGCGTTCCTGCTCTTTGCCCGCTTGTTCAAACAGCCCCAGCTCGCCGAAGAAATCCCCGGTGTTCAGGTAGGCGATGATCATCTCGCGGCCGTCTTCGTCCTCGATCAGGATGGTGACCGAGCCTTTGATAATGAAGAACAACGTTTCGGAGCGCTCGCCGGCGCAGATGATGTTGTGCTTGGCCGGATGGCGCCGACGCTGGCAGTGGGTTAACAGCTTGTCGAGATTTTTGATTTTGGGTATGGGAGTAAGAGCAACCATGGTTGTATCCCGAAAAGGCAGCGCGAAGTGGTTTGAGTTGTTGGATTCAGCGGTATCGGCATTGATACACGCTGTATAAAAGGGTGGCAATACGCCATCGATTTGGCGCCAGCTTAACAGACACATTCTGTCTCGATTAGCCAATTTTCCAGGGAAGTCCTGCTATTGATCACTTTTGTGGGAAACGCTGACGCGGGCAGGCCCTGTGCTAAGCTGGCGACCCTTTTTTAGCAGTGGAGTCTGGGCGATGAAGGCACGCATCCAATGGGCGGGCGAAGCCATGTTCCTCGGTGAATCGGGCAGCGGCCATGTAGTGGTCATGGATGGCCCGCCGGAAGCCGGTGGCCGTAACCTGGGCGTACGTCCGATGGAAATGCTCCTGCTTGGCGTAGGCGGTTGCAGCAATTTCGACGTGGTCAGCATCCTGAAGAAATCCCGTCAGGCCGTAGAAAGTTGCGAAGCGTTTCTGGAGGCCGAGCGCGCCACGGAGGATCCCAAGGTGTTCACCAAGATCCACATGCATTTCGTGGTGAAGGGCCGGGGGCTGAAAGAAGCGCAGGTCAAGCGTGCTATTGAACTGTCGGCCGAGAAGTACTGCTCCGCATCGATCATGCTTGGTGCGGCGGGTGTGGCCATCACCCATGATTACGAGATTATCGAGTTGGGCTGATGACTCATCGGCAAAGAGAAGGGCGCTTTGATAGCGCCCTTTTTTTCATCAGGTTGGGTCAGATGCGGTAGGTGCTTTTGGTCATGACCTTGGCCAGCAGGCTCATGCCAAACCTCACTGGCGCCGGGAAGCGGAAACCGCCGGCATCCAGGGCGCTTTCGGCGTGATGTTCTTCATCGATGCGCATCTGCTCAAGAATCGCCCGGGACTTTTCGTCTTCGGCCGGCAATTGTTCCAGGTGTTCATCCAGGTGTTTGCATACCTGATGTTCGGTTGCGGCGACAAAACCGAGGCTGACCTTGTCGCTGATCAAGCCTGCAACCGCGCCGATGCCGAACGACATTCCGTAAAACAGCGGGTTGAGTACGCTGGGATGGCTGCCCAGTTGGCGGATGCGTTGTTCGCACCACGCCAGGTGATCGATTTCTTCCTCGGCTGCGTGTTCCATGGCCACGCGCACTTGTGGCAGCTTGGCGGTCAGGGCCTGGCCCTGGTACAGCGCCTGGGCGCAGACTTCACCGGTATGGTTGATGCGCATCAGGCCGGCGACATGACGGGTCTCTGTCTCGCTCATCTGCGCGTCTGGCTGCACGATGGCGGGCGACGGACGGTAAGGTTGGCCGCTGAAAGGCAGCAATGTGCGCATGGCCGTGTCGGCTTGCAGCAACAGACGGTCAATTGGCGAGTAGTGACGTTGAGTAGTCATGCTGACCTCCGGAAAGAATCTCGGCGGCCAGTTTACCGCAAGAGAGGGTGAAGCGTTTGCGCTGAGTCAAGGGCACGGAGTCGCAGCACAGTGCTGCGATCCGTTTCAGAGGCCTGTCAGCCCGGCGGCCAGTTCATCTGGCGCTGACCCAGCACATGCATATGGATGTGATAGACGGTCTGGCCGCCCTTTTCATTGCAGTTCATGACGACGCGGAAACCTTCCTCGCAGCCAAGTTCAAGGGCCAGGCGCTGGGCGGTGAACAGGATGTGCCCGGCCAGTGCCTTGTCGTCTTGCGTGAGGTCATTGAGCGTACGGATCGGCTTCTTTGGGATCACCAGAAAATGCACTGGCGCCTGAGGGGCAATATCGTGGAAGGCCAGGACTTGGTCATCCTCATAGATAATCTTCGCAGGTATTTCTCTGTTGATGATCTTTGTGAACAGAGTATCCACAGCTGTTTCTCCATTATGAATGTGCTGGGTGAGTGTACTCAGGCAATCAACGTGGGCAATAGGCCTTGTTGATCGCACCGGCGATCTTGCGGGTCAGCCAGCGTGGGCTCAAGCGCGGGCTGAAGGCCAGCCAGCGGTTGCGTCGTCCGGGAATAATGATGGCTTTGTTCTTTTCCAGCGCCCGCACGGTGTACAGCGCGACTTCTTCCGGGCTCATCAGCTGCTCGCTGCGGTCGAGTTTGGCGGTGTCCATGTGCGCGGTGCCGAAGAACGCGGTGCGCGTAGGGCCAGGGCAAAGCACCGAGACCTTGATGCCACAGGTCCTCAGTTCTTCGCGCAGGCCTTCGGAGAAGTGCAGCACATAGGCCTTGCTGGCGTAGTAGCTGCTCATCCATGGGCCGGGTTGGAAGGCGGCCACCGAGGCGACATTGAGGATTTGCCCGCCGCCATGCAACGCCATGGCATTGCCCAGGGCGTGACACATGCGGGTCAGGGCGAGGATGTTGACTTCGATCAGGTCCTGTTCGGTCATCCAGTCCTGGGCCAGGAAGGGGCCGCTGGTGCCGATACCGGCGCAGTTCACCAGCAGGTCGATCTGCCGTTCGCCTTCTTCAAGCTCCAGCAGGAACCCGGACAAGCGCAGCGGCTCGCCCAGGTCGCAGGCGCGAAACAGCACCTCGACGCCAAATCGTTGAGTCAGTTCGAGTGCAATGCTTTCCAACTGATCACGCTGGCGGGCCACCAGAATCAAGCTGCGGCCGCGACGGGCAAGGGCTTCGGCCAAGGCCAGGCCGATGCCGCTGGAAGCACCGGTGATCAGAGCGTAACGGGTCATGCCTTTCTCCATCGCAACGCCCCCATCAATGATGAAGGCATCACGGATGGGGGCGTTTCTTTACTGTTCTTCCGGGGAGTCTACAGGTTCGGCCGCTTCGTCAGCACTTTGCGCGTCTTCTTGCTCGACGATCACGCTGGTGTCGGCGTCTTCATCGGAGGTGATGGAGCTGCTTTCGTAGCTGCTGTCCATGTTGGCTTCGAGTTGGTCGAAGTAGCCGTTCATGCCCAGCGACACTGCGATGATGAGTATTACCGGAATGAACGCCAGCCACAGGGTGGCCAATACCTTTACCGAAGTGGAGTTGCGCGGTGGCGGCGCGCCGTACTGGTTGGCGCCCGTGTTACCCGGCATCACCAGCAGCAGCAGTGGGAAAATGCTGTTCACCAGCGGCACCAGGTTCAACAGGTACAGCCAGCCGGACCACCCGAGGTCATGCAGGCGTTGTACGCCGATTTGCACGCTCACGACGACTGCCGCGACGAACAACGCGAGACCCAGCAGCACGCCGAGAATGGTGCCTGCCGTCGGCGAAGCGGTGGCCACGGCAAAGCCAACGGTGCTGATGATGCCAGCCGCTACCAGCAGCGCAACGGTCAGTACCAGCGTCCATGCCAGGTACCGCAGGCGACCGATACGCCCGTTGATGGTGAAGACCTTGAGTTCGGCGTACTCCGGCAGGTTCTCACCCACCGCGGCACGCGGCGGTGCGTAGGGTGAGGCGGCCGGGCGTGAGAAATCCGCGGCGCCGGAATCGGTCTCGTGGGTTTCGGCCAGGCTGAATGCCACGGGTTGTTCGGCTTCGATACGCGCATCGACACCGGCGTTTCTCAACGCGGCGAGGTAGGTTTCGGCATCGGGACGGGGCAGGTCGCGTTTCAATGCAACCGGGCGGCCGGTGAAGAGTTTCTCGATTTCTTCAACGGTGCTCTTGAACAGTTCGGCCAGGTTCATCTTGGCCGTGGTGCTCTCGACACCCGGGAGCAAGGCTCCATCAAACACTATCTTGAAACGGTTGTCGCTCATGCGGGCATCCTTGTCATCTAATCAGTGGGGGAGTGCAGGCCCGCTCAATCGGCAGGTCATGCGGTGGGTTCAGCGTGGCCAACGCAACTGTGCCGCTTGCTCGCGCGCCTTGCGGTATTCGGCGTCCAGGCGGGCAACAAGTTCATCGACGCTGGGCAAATCGTTTATCTCACCGACGCCCTGGCCGGCGGACCAAACGGTCTTCCAGGCCTTGGCTTCGTCATTCAACGGCTTGAGCTTGGCGCCGAAATTGACTTCGCCTTTGCCTTGCAGGGCGGCGAGATCGAAACCGGCGTTTTCCAGGCTCTGGCGCATAAAGCTTGCAGGCACGCCGGAGACAGCAGGAGTGTGCACGATGTCTGCGGCACGCGATGTGAGCAGCATCTCTTTATACGCATCTGGGGCGTGGCTTTGCGTCGTGCCGATAAAGCGCGTGCCGAAATAGGCCAGGTCCGCTCCCAGCAGTTGGGCGGCGAGTATCTCATGACCGTGGTTCAAGCAGCCGGCCAGCAGCAGGGTTTTATCGAAAAATTGGCGAATCTCCGCGACCAGCGCAAATGGGCTCCAAGTGCCGGCATGGCCACCGGCGCCCGCCGCCACGGCGATCAGACCGTCCACACCGGCTTGCGCGGCTTTTTCGGCATGCCGCCGCGTGGTGACGTCATGGAACACCAGGCCACCATAGCTGTGTACGGCGTCCACCAACTCCTTCACTGCGCCCAGGCTGGTGATGACGATGGGGACCTTGTGCTCGACGCAGATCGCCAGGTCTGCTTCCAGGCGTGGGTTGCTGTTGTGCACGATGAGGTTGACGGCGTAGGGCGCGGGGTTGTCCAACTGCGCCAGGCCCGCTTCGATTTCCTCCAGCCAGGCCTTGAAACCACTGCTTTCGCGCTGGTTAAGGGCCGGGAAGCTCCCAACCACCCCATTACGACAACAGGCAAGTACCAGTTGCGGGTTGGAAATCAGGAACATCGGCGCTGCTACCACGGGCAGGCGCAGACGTTGTTCAAGCAGAGCGGGCAGCGTCATTGGAAGTCCCCCGGATAATTGAAATTAGAACGGTTTGACCACGACCAAAATTACGATAGCCAGCAATATCAGAACCGGCACTTCATTGAACCAGCGATAAAAGACATGGCTGCGGGTGTTTTCGCCACGGGCAAAACGTTTTACCTGGGCGCCGCACATGTGGTGATAACCGATCAGCAGCACCACCAGTGTCAGCTTGGCGTGAATCCAGCCGCCCGTGCTGAAGACGCCTGGGTTAAGCGCGATCAACCAGATGCCAAACACCAGGCTGGCAAGCATCGCCGGGCCCATGATGCCGCGGTACAACTTGCGCTCCATGACGCTGAAGCGTTCCTTGCTGACGGTGTCTTCGCTTTGGGCGTGGTAGACAAACAGGCGTGGCAGGTAGAACAGCCCGGCAAACCAGCAGACGATGCTGACGATATGGAAGGCTTTGACCCATAGATAGAGCATGTTTAGTTATTCCCAGGTTCACGGTAACTGAAGATAGTAGTGGCTCATGCGTCCGTACGTCACGTTGGCGGTTGTCGCAGAACGATGCGGCCCCTATTATCGACGGCTTTCCAGTGGTTCGTTGAGGGCAGGTTTATGGTCAAGGTCGGTATCGTCGGCGGCACGGGTTACACCGGTGTCGAATTGCTGCGTCTGTTGGCTCAGCATCCGCAAGCTGAGGTGGTGGTCATCACTTCTCGATCCGAGGCCGGCCTGGCCGTGGCCGATATGTACCCGAACCTGCGAGGCCATTACGACGGCCTGGCGTTCAGCGTGCCGGACATCAAGACCCTTGGCGCCTGCGACGTAGTGTTCTTTGCCACGCCCCACGGTGTTGCCCATGCACTGGCCGGTGAGCTGCTGGCAGCCGGCACCAAGGTAATCGACCTGTCGGCGGACTTCCGTCTGCAGGACGCCGATGAATGGGCCAAATGGTACAACCAGCCTCACGGTGCGCCGCAGCTGTTGGAAGAAGCCGTGTATGGCCTGCCGGAGGTCAATCGTGAGCAAATCAAGCAGGCGCGTCTGATCGCTGTGCCGGGTTGCTATCCGACCGCAACCCAGCTGGGTTTCCTGCCGCTGCTCGAAGCGGGCCTGGCCGATACTTCGCGCTTGATCGCAGACTGCAAGTCGGGTGTCAGCGGCGCCGGCCGTGGTGCCGCGGTAGGTTCGCTGTACTCCGAAACGTCGGAAAGCATGAAAGCCTATGCGGTAAAGGGGCATCGCCATCTGCCGGAAATTCGTCAGGGCCTGCGCCGTGCTGCCGGAAAGGACGTTGGGCTGACCTTCGTACCGCACCTGACGCCAATGATTCGCGGTATTCACTCCACGCTCTACGCGACGGTGGTTGATCGCTCGGTTGATCTGCAGGCGTTGTTTGAGAAGCGCTATGCCAATGAACCGTTCGTCGACGTAATGCCGGCCGGCAGCCACCCGGAAACCCGCAGCGTGCGTGGTGCCAACGTCTGCCGGATCGCGGTACATCGTCCGCAGGACGGTGACCTGGTGGTGGTGTTGTCGGTGATCGATAACTTGGTCAAGGGCGCGTCTGGCCAGGCGGTACAGAACATGAACATTCTGTTTGGCCTGGATGAAAAGTTGGGCCTGTCCCACGCGGGCATGCTGCCTTAACGGCGGCCGCACGCCGCAAGTTGGCAATGGCAGGCTTGAAGCTTATGGCTTTAAGCTTGCCGCTGCTCCCTTAATAGTTGACCGCTTTTCTAGGAGAAGCGGATAATACCGGCCATTACGCATATGGCGGCGCTACGCCGGGAGATTATCAGCATGAGCGTTGAATCCTTCACCCCCACGGCTTTGCAATTCACCCACGGTGCTGCGCACAAGGTGAAGAGCCTGGTCGATGAAGAGGGTAATGATCGCTTGAAGCTGCGCGTATTCGTTACGGGCGGCGGTTGTTCAGGGTTTCAGTACGGTTTTACCTTCGATGAAGACGTGGCTGACGATGACACCATCGTTGAACGCGAGGGCGTCAGCCTGGTTGTGGACCCGATGAGCTTCCAATACCTGGCCGGTGCAGAGGTGGATTATCAGGAAGGTCTGGAGGGTTCGCGTTTCGTGATCAAGAACCCTAACGCCACTACCACTTGTGGTTGCGGGTCTTCGTTCTCGATCTGATCGATGGTCTGGTCCATAACCGATAGAAACGCCGCTTGGCTTTGAACAGCCAAGCGGCGTTTTGCTGTCTGGCGCTCAGGCGGGGTAGATCGCGCCCAAGATTCGCAAGCCACGTGCGCCAGTGACGCTGGGACGGTTGGCGGCGATGCCTTCCAGGCAGCAATGGGCCAGCCAGGCGAAGGCCATGGCTTCGACCCAATCCGGGTCTACGCCATACTTGGTGGTGCTGCTGACCTGGGTTGAAGGTAGCAGGGCCGCCAGGCGGTTCATCAAGGTCGTGTTATGGGCGCCGCCGCCACACACCAACAGGGTTTCGGTATGAGGCTGCGCCATTTGCAGGGACTCGACGATGGTCCGTGCGGTGAGTTCGAGCAGCGTCGCCTGAATGTCTTGAGGCTGAAAGGCTGGCAATTGGCCGAGGTGCTGTTGCAGCCATTGCAGGTTGAACACCTCTCGACCGGTGCTTTTGGGGCCTTTGGTCAAGAAAAACGGATCGCCGAGCAATGTATTGAGCAGTTGGGGCTCGACCTTGCCACTGCCTGCCCATTGACCGTCACGGTCGAAGTTCTCTCCACGCTGCAGATGAATCCAGGCGTCCAGCAGGACATTGCCTGGCCCACAGTCGAAACCGGCTACGGGCTTGCCGGTTTCGATCAGGCTGAGGTTGCTGAAACCGCCTACATTCAATACCGCGCGGTTCCCTGTGCGTTCGCCAAACAGTGCTTCATGAAACGCGGGTACCAGCGGCGCGCCTTGGCCGCCGGCGGCCACATCGCGGCTGCGGAAATCGCTGACCACGGTGATACCTGTCAGCTCGGTGAGCAGCGCCGGGTTACCGATCTGTACGGTAAACCCTAGAGAAGGCTCGTGGCGGATGGTCTGCCCATGGCTGCCGATTGCGCGAATGGCCTGGGGGTTGAGGTTTTGCTGGGCGAGCAGGGTGTGAATGCCTTGGGCCGCGAGGCGGACCCAGTGCTGCTGGGCAATTGCTGAGCGGGCTATCTCATCCGGGCCGCTGGCGCACAAGCTCAGCAGCTCGGCGCGCAGAGTATCCGGCATTGGCGTGTAGTGAGTGGCGATCAGGTTGATCGCCGAATCCTGTTCGATCAGGGCGATATCCAGGCCATCGAGGCTGGTTCCGGACATCACGCCTATATAGAGCGGCATGGCTTAACGCTTCGCCGAGGCCAGCAGGGTGGAGCGCTCCTGGTCCATGCGCGCCATCAGTGGTT
Source organism: Pseudomonas sp. FP597 (assembly GCF_030687435.1). Taxonomy (NCBI): domain Bacteria; kingdom Pseudomonadati; phylum Pseudomonadota; class Gammaproteobacteria; order Pseudomonadales; family Pseudomonadaceae; genus Pseudomonas; species Pseudomonas sp. FP597. The sequence goes on along the minus strand of NZ_CP117432.1, from coordinate 5,880,449 downwards.
GGCTTTGCTGCATGAAGCGCGCGCGTTCGGCCTTGGCGATCGGGTCGGCCATCGGCAGTTTTTGGCCCAAAGGGTCGACGTGTACGCCATTGACCTGGAATTCATAGTGCAAGTGTGGACCGGTGGACAGGCCCGTTGTGCCGATATAACCGATCACCTGCCCCTGCTTGACGTTACCGCCGGTCTTCACGCCTTTGGCGAAGCCTTGCATATGGCCGTACAACGTACGATAGGTATTGCCGTGCTGGATGATGACGGTGTTGCCGTAACCGCCGCGACGCCCGGCCAGCAGAACCTTGCCATCTCCGGCTGCCTTGATCGGCGTGCCGCGCGGGGCGGCATAGTCGACGCCTTTGTGCGCGCGGATTTTGTTCAGAATTGGATGCTTGCGACCCATGGAGAAACGCGAGCTAATACGAGCGAAGTCCACTGGCGTGCGGATGAACGCTTTGCGCATGCTATTGCCGTCGGCGGTGTAGTAGCTGCTGTTGCCTTGTTTGTTGGTGTAACGCACAGCGGTATAGGTCTTGCCGCGGTTGGTGAAGCGTGCGGAAAGAATGTTGCCGGTGCCGACCACTTTGCCGTTGGCGACTTTCTGCTCGTAGATCACATCGAATTCATCACCCTGGCGGATGTCCTGGGCGAAGTCGATGTCGTAGCCAAACACACTGGCCATGTCCATGGTCATGTTGTGGGACAAACCGGCGCGGGCGGCCGATTGTGACAGCGAGCTATTGATCACGCCGTGGACGTAGGCAGAGCGCATGACGGGTTTAGTGGTGATGCGGTTGAAGGCAAAGCCTTTGGCGCCCCTGGTCAGGGAGATGCTTTCGAGGTCATTGATGTTGCTGTGCAGGGTATTCAGCTGGCCGTCCGGCGTCAGCTCGAACTCAAGTTTCTGGCCGTGTTTAAGCTGGGTGAATTGCTTGGCTTGCTTGTCGCTGGTCAGCACTTCGTTGACGGTTGCAGCGGGGAGGCCGACCTTCTCGAACAAGGTCGAAAGTGTATCGCCTTTTGCCACGATCACTTCGCGGTGTTGGGCATTCTTGGCGGTGTCTGCTGCGGGTTTCGGTTGGTCCTGCACGGCTTGCTGCGTGTCTTCGGGCGTACTTTCTATCTGCGCGAACGGCGATTCAGCTGGCGCATTTGTGGCTTGTTGAGCGTCGGAAGCGTCTTGATCTTGTGTCAGTTGTTCAACCGGACTTTCCAAGTCAAGGCTGAGGGATGTTCGTTTGGCTTCTACGTCACTGGAAGGGAATACCAGGAGTGCCAGGCTGAGAAGGGCGGCGATACCACTTGCGGCGAGCAGGTGGGTCTTCGGGTAAAGCGGCGGCGCTTTAGACGGTTCGGTGGTCATAGGTAATTTGACTTTGAAGATGAAATGGAAAAGATGAATGACATGATGAAGATGAAATAACTGTATAAAATATAACCAAATCATCTGTGGCGCAAGCTCGCGAACGCTGGGCTTGCTGAACGGTGTCCGTGCGCAGGGCAAAACTTGTAATTAGTCCCTGATCTTGTATGGTTGGTTCCCTTTTGAATCTGAGCCTTGCGGGTCTGTTATGAAGTCGGTTGAAGAGCAGCTAGCGCTGATAAAACGTGGTGCGGAAGAACTGTTGGTCGAGGCCGAGCTGATCGAAAAGCTCAAGCGTGGTCAGCCCCTGCGTATCAAGGCTGGCTTTGATCCGACGGCGCCGGATCTGCACCTGGGTCATACCGTGCTTATTAATAAGCTGCGCCAATTTCAGGAGCTGGGGCATCAGGTCATCTTCCTTATAGGTGATTTCACCGGGATGATCGGTGATCCGAGTGGCAAGAGTGCCACGCGTCCGCCGCTGACCCGTGAGCAGGTGCTCGATAACGCCGAGACCTACAAGACTCAGGTGTTCAAGATTCTTGATCCGGCCAAGACCGAGGTGGCGTTCAACTCTACCTGGATGGATCAGATGGGTCCGGCGGACTTCATTCGCCTGACTTCCCAGTACACCGTTGCGCGCATGCTTGAGCGTGATGACTTCGACAAGCGCTATTCGACCAATCAGCCGATCGCCATTCATGAGTTTTTGTACCCGCTGGTTCAAGGGTATGACTCGGTGGCGTTGCGTGCCGACGTGGAGTTGGGCGGTACCGATCAGAAATTCAACCTGCTGATGGGGCGAGAGCTGCAGCGTGCGTATGGCCAGGAGGCTCAGTGCATTCTGACCATGCCGTTGCTGGAAGGGTTGGATGGCGTCAAGAAGATGTCCAAGTCCCTGGGTAACTATGTGGGGATCCAGGAGGCGCCGGGTGTGATGTACGGCAAATTGGTTTCCATTCCTGATGCGCTGATGTGGCGTTACTTCGAGCTGCTGAGTTTCCGTTCGATGGATGAGATCAATGCGCTGCGTGCTGATGTTGAAGCAGGCGCCAATCCGCGTGATGTGAAAATCAAGCTGGCCGAAGAGATTGTTGCGCGCTTCCATGGTGAAGAAGCGGCGGCGAGCGCACATCGTGCAGCGGGCAATCGCATGAAGGATGGCGAGCTGCCGGATGACCTGCCGGAAATTGAGTTGGCGGCTGCCGAGGCGATGCCTATCGCTGCTGTCCTTAATAAGGCGGGCTTGGTGAAGAACTCGGCAGTGGCGCGTGATCTGCTGGGTTCCGGCGGCGTGCGTATAGATGGTGAGGTGGTGGATCGCACCTTTATATATGAGCTGGGGGCGACCCATGTTTGTCAGGCGGGGAAGAAGGCATTTGCGCGTATTACGCTCAAATCCGAATAAGTCCTGAATTAGGTGTTGACGGCGAATTATATCTGTCTATAATTCGCCCCACTTCCGGCGCAGTCGAAACGGAAAACTCCTTGGTAAACAATGAGTTAAGTAGTTTTCGACAGCAAGTCGCTTCAGTTCATCGAAGTCAAAAGGAAGTTGAAAAAGAGGTGTTGACAGCAGCGTGTAACGCTGTAGAATTCGCCTCCCGCTGACGAGAGATCGGAAGCGCAAGTGGTTGAAGTTGTTGAAGAAATCTTCGAAAGCTTCTGAAAATAACCGCTTGACAGCAAATGAGGCTGCTGTAGAATGCGCGCCTCGGTTGAGACGAAACATCTTAACCAACCGCTCTTTAACAACTGAATCAAGCAATTCGTGTGGGTGCTTGTGGAGTCAGACTGATAGTCAACAAGATTATCAGCATCACAAGTTACTCCGCGAGAAATCAAAGATGTAACCAACGATTGCTGAGCCAAGTTTAGGGTTTCTTAAAAACCCAAAGATGTTTGAACTGAAGAGTTTGATCATGGCTCAGATTGAACGCTGGCGGCAGGCCTAACACATGCAAGTCGAGCGGTAGAGAGAAGCTTGCTTCTCTTGAGAGCGGCGGACGGGTGAGTAAAGCCTAGGAATCTGCCTGGTAGTGGGGGATAACGTTCGGAAACGGACGCTAATACCGCATACGTCCTACGGGAGAAAGCAGGGGACCTTCGGGCCTTGCGCTATCAGATGAGCCTAGGTCGGATTAGCTAGTTGGTGAGGTAATGGCTCACCAAGGCGACGATCCGTAACTGGTCTGAGAGGATGATCAGTCACACTGGAACTGAGACACGGTCCAGACTCCTACGGGAGGCAGCAGTGGGGAATATTGGACAATGGGCGAAAGCCTGATCCAGCCATGCCGCGTGTGTGAAGAAGGTCTTCGGATTGTAAAGCACTTTAAGTTGGGAGGAAGGGTTGTAGATTAATACTCTGCAATTTTGACGTTACCGACAGAATAAGCACCGGCTAACTCTGTGCCAGCAGCCGCGGTAATACAGAGGGTGCAAGCGTTAATCGGAATTACTGGGCGTAAAGCGCGCGTAGGTGGTTTGTTAAGTTGGATGTGAAATCCCCGGGCTCAACCTGGGAACTGCATTCAAAACTGACTGACTAGAGTGTGGTAGAGGGTGGTGGAATTTCCTGTGTAGCGGTGAAATGCGTAGATATAGGAAGGAACACCAGTGGCGAAGGCGACCACCTGGACCAACACTGACACTGAGGTGCGAAAGCGTGGGGAGCAAACAGGATTAGATACCCTGGTAGTCCACGCCGTAAACGATGTCAACTAGCCGTTGGGAGCCTTGAGCTCTTAGTGGCGCAGCTAACGCATTAAGTTGACCGCCTGGGGAGTACGGCCGCAAGGTTAAAACTCAAATGAATTGACGGGGGCCCGCACAAGCGGTGGAGCATGTGGTTTAATTCGAAGCAACGCGAAGAACCTTACCAGGCCTTGACATCCAATGAACTTTCTAGAGATAGATTGGTGCCTTCGGGAACATTGAGACAGGTGCTGCATGGCTGTCGTCAGCTCGTGTCGTGAGATGTTGGGTTAAGTCCCGTAACGAGCGCAACCCTTGTCCTTAGTTACCAGCACGTTATGGTGGGCACTCTAAGGAGACTGCCGGTGACAAACCGGAGGAAGGTGGGGATGACGTCAAGTCATCATGGCCCTTACGGCCTGGGCTACACACGTGCTACAATGGTCGGTACAGAGGGTTGCCAAGCCGCGAGGTGGAGCTAATCCCACAAAACCGATCGTAGTCCGGATCGCAGTCTGCAACTCGACTGCGTGAAGTCGGAATCGCTAGTAATCGCGAATCAGAATGTCGCGGTGAATACGTTCCCGGGCCTTGTACACACCGCCCGTCACACCATGGGAGTGGGTTGCACCAGAAGTAGCTAGTCTAACCTTCGGGAGGACGGTTACCACGGTGTGATTCATGACTGGGGTGAAGTCGTAACAAGGTAGCCGTAGGGGAACCTGCGGCTGGATCACCTCCTTAATCGACGACATCAGCTGCTCCATAAGTTCCCACACGAATTGCTTGATTCATTGAAGAAGACGATAGAACAGCTTTAAGCTCCAAGCTGATAGCTCTTAGCTAATCAGTTGCGCTCGAAATTGGGTCTGTAGCTCAGTTGGTTAGAGCGCACCCCTGATAAGGGTGAGGTCGGCAGTTCGAATCTGCCCAGACCCACCAATTTTGTTATGGGGCCATAGCTCAGCTGGGAGAGCGCCTGCCTTGCACGCAGGAGGTCAACGGTTCGATCCCGTTTGGCTCCACCATTAACTGTTTCTGCTGTTAGAGTTTAGAAATGAATATTCGTTGATGAATATTGATTTCTAGTCTTTGATTAGATCGTTCTTTAAAAATTTGGGTATGTGATAGAAAGATAGACTGACCGTTACTTTCACTGGTAATGGATCAGGCTAAGGTAAAATTTGTGAGTTCTCTTAACGAGAAATTCGAATTTTCGGCGAATGTTGTCTTCACAGTATAACCAGATTGCTTGGGGTTATATGGTCAAGTGAAGAAGCGCATACGGTGGATGCCTTGGCAGTCAGAGGCGATGAAAGACGTGGTAGCCTGCGAAAAGCTTCGGGGAGTCGGCAAACAGACTTTGATCCGGAGATGTCTGAATGGGGGAACCCAGCCATCATAAGATGGTTATCTTGTACTGAATACATAGGTGCAAGAGGCGAACCAGGGGAACTGAAACATCTAAGTACCCTGAGGAAAAGAAATCAACCGAGATTCCCTTAGTAGTGGCGAGCGAACGGGGACTAGCCCTTAAGTGGCTTTGAGATTAGCGGAACGCTCTGGAAAGTGCGGCCATAGTGGGTGATAGCCCTGTACGCGAAAATCTCTTAGTCATGAAATCGAGTAGGACGGAGCACGAGAAACTTTGTCTGAATATGGGGGGACCATCCTCCAAGGCTAAATACTACTGACTGACCGATAGTGAACTAGTACCGTGAGGGAAAGGCGAAAAGAACCCCGGAGAGGGGAGTGAAATAGATCCTGAAACCGTATGCGTACAAGCAGTGGGAGCCCACTTTGTTGGGTGACTGCGTACCTTTTGTATAATGGGTCAGCGACTTATTTTCAGTGGCGAGCTTAACCGAATAGGGGAGGCGTAGCGAAAGCGAGTCTTAATAGGGCGTCTAGTCGCTGGGAATAGACCCGAAACCGGGCGATCTATCCATGGGCAGGTTGAAGGTTGGGTAACACTAACTGGAGGACCGAACCGACTACCGTTGAAAAGTTAGCGGATGACCTGTGGATCGGAGTGAAAGGCTAATCAAGCTCGGAGATAGCTGGTTCTCCTCGAAAGCTATTTAGGTAGCGCCTCATGTATCACTGTAGGGGGTAGAGCACTGTTTCGGCTAGGGGGTCATCCCGACTTACCAAACCGATGCAAACTCCGAATACCTACAAGTGCCGAGCATGGGAGACACACGGCGGGTGCTAACGTCCGTCGTGAAAAGGGAAACAACCCAGACCGTCAGCTAAGGTCCCAAAGTTATGGTTAAGTGGGAAACGATGTGGGAAGGCTTAGACAGCTAGGAGGTTGGCTTAGAAGCAGCCACCCTTTAAAGAAAGCGTAATAGCTCACTAGTCGAGTCGGCCTGCGCGGAAGATGTAACGGGGCTCAAACCATACACCGAAGCTACGGGTATCACGTAAGTGATGCGGTAGAGGAGCGTTCTGTAAGCCTGTGAAGGTGAGTTGAGAAGCTTGCTGGAGGTATCAGAAGTGCGAATGCTGACATGAGTAACGACAATGGGTGTGAAAAACACCCACGCCGAAAGACCAAGGTTTCCTGCGCAACGTTAATCGACGCAGGGTTAGTCGGTCCCTAAGGCGAGGCTGAAAAGCGTAGTCGATGGAAAACAGGTTAATATTCCTGTACTTCTGGTTATTGCGATGGAGGGACGGAGAAGGCTAGGCCAGCTTGGCGTTGGTTGTCCAAGTTTAAGGTGGTAGGCTGAGATCTTAGGTAAATCCGGGATCTTAAGGCCGAGAGCTGATGACGAGTCGTCTTTTAGACGACGAAGTGGTTGATGCCATGCTTCCAAGAAAAGCTTCTAAGCTTCAGGTAACCAGGAACCGTACCCCAAACCGACACAGGTGGTTGGGTAGAGAATACCAAGGCGCTTGAGAGAACTCGGGTGAAGGAACTAGGCAAAATGGCACCGTAACTTCGGGAGAAGGTGCGCCGGTGAGGGTGAAGGACTTGCTCCGTAAGCCCATGCCGGTCGAAGATACCAGGCCGCTGCGACTGTTTATTAAAAACACAGCACTCTGCAAACACGAAAGTGGACGTATAGGGTGTGACGCCTGCCCGGTGCCGGAAGGTTAATTGATGGGGTTAGCTAACGCGAAGCTCTTGATCGAAGCCCCGGTAAACGGCGGCCGTAACTATAACGGTCCTAAGGTAGCGAAATTCCTTGTCGGGTAAGTTCCGACCTGCACGAATGGCGTAACGATGGCGGCGCTGTCTCCACCCGAGACTCAGTGAAATTGAAATCGCTGTGAAGATGCAGTGTATCCGCGGCTAGACGGAAAGACCCCGTGAACCTTTACTATAGCTTTGCACTGGACTTTGAATTTGCTTGTGTAGGATAGGTGGGAGGCTTTGAAGCGTGGACGCCAGTTCGCGTGGAGCCAACCTTGAAATACCACCCTGGCAACTTTGAGGTTCTAACTCAGGTCCGTTATCCGGATCGAGGACAGTGTATGGTGGGTAGTTTGACTGGGGCGGTCTCCTCCTAAAGAGTAACGGAGGAGTACGAAGGTGCGCTCAGACCGGTCGGAAATCGGTCGTAGAGTATAAAGGCAAAAGCGCGCTTGACTGCGAGACAGACACGTCGAGCAGGTACGAAAGTAGGTCTTAGTGATCCGGTGGTTCTGTATGGAAGGGCCATCGCTCAACGGATAAAAGGTACTCCGGGGATAACAGGCTGATACCGCCCAAGAGTTCATATCGACGGCGGTGTTTGGCACCTCGATGTCGGCTCATCACATCCTGGGGCTGAAGCCGGTCCCAAGGGTATGGCTGTTCGCCATTTAAAGTGGTACGCGAGCTGGGTTTAGAACGTCGTGAGACAGTTCGGTCCCTATCTGCCGTGGACGTTTGAGATTTGAGAGGGGCTGCTCCTAGTACGAGAGGACCGGAGTGGACGAACCTCTGGTGTTCCGGTTGTCACGCCAGTGGCATTGCCGGGTAGCTATGTTCGGAATAGATAACCGCTGAAAGCATCTAAGCGGGAAACTAGCCTCAAGATGAGATCTCACTGGGACCTTGAGTCCCCTGAAGGGCCGTCGAAGACTACGACGTTGATAGGTTGGGTGTGTAAGCGCTGTGAGGCGTTGAGCTAACCAATACTAATTGCCCGTGAGGCTTGACCATATAACACCCAAGCAATTTGCTGACCTGAGAAGGCGCCAGATTGCGGTGTGTGAAGACGAGATGAACCGAAAGTTCGACGCTCACAAAACACCGACAGCTGTCACATACCCAATTTGCTGAAACGAGGCCATCAGGTCACGACTCAGTACCCGAATTTCTTGACGACCATAGAGCATTGGAACCACCTGATCCCATCCCGAACTCAGAAGTGAAACGATGCATCGCCGATGGTAGTGTGGGGTTTCCCCATGTGAGAGTAGGTCATCGTCAAGATTAAATTCCGAAACCCCATTTGCGAAAGCAGGTGGGGTTTTGTTTTGGGCGCTCGGAAAGTGTCGAGAGGCTCATCGTTGCCCGGCGACGTGCGGCCTTTCTATGCAATGCCTCTGCGCATGGCTATCATGCGTGCCTCATTGTGAGGCGATACTTGCATGCTAACGCTGTTAGAGCTTTTGAAAGATGGCCGATTCCATTCCGGGGAGGCGCTAGGTGCTGCGCTGGGTGTTAGCCGCAGTGCTGTATGGAAGCAGCTGCAGCTTCTTGAGGCTGAATTGAATCTACCTATTCATAAGGTGCGTGGTAAGGGATATCAGTTAGCGTCGCCGCTGGTATTTCTGAATGCAGAACAAATTGCGCTAATTGCGCCATCTTTAGCGTGGCCTATTCATATCTACGATTCCATTGACTCCACCAATGCAGAGGCGTTGCGCTTGGTAAATGCCACATGCGCTACGCCGTTTCTGGTGTTGGCCGAGCAACAAGTGGCCGGAAGGGGCAGGCGTGGCCGTAAGTGGATAAGCCCATTCGCCCAGAATATCTATTACAGCCTCGTACTGCGTATTCAGGATGGTCTGCGGCAATTGGAGGGGCTAAGTCTTGTTGTTGGCTTGGCCGTCATTCAAGCGCTGCGAGAGTCGGGTGTGCAGGGAGCAGTCCTGAAATGGCCGAACGATGTATTGGTGGGGCAGAAGAAGATTGCCGGGATATTGCTGGAGTTGGTTGGGGATCCGGCTGACATTTGTCACGTTGTCATCGGAATTGGAATCAACGTGAATATGCAGAGGGCTGATGAGGTTGATCAGCAATGGACTTCAATGCAGCTTGAGACGGGGGTGGCGGTTGATCGTAACACCCTGGTAGCCCTGGTGGGTCTGCAGCTCCAACGCTACCTGGATCGACACAAAGCGTCTGGCTTTGCTGCCCTACAAGAAGAGTGGGAGCAGAATCATGGGTGGCAGGGGCGGTCGGTATCGCTCATCGCAGGTGTAAATCGTGTGGATGGTGTGGTGCTTGGTGTTGATCAGCAAGGTGCGTTGCGTCTGGATGTTGACGGTGTTGAGAAAGCATACAGCGGTGGCGAGTTAAGCCTGAGGTTGCGTGATGATTCTTGAGCTCGACTGTGGGAATAGCTTTATCAAGTGGAGAGTACTGGAGGCGGGTAGGGCAAATGCCTACGCGGAAGGTGTTGTCGGTTCGAATATCGCTTTGATTGAGGGCCTTTCGGCGGTGCCGAATTTGTCGCTGACGCGTTGCCGGCTGGTGAGCGTTCGCGCCCTGGAGGAAACAGACAAGCTGGTCGAGACATTGGTCGAGGCTTTTGGTGTCACTGTTTCCTGTGCGACGTCTGCTGTCGAAATGGCGGGGGTGCGCAATGGTTATGAGGATTTCCAGCGGCTTGGCCTTGACCGGTGGTTGGCGATCCTTGGTGGGTACAAGCTGGCATCAGGCGCTTGTCTGGTGTTGGATTTCGGTACGGCTGCGACTGCCGATTTCGTTGCTGCAGATGGCGAGCATTTGGGGGGATTTATTTGTCCTGGCATGCCTCTTATGCGCAACCAGCTGCGAACGCATACTCATAAGATACGTTACGACGATGCTGCGGCTGAGCGGGCTCTGGAATGCCTTTCGCCTGGGCGCACTACTGCCGAGGCGGTGGAGCGAGGATGTATGCTAATGCTGAGAGGATTCGTGCTGACCCAGATCGAGCTTGCCAGGGCCTATTGGGGAGATGATTTCACTGTGTTTCTGACCGGTGGAGATGCGGACTTGGTCTGCAATGCCGTGCCGCAGGCGCGGGTCGTTCCAGATCTGGTATTTGTTGGTCTGGCAATGGCTTGCCCTTTGTCCTGAGGTGTTTATGCGTTGGTTGTTCTTGCTTCTACTTATCCTCAATGTCTTCTACTACATATGGCATCAGCAAGAGGCGCCACTACGCGCCAAGGATGTGACTCCGCTAAGTCTTTATCGAGGCTCGCAGCAGGATATTCGTCTGCTAAGTGAGTCTTCTGAGGCGATGACGCGAAGGGAACGAGCGAAATCGTCCGATACGTGCTTGTACATTGGTGGGTTCTCCGACCCGCGCCAGGCACAATCCGTCGAGCAACGCCTCACCAGTCTGGATATAAAGGCCAGGCTTCAGTTGTTGAATACGGCTGACGCCACGGGCTACTGGCTTCGAGTAGCCCCTGAAAGCAGGCGCTTGGCCGACGATTTGCCCTTTGAAAACCTTGCTAAGGAATTCAATGAGTTAAAACACAAAATAATGCTGTGCGAAGGCATTGCAACTGTCGAATAGTTTGCATAGAATGGCGCCCGCTTCGCAGTGAAGACCTCTAGGGGGATTTGATGTGAAGCGGCGTCAACGCAGCTAACCTCATAATTTAAATGAGAAAATGCTTGACAGAAGGCCGGCGTGATGTAAAATGCCGGCTCGCTTAGGAGGGGTTCCCGAGCGGCCAAAGGGATCAGACTGTAAATCTGACGTCTACGACTTCGAAGGTTCGAATCCTTCCCCCTCCACCATTTTAGCGTGAGCTGCAAGCTCCGCGGGTATAGTTTAGTGGTAGAACCTCAGCCTTCCAAGCTGATGATGCGGGTTCGATTCCCGCTACCCGCTCCAAGTTTGCAGGTTGTGCACGGTGTTTTGCTCTTGTAGCTCAGTTGGTAGAGCACACCCTTGGTAAGGGTGAGGTCAGCGGTTCAAATCCGCTCAAGAGCTCCATATGACAAGGCAGATATGAAAATATCTGCCTTTGTTTTAACAGCTGCCTCGGCTTGATTGCTGTCCGTTATTTCAAGTCTTGTGGGGTTGGTTGTTGTAAAGTCTTTTTCAGGCCTGCATAATGGTCGGCCTGATTTTGTTTTAGGTCAGTAGCTCAATTGGCAGAGCGACGGTCTCCAAAACCGTAGGTTGGGGGTTCGATTCCCTCCTGACCTGCCAGATTCACGTGGTGTATCTGGCTTTCTTTTCACAGGATCTTCATAGATGACTCCTAAGGCTGAAGCTCAAAGCTCTCGTTTCGATCTGGTCAAGTGGCTCGCTGTAGTCGTCTTGGTGGTCGTAGGCGTTGTTGGCAATCAGTACTATTCTGCTTCGCCGATCCTGTACCGCGTCCTCGCTTTGCTTGCTCTTGCTGCTGTAGCTGCCTTTGTAGGCCTGCAGACTGCCAAAGGCAAGTCTTTCGCGGTCCTGGTAAAGGAAGCTCGTACCGAAATCCGTAAAGTCGTTTGGCCGACTCGCCAAGAAACCACTCAGACCACATTGATTGTCGTGGCTGTAGTTCTGGTTATGGCGTTGCTGTTGTGGGGGCTTGATTCCCTGCTCGGCTGGCTTGTTTCCTTGATTGTTGGCTAAGGGTGTCCCGTGGCTAAGCGTTGGTACGTTGTGCATGCTTACTCGGGTTACGAGAAGCATGTTATGCGCTCTTTGCTGGAGCGCGTAAAGCTGGCAGGCATGGAAGATGGCTTCGGCGAAATTCTGGTTCCCACTGAAGAAGTGGTTGAAATGCGGAATGGTCAGAAGCGCAAGAGTGAACGCAAGTTCTTCCCTGGCTATGTGCTGGTACAGATGGACATGAACGAAGGTACTTGGCACTTGGTCAAGGATACTCCTCGTGTCATGGGTTTCATTGGCGGTACCGCTGATAAGCCTGCGCCGATCACCGATAAAGAGGCGGAAGCAATTCTGCGTCGCGTTGCTGACGGTAGCGACAAGCCTAAGCCGAAGACGTTGTTCGAGCCGGGTGAGGTTGTTCGTGTTACAGATGGTCCGTTCGCTGATTTCAATGGCACCGTCGAAGAAGTTAACTACGAAAAGAGCCGGATCCAAGTGGCAGTGCTCATTTTCGGTCGCTCTACCCCGGTAGAGCTGGAGTTCAGCCAGGTCGAGAAGGTCTAGCTGAGCAAGCATCCCAACCCCACAGCCTAGGCTGTGGGGTTTTGTCGTCACTGGGATAAACGCGCAAGTAACCGGGGAGCCTTTCGAGGCGTTTGAACCCGTAATTGGAGTGCCTCATGGCCAAGAAGATTACCGCTTACATCAAGCTGCAAGTGAAGGCCGCTCAGGCCAACCCTAGCCCACCCGTCGGTCCAGCTCTGGGTCAGCACGGCGTGAACATCATGGAATTCTGCAAGGCCTTCAACGCCCGTACTCAGGGTCTTGAGCCAGGTCTGCCGACTCCAGTGATCATCACTGTATACAGCGACCGTAGCTTCACCTTCGAAACCAAGTCGACCCCGGCTTCGGTTCTGTTGAAGAAAGCTGCTGGTCTGACTAGCGGTTCCGCTCGTCCTAACACCGTTAAGGTTGGCACCGTGACCCGTGCTCAGCTGGAAGAAATCGCGAAAACCAAAAACGCGGATCTGACTGCAGCTGATATGGATGCAGCCGTGCGTACCATCGCCGGTTCTGCTCGTAGCATGGGCCTTAACGTGGAGGGTGTGTAATGGCTAAGCTGACCAAGCGCCAAAAGGCTATCGCCGGCAAAATCGAAGCGGGCAAGTCCTACAACTTCGTAGACGCTGCCGCCCTGCTGACCGAGCTGTCGACTGTCAAGTTCAGCGAGTCCGTTGACGTTGCTGTGAACCTGGGTGTTGACCCACGTAAATCCGACCAGGTCGTTCGTAGCGCAACTGTGCTGCCACACGGTACTGGCAAGACTGTACGTGTAGCTGTCTTCACCCAAGGCCCGGCGGCTGAAGCTGCTCTGGCTGCTGGCGCTGATCGCGTTGGCATGGACGACCTGGCTGCCGAAATGAAAGGCGGCGACCTGAACTATGACGTCGTTATTGCTTCCCCGGACGCAATGCGTGTTGTAGGTCAGTTGGGCCAGATCCTGGGTCCACGTGGCCTGATGCCTAACCCTAAAGTCGGCACCGTAACCCCAGACGTAGCTACCGCGGTTAAAAACGCCAAGGCTGGTCAGGTTCGTTATCGCACCGACAAAAACGGCATCATTCACACCTCCGTTGGCAAAGTCGGCTTCGATGCCGTCAAGCTGAAGGAAAACGTTGAAGCCCTGATCGCTGATCTGAAGCGTATCAAGCCAGCTTCTTCGAAAGGTATCTACGTCAAGCGCGTTACCCTGAGCACCACTATGGGCCCAGGTCTGGTCATCGACCAAGGCTCGCTGGACGTATAAGACACGAATTGGTGCAAGCGATTGCGCCAATTGAAAGATTGGGGTCCCTGCCTGGCGGGGGCTATCCAAGACCGTAGGCGACGCAAGTCTTAAACCAACAAGCCTACGCAGATGGTGCTCCCGGTTCCTTACCGAATCAGACACCAAAACGACATCCGGCTCCGGCCAGATGAAACGGTAACAAGCAGGAGTTAAACCCGTGGCAATTAATCTCGAAGACAAGAAGGCCATCGTCGCTGAAGTCAACGAGGCTGCCAAAGCTGCTCTGTCCGCTGTCGTGGCTGATGCCCGTGGTGTGACAGTAGGCGCTATGACCGGACTCCGTAAAGAGGCTCGTGAAGCTGGCGTATACGTACGTGTTGTACGTAACACCCTGCTCAAGCGCGCTGTTGCTGACACTGAATACAGTGTTCTCAACGACGTGTTCACCGGCCCGACTCTGATCGCGTTCTCCAAGGATCATCCAGGCGCTGCTGCCCGTTTGTTCAAGGAATTCGCCAAGAGTCAGGATAAGTTCGAGATCAAGGCAGCTGCGTTCGAGGGCAAGTTCCTCGCAGCTAACCAAATCGACGTACTGGCAACACTGCCGACCCGTAACGAAGCTATTTCGCAGCTGATGAGCGTGATTCAAGGCGCTACCAGCAAGCTGGCTCGTACTCTGGCTGCAGTTCGCGAGCAAAAAGAAGCTGCCGCAGCCTAAGGCTGAGCAAATTCTCTCGCGTATTTTTGTTTATTTCGATGGCCGCGTAGGCCGTCCCCCAATTCAGGAAATACAGCAATGTCTATCTCCCAAGACGATATCCTCAACGCCGTAGCTGAAATGTCGGTTCTGCAGGTTGTTGAGCTGATCAAAGCTTTCGAAGAAAAATTCGGCGTTTCCGCTGCCGCTGCTTCCGCTGGCCCAGCTGTTGCTGCTGTCGCTGCTGAAGAGCAAACCGAATTCAACGTCATGCTGCTGGAAGCTGGCGAGAAGAAAGTAAACGTGATCAAGGCAGTACGTGAACTGACCGGTCTGGGCCTGAAAGAAGCCAAGGCTGTCGTTGACGGCGCTCCTGCCCAGGTTCTGGAAGCAGTGTCGAAAGACGCCGCTGACAAAGCCAAAGCTACTCTGGAAGAAGCAGGCGCTAAAGTCGAGCTGAAGTAAGCATCGACCTTGCGTCTCCAGCCCAAGCGTTAAGCTGAAGGCTGATGGCTGGTGGCTCTTGCCACCGGCCTTTTTCCGTTCTTGGCTGTCGACTCGGTCGCCGCCATTAACGCGCTGTAGCCACCCGACGCGGTGGTGCAAACCATGGGGTTTGCAAGATTTTCTGGCTGCTCCCGTCGGAGGGGCCAAACAAGCAGGTGACCAAGCTGGGGAACGCTGATGGCTTACTCATATACTGAGAAAAAACGTATCCGCAAGGACTTTAGCAAGTTGCCGGACGTCATGGATGTCCCGTACCTTCTGGCTATCCAGCTGGATTCGTATCGTGAATTCTTGCAGGCGGGAGCGACCAAAGATCAGTTCCGCGACGTGGGCCTGCATGCGGCCTTCAAATCCGTTTTCCCGATCATCAGCTACTCCGGCAATGCTGCGCTGGAGTACGTCGGTTATCGCCTGGGCGAACCGGCATTTGATGTCAAAGAATGCGTGTTGCGTGGCGTTACGTACGCCGTACCTTTGCGGGTAAAAGTCCGTCTGATCATTTTCGACAAAGAATCGTCGAACAAAGCGATCAAGGACATCAAAGAGCAAGAAGTCTACATGGGCGAAATCCCATTGATGACTGAGAACGGTACCTTCGTTATCAACGGTACCGAGCGTGTAATCGTTTCCCAGCTGCACCGTTCCCCGGGCGTGTTCTTCGACCACGACCGCGGCAAGACGCACAGCTCCGGTAAACTGCTGTACTCCGCGCGGATCATTCCATACCGCGGTTCGTGGCTGGACTTCGAGTTCGACCCGAAAGACTGCGTGTTCGTGCGTATCGACCGTCGTCGCAAGCTGCCGGCCTCGGTATTGCTGCGCGCGCTTGGCTATACCACTGAGCAAGTGCTGGACGCTTTCTATACCACCAACGTATTCAGCCTGAAGGATGAAACCCTCAAGCTGGAGCTGATCGCTTCGCGTCTGCGTGGTGAAATTGCCGTTCTGGATATCCAGGACGAAAACGGCAAAGTGATTGTTGAGGCTGGTCGCCGTATTACCGCGCGCCACATCAACCAGATCGAGAAAGCCGGTATCAAAGAGCTGGAAGTGCCTCTGGACTACGTTCTGGGCCGCACTACTGCCAAGGTCATCGTTCACCCGGCTACAGGCGAAATCCTGGCCGAGTGCAACACCGAGCTGAACACCGAGATCCTGGCGAAAATCGCCAAGGCCCAGGTTGTTCGCATCGAGACTCTGTATACCAACGACATCGACTGCGGTCCGTTCGTCTCCGACACCCTGAAGATCGACTCCACCAGCAACCAATTGGAAGCGCTGGTCGAGATCTATCGCATGATGCGTCCAGGCGAGCCACCAACCAAAGACGCTGCCGAAACTCTGTTCAACAACCTGTTCTTCAGCCCTGAGCGCTATGACCTGTCTGCGGTCGGCCGGATGAAGTTCAACCGTCGTATCGGTCGTACCGAGATCGAAGGTTCGGGTGTGTTGTGCAAGGAAGACATCGTCGCGGTACTGAAGACTCTGGTCGACATCCGTAACGGTAAAGGCATCGTCGATGACATCGACCACCTGGGTAACCGTCGTGTTCGCTGCGTAGGCGAAATGGCCGAGAACCAGTTCCGCGTTGGCCTGGTGCGCGTTGAGCGTGCGGTCAAAGAGCGTCTGTCGATGGCAGAAAGCGAAGGCCTGATGCCGCAAGACCTGATCAACGCCAAGCCGGTTGCGGCAGCGGTGAAGGAGTTCTTCGGTTCCAGCCAGCTCTCGCAGTTCATGGACCAGAACAACCCGCTCTCCGAGATCACCCACAAGCGCCGTGTTTCTGCACTGGGCCCGGGCGGTCTGACCCGTGAGCGTGCTGGCTTTGAAGTTCGTGACGTACACCCGACGCACTACGGTCGTGTTTGCCCGATCGAAACGCCGGAAGGTCCGAACATCGGTCTGATCAACTCCCTGGCTGCCTATGCGCGCACCAACCAGTACGGCTTCCTTGAGAGCCCGTACCGCGTGGTGAAAGACGCTCTGGTCACCGACGAGATCGTGTTCCTGTCCGCCATCGAAGAAGCTGATCACGTGATCGCCCAGGCTTCGGCCACGATGAACGACAAGAAAGTCCTGATCGACGAGCTGGTAGCTGTTCGTCACTTGAACGAGTTCACCGTCAAGGCGCCGGAAGACGTCACCTTGATGGATGTTTCGCCGAAACAGGTAGTTTCGGTTGCAGCGTCGCTGATCCCGTTCCTGGAACACGATGACGCCAACCGTGCGTTGATGGGTTCCAACATGCAGCGTCAAGCTGTACCCACCCTGCGTGCTGACAAGCCGTTGGTAGGTACCGGCATGGAGCGCAACGTAGCACGTGACTCCGGCGTTTGCGTCGTGGCTCGTCGTGGCGGCGTGATCGACTCCGTTGATGCCAGCCGTATCGTGGTTCGTGTTGCCGATGACGAAGTAGAAACTGGCGAAGCCGGTGTCGACATCTACAACCTGACCAAATACACCCGCTCGAACCAGAACACCTGCATCAACCAGCGTCCGCTGGTGAGCAAGGGTGATCGCGTTCAGCGCAGCGACATCATGGCCGACGGCCCGTCCACCGACATGGGTGAACTGGCTCTGGGTCAGAACATGCGCATCGCGTTCATGGCATGGAACGGCTTCAACTTCGAAGACTCCATCTGCCTGTCCGAGCGTGTGGTTCAAGAAGACCGCTTCACCACGATCCACATCCAGGAACTGACCTGTGTGGCGCGTGACACCAAGCTTGGGCCTGAGGAAATCACTGCAGACATCCCGAACGTGGGTGAAGCTGCACTGAACAAGCTGGACGAAGCCGGTATCGTTTATGTAGGTGCTGAAGTTGGCGCTGGCGACATCCTGGTCGGTAAGGTCACTCCGAAAGGCGAGACCCAACTGACGCCGGAAGAGAAGCTGCTGCGTGCCATCTTCGGTGAAAAAGCCAGCGACGTTAAAGACACCTCCCTACGTGTACCTACCGGTACCAAGGGTACTGTCATCGACGTACAGGTCTTCACCCGCGACGGCGTTGAGCGTGATGCTCGTGCACTGTCCATCGAGAAGACTCAACTCGACGAGATCCGCAAGGACCTGAACGAAGAGTTCCGTATCGTTGAAGGCGCGACCTTCGAACGTCTGCGTTCTGCCCTGGTAGGCCACAAGGCTGAAGGCGGCGCAGGTTTGAAGAAAGGTCAGGACATCACCGACGAAATCCTCGACGGTCTTGAGCACGGGCAGTGGTTCAAACTGCGCATGGCTGAAGATGCTCTTAACGAGCAGCTCGAGAAGGCTCAGGCCTATATTGTTGATCGCCGCCGTCTGCTGGACGACAAGTTCGAAGACAAGAAGCGCAAACTGCAGCAAGGCGATGACCTGGCTCCAGGTGTGCTGAAAATCGTCAAGGTTTACCTGGCAATCCGTCGCCGCATCCAGCCGGGTGACAAGATGGCCGGTCGTCACGGTAACAAGGGTGTGGTCTCCGTGATCATGCCGGTTGAAGACATGCCGCACGATGCCAATGGCACCCCGGTCGACGTCGTCCTCAACCCGTTGGGCGTACCTTCGCGTATGAACGTTGGTCAGATCCTTGAAACCCACCTGGGCCTCGCGGCCAAAGGTCTGGGTGAGAAGATCAACCGTATGATCGAAGAGCAGCGCAAGGTCGCAGACCTGCGTAAATTCCTGCACGAGATCTACAACGAGATCGGCGGTCGCAACGAAGAGCTGGACACCTTCTCCGACCAGGAAATCCTGGATTTGGCGAAGAACCTGCGCGGCGGCGTTCCAATGGCTACCCCGGTATTCGACGGTGCCAAGGAAAGCGAAATCAAGGCCATGCTGAAACTGGCAGACCTGCCGGAAAGCGGCCAGATGCAGCTGTTCGATGGCCGTACTGGCAACAAGTTCGAGCGCCCGGTTACTGTTGGCTACATGTACATGCTGAAGCTGAACCACTTGGTAGACGACAAGATGCACGCTCGTTCTACCGGTTCGTACAGCCTGGTTACCCAGCAGCCGCTGGGTGGTAAGGCTCAGTTCGGTGGTCAGCGTTTCGGGGAGATGGAGGTTTGGGCACTGGAAGCATACGGTGCTGCATACACTCTGCAAGAAATGCTCACAGTGAAGTCGGACGATGTGAACGGTCGTACCAAGATGTACAAAAACATCGTGGACGGCGATCACCGTATGGAGCCGGGCATGCCCGAGTCCTTCAACGTGTTGATCAAAGAAATTCGTTCCCTCGGCATCGATATCGATCTGGAAACCGAATAACACGTGACGCGAATCGAGAGCGGTGCAGTGATGCCCGCTCTCTGCTCCGCCAGGAGGAAAGGCCTTGAAAGACCTACTGAATTTGCTGAAAAACCAGGGTCAAGTCGAAGAGTTCGACGCCATCCGTATTGGATTGGCATCGCCTGAGATGATCCGTTCGTGGTCGTTCGGTGAAGTTAAAAAGCCGGAAACCATCAACTACCGTACGTTCAAACCTGAGCGTGACGGCCTGTTCTGCGCCAAGATCTTTGGCCCGGTAAAGGATTACGAGTGCCTGTGCGGTAAGTACAAGCGCTTGAAGCACCGCGGTGTGATCTGCGAGAAGTGCGGCGTTGAAGTTGCACTGGCCAAGGTTCGTCGTGAGCGCATGGCGCACATCGAACTCGCTTCGCCGGTTGCCCACATCTGGTTCCTGAAATCACTGCCGTCCCGTATCGGCCTGTTGATGGACATGACCCTGCGTGATATCGAACGCGTTCTCTACTTCGAGAGCTATGTCGTTATCGACCCAGGCATGACCACCCTTGAAAAAGGTCAGCTGCTGAACGACGAGCAGTACTTCGAAGCGCTGGAAGAGTTCGGTGACGATTTCGATGCCCGCATGGGTGCCGAAGCGGTCCGCGAGCTGCTGCACGCTATCGACCTGGAACACGAGATTGGTCGTCTGCGTGAAGAAATTCCGCAAACCAACTCCGAAACCAAGATCAAGAAACTGTCCAAGCGTCTGAAGTTGATGGAAGCCTTCCAGGGTTCCGGCAACTTGCCAGAGTGGATGGTGCTGACCGTTCTGCCGGTTCTGCCGCCAGACCTGCGTCCGCTGGTACCGTTGGACGGTGGCCGTTTCGCAACGTCCGACCTCAACGACCTGTACCGTCGCGTGATCAACCGTAACAACCGCTTGAAGCGTCTGCTCGATCTGTCCGCTCCGGACATCATCGTGCGCAACGAAAAGCGTATGTTGCAAGAAGCGGTCGATGCTCTGCTCGACAACGGCCGTCGTGGCCGCGCTATCACCGGTTCGAACAAGCGTCCTCTGAAATCCCTGGCTGACATGATCAAGGGTAAGCAAGGTCGTTTCCGTCAGAACTTGCTCGGTAAGCGGGTTGACTACTCCGGCCGTTCGGTAATTACCGTAGGTCCGACCCTGCGTCTGCACCAGTGCGGTCTGCCGAAGAAAATGGCTCTCGAGCTGTTCAAGCCGTTCATTTTCGGCAAGCTTGAAATGCGTGGTCTCGCTACCACCATCAAGGCTGCCAAGAAGATGGTCGAACGCGAGCTGCCAGAGGTTTGGGACGTTCTCGCTGAAGTGATTCGCGAACACCCGGTCCTCCTCAACCGTGCACCGACCCTTCACCGTCTGGGTATCCAGGCGTTTGAACCGGTACTGATCGAAGGTAAGGCTATCCAGCTGCACCCTCTGGTCTGTGCTGCGTACAACGCCGACTTCGACGGCGACCAAATGGCCGTGCACGTACCGCTGACACTGGAAGCCCAGTTGGAAGCGCGTGCGTTGATGATGTCGACCAACAACATTCTGTCGCCAGCCAACGGTGAGCCAATCATCGTTCCGTCGCAGGACGTTGTATTGGGTCTGTACTACATGACCCGCGAAGCGATCAACGCCAAGGGCGAAGGTCGTGTGTTCGCGGATCTGCAGGAAGTTGACCGTGTGTTCCGTGCCGGCGAAGCCGCACTGCATGCCAAGGTCAAGGTGCGGATCCACGAAACTGTCAACGACCGTGATGGCGGCAGCGTGAGCAACACTCGTATCGTCGACACCACTGTCGGCCGTGCGCTGTTGTACCAGGTTGTGCCAAAAGGTCTGTCGTACGACGTCGTCAACTTGCCAATGAAGAAAAAAGCGATCTCCAAGCTGATCAACCAGTGCTACCGCGTGGTTGGTTTGAAAGAGACCGTAATCTTCGCAGACCAGTTGATGTACACCGGTTTTGCTTATTCGACGATTTCTGGCGTTTCCATTGGTGTTAACGACTTCGTTATCCCGGATGAAAAAGCTCGCATTATCGCGGCTGCTACCGATGAAGTGAAAGAGATCGAAAGCCAGTACGCCTCGGGCCTGGTAACACAGGGCGAGAAATACAACAAAGTGATCGACCTTTGGTCCAAGGCCAACGACGAAGTGTCGAAGGCGATGATGGCTAACCTCTCGAAAGAGAAAGTCATCGACCGTCACGGCGACGAAGTTGATCAGGAATCCTTCAACTCGATGTACATGATGGCCGACTCGGGCGCACGGGGTTCTGCTGCGCAGATCCGTCAGCTCGCCGGTATGCGCGGCCTGATGGCCAAGCCGGACGGTTCCATCATTGAAACGCCGATTACTGCGAACTTCCGTGAAGGTTTGAGCGTACTTCAGTACTTCATCTCCACTCACGGTGCTCGTAAAGGTCTGGCGGATACCGCGTTGAAAACCGCTAACTCCGGTTACCTGACTCGTCGTCTGGTAGACGTTGCGCAAGATCTGGTTGTAACCGAGATCGATTGCGGCACCGAGCATGGCCTGCTGATGACACCGCACATTGAAGGCGGTGACGTTGTAGAGCCGCTGGGTGAGCGCGTATTGGGTCGTGTGATTGCCCGTGACGTGTTCAAGCCAGGTACCGAGGAAGTTATCGTTCCTGCCGGCACCCTGGTGGATGAGAAGTGGGTCGAGTTCATCGAGCTCAACAGCATCGACGAAGTGATCGTTCGCTCGCCGATCAGCTGCGAAACCCGCTACGGCATCTGCGCCAAGTGCTACGGCCGTGACTTGGCTCGTGGTCACCAGGTGAACATCGGTGAGGCAGTCGGCGTTATCGCCGCCCAGTCCATCGGTGAGCCAGGTACCCAGCTGACCATGCGTACGTTCCACATCGGTGGTGCGGCAAGCCGGACCTCCGCAGCTGACAGCGTTCAGGTGAAGAATGGCGGTACAGTCCGTCTGCACAACCTGAAGCACGTTGAGCGCGTGGATGGCCATCTGGTTGCTGTGTCCCGTTCCGGTGAGCTGGCCATCGCTGATGACTACGGTCGTGAGCGTGAGCGTTACAAGCTGCCGTACGGTGCTGTGATTTCGGTTAAAGAAGGTGACAAGGTCGATGCTGGCGCAATCGTGGCCAAGTGGGATCCGCACACTCACCCAATCGTTACCGAAATGAAAGGTACCGTGACCTACGTGGGCATGGAAGAAGGCATCACGATCAAGCGTCAGACTGACGAATTGACCGGTATGACCAACATTGAAGTACTCGACGCCAAAGATCGTCCAGCTGCCGGTAAAGACATCCGTCCTGCCGTGAAGATGGTCGATGACAACGGTAAGGACTTGCTGCTGCCAGGCACTGACGTAATCGCTCAGTACTTCCTGCCAGCCAACGCCCTGGTCGGTGTAGCGGATGGTGCGAAGATCGCGATCGGTGATGTTATCGCGCGTATCCCGCAAGAAACTTCGAAAACCCGCGACATCACCGGTGGTCTGCCGCGTGTTGCCGACTTGTTCGAAGCGCGTCGTCCGAAAGAAGCGTCGATTCTGGCTGAAGTCAGCGGCACCATCGCGTTCGGTAAAGAGACCAAAGGCAAGCGTCGTTTGGTCATTACCCCGAACGACGGTAGCGATCCGTATGAAGAGCTGATTCCGAAGTGGCGTCACCTGAACGTCTTCGAAGGCGAACAGGTAAACCGCGGCGAAGTTATCTCCGACGGTCCGAGCGATCCACACGACATTCTGCGTCTGCTGGGTGTAAGTGCGCTGGCCAAGTACATCGTTAACGAAATCCAGGACGTTTACCGCCTGCAGGGCGTGAAGATCAACGACAAGCACATCGAGACCATCCTGCGTCAGATGCTGCGTAAAGTTGAAATCGCTGAATCTGGCGATTCGAGTTTCATCAAGGGCGACCAGATGGAACTGACTCACGTGCTGGTGGAGAACGAGCGTCTGGCTGGCGACGAGAAATTCGTTTCCAAGTTCACTCGCGTACTGCTGGGTATCACCAAGGCGTCGTTGTCCACTGAGTCGTTTATCTCGGCGGCCTCCTTCCAGGAGACCACTCGCGTACTGACCGAAGCAGCGGTAACCGGCAAGCGCGATTACCTGCGCGGCCTGAAAGAAAACGTGGTTGTGGGTCGTCTGATCCCGGCCGGTACCGGTTTGGCTTACCACAGCGAGCGTAAGCGCCGCCGTGATGCTGACAAGCCGCTGCGCGTGAGCGCCAGTGAAGTGGAAGCTGCACTGACCGAAGCGCTGAACTCAAGCGGTAACTGAGTTCTGCGGTAGATGAGTCCGGGCCCTGGCAGCTCCGTTCGTCGGATCGAGGCATTTTTGCACCGATTCGATGAGCGGAGAGGCCGGGGCCTTGCCTTGACTGGGGGCAAGATCCTCTTTAGACTCTTGTACCCCTAAATTTGGCGGGAATTCGTTCCTGCCATTTTGCTTTTCTTGCAAGACAATAGCGTCGCAAGACAACAGTGGAGCTAGTAGATGGCAACTATCAACCAGCTGGTACGTCAGCCGCGTAAGCGTATCGTCGAGAAATCCGACGTACCTGCGCTGCAGAACTGCCCGCAACGTCGTGGCGTATGCACCCGTGTGTATACCACCACGCCGAAAAAACCTAACTCGGCACTGCGTAAAGTATGCCGTGTGCGCCTGACCAACGGTTTCGAGGTTTCCTCGTACATCGGCGGTGAAGGCCACAACCTGCAAGAGCACAGCGTGGTACTGATCCGCGGCGGTCGTGTAAAAGACTTGCCAGGTGTTCGTTATCACACCGTACGCGGCTCCTTGGATACTTCCGGCGTTAAAGGTCGTAACCAGGGTCGTTCGAAGTACGGTACCAAGAAGCCTAAGTAGTAGCGGCTTTTTGTAAAACTGAATCATCTTATTTTCTGAGTCGATAAGAGTAAGGTCGGAGGCGTCCCGAAAGGGCACTGATTCCGAGCGAACCTGAAGACCGTTTGAGGGCTTATCCATGCCAAGAAGACGCGTAGCAGCC
This sequence comes from Pseudomonas sp. FP597, assembly GCF_030687435.1. Lineage (NCBI taxonomy): Bacteria > Pseudomonadati > Pseudomonadota > Gammaproteobacteria > Pseudomonadales > Pseudomonadaceae > Pseudomonas > Pseudomonas sp. FP597. The sequence continues at coordinate 5,856,388 of NZ_CP117432.1, read as the reverse complement.
AAGCGCGAAGTGCTTGACGATCCAAAATACGGAAGCCAAATCCTGGCCAAGTTCATGAACCACGTGATGGAAAGCGGCAAGAAAGCCGTTGCCGAGCGTATCGTTTATGGCGCGCTGGAAAAGGTTAAAGAACGCAAGAACAGCGACCCCCTGGAAATCTTCGAGAAAGCTCTCGACGCCATCGCTCCGCTGGTCGAAGTGAAGTCGCGCCGTGTAGGCGGTGCTACTTACCAGGTTCCGGTCGAAGTTCGTCCGTCCCGTCGTAACGCCCTGGCAATGCGCTGGTTGGTAGACTTCGCCCGTAAGCGTGGCGAGAAGTCTATGGCTCTGCGTTTGGCCGGCGAGCTGTTGGACGCTGCTGAAGGTAAAGGTGCTGCTGTTAAGAAGCGTGAAGACGTGCACCGTATGGCTGAAGCTAACAAAGCTTTCTCGCACTACCGCTTCTAAATCCAGCTTCACTAATTTTGCGAGGGCTTTATGGCTCGTACTACTCCGATTAGCCGCTACCGTAACATCGGTATCGTTGCTCACGTGGATGCTGGTAAAACCACCACCACCGAGCGCGTACTGTTTTACACCGGCAAAAGTCACAAAATGGGCGAGGTGCATGACGGCGCCGCGACCACAGACTGGATGGTTCAGGAGCAGGAGCGTGGTATTACCATTACTTCTGCTGCTATTACCGCCTTCTGGAAGGGTTCCGAGAAGCAGTACAAGGACGAGCACCGCTTCAACGTTATCGATACCCCAGGCCACGTAGACTTCACCATTGAAGTTGAGCGTTCCCTGCGCGTACTCGACGGCGCTGTCGTTGTGTTCTGCGGTACCTCGGGTGTTGAGCCTCAGTCGGAAACCGTATGGCGTCAAGCCAACAAATACGGCGTTCCACGTCTTGTTTATGTAAACAAGATGGACCGTGCTGGTGCCAACTTCCTGCGCGTGATCGGTCAGATCAAGCAGCGTCTGGGTCACACTCCGGTGCCAATCCAATTGGCAATCGGTTCCGAAGACAACTTCCAGGGTCAGATCGACCTGATCTCCATGGAAGCTGTTTACTGGAATGATTCCGACAAAGGTATGGTTCCTGTTCGTAAGCCTATCCCTGCAGAGTTGCAGGAGCTGGCTGACGAGTGGCGCAACAACATGGTTGAAGCTGCGGCCGAAGCCAACGAAGAACTGATGAACAAGTACCTCGAAGGTGAAGAGCTCACCAACGTGGAAATCAAGGCCGCTCTGCGTCAGCGTACCATCGCTGGTGAGATCGTCTTGGCTGTTTGCGGTTCCTCGTTCAAGAACAAGGGTGTTCCCCTGGTTCTCGATGCTGTGATCGACTACCTGCCTGCTCCAACCGACATTCCTGCTATCAAGGGTACCAACCCTGATAACGAGGAAGAGGAAATGGAGCGTCATGCAGACGACAGCGAGCCGTTCTCGGCCCTGGCGTTCAAAATCGCTACCGACCCATTCGTGGGTACTTTGACCTTCGTCCGCGTTTACTCGGGCGTGTTGGCCTCCGGCGACGGCGTGATCAACTCGGTTAAAGGCAAGAAAGAGCGCGTGGGTCGTATGGTGCAAATGCACGCAAACGCCCGCGAAGAGATCAAGGAAGTACGCGCTGGTGACATCGCGGCCCTGATCGGCATGAAGGACGTCACCACTGGTGAAACCTTGTGCAACGCTGATAAGCCAATCATCCTGGTTCGCATGGACTTCCCGGAGCCGGTTATTTCGGTTGCCGTAGAGCCTAAGACCAAGGATGACCAGGAAAAAATGGGTATCGCTCTGGGCAAGCTTGCTCAGGAAGATCCATCTTTCCGCGTCAAGACTGATGAAGAGACTGGTCAAACGATCATCTCGGGCATGGGCGAGCTTCACCTGGACATTCTGGTTGACCGGATGCGCCGTGAGTTCAGCGTCGAAGCCAACATCGGTAAGCCTCAGGTTTCCTATCGTGAGCGCATCACGAAGAACTGTGAAATCGAAGGCAAGTTCGTTCGTCAATCCGGCGGTCGTGGTCAGTTCGGTCACTGCTGGATCCGTTTTGCTCCTGCTGACGAAGGTCAAGAAGGTCTGCAATTCGTGAACGAAGTAGTAGGTGGTGTTGTTCCTAAGGAATACATCCCTGCTATCCAGAAGGGTATCGAAGAGCAGATGAAGAACGGTGTTGTTGCCGGCTATCCGCTGATCGGCCTGAAAGCAACCGTTTTTGACGGTTCTTACCACGACGTCGACTCCAACGAGATGGCGTTTAAGGTGGCTGCTTCCATGGCAACCAAGCAACTGGCCCAGAAGGGCGGTGGTGAGTTGCTTGAGCCAATCATGGCGGTAGAAGTTGTTACACCTGAAGACTATATGGGTGATGTCATGGGCGACCTTAACCGTCGTCGCGGCATGATCTTGGGTATGGAAGACACGGTTTCCGGCAAAGTGATTCGCGCCGAGGTTCCGTTGGGTGAGATGTTCGGTTACGCGACCGACGTTCGCTCCATGTCCCAGGGTCGCGCAAGCTACTCTATGGAATTCAAAAAATACAACACAGCTCCGGCGCACATCGCTGAAACTGTATCCAAAAAACAAGGCTGATTCAGTCCTTTAGGCAAGGAGTTAATTGTCGTGGCTAAAGAAAAATTTGATCGTTCCCTACCGCACGTCAACGTTGGCACCATCGGTCACGTTGACCACGGTAAAACCACTCTGACTGCTGCTCTGACTCGCGTTTGCTCCGAAGTATTCGGTTCCGCAATCGTTGATTTCGATAAAATCGACAGCGCACCAGAAGAGAAAGCTCGTGGTATCACCATCAACACTGCGCACGTTGAATACAACTCGCTGATCCGTCACTACGCTCACGTTGACTGCCCAGGTCACGCTGACTATGTGAAGAACATGATCACCGGTGCTGCCCAGATGGACGGCGCGATCCTGGTTTGCTCGGCCGCTGATGGTCCGATGCCACAAACCCGTGAACACATCCTGCTGTCCCGTCAGGTAGGTGTACCGTACATCGTTGTTTACCTGAACAAGGCTGACCTGGTAGACGACGCTGAGCTGCTGGAACTGGTTGAGATGGAAGTGCGCGATCTGCTGAGCACTTACGACTTCCCAGGTGACGACACTCCGATCATCATCGGTTCTGCTCGTATGGCTCTGGAAGGCAAAGACGATAACGAAATGGGCACCACGTCCGTTCGTAAACTGGTTGAGACTCTGGACAGCTACATCCCAGATCCAGTCCGTGTTATCGACAAGCCATTCCTGATGCCAATCGAAGACGTATTCTCGATCTCCGGTCGCGGTACTGTTGTAACTGGTCGTATCGAGCGCGGTATCGTCAAGGTTCAAGATCCACTGGAAATCGTTGGTCTGCGTGACACTACCGTCACCACCTGCACCGGTGTTGAAATGTTCCGTAAGCTGCTCGACGAAGGTCGTGCTGGCGAGAACTGCGGCGTTCTGCTGCGTGGTACCAAGCGTGACGACGTTGAGCGTGGCCAGGTTCTGGTTAAGCCAGGTTCGGTTAAGCCGCACACCAAGTTCGAAGCTGAAGTGTACGTGCTGAGCAAAGAAGAAGGCGGTCGTCACACTCCGTTCTTCAAAGGCTACCGTCCACAGTTCTACTTCCGTACTACCGACGTAACTGGTAACTGCGAACTGCCGGAAGGCGTAGAAATGGTAATGCCAGGCGACAACATCAAAATGGTTGTCACCCTGATCAAAACCATTGCTATGGAAGACGGTCTGCGTTTCGCTATCCGTGAAGGCGGCCGTACCGTTGGTGCTGGTGTTGTAGCTAAAATCATCGAGTAAGCGTCTCTTTTGAGATAGCTTCGATGCTTTGAAAAGCCCCCGCTCAGCGGGGGCTTTTTTATTGGGTTGACACCTATCTGGGGCGTCTATAGAATTGCGCCTCCTTTTAACGGGCGTATTGCGCTCGCTGGGAATAGCAGCCGGAGTCTGAAATCCAATGCAAAATCAGCAAATCCGTATCAGGTTGAAGGCTTTTGACCATCGCCTGATCGACCAATCCACCCAGGAAATCGTGGAAACCGCGAAACGTACTGGTGCACAAGTGCGTGGTCCAATTCCACTGCCTACCCGTAAAGAGCGGTTCACCGTTCTGGTCTCCCCGCACGTCAACAAAGACGCGCGTGACCAGTACGAGATCCGTACTCATAAGCGCGTTCTGGACATCGTCCAGCCAACGGATAAAACCGTTGACGCACTTATGAAGCTCGATCTGGCGGCCGGTGTGGAAGTACAGATCAGCCTCGGCTAAGACTTGGGTCTTAGTCGTGTAACGCTCTGAAATGGGCGGCCATAGCGGGTGAAAGCCCCGTACACTCATGAGGTTTACAACATGACTATTGGTGTAGTCGGTCGTAAATGCGGTATGACCCGTATTTTCACCGAAGAAGGTGTCTCCATTCCGGTCACGGTCATTGAGATCGAGCCGAATCGCGTCACCCAGTTCAAAACTGAAGAAACCGATGGCTATCGTGCAGTGCAAGTCACTGTCGGCGAGCGTCGTGCTTCGCGCGTGACTGCTGCTCAAGCAGGTCACTTCGCTAAAGCAAACGTTGCAGCTGGTCGCACCGTCATGGAGTTCCGTCTTGAAGACGGCGACTACAAGGCTGGCGATCTGATCAACGCTGAAATCTTTGCTGCTGGTCAACTGGTTGATGTAACCGGTCAGTCCAAAGGTAAAGGCTTCCAGGGTACGATCAAGCGTTGGAATTTCCGTGGTCAAGACAACACTCACGGTAACTCCGTTTCCCACCGCGTCCCGGGCTCTATTGGCCAGTGCCAGACTCCTGGTCGTGTATTCAAGGGCAAAAAAATGTCCGGTCATATGGGCGCTGAGCGCGTGACCGTGCAGTCCCTCGAAGTAGTGCGCGTCGACGCTGAACGCAATCTGTTGTTGGTCAAGGGTGCTGTTCCTGGCGCTACTGGCGGCAACCTGGTTGTACGTCCAGCGGCCAAGGCTCGCGGTTAAGGGGAAGCTGACATGCAATTAAATGTAAATGACGCTCAAGCGATCGAAGTTTCCGAACTGACATTTGGCGGCGAATTCAACGAGACGCTGGTTCACCAAGCAGTCGTGGCCTATATGGCTGGCGGCCGTCAAGGTAGCAAGCAGCAAAAGACCCGTTCCGACGTACGTGGTGGCGGTAAGCGCCCTTGGCGTCAGAAAGGTACTGGCCGTGCTCGTGCCGGTACTATCCGTAGCCCAATCTGGCGTGGCGGTGGTACCACTTTCGCAGCTCGTCCACAGGATCACTCTCAGAAGCTCAACAAGAAGATGTACCGCGCAGCTCTGCGCTCCATCCTTGCTGAACTCGTGCGTACTGATCGTCTGGTCGTGGTTCAGGACTTCGCTGTTGAAAGTCCAAAAACCAAAGATCTGCTGGGCAAACTGAACAACATGAGCCTGACCGACGTTTTGATCGTGTCTGAAGCTGTTGATCAGAACCTGTACCTGGCTGCTCGCAACCTGCCACACGTTGATGTACGTGACGTGCAAGGTTCCGATCCAGTTAGTCTGATCGCATACGACAAGGTGTTGATCACCGTGTCGGCCGTGAAGAAATTCGAGGAGCTGCTGGGATGAACCAGGAACGCGTATTTAAAGTTCTGCTTGGCCCGCACGTTTCCGAAAAGGCTACGGTTCTGGCTGACAAGAAAGGCCAGTTCGTTTTCAAGGTTGCAACTGACGCAACCAAGCTGGAAATCAAGAAGGCCGTCGAAAGCCTGTTCAGCGTGAAAGTAGAGCGTGTTACTACCCTGAATGTTCTGGGTAAGAGCAAGCGCACTGCTCGCGGTCTGGGCAAGCGTAATGACTGGAAGAAGGCAGTTATCTCCCTTCAGCCAGGCCAAGATCTCGATTTCAGCAGCAGTGCTGAGTAAGGAAGGGGTGCATCATGGCAATCGTTAAATGCAAACCGACTTCCCCTGGCCGCCGTTTTGTGGTCAAGGTGGTCAACCAGGAGCTGCATAAAGGCGCTCCTCACGCACCGCTGCTCGAGAAGAAATCGAAGACTGGTGGTCGTAACAACAATGGTCGCATTACCACTCGTCACATCGGTGGTGGCCATAAGCAGCATTATCGTCTGGTCGACTTCCGTCGCAACGACAAAGATGGCATTTCTGCCACTGTCGAGCGTATTGAATACGATCCAAACCGTACTGCTCACATCGCTCTGCTGCTGTACGCAGATGGCGAGCGTCGCTACATCATCGCCCCTAAAGGCGTGAGTGCTGGCGACCAGCTGATCGCAGGTGCTTTGGCACCGATCAAGCCGGGCAACGCTCTGCAACTGCGTAACATTCCAGTTGGTAGCACCGTACACGGCATCGAATTGAAGCCAGGTAAAGGCGCACAGATCGCTCGTTCCGCTGGTGCTTCGGCTCAGCTGATCGCTCGTGAAGGTGTCTACGTGACCCTGCGTCTGCGTTCTGGTGAGATGCGTAAAGTGCTGGCTGAGTGCCGCGCGACCCTGGGCGAAGTCTCGAACTCCGAGCACAGCCTGCGTTCGCTGGGTAAAGCTGGTGCCAAACGCTGGCGTGGCGTTCGCCCAACCGTTCGTGGTGTTGCCATGAACCCGGTTGACCACCCACACGGTGGTGGTGAAGGTCGTACCTCTGGTGGTCGTCATCCGGTATCGCCATGGGGCTTCCCGACTAAGGGCGCGAAGACTCGTGGTAATAAGCGTACCGACAAAATGATCGTCCGTCGTCGCAAGTAAATAGAGGGATACGACAGTGCCACGTTCTCTGAAAAAAGGTCCTTTTATTGATCTTCACCTACTGAAGAAGATCGAAGTGGCGGCGGAAAAGAACGATCGCAAACCAGTTAAGACCTGGTCGCGTCGTTCGATGATCCTGCCACAAATGGTCGGTCTGACCATCGCAGTACACAACGGTCGTCAACACGTCCCAGTTCTCGTTAACGAAGACATGGTCGGCCACAAACTGGGCGAGTTTGCCGGTACCCGCACTTATCGTGGGCACGTGGCAGACAAGAAAGCCAAGCGTTAAGGGGTTAGGAAATGGAAGTAGCCGCTAAGTTGTCGGGCGCTCGAATCTCCGCCCAGAAAGCCCGCTTGGTCGCCGACCAGATCCGCGGGAAGAAGGTGGGCGAAGCGCTCAACCTGTTGGCTTTCAGCAGTAAGAAAGCCGCCGAGATCATGAAGAAAGTGCTGGAGTCGGCCGTAGCCAACGCCGAGCATAACGAAGGCGCAGACGTTGATGACCTGAAGGTCAGCACCGTTTTCGTCAACGAAGGGCGTTCGCTGAAGCGCATCATGCCGCGTGCCAAAGGCCGTGCTGATCGCATCGTCAAGCGGTCTTGCCATATCACTGTCAAGGTTGCTGACAAGTAACGGAGTCGAAGAGATGGGTCAGAAAGTACATCCCATTGGCATTCGCCTGGGAATCGTCAAGGAGCACACCTCCGTCTGGTACGCAGACGGTCGGACTTATGCGGACTACTTGTTCGCTGATCTGAAGGTGCGTGAGTATCTCCAAGACAAACTAAAAAGCGCGTCCGTAAGCCGTATCGATATCCATCGTCCGGCGCAAACTGCACGTATCACCATCCACACCGCTCGTCCAGGTATCGTTATCGGGAAGAAAGGTGAAGATGTTGAGAAACTGCGTCAGGACCTGACCAAGCAAATGGGTGTGCCTGTGCACATCAATATCGAAGAGATCCGCAAGCCGGAGCTCGACGGTATGCTGGTTGCGCAGAGCGTAGCTCAGCAGCTGGAGCGTCGCGTAATGTTCCGTCGCGCTATGAAGCGCGCCGTACAGAACGCCATGCGCATTGGTGCCAAAGGCATCAAAATCCAAGTGAGCGGTCGTCTCGGCGGTGCTGAAATCGCACGTACTGAATGGTATCGCGAAGGTCGTGTGCCATTGCACACCCTGCGTGCCGACATCGACTATGCCAACTACGAAGCTCACACCACTTACGGTGTGATCGGTGTAAAGGTTTGGATCTTCAAAGGCGAAGTAATTGGTGGTCGCCAAGAAGAACTGAAACCACAAGCACCAGCGCCTCGTAAAAAAGCTGCTAAGTAAGGGGTACGCCAAATGTTGCAACCTAAGCGTACGAAGTTCCGCAAGCAGATGACAGGCCACAACCGTGGTCTGGCTCAGCGCGGTAGCAAAGTCAGCTTCGGCGAGTTCGCGCTGAAGTCTGTAGCTCGTGGTCGTCTCACCGCTCGTCAGATCGAGTCAGCGCGTCGTGCTCTGACCCGTCACGTAAAACGTGGCGGCAAGATCTGGATCCGTGTATTCCCGGACAAGCCGATCTCCAAAAAACCTCTCGAGGTTCGGATGGGTAAAGGTAAGGGTAACGTGGAATACTGGGTAGCCCAGATTCAGCCAGGCAAAGTCCTGTATGAAATCGAGGGCGTTTCTGAAGAGCTGGCGCGTGAGGCTTTCGCCCTGGCTGCTGCAAAGCTGCCGCTCGCCACCTCCTTTGTTAAACGGACGGTGATGTGATGAAAGCGAATGAACTTCGTGAAAAATCCGCACAGCAGCTGAACGAGCAACTGCTCGGCCTGCTGCGCGACCAGTTCAATCTGCGTATGCAGAAAGCAACTGGCCAGTTGGGGCAGTCTCATCTGCTCTCGCAAGTTAAGCGTGACATCGCTCGCGTGAAGACTGTGCTCAACCAGCAGGCAGGTAAGTGATCATGGCTGAAGCCGAAAAGACTGTCCGTACGCTGACTGGCCGTGTTGTCAGCGACAAGATGGACAAAACCATCACCGTTCTGATCGAGCGTCGCGTTAAGCACCCGATCTACGGTAAATACGTTAAGCGTTCGACTAAGCTGCACGCGCACGACGAAACCAATCAGTGCCACATCGGCGACAAAGTCACTATTCGTGAAACTCGTCCGCTGGCCAAGACCAAGTCTTGGGCACTGGTTGATGTTCTCGAACGCGCTGTGGAAGTCTAAGGACTAGGGGTCGGAGAAATTATATGATTCAGACTCAATCCATGCTCGATGTGGCCGATAACAGCGGCGCTCGCCGCGTTATGTGCATCAAGGTGCTGGGTGGCTCCCATCGTCGTTACGCTGGTATCGGTGACATCATCAAAGTTACCGTCAAGGAAGCAATTCCTCGCGGTAAAGTGAAAAAAGGCCAAGTGATGACTGCTGTTGTAGTCCGCACTCGTCACGGCGTACGCCGTGCAGATGGCTCCATTATCCGCTTTGATGGCAACGCTGCTGTTCTTCTGAACAACAAGCAAGAGCCGATCGGCACCCGTATCTTTGGGCCAGTGACCCGTGAACTTCGTACTGAGAAGTTCATGAAGATCGTCTCGCTCGCCCCAGAAGTGCTGTAAGGAGATCCGACATGCAAAAGATTCGTCGTGACGACGAGATCATCGTGATCGCCGGCAAAGACAAAGGTAAGCGCGGTAAGGTGCTTAAGGTTCTCGCTAATAACCGTCTGGTTATTGGTGGTCTGAACCTGGTTAAGCGTCATACCAAGCCTAACCCGATGTCGGGCGTACAAGGCGGTATCGTCGAAAAAGAAGCTCCGCTGGATGCTTCTAACGTCGCCATTTTCAACGGCGAAACCAACAAGGCTGACCGCGTTGGTTTCAAAGTAGAAGATGGCAAGAAAATTCGTGTCTTCAAGTCGACCCAAAAAGCGGTTGATGCTTGAACACTGCTAGGTAGAAGACCATGGCACGACTAAAAGAGATTTACTGGAAAGAAATCGCACCGAAGCTTAAGGAAGAACTTAAGCTTTCGAACGTGATGGAAGTTCCACGCGTTACCAAAATCACCCTGAACATGGGTCTGGGCGAAGCGGTCGGCGACAAAAAAGTCATCGAGCACGCTGTTGCTGACCTGGAAAAGATCACCGGTCAAAAAGTCGTTGTGACTTACGCTCGGAAATCCATCGCTGGCTTTAAAGTCCGTGAAGGTTGGCCGATCGGCGTCAAAGTGACTCTGCGCCGTGAGCGTATGTACGAATTCCTGGATCGTCTGCTGTCGATCTCCCTGCCTCGGGTCCGCGACTTCCGCGGCCTGAATGCCAAGTCCTTCGATGGTCGTGGTAACTACAGCATGGGCGTGAAAGAGCAGATCATCTTCCCGGAAATCGACTACGACAAGATCGATGCTCTCCGCGGTCTGGACATCACCCTGACCACCACTGCCAAGAACGATGATGAAGGTCGCGCCCTGTTGCGTGCTTTCAAATTCCCGTTCCGCAACTGATTGGAGTAGGACCATGGCCAAGATGAGCATGAAAAACCGCGAGCTGAAACGTCAGCTCACGGTTGCCAAGTACGCCAAGAAGCGTGCAGCACTGAAAGCAATCATCGTTGATCTGAACGCAAGTCCAGAAGCGCGTTGGGAAGCGACAGTTGCTCTGCAGAAGCAGCCACGTGACGCAAGCGCTTCGCGCATGCGTAACCGCTGCCGCCTGACCGGTCGTCCACACGGCGTTTACCGCAAGTTCGGCCTTGGCCGTAACAAATTGCGTGAAGCGGCAATGCGTGGTGACGTACCAGGTCTGGTTAAAGCCAGCTGGTAAGTACTTTCAGCGTCCAGGCGGTCTGAATCGCAAGATACTGACCGCCGGTGACCTTGAATCTGGAACAAGCCCCTTTTGGGGCTTGTTTCATTTCCGGAGTGTGTCTAAAATACGCGGCTCGCCTGAGCCCGTGTTTTTTATGCTCGGAGATTCTCAGCGACATATGTAGCCGCAAGGCTAATTTTTTTGTATTAGGAGCGTCTAGCCCATGAGTATGCAGGACCCGTTAGCGGACATGCTAACTCGTATCCGTAATGCCCAGATGGCTGAAAAGTCCGTCGTAAGCATGCCATCTTCCAAGTTGAAGGTAGCTGTTGCCAAAGTCCTGAAAGACGAAGGCTACATTGCGGGTTATCAGATCAGCAGCGAAATCAAGCCACTGCTGTCCATCGAGCTGAAGTACTTCGAAGGCCGTTCGGTCATCGAGGAAGTGAAGCGCGTTAGCCGTCCAGGCCTGCGTCAGTACAAGTCCGCTGAAGATCTGCCGAAAGTTCGTGGCGGTCTGGGCGTGTCTATCGTCTCCACCAACAAAGGTGTGATGACGGATCGTGCTGCGCGCGCTGCCGGTGTCGGCGGCGAAGTTCTTTGCACTGTGTTCTAAGGGGGGATAAGCATGTCTCGCGTCGCTAAGAACCCCGTTAAGCTGCCAGCCGGTGTCGAAGTCAAATTCGCAGGCCAACAGCTTTCGGTGAAGGGTGCCAAGGGCACTCTTGAACTGAACATCCATTCGTCCGTTGAGATCGTTGAAGAAGCTGGTGAGCTGCGTTTCGCTGCTCGCAATGGCGATCAACAAACTCGCGCAATGGCCGGTACCACGCGTGCGTTGGTAAACAACATGGTCCAAGGCGTAAGCCAAGGCTTCGAGCGTAAGCTCCAGCTGGTCGGTGTTGGTTACAAAGCGCAAGCAAAAGGCACGGTTCTGAACCTTGCCCTTGGCTTCTCGCACCCAGTGGATTACGAACTGCCGGAAGGCATCACCGCTGAGACCCCTAGCCAAACCGATATCCTGATCAAGGGCATCGATAAGCAGCTGGTAGGTCAGGTGGCCGCTGAGATCCGCGACTTCCGTCCACCAGAGCCGTACAAAGGCAAAGGTGTGCGCTACGCGGACGAAGTCGTCCGTCGTAAAGAAGCCAAGAAGAAGTAGGGCATAGCAAATGACCGACAAAAAAGTTACTCGACTGCGTCGCGCTCGCAAAGCACGCCTGAAAATGCACGAACTCGAAGTCGTGCGTCTCTGCGTGTATCGCTCGTCGCAGCACATCTACGCCCAGGTCATCTCGGCCGACGGCAACCAGGTCCTGGCAAGCGCCTCGACTTTGGATAAAGAACTGCGTGATGGTGCCACCGGCAACATCGACGCGGCCACTAAGGTTGGCCAGCTGGTCGCTACGCGTGCTAAGGCCGCTGGCGTCTCGCAAGTGGCTTTCGACCGCTCTGGCTTCAAGTACCACGGCCGCGTTAAAGCGCTGGCTGATGCTGCTCGTGAAGCTGGGCTGGAGTTCTAAGTTATGTCAAATAACGACCAAAAGCGCGACGAAGGCTACATTGAGAAGCTGGTTCAAGTTAACCGCGTAGCCAAAACCGTTAAAGGCGGCCGTATCTTCACTTTCACCGCGTTGACCGTGGTAGGTGATGGTAAAGGGCGTGTTGGCTTCGGCCGTGGCAAGTCACGTGAAGTGCCTGCCGCGATCCAGAAGGCAATGGAAGCTGCTCGTCGCAACATGATCCAAGTTGATCTGAACGGCACCACTCTGCAGTACGCAATGAAGTCCGCTCACGGCGCTTCGAAGGTGTACATGCAGCCTGCTTCTGAAGGTACCGGTATCATCGCTGGCGGCGCTATGCGTGCTGTCCTCGAAGTTGCTGGCGTTCAGAACGTTCTGGCCAAGTGCTACGGCTCGACTAACCCGGTAAACGTGGTTCACGCCACTTTCAAGGGTCTGAAGGCTATGCAATCTCCTGAGTCCATCGCTGCCAAGCGTGGTCTGACTGTCAAGGAGATCTTCTGATCATGGCTACCGTTAAAGTAACGCTGATCAAAAGCATGACCGGCCGCATCCCTAACCACAAATTGTGCGTTAAAGGTTTGGGTCTGCGTCGCATCGGTCACACTGTAGAAGTCCAGGATACTCCCGAGAATCGCGGGATGATCAACAAGGCTTACTACATGCTGCGTGTAGAGGGTTAATCGATGAAACTCAATGATCTGAGTCCAGCGCCGGGTTCCCGTCGCGAAAAGCATCGTCCGGGCCGTGGTATCGGTAGTGGTTTGGGTAAGACCGGTGGCCGTGGCCACAAGGGTCAAACCTCCCGCTCCGGTGGCACCATTGCTCCAGGCTTTGAAGGCGGTCAACAGCCGCTGCATCGTCGCCTGCCTAAGTTCGGTTTCGTATCCCTGAAAGCCATGGACCGCGCAGAAGTGCGTCTGTCCGAGCTGGCTAAAGTGGAAGGCGACATCGTTACTGTGCAGACCCTGAAAGATGCCAACGTGATCAACGTCAACGTACAGCGTGTGAAAATCATGCTGTCCGGTGAAGTGACTCGCGCTGTCACTATCGGCAAGGGAATCGGCGCCACCAAAGGTGCGCGTTCGGCTATCGAAGCAGCTGGCGGCAAGTTCGAGGAATAAATGGCTAAGCAAGGTGCTCTCTCAGCGCTCGGCAAAGGCGGTATGTCTGAACTTTGGGCTCGTCTGCGTTTTCTGTTCCTGGCGATTATCGTCTACCGAATAGGCGCACACATCCCGGTTCCAGGTATCAACCCGGACCGACTCGCAGACCTGTTTCGACAGAATGAGGGGACCATTCTTAGCTTGTTCAACATGTTTTCCGGCGGCGCGCTGGAACGGATGAGTATCTTTGCACTGGGGATCATGCCGTACATCTCGGCATCGATCATCATGCAATTGATGACCGCCGTCAGCCCGCAGCTGGAGCAGTTGAAGAAGGAAGGTGAGGCTGGCCGTCGCAAGATTAGCCAGTACACCCGCTACGGCACTGTCATCCTCGCCCTTGTTCAGGCTATCGGCATGTCCGTTGGTCTGGCCGGGCAGGGTGTTGCGTTCACTGGTGACTTTGGCTTCCATTTCGTCGCGGTATCCACGTTTGTGGCTGGTGCGATGTTCATGATGTGGCTGGGTGAGCAGATTACTGAGCGTGGTGTTGGTAACGGTATCTCGATGTTGATTTTCGCAGGTATCGTCGCCGGTCTTCCGAGAGCAATCGGGCAGTCTTTCGAGTCTGCACGTCAGGGTGATATCAATATCTTCGCCCTGGTTGCCATCGGTTTGCTGGCAGTAGCGATTATCGGTTTTGTGGTGTTCATTGAGCGTGGCCAGCGTCGTATTGCTGTTCACTACGCCAAGCGTCAGCAGGGCCGTAAGGTTTTTGCTGCGCAGACCAGCCACTTGCCGCTGAAAGTGAATATGGCCGGTGTGATTCCGGCAATTTTCGCGAGCAGCATTTTGCTGTTTCCGGCTTCGTTGGGTACCTGGTTTGGTCAGTCTGAAAATATGGGCTGGCTGCAGGACCTCTCTCAGTCGATCGCTCCTGGTCAGCCGTTGAATATTCTGCTGTTTAGTGCAGGGATTATTTTCTTCTGCTTCTTCTATACGGCGTTGATGTTCAATCCGAAAGACGTAGCGGAAAACCTGAAGAAGTCCGGTGCCTTTATTCCGGGTATCCGTCCAGGTGAGCAGTCTGCACGCTACATTGATGGCGTTCTGACCCGTTTGACCCTGTTCGGTGCTCTATATATGACGGCCGTGTGCTTGCTTCCCCAGTTCCTGGTGGTTGCAGCAAACGTTCCGTTCTACCTTGGCGGGACCTCGTTGCTGATCGTGGTCGTGGTTGTGATGGACTTCATGTCCCAAGTACAATCGCACCTCGTTTCGCACCAGTACGAATCCCTGATGAAGAAAGCCAACCTGAAGGGCTACGGCAGCGGCATGTTGCGCTGAGTACCCCATAAGGTTCGAGGAGTTGGTGATGAAAGTTCGTGCATCGGTGAAAAAGCTGTGCCGTAACTGCAAGATTATTCGCCGCGAAGGTGTTGTTCGAGTAATTTGCAGCGCGGAACCGCGTCACAAACAGCGCCAAGGCTGAGTGTGATCCGCTTGAAGCCCGGCAGCTAGTGCGCTGCCGGGTTGATTATTTGTTATTACAGCGATATTATCTCGCGCCCTATTTCTTGGCTTCCGGGGCGTAGGTAGCTGTCAATTGGAGTCCCACTGAATGGCCCGTATTGCAGGCGTTAACATTCCAGATAACAAGCACACTGTTATCTCGCTGACCTACATCTATGGTGTTGGTCGCACTACTGCGCAGAAAATTTGCGCAGATACTGGGGTAAACCCAGCCGCAAAGATTAAAGATCTGAGCGACGAGCAGATTGAGCTGTTGCGTGGCGAAGTGGCGAAGTTCACCACTGAAGGTGACCTGCGTCGCGAAATCAACATGAAAATCAAGCGTTTGATGGACCTCGGTTGCTACCGTGGTCTGCGTCATCGTCGTGGTCTTCCAGTGCGCGGTCAGCGTACCAAGACTAACGCGCGTACCCGTAAAGGTCCGCGTAAGCCGATCCGCAAGTAATCGCCCACGCGAATCGACAGGAAAATTATCATGGCAAAACCTGCTGCTCGTCCTCGTAAAAAAGTTAAAAAGACAGTGGTTGATGGCATCGCCCACATCCATGCGTCTTTTAACAACACAATCGTGACCATCACCGACCGTCAAGGTAACGCGCTTTCTTGGGCTACCTCCGGTGGTTCGGGTTTCCGCGGTTCCCGCAAGTCCACCCCGTTTGCTGCTCAAGTAGCTGCTGAACGTGCTGGTCAAGCTGCGCTGGAATACGGCCTGAAAAACCTCGACGTTAACGTCAAAGGTCCAGGTCCAGGTCGTGAGTCTGCTGTCCGTGCTTTGAACGGCTGTGGCTATAAGATCGCCAGCATCACCGACGTGACGCCAATCCCGCACAACGGGTGCCGTCCGCCGAAGAAGCGCCGCGTGTAATCCAGGAGATTGTAAAGAATGGCTCGTTACATTGGTCCAAAATGCAAACTCGCTCGTCGCGAAGGCACCGATCTCTTTCTGAAGAGCGGCGTGCGCGCGATCGAATCGAAGTGCAACATTGAAGCAGCACCTGGTATCCACGGCCAACGCCGCGGTCGCCAGTCCGATTACGGCACCCAACTGCGTGAAAAGCAGAAGGTCCGTCGTATCTACGGCGTTCTCGAGCGTCAGTTCAGCGGCTACTACAAAGAAGCTGCTGGCAAGAAAGGTGCAACCGGTGAAAACCTGCTGCAACTGCTCGAATGCCGTCTGGACAACGTTGTATACCGTATGGGCTTCGGTTCGACTCGTGCCGAATCCCGTCAGCTGGTATCGCACAAGTCGATCAGCGTTAACGGTCAGACCGTAAACGTTCCGTCCTACCAGGTTCGTGCTGGTGACGTGGTCGCAGTTCGCGAGAAAGCTAAAAACCAACTTCGCATTGTCCAAGCTCTCGATCTGTGTGCCCAACGTGGCCGCGTAGAATGGGTAGAAGTAGACACTGAGAAGAAGTCGGGCGTTTTCAAGAACGTTCCAGCTCGCAGTGATCTGTCCGCCGACATCAACGAAAGCCTGATTGTCGAGCTCTACTCCAAGTAAGGGCTAGAAAATAGGTGCATCCATGCAGATTTCGGTAAATGAGTTCCTGACACCCCGCCACATTGATGTGCAGGTTGTCAGTCCAACCCGCGCCAAGATCACTCTCGAGCCTCTCGAGCGTGGTTTTGGCCACACCCTGGGCAACGCGCTGCGCCGCATCCTGTTGTCCTCAATGCCCGGCTGTGCAGTAGTCGAGGCCGAGATTGACGGTGTGCTCCACGAGTACAGCGCCATCGAAGGTGTACAGGAAGACGTAATTGAAATCCTGTTGAACCTTAAAGGTCTGGCTATCAAGCTGCACGGCCGTGACGAAGTTACGCTGACCTTGTCGAAGAAGGGTTCGGGGGTGGTTACCGCTGCCGATATTCAGCTGGATCATGATGTCGAGATCGTTAACCCCGATCACGTAATCGCTAACCTGGCGTCTAATGGCGCCCTGAACATGAAGCTCACCGTAGCTCGTGGTCGTGGTTATGAACCGGCCGACTCGCGTCAGAGCGATGAAGACGAAAGCCGCAGCATTGGTCGCTTGCAGCTTGACTCTTCGTTCAGCCCGGTTCGCCGTATCGCATACGTGGTGGAAAACGCCCGTGTCGAACAGCGTACTAACCTGGACAAGCTGGTTATTGATCTGGAAACCAACGGTACTCTGGATCCTGAAGAGGCTATCCGCCGCGCTGCAACCATTCTGCAACAGCAGTTGGCTGCGTTCGTCGACCTCAAAGGTGACAGCGAACCAGTGGTAATCGAGCAGGAAGACGAGATCGATCCGATCCTGCTTCGCCCGGTTGACGATCTGGAACTGACTGTACGTTCGGCTAACTGCCTTAAGGCGGAAAACATTTACTACATCGGCGACCTGATTCAGCGTACCGAAGTAGAACTGTTGAAGACTCCGAACCTGGGCAAGAAATCCTTGACTGAAATCAAGGACGTTCTGGCCTCCCGCGGTCTGTCCCTCGGCATGCGCCTCGACAACTGGCCGCCTGCAAGTCTTAAGAAGGACGACAAGGCGACTGCCTGATCGTCGTAATCACCGAACGTGAGTTTGGTAAGGAATGAACCATGCGTCATCGTAAAAGTGGTCGTCACCTGAGCCGTACCAGCTCGCACCGCAAGGCCATGTTCCAAAACATGGCGGTGTCGCTGTTCGAGCACGAGCTGATCAAAACTACACTGCCGAAAGCTAAAGAACTGCGTCGCGTTGCTGAGCCGCTGATCACTTTGGCCAAGACAGACAGCCTGGCTAACCGCCGTCTGGCTTTCGACCGTACTCGTTCGAAAGCTATCGTTGGTAAGCTCTTCAACGACCTGGGCAAGCGTTACGCTACCCGTGAGGGTGGCTACCTGCGCATCCTCAAGTGCGGTTTCCGCGCTGGCGACAACGCGCCTATGGCGTACGTCGAGTTGGTTGATCGTGCTACTGCCGGCGAAGCTGTAAGCGCCGAGTAAGACGACAAGCTGCAACGAAGAACCGGGCCTAGCGCCCGGTTTTTTGTGCGCGTAACAAAAGCGCGATTTGTACAAGCTTCCTCAGATAGACATCAGCACTATAGGAACTGGGATTGTTGGTAGTTATTTTCTATTGAAGCCTGCAATTTAATGAATTTGTAGGCGTCATGTTAATGGTCAATACTCCCCTCCAAGCCGATTAGCCGGCAGATCCAAGCCCGACCTGAGGAAAATTGAGCATGAGCCAAAATAAAATCCTTACTACCGCCAGCGGCGCGCCCGTTGCGGATAACCAGAATTCCCGTTCCGCCGGTCCGCGCGGTCCCTTGTTGCTCGACGATTTTCACCTGATCGAGAAGCTGGCCCACTTCAACCGTGAAAATATCCCGGAGCGTCGGGTACACGCCAAAGGCTCGGGTGCCTACGGTACATTCACCGTCACCCAAGACATTACCCAGTACACCAGCGCCAAGCTGTTTGGCGCCGTTGGCAAACAAACGCCGACCTTCCTGCGGTTCTCCACGGTGGGCGGTGAGCGCGGTTCGGCGGATACCGAGCGCGACCCACGTGGCTTCGCTTTGAAGTTCTACACCGAAGAGGGTAACTGGGACATCGTGGGTAACAACACACCGGTGTTCTTCATCCGCGACCCGTTGAAGTTTCCTGATTTCATCCACACCCAAAAGCGTTTGCCGCAAAGCAATCTGAAAAGCGCGCAGATGATGTGGGACTTCTGGTCGCACTCCCCAGAGGCGCTGCACCAGGTCACCATTCTGTTTTCGGATCGTGGCATTCCAGACGGTTATCGTCACATGCACGGCTTCGGTAGCCACACTTACAGCCTGATCAATGCCAAGGGCGAGCGTCACTGGGTAAAGTGGCACTACAAGACCAAGCAGGGCATCAAGAACCTTGCGCCGGCTGAGGCTGCACGTCTTGCGGGTACCGATCCTGATTACGCCCAGCGCGACCTGTTCGGGGCGATCGAGCGTGGTGATTTCCCAAAATGGCGCGTCTGTATCCAAATCATGACTGAAGCCCAGGCCAATGCTCACTACGAGAACCCCTTTGACGTGACCAAAACCTGGTCGCAGAAGGAATTCCCGTTGATGGAAGTCGGCGAGTTGGAGCTCAACCGCAACCCGCAAAACTACTTCGCTGAAGTGGAACAAGCTGCATTTGGCCCGAGCAATATGGTTCCTGGCGTGGGTCTGTCGCCTGACCGCATGCTGCAAGGTCGCGTCTTCGCCTACGCCGATGCCCACCGCTACCGTGTTGGCACCAACCACCAGCAACTGCCGGTGAATGCCCCGCTTAGCCCAGTGAACAGCTACCAGCGCGACGGTTCCATGGCATTTGGCAGCAACGGTGGTGCAACGCCCAACTACGAGCCAAACAGCTACGCCGATGCACCGAAGCAAGCTCCACAGTACGCCGAGCCTGCCCTGGCCCTGAGCGGCGCCGCTGATCGTTATGATCACCGCGAAGACACTGATTACTACAGCCACGCCGGTGCGCTGTTCCGCCTGATGAACGATGAGCAGAAAGCCCTGCTCACCAATAACATCGCCGGTGCGATGGGTGGGGTTTCCAGCGATGTGGTCCAGCGCCAGTTGGCGCACTTCTACAAGGCCGATCCTGCGTACGGAGAAGCAATCGCAAAGGCACTGGGTGTATCGCTTAACTGACTCTAAACGATAAGCAGAACCGCCCTCATTTGGGCGGTTTTTGCGTTATTTCAGCTACTTTTCTCCGGAAATGTTCACTTTTCTGCCGTTAGTCCCGTGACCTCAGAGTCAGCATGGTTCAAACTACAGACTTTCAAGCAGGGAGATGTAGGGCGATGCAAGGTCACCCCGACGTAATCGATTACCTCAACACGTTGCTGACGGGCGAACTGGCAGCTCGTGACCAATATTTCATCCATTCGCGTATGTACGAAGACTGGGGCTTTACCGAGCTCTACGAGCGTATCAACCACGAAATGGAAGAAGAGGCGCAGCATGCCGATGCTCTGATGCGTCGCATCCTGATGCTCGAAGGCACGCCGCGTATGCGTCCCGACGATCTGGATGTGGGCACCACAGTGCCTGACATGCTCGCTGCTGATCTTCGCCTTGAGTACAAGGTGCGTGCCGCACTCTGCAAGGGCATCGAGCTCTGCGAGCAGCACAATGACTATGTCACCCGGGAAATCCTGCGGGTACAGTTGAATGACACCGAAGAAGATCACACCTACTGGCTGGAAAAGCAGTTGGGCCTGATCAAGCTGATTGGTCTGGAGAACTACCTGCAATCGCAGTTCTGACCACCCGCTACGAAAAAGCCCCTGTCGCCGTGAGGTGACAGGGGCTTTTTCATGGGGCTGGGAATCAGGCCCGATCGCGAGCAAGCAATGGTTTCAAGTAATAACCGGTGTGCGATTGCGGCATCTCGGAGACCTGCTCCGGCGTGCCCACCGCAATGATCTGGCCACCCTTGGAACCACCTTCCGGCCCCAGGTCCACCAGCCAGTCGGCCGTCTTGATCACATCCAGGTTGTGCTCGATGACCACCACTGTGTTGCCGTGGTCGCGCAGTCGATGCAGCACGTCCAGCAATTGCTGGATATCCGCAAAGTGCAGCCCGGTGGTGGGCTCATCGAGGATATACAGAGTCTTGCCGGTATCGCGTTTGGACAGCTCACGGGATAGCTTCACCCGTTGCGCCTCACCACCAGACAACGTGGTCGCCGATTGCCCCAGCTTGATATATGACAGGCCCACGTCCATCAGCGTCTGCAGCTTGCGCGCCAGCGCGGGAACCGCGTCGAAGAACTCGCGAGCTTCTTCGATCGTCATCTCCAGGGTCTCGTGGATGCTCTTGCCCTTGTATTTGATCTCCAGGGTTTCGCGGTTATAGCGCTTGCTCTTGCACACATCGCACGGCACGTAGATGTCCGGCAGGAAGTGCATCTCCACCTTGATCAGGCCATCGCCCTGACACGCTTCGCATCGCCCACCCTTGACGTTGAACGAGAACCGGCCAGGCCCGTACCCACGAGAGCGGGACTCCGGCACACCGGCGAACAGTTCGCGAATCGGTGTGAACAAGCCGGTGTAGGTCGCCGGGTTGGAACGTGGGGTCCGGCCAATCGGGCTCTGGTCGATATCGACCACCTTGTCCAGATGCTCCAGGCCCTTGATGCTATCGTGCGCCGCCGCTTCCAGGGTGGTCGCGCCGTTGAGGGCGGTTGCACTCAATGGAAACAGCGTGTTGTTGATCAGTGTCGATTTACCCGACCCCGACACACCGGTCACGCACGTCAGCAGGCCCAATGGAATCTCCAGGTCAACATTGCGCAGGTTGTTGCCGCGCGCGCCCTTGAGGTGCAACGCCATCTTCTTTTTGCGTGGCGTACGCTTGGCCGGCACTTCAATTTTCACACGGCCGGACAGGTACTTGCCGGTCAACGAATCCGGATGCGCCATCACCTCGGCGGGTGTGCCCTCGGCGACAATGTGTCCACCATGCACGCCAGCGCCCGGGCCGATATCGACCACGTAGTCCGCCAGGCGGATCGCGTCTTCATCGTGCTCGACCACGATCACGGTGTTGCCGATATCCCGCAAATGTTTGAGCGTGCCCAGGAGTCGATCATTGTCGCGCTGGTGCAAGCCGATCGACGGCTCATCGAGGATGTACAGCACGCCGACCAAGCCAGCACCAATCTGGCTGGCCAGGCGAATACGCTGTGCTTCGCCGCCGGACAGGGTATCGGCACTGCGATCCAGCGATAGGTAGTCCAGGCCCACGTTCACCAGGAACTGCAGACGCTCGCGAATTTCCTTGAGGATCTTGTCGGCAATTTCCCCGCGACGTCCGGTCAGCTTGAGAACACCGAAGTATTCGCAGGCATCGCCAATCGGCAGGTTGGTCACTGCCGGCAAGGTTTTCTCACCCACCCACACATGCCGTGCCTCGCGACGCAGGCGAGTACCCCGGCAATCCGGGCAGGGCTGGGTGCTGAGGAATTTCGCCAACTCTTCGCGCACGCTGGCCGATTCCGTTTCGCGGTAACGCCGTTCCAGGTTCGGCACAATGCCTTCGAACGGGTGCGAGCGTTTGACGATATCGCCGCGGTCGTTCAAGTATTTGAAGTCGACGTTCTGCGAGCCGCTGCCGTTGAGAATCACCTTCTGCTGATCCGCCGGCAGTTGGTTGAACGGCACTTCGAGGCTGAATTTATAGTGGGAGGCCAACGATCCCAGCATCTGGAAATAATAAACGTTGCGCCTGTCCCAGCCACGTATCGCGCCCTCCGCCAACGTCAGATCACCGTTAACCAGACGCTTGATGTCGAAGAACTGCTTTACCCCCAGGCCATCGCAGGTCGGGCAGGCACCTGCCGGGTTGTTGAAGGAAAACAGCTTGGGTTCCAGCTCGCTGATGGCATGGCCACAGATCGGGCAGGCAAAGCGCGCGGAGAAGATGATCTCTTCGCCGGGCTCGTCGTCCATCGGTGCTACCAGGGCAATGCCGTCCGCCAGCTTCAACGCGGTCTCGAACGATTCCGCCAGGCGCTGCTGCAGGTCGGCGCGCACTTTGAAGCGGTCGACCACGACATCAATGGAGTGCTTCTTCTGCTTGTCGAGCTTCGGCGCCTCGTCCAGCTCATACAGTTTGCCGTTGATCCGCGCGCGCACAAAACCCTGGGCACGCAGTTCTTCGAAGACCGAAAGGTGTTCGCCCTTGCGCTCGCGGATCACCGGTGCCAGCAGCATCAACTTGGCGCCTTCAGGCTGGGCCAGCACCAGATCGACCATCTGACTGACGGTCTGGGCTTCCAGCGGAATGTCGTGGTCCGGGCAACGCGGGATACCGACCCGCGCATACAGCAGGCGCAGGTAGTCGTAGATTTCGGTAATGGTGCCCACGGTGGACCGCGGGTTATGGGAGGTCGACTTCTGCTCGATGGAAATCGCCGGCGACAGGCCTTCGATGGTGTCGACGTCGGGCTTTTCCATCATCGACAGGAACTGGCGGGCATAGGCCGACAGCGATTCCACATAGCGACGCTGACCTTCGGCATACAGCGTGTCGAACGCCAGGGACGATTTGCCGGAGCCGGACAGGCCGGTGATGACGATCAGTTTGTCCCGCGGCAGGGTCAGGTCGATATTCTTCAGGTTGTGGGTTCTAGCCCCACGAATCAGGATCTTGTCCAAGATGGCCTCGCACGGCGGGCATAAATAATGCGGGAGTATACGACGGAAGACTGGATGAATATACACTGTCAAAGTGCCGGGTGCAGCCTTACATGAAAGCTGCGCGGCAAAGCGCCGCATATACCCTCTCAATCGATGGGACTGGTAGAATCGCCGCCGGTTCACACGAGGTTTTTCCATGCACGATCCCCACAGCGAACGCATGAGTAGCGGCGAGACCCGAGCAGCTAGCGGTCTGGCACTGGTGTTCGCCTTCCGTATGCTGGGCAT
Source organism: Pseudomonas sp. FP597 (assembly GCF_030687435.1). Taxonomy (NCBI): domain Bacteria; kingdom Pseudomonadati; phylum Pseudomonadota; class Gammaproteobacteria; order Pseudomonadales; family Pseudomonadaceae; genus Pseudomonas; species Pseudomonas sp. FP597. The sequence continues at coordinate 5,833,246 of NZ_CP117432.1, read as the reverse complement.
GTTTATGGTGTTGCCGGTACTGGCGACCTATGGCATGGACCTCGCCGGCGCGACCCCGGCACTGATCGGCCTGGCGATTGGAGCCTATGGCCTGACCCAGGCGATTTTTCAGATTCCGTTCGGAATCATTTCCGACCGCATCGGCCGGCGCCCGGTGATCTACCTGGGGCTGATCGTGTTCGCCCTCGGCAGTGTGCTCGCCGCTCAGGCCGATTCGATCTGGGGCGTGATCGCCGGACGTATCCTGCAGGGTGCCGGGGCGATTTCTGCTGCGGTGATGGCGCTGTTGTCGGACCTGACCCGCGAACAGCACCGCACCAAGGCCATGGCCATGATCGGCATGACCATCGGCCTGTCGTTTGCCGTCGCCATGGTGGTCGGCCCGCTGCTGACGCGCGCGTTCGGCTTGCATGGCTTGTTCCTCGCCACCGGCGGCATGGCGCTGATCGGTATCCTGATCGTGGCCTTCATGGTGCCGCGTTCCACCGGCACCCTGCAGCATCGCGAGTCCGGTGTGGCGCGCAAGGCGCTGTTGCCGACGCTCAAGCACCCCGACCTGCTGCGTCTGGATTTAGGTATCTTCGTATTACACGCGATGCTCATGTGCAGCTTCGTCGCCTTGCCCCTGGCGCTGGTACAAAAAGCCGGTCTGCCCAAGGAACAGCACTGGTGGGTCTACCTTACTGCGCTGTTGATTTCGTTCTTCGCCATGATCCCGTTCATCATCTATGGCGAGAAAAAACGCAAAATGAAACGAGTTTTGCTGGGCGCCGTCGCGACATTGATGCTCACTGAACTATTCTTCTGGCAGTTCGGCGACAGCTTGCGGGCGCTGGTGATCGGCACGGTGGTGTTCTTCACCGCGTTCAACCTGCTGGAGGCTTCGCTGCCTTCGCTGATCAGTAAAGTTTCACCGGCCGGTGGCAAGGGCACGGCGATGGGGGTGTATTCCACCAGCCAGTTCCTGGGCTCCGCACTGGGCGGCATCATGGGTGGCTGGATGTTCCAGCATGGCGGTTTGTCGGTTGTGTTCCTGGGATGCGCAGGTCTGGCTGCCCTCTGGCTCGCCTTTGCTGTTACCATGCGCGAACCTCCCTATGTGACGAGTCTGCGCTTGCCGTTATCGCCCGAAGCGATTCGCGAAGCTGGCTTGGCCGAGCGCCTCAAGGCCGTCGCTGGGGTTACCGATGCCGTGGTTGTTGCTGAAGAAGCCGCCATCTACATCAAATTGGACACCGAATTATTGGATCGCGCGACGCTCGAGCAACTGGTCAACCCAGTGCCGACAGCGCGCCCAGCTTAGGAGAACGTTATGGCCCGTGGGGTTAACAAAGTCATATTGGTCGGTACGTGCGGCCAGGATCCCGAAGTTCGCTACTTGCCCAACGGTAACGCCGTGACCAACCTGAGTCTGGCGACCAGCGAACAGTGGACCGACAAGCAGACCGGCCAGAAGGTCGAGAAGACCGAATGGCACCGTGTGTCGATGTTCGGCAAGGTTGCAGAGATCGCTGGTGAGTACCTGCGCAAAGGTTCGCAGGTCTACATCGAAGGCAAACTGCAAACCCGCGAGTGGGAAAAAGACGGCATCAAGCGTTACACCACCGAGATCGTGGTCGACATGCAAGGCACCATGCAACTGCTGGGCGGCCGTCCACAGGGCGACCAACAGGGGCAGGGTGGCATGTCCAACTCGGCACCGCGTCCACAACAGTCGCGTCCACAGCCAAGCCAGCAGCCACAGCGTGAGTCGCGTCCAGCGCCCCAGCAGGCCGCTGCGCAACCGGCGCCGGATTTCGACAGCTTTGATGACGATATTCCGTTCTAACGCAGCTTTCAGTACCGTAACCCATAAAAAAGCGAAGCCATTAATCTGGCTTCGCTTTTTTTATGGCCACAGATTTTTGTGAAGTAACAACTGCGTGCCTGGGATCAACTCGTATGCTGCAGCAGCGGATACAGCGAAATCACCAGCAACGCCGCCATGCCGAAATTGAACATGCGCAGCCAGCGCGGGTTGCGCAGCACGTTGCGCAGTACACTGCCGAACCCCGCCCATACCCCCACGCTTGGGGCGTTGATCAGAGCGAACACCGTAGCGATGATCACCACGTTCATGGTGTAGCCCTGCAAGGGCGTGTACGTGCTGATCGCACCAATTGCCATGACCCACGCCTTGGGATTGACCCACTGAAACGCCGCTGCGCCCCAGAACCCCAGGGGCTTGCCTTTACCTTCGGTGTCTTCTGATGCCGGGCCGGAACGGGCGATGTTCCATGCCAGGTACAGCAAGTAAGCCGCGCCCGCATAGCGCAGCACGGTGTAGAGCACCGGATAGGCGGTAAAGGCTGCACCCAGCCCAAGCCCCACGGCCAATACCAGCACCAGGAACCCGGAGCTGATACCCAGGATGTGCGGGATGGTGCGCTGGAAGCCAAAGTTGACGCCCGAGGCCAACAGCATGGCGTTATTGGGGCCAGGGGTGACGGAAGTGACAAACGCAAACAAAGCAAACGCCAGCATTAAATCAAACGACAAGGACATGGATATTTCCTGGAAACGGGCCTTCGCGCTTACCTGCCACCCGGACAGCGCGGGATACAGGTGCAGTGTGGCCACTTGTAGTTGGAGTCAGAACAACGAACTGAGAAAACCAATGGCAACCATCGAGTAGAACGCTGCACAAATCAGCCCGAAGGACTTGCGCGTCCGGGTGAAAAACGGTTCTGCCGAATGGGCGGAAAACGCTAAGGCGTAGGTACAGAAAATCAGGAAACCCAATAGCGCACAGGCCGCCACCAGCACGAAACTGGCCCAGGCCGGCGCGTTGACGCTCAGGCCCACGGTGGTCACCGTGAACCAGGTCAAGGCCGCCTTGGGGTTAGTCAGGTGAATGCCCAACCCCTGCAAATAGAAGCCCAGGTTGCGCGTCTGCTTTTCCCGTACTTTGGCTACCGTCGTGGCGTTGTGCGCCAGCGCACTGCGCACCGACTTCCAGGCCAGGAAAAACAGATAGCAGGCGCCGAACACTTTTAACCACAGGATGATCTGGGTGTTGGACATCAACAACGCCGACACGCCTGCGGCGGTCATCGCGCCCCAGCACAACGACCCGGAAATCACCCCGGCCGCCAACGCCAGGCCCGGTGTGCGCCCGTAGTTCAAGGAGGTGTTGGCGATGGCCAGGTTGCCCGGGCCAGGGCTGGCGGTGCCGATCACGTAGACCCCCAGTGCCGCTGCAAAACTCGAAAACTCAAACATAGATGCACTCATACCCGTCGCGCCAGCGCGCAGTGAGCACTTCAAGCCACCCGTGGCTTGAAGTGACGGCCAAGAAAAAGCTATTTGAAGCAACGATGATCCGGCTCCTGGGCGCGGATCTTCTCCATCCAGGGCTTGAGTTCCGATTGCTTGTACAGGCGCTCGCCCCAATTTTCCGGCGAGACCGGCAGTGGCCGTCCCAGCAGGATGTAGTCGGTGAGCAGGTGGATGAACTGCTGCAGGCAATAGGCACCTACGTGCAAGCGCAACGATGAAGCCGTCTCGGCGGGTGCGACGTTGAAACGCGCCACATTGATGATCTGCCCGCTGTCCACCGAAGGGGCCAGGTGATGGCAGGTCGAGCCGTAGGTTTCATCGTTGTAGTAGATCGCGTAATGCTGGCTGCCCAGGCCCCGGTACTTGGGCGGTGCCGGGTGCAGATTGATCGCGCCTTTGCGGGCATTCTTGTAGATGCTCGGCGGAAAAATGAAGTCGCCACGGTAGGAGATGATCCAATCGCCTTCCCAGTTATCCAGATGGTAAGGATAGGGATCGCCCGGGTCCCAGCAAAACACCTCAAGGTTGGAGAATACGGTCTTGGCGAATTCCACGCCGTGATCGCACCAGTCCATGGTGCACACCGACAGCAGGACCTTGTCCTTGCATGGCTCGATTGTCTGCATCTTCACTTCTCCATTTCCAGGTAATGTGGGTGACAACGCCCGCCCCCCGTCAAGACCGCGCTGTCGCTAGTACGCGACAGCCCTGACCACTGCGTTGAAGCGTTCGACCATTTGCCCCAGCTCCCCTTCGCTGGTGATAAACGGCGGTGCAAACAGCACATGATTGCCGTGCGTTCCCTGCACGGTGCCGCTGCCGGGATAGATCAACAGGCCGCGCCGCAACGCCTCTTGCTTGAGCGCCGCGGCATACGCGCCGCCGCCCTTGAACGGCGCCTTGGTGGCGCGGCTCTCGACAAACTCGACGCCCACGAACAGCCCGCGCCCGCGCACATCACCGACGATATCCAGGTCAGCCAGGCTTTCCCTGAGCCAGGCGCGCAATTGCTCACCGCGTTGGCGCACTTGCGCCAGCAGGTCTTCGTCCTCGATGACTTGTTGCACTTCCAAGGCAATGGCACAGGCCAGCGGATGGTTGACGTGGGTCTGGCCGTTGCCCAGCACGCCTGAACCACGGGCCATTACCGAGTGCACCTGGTCGCTGATCAACAGCGCCGAGATCGGCATGTAGCCCGCCGCCAGGCCTTTGCCGACCGCGACCATGTCCGGCACGATGCCGTCGTCGGCGTAGGCGAACAGCTGCCCGGTACGCCCCATGCCGGCCATCACCTCATCGAGGATCAGCAGCACATCGTGACGCTCGCACACGGCCTTGATCTTGCGAAAGTAACCGGGCACCGCAGGCACCGCGCCATTGGTGGAGCCCACCACGGTCTCGGCAAAGAACGCCGCGACGTTTTCACTGCCCAGGCTGCGAATTTTGGCGTCCAGTTCATCGGCCAGGCGCGTGGCGTACTGCTCTTCGCTTTCGTCGGGCCGTTGATCACGGTAGGCGTAGCATGGCGAGACAAACTCGGCCGCCGCGAACAGTTGACCAAACACCGATTGGCGCTGCGGGTTACCGGAGATGCTCAAGGTGCCCAGGGTGCTGCCGTGGTAGCTCTGCCGGCGGGAAATGAACAACGACTTTTCAGGCAAGCCGCGCTCGCATTGGTACTGGTAAGCGATTTTCATCGCCAGCTCCATCACCTCCGAGCCGCCGGATAAAAACTGCGCACGCGCCAGGCCGCCACTGGCTGCCACCAGGCGTTCGGCCAGTTCCTCGGCGGCGGCGGTGGTGAAGCTGCCCGCGTGCGCCCACGCCAGTTTCTTCGCTTCGCGCTCGAATGCCGCTGCGATACGCGGATGGCCATGGCCCAGGCTCGACACCGCGACACCGCCGCAGGTGTCGAGGTAGCGTTTGCCCGTTGCATCCTCAAGCCACACCCCTGCGCCGCCGACCGCCAGGATCGGCGAGGTGTTGAGATTTTTGTAAATCACTTTTGACATGCGCGCGGTTCCTTGGGCGATTGGCCTTACGGGTTACTTACGGAGTGATCCCAAGCCGTCGGCGCCTGGTGAAAGCGCCGCCCGAAACGGGACGAATGAAACACCGAACGCGTCAGCCCGATGGGCAGCAACACAACGATAAACATCAAAAACGCAAGAAATCTCAGCACGGTAAAAGCTCCAAAGAGTGAAGGGGGTGGGGATCAGTCCAGCGGGATCTCGCTGCGCCAGTCAACGGCCTCGACGAAGGCCGGCTGGGCGGGGCGCTCAAGCACGTAGCGGCCCAGAACCAGCACGTCCATTTCCGTGCGCATGAAGCAGGCGTACGCTTCCTGCGGCGTGCACACGATCGGTTCGCCACGCACGTTGAACGAGGTGTTGACCAACACCGAGCAGCCGGTGTGCTCCTTGAAACTGCGCAGCAGGTAGGTGAACGGTGCGTTGTTTTCTTCGGTCACCGTTTGCACCCGCGCCGACAGGTCGACGTGGGTCACCGCCGGCAACTGCGAGCGAATATGGTTGATGCTGCCCAAGCCCCGCTCGGGGCCGCCTTCTTGCAGCGACTGCTGGGATTTGATCGAGTCGGTGACCGGCGCGACCATCAACATGTACGGGCTTTTTTCGCAGATATCGAAATAGTTGCCGGCGTCTTCGGCCAGCACGGCCGGGGCGAAGGGGCGGAACGACTCGCGGTATTTGATCTTCAGGTTCATGGTGCGCTGCATCTCGGGGTTGCGCGCATCGCCGAGAATCGAACGCGCGCCCAAGGCCCGTGGGCCAAACTCCATGCGCCCCTGGAACCAACCCACCACCGCACCGTCGGCCAGGCGACTGGCGACCTGGTCATACAGCCCGGCGTCGTCGTAGCGGGTAAAGGGGTAGTGGTTTTCCAGCAGGAACTGGGCGATTTCTTCGTCGCCAAAACCCGGCCCCAGCAGGCTGCCGCTCATGGCGTCGGACTTGTTGCCATCCAGGTGCGGACGACCGCTGTGCTTGACCGCAAAATCCAGCGCCGCCCCCAGGGCACAACCGGCATCGCCGGCCGCCGGCTGGATCCAGATCGAATCGAAACGCCCCGAGCGGCTGAGCACACCGTTGGCCACGCAGTTCAACGCCACGCCACCGGCCAGGCACAGGTTGCGCTCGCCGGTCTGCTTGACCGCGGCGGTGGCCAGGCCCAGTACCACTTCCTCGGTGACCTTTTGAATCGATGCGGCCAAGTCGCACTCGCGCTGCGAGATCGGGCTTTCGGGTTGACGGATCGGCCCGCCGAACAGCGCCTCAAAGGCCTCGCCCACCATGCGCTCGCCGCGCAGGTACTCGAAGTACTTCATGTTCAGGGTGAACGAGCCGTCCTCGCGGATATTGATCAGTTCGTCGCGAATCTTGTCGGCGTAGATCGGCTGGCCATACGGCGCCAGGCCCATGAGCTTGTACTCGCCGGAGTCGACCTTGAACCCGCAATAGTAGGTCATGGCCGAATACAGCAAGCCTACGGAATGGGGGTAGGAGATCGAGTTTTTCAGTTCAAGTTGCGAACCCTGGCCGTGCCAGATGGTGGTCGAATGCCATTCGCCGATACCGTCGATGCACAACACCGCAGCGTTCTTGAACGGCGAGGGGTAAAACGCCGCCGCCGCGTGAGAACGGTGATGCTGGGAGGCCTGGGTGCGTGGTGCCTTGCCCCGGCCCATGATTTCAAGTTGCTCGTCGACGAACTTGAGCACGTTCCACTTCCAGCGAATCCATTCCGGCATCGCATTGATGAACGTACGTGCGCCGCCGATGCCACCGCTGGCAAACGAGGAAATCACCCGGGAGAATTTTTCCTGGGGGTCTTCGTAGTAGACCACTGCCTGCAGGTCAGCCAGGGTGATGCCCTCGGCGTCCAGGCAGTAGGCAATCGCCTGGGCCGGGAACGCCGGGTCGTGGCGCACGCGGGTGAAGCGCTCTTCCTGGGCGGCAGCGACGGGCACGCCGTCCTTGACCAGGGCCGCCGCACTGTCGTGATAGAAGGCAGAAATCCCTAAAACATAAATAGCCATTTAACTGTGCATCCTCATCGCATTCCGCCAATCCGTGGAGTTGCCTGTGCCAATCGATCTGCTGGCGTCCGGGCAACCTTTCTCTGCGTTTCAAGACCACCATTGCGCGAATGGCAGGCTTCGTAAAACCGGGATCAAGGACACCACGAGCACCAGGCTCATGGTGATATTGAACGCCTTCAAACGTTGCGGCTGGGTCAGGAAGCGCCGCAGGTACTGCCCGAAAAACACCCAGACCATGGAGCACGGTGAACCGAACAAAAAAAACAACAGTGCAATCAGGAACACCTGCACCGTGTACGAACCCAAGGGCGAGGTGTAGGCCAGCACCGCGCCCACCGCCATCACCCAGGCCTTCGGGTTGACCCACTGAAACAACGCCGCAGCGGTGAACCCCAAAGGCTTGCCTGATTTGTCACCCAGATCGGTGGTCGGGGCACTGGCGATCTGGTACGCCAGGAACAACAGGTACAGCGCGCCGATCACCTGCAAGCCATCGTGCAGCCAGGGGTACTGGCGGAACACCGCCCCGGCCCCCAGCCCGACCGCCACCAGCATCAGTGGAAAGCCGATATTGATACCGGCCACATGGCGCAAGGTGCGACCCATGCCGAAATTGGCGCCGGACGACATCAACATCACGTTGTTCGGCCCAGGCGTGACGCAGGTGGCGATCACGAACAACACAATCGAGTAGTAATCCAGTGCCTGCATGCTCACGTCCTGCTCAACGGTAATCTTCCAGCGTGCCGCGTCGACGAATGTCGACGGACACACAGTGAAAACCGCCGCTCAAACTGCGCGCATGGCGCATCTTCAACGGCGCCACATCGACATGGTGTTTTTCCAGGGCGCGAATCAGTGCGACCTGCTGGTCGTTGATCACCGCCAGCGACGGGTTGACCATGATGAAGTTCATGCCCTGCCAGATCGACGCGCGCGGGTACGACCAGCAGTAGCCGGTGTCCACCATGTCGGGGGCCCAGATGATGTCCCAGTTCTTGAACACGTCAGGTACCTGATCCTTGCCGATGCGCTCGGGGTTCAAGACCACCAGCCCCGGGCGCACCAGGGTGATGGTAGTGTCCAGGTGCGTACCGTCGTAGAAGCCGCTGAGGGCGTGCACCCGGTATTGATCGCCGAGCACGCGCTTGAGCCACTCGTAGCCCAGGCGGTTGCCGCTGCGCGACACCAGGTAAAGAATGTCGCGGCCCATGCGCAGCACGTTGGCCGCATCGAAGATCGGCTCATCGTTGGCGATGATCGAGCCTTCACGCGGGTTGACCCGGTAGGTGCTGTCCGGCAGTTCCGGCTTGGGCGCGGAAATCCAGTTGGCGCCGCTGGCGAAGTACGCCTGCAGGTGTTCTCGGTAGGCAAACGGTTCGAAGTAACGGCTGCGTAAAGCCATCGGCGCTTCAATAATGGTCTTTCCAATCGGCAGCAGGACATCCCTGGGGCAGTAGTTGTATTCGCCGTCGGTCTTCCAGTCGGCGGTGCCGAACAGCGCGGCATGGTAGGTCTCCCTGGGCCGGCGCACGGTCACCCCGTGACCGACCAGGAAGGCTGCAAAGGCGTCCAGATCTTCCTGGGCCTCTTCGATCAACTGTTCAGGATAGGGGCCTGACGGAATCTCGTGGGGCGAGTCGTGGTGCTCGCTGTAGTCGAGGGCGAACAGGCCCCTGTCCGGTCGAGGCACGCGCGCGCCATGGGCAACACCCACGATCATTTCCTCGAGGGGGTCCCATTCGTTATGCACTTCTACCAAAGACATAATTGTTCCTCGTGGCGTTAAGGTTCGTGGGTTTCCAGCAGCACTTCCCGGGTGATCGGCAAGTGATGCAGATAGCGGCTTGACGTTGCTGCACGTGCCGGACGCGGAAGGACATTGCCTGCGGACGAAAGACCCAATCGACGCAGCATCGAGGTCCACTTGCCCGGCATCGGCGCCAGGGACTCATAGCCCACCCGCACGCGCTGCCATTGCGCGGCGACCTGCTCGGCGCTGGTCAGCGAGCGCATGTACGCATCAATAGCATCGGCGGCCCAGGCCGAGTGCCCGGTGGACACGTTATCGATGGTGTTGTGCAGATCGACGAACGCCGTGCTGAACCCGTAGTGCCGTAAAAAGCGCCGTGCCGAGCGATAGCTGCCGCCCACGCCGGATAATTCCATCGCCAGGTTCATGCCGAGGATTTCAGGCATGAACGTCACCGGCAACTTGCCCAGGCACAGCCAATACACCGGCAGGCGGAAGGACTCTTCATACAGGCGCGGGTCTTCGGCAAATTCCCGGCTACCGGTAGGCGCCAGTTCGAAATCCATTTCCCGCAGGCCATCGCGGTAGATCTTCGGGTGATTGAGCGCCTCGATGCCGTTGCCCAATTCGTCCCAATAGGTCTGGAACAAGGTGTAGCCCACATGGGACGACGCCAGCCCCACGTCGGTGAAGCCTTGCAGCCACGCGCCGTCGATCAGCGTCAGGGGCGCCAGTTGCAAGGTCGACTCGACGATTTCTTCACGGCTGGGGATTTGCGCCGGGTCGCTGTCATCGAACTGCTGGCCGTTCTGGTCATGCTTGTCCAGCAACCAGCCGCGCAGCACCTGGGTGCCCCATTGCTCGGGCAATTGGCGCTCGGACGTTTTCAGCGATTGGCGCGAGCGCTCCAGCCAACGGCTCACATAGGCATGGGCGAACTTCAGGGTGGTGGGCTGCAGCGCGCGCCCCTGCAAGACAAAATAGGCCTCGCGCAGGCTCTGGGGCCAGTGCCCGGTGTCGGCCGCGCTGGCTGTAGTCGGGCGGGCCGCCATGGCGCAACTGTCGATCGGCTGACGCGGCAGTTGCTCAGTGGTACCCGCCTGGGGCAACCAGTCGATCCACTGGCGGATCACGTTCAAGTCCGCCTCACTGAAGATGCGGAACATGCGCCCGGTCGGCGCGACCAGGCTGGTCACCAGCAGGCTTTTTTTCGCATTACCAGGCACGATCAGGCGGCTGCGCGACAGCACGTCCAGCAAGGGCAACGGGTCGTGCTGCGCGTCTTCAAGCCACAGCGCCAGGCTGCGGCCTTCGATCAGGTAATTCTGGTGATACACCGCGCCAACCCGGGCCAGGCGTTGCATCAAATGCGCCATGGCCTGCTGGGGCGAGGTGGCGGTCAGCGAGGCGTTATACAGCCGCGCATTCCAGCGCCGCAGCGCGCCGAACAACCAGTTGGCGCCGCGCAGCAGACGGGCCTGGCGTTCTTCGCCCTGCTCGATGATCCGCTGCGCGACCCATTGGCTGATATGGCGCAGCGAGGCCGGTTCCAGGCCAGGGAAGGCGGCGCTCAGGTCCAGCCGTCCCAACTCCAGCGCGAGACCTTCAAGCTGTCCCATGGCTGCCCAGCCCGGGCACAGCCCGACGGCGCGCAAGGCCCAATCGACACCACAGAGTTCATCGCCGAAGGCATCGCTGCGCCGGCTCAAGGCCTGTAACAGCGCGGGCAGTTCGAACGCATCGTCATTCAGGTCCGGCAGGGTCGCCAGTTGCGCCGGGGCCAAGGCGTACGTCGTCAACTGCAACTGCCCCAACAGCGCATTGAAATGATGGGCGCGGGAGGCGTTCGGGTAACCGACGCCGACGTCATGGGCGAACAATTGCATCAAGCGCAACTGTGCGGGGTCTTCAAACACCCCTGGCGCGCTCATGCCCTGCAGCCAGCAGCCCAGCACCGAGGCCAGCGGTGCCGAATAGATGGCCAGCGCCTGGGCAAAGGCGCGGGCGTTGTGCTGTTCGACCGCGGCGGCCGCGGCACCGGCATACGCCGACGCCTGCTCCAGCTGCCACGCGTCAATCTGCCGCGACAGCAGCGGTAATTGCGCCGGCTCGCCGTCGTCACCCAGCAGGTTGTCGAGATACTCCGCATCCAGGAAACATTCAGGGTCGAGCGCCAAACGATAGAGTTCGCGCCACCTGTCGTGTGCGGGGACCCGCGTTAAAACCGAGCCATCCATAGCCATTACCTTGCAGTGCCGCGTCAGAACATCGGATAAATGGAGGAATCAGGCTTTTTCTTCTTTTTTCCAAACAGGCGCAGGAAAAACTTTTTGATGGATTTCATGTGCAAATCCTTTTCAGCGAGTGACGTCAAGAATGAGTTTTGAAACCAGGTCGTTGCCGGCATCGGTGAAGTGGATACGGTCGACGAACTGCCAGTCCTGCGGGGCCAATGCCTCGGCCAGCAATGGCGTGATGTCGACAAACCCCACCCCCATCGCCTGTGCCCCTTCGCGCAGGCGCTGGGCATAGGCTTCGCGCACCGAGGTTTGCAGGATGTCGCCATACACCTCGGTGAAGTTGCCGAGCTGGTCGAGTTCGGCAAACAGTTGCTCTTCCTCGGCGCTGCCGGTCTCGCGGACCCAGCCGGCCAAGGGTTGCAGGATGAACGTCAGCTTCGCCCCCATGTCGGCCGCCAGGGCGCGCCAGATATCCAGATGCTGCAAAGTCAGGTTGGCGGCGTAGTCGATCTGTTCCTGCATCGACGGCGGCGCGGGTTGCTCGGGCTCCTGAGGCTTGCCGAACAGATTCGACAGGCTCCAGTGGCTGGCGGCCGGCTGTTGCGGCGTCAGGGCATCGAAAAACTGATGGCAGTTGAAAAACGCCCCGTGTTCGCCCCGATAGGCCTGGGGCTGGCGCGCCAGGCCAAGGTTGTTGAACCCGGAGAACAGCACGATTTCATCCACCCGCGGCAGGTGGTGCCGGTTCAGGGTGAACAGCACCAATTCTTGAGTGGAGTTGAAACTGCGACCGCCGAAATTGATCCAGCGTTGGCCACGGGAGTCGTTGTGCGTCAGGCGCGAGGCCAGCGTCCAGCTGTCGGCGCTGGCGCCAATGCCGAATACAGTGGAGCTGCCCGCCAACAGGCGTACCGGGCCGTTATTCTTGCCGCCATCGATCACTGAATAACTGGTGCCCAATGACTCGGAATAACGGAAACCGGACGAATCTGTATTGACCACGGGAGAACAATGGTCAGTCGGGTGGAAGTACATCAAATAGGGTAACCATCGAACTTCACCGGCATCGGTAAATTTCTGTTCGTACTCGGCCATCTGCGGTGTGAGCGTCATCCTTGCCGTCATTGCGCTGGGTCCCCTTGGTATTCGCTGGGCAGTTTCCAACACCTGGCGTTGATAATTATCAGGCGTCTGTTTTGTAGGGCATTTCTTAAAATTGGTGCGTACTGTGCTGCTTTGTTATTTTGCGGCTACCGTGTCCTAGGCCCTGTGCACTGTTCTGGGGCCTATCATCCCAAGGCGACGGTGTGTATTGCAGATACAGCAGAACTCAATCTTTTAAATACAGATACGCTTTTAAGGCCGAAAATTTTTCAAAAAAATGCCTATCTGTAACTTCTTAAGCCACAGATGAGCAGCTACAGTCAGACTTATGACTCTTTATCTGAACCTCGCCGAATTCATCAGCAGCCGCATCGAGCAAGGCCTGTACGGGCCTGGCGAGCGTTTGCCATCTGTACGCACCCTCAGTCACGAGCACGGCGTCAGCCTGACCACCGTGCAACAGGCCTACCGTGTATTGGAATGTTCGGGGTTGGCGATACCGCGTCCCAAGTCGGGCTATTTCGTGCCGTCGGACCGGCGCGTGGCACCCTTGCCGCAGATGGGCCGGCCGATCCTGCGGCCGGTGGACATCTCTCAGTGGGACATGGTCCAGGAGCTGATGCGCTTCGATCAAAGCGCCGATATCGTCCAACTGGGGTGCGGCATGCCGGATATCAGCGCGCCGACCCTCAAACCGCTGCTGACCGCGATGGCGCGTATCAGCCGGCGCAGTGACAGCACCAGCCTGCAATACAGCCACATCCAGGGCGTATTGGCCTTGCGCGAACAGATCGCCCGGCTGTCCATCGATTCGGGCGTTCGCCTCACCCCGGCCGACCTGATTATCACCAGCGGCTGCCAGGAAGCGCTGTCCACCGCAATCCGCGCGATCTGCTCGCCCGGCGACATCGTGGCGGTCGCCTCGCCGAGCTACCACGGGATGATGCAGATCCTCAAGGCGGCCGATCTCAAGGCGTTGGAAATCCCCAGCGACCCTGTGACCGGCATCAACCTGGAAGCCTTGGAAATGGCCCTGGAGCAGTGGCCGATCAAGGTGATCCAATTGACCGCCAACTGTAACAACCCCATGGGCTACATCATGCCCGACGAGCGCAAGCTCAAGCTGATCCGCATGGCCCAGCGCTTCGACGTGCCGATCATTGAAGACGATATCTACGGTGACCTGTCGCACCGCTATCCACGCCCGCGCTCGCTCAAGTCCTTTGATGAGGACAACCGGGTCGTGTTGTGCAGTTCGCTTTCCAAAACCGTGGCCCCAGGCCTGCGCGTCGGCTGGATCGCTCCCGGGCGCTATCTGCCCCAGGTGCTGCATATGAAATACATCGGCTCCGGCGCCACCGTCACCCAACCGCAACTGGCGGCGGCCGAATTTATCGCCAAGGGCAACTACCTGCTGCACCTGCGCCGCATGCGCAAGCAGTACAAGCGCAACAGCGACCTGATGAGTGAGTGGGTCAACCGCTATTTCCCGGCCGGCACCCGCGTCAGCCAGCCCCAGGGTGGCTTTACCCTGTGGGTCGAATTGCCTGGGGAGTTCGACACCTATGCCCTCAACCGCCTGCTGGAAGCCCAGGATGTGCAGGTGGCCAATGGCAATATTTTCTCGGCGGCGGGAAAATACCGTAATTGCATCCGCTTGAATTTCGCCAACCCGCCCACCCGCAAGGTCGAGATGGCCGTGCAAAAGGTCGGGCAGACCGTTGGCCAGTTGATGCAGATGGAGTCGGACAACACCCTCACCGCGCAACAACGCCAGCCTTAGCGCCCTGCGTTTTAAAGGCGCTGCGTTTTAAAGGAAAGCCGCAATGACCTGGTCCGCCAAGCAGTACACACTATTTGAACAACAACGCACTCGCCCCGTCCGCGACTTGGTAGCGGCCATTCCAAGCACCGAAGTGCAGACCGCTGTTGACCTGGGCTGCGGCCCTGGCAATTCCACCGAAGTTCTGGCCGAACGTTTTCCGCAGGCGCGGATCACGGGGCTGGACAGCTCCGACGACATGCTGATCGACGCCCGCAAGCGTCTGCCGACGCTCAGCTTCGAACTGGCGGATATCGGCGCCTGGGCTCCTGCGCAAAGCTTCGATGTGATCCTGGCCAACGCTTCCCTGCAGTGGCTGGCGGACCACGCCACCCTGTACCCGCACCTGGTCAGGCAATTGAACCCCGGCGGTACGCTGGCGGTGCAAACCCCGGACAACCTCGACGAACCCGCGCACCGGCTGGCGCGTGAGGTTGCGGGGGAGGGGCCGTGGGCGGACAGGATCGGCGCGGTCAAACACAATGCGCGTCACACCGCGAGTGACTACTACGAACTGCTGACTCCGCACTGCAGCAGCGTCGACGTATGGCGCACCACCTACCTGCACCCCTTGGCGGATCACGCGGCAGTGGTGGAGTGGTTCAAGGCCTCGGCGTTGCGGCCTTATCTCGCACCGCTGAGCGATAGTGAAAAAGCCGCGTTCCTGCGGGATTATCAGGCGCGCATTACCCAGGCCTACCCAGCCCTGGCCGATGGCACGGTGTTGCTGCCATTCCCGCGCCTGTTCATCATCGCGACCCGCTAACGCCGGTAGCGGTCATACGGCTGCCTGAGCCTGCACATACTCATCGGCCGACACCACACTCGCGTACCCGAACGCCAGTGACGCCATGTAAGCGGCATGCACCTGTGCCGCCGGAATCACTTGCCCATTGAATTCCAGGTCCCGCGTGGCGCACGCATCATGGATCACCGTGACGCTGTAGCCCAGGTCCGTCGCCGCCCGCACCACGGCATCGATGCACATATGGCTCATGCTGCCGACCACCACCAGTTCGGTGATGCTGCGTTGCTCCAGCAGGGCGCGCAGGTTGGTTTCGCGAAACGCATTCACAAAATGTTTAAGTACCACCGGCTCGTTGCCTTCGTTCAGCACGGTCGGGTGCAAATGGGCGCCCTCGGAGTTTGGTGTGAAGAAGGGTGCGTCCTCGGAGGTAAATTCATGGCGCACATGAATCACCGCGTCCCCGGCTGTGCGGAACGCCTGCAGCACCTGGGCGGCCTTGTCCGCCGCCGCCTGCACGCCGTCAAGCGGCCACTTGCCTGCGGGGAAGTAGTCGTTCTGGATATCGATTAGGATGAGCGCTTGCTTGGCCATGGTGAGTGCCTCGTGATGGGGGGATGGGCCCAGTATCTTAGCTGGCGTCGACGCCGGGCATTGGCTGCACCGACAATAACAGGGGGAAAACTGACAATGGCTGTTGTGGAATTGGGCGTGTTGATCTACCAAGGCGCGCAACTGGCGGCGGTGCACGGCTTGACCGACCTGTTCGGGGTCGCCAACCGCATCGCCGCCGAGCACCAGTCGGCGCAATTGCCGTTGCTGCGCATCAGCCATTGGCAGGTTCAGGACGATGGCCAACCGACCCGCGTATTCGATAGCCACCCAGGTCTCGATCAACCGCTGATGGCCGTGCTGGTGCCGCCGTCGATTGGTGAGTTCAGCGAGCAACAGACGCCCCCGGCATTGCTGGAATGGCTACGCCGGCAGCACGCACAGGGCACGGTACTGGGTGGCGTGTGCATCGGGTCGATCATGCTGGCGCGCAGTGGCCTGCTGGACGGTCGTAGCGCGACGACCCACTGGTCGTCCGCCGAGTCTTTTGCCGCGCGCTTTCCGGCCGTGCGCCTGGAGGCGGACAAGCCTATTGTCGATGACGGTGACTTGATCACCACCGCCGGGCTGATGGCCTGGTCCGAACTGGGCCTGCGCCTGGTGGACCGGTTGATGGGGCCGAGCATTGCGGCGGACACCGCGCGCTTTTTGGTCATCGAACACAGCGACAGCGCCAGCCAGTGCGGCAGTAACTTCGCACCCATCCTCAGCCATGGCGACGCCGCCATCCTCAAGGTTCAGCATGGCTTGCAAGCCAGCGGCGCGGTGGATGTGTCCATCGCCGCCATGGCGCAGCAAGCGGGCCTGGAGGAGCGCACCTTCCTGCGGCGTTTTCGCAGCGCCACCGGCTTGAAACCCACCGAATACTGCCAGCACCTGCGCGTGGGCAAGGCACGGCAGATGCTGGAGTTCACCAACGGCACCATTGACCATATCGCCTGGACCGTCGGCTACCAGGACCCCAGCGCCTTTCGCGCCACGTTCAAGAAAATCACCGGCCTGGCCCCCAGTGATTACCGTCATCGGTTTGGCGTGTGAATCGTGCAGAACGCCGTCTTCCCGTGGCGGCGTCGTGCAGAATAAAACAGGCCAACTGCCATCGGGTTTGTGCCAACCGGCTGATTTCAAACCACTCCTGCGCACAGCGCATTTGGCCTGATCTCTGCAACGCTCCTGCTACACACATGGAAGCATGGCCAAGGGGGACGCATGACCCCGATTCATCCTCAAAAGCTGGTCGTCGCTCACTCCACTCGAGCAGAGGCGCCCCAGCACGAAGTCGACACCAACCGAGCCTTGGCGCGCTGGCTGGCGCAGGTCCTGGGGCTTGAATTCGGCGGTCGCTACGATCCGCAACACCACGCAGGCCGTGAACTCTACGTGCTGCCCACGCAGACCCTGGTGGGTCCGGCCCAGGCGCTTGCACTCAACGTCAGGGGCCCCGAAGACTTGTGGGGCGGTTATGTCGATCACGATTTCATCTGCACCAAAGCCATCAGCCACGGTCTGCTGGGCCCTGAAGCCAGGGCGCCCGAAGGCTGGTCGCCGCTGTTCTGCGAGCGCGTGCGCAACGTGGTGCTCGATGGCCTCAGCGTATTCGCACTGGAAGACGCGCGACCAGCGGCCACACGCCTGCTCTACAGCGGACCCATCCGGCTAAAGCCGGTACACGCCTGCGCCGGGCGAGGCCAGGAAGTTATCCACAGCCTCGACGCGTTCGAAGCGCTATTGGCGCGGCCCGATGCGGCGACGCTGTTCAATGCGGGCGTGGTGCTGGAACAAGACCTGCGCGATGTGGTCACCCATAGTGTGGGCCAGAGTTTTATCGGCGAGCACGTGTTCAGTTATTGCGGCGAGCAATACCTGACAAAGGACGGGCAGGGTGAGGACGTCTACGGCGGGTCCAACCTGCTGGTGGTGCCGGGGTATTACGAGGACTTGCTCACGCTCGACCTGCCTGACGACGTGCGTCTGGCTATCGAGCAAGCCCAGGTCTTCGACGCAGCCGCCGACGAAGCCTACCCTGGCTTCTACGCCTCGCGGCGCAACTACGACATCGCCCACGGCCTGGACAGTGATGGCCAACGCCGCAGCGGCGTGCTCGAACAATCCTGGCGCATGGGCGGGGCCAGCAGCGCGGAAGTCGCAGCGCTGCAGTGCTTCATCAACGATCCGGGGCTCAAGGCGATACGGGTGTCCTCGGTAGAAACCTACCAGGAGCAAGCGCTGCCGGCCGATGCCATCGAGGTGTACCGCGGCCCTGCGGACCACAGCGACTTTCTTCTCAAGTATGTAACGGTTAACCCTTATGACGGCTAGAAGCGAAAGCATTGCGATCGATATCGACGACGAACAGATGAGCGGGACGTTCCTGAGTCCCAAATCCAAAGTGCCGGGCGTGTTATTCGTGCACGGCTGGGGCGGCAGCCAGGAACGTGACCTGGAGCGGGCCAAGGGCATCGCAGGCCTCGGCTGTGTGTGCCTGACCTTCGACCTGCGCGGGCATGCCGGCACCGGTATTCCCTTGTCACGCGTTACCCGCGAAGACAACCTGCGCGACCTGATGGCGGCTTACGACCGGCTGCTGTCCCATCCCGCCATCGATACCTCGGCGGTCGCGGTGGTGGGCACCAGCTATGGCGGTTACCTGGCGGCGATCCTCACGTCATTGCGCCCGGTGCGTTGGCTGGCGCTGCGGGTACCGGCGCTGTATCGCGACCAGGAGTGGACCAAGCCCAAGCGTGACCTGGACAAGATGGACCTGATGGATTACCGCAGCACGCTGGTACAGGCCGACACCAATCGGGCGCTGCACGCGTGTTCGGCGTTTACCGGAGACGTGCTGATCGTCGAATCTGAAACCGACGATCATGTGCCCCACGCCACCATCATGAGCTACCGCGCGGCCTGTCAGCAGACCCATTCCCTGACCCACCGCATCATCGACGGCGCCGACCATTCCCTTAGCGATCCAGTCTCCCAGCAGGCCTACACCTCGATCCTGGTGGACTGGATTACCGAGATGGTGGTGGGGGAGCGGTTGAGCATCATCCAGTCCCGATAAATCACCCGCGCCCGTGGCGGTCTGACAGCTGAGAGGCATTTACCCGATGCCCCGCGCTCAAATGTGGGAAGGGGCGGTGCGACGATTCGACTTGCCCCCGATGGCGATGTATCAATCACAACAGTCCTGTCAGGCCGTCTTCTTCACCCGCAACGCCTTGGCCTTGGCCTCCACGCCCAGATACATCACCAACGTAATCAGCAGCGGACAAATAAAGTAAATCGCCCGATACGCGATCAACCCCGCCAGCAAACTGCCGCGCGACGCCTCGTGTTGCAACAGCCCGATAAACACCGCTTCCAGCACCCCAAGCCCGGCCGGTATGTGTGTCACCACACCGGCGATAGCGCTGATCAGCAACACGCCCAGCACCAGCGGATAATCCAGCTTGGCCGGCAGCAAGGTAAAAATTACCGCCGCCATCAGCGACCAGTTCAACGCGCCCAGGACCAACTGCAAGCACGCCATGCGCAACGACGGCAGGTTGATTTCAATGCCCCGAATCGACCAGGCGCGTTTCTTCGAAAACCGGCACGCCGCCAGGTAACCCAGGCTCACCAGCACCAACAACACGCCGACGCCTTGCAGCGCGCCGCTGCTGAGTTTCCAGCCCGGCGGCATGCTCACCAACCCGCTGCTGAACACCGCGCCGGCCAACGCCATGTAGCCGAACCAGTTGGTGGCCAGGCTCAGGCCGAGGATTTTCGCGATATTGCTCGTGCTCACCCCCAGTCGTGAATACAGCCGGTAGCGCATGGCGATCCCGCCCACCCAGGCACTGAGGTTGAGGTTGAACGCGTAGCTGATGATCCCCACCGGCAGGATCTGCTTCCAGCGCAGGTCTTGGCGAATGTAGGTGCGGCCGATCAGGTCGAAGCAGGCGTAAACGATGAAGCTGCACAGGGTCAACGCGCTGGCGATCAGCAGCGTGCGCAGCTTGAAGTCGCCCAGGGTCTGGAACACCTCGCTCCAGTCGATACGGCGCGCGAGCATCGTGAAGAGTACGATCAGCAACAGGAAGAAGGCGATGGTCAGCGGTTTCTTCCAGCGCTTGAAACGCGAACCGCCGGTTTCAGACGTCATGGGCGTGGCTCTCAAAAGGTTTCAATCGCGGTTTGTGCGCCGGCAGCCAACCGGTCAGCGCAGGAAAGTGGCGCATCACATGAAACACCAGGAAACCCACGGTCAGCCGCCATAACCACAGGCGCGGCTTGCGGTTTTCCGGCATGGTCTGGCAGTGATTTTTGGCGAGGGCTTGCAACCGCTCGTACAGGCACTGATTGAAACCACGGTCGCGGATCAGCACATTGGCTTCCAGGTTCAGCGCCAGGCTCAACGGGTCCAGGTTGCTCGAACCCACGGTGGCCCAGTCGTCATCCACCAACGCCACTTTGCCGTGCAGCGGGCGCTGGCAATATTCGTGGATCACCACGCCATCCTTGAGCAAATAGTCGTAGAGCATGCGCGCCGCGAGCTTGGCCAGCAGCACGTCGGGTTGGCCTTGCATGATCAACTGCACGTTCACGCCGCGCCGCGCCGCATTGCGAATCTCGCGCAGCAGGCGGTAACCGGGGAAGAAGTAGGCGTTGGCGATTACCGCGCGTTCTTGCGCTTTGCTCAACGCATGGATATAGGCCTCTTCGATGTCGTTGCGGTGTTGCAGGTTGTCGCGGTAAATCAGGCGTACCAGACCGTCGCCCTTGTCGGTCGGCCATGGCGAAGGTCGTTGCTGACGTCGCCGCCAGCCGCGTCGCGCACGCACCTGGCGACCGCTTTGGGCGAGGGCAAAATGATGCAGGTCGGCCACTGCCGGGCCGGTCACCTGCACGGCGTAATCCTGTTTGGCTTCGGGGCCGAAATCTCCCAGGTGATCGGCCGAAAAATTGATCCCGCCGATAAACCCCACCGTGCCATCCACCACCACGATCTTGCGGTGCAGGCGACGAAACCAGTTGGTGCGAATGCCCAGGGTCTTGGCGGCAGGGTCGAACAGTTGCACCATCACGCCGGCATCGGCCAACGCCTTTAAAAATGGCGCACTCAGTTCGCCGCAGCCAAAACCGTCAAGGCTCGCCACCACCTTGACGCCACGCTGCGCGGCCTCGATCAGAATGCCTTGCAGTTCATGGCCCACCTTGTCTTCGAAGAGAATGAAGGTCTCCAGCAGGATCTCGCGCTGGGCCTTGCGCATGGCATCGAACACCCGAGGGAAATACGCCTCGCCATTCTCCAGCAACTCGACCTGGTTGCCGGTTTGCCAACCGTAGTCCAGATCGCGGGCCTTGCTGTCATCCGGCGGCTGGTCGGTGGAAATGTGCTCGACGGCGACGTTCATAGTTCAACCTCCACCGACAGTGGCACATGGTCGGACAGGTGTGACCACGGGCGTGTATTCAGTACCCGTGGGTGATGCACCTTCAGGTTGCGCACATAAATGCGGTCCAGCGCCAGCAACGGCAGGCGTGCCGGGAAGGTGCGCGCGAGTTTGCCGTGGGCGTGCACGAACACTTCCGTAAGGCCGCTCTGGCTAAGGTCGGCGCGCTGGCACCAGTCATTGAAATCGCCGGCCACCACCAGCGGGGCGTCGGCGGGGATCTCCCTGATGCGCTGTTCCAGCAGGCGCAGTTGCTGCTGGCGGTGCACCTCGCGCAGGCCCAGGTGCATACAGATTGCATGCACCTCCTGCCCGGTGCCCGGCAGGCGCAACACGCAGTGCAACAGGCCACGGTTCTCGTGGCCGCTCTGGGAGATGTCGAGGTTGTCGTAGCTCACGATCTGGAATTTCGACAACAGCGCATTGCCATGGTCGCCGTGGGGATAGACCGCATTGCGCCCGTACGCGAACTGCGGCCAGATGCTGTCGGCGAGGAACTCGTACTGCGGCATGTTCGGCCAATCGCTGTAGCGCTGCGGATGGCGTTCGTGGGTGCCGTGGATTTCCTGCAGGAACACGATATCGGCGCCCACGCTGCGCACCGCTTCACGCAGTTCGGGCAGGATGAAGCGTCGATTGAGGGCGGTGAAGCCCTTGTGGATATTCACCGTCAATACCGTGAAGCGCGTGATGGCGGCGGTCGGTGCGACGGGGATCAGTTCCGGCTGCGTCATGGCAATACCCCCGGCTCAGGCAATTTTCCAGGCGCCGTGGCGAGGTGTTTATCCAGCTCGAAACGTTGTAGCAAGTGGCGGGCATCGAAGGGCGCCCGCACCTTGATGTCGTTGTCGAAAAAGCAGAACACATCGCGTTGCTTGCGTGCGCGGGGCTTGCGCTGCGGGTCGGCCAGGTGGGCGTCCGCGGGCTGTTTGCCGTGGCGCCAGCAGTCGATGCGATCTCCCCAGCGCTGGAGTGCTGCGTCGGTGTAGCCGCTGGCGTACAACTGTTTGTCACCGTGCAGGCGCAGGTAAACGAAGTCGGCGGTGACATCTTCGAGATAGGGCCACTTGCCGGCGGTGTCCGCGACCACCAGGGCGACGCCGTACTTATCGAGCAACTGCACAAATTCCGGCACGGCAAAACTCGTGTGGCGGATCTCAACCGCATGGCGCAACGCGCGCTTGCCGTGGGCCTGCAGGCTTGCCTTGCCGTTCAGGCGCGGCTCGTGCTGGCGGGCGAGGGCGGCGGCCTGTTGCGTGTCGGTGGGCAATTGCCTGAGGAAAGCCTCGAACAGCGGCGGGTCGAACTTGAAGCTGGGCGGGAACTGCCAGAGGATCGGCCCGAGCTTGTCTTTCAACGCCAATACGCCTGAGGCGAAGAAATTCGCCAACGGCGCATGCACGTCGTTCAGCCGCAGGATATGCGTGATGTAGCGCGGCGCCTTGACGCTGAACATGAACCCTTCAGGCGTGTCGGCATACCACTCGGCGTAGCGCTTGGGCGTTTGCAGCGCATAGAACGAGCCATTGATTTCGATGCTGTTGACGGCCCGTGACGCAAACTGCAACTCGCGTTTCTGGGTCAGCCCTTCGGGGTAGAAGTCCCCGCGCCAGGGCGTGTAGCGCCAGCCGGAAATGCCGATGTGAATCGCCGCCATGGTTGCTCCCGTGGGAAGAGGGTCGTTGTGGGATGACTGCGAGATTTGTGTGAAAGTTTCGCTGTTCCTACAGGCGGCATATTCTCGGGAACGATCATGGCGCAAACTCGTCAGTTCCTTACAGACCCTTCTGAAGGAGCTCGGTGTTTTGTTGAATCTCAAGACTGCATTACTGCTTGGCGCGCTGTTGTTCTGCGGCAGCGGCGCATTGCAGGCCGCGGCAACCGCGCCTGAGCCCGAAGCACCGGCCAAGCCGGAATTGTTGGTGGAAGGCGGCTTGCTCGGGGCCATCAGCTCCAGCATCGACGACGTGCAGCAGAAGCTGGATCTGAACCAGAACGTCATCGATGAATGGCGTCTGCGCGCCGACCGGGCCGCGAATGAAGTCGGACGCCTGGTGGACCAGACCGCTGCGCGCTCACCGTGGAGCGTGGCCGGTGACTTCCTGTTGCTGTCCGGGGTGTGGGTCGGCGCCTTCACGCTGTTGACGCTGCTGGGGCGATTTATCGTGCATCGGCTGGGCCAGCGCAGCTTTTTCGAGCGGCGCGAGCGCCTGCTGGCGGTGCTGGGCTATGGCTTGCCCTATACGATCCCGGCCGTGATCTGCCTGCCGCTGACCCTCTACGTCAGCCATTTTCTAGACACCTCCATCGGCCGTGCGCTGGCGCTGTGTTTTGCCTACGCCACCAGCAGCGGTATTTTCTCCACCTCCATGCTGTTGTGCGTGATTGTCATGTTCAACGTCGGTCACAAGCGCACTGCGGTGCGGAGTATTCGCGACTACTGCCCCAAGCCGCTGTTCCTCATCGGCTTTCTCGCCGCCCTCAGTGATGCGCTGACCAGCCCGCAGATTGCCCGTCAGTTGGGCGGCAATATCACCAGCAGCATCGCGGTGTTTACCGCGCTGTTCGCAACGGTGATTTTCGGCGTGCTCGTGGTGCGCCTGCGTCGACCTGTGGCGCATTTGATCCGCAACCGGCCATTGGCCCAACGCCTCAAACATCCGGCGTTGCAGCAATCGCTGCGGATCTTCTCCGGGCTCTGGTATTGGCCGATCCTGTTGATGGTGCTGGTCTCGGCGATCAACCTGATCGGCGCCGGCGACGATAATCAGAAGGCCTTGCGCTGTGCGCTGTTCACCACGATTTTGCTGATCGGCACGGTGTTTCTCAGCACGGTGCTGCAACACCTGTTCAAGTCCCGCAGCCAGGTGGCGATCCAGCGCAGCAGCGCCTACAAGGAGCGCTTTCTGAGCCTGCTGCACGCGGTATTGCGCATCGTCATGGCCGTGGCCTTTATCGAAATCCTTGGGCGTATCTGGGGCGTGTCGTTGTTTGAGTTCGCTGAACGCAACGCCATAGGCCGCGCCATCAGCAACTCCCTGAGCAGTATCGGCCTGATCCTGCTGATGACCTGGCTGTTCTGGGTGGTGCTCGACACGGCGATCCAGGAAGCACTGAAACCGCCGGTGAATAAACGCTCCAGCCGCCAGCCGAGCACGCGGGTCAAAACCATCCTGCCGCTGCTGCGCAACGCGGTGAAGATCATCCTGGTGGTGATCTGTGCGATCACCACCATGGCCAACCTGGGCATCAACGTTGCGCCCCTGCTGGCAGGTGCCGGGGTGGTCGGGCTGGCCATTGGTTTTGGTTCCCAGCAACTGGTGCAGGATGTGATCACCGGGTTGTTCATCATCATCGAAGACACCCTGTCGATCGGCGACTGGGTGGTGCTCGACTCCGGCCACGCCGGCACCGTCGAGGGCTTGACCATTCGTACCCTGCGCCTGCGCGACGGCAAGGGCTTTGTGCACTCGGTGCCGTTCGGACAGATCAAGGCCGTTACCAACCAGTCGCGCCAGTTTGCCTATGCGTTCTTCTCGGTGCAGTTCACCTACGACACCGACGTGGACAAGGCCGTGGAGCTGATCCGCGAGGCGGGGCAGGCGATTCGCGACGATGTGTTCCTCAAGTACAACCTGCAAGGGCCGCTGGAGGTGTTTGGCGTCGACAAGATGGACCTCAATGGCGTGGTGCTCACGGCGCAGTTCCGCACCGTGTCGGGTGGGCAATATGCCGTGAGTCGCGCGTTTAACCAGCGGCTGAAAAAGCTTGTGGATAACTGCGATGAGGTGCATTTCGCGCAAACTTATCCACAGCAGGTGGTGTTACCCAAGCGGATGGCGCAGGTGAATGAGGAGATGCCCGCCTCGGTGGCGCTGACCGAGCAGCCCAGGCTTCAAGAATGAGGTTGGTTGTTCTGGCCTCATCGCAGCTCACCGCCTGAGCAACTTCTCCTGAATAGCCTGCTGTTCCATTTCCAGCAAAATCTGCTGCTTACCCCCAACCATCACGGCGGCCGGCAACCCATCCCGGTACACAACCCGATTGCCACTCACCGCCGGCACTTTGGTTCCCGGTAAAAGCGTTCCGACCAGATTCAGCGGATCGGCCCCACACACCGCAATCAAACTACCGTCATGGGGCCGGCGCCGCACTTCGCGCAGTAACGGGATCGCTTCCGGCAACGCAAACTGTTCCCCCGCCAGGCCGCTGACAAATCGCCCGCCGCGAATCTGCCCCCGCGCTTCCAGCCGGTGAAACGTGCGCAGCAATTCGCGCCAGCTCGGCAGCCAATCCGCCTCGCGCTCCAGCAGGCGCCAGAACACCACGCCATAGCGGCGCAGCAGGGTCATTGCGATATGTTCCAGCGTCTCGGTCGAATGCGGGCCGGCAGCCGCGGGCGCGCGTCGTACCAAGGCCCAGCGTCCGGCATCGTCCATACCGCCGATAAACGCCCCACGCCCACGCCGACTGCTGCGCGCCTGGCGTTTGCTGGCGGGCGTGGTCAGGGCGCGCAGCCCGGCGAAGCTGTCGGCATTCACCAGGCCGGCGCCCACCAACTCTTGCAAGGCGCTCTCCAGTTCGCTGCGCAGCAAGTGGGCCTCGTGCACCAGCTC
Source organism: Pseudomonas sp. FP597 (assembly GCF_030687435.1). Lineage (NCBI taxonomy): Bacteria > Pseudomonadati > Pseudomonadota > Gammaproteobacteria > Pseudomonadales > Pseudomonadaceae > Pseudomonas > Pseudomonas sp. FP597. Next base: position 5,807,538 of record NZ_CP117432.1, on the reverse strand, counting down.
ATCGAAAAACAGCGCGCCATGTTCGCGCAGGGCCAGATGGACTTTTTGGGCCTTGGGCGACAGGGTGGTGCTGTCGGTGAGTTCGGTCAGCCCGCTCCACAACGAAACCTGGCTGCGCGGCAGCAACACCACCGGCGTGCTGCGCAGGGCCATGGCGCTGCTCTTGTGGCTCAGGCGCGTCCACACCAGCTTGCCGCTGCGGCACAGGTCGTCCAGCCAGGTGGGTGAATAATCCTTGAGCCGTGCGCTGAGCAAGTCGCTGTCCCAGGCCGAGGTGGCGGCGGCATAGCCTTCGAGCTGAGCGACGATCTGCGGCAATACGGCGCTGCCCTGGCCACGGGTGCCATCGGACAGGTGCTGCCAATCGAACAGAAAACGCATGAAATCCTGCAGCGCCACCGGCTCGATTTCCCGTCGCAGGCGCTTGACCGTGTAGCGATGAATGCGCGCCAGCAAATGCCGTTCGCACCATTGCTCCTCGGTGGCGCCGGGGCTGAAGCGGCCGCGCAACACGTAGCCTTCCTGTTCCAGCCGGGCCAGTGCCTGAGTGATATCGGCCACCGGCAGACCCAGGGGCGCGGCGATCTCGATCAGGCTCAGCGGGCCAAAACCGCCCAGGCGTGCGCGCACCACTTCCAGCAGCGCTTGATCATAGGTCCAGGGCTCGTCGAAACCGGGCAGCAGTGGTAAGTCATTCGGGTAAATCGCCTGGACACAACTCAAGCGCTCGGCCGCCACCCACAGGCCGTTGGGCAACGAATGAGCGCGACCACTCTTGGCCAGGGCGCGCAGCCATTGCGCCCACTGCGGCGTGACTTCAGCGGCGGCAATGCACGCCAGGCTCATCAACGCCTCGTGCATTTCATCCACGCCATGGGGCGCCGGCCATGCCTCTTCGCGCACGCCGGCGATGGCGTCGGCATCCAGTGCGCCCAGGTCATCGGTGCTCTGCGGGTCGCTCCAGCGCCGGTTGAGCACGGCCTGGGTGCGGCGTTCTTCCAGCGGTGCGTCGTCGAGAAAGGTATAGGGCCGCGCGCTGAGAATTTCTGCGGCCATGGGCGAGGGCGCCGGCAGGTCGCGGCTGACCAGGCGCACCTCGCCACGCTCCATGCGCCGCAGCAGGGCCAGCCAGGCATCGCTGTCCATGGCGTCGTGCAGGCAGTCGTCGAGGGTCTGTTCCACCAATGGGTGTTCCGGCACTTCGCGTTCGCCGGCGAGGTTTTCCAGGCAGGCGATCTGGTCGGGGAACACGCTGGCGATCAGGTCTTCGCTTTTCATGCGCTGGATCTGCGGCGCCACCTTGCGCCCGCCGGTGTAGCGCGGCAATGCCAGGGCCACGCCGGCGTTCCAGCGCCAGCGCACGCCGAACAGCGGCGCGTCCAGCACGGCCTGGATCAGCAAGTGCTCGGCGCTGTTGCTGTTGAGATAGCGCCACACGTCATCCAGCGCGAAGCTGTGGCTGGTGGACAACGACAGCACGATCGCATTTTCGCTGGCCGCCGCCTGCAATTCGAAATTGAAGGTGCGGCAAAAGCGCTTGCGCAGGGCCAGGCCCCAGGCGCGGTTGAGGCGGCTGCCGAAGGGCGTGTGGATGATTAATTGTGTGCCGCCGGATTCATCGAAAAACCGCTCCATGATCAACGTGTCCTGGGACGGCAAGGCGCTGAGAGCCAGGCGTGTGCGGGCCAGGTAATCGAGGATCTGCTCGGTGCTGGCGCGGTTCAAGCCGAGGGTGTCGGTGAGCCAGCCTTGCGCGGGTTGCAAGTCGCCCGGCGTGATGCCGAGCAAGGCATCCATCTGGCCCTGCAAGCGCGCCACGGCCATCGACAATTGGTGACTGCGCCCGGGTGCTTCGCCCAGCCAGAACGGAATGCTCGGCGGCTGGCCCTGGGCGTCTTCGACCCGTACCTTGCCGGTGTCTACCCGCAAGATCCGGTAGGACGTATTACCGAGCTGGAAGATATCCCCGGCGATACTTTCCACCGCAAAGTCTTCGTTGACGCTGCCGATATTCAGGCCCTGGGGTTCGAGCAACACGCTGTAGTCGGCATTGTCCGGGATGGTGCCGCCGCTGGTTACGGCCGTGAGCCTCGCGCCACGCCGGCCGCGCAATGTGCGGCTGAGGGCGTCGCGGTGCAGGTAGGCGCTGCGGATGCCCTGGCGACCGTTGTAGCCTTCGCTGAGCATCTGCAACAGCGCCTGGTAATGGCGTTCATCCAGTACGGCATAGGGCGAGGCACGACGGATCAGCGCGAGCAGGGCCTGCTCCGACCATTCCTGTGCGCTGACTTCGGCGATGATCTGTTGGGCCAGTACATCCAGCGGCGCGACGGGGATGCGCAAGGTGTCCAGTTCACCCCGGCGCACGCAATCGAGCAGGGCGGCGCATTCGATCAGGTCGTCGCGGGTGGTGGCGAACAGGCGTCCCTTGGGCGTGCCGCCGACCTGATGCCCGGAGCGGCCGACCCTTTGCAGGAACCCGTTGATGGAACCGGGAGAGCCGATCTGGCACACCAGGTCGACATCGCCGATATCAATCCCCAGCTCAAGCGACGCGGTGGCGATCAGCACTTGCAGCTCACCGGCCTTGAGGCGCTGTTCGGCGTCCAGGCGCAGTTCCTTGGCCAGGCTGCCGTGGTGGGCGGCCACTGCGGTTTTGCCCAGGCGCTCGCTCAAATGCCGCGCCAGGCGCTCGGCCAGGCGCCGGGTGTTGACGAAAATCAGCGTGGTGCGGTGCTCGCGGGCCAGTGTGGCGAGGCGGTCGTAGACCAATTCCCAGACATCGTTGGCCATCACCGCCGAGAGCGGCACGGGCGGCACTTCGATCGCCAGGTCGCGCGGGCGGGCGTGGCCGATGTCGACGATGGCGCAGGTGCGGTCGGTGCCGACTAAAAACCGTGAGACCGCGTCGATGGGTTTTTGCGTGGCCGACAGCCCGATGCGGGTCAGCGGCGCGGCGCATAACCCTTGCAGGCGCTCCAGGCTCAGGGCCAGGTGGCTGCCGCGCTTGCTGGCGGCGATGGCGTGGATCTCATCGACGATCACCGTGCGCGTGCTGGCAAGCATCTGTCGACCGGAGTCGGAACCGAGCAGCACGTAGAGCGATTCGGGCGTGGTCACCAGAATGTGCGGCGCACGCTTGCGCATCTGCGCACGGTCTTTTTGCGGGGTGTCGCCGGTACGCACGGCGGTGCGGATCGCCACCGGGGGCAGGCCCTGGGCATGTAACTGTTCGGTAATGCCGGCCAGCGGGTTCTGCAGGTTGATCTGAATGTCGTTGGACAGCGCCTTGAGCGGCGACACGTACACCACCAGGGTTTCGTCCGGCAGTTGCCCGCCGTTGGCCAAGCCTTGGTGAACCAGGTCATCCAGCACCGCGAGGAAGGCTGTCAGCGTCTTGCCCGACCCGGTCGGCGCGGCGATCAGGGTCGAGCGGCGCTGGCGGATCAACGGCCACGCCTGCGCCTGGGCGTGGGTCACCGAAGGGAAGGTGCTGCGAAACCAGGCGCTGACGGCGGGGTGAAAGTCGTCCAACACCGTATCGGTCGATTCAGGAAGGCTCATGCAGTGATTGATGCCACCGGTTCCGACAAGTTGCAACCCCGCACTTTATCCGTGACGGTTGCGCTACAAACCCGCAAAATGCAACGATTCTGGCAACTACCTGCGGCAAGGCTCACACGCCTGTCGATAATAACCATCGTTCCAAACAGACCGGGCCTGCTCAATCTATGCGAATGCGCCTTATGTTACTGGGCGGCGGGAATGCCCTCGGGCAGGCGCTGATTCGCCTCGGTGCGGAGGAAGACATCGGTTTCCTCGCCCCCAAACCGCCCCAAGACGGCTGGGATGCCGCGAGCCTCACCCAATTGCTCGACGACACCCGTCCCGATGCCTTGATCAACCTCGCCTACTATTTCGACTGGTTCCAGGCCGAAGCGGTCAGCGAAACCCGTCTGGCCGCCCAGGAGTTCGCCATCGAACGCCTGGCTGAACTGTGTCAGCACCACACCATCACCTTGGTGCAACCGTCCAGTTACCGCGTGTTCGATGGCTCCCGCGCCACCGCCTACAGCGAAAAGGACGAGCCGGTGCCCCTGGGCCTGCGCGGCCAGGCGTTGTGGCGTATTGAACAGAGCGTGCGCGCCACCTGCCCGCAGCATGTGCTGCTGCGCTTTGGCTGGCTGCTGGATGACAGTGTCGACGGCACCTTGGGGCGCTTCCTGGCCCGGGCCGAACAACCGGATGAGTTGCTGATGGCGGACGATCGTCGCGGCAACCCGACGCCGGTGGATGATGCCGCGCGCGTGATCATCTCGGTGCTCAAGCAACTCGATTGCGCCGCGCCGCTGTGGGGCACTTACCACTATGCCGGGCATGAGGCGACCACGCCGCTGGCGCTGGGCCAGGCGATCCTCACCGAAGCGCGCAACTTCCACGCGCTGGCTATCGAAGCTCCCACTGCCCAGGCCCATGCGGCCCGCCCGGATGCGGCGGACGAACCGCAACATGCGGTGCTGGCCTGCAAAAAAATCCTGCATACCTTCGGCATCAAGCCACGGGCATGGCGGGCGGGGCTGCCGGCGTTGCTGGACCGGTTCTACCGCCACAGCTGAATCCAACGCAAAACCAAATGTGGGGGGGCTTGCTCCCGATAGCAGAGTTGACAGTCAACAGATTCATTGACTGATCCACTGCTATCGGGAGCAAGTCGAATCGTCGCACCGCCCCTCCCACATGGGTTATGAAGTGTTGGTTAAAACAGGCTTAGAACTTGTAGCCGATACCCACCATGTAGACCATTGGGTCCACGTCTACATTCACCTTGGCACGGGTACCCGGCGCCACGGCGTTGTTTTCCACGGTGGCCTTGGTGCTGATGTCGATGTAACGCGCCTGGGCGTTGATCATCCACTTGTCGTTGATCATGTAGTCAGCACCGATCTGCGCGGCCCAACCCCAGGAATTCTCGGCCTTGAAGTTACTGAAACCGGCTTCGGAGGCGCGGCTGCCGACGTGTTCGTCGTAGATCCAGGTGTAGTTGATACCGGCGCCTACATACGGTTGGAACGCGGACTTGTTGTCCAGTGGGTAGTACACGACGCTCAGGGTCGGCGGCAGGTGTTTCAGGGTGCCGAGCTTACCGTTGGCGGCGCCGAGGGCGGTGCCCTTGATCTTCACGTCATGCTCGAACGGCGTGGCCGCCAGCAGTTCGATACCGACGTGGTTGGTAAGCATGTAGGCGAAGTTGAGGCCCAGTTGAGTGTCGCTGCTCATGGTTGCCTTGCCGCCCAGGTTGGCGCCGGCCAGTGGACCTTGGTCAACTTTGACGGTGCTGCTGTCGGCCTTCGGGTTCACGGTGATTGCACCGGCGCGAACCAGAATATCGCCGGCTTCGTGAGCGTGGGCAACAGGGGCGACGAGGGCGAGCGCGAAGAGGGACGCGCCGAGCAGAGACTTATTCATGGGAGCTCCAAAGGACGTTTAAAAGTTGTGCGTCCAATGGTAAAGATCGTTCCGTTCGGTCTGTTGACTCAGCTCAATGAAAGGGCGATCAGCGTTATTCCGGCAGTTCGTAGATATAAATCTTCTCGGCATCCATCTGGTAGCCGGCATCGGCCAGCTCGCTGGTGGACGGTTTGACCTGCATCGCGCCTTCAATCCAATACGGCTGATAGAGCTCGTCGAGCTTCACGCCGACTTCACTTTTTACATGCACGATCTGATTCGACGGCGGCGGCGGCACATGGATGCACGCGCCGAAATACGGCACCAGCAAAAACTCGGTGGTGCGACCTTCTTCGCTGACCTCCAGCGGCACGATATAGCCCGGCAAACGGATGTGCTGGCCATCGAGGCTCTGCACCACCGGCGCGTTGGGCAAATCCTGCTTGGCGGCCGGCGCTGCTTCGACGGACAAGGCATCGGCCATGTTCGACAAATTGTGCAGCGGTTTCATGTTGGGCACTTCCGGCGGCGCGTCCGGCGGGATCATCTCCTGCCAGGACAAATCCTTGGGTTGTTCTTCCGCCCATGCAGGAACGACCACCAGCAATAACAGTGCAAACAGGGCACGACGCATCGAAACCTTCCTCATAAACGGATGGACAGGCCATCGGCCAAAGACTGTCGGTAGGCGCGCCAGGCGGGCACGCTGCCCATCAACAGCGCAGCGCCCAGGATACCGGCGAGCAAGGTCCATTCATATTCGCTCGGCCACGCCATCGGCAGGTCCAGGCCATAGTTGGCCTGCAAATACCCGCGTGAGGCGGCGATGCATACGTACAGCAAGCCGACACCTGCGATCACGCCGGACAAGGCCAGGGCGAACGCTTCGAAGATCAGCAATGTAGCGATGTGCCAAGGCCGCGCGCCCACCGAGCGTAAAATCGCCATCTCGCGGCGGCGCTCGTTGAGGCTGGTGAGGATCGCCGTGAGCATGCCGATCAAGCCGGTCAACACCACGAACAGCGAGATGACGAACAGCGCTTTTTCGGCGGTGCCCATCATGCTCCACAGCTCTTGCAGCGCTACGCCCGGAAGGATCGCCAGCATCGGCTCGCCGCGAAACTCATTGATCTCACGCTGCAGGGCGAAGGTGGAAATCTTGTTGTTCAGGCCCAGCATGAACGCGGTGATGGCCTGCGGGGTCAGGTCCATGTTGCGCGCCTGATCGGCGCTGATGCGCCCTTTGCCCTGGGCCGGCACGCCGTTGTGCCAGTCGATGTGGATTGCTTCCATGCCGCCGAGGCTGATGTGCAACGTGCGGTCCACCGGCGTGCCGGTGCGCTTGAGAATGCCGACCACGGTGAAGGGTTTGTCGTCGTGCTTGACCAGGCTGACCACCGCCACGCCATGGGCCAGCACCAGTTTATCGCCGAGCTTGTAGTGCAATGCGTCGGCGACTTCGGCGCCGAGCACCACTTCGAACGGGTCGGTGGCGAAGGCGCGGCCGCTGGCAAGTTCGAGGTTTTGCCTGCGCCCGTACTGGTAGTGTTCGAAATAGGATTGGTTGGTGCCCATCACGCGGTAGCCGCGATGAGAGTCACCGAGGGAAATCGGGATCGCCCATTTCACCTGGGGGTTGGCGGCGAAGTGCTCGAAGCTGTCCCAGCGAATATTGTTGGTGGCGTTGCCGATGCGAAACACCGAATACAGCAGCAGGTTCACCGAACCGGAACGGGCGCCGACGATCAGGTCGGTGCCGCTGATGGTGCTGGCGAAACTGTTGCGTGCCTCCACGCGTACGCGCTCCACCGCCAGCAACAGGCACACCGACAGGGCGATGGCGAAGGCGGTGAGGATCGCAGTAAAGCGACGGTTAGCCAGGCTGGCCATGGCTAGACGAAACAAATACATCTCAAACCTCTGCGGGCGTGGCGGCGCGATTGAGTTCGGCCAGCGACAGGTTGCGGTCGAACAGCGGCGCCAGGCTCTGGTCATGGCTGACAAACAACAGGCTGGCGCCTGCGTCGCGGCATTCGGCGAACAGCAGTTGCAGGAAAGCTTCGCGGGCGTCGTAGTCCAAGGCCGAGGTGGGTTCGTCGGCAATCACCAGTTCCGGTTGGCCGATCAGTGCGCGGGCGGCGGCCACCCGTTGCTGCTGGCCGATGGACAGCGAATCGGCGCGGCGCTCCAGCAGGTCTTTATCTTTCAACCCCAGGTGCGCGAGCAATGCGGCGGCGGCTTGGTCGACGCTGCCGTGACGCTGTTTGGCCCGTTGTGCGCGCAGCTTGGAAAAGTGGCAAGGCAACTCGACGTTCTCGCGCACCGACAGAAACGGCAGCAGGTTGAACTGCTGGAAGATGTAGCCGGTGTGGTCGACGCGAAAGCGGTCGCGGGCCCCGGCGGACAACTCGGTCAACTCCTGGCCGAGCAGGCGAATGCTGCCCTGGCTGGGCTTCTGCACGCCGCCGAGCAAGCCCAGCAGCGTGGTTTTGCCGCTACCGCTGGGGCCTTTGAGAAACAGGGTTTCCCCGCGTTCCAGGCGGAACGCGGGGATGTCCAGCAACGTTGGGTGACCGGGCCAGTTGAAGCCCAGGTCAGACAGTTCGATTAAGGCTTGAGTCATGGGTATCTCAGAACTTCAGGGTGGCTGCCTGGGCCGTCGCATCAACACCCTGCTGGCCGCTTGGGCCGATCAGTTGTACCTGAATTTTCTGAGTGGCGGGGAAGGTCTTGAATACCTGGCTCAGGTCCAGGTTGCTCAACGCGGTTGGCGTGGCGCAGGTGAACTGATAGTGGGCGTGGATTTCGCTGTGGTCGTGATGGTGTTCGTGGGCGCCGTCTTTGGCGTCGTGGTCGTCATCATCATCGTCATGCTCCGCTTCGGGTTTGTCGCCGAACAATGGGCTGTTCAGCTCCTGGGAGCTGACCACGCAACCGGCGGCCTTGGGCAGGTTGAACAGGGCCAGAGGGTTTTCGAGCTGTTTGTGTACAGCGGCGATCTTGGCTTTGTCCGCCGCGCTGGTGGCGAGGTGTTCGAAACCCACCAGGTTCATCGCCGGGCTGTCCAGTTCAAGCTCCAGGGCTTGGCCGTCGAGCACGGCGTTGAGGCGGCCGACGCCATGTTCGTGAGCGCCGAGGCTGCCATGCTCATGATCGTGGTCATGTTCGTCCGCCGCATGGGCAATGGCCAGGGGCAGCAGGGCAAACGGCAAAGCAAGCAACAGACGGCGCATGAGTAAGCTCCAGGAGATGAAAGTTTTGTTATGTGATCTTATAACAATAAGGCCGAGAGTTTGACCGTCCGCTTGGCGTTGCGCAAGCCGCATGGGAGCATGCCCGTCAGAAAAAACTGCAGGAGAAGGACGATGTTGCGAATTCGTGGAACCGTCGGCGACCTGCCGGTGGACTTGACGCTGGAGCTGGATGACGGCGATTGGGCACGGTTGGGCGCGCAATTGCAGGCCGCCCCCGTGGCCGCGCCAAGCGCACCGTCAGCGGCAGCGGTCAAACCGCGTGAGGACCTGTGGCAGAACGCCCAGGACCTGTTGCGCAAGGCCGGGCAACTCAGCGGCCTGGAGCTGCTCGATCAACTGGAAGGATTGGCCGGCGACGCGGCGGCGGCCAAGCGCCTGTTGGTGCGCTTGCGCCACAGCGCCCAGGTCAAAGTGGTCAGCGGCGCAGACACGCCGCTGTACAGCTGGATCGGCGATTAGTACAGCGCGGCAAACAACTTGCGGCGGTACACGCTGACCAGCGGGTGGTCATTGCCCAGCAGTTCGAATACCTGCAGCAACGTCTTGTGCGGCAGGCCTTCGCTGTAGCCGCGGTTGCGGATAAACAATTTGAGCAAACCTTCCAGCGCTGCGTCGTATTGCTGGCGCGCCAGTTGCTGGATGCTCAGTTGATAGGCGGCTTCATCGTCCTGCGGGTTTTGCGCCAGGCGGCTTTTCAAGTCGGCGGCGTCGGGCAAATCGGCAGCCTGGCGCAGGAAGGTGATCTGCGCCTTGGCCCCGGCGAGGGCGGCTTTGTGCGCATCGCTTTTGACGGCGTCGAGCACGGTCTGGGCCTCACCCAACTCGCCGCGTTCGGCCAGGCAGCGCGCATACAGGATCAGCGCGGCGGCATTGGTATTGTCCTCGCCCAACAGCGCGACCAGCACGGCCTCGGCCTCGCTGATGCGGCCGTCAGCGAACAGCGCCTGGGCCTGCTCCAGCGGATCAGCCGCTTTCGGCGCCGGCATCTGCACATGCGGCGCGAGCAACGCACGTATCGCCGACTCCGGCTGCGCGCCGGCAAAACCGTCCACTGGCTGTCCATCTTTGAACAGCACCACGGTCGGCAGGCTTTGAATGCCAAACCGCGCGACGATGTCCTGCTCGGCCTCGCAGTCGACCTTGGCCAGCAGCAACTCGCCCTGATAACTCTCGGCAATCTGCGCCAGCATCGGCATCAGCGCCTTGCACGGCGCGCACCATTCGGCCCAGAAATCCACCAGGACGGGTTTTTCGAAGGAGTTCTGGATCACGGCCTGGTCGAAGTTGGCGGTGGTGACGTCGAAGATGTACGGCGTGGGCTCACTCATGGGGCGTCTCGAATAAAGCGGGAATGGGGCAACTATAAGGGCTGGCGCCGCGAATGGTACAGGCTCACCTTGCGAAACTCCCAAGGCTCGGCCAGGTCGGGCAACGTCAATGCGTCCAGTATCTCCAGGCGCTGATAGGCCGGGTGCTGAAAGTCCCGCACGCGTGAATCCGCAACCAGCGCTTCACGGCCACGGGTAAGGAACTGATCCAGCAACGGCAGGTTGGCGCGGTCATAGAGCACGTCGGCCACCAGGATCAGGTCGAAGCGGTCGGTTTCGGCGAAAAAGTCCGCCGAGTAGGTTAATGCCACGTTATTGAGCGCGGCATTGGCGCGGCAAGCGGCTAAGGCCAGCGGGTCGAGGTCACACGCCACTACTTCCAATGCGCCCGCCTTGACGGCCGCAATCGCGGCCACGCCGGAACCGGCACCAAAATCCAGCACGCGCTTGCCGGCGACCCACTCAGGGTTGGCCGCCAGGTATCGCGCCAGTGCCAGGCCGCTGGCCCAGCAAAAACTCCAGTAGGGCGGTTCATGCAGGATGCGCCGGGTTTCTTCGGAGCTGAAGGCCCGGTCCATGTTGTCCGCATCCAGCAGCCACAACGACAGCTCGGTGCCCGGCAGCGGGCAGGGCACCAGGTGGGCGTCGCCGATCAGCTCGCTCAGGGCGCGCTGCAAGTCCAACGGTGGGGTCATGGTGCCTTGACGAGTTCCAGCGGGCCGGTGGTCTGGGTGATCGCCTGGGTGATGCGCACGGCCGGCAGGTGCAGGATCAACTGTCCGGACTGGCTGGCGCGGCCGCGCAGTTCGACTCGCGCACCGGCCGGAAAGGCCTCGGGGTTGAAGCGCAGGCGGAACGCCAGGGGCTTGCCGTTACCGGTCAACACGCTGCTGGCGAGCAGTTGCTGCGGGCGCGAACGATCGTCGATCACCAGCAGGGCCATCTCGACTTCGGCGCCTGCGGGCACGTTGGTCAGGCTGCCGTTGATTTCACGCTGGTAAGCCGGCAGTGGGCCGAGGTCTTCAATACCGGGGACTTTTTTCTCTTGCGCCGGCACCGGTTGCGGTACGGACGGCTTGGGGGCTTCGCTGCTGCAGGCGACCAGAAAACTGACCAGGGTGAGCAAAACAAGTGGTCGTAACTGCATGTACGGCTCCAGAAAGGACAAAAATCCGTGTCTTTAAATGTAAGAAACATATTCGTCAGCCTATATACCGTAAAGGCTATGGCTTGTCTTGCCACGGGGATGCGCTACCATGGCCCTCCCTTTTTTTGTTGCCTGCCACCATGCACTGTCCCTTCTGCGGTGCCAACGACACCAAGGTCATTGACTCGCGTCTGGTCGCCGAGGGCGACCAAGTGCGTCGCCGGCGCGAATGCCTGGCCTCTGGCTGCGGTGAACGTTTCACCACCTTCGAAACCGCCGAACTGGTATTGCCACGTCTGATCAAATCCGACGGCAGCCGCCAGCCTTTCGACGAAGAAAAACTGCGCGCCGGTATGCAGCGTGCCCTGGAAAAACGCCCGGTGAGTGTCGAGCGCCTGGAAGCGGCGCTGGTGCATATCAAGCACAAGCTGCGTGCGACCGGCGAGCGCGAGGTCAAGAGCCTGGTGGTGGGAGAATTGGTGATGGGCGAGCTGCAAAAGCTCGACGAAGTCGCCTATATCCGTTTCGCCTCGGTGTATCGACGCTTCCAGGACCTCAACGAGTTCCGCGAAGAGATCGACCGCCTGGCCCGTGAGCCCTCCAAACAATGAACCCTCCCTCTGCTGAACAGGCCGTCCTCGACGCCCATTACATGGCCCGCGCGCTGGAGTTGGCGCGCAATGGCCTGTACACCACCCACCCCAACCCTCGGGTGGGCTGCGTGATTGTGCGCGATGGGCAGATTGTCGGCGAAGGTTGGCATGAGCGTACCGGCCAACCCCATGCCGAAGTACATGCCCTGCGCGCCGCCGGCGACAAGGCGCGCGGCGCCACGGCGTACGTCACCCTTGAGCCTTGTAGCCATTACGGTCACACGCCGCCGTGCGCCGATGCGCTGGTGAGCGCGGGGCTGGCACGGGTGGTCGCGGCGATGCAGGACCCTAACCCGGAAGTGGCGGGGCGCGGTATGCAGCGCTTGGCCCAGGCGGGGATCGAGGTGCGTAGCGGCGTATTGGAAGGTGAGGCGCGGGCCCTTAATAGAGGCTTTCTCAAGCGCATGGAACACGGCCTGCCGTTCGTGCGGGTCAAAATGGCGATGAGCCTGGACGGTCGCACCGCCATGGCCAGCGGCGAAAGCCAATGGATTACCGGCCCCGCCGCCCGCGCCGCCGTGCAGCGCCTGCGCGCCGAGGCCAGCGTGGTGCTGACCGGCGCCGATACCGTCCTGGCTGACGGCGCTCGTTTGACCGTGCGCGCCGCCGAGCTGGGCCTGGATGCCGAAACCACAGCCCTGGCCACGTCGCGTCCGCCGTTGCGCGTATTGATCGACGGCCGCCTGCGTGTGCCGCTCAATGCCCCGTTCTTCAAGGCCGGACCGGCATTGGTCATCACCTGTGTCACTGCGCAGAACCAGCTCCCTCGCGGTCCCGAGTGCCTGGTGGTGCCCGGCGTGGAAGGCCAGGTCGACCTGCGCTCAGCCCTGGTCGCTCTCGCGGCGCGCGGCGTCAACGAGGTGTTGGTGGAAGCGGGCCCAAGCCTGGCGGGCGCATTTGCCCAGCAGGGCCTGGTGGACGAATACGTGATATTCGTCGCCGGCAAGTTCCTCGGCTGCGCTGCGCGGCCGTTGCTCGACTGGCCGCTTGAGAAACTGGCCGATGCCCCCCAACTCAAGATCACTGAGATGCGCGCTGTAGGCGACGACTGGCGAGTCACTGCCATCCCTATGCCAGCAGCGAGCGTATAATTCTGACCGGGCGCTCAAGTGCCCGCACCCGTTTCCAGGAGAAGGCCATGTTCACCGGCATTATCGAATCCATCGGCAGCATCCGCGCCATGACCCCCAAAGGTGGCGACGTGCGCCTGCTGGTTGACACCGGCAAGCTCGACCTGGGCGACGTCAAGCTGGGCGACAGCATCGCCGTCAGCGGCGTGTGCCTGACCGTCGTCGAGCTGCCGGGCAATGGCTTTGCCGCCGATGTCAGCCGGGAAACCCTGGACTGCACCGCGATGAGCGACCTCAAGGCCGGCAGCCCGGTCAACCTGGAAAAAGCCCTGACGCCGACCACCCGCCTGGGCGGTCACCTGGTCAGCGGCCACGTCGACGGTGTCGGCGAAGTGGTCGCGCGCAGCGAAAATGCGCGAGCCGTGGAATTTCGCATCCGCGCCCCCAAAGCGCTGGCCAAATACATCGCCCACAAAGGCTCGATCACTGTCGATGGCACCAGCCTGACCGTGAACGCCGTGAACGGCGCCGAATTCGAACTGACCATCATTCCCCACACCCTCAGCGAAACCATCATGGCCTCGTACCAGCCGGGTCGCCGGGTGAACCTGGAAGTCGACTTGCTTGCCCGTTACCTGGAGCGCCTGCTGTTGGGCGATAAGGCCGCAGAGCCTGCATCAGGCAACATCACTGAAAGTTTTCTGGCCGCCAACGGCTATCTCAAATCCTGACCAAGGGGGTGCCGCGTGGCGCTCAATAGCATCGAAGAACTGGTTGAAGACATCCGCCAAGGCAAGATGGTCATCCTGATGGATGATGAAGATCGCGAAAACGAAGGCGACATCATCATGGCCGCCGAGGCCTGCAAGCCCGAGCACATCAACTTCATGGCCAAACATGCCCGTGGGCTGATCTGCATGCCCATGAGTCGCGAGCGCTGCGAGCTGCTCAAGCTGCCGCTGATGGCACCGCGCAATGGTTCCGGGTTTGGTACCAAGTTCACCGTGTCGATCGAAGCGACCACCGGCGTCACCACCGGCATTTCCGCCGCTGACCGCGCCCGCACCGTGCAAGCCGCTGCCGCGAAAGATGCCAAGGCCGAAGACATCGTCAGCCCCGGCCATATTTTCCCGCTGATGGCCCAGCCGGGTGGCACCCTGGCCCGTGCCGGCCATACCGAAGCCGCCTGCGACCTGGCGCGCATGGCCGGTTTCGAGCCCAGTGGCGTGATCTGCGAAGTGATGAACGACGACGGCACCATGGCTCGCCGTGCCGAACTCGAAGCCTTTGCCGCCGAACACAACATCAAGGTCGGCACCATCGCCGACCTGATTCACTACCGCATGATCCACGAACGTACCGTTCAGCGGATTGCCGAGCAGCCGCTGGACAGCGAACTGGGCCAATTCAATTTGGTGACCTACCGTGATTCAGTGGAAGGCGACGTGCACATGGCCCTGACCCTGGGCACCATTTGCGCCGACGAGCCGACCCTGGTGCGCGTGCACAACATGGACCCGCTGCGCGACCTGCTGATGGTCAAGCAACCGGGCCGCTGGAGCCTGCGCGCCGCCATGGCTGCGGTGTCCGAGGCCGGCAGCGGCGTGGTACTGCTGCTGGGTAACCCGGTGGACGGCGACGTGTTGCTGGCGCATATCCGCGAAACCGCCGAGCAGACCCAGGTGAAAACGCCGACCACCTACAGCATCGTCGGTGCCGGTTCGCAGATCCTGCGTGACCTCGGTGTGCGCAAAATGCGCCTGATGAGCGCGCCGATGAAATTTAATGCGATATCCGGATTCGATCTGGAAGTTGTAGAATACGTGCCCTCCGAATAAAGGCTGGCGTTTGTTGCCCCTTGTTCGCGGTTAAATCATCACTGAGGGACGCACTTTTCGCGTCCCGGCTCTTTAAGAGATTTGTCGAATGACCCTGAAGACCATCGAAGGTACCTTCATCGCCCCCAAAGGCCGCTATGCCCTGGTGGTTGGCCGCTTCAACAGCTTCGTGGTTGAAAGCCTGGTAAGCGGTGCCGTGGACGCCCTGGTTCGCCACGGTGTGAGCGAGAGCGACATCACGATCATCCGTGCCCCCGGCGCCTTCGAAATTCCACTGGTTGCGCAAAAAGTTGCTCAACAGGGCGAATACGCGGCGATCATCGCCCTGGGCGCGGTCATTCGTGGCGGGACTCCGCACTTCGAATACGTGGCTGGCGAATGCACCAAGGGCCTGGCCCAGGTGTCCATGGAATTCGGCGTGCCTGTCGCGTTCGGCGTACTGACCGTTGATTCCATCGAGCAGGCCATCGAGCGTTCCGGCACCAAGGCTGGTAACAAAGGCGCTGAAGCCGCGCTGTCCGCCCTGGAAATGGTCAGCCTGCTGTCGCAGTTGGAGGCCAAGTGATTTCCGACGAGAGCGATCGTTTCAACCCACGCGACGAGCGTCCAGCGGACGCCGGCAAGCCCTCGAAAAGCGAAAAGCGTCGTGCGGCTCGTCAGCTCGCGACCCAGGCGCTTTACCAGCGTCACATGGCCGGCACGTCGCTGAACGAAATCGAAGCGCAATTTCGCGTCGATAACGACTTCACCTTTGCCGACCAGAGCTACTTTCACGACATCCTGCACGGTGTCCCGGCCAACCTGACCGAGATCGACGCCGCGCTGACGCCGTGCCTGGACCTGACCCTCGAAGAGCTGGATCCGGTTGAACTGGCCGTACTGCGCCTGTCCACCTGGGAGCTGCTCAAGCGCGTCGACGTGCCGTATCGCGTAGTGATCAACGAAGGCATCGAACTGGCGAAAGTCTACGGTTCGACCGACGGTCACAAGTTCGTCAACGGCGTGCTCGACAAGCTGGCTCCGCGCCTGCGTGAAGCCGAAGTGAAGGCGTACAAGCGCTAACCTGCGCTTGAGTGCTCAATGGGCGAGTTTGAGCTGATCCACAAATACTTCGCCGCCGCGCCGTGCGCGCAGGGCGGCGAGGGCATTGCCCTGGGGATCGGCGACGACTGCGCCTTGCTGGCGCTCCCGCCTGGGGAGCAGCTGGCGATCTCCACCGATACGCTGGTGGCCGGCGTGCACTTTGCCGACCCCTGCGATCCGTTCCTGCTCGGCCAGCGCTCGTTGGCCGTGGCGGTGAGCGACCTGGCCGCCATGGGCGCCAACCCTCTCGCATTTACCCTTGCCCTTACCACGCCGACGGTCGATGCCGACTGGCTGCAACGCTATGCCCAGGGATTGAATGCCATGGCGCAACGCTGCGGCGTGGGCCTGGTGGGCGGCGACACGACGCGCGGGCCGCTCAGCCTGACCCTCAGCGTGTTCGGCCGGGTTCCGGCCGGGCAGGCGTTGACGCGCAGCGGTGCGCAACCGGGCGACCTGCTGTGTGTCGGCGGCGAGTTGGGCAACGCTGCGGGCGCCTTACCGTTGGTGCTGGGCCAACGCAGCGCCGAGGCGGCCATCGCTGATCCGCTGTTGGCGCATTACTGGTCGCCGCAACCGCAGTTGGCCTTGGGCCTGGCCCTTCGGGGCAAGGCTACGGCCGCGATGGACATCTCCGACGGGCTGTTGGCCGATTGCGGGCATATCGCCAAGGCGTCGGGCGTCAGCCTGTTGGTTGAGCGTCACCGCCTGCCCTTGTCCAAGGCCTTGCTCGCGTTTGTGGGGGACGATGCGGCGCGGGTGGCGGCATTGAGTGGCGGCGACGACTACGTGCTGGCGTTCACCCTACCGCCCGTCGAGTTGGCGCCGTTACGAGCCGGCGGTTGGCCGGTGCATGTCATCGGCCGAGTCGAGGCGGGGATGGGTGTAACGCTGCTTGATGCCGGCGGGCAAGACATCACCCCGGCTATCCGTGGCTATCAGCATTTTCGCGAGACGCCCTGAATCGGTGTGCTGCGCTACCCTCTATAACGTTATTCGCGATGCAAGGCTTTGCAGGAGGTCGTACCCATGGACGTGCGCCGCTGGCTGTTGATGCTGCTGTGTGTCGTTTCGACCTGTGGGTGGGCAGAGGATCGGTCGGCGCTGCCCGGCAAAGTCATGCTGGCCAGTGAAGCCTGGGAGGACTACACCAACGCCGACGGCAGCGGCCTGGCCTGGGACGTATTGCGACGGGTATTCGAGCCGGCCGGGATCACCTTGCAAACCCGTATCGAGCCCTATACCCGCGCCGTGGGCCTGGCCCAGCGCGGTGAAGTGGACGGTTGGGTCGGTTCTTACCGCGATGAGGTCAAGGGCGTGCTCTACCCGCGCTGGAACTTCGACTCCGACCAGATCTATGCCCTCGGGTTGGCCACCTCGCCGACACCGAGCGCGGCGACGCTGGGCGATTACCGACTGGCCTGGGTGCGCGGCTACAGGTACGAGGCGTATTTGCCTAACGTTCGGCGCTTTAACCAGATCCAGCGGCGCGATGGCATTTTACCGATGCTCCAGCATGGCCGGGTCGACTTCTATATCGATGCCCTCCCCGAAGCCAATGAGGTGCTCAGCCAGGCGCAAGACCCAGCCACATTCCGGCTCACTCCCATCATCGATCTGCCGCTCTACGTAGGCTTTGCCGATACCGAACGTGGACGTGCATTGCGCACAGTGTTCGACGAGCGCATGGCCGTGCTGGTGAAAAGTGGCGAGCTGAAGCCGATTTTCCGGCGCTGGAAACTGCCGTATCCCTTCTGACCTGCATAGAACCGGGATGAAGGCCAATCAAACCGATTGATCTTTATCAGCGATAATTCAGCTTAAGCGTCTGTAGGAACCTGCTGTTACAATGCCCGCCTCTGTGAAATCTGAAATCAGGAGCACACGGTGCCCGTCGTTTTCGTCGCTGCCTCCAAGCTGCCTACCCCTTTTGCCACGTTCACCATGCATGGCTTTCTCGAAAAAGCCACCGGGCGCGAGCACGTTGTGCTCAGCCTGGGCGATATCGCCGATGGCGCGCCGGTGCTGGGGCGTCTGCATTCCGAGTGCCTGACCGGCGATGCGCTGTTCAGCCAGCGGTGTGATTGCGGCTCGCAATTGGAGGCCGCCATGCGCGCCATCGCTCGCGAGGGCCGTGGCGTGCTGCTGTATTTGCGTCAGGAAGGCCGTGGCATTGGCCTGCTGAACAAGATTCGCGCCTATGAGTTGCAGGATGGCGGCGCCGATACCGTTGAGGCCAACGAGCGCCTGGGCTTCGCCGCCGACCAGCGTGACTACGCGATCTGCCTGCCGATGCTCGAACACCTGGGGGTCAAATCCCTGCGTCTGATGACCAACAACCCGCGCAAGGTCAACGCTTTGACCGAGATGGGCATCACCGTCGCCGAGCGCGTGCCGCTGCACACCGGGCATAACCCGCACAACAAACTCTACCTGGCCACCAAGGCCAGCAAGCTCGACCATATGATGGGCAACGAGCACCAGGGCGAGGTCGATCGCGCGTGACCCGCGGTCAGGTAAAGCGACGACTGTCGTTCGACTGGTGGCAGTACCTGGCCCTGGCGTTGCTGCCGTTGTTTGTGATCAACCTGGTGTTCGGCCAGGCACAATCGCTTTTGCCAGTGCTGGCCATGCCGTTCTTTATCGCTGGCGTGGCTTCGATGTTTTTCAGCCTGCGCTTCTTCAACGGCTATAAACACGCGTTGATCGCGACCTCCAAAGCCCTCGATACGCCTGAAGAACCGGCGGCCTGGATCACCCTGGCGGCCCGTCGGCGTGCGGCCCTGCTGGTGGCGGCGATCCCTGCCTGGGTGGGCGCGCTGGCGGTGTTCGTCGGGCTGGAGGCGGTGCCGCTGTTTCTGCTGGCGCTGTCGACGATGGTGCTGTTCTACCTCTACCGCATCCCGCGTCAACTGGGGTGATGCGCTGCTGGCTGGCCGTGCTGTTGGTGCTGAGCGCCCAGGCGTTGGCAGCGGAGCGCGTGGTGAGCCTGGCGCCTTCGCTGACTGAAATCGTGCTTGAACTGGGCGCCGCCGATCGGCTGGTGGGCGTGCTGGACGGCGGCGACCGGCCTGCCGCATTGGCGAGCGTGCCGTCCGTGGGCCATTACGGCCAATTGAACATCGAGCGCCTGCTCAGCCTCAAGCCCGACCTGATTCTGTTATGGCCCGGCAGCATCGGTCCGGCCCAGCGTGAACAGTTGCAGCGCCTGAATATCCCTGTCTACGTCGCCGAACCCCATAGCCTTGAGCAACTGACGGCACAGGTCGACGCCATTTCCCGGCAACTGGGCCGGGCGGATGCCGGTCGCCAGTTGGCTGCCCAGTTGCGTCAGCGCCTGGCCGAGCTGCGTCAGCGCTATCAGCGGGCCGAGCCGCTACGGGTGTTTTATCAGGTGTGGAACCAGCCGCTCTATACCGTGGGCGGCGGGCAGATCATCAGCGACGCGTTGACGGTATGCGGTGCGCGCAATGTGTTCGATGACCTGAAGCTGCCTGCGCCGCAGGTCAGCATTGAGTCGGTGTTGCAGCGCGAGCCCGAGGTGATTCTGGTCGGTGACCAGGCTCAGGCGGATGCCTGGAAGGTCTGGCCGGCGATGGCAGGGCGGGTGCGGCTCGTGCCGGACAAAGGCCTGGAGCGGCCCAGTGGGCAGATGCTGGAGGCGGTGGCGCGGTTGTGTCAGGTGATTTCACCTGGCCTGTGAGGCCGGTACAGGCAACGATCAGATTTCGGGTGTCCACGTCACCCCAACCCTCCACACCCGACCGTCTTCCCGATAATCCTGATTGTTCAAGAACGAGGGATCGTTGTAGCTGTACATCGCCCGTGCATAGGATTTATCCAACAGGTTATCGACCTTCAACGACAGCACCACCTCCCGACTCAGCGCCCAACTGCTGCGCAGCCCGAGCAAGGCGTAACCGCCCAGGCGCTGCGTGTTGTCTTCATCGTCGTAACTGCTGCTGACCGCCTGCCAACTGGCCCCCAGGCCCAATTGGTCGAATTGTCGATCCACATCCAGGCTCAACGTACGCCGTGCGCGACGGGCGAGGGTGTGGCCGCTGTCGCGGTCGCGCGGGTCGATGATCGACAGCCCCAGGTTGCCCTGCCAGCCGAATAGCGTCTGCTTGAGCGCCGCTTCAACGCCGTTGATGCGTGCCGATGCCACGTTCTGCGGCTTGCCGGTGCGGTCGAGAATGATCGCGTCGCTCAAATCGGTGCGGTACAGCGAGGCTTCCAGGTGCGTGCTGTCAGTCAGTTGGCTGCGCCATTGCAGTTCGTAGCTTTTCGAGGTCTCGGGCTGCAGGTTGGGGTTGCTGTATTTCGCGTCCGGGTAATACAGGTCGTTAAAGGTCGGCGCCCGAAAGCCTTCGCTGTAGGTCAGCAATACATCGTTGTCGGGGTTGACCGGCAAGGTCAGGGTGCCGCTCCAACTGTTCTGGCCACCAAACTGCTGGTTCTGGTCGCGGCGCAGGCCCAGTTCGGTGGAGAACCCGTCGCCGTGGAAGCGGTGCTGCACGAACGCGGCGCGGTTCCAGCGGCTGTTTTCTGTAAACGTGGTGGAACCGTGGAAGCGATCCTCGTACCAGTCGCCGCCCAGGATCAGGCGGTTCTGCTCATCCAGCGTCAAGTCGTTCTGCCAGTTCACTGAGTCGCGGTAGGTGTTGAACACGCTGAAGTCATCGCTGAGGGTGTCGCGCTTGGTGTCACGGTTTTCGCTGTGGCCCAGCTCCAGGCGCGACTGCCAGCGCTCGCTGAGTGTGGCGTCCAGATAACCGCTGGTGCTGCTGACCGCGTAGTCGGTGTAGGGCTTTTGCCCCAACGTCTGCCCGCTGGCGGCGTCGTAGCGGCCGAAGCTGTTGTCGTATTCCGATTTACCGCGGTTATCCAACAGGTTGAACCCCGCCTCCAATTCGTCGCTGAATGAATGGCTGAGGTTCAGGCTGACCGACTGGTTGCGGTAGGCATCATGATCGCCGTCACTGGGGAATGACTGGTGCGTGGCGTTGATGCCGGCGGTTTCATCCAGGCTCGCACCGAGGTTGAAGCGCGTGTGTTCATCGCCGCCCGACAGGCCGAGGCTGCGTTCCCACGTGTCGTGGCTGCCATAACCCAGCTTAAGGTGCGGTTGCAGGCCTTGTTCGGCATTGCGTCGGGTAAACACCTGGATCACCCCGCCGATCGCATCGCTGCCGTAGATCACCGAGCGAGAACCGCGCAGCACTTCCACGCGCTCGATCTGGTCGACGTTGAGGTATTGCAGACCACTGTCGCCGGAAGTGGTGTTGGCAATGCGTTGGCCGTCCACCAGTACCAGGCTCTGGGCGGATTTGGTGCCGCGCAGGTAGATTCCCGGCAAACTGCCGCGTCCGCCGGTGGGCGCCACTTGCACGCCGGGCACGCGGCTGAGCAGGTCGGTGAGGCTGGTGGGTTGCAGGCGGTCGATGTCGTCGCGGGTGAAGACGGTGTTGGCGGCACTGCTGTCGTTGCGCGCCTGGACCTGGCGGTTGGCGCTGATGACCACATCGGGAAGTTTGAGGGCGGCGTCGCGGGTGTCGGCGAGCAGCTCGGGTGTGGGGAGCAGCAGCAGGGCAAGGTACAGGCGTTTCATGGGCTGTCTATGGCACTTCAAGATGGCATAAATCAAATGTGGGAGGGGCATGTCCCCTCCCACATTTTGATCCGGTTTCTACAGGGAGAGCAGCGCCATACGCTGGCGCACAGATGCCTCAATGCCTGCCTCATCCAGTCCACACTCCGACAGCATCTGCGCCGGCTTGGCGTGTTCGACATACACATCCGGCAAGCCCAGATGCAGCACCGACTTGAGGATATTCTCCCGCGCCAGAAACTCACTGACCGCCGCACCGGCACCGCCCATGATGGCATTTTCTTCGACAGTCACCAGCAACGCGTGGCTGCCGGCGATTTCGCGCACCAAGGCTTCATCCAGCGGTTTGACAAAGCGCATGTCGATCACGGTGGCGTCGATTTTCTCGGCGACTTTCAGCGCTTCGGCCAACTGCACGCCGAACACCAGGAAGGCGACGTTGCTGCCCTGGCGACGCACGATGCCTTTACCGATCTCGATCGGTTCCAGGTCTTTTTCGATCACCGCATTCGGGCCATTGCCGCGTGGGTAACGCACGGCGGCCGGGCCGTTGTACAGGTGGCCGGTGCTGAGCATCTTGCGCAGCTCGTTTTCGTCGCTTGGCGTCATCACCAGCATGCCGGGAATGCAGCGCAGGTAAGACAGGTCGAAGCTGCCTGCATGGGTCGGGCCGTCTTCGCCGACCAAACCGGCGCGGTCGATGGCGAACAGCACATCAAGGTTCTGTACCGCGACGTCATGCACCAACTGGTCATAACCGCGCTGCAGAAAAGTCGAGTAGATCGCCACCACCGGCTTGGCGCCTTCACAGGCCATGCCGGCGGCAAACGTGACGGCGTGCTGCTCGGCAATCGCCACATCGAAGTAGCGCAGCGGGAAGCGCTCGCTGAAGGCAACCAGATCGGAGCCTTCTTTCATCGCCGGGGTAATTCCCACCAGGCGCGGGTCGGCGGCCGCCATGTCGCACAACCATTCGCCGAACACACCGGAGTATTTCGGCCCGCTGGCCTTTTTCGGCGCGGCGGCGGGGGCGTCCAGGGGTTCGAGTTTGGTGATCGCGTGGTAACCAATCGGGTCGACTTCCGCCGGGGCGAAGCCTTTGCCCTTTTTGGTGACGATATGCAGGAATTGCGGGCCCTTGAGGTCACGCATGTTACGCAGCGTGGCGATCAGGGTCGGCAGGTCATGCCCGTCGATCGGGCCAATGTAGTTCCAGCCCAGCTCTTCGAACAGTGTGCCCGGAACCAGCATGCCCTTGGCGTATTCTTCGGTACGACGGGCAATTTCCCACGCGCCAGGCAGACGCGAGAGCACTTTCTTGCTGCCTTCGCGCATGCTGGCATAGGTGCGGCTGGAGAGAATCTTTGCCAAATAATTCGACAGGCCACCGACATTGCGCGAAATCGACATGTCGTTGTCGTTGAGGATCACCAGCATGTTGGCGTCCACTTCCGGCGCATGATTCAGCGCTTCGAAGGCCATGCCGGCGGTCAGCGCACCATCACCGATCACCGCGATCGCCTTGCGGTCGCTGTTTTGCAGGCGGGCAGCAATCGCCATGCCCAGCGCTGCGCTGATCGAGGTGCTGGAGTGGCCGACGCCAAAGGTGTCGTACTCGCTCTCGGAACGACGCGGGAAGGCGGCAACACCGTCCTTCTGGCGCAGGGTACTCATGCGCTCGCGGCGGCCCGTGAGGATTTTATGCGGATACGCCTGGTGGCCAACGTCCCACACCAGCCGGTCGTCCGGGGTGTCGAACACGTAATGCAAGGCGATGGTCAGCTCGATGACGCCCAGGCCGGCACCAAAATGCCCACCGGTCTGGCCGACCGTGTAGAGCAATTCCAGGCGCAACTCATCGGCCAGGGTTTCCAGCTCGGCTTCACCCAGTCGACGCAGGCCGTCCGGCGTGGCAGCACGGTCGAGCAGGGGCGTGGACGGGCGCTTGCGGGGAATCTCTTGAAACGTCGTGGGCATCAGGCGAATCGTTATAGGTATAGAAGAGGCGGCAGTTTACCTCAAGCATCGCAAACTGCCCACGCAGAGCGCCGAACTTGGCCGATATGCGGCTGCAATGGCCGCGGGTTATCAGTGGCGGCGTTCGACGATATACCGCGCCAGGTCACGCAACGGCTCGGCCGCCGCGTCGAAAGGTCGCAGGGCGTCCAGGGCCTGGTCGCGCAACTCAAGGGCATACGCCTTGGCCGCAGCAAGCCCGAGCAGTGCCGGATAAGTCGGTTTGTCCCGTGCGATGTCGGCGCCCTGACGCTTGCCCAGCGTGGCGGTGTCGCTCTCTACGTCGAGAATATCGTCCTGCACCTGGAACGCCAGGCCGATGGCCCGGGCGTAAGTCTGCAAGGCCGCCAATTGCGCAGCTTCGGCGCGGCCGCTGGCCAGCGCGCCCAATTGCACGGCGGCCTCGATCAGCGCGCCGGTCTTGTGGCGGTGCATGTGTTCGAGGGCTTGCTGATCCAGCTTGAGGCTGACCGAACCCATGTCGATAGCCTGCCCGCCGACCATGCCGGCCGGGCCGGCAGCCAGGGCCAGGGCGGTGACCATGCGCAGGCGGATCTCGGCATTGACGCTGCTCAAGCCCGGGTCCAGCAATGCACTGAACGCCAGGCTCTGCAAGCCGTCACCGGCGAGGATCGCATAGGCTTCATCAAAGGCTTTGTGAGTAGTCGGCTGGCCGCGACGCAGGTCGTCGTCGTCCATCGCCGGCAAATCGTCGTGTACCAGGGAGTAGGCGTGAATCAGCTCAACCGCACACGCCGCGCCATTGGCCTGCTCGGCCGGCGCGCCCAGGGCTTCACACGCGGCATAGGCCAGCAACGGACGCACACGCTTGCCGCCGTTCATCACGCTGTAGCGCATGGCTTCGTACAGACGCTTCATTTGCGGACTTGGCGCAACAAACAAGGGTTCCAGCGCCGCATTGACCCGGGCTTGGCTACTGGCCTGATACGCGTCGATCATTCCGGCTGTTCCGCATCGAAAGGTTCTTCGGCCAACTCCCCGTCACGTTCCAGCAACACCTGTACCTTCTGCTCGGCCTGCGCCAACGCGCTTTGGCAGTCGCGGGTCAGGCCGATGCCCTGCTCAAACGCCGTCAGCGAGTCCTCCAGCGACAACTCGCCGTTCTCCAGACGCTCGACCAGGGTTTGCAGGTCGGCGAGGGATTGTTCGAAATCGAGTGCAACTTTTTTGCGGGCCATGGCGGCAATTCCGGTAGACGGTAAACCGGCGCGACACTAGCAGACATGGGGAATTGGGGCAAATGAGCGGGGTGTCAACGGTCCGTTGTATTGACCTGATAACGCGTGCTGCGGCCGCCTCCGGGGAGACGGATCAGGCAGTTTTTTTCCAGCAGGTCGGCCAGGTGGCGTGTGGCCGTCGCTTTGGAGACCTTTGCCACTGTTTGGTATTGCGCGGCGCTGATGCCGTGTTCGAAGCCCCTTTCACCACCGTCGAGTAAGCGGTTGAGAACTTTTATCTGCTCGGAGGACAACGCAAGGTCGCGGTGTTGCTGCCAGAACCGGCTCTTGCCCACTACTCGGTCTATCCGCGCCATTGCCTGTTGTACGCTGCGCAACAGGGTTTTGAGGAACCATTCCAGCCAGGCGGTGATATCCAGTGTGGCTTTCTGGCTGGATTCCAGCGCGCTGTAATAGCCGGCGCGGTCCTCGAGGATACTGGCCGACATGGCATAAAAACGGATGGATTGGTGTTCGCCCTGGGCCAATGCCAAATCGGTAATGGCACGTGTTAACCGACCGTTGCCGTCATCGAACGGATGCAGCGTGACAAACCAGAAATGCGCCACGCCGGCACGCACCAGGGGGTCCAGTTCCGGTTGATCGCGACTGGTTTCGAACCATTCCAGAAAGTCATCCAGTGCCTGCTCCAGGCCCAGGCGCGGCGGAGCCTCGAAATGCACAGTCGGCCGATCAAGGCGCCCCGACACTACCTGCATCGGCTCGTCTCCCCTCAATGATCCAATATTGAGTGCTCGGGCGGCATAGCCTGCCTCCGGCGCCGGGAACAACAAGTGATGCCAGTTCAATAACCTGTCGAGCGTAAAAGGCAGGGTGAATTGCTGAGTTGCATCCATCATCAGCTCGGCGAGGCCTTCGCTGCGGCGGCTGACCTGGCCGTCATTCATCGCCTCCAAGCCCATGCGTCGTGCCAGCGAGGAGCGAACGGAGCCAACATTCAGTTGCTCACCTTCGATCGCAGAAGAGGTCAGGATATTTTGCAGCAGCGCATCCAACTCATTTTGCGCACTGACTTCCTGGGGGAAGGAACCTAGCATACCTAGGAGCCGACCTTGGGCTTGCCCACATTCGCGTAACAAGACGGCCAGACGGGCGGGTTGCCAGTGGAAATGCGGCCAGTCGACGTGTTGCCAGATCCAGTGTGGATGGTCCATGAGGGAGCGCCTGGGTGCGTGAGCCGAATAGAGAGGTTATTCGGCTCATATGGTGAGCCGATTGTGCATTTTATTTGGCTCGGCGTCCATGGCGGTGCTTTGTGGCAGTGAGGTAATTGCAGGTGAAGATGAACTTGTATGAGAAGGTGCTGCGCCTGTAATCAAGGTATGAAAATTGTTTTTTGCGCTGGTGGTCTATTAGAAATAAAAAAACAGCTGTTTTTTTGTAAAAAAGATACGATCTTATTTGTGTTGTCTACAGTTGAGTTGTAGTTGGTTGTCGATAGGATTTCAAGCTTAATAGCTGAGTATGTAAGGTTTTTAATTGTTTCGTCATCAAGATAGGTCGTTGACTGGCGAATCTCTCTTTACTATGCCCACAGTACGCAGTCATGATCATCTAAATGGACCAGAAACGTTAGCTCATGGTCAGTTATCCAAAATGGATAGCCGGTCGTTTCACTTATAATCAACGCAAGCTCTTGCGCGCTCCGAAGTTTCCACGCTCTGTAAGCTGTATCGAAAACTAAGAGCGTAAGGCCTGTTTTGGTTATGCGTTCTGGTATTTCTTTCCAGAAGTTCGGGTTGTATTCAGTATGTTTTTCGATGAGGTTATTGAGGTCTAAAATATCGCTCTGTGATGTAAAAAATGTCTTTGTTATGGAATTTATTAATGCTGCGAGTTCTTTCGCTTGTAGTTTTTCATGCTGAATTTTCAACGTGTTAAGGGTTTCGTCTATTTCTTCTTCTAGATAGCTCATTAGTATCAATTGATTGCGCGGTAAAAGTTAGAGGAGGGAGTCCAGTCATGGTTTTTGATGATCTTTATTTGAAGATGTCCCTTTGTATCGAATGAAGGAAACCAACCTGCGTCAAGTAAGAAGCCGTCCGGGCATTCCACCTGTAGCAGTTCCTCCTTCAGGTTGTGTACTTGATCTTCAATCGTAGAATTTCCCAGCAAAGAAAGCTTATTATAGGTGATATTGCCTTTTATGAAATCTAACGAGCTCATTTGGTTAATCTCCTGAATTCTTGTTCTGGAATAGGGTGGCCGTGAGTTGTTTTTGCGCTTAACTCTATGCGAATCCAGCGACTCGGCGCACCCTCGCTTGCGCCGTTGATAATGCTGATAAAAGCTCTTTATTAAGTGTATGCATTAGGCTAGAAGAAAAAAAACAGTCCTGTATGGTTCTTGATTGCGACTGTGTTCAGGTGGATCATTTTTTTTATTACTGATGAGTTTTCAGGTGTCAGATGGGCTTCGAATATCGCTAGTGCCTTGCTGAGGTCCTCATTGGTATTGATAGTTTCGTCTTCGTAGTCGTCAATTATTTTCCCCAGGGTTTTATTTATAGCTTCCACTGCGCCAGAGGTCAGAAGTTTTTTATACTCTTCCTCGGTGAGGTGAATGCTTTCAAGTAGAGAGTCTGGGCAATCATTTGTATCTAATAGCCTCATGGCCTCCGGTGTAAGTGGGACACAAATTATCTTCATTGTTTTGGTTCCTTGTTGAAATGAGTGGCTTCATTGTATTCACTTTGTGTTCTGCCCATTTGCTTTCCTGAAGGAGATGTCTTGTTGTTGGGTACGACGCCTTCAAGACTTAAGTATCGTCTCGATCCCGGTAGTGATGGGTCGTAGATCCTGAAGTAGTTTCCATTGATGTCCTCTACAATTTCAACGCCATTGAGAGGGTTCTTGTATATTTTTTTACCTTTATCTGTCTTGGTCACGGTTGGATCGGCGCCGGCAAATTTGACAATGTTTTCATTCAAGTCGGCTGTTTTCCAATTCGCTGAGTATTTAGCTGATCGCTCAGCACCTCCTGCTTTTGGTAATACAGGGTCTCCTTCATCAGCTTTTACAGTTTTGGTTGGGTCATTAGCAGTTACCTCTGCCTTACAACGATCTTCCCCAGGGCAGGTACTTAACCCTAATGGGTCTATCCATCCCGTCGGATTGGGTACGTACTGGTAGGCGTTGATCCCTCCCGCCAGCTTCACCGGGTCCGGCGTCAGGTAACGACCAATATCTGGATTGTAGTAGCGATGGCGGTTGTAGTGCAGCCCGCTTTCCGGGTCGAAGTATTGGCCTTGGAATCGCAGCGGGTTGTCGACTTTTCCGATGTCGAGTCGGCTGATTTGGCCGTAGGCGCGGTAGTGGGCGGACCAGACGATTTCTCCGTCTGGAGCGGTGAGTTCTTGGGGCGTGCCGAGGTGGTCGAGTTGGTAGTGGTAGGGTTTTGTTTCGTCTGGGCCAAAGCCTTCCAGCAGCACCAACGGCCTAAAACTATTGGGTTCGTAGAGATAGCTGCGATGGCGGTCCGCATGGTGTTCGGCGATCAGTTTGTCGCCTTGCCAGAAAAATTCAGTGGTGATGTCGTTGACGGTTTTGCTGATACGCCGCCCGAACGGGTCATAACGGTAGCTGGCGGTTTGGCCGTTGGGTTGCGTAATACCGATCAGGCGGTGCTGGCAGTCGTAGCTGTACTCGGTAACGAGTTGATGCCCTTTGCCACGCCGTTCGCGGATCAGGTTGCCGAAGGCGTCGTAGTCGTAGTGTCGGTCGCCCTGAATCATCAACCGATTGCCCGCCACAATGTCCGGGCCGGGGCGGTCTTGCATCAGCAGGTTGCCGGCGGGGGTGTGGGCAAAGCGTTCCTGCAGGTCTTGGGTGTGGTCGGCGCGGGTCAGGCGGTTTAGCGGGTCGTAGCGGTAGTGGTGTTCGCCTTTGCGGGTGTCGTTGAGGCGGGTGAGGTTGCCGGATTTGTCGTAGTCGTAGTGGCGTTGGTAGAAGTAGTTCTCCTGCTGGGTGACGGTGTGGGCGTGCAGGCGATGCTGGTCGTCGTAGTGGTAGTGGCTGAGGAGTTGGCCTTGTTGGCGTTGGTGCTCTTGGCCGGCTTTGAAGAGGTGTGAAGTCAGCAGCGCGTCGTTGAGTTCGACGGTGGCGAGGTGACCGCCTTTGGCGTGGTTGAACACCAGTCGGTTGTTGTCTGGCAGGCGTAGGTGTTGCAGCTGACCGCAGGCGTCGTAGCCGTAGCGCAAGGTGCCCCAGCCTTGATGCTCGGCGGTCAGGCGGTTTTGGTTGTCGTATTCGTAGGCCAGCGCCCAGTGGCCGTCTTCGACGCTTAAGAGGTTGCCTTGGCGGTCGTAGGCGTAATCAACGGTATTGCCGTCGGGGAGGGTTTTTCTTACAAGGCGTCCGGCATAGTCGCGCTCGTAGCGGGTGATTAGCTGACGGCCGTCGTCGCCGTGTTCAGTTTTTTCCTGCAGGTTGCCGTTGAGGTCGTAGACGTAGGCGGTGCGCTGGCCGTCGAAGCCGATTTCCTGCTGGATCAGGCCGTTGGGGTGGTAACCCAGTCGGTAGATTTCACCCACTTCGTTTTCGATTTCGGTGAGCAATAACCGGGCATTGTCGTAGCGGTACTTGACCTGGCTGCCGTCTGCATTGATACGGCGGCTGATCAGGTGCAGGCCATCGGCGTATTCGTAGCGGGTGACATGGCCGAGTTCGTCGCGTTCGGCGGTGATTTTTCCGTAGGGGTTGTAGCTGTATTCCCGCGTGGCACCGCCGGGGAGTACGACGCGAATTAGCCGATCAACGCTGTCCCATTGGTATTGGGTCAGCGCGTCCTGTTCATCCTCGCGGGCAATCTGGCGGCCCAGATCGTCGTAGCGGTAACGCTTGATGCCGCCATTGGGCAGTTGCTCCTCAATGAGCTGACCGCGTTCATTCCACACCAGGCGATGACAGCTGTGATCCGGATACCAAACCCCCGTTAGTTGGCCGTATTTGTTGTAGCTGTAGTCTGTGGAAGTACCGTCAGGGTCGGTCTTGCGAATGACATCGCCCTGATCGTTACGCTCGTACTTCCAGGCGGCCTCCCCACGTCTTACAACCCGTACGAAGCCATTGTCATGCTCGTAGGACGTCGGTTCATCATCCCCCGGAAACAACGCCACCAAGCGTTCGGCGTCGTCGTATTGATACGCCGTCACCGCCCCGAGCGGATCCTGCTCGACCGTCAGCCGGCCTTTAGCGTCGTAGGATTTGAAGTGCTGTGCGCCGTCCGGATCGATACGCTGCACCAGTCGCGCACGCTCATCGTGGACATACACTTCCTGGCTGCCGTCGACGTTATGCACGACAACACGGCCATCATCACCCCAGACATACCGCGTATCCATCTGCGAAAAACTGGCCCAGTGCCGGACACAGCGCGCCGCCTTGCCAGCTCTTTCCCATTCCCAAAAGAAGCTCGCACCACCGGCCAAGCCCCGCTCCAGAATGACGTGCTGCTCGTCGTACCGATAAACCTCACTTTCGCCTACGGCATTGGTCGCCGAAACCAGTCGTCCCACGTCGTCATAGGCGTAGGAAACAACGCTCTGCTCCGTCACCCATTCGTAAGGCTCATACCCCTTGGCCCGCTGAACCTGGTAATCCACCGCCACGATGCGGCCCAGTTCATAACGCAAAAACAGCGAGCGGCCGACACCGTTATCCAACCGCTCAATACGGCCCATAAAATCCCGGGCAATCCGCAGCCGGTTGTCATACGCATCACTGATCGAGACCAGCACGCCGTCGCGAAAGTGATAAAACCGCGACGCCTGGGCCAGCACCAACTCATCCGGCGATGACCCCAAATAGATCGCCGCTTCAGCCAGGCTATTGGTGATTGCCGGGCGAACAACAGTTGGCATCGGAAACGAAGTAATGCGATTCTCATGGTCCGTCCACACCACCGAATCGCCCGAAACAGAAAGCCGCTGCGCCAGCGAATGGCTCCAACCAAACCCGAGCCCAACATCCACTTCCACCGCACTGGTGCGATACAACCGCGTCCACTCAAACGGCAATATCCCGTCCAGCACACCATCGGTCAGGGTGAGCAATTCCTCCCCGGTGACCATCGACACCGGGCAGCCATTGGTCACGGTCTTGTCCGCTGAAGCCGCCGCATCCCCGTTCAGGTTTTTCCCCGAAACAGGCGCATCGTCCACATGCTCGGTCTGCTTCAGCACCGCGTTCTGCCGCGCCCGCCAGCGCATCTGCAAGGTGCCTTGCTTCACCCCGCCGACCACCCCGCGAATCGCTACCGCCTTGTAGCGATCCACGGTCTGCATAAACCGGGTCAGAATCTTCAGCAGGCCTTCAACAAAACCTACCGCGGCATCCAGCATTTGCGCGCCGTACTTGACCAAGCGCACACCCAGATACGCCACACCCGCCGCCTGCAAGGCGATGGTCAGCACCACGCCAATCACCAGATCGACCAGCAGCGACACCACAAACCCTGCACCTACCTGCGCAACCTGGCCGGGCGGCAGCGCGTCCAGCCACAGCATCGCCGTGCGCACCAGCAGGAACAACGCCGCCTCGTCACTGGCCAGCAACATCGCCTGTTCCATGACCTTGGGCGCATCGGTGGCGATTTGCGCCAACTTGGCTGCCTGATCACCGAGCTGTTCGACGTACTTCAGCGGGTTTTCAAGGATCGCCTGCACCAGCTTGATGCTGTCCCACACGTCCATGATCGCGGCCCAACTGCCCGCCAGCACGCCGCTGCCAATCGCGCTGGCGGTGGACTGCTCCCAATACGGTTTGACGGCTTGCCAATGAGACCGAAGCCACTGCTCCAGGTCTGCCGTCAGCCCGGCATAGGAGGCAAACAACGCATCCACCTGCTCTGCCGACACGCCGCCCTGCACCCGCACCTGATAACGCCCACCGGCAGCGCAGTAGTGCGAGCCCTTGCCGTGCTCGTCGAGCATGAGCATCGTGGAGCTGCCATCGTCCAGCCCGATTACTTCAACCGGGATGTCGCCAATCGGCACGTCATACAGCGACTCGAATTGGCTCTCGATCTTCAACTCACCGCCCACCGGGCAACGGGCCACGGTGGAAAAGTCGGCATCGGACAGGCTCACGGAGCGCTGCGTATCCCCCACCCGCACCACCCGCTCCATGCCCAGCAACGACGGCATATCCGCGGCATGGCTCACCGAATCGAGCGCACGGGAATACCAGGCCCCCATCTGCTGGCGATACACCGCCAGGCTCTGATGAAAGCCATTCAGCTCATGTTCGATATAGGCAATGTGGGCGGCGTGGGTCATCCGTGACGTCTCGGCAGGGGGCAAGGCGTCGGAGTCTGCCGCAGCAAAAAGCGGCTGGATGAACGGTTGGGAAAATCAGAATGGGCTTACGACAGCGGCGTAAAAGTCAGCGCCAATTCGCGCTGAAGGGCTACTTCAAATAACGACCAAGCTCATTGACGAGCATTGTCCCTGCGCCTCTTTCAACTGGCTTTCAAACGCTGTCAGCCCTGTGTGCATTTTCTGCAACTCGGTAATCTGCGCGGCCAGCTCGCGTTTTTTGCTGGCGATGGCGTGTTCTGCCCGGTCCCAGGGCAAGGTGTCTCGTGGGCTGTCGCGCAGAATCTCCTGCAACTCCTTGAGCTTGAACCCCAACTGCTGCGCGCACTTGATAAACATCAGCAGCTCAACGCTCTGCTCCGAATAGACCCGGTATTGGCCCTGGCGCTGCGGCGCCGGCAGCAGGCCTATGGCCTCATAGTGACGAATCGCTTTGATGGTGGTGCCCGACCGTTGCGCGGCTTTGCCGATGTACATGAAAATTCCCTTTTCCAAATAGTGCGCCGGCTTGTTTGATCCATCTATCGCGTTGTGCCGGTGTAGAGCCGAGTACCGGCCCGAACAGCAGCGTCTTGATCGGCTTGATGCCACAAAACGCCAGCGTGGCCTTGCGCATCTGATGCACGCCCGGCATGTGCTGGAACCAGCGGTAATACCACGGCGGTGTGTCCAGGGTCACTAACAAATGCGCAGTCTTGCCGTGTAATAGCTTGTCAGGGAATGTCTTGCCCGCACGGTATTTGAAGGCAAAACCAGGTAGGAAAATACGGTCGATAAACCCCTTCATCAACGCTGGAATACCACCCCACCAGATCGGGAACACGAACGTCAGATGAGTAGCCCAGAGGATGTCGGATTGGGCGCTTTGCAGGACGGCCTCCAATGGCTGGGTCTGTGTGTAACCGTCGTGCAGGACGGGGTCGAACACCCGATCGCCCAGGCGCAGTACACGGACTTCGTGGCCGGCGGTTTTTGCTGCGTGGGTATAGGTGTCGGCGAGGGCTGAACAGAGACTGGTGTTGGACGGGTGGCCGAGGACGACCAAAATGCGTTGGCTCATGTGAACAGCTCCTGAAATGAGATTCAGGGTAGGGGGTGCCGTATAGGGGAGAGTCAAGAGAGAGGATTGCAATACGTCGATTTGCAAAGGCCAGCAGGACCGTTCCGCAAGGTTTGAAGGGCGCTTCCTGAAGTATTCATAAGCACTTGTGACGGCACAGGTCTCTGCTTAGTCTGCCGAAAACCCAAACGTGAGACGGGCATGAGCAATGTATCTACCGGCGTGACCGCATCGCCTGAGGGCTACAGCGATTGGCTGACCGACCTCAAGGGCCGTATTCATACGGCGCAGCAACGCGCAACACTCGCCGTCAACCGCGAGTTGGTGCTGCTCTACTGGAAAATCGGACACGATATTTTGACTCGCCAAAGCGAGCAGGGTTGGGGTAGCAAGGTTATCGACCGGCTCGCCCAGGATTTGCGCGCGGCTTTTCCCCAAATGAAGGGGTTTTCGCCGCGTAATCTGAAGTACATGCGTGCATTTGCCGAGGCCTGGCCGGATTTGGAGTTTGTGCAAGGGGTGCTTGCACAATTGCCTTGGTATCACCAAGTGGCGTTGATAGACAAACTTCCTGGTCCCGAGACTCGCCGCTGGTACGTCGCCCAGGCAATCGAACACAACTGGTCACGCAATACGCTGGTGATGCACATCGAGAATCGTCTGCTGGAGCGCAGCGGCAAGGCTGTCAGCAACTTTGAGAGCCATTTGCCAAAGCCGCAATCGGATCTGGCGCGCGAGTCGCTGAAAGATCCCTATCGTTTTGATTTCCTTGGCCTGGCCTTGGATGCGCAGGAGCGCGACATAGAAAACGCCCTGATCAAGCACGTGACCGACTTTTTGCTGGAACTGGGGGCAGGTTTCGCTTTCGTCGGCCAACAGGTGCTACTGGACGTGGGGGGCGATGAGTTCTTCATTGACCTGTTGTTCTATCACGTGAAGCTGCGCTGTTACGTCGTGATCGAACTCAAAACCGGAAAATTCAAGCCAGAGCACCTGGGTAAACTGAGTTTTTACCTCGCCGCCGTGGATGCCCAGCTTAAACATCCCCAGGATGGCCCGACCATTGGACTCTTGTTGTGCAAGAGCAAGAATGAAGTAGTGGCCGAGTATGCGCTGCGCGACAACAATCGGCCGATTGGCGTGGCGCACTATCAATTAAGGGAGTCGTTGCCGGCAGCGCTTCAAACCAGTTTGCCGAGCATCGAACAGATCGAGCGGGAGCTGGCGGGATAGGGAGAGTGCCACACACCTGCTTTGCAGCACAGGTCAGTCGCCGGGTTTGCTTCTGATGAGCCGTCAGCGCTGCATAACCCTTCATCCAACGTGCGTAGAAAAATCTCACGCGTGAGCTATTGAGCATAGCGAACATTACCTGTAGATTTTCTCACGCGTGAGTTTTTCACAACGAGGTCAGTACCATGAAAAGCAGCTCTCCATCGAGCCCGCCAGCAGGGCCCGAGACAGATTCACCAGGCCGCAAGGGAGAGCGCTTGAAACCGTCCGCTAAAAAGCCATCGAGCTTTTACATGAAGCAGATGCGCGCGGGCCTGGCGGCGGCCGGTTATGTGAAACACGAAACTTGGGTGCTTCCCGAAAACCGAAGCCTGCTCAAGCAAATGGAGAAACAGCTCCGCCAGCCGATTCTGGCGGGCTCATTCATATCGGAGAACTACATGAGCGCAGGTACCAACTGGAACATCGACCGCCTCTTCAGTGCGCTTCAGGCCCTGGACGACGTGGTTGCCAACGACATTACGCTGTCTCTGGTTCAAGGTTCCGAATCCAGTATCAAGCTGGAAATGAACGACTTCGGAGGCTTGCCGATTTACATCGCGGTAGTGGGCGAGCAGATCATCGTCGATACCGTGCTGGTCGACGTCGAGTCCATCACTGACGTAACGGCATTCAACGATGCTGTGCTACACAGTCGGGAAATGTTCCCGCTGTCCTCGATCGGTATCGAGTCCATGCCTAACGGGCAGGTGGTCTACAACATGTTCGGCGCATTGAGTTCCGACTCCAGCCTGACCAACATCGTGACCGAGGTGAAAACCCTCGTCGATAACGTGCAGCGCGCCAGCGAAGCCTTCGAACGTTTCTTCAATTAAGTATTCGGGAGTATCCAATGACTCAATCCATCTGGAGCAAATTGTTCACCGCGCTGCGTGGCGGTGCCAGCGAAGTCGGCGAATCGATCGTCGACCAACAGGCCCTGCGCATCCTCGATCAGGAAATTCGCGATGCCGACACCGCGTTGGCCAACGCCAAGCGCGAGCTGGTCAGCATCATGGCCAAGCACAAACTGGCGGCTGATCGCGTCGGCGAGTACGACGCCAAGATCAAGGACCTGGAATCCAAGGCGATGGCCGCTATCCAGGCCAACCGTGAAGACCTGGCCCTGGAAGTGGCCGAAGCTATTTCTACCCTGACCAACGAGCGCGACGTCGAGCAGAAGCAGACCGCCGAATTCGGTGGGTACGCCGACAGCATGCGCAAGGACATCACCAAGGCCGAAAGCCGGATTAAAAGCCTGCGCCAGCAAGTGGACATGGCCAAGGCCCGCGAAAGCGTACAGAAGGCCCAAGTCAGTGCGTCCATCGCCAGTGGCGGTGCCAACGGCAAGCTGGAAACCGCTGTCGGTACGCTCAACCGCTTGCAGGCCAAGCAGCAGCAACGCGCCGCCGAACTGCAAGCCCAGGACGAGCTGGCTGAGGCCTCGACGGGGACCGACCTGGAGCGCAAATTGCGCGAGGCCGGCATCACGCCGAACGAAGGCAGCGCCAACGCGATTCTGGAACGCCTGAAGCAAAAGTCAGCCGAGTAAGCGACGCCGCCGCGAGAAGGGCATCAGTTGCCCTTCTTTTTTATGTCGAGGTGTCGAGGTCGGGATGGGTGCCCTTAACGGTTTCAAGATAATCGCAGGCTTGGCCCTGTTCATGGTCGCGCTGCAATTGCTCAATGCCGTGACCGGTTACAGCCTTATGGCGTTCGGACTGATCCCGAGAACGATGCACGGGTTGCCCGGCATCCTCACCTCACCGTTTTTGCATGCATCCTTTGCCCACCTGAGTGCGAACCTGATTGCCTTTTTGATACTGGGCACCCTGGTCATCATCGAAGGAGTCAAGCGGTTTATGGCCGTCAGCGCGATCATTATTGTGCTGGGCGGCTCGCTGGTCTGGTTGTTCGGTTTTGCAGGTCTGCACATCGGTGCCAGCGGCTGGGTATTTGGGCTATGGGCCTACCTGTTGTCTCGCGCCTGGTTTCACCGCAGTTGGAGCAACCTGATAACGGCCAGTGTCGTGGCTTTATTGTACGGCGGCCTGGTCGTTGGCTTTCTGCCTCGCCAGGGCGTTTCCTTTGAAGGCCATCTTTTTGGTGCGTTCGCCGGATTTATTGCAGCCAAGGTACTTCTCTCGACGCCGCGCAGCAGGTTTAATGCCGGCTGAATGCGCGAGAGCCTCCAGACGTAGAGGCGACGCCATGAGGGATCAAGTACCCCAGGGAGCCAGGGACGATATGTCGATTTTTCTTTTATTGCGCCTGTACGCTTCGTCCCTCTTTCACCGATTCGGCTGGGCAGGCTTGGTCGTTGCCCTGGGAGTACACCTGAGCACGGCCTATCTGGGCCTTGTATTGCTGGGCGAACAGCACCTCACCGCTGCGGCCACGTTTGTTTACTTCTATCTCACCACCACGCTTACCGTCGGCTACGGCGATCTCGCGCCGCAGACAGCGGCGGGGCGCGTTTTTGTGGCTACCTGGGTCATGCTCGGGGGCATTGCGCTGTTGACGGCAGCCATCGGCAAAACCACCAGCAGTGTTATCGATGCATGGAGAAAAGGTATGAAGGGCAAAGGCGATTTCACCGGCAAGGTTGGCCATACGGTGCTCATTGGCTGGGAAGGGGCGTGCAGCGAGCGGGTCATTGAATTGTTGCTTCAGGACGAAACCTCGAACGACAACCTGATCGTCATCTGCGACTGCTCCCTCGAGGAAAACCCGATGCCGGGCAAGGCGGCGTTCATTCGTGGTGAAAGCCTGTCCTCTACGGCGTTCTTACTGCGTGCCGGGGTTCCGGGGGCCGAGCGTGTGCTGGTGCGTACCCCGTCCGACGATCTGACCCTGGCCACCGTACTGGCGGTGAATCAGCTGAGTCCTGTAGGGCATGTAGTCGCCCACTTCAATGAAAGTGAAATTGCCGCCCTCGCCAGCTCCTACGCGCCCCGTCTGGAATGCACCTCAAGCATGGCTATCGAGATGTTGGTACGCGCCTCCCAGGATCCGGGTTCGTCAGTCGTCATTAATGAGCTGCTGTGCGTAGGGCAAGGCGCCACTCAATACCTGATGAAATTGCCCGAGGCTTTTGAAGCCACGTTCGGCGATCTATACACGCAGATGAAAGAGCACCACAACGCTACCCTTATCGGCTATCGCGCCAAAGGTGACCGGCAACCCTCGATCAACCCGCCCAGTGCCACGCGCGTTGAAGGCGGCGAACTCTTCTATATCGCCTCCACCCGCCTCAAGGAAATTTCCAATGGGATGGCTTAAACAATTGATGGGGCTTGAGGCCCCGAACGCGAATACAGCGTCGAAAGGCTCTGCCGGCACCACTCTGCCAACTACAGGTCCGTTGGGCCTGGCACCGGGCAAAGGCGTGATATTTGACACGACCCTGAAGTTGTTGCTCGACGGGAAAACCTCGGTGGTGATCCCCGGCTCCCAGGAGATCTGGAGTAACGGCACCGTTGACCTGGGGCAGTCGACCTGGCTGTCGCGCTACTACATGAACGACGAAGATTACTGGCTGCAGGTGCACACCACAGGCGATATCGCCGGGCAGGTCGAGTCGGTGATCCTGTTCAACTACCTGAGTTACGTCACTATCGGCAGTGAAGCGGAACTGCGTCGGCTGGCGGGTCCACAAAGCCTGATCGGGTTGCCGACCTACACCCACAACGGCGTGGAATACGCCCGTGTGTGGGGGGGCGAGGAGGGGCAGACAGAACTGGTGGCGATGAGCGAGCAAGTGATCAATCCAGAAGATTCCTACATTGTCGAACACCGTTCAATGCTGTACGCCCGCGACACAGGCCTGACCGACCGTCGAGAGTTTTTGCTGTTTTCCGTCGAAGAAGACGCCGAAGGCACCGTCAGCCTGAGCACGTCGCTGGGCATTTCGCTGTACACAACCGACCTGAATGCGCTCTGAAAAAGGAAGTCATCCATGCTAGAAGCTCTCTCCATCTCCCTGAACAAAGCGGCTGTGTTCGGGTTTGTCAGCTACCTCCTGGGGGCTGCCTTACTGTTCGCACTGTTCCAGTTCGTCTATACCCGCCTCACGCCGCACAAGGAATTCGAACTGATCCGTGCGGGCAACGTGTCGGCTGCGGTCGCGCTGGGCGGTGCCATCATCGGTTTCGCCATTCCAGCCAGCAACGTCATTGCCTACTCGATCAGCATCCTCGACTTCGTGGTTTGGGCATTGATCGCGGCCATCGTCCAACTGTTGGCGTTCCTGGTGACCAGCCTGGTGCTCAAAGGCACTTCTGCGCGCATCAAGAAAGGCGAGCTCGCCGCCGGCATCTACGTGGCTGCGGTGGCCATCAGCGTCGGCATGTTGAATGCCGCGTGCATGACGCCTTCCCAGAACTGATTGCGCACGGAGCTCACGATGAAACGAAGCAAGTACGTCCAGCTTTCGCTGGCCGCCTCGGTCGCCATGGCGATATCCGGCTGCGGGCCGACGGAAAAAACCTACGATTTGCAAAAGAAGTACAACTTCCAGTCGGTCCAGCAATGTGCCGATGAAAAGCTGCCGGTGGACGTGTGCTCGGATGCCTATATGACGGCCATGGCCGAGCACCGCCGCATCGCCCCGGTGTACGCCAGCCAGGCCGATTGCGATGCCGACTTTGTCGCCGGCTGGTGCCAGCTGGACTCCAACGGCCAGTTCATCCCCAAGCTGGGCGGTTTCGAACTGACCGCCGAAGGCCAAGTGACACAGTCCCAGGTGGACGCCGCCCAAGCGCAAGTGCCTGGCTCGCAAGTGAGCAATGGCGGCTCAGGCTTC
This sequence comes from Pseudomonas sp. FP597, assembly GCF_030687435.1. NCBI lineage: Bacteria > Pseudomonadati > Pseudomonadota > Gammaproteobacteria > Pseudomonadales > Pseudomonadaceae > Pseudomonas > Pseudomonas sp. FP597. The sequence continues at coordinate 5,768,380 of NZ_CP117432.1, read as the reverse complement.
TCCACCAGCAGCCTGCTGACCGGCCTGTTGATCGGCAACATGCTCAGTAATAATCGCAACAGCTACCGCTCCGAGCCGGTGTATCGCTACCGCGATGATCGCGGCGACTATGGCAACTCGACACTCAATCAGCGCGTCTCCAATGGGGCGACATTCGGCCGGTCCAACCAGGCCAGGTATGGCAGCAGCGATTACGCCAATACCCTGCGTTCCTCCAGCAAGTCGAGCGCCGTTGCCTCGGCCACCTCCCGTGGCGGCTTTGGCAGCAAGGCCAGCGCACGCAGTGGCTGGGGCGGCGGCGGGTCGAGCAGTTAAGGAGCCCGGGCCATGAAGAAGATCCATTGCGCAGAGCGTCATGACTGGAAACAGACCGCCGACAGCCTGGGCTTTCTGTTCCATACCATCGACGGCGAACCTTACTGGGACGAGCGCGCGTATTACCAGTTCACGCTCAAGCAAATCGAGCGCGACCTCGAAGACCCGACCACCGAGATCCATGACATGTGCATGGACCTCGTGGCCCGTGTGGTCCAGAGCGAGGCGCTGCTGGAGCGCCTGAGCATTCCCGCGCCGTTCTACGACATGATTCGCACCTCATGGCTCGAAGGCCACCCGCACCTGTATGGCCGCATGGATTTTTCCTATAACGGCACCGGGCCGGCCAAATTGCTGGAGCTCAACTACGACACGCCAACCAGCCTGTATGAGGCGGCGGCGTTTCAATGGGGCTGGCTGGAGCAGTGCATCGAACGCGGCTTGCTGCCCAGGCACGCCGACCAATTCAACAGCATCGACACCAAACTGCATCAGGCTTTCGCTCAATTGCAGCTCAACCAGCCGTTCTACTTTGCTTCGATGAAAGACTCGATCGAAGACAAAGGCACCACGGATTACCTGCGTCTGGTCGCGGAAAAGGTCGGCATCGAATCACGTCACATCGATATCGAAGACATCGGCCTGACCAGCGAAGGCCGTTTCGTCGACCTGCAGGATCGCTGGATTCCTCACCTGTTCAAACTGCACGCCTGGGAATTTATCTTCCACGAACCCTTTGGTACCGCGATTGCCCAGAGTGACACGCAGTTTTTCGAGCCTGCGTGGAAGTCCATTCTTTCCAACAAAGGCATCCTGCCGCTGTTGTGGGAGTTCAACAAAGGCCACCCCAACCTGCTCGCGGCCCACCTGGATACCGAGCCAGGCCGAGCCGTGCCAAAGGGCTGGGTGCGCAAGCCGTTCTTCTCGCGCGAAGGCGCCAACATCGAACTGCAAACCGCCGACGGTCTGATCGTCAAAGAAGACGGTCCCTACACCGATGCGCCTTTTATCCTTCAGGAGTTTGCACCGTTGCCGAAATTTGACGACAGCTACACGCTGATCGGGTCTTGGGTGATAGGTGATCAGGCGGCGGGGATTGGTGTGCGGGAGGACAACAGTTTGATCACCAAGGATTCGAGCCGGTTTCTGCCGCATTTGATCCTGGATTGACGGGGCGTGATTTTGAGCGTTCCCCTGGCGTAGCAGCTGCCTCGCCAGGGCTCGACAGCTGCTACGTATTACCCTATTGAAGGGATGTCGTTACCTTAGTCTTGACGAGCAGTCAGCGCCGAGTAGCTGTTCATCAAATTGCGATAGTTAGGAATCCGCTGGGACAACAAATTCCCCAGCCCTTCGATATCGTTGCGCCAGTCGCGGTGCAGCTCACAGGCCACCGAGAACCAGTTCATCATCTGCGCGCCGGCCTGTGTCATGCGGCTCCAGGCTGCTTGCTGCACCGTGGTGTTGAAGGTACCGGACGCATCGGTCACTACAAACACATCAAACCCTTCCGCCAGCGCCGACAAGGTCGGGAACGCTACGCACACATCCGTGACCACACCGGCAATGATGATCTGCTTGCGGCCGGTGGCCTTGATCGCCTTGACGAAGTCTTCGTTGTCCCAGGCGTTGATCTGACCGGGGCGGGCGATGTACGGCGCGTCCGGGAACATCGCTTTGAGCTCCGGTACGATCGGGCCGTTGGGGCCTTGCTCGAAGCTGGTGGTGAGGATGGTCGGCAGGTCGAAGAACTTGGCCAGGTCGGCCAGGGCCAGCACGTTGTTCTTGAACTCGTTGGGCGAGAAGTCCTGCACCAGGGAGATCAGGCCGGTCTGGTGGTCGACCAACAGAACAATGGCGTCGTCTTTGTTCAAGCGGTTGTAGGTTGCAGTGCTCATGGTTGAATCCTTTTTGTTTAAGTGGGTTTGGGCGTTGCGTTCAACATGGGCACAGATTAATGGGGGATCGAATTGGGATAAATCGGCTGAAATAGGTCATACCGTCAACTAATAGGTGACGATGATCAAAGGGCCAGCAGTACCTATCCCTTTCAATTGCAGGACGTTTCCGAGCGGAATCCCAACCGCTTGCGCCAGCGGAAATGCCTGACTAGGCTGCGGATCGTCACTGCCTATTCAGTGATCGGGTTTAGTCGCCCGGATTCGATTGGTACACACTTTTAATTGGAGTTGTGCCATGGAAAACATCGTTTCGGATTCTCTTTCTCCGCTCACGCCTTACCCATTCACGGTCAACGAAGAGCTCAGCTTCGAGGATGCCTGGGTGCGTGTGGCTGAGTTGCTGCACTGTGCGGTGGCGACATCGCAAATGCTCGGTGAGCCGGTGCCTGCACCGCAGAGGGCAGTGATGCATTTGGTGGAGATGGCGAAGATGGTGGCGGATCGGGCTGTGGAGTGTTTGCAGCCGAGGTGATGTGACATTTGCATCAGGTCAGCAAGTTGCTGACCTGATGCCGTACTGCTCTACATGAGCGGTTGCCGCCTATCACGAGCCGAGCTGGCTGGCGGACTCAGGTATTGATGGCGGAGCTTTTCAGTGCCGCATTAGAGGCGAGGGAACCTTGATCAAACTGCAACCGCTAAGAAGGTATGCGCCAGACAGAACGCAGCTCATGTCGTTATTTATTGTTTTTTGCGACACGTTTTGTCTTCATGTCTTTATTGGCGACATATCAATGCATCCATTTCCAATTTGTGCGGCAGTCGAGCTTGGGAATGATTGAATGTAAGCCGTTTGAGCGCGATCTCGAGCGCTTGATCATCAAACAGCTTGTTCTTTCGGGCCCCAGCTCCTGCTCCGCCCTCCCAATGTTTCAATGCCTCACGCACCTGCGGGACTGTAGGGGAAACATTTTTCTGACTCAGCAGCCAATCAACAGTCGCCAGCAGCTCCATCCCAAATGGAGACTCAAAACCGTCAATCAACTCGGCGGTGCACTCCAAGGCTTGTGAGTACTCTTTGGCCTCCGTGTTGAGGTAGGTTTGAAGAAAGGCCTTACGGTCCTGGTCAAACCAGATGACATCGCTGATTTCCGCATCATTGATGCGCTTATTGCAATGCAGATAACTACCATCCAGATTGTTAAGCAGATGCTCCAAACGATTGGCATATGGCCCGTACTTGTGAGCAACGAATTTAAGGTCCAGCGGGTTCTTGAGGCCTGGCCGCTTTTCAATTTCGCGTTCCAGGAACCAGGCCAGCTTCTGAATCTCCAGCAAGCTGCATTCCATGCCTAACACCCAATACCGCCGCACCAGTTCGGCAATAAGCGCGCGGGCCGGTGTGAGTTTCTCCACACCGCTGCGTTTGGCGACATTCAGATACTGATTGGAAGGCTCGAATACCAGCACATCGACATCCAAATCACTTAAAACATCAACGATCTGCTCGCGAACTTCCGGCCATTTCAGCCCCCCGTTACCCGCACCCAACGGCGGAACAGCCACGGATTTCACATGGTTTTCAATCAGAAAACGCCGTAGATCATGCAGACCTTCGGTTATCCATGCCATCTGCGAAGGTGATCGCCAGTGACGTTTGGTCGGGAAGTTAACGATCCAACGCGGGCCTTCCAGTTCGTTGACTGCGGTTACGTGAACCTTGCCTGTTTCTACCTCGCCAGCCTTACAGGCCGTCGCGTACAAACGATAGTTCTCCGCAAAACGCTCTTTGAACATCAGCGCGATGCCTTTACCCATCACTCCTACGGTATTCACCGTGTTGACGAGGGCTTCGGTGTTGGCTTCCAGAAGGTTGCCTTGGGTGAATCTGATCATTGGAAATACCATCCCGGACGCGCATGGACGGACAACGTCAGGCCTCTGGCGGCGACGTCGTGTTCTATGCGTTTTTTTGCAGCATCGGTGTAACACATGATGCCAAGGAGTCCTGTAATCGGTAGGTGGTGGTGAATCAGCGCTTCTGCCTGATAACGCTCCATTTTGCGGGGGTCATCGGGGTCACGTTTGAAATCGCGCCGTTGAAGGATAGACCAATCAATCTTGTGGAGATTATCCAGATCGTTGTAATAGTCTGTCCAATCCGGGTAGGCGTGTGCATTTGTGAAGACGAACGGTAGGCCAAGCTCGGCGACGCGTGGCAGGCTGGAGACCAGAATCACAATCTCGTCATTGCTGCGTTGCTGAACGCTCCACCCGGAGTGAATGTTTTTCATCATCACAGAGAAGGGCGTGAAGTAGAAGGGTACGTAATCGGCCAACACGCCCGCAGGCGCAATAGGAACGCAGCGCGTGCGGCGCTTGTCGATTAAGTCAGTGTTGCCGATGTTCACGTACTGCGGTGCCTGCACCTCGGAGCTGGCGCAGTGCAGGCCGTTGTCCAGAATCCAGGGCAGATTATCGCGATGGACTATGCGCCAGATCAACGCTTTTTCTGGATTCAGACTGCTGTAATTCATTTATAGAAACATTCCAGGATTTACCGTGATTGGAGTCGTGAGCTTGGCTGCGCCCAGTTTAGCCTCACAAAGCTTTTTGACTTCATCGTTTGGTACATAAATTCTGGAAAAGGATTTGGGGGATACCACGTCGGGAGAGAGGCATTCAGCCATACAAATGTTTTTGCACTCAGCTTTTTTATAGTCCCGAGTGTCCATCACTGCCCAGTTAATCGCTCTGTGGCCAGTATCGTAGTCAAGTAGCTGAATTGCCTCATCGGCGAGTGGGTGATGGGGGATAACCATCCAGCCGTTCTCCCTGGCAAATGTTCTGTAAACAGAGATCAGCGCGAATTTTGATTTGGGTCGATCAAGTTGCACACGCCCATCAAAGGGGTTGGCAGCAAACCAATGAAAGGGCACATAAGTGTCAAGCTTCAAAGCTTTACGCTTCTTGAGAATCTCGCTGTCTGCTACGTCAGTGAAGTCAACGAGACTAGCCCGAGGCTTCAGGCCCTCTTTGAAAATCCCATCCAAGTTTTCAATGGAGGTGAGATGGTAAACAAAAAATTGATCCCTGATGCTTTTGGTGTCTGACATTGCGGTCTCCGTGACCTACGCATTTATCTAAACAGGCTATTGTCCAAGCTGTTCCCACCCCTTATCCGTGGGGGTAAGCAGGTATGCGTTTTGATTCTAATGTGCCATCGCTGTAGGCTACAAGGGCCAAAGGGGGGCTGCGCATCTTTAGCGCTTACAAATCACTCCTCATCAAAATAGTCCCGATCCAACGTCGGCAGCCTCAACAGTCGCGAGGTAACACCGACCTCATGTTCCATCATCAGATGTACCAGTCGCGTGCCATCCACCAACACAATGCCATCAACCGATTTAGCGAAGTCGACGGCATGTACCGTGAACCCAGAGGTTGTGATGAACACTCCGCGCTTAGCTTTTTGCCCGGCGAGTGCGCCGTAAAACGCCTGCAGCTCAGGACGGCCTACCGTGTTCTGCCAGCGTTTGGCTTGAACATACACCTTCTCCAGTCCCAACTTATCGAGCGAGATGATGCCATCAATGCCGGCATCCCCCGAGCCACCAACACGCTGCAAGTCATTGCGGCTGGCGCCGTATCCCAAGCGATGAAGCACATCCAGCACAATCACTTCAAAGCGGGTAGGGCTCACCTGTAGCAAGTTATCCAAAAGGTCGGCAGCCGTGGCTGCGCGCAGTTCCTGGAGCGCTTGCTCGAGCCGGTCATCCGGGCTGGCGGTGGCAGAGGTGACGGCGGGTTCAACAGGCGTTTCGTCATCAAGCGGCGCAGCGTCGGAAGCAACCTTCAGTTTCACATTCATATAACCAATGGCTAAATGCTCCACTTCATCGGATGGCAGAGGGACTGGATGTTCCATGGCGTAGGCCACTCCGGCGTCTGTTAACTTCCAATACCCGCGTTTTGCGCTGCTGGAGAGGCCTGCCCGCTTGAGTCGGTCGTGCGCCCAGCCGGCTCGGTTTTTATAGGTAGCCTGTCCACTGGCGATCAATTCTTCACGTTGTTCTGCAGTCAATTGTAAGCGGTTGGCAGCCGCCTCATGGGCCTCTCGAGCAGGAACGCCATCGGGCTTGGTGGCGAGAAAGCGCAGGATGGGCTCGATGAACTGATCGTAAGTTGGAACGGACATGGACGCTTCCCTGTGATGACTACGTTTTGTGCGAATCGATAGGCGAGTATAAATTAACGATTACTCAACTTTCCCTGACGTGGGCGATGCTGAGGCTGATAAAGCGTAAGCCATTGTGCACGGCAAATGGTTTGTCCTAGCGCTTTACCTGCGTAATGAATCCACCATCCGGCATATGCGAGCCTTGCCGGGGGCAGTCTAATGAGCTTTCAAGGTGTCCAGAGAAGCTGGGCGATGCAAACCTGTGATATAGCTAAGGCTATCGTGGCTTTTGGAGGGCAAGAGAATGACTTTCATACGGACATTAAAAAGCCGGCTTGTGGTTAGCTTTTAATTAATTTATATATTTGAATTTAAAAGATTTTTTGTATTATTGGCTAGCGGAGATCCCCCATTTGGTCCCCCATTTTTAAATGCTTTCACACAGCAGTCGTCCGACCTTTTTTGGGTTACAGGGCTTGATTTGTACTCCTATAAGGGCGCGTGTTCTATGAGTGCTTCGGTGGTGAAATTTTTGGGATTTTCATTTAGTGCTGTAAGCACCTGTGCATGGCTTGGTCTTAACCAAGGGAGAGCAATTCGGGTAAAAAATACAACACATGGCTCTGCGGTAATCTGAAGGAAGAGGCGCATTGGCGATGTATCTATATCGACCAGGAGAAAAGGGAATTCATCGATGGAGGACCATATAAAATGCGCAAGTGATTACCGTATTTGGCTTTTTCCTTTTTACGAATCCTATCTAATCGCAACAGACAGCCTAACGGCAAAAGAAGATCTTCTCGGTGAGTTGTATGCATTGATAATGCTAATCTCGGCTGCGATATCTCTAGGGGAGCACTGAATCTGACATCGCAGCCGCCTTGCTAGAAGAGCACTCTGATTATTTCGGAGCGCTCATCTAAATTTACCAAGCTTGGTGCACCGTTATGTCGAAAGCTTTATACATTGTTTTGTCAGTGGTTTTTATCCGCTGGCTCTTAATTAGCTAAGATTTTTTGAAGTCTACGAGTCAATATCACCAATGCTTTCGTCAAAGGTTGCAATGAACTCGCTGAGTCTTTGTGTGACTCGTTCGATAACCATTTTGCGCTTTAAGATGCTCGGCTTGACTGTTAGCGCAGATATAACGTTATCACCAAGTGGGCTTTTTCCAGTGAATTGATATCGCGCGATCATGTCTAGAAGTGCTTCATGACTGACGCATTCCTCCAAGCAAAATTTATTAATTTCTTCTTCTCGAGCATTGTTCCAGAACTTTTCGAATGGTTCGCGAAGATTGTCGCCTTTAATGACTAATGTCATATGCTCTTCAATGAAGGCCTCGATCAGACTTCTCTTGCTCCGTAACTGAGTCTCGGAACTCAGAAGCTCTACAATTTGCTTGCGTCTGGCTTGAAAAGAGGAACTATCAATACCATCGCCGCCACGTGCCACGCTAGATAGCAGCTCCAGAATATAGGCCACATTAATTTCGTCGCGCTGAATTAGCTCCAGCTCGAAATCAACCTCTTCAATAATTGAGGCTTTTTCAGTTTTTTCTGGACTTCTTGTTTGATCGTATATGTCGAGATACTTGCTCTTGTAATCTTCAAATTCTTGAGGTTGTATCGGAAGAGAGTTGGCGTCAAAGTCGACAAAGCTTGCCATTACGTTGCGGATGCGAATTAGAGCTCGAAATGCTCGGACAAATGATAGCTTTTCGTTTTCGGACTTTAGATGACTTACATCGTCGGGGGTAGGGGCGATGCGCCGGAGGCGAGATAATGACTCTTCGAATTGAGAAAAGTATTCCTCGAAAGGTTCCAGCAAAATAGTCTCATGCGCGTCCTTGTTAGAAAATAAGGTGATCGCCTCATCCGTTTTGGATTTGAGATTTCGGAAGCAGACTATATTGCCTTGTGATTTAACTTGGCCAAAGATTCGATTTGTACGTGAGAAGGCTTGTATCAGTCCATGGTGCTTCAGGTTTTTATCTACATACAGTGTGTTTAGTGTCTTGGAGTCAAATCCTGTCAAGAACATATTGACTACGATTAACAAGTCCAATCCTTCCGCTGGAACAAAGCCCTTTTTATCTCGGTCCTTTATACGTTTGGCTAAAGCTTTATAATAAATATAAAATCCTTTTCCGTCCTTCACGCTTTCATTTGTGCGGTACATAGCATTATAGTCAGCTACGAACTCACTCAATCGATCCCGGTTGTAGCGTGTTTCGGGTGTGTCCGGGCCTAGGTCGAAGTCTGGATCGCTAACTAGTCCGTTTGCGCTCGCATCTTCTTCATTGGCAGCGTAGGTAAAAATTGTTGCGATTTTTAATTTGTGAGCGCCTTCATTCTCTCGTCGTTTGAACGCGTCATAATAGGCAATCAGCGCATTGACGGAGCTGACGCAGAAAATTGCACCGAATTGCTGTCCTCTAGTTTTCCTGTCGTGGTTCTTAATTATCCAGTCAACAGTATTTTCTATGCGATCCGGATTGTCAAAAAACTCTTGAGTATTGATCCCTGCTACTTCTTCATCAATAAGACTACCATCTTTTCGCTTGAGCTTGCCCCAGTATTCGACCGAGAATCGCAGGACGTTTTCGTCATTAATAGCGTCGGTGATAACGTATCGATGGAGGCGCTCTCCAAAGAGGTCTTTCGTTGTGCGTTTACCGATTGAGTTGTCAGCAAAAATTGGTGTGCCAGTAAAACCGAACATCTGCGCCTTGCTGAAGTAGGCCACAATATTCTTGTGAGTGTCGCCAAATTGCGAGCGGTGGCATTCATCGAAAATGAAAATTACCCGTTGGTCCTTCACGGACTGCAGAGCATTATCATATTTGTCACGAGTGATCGCTGTATTCAGCTTTTGTATAGTCGTTACTATTAAGCGATGGTCTCCTGAAAGTTGGCTGACAAGAGCCTTTGTATTGTCTGTTCCATCTACGGATCCTTCTGCGAAGTAGTTAAATTCTTTCGTCGTTTGATAGTCTAGATCCGCCCGATCCACTACGAAAACTACCTTGTGCACCTTGGGGTTTTCGATGAGCAATTGTGAAGCTTTGAAACTTGTCAGGGTCTTTCCGGATCCAGTTGTATGCCAAATATAGCCGTTCTTTCGGCCCGTCATTACACGAGTCACGATGGATTCGACAGCGTAATATTGATAAGGGCGCAGTACCATTAGTATTTGATCGCTTTGATGAAGAACAATATACTTTGCGATCATTTTCGATATGTGGCATTTCTCAAGAAACGCATCAGCGAAAGAGTCAAGCTGGGTGATTTGCTGGTTTTCTTCGTCCGCCCAAAAAAAGGTCTGCTTAAAATCTTGGTCGCGATTATTGGCATAGTACTTTGTGTTAACTCCGTTGGAGATCACAAAGATTTGGACATATTGGAATAAACCACCTTCGGCCCCGAACGAATGACGCTGGTAACGGTTAATTTGATTAAATGCTTCTTTCAGTTCCATGCCGCGACGCTTCAGCTCAATCTGTACGAGCGGTAGGCCATTTATGAGCAGCGTGACGTCGTAGCGATTATTATAAATGCCGCTTTGAGCCACTTGGGTAGCAACCTGATAGCGATTGCGGCACCACTCATGAGAGTTGAAGAAATGAATATAGGCCGTAGTACCATCATCGCGCAGTAGTGCGTACCGGCCGCGCAGGATACTTGCCTTATCAAAAACATTGCCCTTCGTTAGGTGGTTTAAAACGCGGGTAAACTCGCCATCAGAAAATAGAACTCCATTTTGTTCCTCTAATTGCACCTGTAGGTTGGAGCGCAGCGCCGCACTATCAGGTATTGATACAGAGGACCAGCCTAGTTCATTAAGGCGATTGACCAAGCCGATTTCAAGCTGTGCCTCGGACTGAATCATAGATCTTCGCTCTCTAGACTTTCCTGATAGATTTCAAGCTGGACCAAGTAGTCCTCATAGTATAGGGCGTATAGTGCGAAGCTGTAGTTTAATTTGCCCTCATAAGGGTAATGATCATCCAGCCAATTATTGAACTCTAGATTGGTCTCATATTCGACTTGCTCTAGGTCTAAGGAGTTATCTTCTTCTCGGGTATCCGGTTCCGGCTCTGGTGGTATGGCTATCCTGGCAAGACGCTTTGCGGTGAAAAAGCTGTCTAGCATATAGGTCAGGAGCCCACTTGAGACCTGGAAGATTACCGCAGAAAGCTTGTCGTTACTCTGTACTGGTTTTGGCACTGCCCGACCGTGGGAGACGTCGCCACGCTCATTTCGCAATACGCCAAGAAACTCGGCGACGGACGCAACGCGGCGAGCAAATTCATCCTCGATGACGGTATTATCCTGTTTTAGGAGTTGGCACGCCCATTTCGCAAGCGGTGAAACATCCATATTACTTAATTTTTTTGGATCAGTATCTGGCGCAAAATCGAGGATAACCGACTTCGAAACTCCCTCAATCAAAGACTTACATATTTCAATGCTGATGTCCGGTTGTGAAAAAAGGTTTAACTCGGCCTTTTTCATTAATCGGATGTAGTAACGGAATTGTGGATATTCTACCGCATTCTCCACAATGATCTTGATTGCTGGCTCCATCATATTAGGCAAATAACTGCTGACGCAGTCCCTTACTGAAATGCTCAAGCTGATTGATCTGAACAGTTATAGCATCAATTTTTGCATCTATAGCTGATAGGGCGCCAGCAATTTGGCGTTGTTCGTCGGGGTGAGGAAGCCAAAATTTCAGACCGGATAAGTTTCCCTTAGACACGCCCAGTACGGAAATGCCCTGAGCAACCCGCATGATTTGCTTACGCATCGGTGCGCTGCGTAAAAGATATCCAGAAAACCCAACAACCAGTTGTTCAATTTTTGGGCGCGCAATATAGGTATGTAAACCGGCTACGAGAGGGATATCACTCAGTTCAACTATTTCGATTGCTTTACCAATATCAGCGTAATCCTCAGAAGCATCAGCGATTATTACATCTCCAACACGACAGTACTCCGCTGCTGTAAAGTCTTTTATCGGTGCAGATTCGTGGACAAATGGTACTTGTTCCCGAGACTGTCGGAAGTTGGCACTGTACTTGGTATGAATATCGCCATAGTGTATGTTCTGAACTGATCCGCCCTCGGTAGTTAGGTATTCTCGAGAGAGATTATTTGTTCTAACCCAATCGAACATATCTCCCAATCGCTTCTCTTCCCAATCGGGGAAGGGCTCGCCACTATCGCTGGTAAATCGCAGATCTTGGTTAAACAGCCTTTGCATCAACCCCGTCTTGTAGCTCGCGAGTAAGTCTCGCTCTCGCTGCATTCCTAACATGCGCGAGTCAACTGCTTCCAAAAACGACGCAATTTTCTTTTGTTCGTCTCGGTGAGGTATTACTGCTTTGAGGTTGAGAAACGCTTGCTTGCCTAGCGTTTTGTTTCGTCCCGCACCACCCGGTGATGCCATTTCAAGTAGAGCCTTCCCCTGCGGGCGAAGAAAAAACTTACGAATAAAGGGAAGATACGATTGATCATCCTTTTCGGCAAACATTGGAAAGCGATGAGATGCGATGAAGCCGGTCTCATCATCGGACAAAATCGCGAGGGCTTGTTCCCAAGCGAAAACTATGTTGAAAACCAATGTGTATGGAACAACGTGAAAAACCCGCTTTTCGCCTAGAGATGCCCCAGAAACAGGCTCTTTGTGAAAAATACCTTTCCCATGAGACCTAACGCCAATTTCACGATATTGCTCTTCAGGCAGCACTTTTGCAGGTATACCAACAGGCTCCAAAAAAGATGAAATTTTCTTTTGCTTCCAGTCGCCTGAAAACTCAGGGAATCTCAGCTTGGGCAAGTTCATACAGGACTTTCCAAATTAAGTTCTTTGCAGTAACTTTGAATAGTCTTATCTAAGGGAGCCATTTTTATACTAAGTTCTTTTAATTCGGTCACGATGGCGGCCAAATTCACAGGTTCTTCTTCTTCGAACGCTTCTACATAGCGAGGTATATTAAGATTATATTCATTCTCAATAATTTCTGCTAGGCTTGCTCGATGACTGAAACGAGCTTCCTCTGCCCGTGTCGAGTATACGGTGACAATATGGTCAATATCCTTGGGGCGGAGATAGTTTTGGTTTTTAGCCTTCTCAAAGTGTTTGGAGGCATCAACAAATAGTATATCTTCATTTTCGCGACATTTCTTGAAGACCAAGATGCATGTGGGAATTGAAGTGCCATAGAAAATATTTGCGGGCAAACCAATTACAGCATCAAGCCAATTGCGGTCCTTTATCAGATACTCTCTTATTGCGCCCTCTGCAGCTCCCCTAAACAGCACACCATGCGGTAAAATTACTGCCATAGTGCCATTGTCATCAAGGTGGTGCAGCATATGTTGGACAAAGGCAAAGTCTGCTTTTGACGAAGGTGCAAGCCGACCATATTGAGCAAAACGGTCGTCCGTTTCAAAGATTTTGTTTGCAGACCACTGAGCTGAGAAAGGTGGGTTCGCTACAACAGCTTCAAACATTAAGCCTTCATGCTGGGGCGCGATTAGTGTATCTTCTTGACGGAGACTGAAGTTACGATAATGCACCCCGTGCAAGATCATATTCATGCGCGCTAAGTTATAAGTGGTTCGGTTCATTTCCTGCCCGTAGAAGTCGCCTACTTCTTCAACTTCACGTGCGACACGTAGCAACAGGGACCCAGAACCACATGTAGGATCATAGACCGACTTCAATCGGGTCTTGCCTACCGTAACAATTCTTGCGATTACAGTTGAGACCTCTTGAGGTGTATAGAACTCCCCGGCTTTCTTACCCGCACCGCTAGCAAACTTGCCAATTAAGTATTCATAAGCGTCGCCAAGGATGTCTGAATTTGCATCTTTCAGGCGGAAGTCTATTTCGTCAAGGTGCGTTAGAACTTTGACAATCAGTGCGTTCTTTGCCTCTTCTGATCGACCCAGTTTAGTAGAGGTCAAGTCGAGATCTTCGAAGAGGTGGTCGAAGTCTTCCTCCGACTCAGTACCCATCGTTGAGCGTTGAATATTATTTAAGATGTTTGTCAGATCGGACAAAATAAATTGTCCTGGCAAAGCTCCACGCTTGGCGACGCTGCTAAATAATTCGGACGGTTTCAGGAAATACCCCAGCGCTTCGACAGAAGCCTCCCGTACCGCTGCAAGATATAATTGCCCTTCTACTGTGGTCGCATCGATGGAGATAAAATCAATCCCATCCTCCTGCAAAATTTCGTTCGCATAATTGCACATGCGTTCCGAAAGATATTTGTAGAAAATAAAGCCGAGAATGTAGTCTCTGAACTCATCGGCATTCATTTTCCCGCGCAGCGTATTGGCAATGTCCCATAGCTTTTGTTCGAGTTGCTTTTTCTGTTCGTCAGTCACTGGATTTCGTCTTCTTGAATGCAGTCGTCAGTTTAGCGAGCGCAGGATGCATGGGCTAAATCTTCTGGTGAATTTTTTTCTCGCTTGGTCACAGGCTAATTTTTGACCGGGAACGGGGAGGTTTTTTTGTGCTCCAGCATCCCAAATCATCCATCCGAGTAGAAAGGAACGTCTGTGCCACCTGCTTCTCCCATAGAGCTTGCCGCGTTTCTCGAAGGCAGCGTTTTCGCTTTATCTCATCGACAGCAGCGTAAAATTTCTTCTCCATACGCCCATAAGAATACGGCGTTTTTCACAAAAATCAGAGGAGGAATTTGCTCGTAGCCTCGAGGTTCTCACTCCGTGAGGCAGAGCTAGCGATTTGCACTGCTTAGCCGGTAGCTTAACCAATCGGCTTCATTCGTGGTCCCCCCCTAGGGATTTTTCGACTTGATTAGTAATCGTCAGCGTAATAACCGGCAGAAATCGGCGGATGGATGGCTTTGGGGGGAGGTTTGAACTGCCAAGACTTTCCCAGATGCTGGGTGATCAGCTGAGCCGTGAGCCCATATTGATAGCGCTTTGCCCTCGCTCGCAGGGGAATGCCTTGATACAGAATCCATGCTAGATGCTTTCATCGCCATGTCCATGGATTGTCTCGTTTCCAGCGCTCTGAAATTGCGGCTTGGATGATTTTTGCCTGTCGGACCTGGCGCTGCCGGGTGGCGTTAGACTCAGTCAGTACTCGGGTCAGAAATAGCTCGATATCGAACGGCTTGCTCATGCTCGACCACCGATGCACGCCGAAGCTACGTCAATACGACCATGCCCGAGCTCGTGGCTGATTTGGAGTTGGGCTTGTTGATCGAGGGCTCGGTTTTTTCGACAACATGTACCGCCATTAATTTGGGCAAGCTGGCCAGTGATCTCCTCGTAGCGTCCCCAAGCATAAGCCGCTCGCAGCTCATGGATGCCTTTCAGCCCTTCTCATGTAGTAAATTTCGGGAAGGTCGGACGGTTTTACACATGAATTCGATATAGCTTTCTCCGGAGCAAGCAAATTACGGCGTCCACTCGGTGATATTTTTTGGGCGAAGGTCAGTGCGTCCCGGATATGATCGTTCACCACAATCCAGCGGGGTGCTGAAACGCCCAAGCGACCACCTTTGGTGCCGTCCTGGATGTTGATCCTCCCTAATTGTTCGGCCTCATATCGCAGACGGGGCAAATTGGCCAGAATGGCCTCACGTAAACGCATTCCGGTTTCTCGCGCCAAAAGGGCGATTGCAGTAACTCGCACCTGTCGACGTTCGCAGAGTGCTTCTATGATCCTCTTCATTTGCTCGCGGCCTTGGCCTTGCGTCGCCACAGTGCGAACACTGGTGCGCCGCATTCCCAAAGCTTTGCTTGGGCTCGGTACTTTCACGGACTGATCACCGCGAAGCGCGGCGATGGTTCGGTTCACGCTGGACAATCGGTTTTGCGCGCTGGCGATGCCGATAGCACGTTGTTCAACTTCTTGACGCAGATGTCCGGCGTAAGCCAACAAGGTCCGCCGATCAATTTGTCGCGCATCATTAAACCCTGGTCCATCCTCCGAACGACACCAGTGTACAAACGCCTGCCAGCGATCACTGTACGCTTTGACCGTGCCGTAATGCCCGCTGCCAAATAGGTCTTTCAGCGCTTGCGGCCCGGCGTAGCTCAGCTGCCGGCCATAACCAAAATTTCGCCCGCTACGTCTACCTACTAATGCCATGATCAAATTCCGCTCGAAGCCAAAACTTTTAAAACTTTCCCCACGTCATCCCGCCACGAATGTTGAGTGTTATCAGGGATCAAGGCCCCTGCGACCTGTGAGGGTTGTCCACTAACGCGGGACAGGCGGCTCTTTACGACCGGGAGCCTGGGCATCTCATGATCTGGCCTCCTGAACACTTCCAAGGAAGTGGGCGGGTAGAGGCTGCATTGGCTGACTAGACCAACGCCGTGAGATCTTGAGCCGGGTGAAGGCAGTGATGCGATGACCGGGGCGTGCCTGACTGTCAGTCAGGTGCAGTCCATTCCCTGGGCTGCGGCACCATCATCTGCATCGCTGTTGCTGGTGACCTCGGTGTTTGTCACGCCGTTTGTCACGAGAGGGAATGCCGCAAAGCCTTGTACGAGTTGGGCTGCAGCAGCGGTAGGAGCGCCCGTCTCTTTCCGGAAGAAAGAGACGGGCGCAGGTTGGCGCAATGAAATGGCCAAGCGGATAGGTTGCTGCAGGGCAGCTATGAAAGGGTATGAGTTGCTGCAGTGGGCACACTGATAAAAGTAGGCATCCATCACATCGCTGTGACCGTGCGAGCCGCCGGACGCTAATCGCACTTTGGGTGAACCACCACGGTGTGGCGTAGCCTTAAAGGTTCTGGCTACCTGGGTTGCTGTCAACGACAGCGCTTTGCCCGATCTTTTCTACGCTTATGGATAATTCGGGTCAAGACTCGATTTGATGGTCATTCTGCGTCACGGCAGGGTCGTGGTTCATCTTGGCAATCGGTGGTACGCCCTAGACTCCCAAGATGTTCTCGTTATTTTAATGAAGGTCCCTCCAAGCAGGGAGGCTACGCATCCCTACTTGGAGGGACCCGCTGGGTACAACATGTCCCTGCGCAGATATTGATGGTTGCGCCACTGTGGCCGCGGCTGTGAGCTTCTGCGTGCGGGCCTGGTTTGTGACCTCGATCGGCCTTCTGAGTTTTCAGATCTCTTCCTCTGTGCGTTTCGGTGTGGATGTGGCGTAAATGCTCCATGCGTTCATCAACTCTCGTCGCTTATCAAAGAAGTCTGACCGAGAATATGCGCTCTCCGTTTCTCCGCGCTCATCATGGGCTAGTGCCAGCTCGCAGATCTCTCTTGGGAAGGGCGTTTTTTCACCAGCCCAATCTCGAAAGGTCGAACGAAAGCCGTGACGAGTGATGTGCTCATAACCAAGATCATGCAGCAGATTTCGGATGCCGTTGGCGTGTATCACGCCACTGCGACCGCGTCCGGGAAAAATGTAAGGGCTCTTGGCGTCGACTTTCGGAAGGCTTTTCAATAGGGAGACCACTTCCGGCGCTAGCGGGATTGCGAAGGCTTGTCGCGTCTTCATGCGTTCGGCCGGCAAGGACCAGCGACTCGAGTCCAGATCAAACTCATCCCACCGCGCAAACCGCACCATATGCGTTCTCGCACCGGTCAGAATCAAAAGCTGAGTCGCCGACGAGACATGGCTCGGGTCTTTTCTTAAGGCTTGCATCAATTTGGGAAGGTCTTGCCATCGAAGCGCTGGATGATGGACACGTTTTCGCGCTTTCTTCTTCTCATGACGGCTGAGGAGATTTTCCAGATGGCCGCGCCAGCGTGCCGGATTCTCTCCAGTCCTGAGACCTTGAGCTCTGGCGGCGTCCAGGATCTGTTCGATTTGCCCACGTACTTCGTCGGCTGTCCGAGTTTTGGTTGCCCAAAGTGGTTGCAGTGCCTTGATCAGGTGTTTGGTCTCGACCTGGTCGGCTGACAACTTCCCTATAGTAGGGAAAGCATAGAGTTCGAGTTTCCTCAGCCAGCCCTTACGCCATTTCTCCGACCAGCTCGAACCATGGGCATCTTGATAGTCGGTGGCCAATTTCTCAAAGGTAATCAACTGCGCCAGTTCTCGGCGTTGAGCTTCCCGTTGAGCGGCTTGTTCAGCCTGTCGTTTTGCGAGTGGGTCAGTGCCTTTGAAGATCTGGACTTTGTTTTCATAGGCGGCCGCGCGGGCCATTTTTAGATCGAGCTGGGGGTAGCCACCCAGTCCCATCTCCCGTCGTTTGCCGTGTAGCTGAAACCGCAGCACCCAGTTTTTTCGCCCTGTAGCTTTGACGATAAGGCGCAGCCCTTCACCGTCTTCGTAGGTGCCTGGCTCGGTCACGTTTTCGACATACTTTGCGGTCAGTTTGCCCATCTTTTCGGCCCTCTGGTCCCCCACTTGATCCCCCACTTGGCTGTGGAAGACGATGGATGAAAACGGAAGTCACGGGAATAAAAGTAGGCTGAAACCCTTGATGTAGCAAGGCTCTCACGATTTTCAGTAGATGGGAGTGGCTTTCAAAAAGACATTAAAAAGCCGGCTTGTGGCCGGCTTCTCTGTGACTGCCTCAGGTTGTTTTTGACAAACCTCACCAGCCTTCAAATCGCTCAGCCCACATTGCGTCGGGCTGAATAGTAGGGGCATCTGCGGGAACTCCTCCGCATCGCCAGGTAGGGCAGTAGCTGAAAGCCACCCCCCTGCCAAATGTGCGGCGCATTCTACCCACATTCACCTCAATTGCCCACCTCCGGATCCGTTTTAGAGCCTTCCCAGCCCAGCAGGTGTTCATCCAGCGGGACGGGTGGGCGGCGGTTGTTGAGGGTGGACCACCAGAAGACCCAGCCCACGATCTGGAAGTTTTGCTCGAAGCGTTGTTCGTGGGTGAGGTACTCGTCGGGGTGTTCGCCGGCGTTATGGCTGCGCATGCGCAGGCCTCCGCCGGGGCGGTTGTAGAGGTATTTGATGCGCAGCATGCCGTCGTGTTCGACGGCGTAGATTTCACCGTCGATGATTTGCGTGCGGCCTCGGTCGATGGCCAGGGTGGCGCCTTGTTGGATGATGTCGATCATGCTGTTGTCGACCATGTAGGCGCCTACCGCGCGGTCGGGGTTGACGGTGAGGGTCTGGAGCGTGTGCAGGGAGACGCGGATGCGTTCGGTTGAGGTGAACGTGGGGTGGAGGGGGATCTCCACGTCGAGTTTTTCCGGGGCGCAGGTGGGGCCTGTGAGGTATTTACCGCGTCCTTCGCGGGTGCTGGCGAGTCCTTTTCGAGTGTCCGAGCCTTCCAGCAGGAAGTTGGCCGGTGGATGTTTGGGGCCTTCGCCGGTGCGCAGCCAGCGGCTGGACACGCACAACAGTTCTGCGAACTCGTTGAGTCGGCCCATGGGCACGCCGCGCTTGAACCAGTTGTTCACGTGTTGAGGCGTGACGCCGCGGTTCTTGGCGAAGTCGGAGGCGGAAAGATGAACTTCCCGTAATAGCGCTTTTAAACGATCACCTGATTTATTCATAAACGCGAGTTTACTGGCCGGAAAAACAAAGCAAATAAACCATGCGTTGAATTAGGTGTGTAGGTTTTTGCTTAGTTGTGGCCTGTTTTTTCAGTTTTGCCGTTTTATTAAACGTAAGCTGCTGTTAGTTGAACTTGATGTTTAATTTTACCCATAAAAAAGCCCCGAATAATCGGGGCTTTTTTACATTGCCAGGCAATGAGTAGCGGGTATCAGCCTTTGTAGGCGGCGACCGATTTCATGATTTCGGCGCGGGCGGCGTCTGCGTTGCCCCAACCGTCGATCTTCACCCATTTGCCTTTTTCGAGGTCTTTGTAGTTCTCGAAGAAGTGCTTGATCTGTTCCAGCAGCAGCGGCGGCAGATCGGTGTATTCCTTCACGTCCACGTACAACTGGGACAGCTTGTCGTGTGGCACTGCGATAACTTTGGCATCGCCGCCGCCGTCGTCGGTCATGTTCAGGATACCGACCGGACGTGCGCGAATTACCGAACCTGGGGTCACCGGGTAAGGGGTGACGACCAGCACGTCGAGGGGGTCTCCGTCGTCAGCCAGGGTGTTGGGGATGAAACCGTAGTTGGCCGGATAGAACATTGGGGTGGCCATGAAACGGTCAACGAACAGGCAGTCGCTGTCTTTGTCGATTTCGTATTTGATCGGCGCGTGGTTGGCCGGAATCTCGATGGCGACGTAGATGTCGTTCGGCAGGTCTTTGCCAGCCGGAATCTTGCTGTAGCTCATTGGGCGTTGCCCCCGTTAATTGGCCAAGAAACTTGGCCGGATTGGCCTAAAAGTGGCGGCGATTATAGGCATATTCCGTTGCCGATGCCATGCGCCAGACGTCGTACGGTCATTCGTCTTGTGGCTGATAACGTGGATCGTGCGCCTGCAGGTGGGTCAGGCGGGTCAGGGGATCCTGGCGGTAAAAGCGGCTGAGTTGGGTGTACACCTGTGGATAACTGTCGACCAGCAGATCCGGGGCACTGAAAAAATATTCGCTGGTCACGGCAAAAAATTCCGCCGGGTTTTCCGCCGCGTAGGGGTCGATCACCGTCTCTACATCGGGGTCGGCGTCGAGCTGGCGGTTGAGATCGTCATAAGCGCTCTGCATCACACGGGCCCACTCTTGCACGCGCATGTCGTTGTGCAGCGGTGGCAGGCCATTGGCGTCACCGTTGAGCATGTCGAGCTTGTGCGCCAGTTCGTGGATCACCAGGTTGTAGCCTTCCCATTGGCCGCTGGCGAGCACGCCGGGCCAGGCCAGGATCACCGGGCCTTGTTGCCAGGCTTCGCCGCTGTGTTCGCCGTTCCACTCGTGTTCCACACCGCTGGCGTCGCGATGGCGTTGCGGGCTCAGGAAGTCGTCGGGGTACAGCACGATTTCGTGGAAGCCCTGGTACCAATCGAGGTCGCCGAGGTTCATCAAGGGCAGTTGCGCCTGGGCGGCAAGCAGCAGGCGGTGTTCCTGGTGCAGCTCGACGCCGGGCAGGGCGGTGAGGTGTTTTTCGTCGAGGAACACCACGCAGGCTTCACGCAGCCATTGGTCCTGCTCGGTGCTGATGCCATCGAGGAAGGTCAGGTGGTGGCGCACCCGCTGCCAGGTGTCATCGGCAATCGGGTGCTTGGCCAGCAGGCGCCGGCGACGCCAGGCGCTGAGGGACCACATTGCGGGTTACTGTGACTTGGCTTCGGAGGAGGCGCGACCAAAGCGGCTGCGCAATACGCCAATGATCATCGGCACCAGCGACAGCAGGATGATGAACACCACCAGCAACGACAGGTTCTTCTTGATAAAGGGCACGTTGCCGAAGAAGTAGCCCAGGGTCACCAGGCCACCCACCCAAAGCACGGTGCCCAGCACGCTGAAGCCGAAGAAGCGCGCGTAAGGCATTCTCGCGATACCGGCGACGAACGGCGCAAAGGTGCGCAGGATCGGCAGGAAGCGCGCCAGGGTCACGGTTTTGCCGCCGTGTTTGTCGTAGAAATCGTGGGTTTTTTGCAGGTAGTCGCGACGGAAGATTTTCGAGTTCGGGTTGCTGAACAAGCGTTCTCCCGCCGTTCGCCCGATCACGTAGTTGGTGCTGTCGCCGAGGATGGCGGCGAGCATCAACAGGCCACCCAGCAACACCGGGTCCATGCCGCCACCTGCGGCTACGGCGCCGGCGATAAACAGCAAGGAGTCACCCGGCAGGAAGGGCATGACCACCAGGCCCGTTTCGCAAAAGATCACCAGAAACAGAATGGCGTAGATCCACGGACCGTAATTGGTTACCAGCAGGTCGAGGTAAACATCGAGATGCAGGATAAGGTCAAGCGGGTTGAAATCCATTGGTGGCACCTGTGTGAACGGCCCTGCTCTGCAGGCCTGTGCGGAAGCTCGGGTAATAAGGCTACACCTGTATGCCGTATTTCTTACAACCCTGAAAGGGCGGCATTATACGGATTGATCGGTGAAAAGCGTGTTGGTTTTGTAGCGGGGGATGTCGTGGTGCGCGACTTGGGAACCGCTGGAGACTCAACTGTGGGAGGGGGCAAGTCAAATCGTCGCACCGCCCCCCGCAGGGGATCTGTGTTGTCTGGTCTGTCGAACTTAATCCTCGCTGATCGGCAAGGTGTAGTTCTTGAACTCGGTGTCCTCACGAAACCCGATCGACTCATACGTCTTCTGCGCCACTTCGTTGTCGCTGCTGGTCGATACCCGCAGCCGTACCGCGTGGGTCTCCTTGGCCATTTTCTTCGCCGTGCGCATCAGGTTGTCCGCCACCAGTTGCCGGCGTGCGTCTTCGGCCACGTAGATATCGTTAAGAATCCACACCCGCTTGAGCGAGAGCGACGAAAAGCTCGGGTACAGCTGACAAAACCCAAGCACCTTTTTGTCGTCATCGTCGGCCAGGGCCAGGTAGATCACCGACTCCTTGCGGCGCAGGCGCTTCTCCAGGAAGGCGCGCGATGAGTCCGGGAAGGGCAGGGCCCCGTAGAATTCGCGGTATTTGACGAACAATGGGGTCAGCAGGTCCAGGTGTTCCAGGGTCGCTTGAGTGATCCGCATGCCAGGCCTCAACTTCCAATGGGTACGACCACACGCGCGGCCGTGACTTGATGCTGCCTAAAGACGCCAAAAAGCGCAATCGTGCCGGGATCAGTCGGTCGGTGGGCTGAGCAGGAAGTTGCCCTTCATCAGGTCCGGGTCGTCGGACTCGATGGTCTGCACCTGCGCCTCGTCCTTGAGATTGACCCCCGACAGCTGCCGACGGCACGCCTCTTTCATCAAGTACAGCAAACGATGGGCCGCCATGCCATAGCTCAAGCCTTCCAGGCGTACGTTGGAAATGCAGTTGCGGTAGGCGTCGGTGAGGCCGACCTTGGGGTTGTAGGTGAAATACAAGCCCAGGCTGTCCGGCGAGCTGAGCCCTGGGCGTTCACCGATCAGGATCACCACCATCTTGGCACCGAGCAATTGCCCGATCTCATCGGCCACGGCCACGCGACCCTGCTCCACCAGAATCACCGGCGACAGCGACCAGCCCTCGGCGTGGGTCTGTTCTTCCATGCGTGTCAGAAACGCCAGCGTATGTTTATGCACCGCCAGCGCCGATAAACCATCGGCCACTACCACCGCCAGGTCCACACCGCCAGGGTTGGCCGCCGCATGCTCGCGCAGCGCCTGAGCCGATTCGTCGCTTAAACGCCGACCCAGGTCCGGGCGTTGCAGGTAGCTGTGCCGATCCGTCGCGGCGCTGTGCAGCAACAGGCTGTCACGTCCACGTTCGGCCAATTGGCGGCTGAGGCCCGCATGATCGAAGGGCAAGTGCACCGCATCCCGCGCCTGGGCGTGGGCGAACTGGAAGTCCAGTTGCGCGCTGGTGGGGATGCTGGTGCCGGTGCGACCCAGGGCAATACGCGCCGGGGTCAGGCGGCGCAATTGCAGCCACGGGTTGTCAGGCAAGTCTGGTTGCACGGTAGGTTCCTTCATCCCAATTGCGCCAATGCGTGGCGAAACGCCGGTGGCAGGCTGTTGCCGAAACGTACCTTGCCATCGGCCTGCGTGAAGATGCCCATTTTCGCCAGCCACTGCTCAAACTCCGGCGCCGGTTTTAACCCCAGGGTTTGGCGGGCGTACAAGGCGTCGTGGAACGAAGTGGTCTGGTAGTTGAGCATGATGTCATCGGAGCCGGGGATGCCCATGATGAAGTTGATCCCGGCCACGCCGAGCAGGGTCAGCAGGGTGTCCATGTCGTCCTGGTCGGCTTCGGCGTGGTTGGTGTAGCAGATGTCACAGCCCATCGGCACACCCAGCAACTTGCCGCAGAAGTGGTCTTCGAGACCGGCGCGGATGATCTGCTTGCCGTTGTACAGGTATTCGGGGCCGATAAACCCGACCACCGTGTTCACCAGAAACGGCTTGAAGTGCCGTGCCACCGCATAGGCGCGGGTTTCGCAGGTTTGTTGGTCGACGCCAAAGTGCGCGTTGGCCGACAAGGCGCTGCCCTGGCCGGTTTCGAAATACATCAGGTTCTGGCCCAGGGTGCCGCGGTTCAGGCTCAAGCCCGCCTCGTAGCCTTCCTGCAACACACTCAGGCTGATGCCGAAACTGGCGTTGGCCGCCTCGGTGCCGGCAATCGACTGGAACACCAGGTCCAGCGGTACGCCACGGTTGATCGCCTCGATGGAGGTGGTCACGTGGGTCAGCACGCAGGCCTGGGTGGGGATTTCATAGCGCTGGATGATGGCGTCGAGCATCTCCAGCATGGCGCAAATCGAGGCGATGCTGTCGGTGGCCGGGTTGATGCCGATCATGGCGTCGCCGTTGCCATACAACAGGCCGTCGAGGATGCTCGCGGCGATGCCGGCCGGTTCGTCCGTCGGGTGGTTGGGTTGCAAGCGCGTCGACAGGCGCCCGCGCAAGCCCATGGTGCCGCGAAACTGCGTGACCACGCGGATCTTCTGCGCCACCAGTACCAGATCCTGCACACGCATGATCTTGGACACGGCGGCGGCCATTTCCGGTGTCAGTCCGGGCGCCAACGCACGCAGGGAGTGTTCATCGGCCGCATCGCTCAGCAGCCAGTCGCGCAACCCGCCGACGGTGAGGTGGCTGACCGGGGTAAACGCCTGTTTATCGTGGGTGTCGATGATCAGTCGGGTGACTTCATCGCTTTCATAAGGAATCAGCGCTTCTTGCAAAAAGTGCTTGAGCGGGATATTCGCCAGCGCCATCTGCGCGGCGACCCGTTCGCCGTCGTTCTGTGCCGCCACGCCGGCCAGAAAATCTCCGGAGCGTGCCGGGCTGGCCTTGGCCATCACGTCCTTGAGGCTGTCGAAGCGGTAGGTTTGTGTACCGACCGCGTGGGAAAAGCTTGCCATACAGTGTCTCCTTGGCGACGCGGGCAAGGCGCCCGCGCCGAGGTTTACGGCAGTCAGTGCAAGGCGGCCTCTGCGGCCTGGATCGCCGCGAATTCCTCTTCGGGCGTGCCTGCTACCAAGTGATGCCGGCTGTAGAAAGCAAAGTAAGCAATTAATACTCCATAGATGATCGCAGCGCCAATCACCACCCGAGGATCCACCAGAAAGCCCGCCACCACGGCGACGCAGGCCAGTACCAGCGCCACGCCGGAAGTGAAGATGCCACCCGGTGTGCGGTAAGGACGTTCCATTTTGGGGCGGCGGATGCGCAAGGTGATGTGCGCGGCCATCATCAGCACGTAGGAAATGGTCGCGCCAAACACGGCTACCAGGATCAGTAAATCACCCTGGCCGGTCAGCGACAGGCCAAAACCGATGATGCCGGGGATCACCAGCGCCAGTACCGGCGCCTTGCTCTTGTTGGTCTGCGACAGCTTGCGCGGCAGGTAGCCGGCGCGGGACAGGGCGAAAATCTGCCGCGAATAGGCGTAGATAATCGAGAAAAAGCTCGCAATCAGCCCCGCCAGGCCGACCAGGTTGACGAAGCTGCCCATCCACGTCGAGCCACCGTACGACAGTGACAGCGCTTCCACCAATGGGTTACCGGATTTGATCAGCGCATAAGTCCCCGCGCCGCCTGGTGCGATCACCAGAATCAACAGGGCAAAACTGGTCAGCACCACAATGGCGCCGATCAAGCCACGAGGCAGGTCGCGCTTGGGGTTCTTGGTTTCTTCGGCCGCCAGTGGCACGCCCTCGACCGCCAGGAAAAACCAGATCGCATAAGGGATTGCGGCCCACACGCCAACGTAGCCGAAGGGCAGAAAGGTGCTGGCGCCCTTGGCTTCGGTGACTGGGATGTCCAGCAGGTTGGCGACGTTGAAGTGCGGCACCATCGCCACCAGGAACACACCCAGCGCAATCGCGGCGATGGCGGTGATCACAAACATCAGTTTCAAGGCTTCACCGACGCCAAAGATATGGATGCCGATGAAGATGATGTAGAACGCCAGGTAGATCATCCAGCCGCCAATGCCGAACAACGACTCGCAATACGCGCCGATAAACACCGCAATGGCGGCAGGGGCGATAGCGTATTCGATCAGGATCGCGGTGCCGGTGAGGAACCCGCCCCAGGGCCCGAAGGCGCTGCGGGCAAAACCGTAGCCGCCGCCGGCGGTGGGAATCATCGAAGACAGTTCGGCCAGGGAAAAACACATGCACAGGTACATGGTGGCCATCAGCAAGGTAGCCAGAAACATCCCGCCCCAGCCGCCCTGGGCCAGGCCGAAGTTCCAGCCGGCGTAGTCGCCGGAGATCACGTAGGCAACGCCGAGACCGACTAATAACACCCAGCCGGCGGCGCCTTTTTTAAGTTCGCGTTGTTGGAAGTAATCAGTGTCGACTTTTTCGAAGTCGACGGAAGAGCCAGTGGGTTCGCTAGGCATAGGGAAGTACCTTTCATTGTTATTGTTTTTAACCCGGCATCTTTGTGCCGGATGCACATCGCAAGTACTTATGAAGATTTAAATGTGGAGGGAGGCTTGCCCCCCTCCCACAGTTGATTGCATTTCAAACGTGGGAGGGGAGGGTTGGTTAGAAGAAGCCCAACGGATTAATGTCGTAGCTCACCAGCAAGTTTTTAGTCTGCTGGTAATGATCCAACATCATCTTGTGTGTTTCACGGCCCACGCCGGACTTCTTGTAACCGCCAAACGCGGCATGCGCCGGGTACAGGTGGTAGCAGTTGGTCCACACGCGACCGGCCTTGATCGCCCGGCCCATGCGGTACGCGCGGTTGATGTCGCGGGTCCATACGCCGGCGCCGAGGCCGAACTCGGTGTCGTTGGCAATCGCCAGGGCTTCGGCTTCGTCCTTGAAGGTGGTGATGCTGACCACCGGGCCGAAGATTTCTTCCTGGAACACGCGCATGTCGTTGGTGCCCTTGAGCAGGGTCGGCTGGATGTAATAGCCCCCAGCCATGTCGCCGCTGAGCTGCTCGACCTTGCCGCCGGTGAGCAGTTGCGCGCCTTCGCCCTTGGCGATTTCCAGGTAGGACAGGATTTTATCGAACTGCTGCTCGGACGCCTGGGCGCCGACCATGGTGTCGGTGTCCAGCGGGTCGCCGCGCTTGATCTGTTCGATTTTCTTCATCACCACTTTCATGAAGTCGTCGTAGATCGATTCTTCAACCAGCGCACGGGATGGGCAGGTGCACACCTCGCCCTGGTTGAAGAACGCCAACACCAGGCCTTCCGCCGCTTTTTCGATGAACGATGGCTCGGCTTTCATGATGTCGGCGAAGAAGATGTTCGGCGACTTGCCGCCCAGTTCGACGGTCGATGGAATAATGTTTTCGGCCGCCGCGTGCATGATGTGCGAGCCCACCGGGGTGGATCCGGTGAAGGCGATCTTGGCGATGCGCTTGCTGGTGGCCAGGGCTTCGCCAGCTTCTTTGCCGAAACCATGCACCACGTTCAGCACGCCTGGTGGCAGCAGGTCGCCGATCACTTCCATCAGCACGTTGATGCCCAGCGGCGTTTGCTCGGCGGGCTTGAGCACCACGCAGTTGCCCGCGGCCAGCGCCGGGGCGAGTTTCCAGGCGGCCATCAGCAGGGGGAAGTTCCACGGGATGATCTGGCCGACCACGCCCAGGGGTTCGTGGAAATGATAGGAGGCGGTGTGTTCATTGATTTCGGCGCTGGTGCCTTCCTGGGCGCGGATGCAACCGGCGAAATAACGGAAGTGGTCGGCAGCCAACGGGATATCGGCGTTAAGGGTTTCACGCACGGCCTTGCCGTTGTCCCAGGTTTCGGTGATGGCCAGCAGTTCGAGGTTCTGTTCGATACGGTCGGCGATTTTCAGCAGCACCAGCGAGCGGTCCTGCGCCGAGGTCTTGCCCCAGGCGTCAGCGGCGGCGTGGGCGGCGTCCAGCGCCTTGTCGATGTCTTTGGCGGTGGAGCGCGGGAATTCGGCGATAGGCTTGCCGTTGACCGGCGAAGTGTTGGTGAAATAGTTGCCGTCGACCGGCGCAACAAATTCGCCACCAATGAAGTTGCCGTACTTGGCCTTGAACGAAACGATCGCGCCTTCAGTACCGGGGTGTGCGTAACGCATGGTGGGTATCTCCTGGCTTTTATGTTTATTGGAGTGCAGCGCTCAAGCGCTTGATAAAGCGTAGAGCAAAGGTCGGGCCAGCGCTTTGCAGGCAGGTAAATCAAGGGGTTGGAGATTGTTGCGACGCATGACTGTCACGCTCCCGGGACAGGTGAAGTGACAATCTGTGCCATAAACGGTACAGCCTGTGACCGGTGGGTCGGGCCGGGATTGCATTGGCGCAAAGCCTGGGGGATGCTGGGCGTTCTCACGCAGGGAGAACAATAAGAACATGCACAACGATCATTTCAGTCGCCATGCCCAACAGGTACTGACCGTTGCACGCGGGCACAGCCTGCCCCAGGGACCCGCCAGCGACCCGTCCATCGCCCGCTCCTGGCTGCGTTGCCTGGAGGACTACCACCTCGACCCAGCGCAGACCATCGCTCCCACGGTACTGGAACATGGTCGCGTGCTGGAGAGCCGCGAGCGCCTGCAACAAGTCCTGCACATCGCCGGCACGGAGATGAACAGCCTGCACCAGCAACTTTCCGGCGCCGGCCACGCGGTGCTGCTTACCGACGCCCGCGGGGTGATCCTCAACTGTGTCACCGCGCCGTCCGAGCGCCGGATTTTCGAGCGTGCCGGGCTGTGGCTCGGTGCCGATTGGAGCGAAGCCTGTGAGGGCACCAACGGTATCGGCACCTGCCTGGTAGAGCGTCAGTCACTGACCATTCATCGTGATGAACACTTTCGCGGCCGGCATACCGGGCTGACATGCTCGGCGAGTCCGGTGTTCGATCCCCATGGCGACCTGCTGGCGGTGCTGGATGTGTCATCGGCCCGCGAGGCGGTATCGCGCCAGAGTCAGTTTCACACCATGGCGTTGGTGAACCTGTCGGCCAAGATGATCGAGAGCTGTTACTTCCTGCGTCATTTCGAGCACCACTGGCTGCTGCGCTTTCACCTGCAGGCCGAATCGGTGGGCCTGTTCAGTGAGGGGCTGCTGGCGTTCGATGGGGAGGGGCGGATTTGTGCCGTCAACCAGAGCGCGCTGAATTTGCTCGGCCAGGTGCGTGACGGCTTGCTGGGGCAGCCGGTCGACGCGTTTTTCGACTGTTCGCTGGACTCATTGCTCGGTCGCGCCAGCGCCAATGCCACCGCCAGTTGGCCCCTGCGCACCCGCGATGGGCGGCATCTGTTTGCGGCCTTGCGTGGTCAGCCACGCACGGTGCCGGCTGCCGTGGTCAAGGCGCAGCCGGCACCTGTGCCCGGCATCTGCCTGGGCGACCCGACGCTGCAAAGCGATTTTCGCAAGGCGCTGCGCGTATTCGAGCGTGACGTGCCATTGCTGATCAACGGCGAAACCGGTTCCGGCAAGGAAGCCTTTGCCAAGGCCGTGCACCACGCCAGCCAGCGCGCCGGTAACCCTTTCGTGGCGCTCAATTGCGCCGCCATCCCGGAAAGCCTGATCGAAAGCGAACTGTTCGGCTACCGCGGCGGTAGCTTTACCGGTGCGCGCAAGGAGGGCATGCACGGCAAGTTGCAACAGGCCGACGGCGGAACGCTGTTTCTCGATGAAATCGGTGATATGCCCCTGGCTCTGCAAACCCGCCTGTTGCGTGTGCTGGAGGATCGCAAGGTGGTGCCGCTGGGCGGTGAACCCCAGGTGGTGGATGTGCGCATCATCAGCGCAACCCATAGGAATTTGCTGGCGCGTGTGCGGGACGGCAGTTTTCGCGAAGACCTGTACTACCGACTCAACGGTCTGGAAATCGCCCTGCCACCCTTGCGCGAGCGCAGTGACCGATCCCAGGTGCTGGACTTCCTGCTCGCCGAAGAGGCCGGGGCGCAATCGGTGCAGCTGGAACCGGATGCTCGCCAGGCGCTGCTGGCCTTTGCCTGGCCGGGCAACCTGCGCCAGCTGCGGACGGTACTGCGTACCCTGGTGGCGCTGTGTGATGACGGCCGAGTGGGGTTGGCGGACCTGCCTGCGCTGCTTCATCCGTCACCCATGCCGCCGCCGATCACCGAGTGGCCGCTGGAAGATGCCGAGCGCCAGACCCTGATCGCCGCGCTGGAGCGTCAGCATTGGCACATGACGCAGACCGCCGAACACTTGGGCGTAAGTCGCAATACGTTGTATCGCAAGTTACGCAAGCATGGCATTAACCGTTCTGCCTCGTTGTAAGTTCGGTCTGTCAGTTGTTGTGCTCGTAGCGTGTCAGTGATACCGAGTTTTTATTGTTTAGTTGGAAACATCGTGCGCGTTGAGTTGGGCTGCGCTGACAGGAACTGTTCAGCGCAGATGGCTCACTTAATTAGGGCAACCAGCGACAGTGTTTTCTGACAATAACAAGCACTCGGGTGAACACGATGAGAATTACCACACCAGCCGTTCCTTTCATTCCTGCACAACCGCCAGCCGTGGAGGCACCTTCTGCACCGCCGACAACCTACGACAACGACGCACCTGAAGCGCCCTTACGGCGCAGCAAAAGAGGACTGAGCTTTTCGTGGTTTAGAAAAACCCCATCCCCGCCGCCACTTCCTCCAAAGCCAGCCCTGGTCGGGCCAACCCCGCCGCCCAAGCCTGTGCTTTCGCCAAAGCCCGGACCGTCTTCAAAACCCGGCCAGATTCCGTTGCAGGAAAAATTCAAGGGAACGGGGCAGGCGATTATCCACGCCAATAAAATCAAGGTTCAGGATGAGTTGCTGCTGACCAACCTGCGCAAGCAGGCGCCGATCAGCGTGGCGGATGCCGCCAAGCGTTTGATCGATGCTGACAAGTTGATCAAGGCGGGCGTTATTTCCACCGCACCCAATGCCAGTCGCGTGGCCCGTGATGCGTTTATCAGCGCAGGTATCACCGGGATGGTCAGCGCGCCCATCAACGTGGCGTCCTATGCCGGCTCGGTGGCCACCGGCGAGTCGATCAAGGCGACCTATGCGCCGGGCGTGTTGCCGCCACCTTTTTTGCCGGGGGCGGGCAGCGCACCGAAACCCCAGGCGTCCTCGTCGACTGAATCGACACTGTCCGCGCCAGACCCGATCAATGCTCGGTTGGAGGAAGCCGAGATGAAGTTGCTGGGCATGGCGTCTACCGTAATGTTTCTGCTCGGCGATACGCGCGATGTATTTACCAAAGATGAAAGTTGGCCTACCGATACTGCCGCACGTTTGAATAACCTTGAGAAGTTGCTCGGTGTATCGGAACAACAACTGAAAAAAGCGGCTCGGCAAAACAGCCTTGTGTTCAAGCCGTATAAGCCTGGGGAAGCGATTCCCACACAACCGGAACAACGTCTTGATCTGATCGATAAGAAATTCGAACGCATGGTCGAGACATACGAGAAGTTGCGTTTTCTTGCCGCGATGAAAGAGACGGAAAATAAAGCTGGGGCTGTAACGACCGCCTGAAAAGCGTTGCGGCCGAGTCAAGGTCCTTGCGACACCTTGCTCGGCCGCAGGCTGTATAAAGAGTGCGATTTCATACGCCCTGCGCTAACCTGCCTCGATGTTTAAGAGGTCAACCATGCATATTCATATTCTCGGTATTTGCGGCACATTCATGGGTTCGATGGCGGTTCTGGCCAAAGAGCTGGGGCACCACGTTACGGGCTCCGACGCCAATGTCTACCCGCCCATGAGCACGCAACTCGAGGCTCAGGGCATTGAGCTGACCCAAGGTTACGACCCTGCGCAATTCGACCCGGCGCCCGACCTGGTGGTGATCGGCAATGCCATGTCCCGTGGCAACCCTGCGGTCGAATACGTACTCAATAAGGGCTTGCCCTATGTGTCCGGCCCGCAATGGCTGGCTGACCACGTGTTGCAAGGGCGCTGGGTATTGGCCGTTGCCGGCACCCATGGCAAGACCACCACCAGCAGCATGCTCGCCTGGGTGCTGGAGCATGCGGGCATGAGCCCCGGCTTCCTGATCGGCGGTGTGCCGCAGAACTTCTCGGTGTCGGCGCGTCTGGGCGATACACCATTCTTTGTGATTGAAGCGGACGAATACGACAGCGCGTTTTTCGACAAGCGCTCCAAGTTCGTCCACTACCGTCCGCGCACGGCGATCCTGAACAATCTGGAGTTCGATCACGCGGATATCTTCCCCGATCTACCAGCCATTGAGCGTCAATTTCACCACTTGGTGCGCACCATTCCGAGCGAAGGCCTGGTGATTCACCCCACCACCGAGCCGGCCTTGCAGCGCGTGATCGAGATGGGCTGCTGGACCCCGGTGCAAACCACCGGCGCCGGCGGACAGTGGCAGGTCAAATTGCTCAGCGAAGACGGTTCCAGGTTTGAAGTGCTGTTCGAAGGCCAAGCCCAGGGCATCGTCGAATGGGACATGACCGGCCAGCACAACGTCGCTAACGCCTTGGTGACGTTGGCGGCTGCGCGGCATGTGGGTGTGGTGCCGTCCATGGGCATTGCTGCGTTGAGCGCGTTCAAGAGCGTGAAGCGGCGCATGGAAAAAGTCGCCGATGTGAACGGGATTACCATCTACGATGACTTCGCCCACCACCCCACGGCGATCGCCACCACGCTGGATGGCCTGCGCAAGCGTGTGGGAGATGCACCGATCATTGCGATCATCGAGCCGCGCTCCAACTCCATGAAGCTCGGCGCGCACCGCGATGGCTTGCCCGAAAGCGTCAACGATGCCGATCAGGCCGTGTGGTATGCGCCGCCCAACCTCGGCTGGGACCTGCCGGGCATTGCGGCGTTGTGCACCGTGCCGTCGACGGTTCGTGACAGCATTGAAGGCATTATCGAGTACGTCAAACAACAGGCCAAACCGGGCACCCACGTGGTGGTCATGAGCAACGGCGGCTTTGGCGGCCTGCATGGCAAGCTGGCCGAGGCGCTCAAATGAGCGGGCCCGAACGCATCACCCTGGCGATGACCGGCGCCTCGGGAGCGCCCTATGGTCTGCGCCTGCTCGACTGCCTGGTGCGCGAGGACCGTGAGGTGCACTTTTTGATCTCCAAGGCCGCGCAACTGGTGATGGCCACCGAGACCGACGTGGCGTTGCCGGCCAAGGTGCAGACCATGCAGGCGTTCCTCACTGAGTACACCGGTGCGGCGGCGGGGCAGATCAAGGTCTATGGCAAAGAGGATTGGATGTCGCCGGTGGCCTCGGGCTCCGGTGCTCCTGCGGCGATGGTGGTGGTACCGTGTTCCACCGGTACGCTGTCGGCGATTGCCACGGGGGCCTGCAACAATTTGATCGAGCGTGCGGCGGACGTGACCTTGAAAGAGCGTCGTCAGTTGATCCTGGTGCCGCGCGAGGCGCCGTATTCGAGCATTCATCTGGAGCACATGCTCAAGTTGTCGAATATGGGCGTGACCATCCTGCCGGCGTCGCCGGGCTTCTATCACCAGCCGCAAACCATCGATGACCTGGTGGACTTCGTGGTGGCGCGCATTCTCAACCTGTTGAACATCCCCCAGGACATGCTGCCGCGTTGGGGCGAGCACCATTTGAGCAGCGATGAATAAGGCCCTGCTGCTGGTGCTGGCGCTGCATCTGACGGGCTGCGCCACCGCGCGTACGCTGGACGCCGCGCAACCCGGCGCGCCGGTGGTGTATGCCGGCACGCGATTGGACCTGTATGCGATCAATGGCGGCTGCTGCGCCAAGGACCGGTTTGGCGCCGAGGCTCCGAGTTACCCCGGCGTCGACCTACCGGCCAGTGCGTTGCTCGATACCTTGCTGTTGCCGCTGTCGGTGTTGACAGTGCTGGGGGTGGGGTTTAACGCCACGGGCGGGTTATGACGTAACTTCCTGCGGCAACACAAAACCAATGTGTAAGGTCTTTAGATCGCCTTACTTACCGAGTTTGCGCAGCTCATCCGACTCCACCACGCGCACCCCATCCTGCTCTTCCAGCGCCAGCCGCCACATGGCTCGCGCCAGTTCGCACACTTCAATGCCGTGGTATTTGCCCGGGATCAACCGCGACAACGGCCCGGCCAGTTGTTCGGCCAGACGCGGTTCCAATCGCTCTCCCAACAACAGCGATGGCCGCACGATGGTCAGTTGCGGCCAGTCCTGGGCCTTCAGCGCCTGCTCCATTTGGCCTTTGACCCGGTTGTAGAACACCGAGGATTTCGCGTCGGCGCCGATCGCGCTGATGACGATCAGGTGCCGCGCGCCCAGCTCCCGCGCGCGCTGGGCGAAGGCCACCACCAGGTCCAGGTCGACGGCGCGGAAGGCTGCTTCGGAACCGGCTTTTTTCAGGGTGGTGCCCAGGCAACAAAAGGCGATGTCCACCTGCCCACTCAGTTGCGGCAGCAACGCCGCCGGGTCGCCCACCGGGTTTTCCAGGTGCGGGTGTTCGGCCAGGGGTCTGCGGCTGGGTGCCAGTACGCGGGTAACGGTGGGTTCGTTGAGCAGGCGATCGAGCAAGTGTTCGCCGGTAAGGCCAGAGGCGCCAGCCAGCAGGATATGCTGCGGTGTCAGGTACATGGTGTTTCCCCCTTGTTACACGTTACAGCTTAGTTGCCTTTGGCTTCCTTGCTATTCATTGAGACGCTTTCCAGCGCCTTTCGTGCCTGCTGTTTACGTAATAATTGCCAGTGGGCGATCACGCCCTTGGGGGCCCAGATCTGCGGTTCGGACGCTTCGAAGTTGTCCGCCTGTTCGCGTTCGGCGACGTGCAGTTGCGCCAGCTTGAAGGCTTGCTGCAAGTCGTCTGTCTGGTTGAAGGCTTGAGCGAAGAGAGCGTCGCCGAAGTAGGTAAAGTCCGCTTCCTCCGAGCAACCGAAGGACACCCGGTCAGCCCGCGAAGCGGTCATGATCAGCGTGCGATCGTCTTTGAGCGCCGGGATGAAACCGCCGGAGTAGCAGGCGGAGATCACCACGATCTTGTCGCGGTTTTTCAGCGGTGCCAGCACGGCGGCCAGTTCATCGGCCGGCAGGTCGGCCAGCTCCATGCGCGGCTGGTCCAGCACCAGTTCGTGTTCGTGGGTGCCGTGGCTGGTCATGTAGATAAACACAAGGTCTTCCGGCCCGGTGCGTTCGGCCAGGGTTTGCACCGCCTGGCGCAGGCTTTCGCGGGTGGCCAGGGGGCGGTCGGCGATATGGTCGCGGTGGTTGACCAGACGGACCTGCCCGCGTGCACCGAAGCGCGAGGCAAGCAGGTTACTGACGTAATCGGCTTCGCGCAGGAATACGCTTTGTTTGCCGTCGCCGGCCAGCACCAGGGTATACAGCTCCACGGCGGGGGTGGACGCGGGCACGGCGGCCAGGGCTTCATCGAGCAAGCGGCCCTGGGCCAGTACGCCGAGTTCCAGCGGGTCGGGCAGTAATTTACCGTCGGCATCGCGCACGCGCAGGCCATTGACCCAGGTGCCGGCTTGCACCGTGCCGTCGGTGAGTACCAGCGTGCCGCGACCCTGATAATTGTCGCTGTCGAAGCCACCGATATAGAAGCTGCCGTCGGTGAGGTTCAAACGGCCCTCGCCGCTGAAGCGCCAGTCGCTGAACTGGCCGACGTAATGGCTGCCGTCCACGCCGATCAACTCGCCCTTGCCGGTGAGAGCGCCTTCCTTGAACTGGCCGATCCACACGTCACCGTCGGCGTTTTCGTAGCGGCCCTTGCCGTTGAGCTGGTTCTGTTTGAACTGGCCGACATAGATGTCGCCGTCGGCGCTGTTGAAGGTGCCGTTGCCTTCCAGCTGACCCTCGACGAAACGCCCGCTGAACTGGTTGCCGCTGTCGTCGTTGCGCTGGCCTTCGCCGTTGGGTTTGCCGTGGGCGAATTGACCCTGGTACTGGCTGCCGTCGGCCAGTTCCAGGCGACCAAGGCCGGAGTACTGGTCGTCCTTGAATTCGCCGCGATAGGTCATCTGCCCTTCTTTGAGGGTGCCTTCGCCGTTGCGCCGACCCTTGCTGAACCCACCGACATAGTGGCTGCCTGTCGTGGTCAGGCTGCCCTGGCCGTCGAACAGGCCCTGCTTGAACTGGCCTTTATAGACTTCGCCATTGCTGCCATGCCACTCACCCTGGCCGTGCCACTGGCCTTTGTCGAACGCGCCGGCGTACCAGCTGCCGTTGGGGTAGTCGACGCGACCCTGGCCTTGCAGCAGGCCGTTGACCACATCGCCCCGGTAACGGCCTCCATCGGGCAGGCGCGCGTCGGGCGGCAACAGCGATTCGCCGTCTCCGCAAGCGGTGAGCAACAGGGCAAGGGCAAGGGGAGCGAGTGGGCGCATAGCGGGATCCGGATAATTGAGCGCCGAGTATGCCGCAGCTGCGAGTTTCATACATAAATTTACATACCCTGTGGTGAGTTTCAGTGCCTCACCACAGGGAACGCCTTACACGAAACAGAGTGACAGCGACTCTGCGATGTAAGCCGGTTTTTCCTGACCTTCGATTTCCAGGGTGGCGGTGGCCTTGAACAGCCACTGGCCGGGTTTTTTCTCGGTGACGTCGGTGAGGGTGACGTTCAGGCGCACCTTTGAGTTGACCTTCACCGGCTGGATAAAGCGCACGCTGTCCAGGCCATAGTTGATCGCCATCTTCAGGCCTTCGGGCATGATCAGAATGTCTTCCATCAGCTTGGGCATCAGCGACAGCGACAGGAAACCGTGGGCGATGGTGCTGCCGAACGGGGTTTGCGCGGCCTTGACCGGGTCGACGTGGATGAACTGATGATCGCCGGTGGCCTCTGCGAACAGATTGATGCGTGCCTGGTCAATGGTGAGCCATTCGGAACGTCCCAGTTCCTTGCCGACATAATCGTTGAGCTGCGCTACGGGTACATAGGGCATTGCGTCTCTCCTTGGTTCATCGATACGGTTTTCATGGGTGACAGACAACCAATGTAGATCATCATGGGCAACCGGCACGGTCAAGCCACCATGCTCTTGGCGAATGCCGATCCATAGCGCCGGCGTGCTTATAATGCGGGCGAGTCTCGAGGGGAGAGAGCGAATGCTGTTACGTGGCCTGACCTGGCTGGTGCTGTTTCAATTGATCGGTACGGCGATCAATCATTTGCTGTTGCCGGTATTGCCGGGTCCGATCATCGGCCTGCTGCTGATGCTGGGTTTCCTGATCTGGCGTGGTGAAGTCGGCGAGCCACTGAGCCTGGCGGCGAGCAGCCTGTTGCGCTATTTGCCGTTGCTGCTGGTGCCGCCGGCGGTCGGCGTGATGGTCTACGCCAAGGACATCGCTGCGGATTTCTGGGCCATCGTCGGCGCGCTGGTGCTGTCGCTGGTGGTCGCGATGGCGTTTGTCGGTGTGCTGATGCAGCAGATGGTCAAGCGCAAGGAGAAGGACCAATGATGTTCGACTGGCAGGGGGCGTGGACGGCGGTGATTCATCATCCCCTGTTCGGCATCGGCATTACCCTGGGCGCCTATCAACTGGTGCTGGCGGGTTTCGAGAAAACCCGCTGGATTTTCCTGCAGCCGGTGCTGGTCTCCATGCTGTTGGTGATCGGCGTGTTGCTCAGCTGTGGCCTGAGCTACGCCGAGTACCGCAAGAGCACCGAGATCATGGGTATCCTGCTCGGCCCGGCCACGGTGGCCCTGGCGGTACCGCTTTATCTGAATCTGCGGCGGATTCGCCAATTGTTCTGGCCGATTTTTACTACGCTGGTGTTAGGCGGAGTGTTGGCTACCGGGCTGTGTGTGCTGCTGGGTTGGTGGTTCGGTGCCGAGCACATGGTGTTGATGACCATGGCGCCCAAGTCGGTGACCTCGCCGATCGCCATGCTGGTGGCCGAGCAGATCGGCGGCGTGGCGGCATTGGCGGCGGTGTTTGTACTGATCACCGGCGTGGTCGGCGCGATGGTCGGCCCGGCGTTGCTCTCGCGCCTGGGCGTGCACAGCCCCGAGGCGCGCGGCATGGCCCTGGGCATGACGGCGCACGCGGTCGGCACCTCGGTGGCCCTGCAGGAAAGCGAAGAGTGCGGCGCCTTTGCGGCGTTGGCCATGAGTCTGATGGGCGTGGCCACGGCGGTATTCCTGCCGCTGGCTGTGTCGGTAATCGTTTAAACCAGGTTTAAGGACGCTTTTATGAGTCTGGCGCTATTCCCGCTCAATACCGTGCTGTTCCCCGGCTGCACCCTCGATCTGCAAATATTTGAGGCGCGCTACCTGGACATGATCAGCCGCTGCATGAAAAAGGGTGAAGGCTTCGGCGTGGTGTGCATCCTCGAAGGCAAGGAGGTCGGCATCGCCCCGGATGGTTACGCACTGATTGGCTGCGAAGCGTTGATTCGCGACTTCAAGCAGCAGGACAACGGCTTGCTCGGTATTCGCGTCGAGGGCGGCCGCCGTTTCCGCGTACGCGACGCCGGAGTGCAGAAGGACCAACTGCTGGTAGCCGATGTGCAATGGCTGGAAGAGGTGCCGGACCAGCCATTGGATGAAGAAGATGCCGACTTGCTGGCGTTGCTTGAAGCGCTGGCCGAGCACCCGATGGTTGCGTCGCTGGACATGGACGCCCACGCCGAAGGCCAGCAGGCCCTGGGCAACCAACTGGCGTATCTGTTGCCGTTTACCGAGGCCGACAAGATCGAACTGCTGCAACTCGACGACCCGCAGCAACGCCTGGATGCGATCCAAATGTTGCTGGATGAGTTGCAGGGCGAGTTGTTTACCTGAACTTCAGGATTGTCCTACGTATCTTTCAGGCATTCCTGCGCTTCTGCGGTGATCGACTCAGCTAGTTTCCGATCACTTGACCTTGATCTGGGGATGAACATGATTCGGCTGACGCAATCGGAACAAGCGACTTGGGATGCCTTTTTTGTCAGTGTCACCACGCAATTGATCCAGCACCATGAACAGCGCGGCCCGGAGTACATTGCCGAGCGCGCCGCTGAACTAGCTGACGAGATGTTGCTGGAGCGACGGGAACGCTGCACCGAGCGGCGAACCGCCGCGGTGGAGTGGATCGGCCCCGCCAAGGGTCAGTAGGCATACCTGAGCAGCGCGTGGGCGGTGCCGGTGAGCGCGATAAAACCGAACACCGCAACCACGGCGGGCAGCACCAGCCACCAGGCCTTGGCCGACATCGGCGGCAGCGGGCTGCGGTACTCGCTGGCCGTGAGGCTGAACGCGCACACGGTCATTGCCAGCAGGGTCCCGGCGAGAATATCCGAGGGCCAGTGGACACCGAGGTACACCCGCGAGAGGGCGATGAAGGCTGCGGGAATGCACCCCAGCAGCAACCACGTCAACCGCAGTCGCGTGGGTTGGCCGCGCCCGGCGAGCACTGCCAGGGCCAGGAAAAACGCAAAGGCGCCCGAGGCGTGGCCGCTGGGCATGCTGAAGCTGGTCAATGGGTCTGTCAGGATTTCCGGGCGACCGCGCGCGAAAAACAGCTTGCTGGCCGTATTGATCACGGCCGCGCCGGCCAGGGTCGCGCCCACGAACAGCGCGTGGCGCCATTGTCGAGCCAACAGCAGCAGGCCGGTGAAGATCGCGCTGGCGACGAACATCTTCTTGAACTCGCCCAGTTGCGTCACCCTCACCATGGTTTCATCCAGCCACGGGCTGCGATGCTCCTGCACCAGTGCGCTCAGGCCCTGGTCGAAGTCGTTCAGGTGCGGGTAGCCGATAAACAGCGCGATCAATAGCGTCAGGCTGGCGCAACCGATCCACACCGTGGCGCGTCGATGTTCGCGCAGGCTGCTGTTCAGGCTCAGCCCCAGCAGCACCGCCAGACACGCCATCACCACGCCTGCCTCGGGCCAGAAACCTTCGGGCAACGGCAGGCGGAACGCGGCGCCAGTGGCCCAGCCCGGCAGCAGGTAGGCCACCGTCCAGCCGGCTGCGGCGAGCACGCTCACCAAGGCAAAACGCGGGAACGGCATGTCGCACATCCCGGCAACCATCGGCAGCATGGGGCGCAACGGGCCGATGAAGCGCCCGACCAACAGGCTGGCAATGCCGTACCTGTGAAAGTAGGTCTCTGCACCGTTCATCCATTCGGGATGATGGCGCAAGCCGGGCAGGCGGCGGATGTTCTGGTGGAAGTGCCGGCCCAGGAAGTAGGAGATCCCGTCACCCAATAACCCGCCCAGAAAACCCAGCAACAGGGTTTCGCTCAGCGATAGCGCACCGCTGCCGGCCAGTGCGGCAATGGCAAACAGCAATACCGTGCCCGGCACGATCAGTCCGGCAATCGCCAGGCACTCCACGCACGCGACGATAAACACTGCCGCAGCCAGCCATTGCGGGTTCAGGCTCAGCCAGCCGGTGATGCTATCGAGCCATTGGCCCATACAATCCACTCCAACAATGCAATACATACTCAGAAGCACAAGGGGTTCTGCTGTGCGGCAAATATCGTCCAGCAAGAACCGCTGCGTTCAATTGATCAAATCAAAAAATAGTCGCGGCCTTCGACCTGGCCTCGGCGCAGCGGGTTCCGCGTGCAATAAGGTGCATAGTCCGCATCGACGAAACGGTACATCAAATGCTCATCACGCCCACTGGGAATGCCCAGTCGCGTAGTCTGGATGATTTGCGTCGGCACCTGGCCCACGTCTTCCACATACAGCAATTCCTGGTCGAAGCGCTTGGCATCCCACATCGGCACTTTCAGGCCCAGCGCCTTGCACAGCAATGTCTGGCCGGCGCAGAGCTTTTGCGACGGGCGCGGGCCGCCGTCGGCAGTCGGGTTGTTCAGCAGCATCTGCGCCAGGCTCGCCGGCCCGGAGATCTCATCGACCCACGGATAGGCCGATTTGATCAGCACGGCGTTACCCGGCCCCTGTGCGCTGAAGTTCAGCGAATCACCGCCACGGGCGTAGTACATGTAGATATGGCCACCATCCAGAAACAAAGCCTTACGCTTTTCTGTGTAGCCGAGTGAGGCGTGGCTGCCTTTTTCCGCCACGTAATAGGCTTCGGTTTCAATAATTCGCGCTGAAAGCCAGAGATCGCCGACACGGTGGCGTATGACTTTTCCCAGCAGTTCGCGCGCGAGGATTTGTGCATCGCGGTCGAAGAAGCTGTCGGGCAGGGCGCTGGCGGGCAGTTGGAGCGAAGTGCTGGGCATGGCGGTAGAGGTAAATACGGCTAAATGTGACGGAATCATAACAACTCCCACCTTAATTACCGCTGAACCTCAGGTTTTTACAGTTCATTTCGACCATCCGCCCCTCACCGCTGTCAGTCGAGCGGCGTCACAGCTATAATCTGCCGCTTTCCTCTTTGCCAAGACTCCCTGACTATGACTGAGTCCGTTTTTGACTACATGACCCGCCTGGGTCGCGCTGCCCGTCAGGCCTCGCGGTTGATCGCCCGTGCGAGCACCGCGCAGAAGAACCGTGCGCTGCTGGCCGCCGCCGATGCTCTGGATGCTTCGCGCTCCGAGCTCGCCGCCGCCAACGAACTGGACCTGGCCAGCGGCCGCGCCAATGGCCTGGAGCCGGCCCTGCTGGACCGCCTGGCGCTGACGCCCGCACGTATCGACGACATGATCGAAGGCCTGCGTCAGGTGGCCAAGCTGCCTGACCCCATCGGTGAAATCCGCGACATGCGCTACCTGCCGTCCGGCATCCAGGTCGGCAAGATGCGCGTGCCCCTGGGCGTGATCGGCATCATCTATGAGTCGCGTCCCAACGTGACCATCGACGCCGCAAGCCTGTGCCTCAAGTCCGGTAACGCCACGATCCTGCGCGGCGGTTCCGAGGCGATCAACTCCAACCGCGCCATCGCCGCCTGCATCCAGCAAGGCCTGGCCGTGGCCGAGTTGCCGGCCGACGTGGTGCAGGTGGTGGAAACCACTGACCGTGCCGCCGTCGGCGCGTTGATCACCATGCCCGAGTTCGTCGACGTGATCGTGCCGCGTGGCGGCAAGAGCCTGATCGAGCGCGTCAGCCGTGACGCCAAGGTGCCGGTCATCAAGCACCTGGACGGCGTGTGCCACGTGTACATCGACATCGCAGCCGATATCGACAAGGCGATCCGCATCGCCGACAACGCCAAGACCCACCGCTACGCGCCGTGCAACACCATGGAAACCCTGCTGGTGCACGTTGGCATTGCCGAGCGCGTGTTGCCGCCGCTGGCCGCCATCTACCGTGACAAAGGCGTGGAGCTGCGTGGTTGCGAACGCACCCGGGCGCTGTTGGGCGCGGACGTGATCGAGGCGACCGAGCAGGATTGGTACACCGAGTACACGGCGCCGATCCTGTCGATCCGCATCATCGACGACCTGGACCAGGCCATCGAACACATCAACAAATACGGCTCCAAGCACACCGACGCCATTGTTTCCGAGCATTTCAGCGATGCCCGGCGTTTCCTCAACGAAGTGGACTCCGCTTCGGTGATGGTCAACGCTTCGACACGCTTTGCCGACGGCTTCGAATATGGCCTGGGCGCGGAGATCGGTATTTCCACCGACAAGCTCCACGCCCGTGGCCCGGTTGGTCTCGAAGGCCTGACCAGCGAGAAGTACGTGGTGTTCGGCGACGGTCATGTGCGCACTTGATGGCTAAACGCATCGGGCTGCTCGGCGGTACTTTCGACCCCGTGCACATCGGCCATTTGCGCAGCGCCCTGGAAGTTGCGGATGCCCTGGCGTTGGATGAGCTGCGCCTGATCCCCAATTTCCGGCCGCCGCATCGCGACACGCCGCAGGTGTCACCACAGCAGCGCCTGGAAATGGTGCGCCTGGCCGTGGAAGGCATAGCGCCGCTGGTGGTGGACGACCGCGAACTCAAGCGCGATAAACCGTCCTACACTGTCGACACCCTGGAACTGATGCGCGCCGAGTTGGCCGCCGATGACCAGGTGTTTCTGCTTTTGGGCTGGGACGCATTTTGCGGCCTGCCCTCTTGGCATCGCTGGGAGGAACTCCTCCAGCATTGCCACATCCTGGTTTTGCAACGCCCGGATGCCGACAGCGAACCGCCGGATGCCTTGCGCAACCTGCTGGCCGCGCGGTCGGTAAGTGACCCCTTGGCCCTGACCGGGCCGAACGGGAATATTGCATTCGTCTGGCAGACCCCGCTTGCGGTGTCCGCCACCCAGATCCGTCAACTGCTGGCCAGCGGTAAGTCGGTACGTTTCCTGGTGCCTGACGCGGTCCTGGCCTACATCGATGCGCACGGGCTTTACCGTGCGTCGAACTGAAAAGGCGCGCTTGTCGCTACGCACCGTCGTGCAGCGAGCGCCCGAACATACGAGCAAAACGAGTTTTATATGACGAACAAAGACGTAAGCAAAGTTAAGCGCAAAGGCACCTTCAAAAGCGCTCCGCTGCCGGTTGAAGCCCACGTTGGCCCCGAGCTGGCTGGCGAAGAGCTGGTGAAAGTCGCCGTGGCTGCCCTGGAAGACGTGAAAGCCCAGGACATCCAGGTGCTGGACGTGCGCGACAAGCAGAGCATCACCGACTTCATGATCATCGCCACCGGTACCTCCAACCGCCAGATCGGCGCGATGCTGGACAAGGTGCGCGAAGCCGTCAAAGCCCAAGGCGTCAAGCCGCTGGGTGAAGAAGGCAAGGGCGACAGCGACTGGGTGCTGCTGGACATGGACGACGTGATCGTTCACATGATGACCTCCAACGCCCGCCAGTTCTACGACCTGGAACGCCTGTGGAAGGGCGCCGAGCAGAGCCGTGCCGCCGATGGCAAGCACCACAGCCCGGAAGTGGGCCACGCGCACTTCGACAAACTCAACAAAGACCAGGAATAAGGAACGGCTGTGCGCCTGCGTCTGATCGCTGTCGGTTCACGCATGCCCAAGTGGGTGGAAGAAGGCTGGCACGAATATGCCAAGCGTCTGCCCGCTGAGCTGTCGCTTGAACTGGTGGAAATACCGCTCAACACCCGGGGCAAGAACGCCGACGTGGCGCGGTTTATCCGCCAGGAAGGCGAAGCCATGCTGGCCAAGGTCGGCCCCAACGAGCGCATTGTCACCCTCGAAGTGCACGGCAAACCCTGGAGCACCGAGCAATTGGCGGTGGAACTGGACCGTTGGCGCCTGGATTCGCGCACCGTCAACTTCATGGTCGGCGGCCCCGAAGGGCTGGCGCCGGAAGTCTGTGCGCGGGCCGATCAGCGCTGGTCGTTGTCGGCATTGACCTTGCCGCACCCGTTGGTAAGGATCCTGATCGGTGAACAGCTGTATCGCGCCTGGACAGTGCTGTCCGGGCACCCTTACCACAAATAATCTGCGCCTTTCCCGATGACTCAGCCGATCCGCATCAAGGACCACGAGAAAGACGCACGTCTGGTGCGCGCGCGCGTGGTGTTTGGCGCGATCATGGTGGTGACGTTGATTGGGGTGCTGATCGCCCGCCTGTATTTCCTGCAGGTGATCCAGTACGACTATCACTCCACGTTGTCGGAAAACAACCGGGTGCATGTGCAGCCGATTCCGCCGACCCGTGGGTTGATCTTCGACCGCAATGGCGTGGTGGTGGCGGATAACCGGCCCAGCTTCAGCCTGAGCATGACCCGCGAACGTTCCGGCGACTGGCAGCAGGTGCTCGATGTCATCGTCGAAGTGCTGCAACTGACCCCGGAAGACCGGGTGATCTTCGAAAAGCGCATGCGACAGGGGCGCCGGCCATTCGAACCGGTGCCGATCCTGTTTGAGCTGACCGAAGAGCAGATCGCCCGGATCGCGGTGAACCAGTTCCGTCTGCCGGGTGTGGAAGTGGTGGCGCAGTTGGTGCGCCATTACCCGCAAGGGCCACACTTTGCGCATTCCGTCGGCTACATGGGCCGTATCAACGAGAAAGAGCTCAAGAGCCTCGATCCCGTCAACTACAGCGGCACCCACCACATCGGCAAGACCGGCATCGAACGTTTCTACGAACCCGAGCTGCACGGCCAGGTGGGTTACGAAGAGGTCGAGACCAACGCCCGCGGCCGCGTCTTGCGTGTGCTCAAGCGTACCGACCCGGTGCCGGGCAAGGACATTGTGCTGAGCCTGGACATCAAGCTGCAGGAAGCCGCGGAGATGGCCCTGGGCGGTCGGCGTGGCGCGGTGGTGGCACTGGACCCGAAGACCGGCGAAGTGCTGGCGATGGTCAGCCAGCCGAGCTTCGACCCGAACCTGTTCGTCACCGGTATCAGTTTCAAGGCGTATGCCGAGCTGCGTGACTCCATCGACCGGCCGCTGTTCAACCGGGTGCTGCGTGGTCTGTACCCGCCGGGTTCGACCATCAAGCCGGCGGTAGCGATTGCCGGCCTGGACGCCGGTGTGGTCACCGCATCGAGCCGGGTCTACGACCCCGGCTACTACATGCTGCCCAACTACGATCACAAATACCGTAACTGGAACCGCACCGGTGACGGCTATGTCGACCTGGATACCGCGATCATGCGTTCCAACGACACCTATTTCTATGACCTGGCCCACAAGCTGGGGATCGACCG
Source organism: Pseudomonas sp. FP597 (assembly GCF_030687435.1). NCBI lineage: Bacteria > Pseudomonadati > Pseudomonadota > Gammaproteobacteria > Pseudomonadales > Pseudomonadaceae > Pseudomonas > Pseudomonas sp. FP597. Next base: position 5,723,629 of record NZ_CP117432.1, on the reverse strand, counting down.
TTTGTCTGCCTATATGGGCAAGTTCGGCCTCGGTCAGAAAGTCTCCCTGGATATGTTCGAAGAGTCCCCAGGCTTGATGCCATCACGGGAGTGGAAGCGTGCAACCCGCCGGCAGGCATGGTTCCCGGGTGAAACCCTGATTCTGGGGATCGGCCAGGGCTATATGCAGGCGACGCCATTGCAATTGGCGCAGGCCACGGCGCTGGTGGCCAACAAAGGCATCTGGAACCGACCGCACCTGGCCAGGACCATCGAAGGCGAAAAGCCGGTGGATGAGAACCCGATTCCGGACATCGTGCTGCGTGATCCCTCGGACTGGACCAAGGTCAACCATGGCATGCAGCAGGTGATGCACGGTGCCCGAGGCACCGCGCGCAAAGCGGCGATCGGCGCGCAATACCGCATTGCCGGCAAGAGTGGTACGGCCCAGGTGGTCGCGATCAAGCAGGGCGAGAAATACGACCGCTCCAAGGTCCAGGAACGCCATCGCGACCACGCCTTGTTTGTCGGCTTTGCGCCGGCGGACGACCCGAAGATCGTGGTCGCGGTGATGGTCGAGAACGGCGAGTCCGGTTCCGGCGTCGCTGCACCGGTGGTTCGCCAGGTGATGGACGCCTGGTTGCTGGCCGACGACGGCAGGCTCAAGCCCGAATTTGGCGGCCCCCCTTCAATTCCCGAGGTTACGGCCAGTGAAGAGTAATTTTGACCGCATCCTCTCCAGCGAAGATGTGATGCGTCGCCGCGCGACGTTGCTGCAACGCATGCACATTGATGGCCCGTTGCTGATCCTGCTGCTGACCCTGGCGGCCGGCAGCCTGTTCGTGCTGTATTCGGCCAGCGGCAAGAATTGGGACCTGCTGATCAAGCAGGCATCCTCGTTCGGCCTGGGCCTGTTGTCGATGGTGGTCATCGCCCAGTTGGAACCGCGCTTCATGGCGCGCTGGGTACCGTTGGGGTATGTCGCCGGCGTTTTACTGCTGGTTGTGGTGGACGTCATGGGCCACAACGCCATGGGCGCGACCCGTTGGATCAATATTCCGGGGGTGATTCGCTTCCAGCCGTCGGAATTCATGAAGATTCTGATGCCAGCCACGATTGCCTGGTATTTGTCCAAACGCACCCTGCCGCCGCAGCTCAAGCACGTGGGTATCAGCCTGATCCTCATCGGCGTCCCGTTTGTGCTGATCGTGCGTCAGCCGGACCTCGGCACCTCGCTGCTGATCCTGGCCGGCGGTGCGTTCGTGCTGTTCATGGGCGGGCTGCGCTGGCGCTGGATCCTCAGCGTGCTGGCCGCCGCCATCCCCGTGGCGGTGGCCATGTGGTTCTTCTTTATGCACGACTACCAGAAACAACGGATTCTTACCTTCCTCGACCCGGAAAGCGATCCGCTGGGCACCGGCTGGAATATTATCCAGTCGAAGGCGGCCATCGGCTCCGGCGGCGTATTTGGCAAAGGCTGGCTGCTGGGCACCCAGTCCCATCTGGACTTTCTGCCCGAGAGCCACACCGACTTCATCATTGCGGTGATGGGCGAAGAGTTCGGCCTGGTGGGCATTTGCGCGCTGCTGCTGATCTATTTGCTGCTGATCGGGCGCGGCCTGGTGATTACCGCTCAGGCGCAGACGCTGTTCGGCAAATTGCTCGCCGGCAGCCTGACCATGACTTTTTTTGTTTACGTTTTCGTCAACATCGGTATGGTCAGTGGCCTGTTGCCGGTGGTGGGGGTGCCGTTGCCGTTCATTAGCTACGGCGGAACTTCGCTGGTGACATTGATGTCAGCGTTTGGGGTTTTGATGTCGATTCATACGCATCGCAAGTGGATCGCGCAGGTTTGAATAAGGTGAAGATGTCAATGCAAGTAATGCGCGGCTGGGCGACTCGGCATGCGTCCTGGATGAGCCTGATTGGGCTGCTGGGCGCGACGCAAGAGGCGCTGGCCGGTGACTACGATGGTTCACCCCAGGTCGCCGAATTTGTCGGTGAAATGACCCGCGACTACGGTTTTGCCGGTGAGCAACTGATGGGCGTGTTCCGCGAGGCGCAGAAAAAGCAGGCGATCCTCGATGCCATCTCCCGCCCCGCCGAGCGCGTGAAGCAGTGGAAAGAATATCGCCCGATGTTCCTCACCGATGCTCGCGTGGCCCGAGGTGTGGATTTCTGGCGCCAGCATGAAGCCGTGCTGGCCCGCGCCGAGCAGGAATATGGCGTGCCGGCCCAGGTGATTGTCGCGATCATCGGCATTGAAACCTTTTACGGGCGCAATACCGGCAGTTACCGGGTGATCGACGCCTTGTCCACCCTGGGCTTCGACTACCCGCCACGCGCCGACTTCTTTCGCAAGGAATTGCGCGAATTCCTGCTGCTGGCCCGCGAAGAGCAGGTCGACCCACTGACCCTCAAAGGCTCCTATGCCGGCGCCATGGGCCTGCCGCAGTTCATGCCGAGCAGCTTTCGCGCCTATGCCGTGGATTTCGACGGCGACGGGCACATCAATATCTGGAGTAACCCGGACGATGCCATCGGCAGTGTGGCCAGCTACTTCAAGCGCCACGGCTGGGTAGGCGGCGAGCCTGTGGTGATCCGCGCCGATGTGGCCGGGGAGCGCGTTGATGAGGGCCTGACCCAGGGCATCGAGCCGGCCAAGACGGTCGGGGAGTTGCGGGCGCTGGGCTGGTCGAGTCAGAATGCGCCACGCGATGACATGCCGGTCACGGCGTTCCGCCTGGAAGGCGAAAATGGCCCTGAATACTGGATGGGCCTGAAGAATTTCTACGCAATCACGCGTTATAACCGCAGTGTGATGTACGCCATGGCCGTGCATCAGCTGTCAGACATGCTGGTCCAAGCACGGGGCAACAAGTAATGCGGGCATCGCTGTTCAATCAACCGCTCAAGCTGGTGGCGTTCGCCGCGTTGTCCCTGCTGGTCGTCAGTTGTTCCACCAGCCGCGGGCCGGCGCAGAAGGCCGGCGGCACCGCGGTGCGTTCCCAGCCGGGTCTGGACATCAACCGCGCGCACAAAGACGGCGCGCCGTGGTGGGATGTCGACGTGTCGAAGATCCCGGATGCCACCCCGACCCTGCACACCGGCGCCTACAAGGCCAACCCTTATACGGTGTTGGGCAAGACCTATTTCCCGCTGCAGGATTCCAAGACGTATGTGCAGTCGGGCACGGCGTCCTGGTACGGCACCAAATTCCATGGCCAGAACACCGCCAACGGCGAAGTGTATGACCTGTACGGCATGAGCGCGGCGCACAAGACGCTGCCGCTGCCCAGCTATGTCCGCGTGACCAACCTCGACAACAACCGCACGGTGATTTTGCGGGTCAACGACCGTGGGCCGTTCTATTCGGACCGGATCATCGACTTGTCCTACGCCGCCGCGAAGAAACTCGGCTACGCCGAAACCGGCACCGCACGGGTCAAGGTCGAAGGCATCGACCCGGCGCAGTACTGGGCCCAGCGTGGCAAACCGGCGCCGTTGATGCTCAACGAACCGCAGGCCCCACAACCACAGGTAACCGCGTCGGCCGGCAAGATCGAGCAGTGGACACCGCCGCCCCAGCAGCACGCCCCGGACACCGTGGTGGTGCCTCGTGCGGCACCGGGTGCCTCGGCAGTGGGCGGGCAGTACCTGCAGGTGGGGGCTTTCGCCAACCCGGATGCGGCGGAACTGTTAAGGTCCAAGCTCAGCGGCATGGTCAGCGCGCCGGTGTTCATCAGCTCCATCGTGCGTAACCAGCAGACCCTGCACCGTGTGCGCATGGGGCCGATCGGTTCGCCCAGCGAAGTGGCGCAAGTGCAGAACAGTGTGCGTCTGGCCAACCTGGGGCAACCCAGCGTAGTGACCGCCGAATAAAAAGATTGATGGTCCGGGCGCGTGCGCGTGCCTGAACCCTGGTTGTTGGCTCGTTTAACAATAAAAACCCGAAGGCAAGGGGTGAGCGAGCAACCGAACACGTGACAGTCTGGTAGCGGGCTGTCTGAATAAAAAGTTTTGCCCGCGAGGGCAAGTTTCCATAAGCAATTTCGAGAGACGGATGAACATCACCACCTTAGCCAAACGCACGTGCCTGCTTCTTTCGCTGATCATCACCCCGGCCGCCTGGGCGGTTGAAATGGTGCCGGCCTCACCGCAACTGGCCGCCAAGGCCTGGGTGCTCATGGATGCCGCCAGCGGCAACGTGCTGGTGGAGAACAACGGTGACCAGCGCCTGCCACCGGCCAGCCTGACCAAGCTGATGACTGCCTACATCGCGACCCTGGAAATCCGTCGCGGCCAGATCGGCGAGAACGATCCGGTAACCGTCAGCGAAAACGCCTGGCGCACCGGCGGTTCGCGGATGTTCATCAAGGTGGGTTCGCAAGTCACCGTGAGCGACCTGCTGCACGGCATCATCATCCAGTCCGGTAACGACGCCAGCGTCGCCCTGGCCGAGCACATCGCCGGCAGCGAAGACGCCTTCGCCGACATGATGAACAAAACCGTGGCCGACCTGGGCATGACCAACAGCCACTTCATGAACCCGACCGGCCTGCCGAACCCGGAGCACTATTCGTCGGCTCACGACATGGCGATCCTGGCCCGCGCGATCATTCGTGTCGACCCGGTGCACTACGCGATCTACTCCCAGAAGGAATTCTTCTGGAACAACATCAAGCAGCCTAACCGCAACCTGCTGCTGTGGCGCGACAAGACCGTCGACGGTCTGAAAACCGGCCACACCGAAGAAGCCGGCTACTGCATGGTGTCGTCCGCCGTACGTGACGGCCAGCGCCTGATTGCCGTGGTCTTCGGCACCAACAGCGAGCAGGCCCGTGCGGCCGAGACGCAAAAGCTGCTGACCTATGGTTTCCGCTTCTTCGAAACCCAGACCTTCTACCAGAAGGGTGCTGAGCTGGCGACCGCGCCGGTGTGGAAAGGCGCCACCTCGCAAGTCAAGGCCGGCCTGGCCGAAGACCTGACGCTGACCATGCCTAAAGGCCAGCTGAAAAAGCTCGCTGCGAGCATGACCATGAACCCGCAATTGGTCGCCCCAATCGCCAAGGGTGACGTGATCGGTAAGGTCGAAGTGAAGCTGGACGACAAGGTGGTGCACAGCGCCGACCTGATCGCACTGGACGCCGTCGACGAAGGTGGTATCTTCCGCCGCGTGTGGGATAGCATCCGTCTATTCTTCTACGGCTTGTTCAACTGATAGTGTGCACCTGCAAGGCCCCGTGTTGATCCGACACGGGGCCTTGCCCGTCGCCACGGCTTACGCTTACGAGGCCGTTACGCCATGACCGATAAAGAAGTAAAGGCGCCAAAAATCGAATTCCCGGTGACCGATTACCCTATCAAGGTGATCAGCGACACCGGTGTGGGCCGCAAAGACCAGATTCTCGACATCGTGCGTAAACACGCGACGATCAACGACGACCGCGTGGACGAACGATCCAGCTCCACCGGTAAATATACGACGATCCAGTTGCACATCGTTGCGACCGGTCAAGACCAGCTCTACGACATCAACAGCGAACTGCGGGCCACCGGCTTCGTGCACATGGTGTTGTGATGTCACAGGTCCTGGGCTTTCGCGAGCTCGGCCGGATGGCGTACGAGCCGGTCTGGCACGCCATGCAGCGCTTCACCAACGAGCGCGGCAGCTCGGCGCCCGATGAAGTCTGGCTGGTGGAACACCCGCCGGTGTTCACCCAGGGCCAGGCCGGCAAGGCTGAGCATCTGCTGCTTCCGGGGGATATTCCGGTGGTGCAGGTCGACCGAGGTGGCCAAGTGACTTACCATGGGCCCGGTCAGCTTGTCGCTTATTTGCTGCTGGACGTGCGCAAGCTGGGTTTTGGTGTGCGTGATCTGGTGAGTCGCATCGAGGCTTGCCTGATCGAGCTGCTGGCCAGTTATGGCGTGACCGCCGCGGCCAAGCCGGATGCACCGGGCGTTTACGTCGACGGCGCGAAAATCGCCTCCTTAGGGCTGCGTATTCGTCATGGGTGTTCCTTTCATGGCCTGGCCCTGAACGTGGACATGGACCTGGCACCGTTTCGGCGCATCAACCCGTGCGGTTATGCCGGGTTGGCGATGACGCAACTGAGCGACCACGCGACACCGATTAAATTTGCCGAGGTAAGTGCCCGGCTGCGCGCGCAGCTCGTCAAACACCTCGACTATGCTGAGCAGACGACCCTCACGGGCGGAATCGACTGATTATGACTACTGATGCAGTGCAAACCATGATCCCGACGCTGGACGTCACCGAGCGTCCGGCCCCGGCCCCGCGTGCCAAGGTGGAAGCCGGCGTCAAGCTGCGCGGCGCCGAGAAGGTTGCACGCATCCCGGTGAAGATCATTCCGACCACCGAACTGCCGAAAAAACCCGACTGGATCCGCGTGCGCATCCCGGTTTCGCCGGAAGTCGACCGTATCAAGGCGCTGCTACGCAAGCACAAGCTGCACAGCGTATGTGAAGAAGCCTCCTGCCCGAACCTGGGCGAGTGCTTCTCCGGCGGCACCGCCACGTTCATGATCATGGGTGACATCTGCACTCGTCGCTGCCCGTTCTGTGACGTCGGCCACGGCCGTCCGAAGCCACTGGACGTGAACGAGCCGCAAAGCCTGGCCATCGCCATCGCCGACCTGAAACTCAAGTACGTGGTGATCACCTCGGTAGACCGCGATGACCTGCGCGATGGCGGTGCCCAGCACTTTGCCGACTGCATCCGCGAAATCCGCAAACTGTCGCCGAACGTGATGCTCGAAACCCTGGTGCCGGACTACCGTGGCCGCATGGACGTCGCGCTGGAAATCACCGCTGCCGAGCCGCCGGATGTGTTCAACCACAACCTGGAAACCGTGCCGCGCCTGTACAAGGCCGCGCGTCCGGGTTCGGACTACCAGTGGTCGCTGACCCTGCTGCAGAAATTCAAGCAGATGATGCCGCACATCCCGACCAAATCCGGCCTGATGCTGGGCCTGGGCGAAACCGACGAAGAAGTCATCGAAGTCATGAAGCGCATGCGCGAGCACGACATCGACATGCTGACCCTGGGCCAGTACCTGCAGCCATCGCGCAGCCACTTGCCGGTGCAGCGTTTCGTGCACCCGGACACCTTCGCCTGGTTCGCCGAGGAAGGCTACAAGATGGGCTTCAAGAACGTCGCGTCGGGCCCGCTGGTTCGTTCTTCGTACCACGCCGACGAACAGGCCAAGCTGGTCAAGGCGAGCCTGGTTTCGTAATACAGATCTGCGCTACACCGCAGGTCCAATGTGGGGGGGGCTTGCCCCCGATTGCGATGTGTCAGTCGCTACAGGTGCTGGCTGATCCACCGCTATCGGGGGCAAGTCGAATCGTCGCACCGCCCCTCCCACATTTCGTTCCGCGTTAGTTAGGGAGAGTTGTATGGCAGCAGCCGTTCCAGCCCTTCGTGCTGAAGGCACCATCGCTCTGATCGCCCCCGCCGGCCCTGCCGCGCTGGACGTTGAAAAGGCCGGGCAATGGGTGCGCGCCCGCGGCTACGATCTGCATATCTTCCCTGGCGTCTACGAGCGCGACGGCTACCTCGCCGGCAGCGACGCAGTGCGCCTGCACGACCTGCATGCGGCTTTCGCCAACCCCGACATCGATGCAATCCTCTGCCTGCGCGGCGGCTACGGCACGCCGCGGCTGCTCGAAGCGCTGGACTTCGACCTGCTGCGCGCCAACCCCAAGCCATTCGTCGGCTACAGCGACATCACCGCCTTGCACTTGGCGATCAACCGCTACGCCGGGTTCGTGACCTTTCACGGCCCGATGCTCAATGCCGATCTGCTCGGCGATAAGCAGGCACCGACCGAATCGTCCTTGCTGAGTATGCTGCGTGGCCAGCTCGGTACGGGCGCCGAGCTTAAGCACCCGGTGGCCTGGCCGTTGACCACGATTGCACCAGGCATCGCCTGTGGGCGCTTGCTGGGTGGCAATCTGTCGATGATCGCCGCCGTGATGGGCACACCGTACGAAATCGACGCAGAAGGCATCATCCTGTTTATCGAAGACGTCAACGAGCCGATCTACCGCATCGACCGCCTGCTCACGCATTTGCGCCTGGCAGGCAAACTGGCTCAAGTGGCCGGTGTGCTGGTGGGGGATGTGGCGGGCGTGGATAAGGTCGCATTGGATCGTCTGCTGAAGCAGACCTTCGAGCCGCTGTGCATTCCGGTGTTGTCCGGATGGCGCAGTGGGCACTGTGATCCGAATCTGACGTTGCCGATGGGGGCGCAGGTGCGGCTGGATGCGGGGGAACAGCGGGTGGTGTTGGAGCAGGATGTGGTCTTCAAGCTCTGAATCTGTTGTCGTCTGCTGAACCGCTATCGGGGGCAAGTTGAATCGTCGCACCGCCCCGATAGCGGTAGTCGCCATAAGCCAATCTAGCGGTTCTGCAACGACTCCAGCAACTTCACCGTCGGATACCCATCCGCCGGCCAGCCCAGCGCCTGCTGCGCCGCACGAATCGCTTTGCGTGTGTTGGCGCCGATAATCCCGTCCGGGTTGCCCGCGTCGTAGCCTTTGGCGCTCAGCGCCGTCTGCAAATCGATACGCTGTGAACGACTCAGCGGCAGCTCATCCTTGGGCCATTCGCCGCGAATCACACCATCGCCACCAAAGCGCTCCGACAGCAGGCCAACCGCCAGTGCGTAGGACGACGAGTTGTTGTACTTGAGGATTGCGCGGAAGTTATCCAGCACCAGGAACGCCGGGCCACGGTAGCCGGCCGGCAGCAGCAGGGCGGCGGACAGTTGGTCGACGTTGGGCGGCATGCTCGCGCCAGGTGGCAGCTGGATGCCCAGCTTCAGCCACTCGGCCACGCTCTTGCGCACGCCACCGTCGGCCAGGGCGTAATCGAAGTTCGCCGGCAGTTGTTTCACTTCGAAGCCCCACGGCTGGCCTTTCTGCCAGCCGGAGCTTTGCAGGTAGTGCGCAGTGGAGGCGAGTGCGTCGGCCGGGCTGTTCCAGATATCGCGGCGGCCGTCGCCGTCGAAGTCCACGGCGTGGGTGTTGTAGGTGGTCGGGATAAATTGGGTCTGGCCCATTGCGCCGGCCCAGGAGCCTTTCATCTGGTCGGCCTGGATATCGCCGTGCTGGATGATCTGCAGCGCCGCCAGCAACTGCGCCTGGGCAAAGGCCGGACGGCGGCCTTCGTAGGCCAGCGTTGCGAGGGAGCGGATCACCGAGTTGTTGCCCTGGAATTGGCCGAAGTTGCTCTCCATGCCCCATACCGAGACCAGCGCCTGGCGGTCGACGCCATAACGTTGCTCGATGCTTTGCAGGATGTCAGCGTATTTGATCAGCAATGCTTGGCCATTGCGCACCCGCACTGGCGACAAGGCTCCGTCGAGGTATTCCCACACCGGCCGGGAGAACTCCGGCTGGCTGCGGTCGGCTCGGATCACCGCCATGTCCGGGGTGACATTGGCGAAGGCGTTATCAAACACCGCCGCTGTGATCCCGGCTTTCAAGGCGTCCACACGGAAACCTGCCTGCCATTCGGCGAAGGTCTGGGTCGGTTGGATATCGAGATTGTCCACGGCCAGCGGGGCCACGACAGCGGGCGCGACCACGGGGGCGGTCGACAGCTTCGGCAGCGGTTGGGCGTCGGCGGCGGTCGGTTTTTCGGCGCAGGCGACAAGCAGAATGAGGCTGGAGGCAGCGATCAATTGGCGAAGGTGCCAACGACGGGAAAGACTAGAGGGCATGCACAGGTCCAGGGGTTACAGATCAGATGCAGACCTTATCATGCCGGAGGGGCGCTTGCCTTCAGGCAGCCAGAAAGTAAGAAGCCTCCCAGCTATTAGACTGGAAGGCTTCGCGGCGGTAGCTGCCTTTGCCCTTGCCGGCGCGTTCCTGACGGCTGCGGAACAGTGGCTGGGCGATGATGGATTTGGCCTTGTTGGGGCCATGCTTGGATGGCTTTTTGCTCATGGTGGTTACTCTCGTTGGGTGGTTTTAACGGCAAAAATAATCTGCCTAAGTCAGATCGTTGTAAAGCCCATGAATTGTAACGCGATCAAAAATGTGGGAGGGAGCAAGCCCCCTCCCACATTGGTTTTCGGTGTTTTTAAGAGAGGGGTTATTCGGCAGGTAACGCCAGGCGCTGTCCGGCCATCAACAGCGACAAACGGCTCAAGCTCATCCACGGCGAGCCGGCCGCCTGGCCCTTGATCTGCGCATCGATGCGCTGGGCCTCCAGCAACAGCTGCGCCCAGCGTTGCGCCGAGTGGCGTTGCAGGGCTTTGCTCATCAGGGGTTTGCGCTTGTCCCACACCGGTGGCCGGGCCTGGCTGAAGCATTTGTCCAGCGGTGTGCCCTGGCTGTATTGCAGGGCGATATTGGCCAGTACCCGCAGCTCCCGGGCCAGTGCCCAGAGAATCACCGGCGGCTCCACGCCTTCGCCGCGCAAGCCTTCGAGCATGCGCAGGGCGTGGGCGGGTTCGCCGTTGAGGATCGCGTCCACCAGGCCGAACACGTCAAAGCGTGCGCTGTCAGCCACCGCACCTTGCACGGTCTCGACGGTGATCTGCCCGTCTTCGGCCATCAGCTTGAGCTTTTCGATTTCCTGGGCGGCGGCCAGCAAGTTGCCTTCGACCCGGGCGGCGATCAGCTCTACCGCATCCTGCGTCGCCGACAGCCCCGATTGTGAAAGGCGCTGACGAATCCATTGCGGCAACTGACTGCTGTCCACCGGCCAGATCTGGATGAACTGGGTCTGTGCCCCTTCCACCAGAGCCTTGCCCCACTTGGTCTTCTGCGCACTGCCGTCGAGCTTGGGCAGGCTGATCAGCAATACCGTGTCCTCGGCAGGCCGGGAACAATATTCCATCAGGGCGGCCGCGCCTTTATCACCGGGCTTGCCCGAAGGCAGGCGCAGTTCCAGCAGGCGTTTTTCGGCAAACAGCGACATGCTCGCGCCGGCTTGCAGCAGCGTGCCCCAGTCGAAACTGGCGTCGGCGCTGAATACCTGGCGTTCATCGAAGCCTTGCTGGCGGGCGGCGGTGCGGATGGCGTCCGCGGCTTCCTGGCACAGCAGCGGGTCATCACCGCTGACAATGTAGACAGGCGCGAGGCCACCTTGCAGGTGCTTGGCGAGTTGGGCGGGAGCGAGTTTCATAGGCAGGGCGAACGGGGCGCCTGGGGCGCCCCGTCTGGCTTACTCGACAGGAACTTCAACAGGCGACTGTTTCGGTGTGTTGTCTTCATACTCTTGCGCGGCTTTCAGGGCATCGGCGTCAGCCTTGGCCTTGTTGTCGGCAATGTGCTGCAGCTCTGCGAGTTTTTCCGGGGTCAGCAGTTGCAGGCGAATCAGCATGCGCTGGATCAGCTCGCGACGCATTTCCTTGCGCACCTGGAGGCTCTCGGAGTCCGAACCCACCAGGTTGTTGCCGTCGTGGCTCACGACCTTCTGCACCTGAATCTTGTCACTCATCAGAGGCAAATGGTCGCGGCCTTGTATATCAAAGTTGATCGTAGTGATGAGCTCAACGTCCGACGCGCGGCCGGCACTGGCGTAGCTGATGTTGCGCTGGGTTTCTTGCTCGTCGGCCACGTACAGTTTGTAGGTGGCGCCGTTATAGACGTGCACGCCACTGTTTTCCAGAGCCTGACGCAGTTGAGTCACGGTCTCGCCGTAGGCGTTACGCGCGCTGACGTCGAGTTCCTTGAGCGACAATTCATTGGTGCCGGTGCCGCGCAGCTGGAAGCCGCAAGCGCTCAACAGAACGGCAAGGCCCATTACCAGCAGATTGCGTTTGATCATTTTGTTGCTCCCCTTGAAACCAGGCGGGCCTTATCGAGGCCCTGAAGGTTTAGTTCGACGCAGGGCTCAAGCCCCGCGCCCGATCCGATTTAGCTGGCGACGATATTGACCAGTTTGCCAGGCACCACGATCACTTTGCGGATCGTCAGGCCTTCGGTGAAGCGCAGCACGTTTTCGTTGGTACGCGCGGCCGCTTCGATGTCTTCGCGGCTGGCGGTGGCCGGCATGTCGATCTGGCCACGCAGTTTACCGTTGACCTGGATCACCAGCGCCAGCGTGTCCTGGACCAGGGCGCTGTCATCCTGTACCGGCCAGCGCGCATCGATGACCGCGTCGCTGTGGCCCAGACGGCTCCACAGTTCGTGGCTGATGTGCGGCGTGATCGGCGCCAGCAGCAGGGTGACCGTTTCCAGGCCTTCCTGCAGCAGTGCGCGGTCTTGCCCGGTTGCCTGCGGGGCTTTTTCCAGCACGTTCATCAGCGTCATCACCTGGGCGATGGCGGTGTTGAATTTGTGGTGCTGGCCCACGTCCTGGCTGGCTTGCTTGATGGCCAGGTGGGTGCTGCGGCGAATGGCTTTTTGCTCGTCGCTCAACGACGCCACGTCCAGCTTGGCCGGCAGGCCCTGGCTGACATGGGCGTGCGCCAGGCGCCAGACGCGCTTGAGGAAACGGTGCGAACCTTCGACGCCGGAGTCGGACCATTCGGCGCTCATGTCGGGCGGCGAGGCAAACATCATGAACAAGCGGCAGGTGTCGGCGCCGAACTGATCGATCATCGATTGTGGGTCGACGCCGTTGTTCTTGGACTTGGCCATCTTCTCGGTGCCGCCGATCTCCACCGGCAGGCCGTCGGCGATCAGCTTGGCACTGATGACCTTGGCTTTGCTGTCACGCTCCAGCTCGACGTCCGCCGGGTTGAACCAGGTGTAGGCGCCATTGGCTTCGCGGCGATAGTAAGTCTCGGCGATGACCATGCCCTGGGTCAGCAGGTTCTTGAACGGCTCATCGGAGCTCACCAGGCCTTCGTCACGCATCAGCTTGTGGAAGAAGCGCGCGTACAGCAGGTGCAGGATGGCGTGTTCGATGCCGCCGATATACTGGTCCACCGGCAACCAATGGTCGGCCGCGGATTTCTCCACCAGGCCGCCCTCGTAGTGCGGCGAAGCGTAGCGGGCGTAGTACCACGAGGACTCCACGAAGGTGTCCATGGTGTCGGTTTCACGCTTGGCGGGCGCACCGCATTTCGGGCAGCTGCACTCGTAGAACTCGGGCATGCGCGCCAATGGCGAACCGGCGCCGTCCGGTACCACGTCTTCCGGCAGCACGACCGGCAGTTGCTCTTCCGGTACTGGTACGTCGCCACAGCTGTCGCAGTGGATGATCGGGATCGGGCAGCCCCAGTAGCGCTGGCGGCTGATGCCCCAGTCGCGCAGGCGGAACTGGGTGCGCGAGGCACCGAGGTTTTTCTTGATCAGGGCGACTTCGATGGCGTCGAAGGCGCCGGCGAAGTCCAGGCCGTCGAACTCGCCGGAATTGATCAGGGTACCGTGCTCGCCGTAGGCGTCCTGCCACGGCGCCGGGTTGGTATCGCCCGAGCTGGTACGCACGACCGACTTGATCGGCAGGTTGTACTTAGTGGCAAATTCGAAATCGCGCTCGTCGTGGGCCGGCACCGCCATCACTGCGCCGTCGCCGTAGTGCATCAGCACATAGTTGGCGACCCATACCGGCAATTTCTCGCCGGTCAGTGGGTGCTCGACGAACAGCCCGGTCGGCAGGCCTTTTTTCTCCTGGGTGGCGACGTCGGCTTCGGCCACGCTGCCGCCTTTGCAGTCGGCGATGAACGCCTGCAGTTCAGGGTTGTTCTGTGCGGCCTGGGTGGCCAAGGGGTGCTCGGCGGCCACGGCGACATAGGTTGCGCCCATCAGGGTGTCCGGACGGGTGGTGAACACCTTGAGAGCCCCGGCTTCGCCGATCGAGTCGACGTTGTACGGGAACTGCACTTCCATGCCCTTGGATTTGCCGATCCAGTTGCGCTGCATGGTCTTGACCTGTTCAGGCCAGCCCGGCAGGTCGTCGAGGCTCGACAAGAGTTCATCCGCGTAGGCAGTGATCTTGAAGTAGTACATCGGGATCTGGCGCTTTTCGATCACCGCGCCGGAACGCCAGCCGCGACCGTCGATCACTTGTTCGTTGGCCAGTACGGTCTGGTCGACCGGGTCCCAGTTCACGGTGCCGTTCTTACGGTAGATCACGCCTTTTTCGAACAGGCGCGTGAACAGCCACTGTTCCCAGCGGTAGTAGTCCGGCTTGCAGGTGGTCACCTCGCGGGACCAATCCACCGCCAGGCCCAGGCTACGCAGCTGGGTCTTCATGTAGGCGATGTTTTCGTAGGTCCACTTGGCGGGGGCCACGTTGTTTTTCATCGCAGCGTTTTCCGCCGGCATGCCGAAGGCGTCCCAACCCATGGGTTGCAGGACGTTCTTGCCGAGCATGCGCTGGTAACGGGAAATCACGTCGCCGATGGTGTAGTTACGCACGTGCCCCATGTGTAGCTTGCCGCTGGGGTAAGGGAACATCGATAGGCAGTAGTAAGTCTCCTTGCCTGGCTGTTCACTGACTTCAAAGGACTTTTGCGCATCCCAGAAGGTTTGGGCGGCGTTTTCTATTTCACGGGGCTGGTAGTGTTCGTGCATGGCTACTTTTGAACTGAATAGGGGTGGCCTAATCCTCTTCGCAGCGTTGTCCGGGTAGATCGACACCAAAAAGCGGCGCGTCCATGCCCAAACCCTGCGGGAAGTGGAGTTACAGGAAGCGCCGTAGCATACATGACCCCACTCTATCGAGGGAAACCCTGATTACACGGTAAGGGCCGTCTGTCGCGGCGCCAGGCAGGCGCAGCCACGGGGACTACGCTGTTTAGTGGGGAGCAAGTCTTTCTTCAATGAGGTGAGGGGATGGTTGAATCGCAGCGAATCGCAACGAAACCGGACATCTACGAGGGATTGATCGACCGCTTGGGTCGTGCATTGGATGCAGCAAGGACAGCAGGCCGATTGCGAGATGAACGGCCTGTGGAGTTGGAGCTGCGCGGGTTGAGCCGCGCGGAGCTGGAACTGATCAAGGCTTACCTGGAACGCAACGAGCGCAGTGCGCCTCCGTGGGTGGCAACCCCGCCAGCCCAAGAGCCTCCGCACTCTGCCAAGGTGGTGTGGCTAAAAGACTTGCCGGCCGGTCGTGGCCCGGAAACATTCCGGTCTGCCCGCTGCAAGTAGTTCACTCCCCGTGCAGCCGCACCCGCGCGTTATGTCACTGTAAAGATTGTCGCTAAACCCCGTTACACCTTAGGCTTCGGGCATCTTTGGAGATGCCCGATGCCTATTCGTTACTTCATCAAACAATTGCTTTTGCCGCCCGGCATTCTTTTGCTGTTGCTGGCTCTTGCCTGGTGGTTTAGGCGCAGTCGCCCGCGGCTGGCGGGCTGCTGCTTTGCCTTGGGCCTGGGCGGCATGTGGCTGATCAGCTTGCCGGTGATGGTGGAGTGGGGCGCGCGAGTCCTGGAGACCGAGCCGCCATTGGCGCGTGAAGAGTGGTCCACACTGGCCCAGCGCGCCGATGCTATTGTCGTGCTGGGTTCGGGGCGTGAGCGCGGTGACCCGGCATGGGGCGCCGACCAGCCTACCGGTATCGGCCTGGAGCGCCAGCGTTATGCCGCGCGACTGGCCAAGGCCTCCGGGCTGCCGGTGCTGACCAGCGGTGGCCTGCATTACGGTACGCCGCCCAGCGAGGCGCAGTTGATGGCGGTGTCGATGCAGGATGACTTCGGTGTGACGGTGCGCTGGAAAGAGGAGCGCAGCCGCACCACTTGGGAAAACGCGCAGATGAGTGCCGAGATTCTGTTGCCCGAAGGCATCAAGCGTGTGGTGGTCGTGACGCAGGCCTGGCATATGTCACGGGCGGTATGGAGCTTTGAAAAGGCCGGCTTCACGGTGGTGCCGGCGCCGGTGGGCTTTTTGGGCGTGGACAATGCCCGGCCGCTGGGCGGCTGGATGCCGGAGTTCAAGTCGGTGTGGCAGAGCGGGCAGTTGATCAATGAGGCGGTGGGGCAGACTGGTTATCGGCTGTTTTACCGATAACCAGGCATACCCACATTGGGTCCGGTGTGATTTTGTCAGACGGTTTTGGCCATTCGGCCCGCCAGCAACGCCCAACCAAACAACCCCAGGCACACAATGATCAGCGGCCACGAACGCCATTGCAGGTACGGCGTGAGGTTATGCATCGGCACCACTTCACCGTACAGAATGCCGCGTTCGAACTGCGGGATCTGCGCAGTGATCTGCCCAAACGGGTTGATCAGCCCGGTCACACCGTTGTTAGTGGCGCGGATCATCCAGCGGCCGGCCTCCAGCGCACGCATCTGCGCCATTTGCAGGTGCTGCAACGGGCCGATGGAGCGGCCGAACCAGGTGTCGTTGCTGATAGTCAGCAACAAGTCGCTCTGGGCCGAGAGGCCGGCGGCGAATTCCGGGTAGACCACTTCGTAGCAAATGAAGGGTGCGATTTGGTAGCCCTTTGCCTGCAGCATGGCCTGGTCAGCGGGGCCACGGGCGAAGTCCGACATCGGCAGGTCGAAGAAGGCGATCAGCCCGCGCAGCATGTCCTGCAGCGGGACGTATTCGCCAAAAGGCACCAGTTTCTGCTTCAAGTAGGTGCCGTCACCTTCACCCACGACGGTGATGCCGTTGAAGTAGCGCTTCTGGTGGTGCACCTCCTGGCGGATCGGCACGCCGGTGATGAGCGCGGTGTGCCGGTCGGCGGCGAACTTGCCCATCATGCCCAGGTAGCCTTCCACCGATTCCTTGAGCACCGGCACTGCGGTTTCCGGCCACACCAGCAGGTCGACACGCTTGGAGGTGAAGCTCATGTCGCGGTACAGCGCCAATTGCGCGTTGAGCTGTTCCGGGTCCCACTTCATGCTTTGTTCGACGTTGCCCTGAATGGCGGCCACGGTGAGTGGGGCGCCGGAAGGACTGGTCCAGGCGTAATGTTTGAGGGCCAGGCCGATGGCCCAAGGCGCGACCAGCAACACCAGGCCCGCGCCGACAAAGGCGTTGCGCTTGCCGGCCAGCAAGCGCGGCAGGTTGCACAGCAAGGCGGCCGTCAGCGCCAGGGCAAAGGAAATCAGCCACATGCCGCCGACGGGCGCCAGGCCGGTGAGCGGGCCATCGAGCTGGCTGTAACCGGAGTAGAGCCACGGGAACCCCGTGAGGAACCAACCGCGAAACGCCTCCTGGCCAACCCACAACGCGGCAAACGTCAGTGCATCCGCCAGCGGTGCTTCATTGCGCCGCAGCCAGCGTGCCCATAACCAGGCGGGCAGGGCGAAGAACCAGGCAATGGCGGCGGTGAACAGCAGCATCAGGAACCCCGCCAGCAGCACTGAAGCGCCGCCGAAGTGGTGGATGCTGTAGTAGATCCAGCTGGTCCCGGCGCCAAACAGGCCGAAACCGAAACACCAGCCACGGCCCAGTGCCTGGCGTGGGGTCAGTTCCCGCAAGCCCACATAGAACAATCCGACCGCCACCAGTGCAAACGGCCACAGATCGAACGGCGCCAGCGCCAGGGTAGTGATGGCGCCGGCCACCACGGCCAGCAAGTTACCGGGCCAGCCGGGGCGGGTTAGGCGCTGCATGTCATTCCTTAGCGGGCAATAGGAGTCAGGCGAATCAGGTGGATACGACGGCTATCGGCATTCAGGATGCGGAAACGATAGGCGCCGATCTCGGTGATTTCGTTACGTTTTGGCAGGTGACCGAACGCACTCATCACCAGGCCGCCGACGGTGTCGAATTCGTCATCGGAGAATTCGCTGTCGAAGAACTCATTGAAGTTCTCGATCGGCGTCAGCGCCTTGATCAGGAAATCACCGCTGGGCAGCGGCTTGATGTAGCTGTCTTCTTCGACGTCGTGCTCGTCTTCGATGTCGCCGACGATCTGTTCGAGCACGTCTTCGATGGTCACCAGGCCGGCCACGCCGCCGTATTCGTCGATTACGATGGCCATGTGGTTGTGGTTGGCGCGGAATTCGCGCAGCAGCACATTCAGGCGCTTGGATTCGGGCACGAAGGTGGCCGGGCGCAGCAGGTCCTTGATGTTGAAGCTGTCGCCGTTCTCCTTGAGGATCAGCGGCAGCAGGTCCTTGGCCAGCAGGACACCCATGACGTCGTCATGGCTTTCACCAATGACCGGGTAGCGCGAGTGCGCCGAGTCGATCACGGCCGGGAGGAATTCCCGTGGGGTCTGGGTCGCCTTGATGCTGATCATCTGCGAGCGCGGGACCATGATGTCGCGTACTTGCAGGTCAGCTACCTGGATGGCGCCTTCGACGATGGCCAGCGCTTCGCTGTCCAGCAACTTGTTCTGGTGGGCCTCGCGCAGCAGCTCCAGCAGCTCCTGGCGGTTTTTCGGCTCGTGGGCAAAAGCCTGGGTCAATTTACCCAGCCATGACTTCTGCCCATTGCTCGATCGGTCTTCGCTCATAGCGATTACTCTGAATCCTTTATCATTACAGTTAATAGGTGATTTCTAAACTTCGTCATCCGCATACGGATCAGGATGACCCAACTCTGCAAGCAACGTTCGTTCCAGTGCTTCCATTTCTTCGGCTTCGTCATCGTCTATATGGTCGTAACCCAAGAGATGCAAGCAGCCGTGAATGACCAGGTGGGCCCAGTGGGCCTCGAGTGCCTTGCCTTGTTCCTTGGCTTCGCGTTCAACCACCGCGACGCAGATCACCAGGTCGCCCAGCAGCGGAATATCCAGCAGCTCATCGGGGACGTCGGCGGGGAAGGACAGCACGTTGGTCGCGTAGTCCTTCTGGCGCCAGGTGCGGTTCAGTTCGCGGCCTTCGGGCTCGTCCACCAGGCGGATGGTCAGTTCCGAGTCGG
Organism: Pseudomonas sp. FP597; assembly: GCF_030687435.1. Classification (NCBI taxonomy): domain Bacteria; kingdom Pseudomonadati; phylum Pseudomonadota; class Gammaproteobacteria; order Pseudomonadales; family Pseudomonadaceae; genus Pseudomonas; species Pseudomonas sp. FP597. Next base: position 5,704,894 of record NZ_CP117432.1, on the reverse strand, counting down.
CGGTGCGCTGGCGCAGGGCCAGGGCACACCACTCGCGGAATCGGGCTTCGCTGGGGGCGGGCTTTGTGCTTTCAAGCTGCAGGTCTAGCTCAAGCATCGCGGTGGACGTCCTTTGACAGTCCGTCATCGCGGTGTTCGAAGCGTTCGTACGCTTCGACAATGCGCTGCACCAGTGGGTGGCGCACCACATCCTTGGGCATGAAGTGCGTGAAGCTGATGCCCGGCACGTCCTTGAGCACCTCGATCACCTGGCCCAGGCCCGACTTGGTGCCCTTGGGCAGGTCGACTTGGGTGATGTCACCGGTGATCACGGCGGTGGAGCCGAAACCGATACGGGTGAGGAACATCTTCATTTGCTCGACGGTGGTGTTCTGGCTTTCGTCGAGGATGATGAAGCTGTTGTTCAGCGTACGGCCACGCATATAGGCGAGCGGGGCGATCTCGATCACCTGGCGCTCGATCAGCTTGGCCACGTATTCGAAGCCGAGCATCTCGTAGAGTGCGTCGTAGAGTGGGCGCAGGTACGGGTCGATCTTCTGGGCCAGGTCGCCGGGCAGGAAACCGAGCTTTTCACCGGCTTCAACCGCTGGGCGCACCAACAGGATACGGCGCACTTGCTCGCGCTCCAGGGCGTCAACCGCGCAGGCTACGGCCAGGTAGGTCTTGCCGGTACCGGCCGGGCCGATGCCGAAGTTGATGTCGTTGCCGAGGATTTCCTTGACGTAGCGCTGCTGATTCAAGCCGCGAGGGCGAATCATGCCTTTTTTGGTGCGCAGGGCCACGCTGGCTTCGGCCACAGGGTTATTGGCGAGGTCTTCCACGGCGGACTCCTGCAGGTACAGGTGCACCGTTTCCGGCGACAGCTCACTGCCCTTGGTCTCGCGATAGAGGCGGCGCAACAGGTTTTCCGCGGATGTGGTGTGTTGGGGTTCACCAATAAGCTCGAACTGATTGCCGCGGTTGCGGATCTCGATGCTCAGGCGTTGTTCGATCAGGCGCAGGTGCTCGTCGAACTGTCCGCACAGATTGGCGAAACGGCGAGCCTCAAAAGGCTCGAGGAGAAAACGATGGGGTTCTACTATGGGTGCGTTCAAGGTCGCTTTTAGCCGCCCTTTGGCTGTTGAGGTGAAAGAGAGAATAACGCCAGTGGCGCGGGTACGAAAGCACTTACGTCATCGGAATGCTGCGCGGTTCTAATGTGGTGATCTGATATTACTGAATCAACGACCCGCGCAACGAGTGCGGTTGCGCCGCATCGATATGCACATCGGCAAACTGGCCGATCAAGGTCGGGTTGTCGCAACGGAAGTTGACGATCCGGTTGTTCTCGGTACGGCCCTGCAATTCGCCGGGGTCTTTCTTCGAATAGTCGGTGACCAGGATGCGCTGGACCGAACCGACCATTTGTCGACTGATCTCGAAGCCTTGCTGATTCAGGCGATGTTGCAGCGCATTCAGCCGTTCCTTTTTCAACGCTTCTGGCGTTTCGTCGAGCAAATCCGCAGCCGGTGTGCCCGGGCGCTGGCTGTAGACGAACGAGTAGGAGAAGTCGAAACCGACGTCTTCGATCAGCTTCATGGTCTGCTGGAAATCTTTCTCGGTTTCGCCGGGGAAGCCGACGATAAAGTCCGAGCTGATGCAGATGCCCGGTACCGCCGCGCGCAACTTGCGCAGTTTTGATTTGTATTCCAGGGCCGTGTGGTTGCGCTTCATCGCCGACAGAATGCGGTCCGAACCCGATTGCACCGGCAAGTGCAGGTGCTTGACCAGTTCCGGCACCTCGGCGTGGGCCTGGATCAGGCTGTCGGAGAACTCCAGCGGGTGGGACGTGGTGTAGCGAATGCGCTCGATACCGTCCACCGCCGCGACCACGCGGATCAGCTCCGCGAGGTCGGCCAGGCGCCCGTCGTGGGTCTGGCCGCGGTAGCCGTTGACGTTCTGGCCGAGCAGGGTCACTTCACGCACGCCGTTTTCGGCCAGGTGGATGATTTCCGACAGCACGTCGTCGAACGGCCGGCTGACTTCTTCGCCACGGGTGTAGGGCACCACGCAGAATGTGCAGTACTTGCTGCAACCTTCCATCACCGACACATAAGCGCTTGGCCCGTCGATGCGCGGTTCGGGCAAATGGTCGAATTTTTCGATTTCGGGGAAGGAGACGTCGACCTGCGGCAGCTTGGTAGCGCGGGCGGCGTCGATCATTTCCGGCAGGCGGTGCAGGGTTTGCGGGCCGAAGACCACGTCGACATAGGGCGCGCGATCTCGGATCGCGGCGCCTTCCTGGCTGGCCACGCAACCGCCGACGGCGATCACCATGTCCGGGTTGGCCAGTTTCAATTCACGCCAGCGGCCCAACTGCGAGTACACGCGGTCCTGGGCCCGTTCGCGGATCGAGCAGGTATTGAGCAGGATCACGTCGGCATCTTCGGCGCGGGCGGTGACTTCCAGGGCCTGGTGTTCGCCCAGCAGGTCGACCATGCGCGAGCTGTCGTACTCGTTCATTTGGCAACCGTGGGTTTCGATGTAAAGCTTCTTGGCCATGGGAATCGTCAACTGGTGGTAAAGAACCGCGCATTATAGGGGGCATGCCCATTGGTTCCTAGCGTTGTGCATCGGGTGCCATGCTATAGTTCGCGCCCTCTTTTATATCCGCGATGTGTTGCTCGCCCGCCATGACCAAACGTGAAGCTCCAATCTACAAGGTGATTTTCCTCAACCAGGGCCAGGTGTTCGAAATGTACGCCAAGCAGATCTATCAAAGTGATCTGTGGGGTTTCCTGGAGGTAGAAGAGTTCGTCTTTGGCGAGCGCACCCAATTGGTCGTCGACCCGGGCGAAGAGAAACTCAAGGCTCAGTTCGAAGGCGTTGTGCGCAGTTTTGTGCCGATGCATTCGATTGTGCGCATCGATGAAGTCGAGCGCCTGGGCACGCCGAAGATCAGCGAAGCGCGTGGCATGAGCAACGTCATGCCGTTTCCGATGCCGATGCCTGAGAAGTAGGGCATAACCCAGTACCTAGCGGGCTTGCTGTGGTGAGCGGGCTTGTCCCGCGCCGGGCTGCGGAGCAGCCCCCCCAATCTAAAGTCAGGGCAGGGGTGAAAAGGGCGAACGCCCATCGGCACTCTGCAATTCCTGAAGGTAGTTGCGGAAGATCTGCCCCAGCACCTGCGTGGCCACTTCCAATTCATCGCGCTGCATGTGCTCGGCGACTTCGTCGGCGGTGTCCAGCGCATCTTCGGCGCCATTGACCGCGGCCATTTTCAGCACGATATACGCTTGAACATTATTGGCCGGTACGCCTTCACCTTTGAAGAACATGGTGCCGAGCTGGAACTGTGCCTGGGCGTGGCCCTGCAACGAGGCTTTCTCGAAGTAACTCAAGGCCTTGTTGAGGTCGCGGGCGGGGTTTTTGCTGTCGTGGAAGTACTCGCCCAACTCGTATTGCGCCTGCGCATCCCCACCATCGGCCTGTTTCTGGCACGCGCTCAGGGCTTCGGCCTGGCTCTCTGGCTGGGTATTGAGGGTGCAACGACCCATCGCTGGGATTAACAACGAGTTGCCGCCTGCTTGTGCATGTGCCAGCAGCGGCTGAAGGAGCAACAGGCAGCCCAGTACCAGGGTGCGGCCGGTGCGTTTCATGGGAATCGACTTACCTCTGACGGGGCGCGCGGACCGCTAGGGATCCAATAAGCGCGCATTATGAAATAAGCAGGCCCCTGCTTACAAAGTCTTTACTCGTTTTTCTGCTGGTCAGGCAAGTTATCTGCCGGATTGCAGGTGAATTCTCGGACAAATAAGGACATATCTGTAGGCAAAGTAGCAAATCTGACGTCGCTCGGGGCGACGTCAGGTCGCTCAGCTATTTATTTCAGGGCTGCAAAGGCGCGTTCGGCCGCATCCAAGGTCAGTTTCAGCTCGGCATCACCATGGGCGATCGAGGTGAAGCCGGCTTCAAAGGCGCTTGGCGCCAGGTACACGCCGCCCTCCAGCATCAGGTGGAAGAAGCGTTTGAACAGGTCGGCGTCGCTGCCCATCACGTCGTCAAAGGTGACGATATCGTCGGCGCCGCTGAAATACAGGCCGAACATGCCACCCGCTTGTGTGGTGACAAAGGGGATACCGGCCGCGTCGGCGCGTTCTTGCAAACCGTCGAGCAGGCGCGTGGTGTAGTCGGTCAGCTCGGCGTGGAAACCTGGGCGGCTGATCAGACGCAGGGTGGTCAGGCCCGCCGCCATCGCCAGAGGATTACCGGACAGCGTGCCCGCCTGGTACACCGGGCCCAGCGGCGCAATGTGCTGCATGATTTCGCGCTTGCCGCCAAAGCAGCCTACCGGCATGCCGCCGCCGATGATCTTGCCGAAGGTGCTCAGGTCCGGCGTGACGCCGTAGTGCGCCTGGGCGCCACCGAGCGCCACGCGAAAACCGGTCATCACTTCGTCGAAGATCAGCACCACGCCATGCTTGTCGCACTGTTCGCGCAGGCCTTCGAGGAAGCCCGGTGCCGGCGGTACGCAGTTCATGTTGCCGGCCACCGGCTCGACGATGATGCACGCCACGTCCTGGCCGACTTCGCTGAGCATCTGCTCGACCGCGCCGATGTCGTTGAACGGCAGGGTCAGGGTGTGCCTGGCGAACGCCGCCGGCACGCCGGCCGAGCTTGGCACGCCCTGGGTCAGGGCGCCGGAACCGGCTTTGACCAGCAGGCTGTCGGAGTGGCCGTGGTAGCAGCCTTCGAACTTGATGATGCTGTCACGGCCGGTAAAACCACGGGCCAGGCGGATCGCGCTCATGGTGGCTTCGGTGCCGGAGCTGACCATGCGCACCATCTCCATCGACGGCACGATTGAGCACACCAGGTCAGCCATCTCGGTTTCCATGGCGGTCGGCGCGCCGTAGGACAAACCGTGTTCCAGCTGCTTGCGCACCGCATCCAGCACGTCGGGGTGGCTATGGCCGAGAATCATCGGGCCCCAGGAACCCACGTAATCGACATAACGTTTGTCGTCTTCGTCGGTGACGTAGGCGCCTTCGGCATGCTTGAAGAACAACGGCGTGCCGCCCACGCTCTTGAACGCACGCACGGGGGAGTTCACACCGCCGGGGATGTGCTTCTGGGCATTGGCAAACAGGGTTTCGGAACGGGACATGATCGGGCTCTCTAAACTGAATATTTAAGAAGGTCGTTAAACGCGCGGGCGCGGCGCGTCACTTCCTGGGTGCTGTCGGCACCGAACAGGCCGTGCACCACCGCCAGCAGGTCGGCGCCGTGGGCCACCAGGGGTTCGGCGTTTTCCAGGGTGACGCCGCCGATTACACAAATCGGCAGGTGCAGACGCTGGCGCGCTTGGGTCAGCATGTCGACGGTGGCGGCAGGTGCGCCGGGTTTGGTCGTGGAATTGAAGAAGCGACCGAAGGCGACGTAGCTGGCGCCTTCCTTCGCGGCCTGCTCGGCCAGTTCGATCTGGCTGTGGCAGGTGGCGCCGATGATCGCCTTGGAGCCGAGCAGCGCACGGGCCGGCGTCAATGGGCCGTCGGTCTGGCCCAGGTGTACGCCGACGCCCAGCCGCGCGGCGAGTTCGGCGTCGTCGTTGATGATCAACCGGGTTTTATAGCGCGAGCACAATTCGCGCAGCTTCTCTGCCTCACGCAGGCGCCGGGCTTCGTCGCTGCTTTTGTCGCGGTATTGCAACAGGGTCACGCCACCGTCCAGCGCCGCTTCGACGTAGGCGAGGAATTTGCCGGCCAACAGCTGGCTGTCGGTGATGGCGTAAAGGCCACGTAGTTTCATCGTGCAGGCCTCTTGCTTTTAAGAGCAGAAAGTTAAGAGCAGAAATCCAGCGGCAGACGGCGCGGTACAAATTGGCCCCGGCCGAGTTGTTCAGCGTCACGCAGGGTGCGCCAAGTGTAGTTGAGGGCCGTTTGCACCGCGCTCACCAACCCTTCACCCTGAGCGATTCGCCCGGCGAGGGTGCTGGCCAATGTGCAACCCGAACCGTGATAGCTGCCTGGCAGGCGCTGGCAGGTAAAGGTATGGCGCGTGCCGTCGCGGCTATACAGCCGGTTGTGCACTTCATGCTCGTCACCGTGGCCGCCGGTGATCAACAGGTGCTGGATAAACGGCAATAGCTTCTCGGCGCATTCGTCGGCCGTGCCGTCAGGCAGTTCGGCCAGGATGCGCGCCTCGGGCAGATTCGGTGTAGCGATCAGCGACAGCGGCAACAGCCGTTCGCGCATTGCGTAGCCGACTTCGTCCTTGCCCAGGCTGCCACCGCCGCCGGCCCGCAGCACCGGGTCGCAGACCACCGGCAGGTGCGGGTGTGCCTGCAGCAGTTCGACCACGGTGTCGACCATCACGGTGGAGCCGAGCATGCCCAGTTTCACGGCGGCGACCTCGGAGTCGCTGAGCACGGCATTGGCCTGGGCCAGCACCCACTCGCGGTCGAGCACGCGGAAGTCGCTGACGTTGACGGTGTTCTGCACGGTCAAGGCGGTGACGGTCGGCGCGGCATGGCAACCCTGGGCGAGCAGGGCTTCGATATCTGCCTGCAAGCCGGCGCCACCACTGGGATCATGGCCGGAGAGACAGAGGACAACAGGGCGAGAGCTGTAGATATTCATGGTGCGCGAGCTTACCACCAAACGCTTTTTGCGGGGACGTCGGGCGTGGGTTGAATTTTGCTCAGGACGTGACGTTTTTGGTGCCTTGAAATACGCGATAAAACCGGCTGAAAGCCTTGGTCTAGAGGCGTTTAAAAATTTTATTCAATGGTGTCCAATGGCCTCTACCGGCTATGCTAGAGTGGATCCAAACAACTTAACTGTATCGCCGGTGTACGTCGTCTCAAAAGGAAGGGGGGGCTTTTGACATAACCGGACAGGCCACGCTGGGGCTCTATGCGCTATTTGCTGATTTTATTGTTGTGCGGGCTGCCGATGCTCGCCAGCGCCATCGAGTTCGACCACGACACCCGCAGCCTGCCGCTGGGCCGAGCCATGCAAGTGCTCGAAGACCCCTCCGATGCCCTCACCATTGCCGATGTCAGCGCGCCTTCCGCCGCGCGGCGGTTCAAGCCCCACGATAAAGACACGCTCAACGCCGGCTACTCGCGCTCGGTGTTTTGGCTCAAGGCCGACCTGCATTACTTGCCTTCCGCTCCCGAAGCCCAACGCACCTGGTTGCTGGAGCTGGCTTACCCGCCGCTGGACCACCTCGACCTGTACCTGCCTGACAGCACCGGCGCCTATCGCCTGGCGGGACATACCGGCGATGCGTTGCCGTTTTCCGCACGTGAGATTCGCCAGAACAACTACCTGTTCAAAGTCGACTTCGCCCCCGGCGAGACGAAAACCGTCTACCTGCGCCTGCAAAGCGAAGGTTCCATTCAGGCGCCGCTGACCCTCTGGTCCAGCACTGCCTACCTGGAACAACAGCCGCTGCGCTTGTATGTCCTGGGTCTGATCTACGGCGTGTTGCTGGGGATGCTGGTCTACAACCTGTTTATCTACCTCAGCGTGCGCGACACCAGCTATCTCTATTACATCTTCTATATCGCCTCGTTCGGCATGTATCAGCTGTCGGTCAATGGCGCGGCGGTGGAATATTTCTGGCCGAACAATCCCTGGTGGGCGAATGCCGCGACGCCGTTCCTGATTGGGGCATCGGCACTGTTCGGCAGCCTGTTTGCGCGCAGCTTCCTGCACACCGCGCAACACAGCCGCTGGATCAACCGTCTGTTGCTGGCGCTGGTGGCCTGCGGCGCGGTCGTGATGCTGCTGTCGCTGATGACCAGCTACGCCCTGGCGCTACGCCTGGCCACCGGCCTGGCGCTGGTGTTCACCGTGAGCATTTTTGTCGCCGCCATAAACGCCTGGTATTGCGGCCAGCGGGTGGCGCGCTATTTCATCATCGCCTGGTCGGCGTTCCTGCTGGGCGGGGTGGTGAACACGCTGATGGTGCTGGGCTACCTGCCCAATGTGTTCCTGACCATGTACGCCAGCCAGATCGGCTCGGCGATTGAAGTAGCGCTGCTGTCGCTGGCCTTGGCAGACCGCATCAATGCGATGCGCGAGCAACAGGCGCAGACCCTGTTCGACGCCAGCCAGAAGCTCGAAGTGCTCAACCAGCAACTGGCGCGCAGCAACCGGCTCAAGGATGAATTCCTTGCCACCCTGACCCACGAACTGCGCACACCGATGAATGGGGTGATCGGTTCGTTGGAACTCATGCAAACCGTGCCGCTGGACGACGACCTGGCGCAGTACCAGCAAACCGCCGCCGGTTCGGCGCGGGACATGATGCGCATGGTCAACGGCATCCTCACCCTTACCGAACTGCAGGCCGGGCGCTTGAGTGCCCAGCCCGACGTGTTCAGCCTGCGTGGCGCGCTCGACACCCTGCGCCAGCAATTCAGCGCCAGTGCCCAGGGCAAAGGCCTGGCGTTTTCCATCGACGTGGCGGGCGAGCTGCCGGATCGCCTGGTCGGTGACGCCTGCAAGTTGGTCCAATGCCTGGACTGCCTGCTGGATAACGCCGTCAAGTTCACCCACGAAGGCGCTGTGCGCCTGCGCGTGGTCGGCGTGCCCCAGAGCGACGGTCGCTTGCGCCTGAGCTTTATCGTGACCGACACCGGTATCGGCTTTGCCTTCCTCGACGAAGCCACCCTGTACCAGCGTTTTTTCCAACTCGACGGTTCCACCACCCGCGAGTACGGCGGCCTGGGTATCGGTCTGGCTATCTGCCGGCAATTGATCGAGCTGCTGGGCGGGCGCCTCACCCATCACTCCGAGCCGCGCAAGGGCAGTCGCTTCCAGATGGAAGTGGAAGTCGACGTGGTGCCGTCCGAGCCCAAGGCCATGCCCGACCGGCAACGCGTCCCGCACGACTGCGCCGTGCTGTTGGTGGACGACAACAGCGTCAACCCGCTGGCGGTGCGTGGCATGTTGCTCAAGCTCGGCTATCGGGTCAAAACCGTGGACAGCGGTCCGGCGGCATTGGCGATGTTGCAGGGAGGCAATTACGACGCGGTGTTATTGGATATTGCTGAGGGTGGTTTCTCGTTGTGCTGTCAGATTCGTGCCCTGTCTGGCTGCGGCGAGCTGCCGGTGATCGCCTTGAGTTCGTCGTTGAATGGGCCCGAGCGCGAGCAGGGGCACGGCATCGGTGTGACTGAACGCCTGGTTAAACCGGTGCGCTTCGAGGTGCTGCAGGCGGTGCTGGAGCGTCGCGTCCTGGGCGCATTCGAGGGCGAAAACGCCGGGCATTCGGCGGGTATGTCACTTTTTTAAGCCGGGCTACGGTGCTTAACTGAAATGCAGGCCTCAACCAAACGGGGCCTTTTTTCAGGAGGCCGTCATGAACCTGCATCAGTTCGCTGAAACCCACGACGTCACCAACCAGCCGCCTTCCCTGGACGGCACCAACCTGTATCGCATCGACTTGCCCTTGCAAGACTGGTCACGCCGTTTCGGCGCCGGCTGGGCAGAGCCGCGCATCGATGCCTACGGCGCGCTGGCCGGTGGGCCGTTGATGGCGGCCGGGTTCCTGGCGAACCAGAACAAACCGGTGTTCAACAGTCATGACCGCTACGGCCATCGTATTGATTGGGTGGAGTTTCACCCGGCCTACCATGAGCTGATGCGCACCGCCGTTGAACATGGCCTGCCGTCGCTGCCGTGGGCCCATCCGCAATCCGGCGCCCACGTGGCCCGCGCCGCCATGACGTACCTGCACAGCCAGGCCGAAGCCGGCACCGGTTGCCCGCTGACCATGACCTTCGCCTGCGTCCCGGCGCTGCGCCTGCAGCCTGACCTGGCGAAGACCTGGCTGCCGAAGATCCTCAGCACTCACTACGACCCACGCAACGTCGGCATCGCCCACAAGGCCGGTGCCACTATCGGCATGGCCATGACCGAGAAACAGGGCGGCACCGACGTGCGCGCCAACACCACACGCGCCTATCCAGTGGGGGCGGGTGGTCCAGGGCAAGCCTATGAGCTGGTCGGCCACAAATGGTTCTGCTCGGCGCCGATGTGCGACGCCTTCCTGACCCTGGCGCAGACTGACAAGGGCCTGACCTGTTTCCTGCTGCCCAGGCACCGTCCGGATGACACGCGCAACCAGTTCTATATCCAGCGCCTGAAAAACAAACTCGGCAATTGCTCCAATGCCTCCAGCGAAGTGGAGTTTCGCGGCGCAGTGGCCTGGATGATCGGCGAAGAGGGCCGTGGCGTGCCAACCATCATCGAGATGGTCGCCATGACCCGCTTCGATTGCATGGTCGGCTCCAGCGCCTTGATGCGTCAGGCGCTGACCCAGGCCAGCCATCACTGCGCCCATCGCACGGTCGGCGGCCGTGTGCTCAGCGAACAACCGCTGATGCAAAACGTACTGGCCGACCTGGCCCTGGAAAGCGAGGCCGCGCTGGCCTTGAGCATGCGCATGGGGCGCGCCCTGGACCACTTGGGCGACGAACAGGAAGCCAAGTTCGCCCGGCTGGTCACGGCGGTGGGCAAGTATTGGATCTGCAAGCGTGCGCCGGCCATGATCAACGAAGCCGCCGAGTGCATGGGTGGTGCCGGTTACGTGGAGGACAGCATCCTGCCGCGTCTGTACCGCGAGGCGCCGGTGAACTCCACTTGGGAAGGTTCCGGCAATGTGCAATGCCTGGATGTGCTGCGCGCCCTGTCCAAGGAGCCGGGCGTGCTGGAGGCGTTGTTTGTCGAACTCGGTGATGGGCACGGTGACAGGCCATTGGCGCGGCGTATCGAGCAGCTCAAGGCGGGGTTTATGGATACCCAGGATATTCAGTACCGTGCACGGCAACTGACCGAGGACATTGCCGTGGCGTTGCAGGCCAAGTTGTTGCTGGAGGCTGGCAATGCGGCGGTCAGTGATGGGTTTATTGCCAGTCGGTTGGGCGAGGCTTCCGGGCGGGTGTATGGCACGTTGCCGCGTGGTGTGGAGGTGGAAGCCATCGTCGCCCGCTCAACCCCTCATTCACCTATGTAAACACGGTCTACATTGGATTGCATTCCAACTCTGCTGTTTCGGTGAGCCCTGGATACAGGCAAGATAAAGGCCAGCACGTCAGAACACAGGATGCTTACCGTGACCGAAGCTTTTGTTGTCGTTCAAACCGCCGAAGAAGCCGTGGACCGGCTGGCGGCTCTGCATGAGCGGGCCACCGGCGCGCTTAATCAGGCCCTCAAGCAATACCTCAAGGACCGCGTCGAACCCGACGCCGCGCAACGCGCACTGTTTCGTTACCCGGAACTGCGCCTGACCTACCACTGCCACGGCGAAGTCCCACAGACCACCCGGGCGTATGCCAAGGTGCAATTGCCGGGCACCTACAGCGTTACCGTCACCCATCCTTCGGCGTTCCGTAAGTATTTGCTGGAGCAACTGGTGCCGTTGATGCACGACTTCACGGTGACGGTGGAAGTGGGCGTCAGCCAGCAAAACATTCCCTACCCGTACGTGGTGGAGCAGGGCGACGAACTGGCCGGCTCCGGCGTGACCGCCGCGACCCTGGCCCGCGTGTTCCCCAGCACCGACTTGTCGGCCGCCACCGATGGCATCGCCGATGGCCTCTATGACTGGGAAAACACCGACCCACTGCCGCTGGCGTTGTTCGATGCGGCGCGCGTGGACTTTTCCCTACGCCGCCTGGTGCATTACACCGGCAGCGACTGGCGCCATGTGCAGCCGTGGATCCTGCTGACCAACTACCACCGCTATGTCGACCAGTTCATCCTGCATGGCCTGGAACAACTGCGCAGCGACCCCCGGTTTATCCGCATGGTGTTGCCGGGCAACGTGGTGATCGACAAGAGCATGGACCATGGTGAAGCGTCCGCCATTGCGGCGGGCGTGGTCTGGCACCGCTATCAGATGCCGGCCTATCACCTGCAGGCCACCGACGGCCACGGCGTGACCTTGGTGAACATCGGCGTCGGCCCGTCCAACGCCAAGAACATTACCGACCACCTGGCCGTGCTGCGCCCGCATTGCTGGCTGATGATCGGCCACTGCGGCGGCCTGCGCCAATCCCAGACCATCGGCGACTACGTACTGGCCCACGCCTATATGCGTCGCGACGGAATCCTCGACCGTGTAGTGCCACCGAATATTCCGATTCCAGCGTTGGCCGAAGTGCAGATGGCCCTGCAACAGGCGGCGGCGAATGTCACCGGCGAAAAAGGCGAAGAGCTGAAAAAGCGCCTGCGCACCGGCACCGTGCTGACCTACGACGACCGCAACTGGGAGCTGCGCTGGGCCCAGGAACGGCCGCTGATCAACCTGTCCCGCGCCGTGGCGGTGGACATGGAAAGCGGCACCATCGCCGCGCAGGGTTATCGTTTGCGTGTGCCGTATGGCACGTTGCTGTGTGTCTCGGATAAACCGCTGCACAGCGAGATCAAGCTGCCGGGTTCGGCCAACGCGTTCTATGAGCGCGCAGTAAGCCAGCACTTGAAGATCGGTATCGAGGCGGTCGACCTGTTGCGCACCGAGCTCAACTCGCTGCACTCGCGCAAACTGCGCAGCTTCGACGAACCGCCGTTCCGCTAAGCGGTGGGGATGGTTATTTAACGGTCAGGCCACTAGCATTGTCGGTCCTGACCGTTAGATGTTCCTTTGCCATGTCCCGTCCTGCCCGCCCTGATTCGCGCCGCCCTGGCGTGAAACCTCCGCATTCCGCTGCTCGTCGTGTCGCCAAGGCGCCGCCGGCCGAGCCGAAGCTGATCCTGTTCAACAAGCCTTTCGATGTGCTGACCCAGTTCAGCGACGAAGGCGGGCGCGCGACCCTCAAGGATTTTATCGACATCCCCGGCATCTACCCGGCGGGTCGTCTGGACCGTGACAGCGAAGGCCTGTTGTTGCTGACCAACGATGGCCAACTGCAGGCGCGCATTGCCGATCCCAAGCACAAGTTGGCGAAAACCTACTGGGTGCAAGTGGAAGGCGAACCGACCGAGGAACACCTGCAACGCCTGCGCGATGGCGTTGAGCTGAACGATGGCAAGACCTTGCCCGCCGAAGCCCGGCGGCTGGACGAGCCCCAGCTTTGGCCACGTAACCCGCCGGTACGCTTTCGAAAAAACATCCCGACTTACTGGCTTGAATTGGTGATTCGGGAGGGGCGCAACCGTCAGGTCCGGCGCATGACCGCCGCCGTGGGCCTGCCGACCTTGCGCTTGGTGCGCGTGCGTATCGGCGATTGGACAATCGACGGCCTCGATCAAGGCCAGTGGAAGGCAGTGCCGGCGCGCTTATAAGGCGCCGGACTCGATCAGGCCGATCACCACGCTCTTGATGATGAACGCCGCCACGCCCAGCCCCAGTACAAAGAACAGGATGAACGAACCAAAGCGCCCGGCCTTGGACTTCTTCGCCAGGTCCCAGACGATAAAGCCCATGAAAATGATCAGGATCGTGACCAGGCCGGTCATCATCCATTCTTCGAAGAGGGCGGGGTCGATGTTGTTCATGGGGCTCTTCCGTGGGACGGGCGGCAAGTATACGGCAGCGTTGCACGCGCAACATTGATCTGGATCGAAGCGCAATCCAAATGTGGGAGGGGCAAGCTCCCTCCCACATTTGATCTTCAGTGATCTCAGGTACGCAGGTGGGTCAGGGGAAGCTCGGTACTGTTGAGCACCTGGTTGAGCACAAAGCTTGAGCGCACGCTGGTGACGCCTTCAATCCGGGTGAGGTGGCCCAGCAGCAGTTTCTGATAGTGATCCATATCCGGCACCACCACTTTCAACTGATAGTCCGCATCCATCCCGGTCACCAGGCTGCATTCGAGCACCTGGGGCAGGGTGCGGATGGCCGCTTCGAAATTCTCGAAACGCTCGGGGGTGTGACGATCCATGCCGATCAGCACATAGGCGGTGAGGCTCAGGCCGAGCATCTTGCGATCGAGCAGGGCGACCTGGCGCGAGATGTAGCCGTCGTCTTCCAACTGCTTGACCCGGCGCGAGCAGGGCGACGGCGACAGGCCGATGCGTTCGGCCAACTCCTGGTTGGAGATCCTCGCGTCGCGCTGCAATTCCGCCAAAATACTCAGGTCGTATCGGTCAAGCTTGCTCATTGGGTTGGCCTTTGTCGTAACTATTGCGATGAATTATCCATGAAGGGTTAAAAATTGCGCAAGCACTGTTTATTGACGCAATCTTCGCAATCCTCTGTCGGGCGCAGGCAGGTATCTTTATCAACAGAATCACCGCCTGGACAACAGTCCACTTACAGCGAGCCCAATCAGGCCCGTTGCGGCCGCCACCCCAGCAGGGTTGAGCCGGCCTCCAGGCTGCACACTGTCCAGAAGACGGCGTGAGGTGAGCCAACGTCAAAAGCGTTGAGCATGGACGAAGTTCTCAAGGGGTGGCCGACGGGTCGCCCCTTTCTTTTTGTCGTAAGAAAATACTTCTCGTGACTGATAACCTGTCTCAGAACCGGGCGAGGCTTTTCCAGTCTCATCTGTAAGCCCTAACCCGCAGTGAGGAAAAGCATGAAGCGCATCTGGCGTATGGCAGGTGTTGGTTTGCTGGTGGTCAGCGTCGGCGCGCAGGTGATGGCCGACGAGCGTGATAACGCACCGCGCGAGGGCCAGGGGCCACAGGGGCAGCACGAGCGGGGCCCTGAAGGTGGGCGGCGAGCGGAAAATGCGCCGCCGCGTCCCGAGCATGAACAGCCACGCCCGCAGAATTCGCCTGTTGAACACGGTGGCCAATGGCAAGCGCGTCCGCAGGGCAATGAACCGGGCCGGCCGGCACCGCAGCCGCAACCGTCGAACAACCTGCCGATCCAGGGGCGGCCCGATACCGTGCGCCAGACCCAGGAGCCGCGCCAGGGTTACTACCGCGACATTCCCCGGCGCAATGACGACAATCGGCACTGGGAGGCTGGCGGCCCAGGCTCGCGGCCTGGTCCGCGTCCGGATGACCATCGCTGGCCCGGTCGCCCCGACGGTCATGGCAACGGCTGGGGCCCGGGCCCGCAATATCGACCCGGTTATGTTGTCGACCGCTTCCCGGACCGCAACTACCGCGTGCCGTATCGCGGCCAGGACTACTTCTTTTCCGGCGGCTACTGGTACCGCCCGCAGGGGCCGCGCTACGTCGTAGTAGCGCCACCCTATGGCATCCGCGTGCATTACCTGCCGGACTATGCGCGTGAAGTGTGGGTGGGCGGAGCGCTGTTGTTTCTGGCCGCCGGGGCTTACTACAGCTACGAAGAAAGCACCCAGCAATACGTGGTGGTGCAACCGCCGGCGCAAGTACCGTCGCCCCCGCCAGCTCCGCAAGGCAATGGCTATGACGTAGTGGCCTATCCCGCCAACGGCCAATCACCGGCCCAGGTGCAGCAGGACGGTTACGACTGTTATCGCTGGGCGGCGCAGCAAAGCGGCTTCGACCCGCAGGCCGCGACTTACGCCCCCGACCCGGCGGTGGTGCAAAGCTACCGCCAGGCCCAGGGCAACTGCCTGAGCAGTCGCGGCTATCAGGTGCAGTATTAGGCCTTGTTGCCGGTGACCACTTCCCGTGGGTCGGCGTGCACCAGCACTTCGGCGCGCGGGTAGGCTTTATGAATGGCATCGGCGGCCTGGTCGCTGATGCCATGGGCCACTGACAGGGTCAACTCGCCCGGCAACTCCAGGTGCAACTGCACAAACCAATGGTTGCCCGACACGCGCGTGCGCAGGTCATGTGCACCCAATACACCCGGCACGCCTTGGGCCAGTTCCAGCATGTGCTGGCTGACGTCCGGTGGCAGTTCTTCATCCATCAGCACCGCAAAGCTTTCCCGGGCGATATGGATCGCGCTCCACAAAATATAAGCGGCAATGCCCAGGCCGAACCAGGCGTCCACCTGATGCAAACCGATGGCCGCCAGCACCAATGCCACCAGGATGCTGCCGTTGAGCAGCAGGTCCGAGCGATAGTGCAGTGAATCCGCGCGCACAGCATTGGAGCCGGTTTCGCGCACGACCCGGTGTTGCAACATCAGCAGCGCCACGGTCAGCACCAGCGAAAATATGATCACCCCAATGCTCAACCACGGCGCGCCCACCGGTTGCGGGTGTTGCAACCGTTCGTAAGCCTGCAGTGCGATCAACACGGCACTGCCCCCGATAAACATCGCCTGGGCCATGCCCGCCAACGACTCGGCCTTGCCATGCCCATAACGGTGGTCGTCATCCGCCGGGCGCAGCGCGTAATGCACCGCCAGCAAGTTCAACAGCGAGGTCACGCCATCGAGCAGCGAGTCGGTCAACCCGGCGAGCATGCTCACCGAGCCGCTGAACCACCAGGCGATTGCCTTGGTGATGATCAGCACACAGGCCACGCCGACGGAGGCGCGGGTGGCCAGGCGCAGGAGCCTGGCGTGTTCGGGACTGCTGGTCATTAACAGTCCTTACGCGGCGGGTTGCAGGCCCAGGGCGGCGAGTTGCTGCACACTGCCCTTGAACTGGATCAGGCGCGGATCGTCCAGCGGCAAGGTGCGGCCGGTTTCTTTCTGGATGATCGATTGCAGCTTGACGTTGTCGACCTGGCCGTCGGCGCCGATGGCGTCGTGGAGTTTTTCCGGCGCGACTTGTGCGGTTTTACCCGGCTCGAAATAAATCGCGCCGGTGGCGAAGTCGACGCCAAATGCAATCAGGCCAGGGATCACGTAAAACAACAGACCCACGGCATCGAGCACGGCGATGGTCGGGTCGATCTTGCCGTCGATCTGGCCACGGCGGTCCGGGTAGAAAATCGAACCACAGGCGGTGAGTTGGCTCAACAGGGTGACGGCAAGGACACCGCCGATGACACGGGAAGCGATACGCATAGAAACTCTCCTGAATTCGGTTGATACGCGACTATATAACACTGACCTTGAGACCAGCGTCGGCATCCGGCAGTTCGCCGTTATACTCGCCGCTCTGCTTTGGAGCCAGTATGAATTCGTTGCCGATCGATGATGTTTTACCCGCCCTGCGTGACGCCTTGGCGAACCGCCATGAGGCCGTGCTGGAAGCGCCGCCCGGCGCCGGTAAAACCACCCGCGTGCCCTTGGCTTTATTGAACGAGCCCTGGCTGGCCGGGCAAACCATCCTGATGCTCGAACCGCGTCGCCTGGCGGCCCGCGCTGCGGCCGAACGCCTGGCTGAAGAGCTGGGCGAAAAGGTCGGAGAAACCGTTGGCTATCGCATCCGTCTCGACAGCAAGGTCGGCCCCAACACCCGCATCGAAGTGGTCACCGAAGGCATCCTCACCCGCCGTCTGCAGGATGATCCCGCGCTGGACGGCGTGGGGCTGCTGATCTTCGACGAATTCCACGAGCGCAGCCTCGATGCCGACCTGGCGCTTGCCTTGAGCCTGAACGGCCGCGAGCTGTTTCGCGATGAACAACCGCTGAAAATCCTGCTGATGTCCGCCACCCTTGAAGGCGAACGCCTGGCCAGTCTGCTGGACAATGCGCCGATCCTGCGCAGCGAAGGGCGCATGTTCCCGGTGCAGATGCGTTGGGGCCGGCCGTACCAGCCGGGCGAATTCATCGAGCCACGGGTGGTGCAGACCATCCTCGAAGCCGTTCATGACCAGACCGGCAGTGTGCTGGTGTTCCTGCCGGGGCAGGCCGAGATTCGCCGGGTGAACCAGCAACTGGCCGACGCCCTGGGTGATCGTCCGGACGTGCTGTTGTGCCCGCTGCACGGCGAGCTGGACCTCAACGCCCAACGCGCCGCCATCGACCCGGCACCGGCCGGCAAGCGTAAGGTGGTGCTCGCCACCAACATCGCCGAAACCAGCCTGACCATCAACGGCGTGCGCGTGGTGATTGATGCCGGGCTGGCGCGGGTGCCGCGTTTCGACCCCGGCAGCGGCATGACCCGCCTCGACACCCAGCGTATCTCCCGGGCCAGCGCTACCCAGCGCGCCGGCCGGGCAGGGCGCTTGGAGCCTGGGGTGTGTTATCGCTTGTGGTCCGAGGACCAGCACGAAGGGTTGGCCGCGTATGGCAGCGCGGAAATCCTGGCCGCCGATCTTGCCGGCCTGGCCTTGCAGCTGGCGCGCTGGGGCGTCACGCCCACGCAACTGGTGTGGTTGGATGTACCGCCGCCCGCCGCCTATGCTCAGGCCCAGGATTTGTTGGTGCGCCTTGGCGCCCTGGATGAAGACAAGCTCACCGCCCACGGCCAGAAGATGGCCGAATTGCCCGCCCACCCACGCATCGCGCATTTGCTGCTGCGTGGGCAGGATTTGGGGCTGGCGGCCACGGCCTGTGATGTCGCCGCCCTGTTGGGCGAGCGCGATATTTTGCGCGGTGGTGGCGCGGATTTGCACAGTCGCCTGGCGCTGTTGTCCGGTGAAGAGCGTGCGCGTGGGGCTCAGGGCGGCGTGCAGCGGGCCAAGCAGCTGGCGCGGCAATATCGCGGCTATTTAAGAGGCCAGGCGACCCAGCCTGTGGCCGATCCAGGCCACTCGCGCTGGCTCGGCGCCTTACTGGCGTTGGCCTACCCGGACCGTGTCGCCCAGCAACGCCGCGCGGGTGGCGCCGAATACCGCCTGGCCAACGGCCGCGCGGCGCTGTTTGCAGAGGCTGACAGCCTGATGAAACAACCGTGGCTGGTGATCGCCGACCTGGGCAGCCGCCAGGGCCAGCGCGAAGAACGCATCTACCTGGCGGCGGACTTTGATCCGGGGCTGTTCGACACGGTACTCGCAGAGCAAGTGCGCAACGTCGATCAACTGGACTGGGATGAGCGCGAAGGCGTATTGCGCGCCGAGCGCCAACGCAAAGTCGGCGAACTGGTGCTCAGCCGTGAACCGCTCACCGGCCTCGACGAATCTGCTCGCAGCCAGGCGCTGGTCAACCTGGTGCGGCGCAAGGGCCTGGAGCTGTTGCCGTGGACGCCCGAACTGCGCCAGTGGCAGGCCCGCGTAATGTTGCTGCGCCAGCTGGACGCCGGCAAAACCAGTGAATGGCCGGACGTCAGCGACAAGGCGTTGCTCGCCGGCCTGGAACACTGGCTGATGCCCTACCTGGGCAAAGTCTCGCGCCTGAGCCACTTCGCCAACCTGGATATTTCCAGCTACCTGCACAACCTCTTGCCCTGGCCGTTGCCCCAGCGCCTGGACGAACTGGCGCCCCAGCATGTGAAAGTACCGTCGGGTTCATCGGTGCGTTTGGATTACAGCGAACAGCCGCCGATTCTGGCGGTGCGCTTACAGGAACTGTTTGGGCTGGCGGATACACCCCGCATTGCCGGCGGGCGCCAAGTGGTGAAGTTGCACCTGCTGTCCCCGGCGCGGCGGCCTGTGCAGGTCACGCAGGATCTGGCGAATTTCTGGCGCAGTACGTATGCCGAGGTGAAGAAGGATTTGAAGGGGCGGTATCCGAAACACTATTGGCCGGACGACCCATTGGTGGCGCAGGCAACGGCGAAAATCAAACCTAGAAAGCCTTGAGTGTTCAGGTTATTCCCCCACTGGGAGAATAACCTGACGGCTTGGAATCAGAGGTTTCTCTTGACGGTATTAGAACTCTTCTAGCGCGCCCTCACATTGTTTATGAGCGTTGAGTAAAGGCTTGTTCGGTTGGTAGTGGATACCGCAGGTGTACTCGATAAATGCATGTTCGGCGTTGTCAGGCTGGGCAATATTGTATTTCTGAAACGGCAGCATGGCGCGGCGTACCGGTGACTGATTCAATATATTCTTGAAGGTGGTGCTTGAGTCATCAGCGATCCACAGCCTCCTTACTTTTCTCTTCTGGTTGCCATCGACGAACTGATGGCGGGCATGCAGGACTCTCAGGTTATCCATGACCAGAATATCGCCTGGTTCGAGGCTGATAGAGGTCGTGTAGTTTTCGTTGGTGGAGTAGTGATTCTGGATGTAATTAAAAGCAGCATTGGCCCACTCAGGTATAAAAGCAGTGCTGTCATATCGGTAGCGAATTCTTAACTTCTCGTCATCGATTTTTTCGAAGACCGCGCAATCGATGGACAATAAGTCGTCTCGACAGTAGGTGACACTGCCACGGGTCATCAATACGTTTAATAGATCAGCGCGATTGGCAAGCAGGTCATTGTAGACTTTTTGTCCGTCCACCAAGAAGTTATCACCGCCAAACTCGGGTTTTGAAATGCACTGGAGAATGACGAACTTGGGCGGCGTGATTTTTTTTGCGCTGCCATCAACGTAAGCGATCCCATTCAAGAAGGACCCGTCGGTATGTGGGAAAAAATCGCTCGACAGTTCGCCATGGTAATCATCCCTGAAACTTTGCCAGTCCTTGTTTATTGGCTCGCCGCCGCCCACCACACCGTGCTCATCGGACTTCGTATGGAACTGAACCCGTCCAAACTTGCCGGCAATCTCTCTAAAGGCCTCCAGAGAGAGGTCATGAGGCTTGATAATGCAGTATCCATGTTCTTTAAGAAAAATTGAGATGTCTTTGGTTTCAAAGAAATCAAACTTTTTACTTATGCTCATTTCACACTCCTTGTTTTATTTGGGAATTTCTACAGGCCGTTGAAAAAATGATCGAAGATCATTTTCAAACCAAAAAAGGTCACCCCTGCTTTCAAAAGAATTGCGCCTACACGCTGCGATATACGGTCTCTGAGAAAGCCGCCCAGATACGAGCCCAGTGTGGATGCAGTAATCATGATGATGATTAGGTTTGCGTAATCCATGAACGCAAAGCCCGCAATAACAAAGGCGGCGACCTTGAGTCCGTGCAGCACGCTCATTTGCATGGCATGGGTGACAATGACTTCGTTTTTATTAATATTCATCTTCATCAGGATGGGCTGCGATATCAAACCAGTGACCGCCACGAACAGTGACAGGAAGGTTTGAAAGAAACCCACAATTGCAAAGTTCTTAAAGATAAATCCCAGGCGGGCGACGATCTTGGTCCAGGTAATCGCCAGAATGAAGAAGCCGAGAATCAGTGATAAATATTGTTCGGGAAATTTCCCAATGAAAAAATAGCCAATGAATGCCCCGACCAGGCAGCCGATAACATATTTAGGCAGGATTTCGATTCTTGCACTTTTGAAGTCAAACGCGAATCGGCTGCCGTTACTGACCATTTGAATCAGACCGTGGACCGGTACCACCGCAGCGATGGGGATGAATTGCGGCATGACTGCAAGCAGTCCAATTCCGCCGCCCACACCGATGGCCGCCGTCATGAATGACGTGATAAAACTGACGCCCACCAATAGATACAAACCATTAGAGAGTTCGAGCATTATTAATTCCTATCCAGTTGTATAAAGGTTAAGGCGTATCTCTTGATGCGTTGGTGTTCCACAGGCATACGAACGCGCTGGGATCATCAGGCGCTTTACCAAACGTCAGGTGTTGCCGGGTGATCAGGCCTATACCGTTTTTAACGCAACAAGGTATCCGCCCCTCGTTAAACGTGGCGTAGAAGTTGTGAATGACGTCTGCTGATGCGTGACGAGAGGGCGGCAGTAACAGGTCGTCTCTTATAACGTTGTCATGCTGCTAAATCAGAACTTCACCACCCTGCATTGATGCAATACGTGTGTGTCAGCGTGCGCATTGACTAACTTTTTTCGCAGTTCGTCGGCGGGTAGAACATTCATATGTTTTACCCGTCGACACGGTCATGGGGAGCCTTCTCATACTGCCCGCGAGTTACTTCTCAGGCAGGGCCCAGGCAATGATGCTGTCCCCTAACTTGGTTGGAATACGGTCGTGACCGCCAACCACGGCCACGACGTACTGTCGGCCCTGGCTCATGTAGGTCAAGGGTGAGGCCTGATTGCCTGCCGGGAGTCGTTCTTCCCAGAGCAGTTCACCGCTCTCGCTGTTGTAAGCCCGCATGAAACGATCGATAGCCGCACCAATGAACGTCACGCCTCCGGCGGTTGCCACGCCCGTTGCGTCACTCGGCGTACCGATTTCAAAGCGCATCCGAGAGGCTATGCCCCAAGGCCCACTGTCATATCCGGTGCCGAGTGGGCGGCTCCAGACCACATCGCGCGTGCGCAGGTCAATGCCGCTAATGAAGCCCCAGGGGGGAGCAATGCAAGGCTGATCAAGGGATGACATCCAGGGATCTTTGATGGCCCCGTAGGGTAATCCGGCCTGGACGCGGAAGCCTTGGTTGTTGCCCGGCGACTCCTGGAACGACTTGGCATTGACGGCGTCAAGTTGCTCACGAGGAACCAGTCCCTGCATATAAGGGAGGCGTTGGTTATTGATGATCAGCAGTCCTCGTTTGAGGTCCACCATCACACCGCCCCAGTTTAAGCCGCCATGATGGCCGGGAAAAATCAGGCTGCGCTGGCCTACGACCGGTGGGGTGAAGATCCCTTCGTAGCGTGCCTGGCGGAATTCGAGGCGACATTGCATCTGATCGAAAGGTGTCAGGCCCCAGGCATTGGCCTCGCTCAGCACTTCCGGTGTTCTCGATGGGCGCCCCATGGTGCTCGGCATATCGGGGGACAGTGGCTGGGTGGCCGCGGTGTAGTCCCCGGGGGCAGTTCCCTGTGGCACGGGAGATTGCACGACATCCACCAGCGGTTCACCGGTGGCGCGGTCAATCACGAACAACTGGCCGGATTTGGTCGCTTGGATGATGGCCGGGCGTAGCCCCGTGGCCGTAGGGAAGTCAATCAGGCTGGGTTGCGGGCTCAGGTCGTAGTCCCATAGATCATGGTGAACGGTCTGGAAGTGCCATTTGACCTTGCCTGTGGTCGCATCCAATGCAACCAGGGAAGAGCTGAACCTGTCCTCCTGTTCCGTGCGGGTACCGCCATAGAAGTCGCCGGCCGCGTTGCCGGTGGTGACATACACCAGCCCGAGTTCGTCATCGGCGGAAAGCGGTGCCCAGGAGTTGGGCGTGCTGAGTGTGTAGGTCTCGTTGTCGCGCGCAGGCGCATTGGAGTCCGGGCGACCCAAGTCCCAAGCCCACTTCTGTTTACCGGTCACCGCATCGTAGGCGCGGACGACTCCCGAGGGTGCAGGGCGTACATCTGAGTCGAGGACTCGGCCGCCGGTGATCACAACCCCGCGAATGACAAGGGGGGCGGACGTAATGCCTGTCGAGCCTTTCCTGAAGGTGCCCAGGCCGTCTTTCAAATCTGCAAAACCGGCGTTGCCGAAGTCAGGGCACGCTTGGCCGGTCAGGGCGTCTACCGCTCCCAAGCGAATATCATTGGTGCCCCAAATGATGCGCGAGGCGCACAAGCCACTGGCATTGGGAACTTCAAAATAGGAGACACCACGGCAGTAGGCGCCACCGTTGGCGAAGTAGGCCGGGTCGACTTTGGAGTCGAACCGCCAGTTCTCCTTTCCGCTGGTGGCATCCAAAGAAATGATGATTTGCTTGGGTGTGCAGGTGTAGAGCGAGTTACCCACCTTGATCGGCGTGGCTTCGTTCAGGTACTTGGTTTTCTCGCCTGCCTGCTTCACGTCGCCATGGTGGTATTCCCACGCTTTCACCAAGCCCGACACATTCGAAGGTGTGATTTGCGACGCGGCAGAATAATGGTTGCCCAAGTTGGAGCCCGCATAGGCTGTCCAGTTGGTCTCGGTGTGCGAGGCGGCAATATTGCCGTCCGCAGAGGCAACGGTACTGCGGCTGAAGGATGCTGCGGGGCGTGTTATGGCGAGCGTCGGGTCGGCAAGGTGAACGCCTGACGGGAAAAACAGCGGCACCAGGATTGTGCCCCCCATGAGCAGGGGCAGAAAACCCATGACGGTGAAGTAATGACTTCTTTTGGCATTGGTAAAGTCACGACGTACCAGAGGCCAGAACGCCAGGAACGCAATGCTGAGAATGGCCAGCCAGGCTAAGCGTGGAATGAAAGCCCAGCCATCGTATCCAGACTCCCAGATCGCCCAGGCGTAGGTGGCCAGAGAGGCAGCGCCATAAAGATAAAGGCCGAGGGACTTTTTCAGGCCAAGGAGGATGGCCGAGAGCAACAGGGCGGTGCCCATCATGGCGTAGTAGGATGACCCGCCCGCTGCTACCAGGACGCCACCTTTATAGGCCAGTGTCACGCCAAGCAGCGCGACCACCGTGTTGTAGATCCCAAACAGAAGGTTTGCGACTCCCGCTGTTCTACCCAACGTCCTTTCGTTCATTGCAACCATCCCTGTGCGATTCGATACGGATCCGTGTTCCGGCGGCGCGCATGATTGCCTATTGTTGCAACGAAATACAATACGAGGCGAAAAAATTAACCCTTCCGTTACTTTTGTGTTTTGTATCTTGTATTAAACAGAAACAATTATGCTAGGCTGAACCGCGCACGGTTGGAGAGCGTGGCGGCGAAAGCTCTGGCGTTCACCGGGTGGTCAACGTGTGCTCGATATCTCTTCATCTTTTGGCATAGCGCTTTGATGAGTCTTGAGTCGGCCGACCTCATCCAAGTGTCGCCAGAGAAATTGCGCGGCTTCTTCACGCCGATCAGATTCGATGAGGTCGAGCAAATGGATGTGTTCCTGGCATTGCGCCATAAGACGAGTGCGATCGATGTTGGCCTTATAGCCCATGAAACGCCTGAGTTGATTTTGGTGGCGTATGGCATCGATGAAAAAGACGTTGCCGGAGCACTGCACGATCAGTTCGTGAAACTGAGCGCCCACCTGGAACAGTTGTGCACGGGACAACGTCTGGATCTCTCCGTCGATCAGGGCCTGTTGCTGCTGCCTGGCCTGGGCGAACGCGGTGTGATTGATCTGATAGCCCGGCTCCAGCAGGGCCGCCGGTTCGATGGCCATCCGAAAACGGTAGCTTTGAATGTGGGCCTGAGTGTTATGCACGAAGTCCTTGAGGCCCCACCCTTGCCCCGGCTTACGCTCCACCATGGCTTCGCTGGCCAGCCTGTTCAGGACCTTGAGCAACTGTCCTCGAGGGACTTCGTAACGCCGCAACAACTGCGCTTCGAAAAAGTGTGCGGGTATTTCTCCGCCAAGAATGTCGTCGACCACACGAAGATAAAAGTCTTCGAAAGGATCACTGGCGCAAGGGAGCGCTGTTTCCTGAATCTGCCCGGCACCTTGTTTCAGGAAGTAGCCGCGATTGGGTTCCTGGACGGCAATATCCAATTGCGCGAGCAAGGCAAAAACGCGCCGGATAGGCGAGCGCGACACCCCGAGCGCTTGCGCAAACGTCTGCTCGCGCAAGGGCTCGCCGGCTTTCATCGACCGGGCGCGAACCATGTCGATGACGCGTGGGACCAACTGCAGGGCGAGGTCTTTCTTGATCACAGGTTCTATTCCGAATGGTTAGCTTCAGTCCGTTCCCGTCGGGGCAGATACCCCCACCGGACTGGAGTGGGAAAATACCATACGAAGAGGGTGAGTATTTGTACTGACCACTTCCGATAGCGTGGCGCCGGAGCGGCAAAGGATGCTCCAGGCTGATGAGTTCGTTTATTCCCAGGATGGATATTTACCCAATGCTTAAATTCAATGCTCACCTCGGTTTCCAATTCAATGAATTGCCTTTTCTGGAACGCATCGAAGCGGCCGCAGCCGCCGGTTTCAAGGCGGTGGAGTTCCCCTCGCCCTATGAATTCGACGCGAGCCTGCTGGCGGACCACTTGGCTCAATACAGTCTGCCGTTGATTCAGTTCGCGGCTCCCGCTGGCGTTACCAAAGGCATCGCTGCCTTGCAGGGCAAGGAAGACGAGTTTCGCAACGGCTTGCGCGAGGCCGTCCGCTATGCAAAAGCGCTGGCCTGTTCGGATGTCCACATCATGTCTGGCGTGACGACGCAACTGGATGAGGGTGCGCTTGTCTACGCAAGTAACCTGGAATATGCCGTCAAGTACTTCGAAGATCAGGGTTTGCGAGCGCTTATTGAAGTGATCAGCCCGCAGGCGATGCCAGGTTATTACATGTCTGACTTCGACAAGGCGCAACAGGTGCTGGAAACCTTTGCGAGTGTCGGGGTGATTCTTGATCTTTATCATGTCCAGCTGTTGACCGGGGACGCCGCCGAGGTGCTGGCGCGGTTTTACGACAGAACCGTGCATGTGCAAATCGCCGACAACCCGGGGCGCCATGAGCCGGGAACCGGGACCATCGACTTTACTGGCTTGTTCGCGGCGCTGGAGCAGCGTGGCTACCCAGGATGGATCGGCTGTGAATACCGTCCTTCCGGATCGACTGTTGCGAGCCTTGGGTGGATTAAGCAGCTGAGCGCTTAGGTTCTATACGACCACACTTGAAACGCTGAAGCGGGTAAGAGGCGGTTATTGCGCGGCGGGCAACAGAAACCGTGCAATCACCGGCAAATGGTTGGAGATACGCAACGTATCTTCCTGGCGCACCTTGGCCTCCACCCGTTTGATGCGCGGGCTGTAGAACAGGTAATCCAGCGTGCGATCCGGGCCGTCCAGGCCGGGGTCATTGGGGAAGTGGGTCAGCCATTGTTCGCGATCGATACCGCTGGACTGGCTGTTGCTCGGGATCATCGGGTATTTGTCCCACAGCAGATGCAGCTCGCTGTCCGGTGAATACTGGCCGCGTTTGCCGGCGTCCAAACGCAGGAATTGGCCCAGGGGCAGCAGGTTGAAATCGCCGCCGATCAGCCAGGGCGTACCCCGGCCTTCGAATTTATCCAGCAACTTGACCGTGGTTTTCACCTGCTCCTGCACCGCGCTGCGCCCCGGCGCGCCGGCGTCCAGGCGCGTGTTGAGCACCGCCAGTTGGCCGCCGTCGCTCAGTGGCAGGTAGGTCAGCAACAAGGCCGGCTTGGGTTGGAACTGGCGGCTGATCAGGTTGGCGTCCGGTACGGGCAATTGCAGGCGTTCGGCGTGTTCGATCTGGTAGCGGCTGAGCGTCGCGAGTTTGCGCCCGACACTGCCGAAGATATGCAGGTTTGGCACAAAATCGGCTTTCCAGTCGAACGCTTGGGCGCTGCAGGGGTAGAGGTCGACCAGGCGCTCTTGCAACAGGGCCAACTGGTCCTGGTAGTGGGAGGGTTTGGCGTTTTCGTCAAGTTCCTGCAGCAGCAGAATGTCGGGCTGTTCGTCGCGGATCACCCGTGCCACTTCGTCCAGGCTCACGGCCATGTCCTCCACGGTGGGGCGATCGTCCGGGCCGCTGCCGTCGGCGGTGTCGTACCAGAATACGTAGTTCTTGCCGGCCAGGTATTGCACGTTCCAGGTCATCACCTTGAGCGCCTGCCCCGGCAGCAGGGTCGGTGCGCGCGGCGCGACGCAGCTTACCGGCAAGGTCTCCTTGGCGGCGGGGCGCCAGGTCAGGCTGTAGATCACGGCGGTCAGCAGGCCTGCGATGATCAACAGGCCCAGCAAGGTGATGCGCAATAAACGGGTCATCGGCTCGGCTTATAGCGTTTCGGGAATGGCACGGAGCATATCACCGTGCGTCGGCATCGCCACCGATCAGCATGAATAAACGGAACAACACCACGCTGGTGAACAGTTGCAGGAAGCTGTGGGCGCTGTCCATCAACAGCCCCAGCCACGGCGCGGGGTCGGGATAGGCCGCGACGCTGGCGCCCTTGAGCAGCCACAGTGGCGTCATCACGCACAACAGGCACACCAGGATCCGCCAGAAATGCCCACGGGTCAGGCGAAAGCTCTCCTTCATGGCCTCCAGCGCCGACAAGCCGCGCAATACCAGCAAGTACTCGGCAAACGCCAGCACCACCATCAGCCACAGGCCCGGCAGGAAGTACAGCGATAACCCGAGCAGGATCAGCAGGGTGCTCATGGCCGTCAACACGGCGAAGCGCGGCCACAGTGTGAGCGCCATGGCCCATACGTCTTTGGTGCGCGGCGACTCGCCACGGGTGCGCGCGTCGAGAAACAGGATCAAGGCGCCGGTGTACAGCGGGTACACCAATAACCCCACCACCACGCTGTAACCAGGGAAGGCATCGGCGCCGAGCGTATGGTCGAGCACCTGTTGCAGCAGGGCCTCGAGGATCACCAGCGGCAGGCACAACTGTACGATGGCGCCCAGGTTGTGCCGGGTAAAGCGGAAGGAGTCGCGCAATACGTCTAACGGATTCATCAGGTTCATCGCTGGCCTAAAAGCAAGGGCGACACTTTAACCGATCAGGGTCTGGGGGACGCAAACGTAAACCTTGAGTAAAGACCATTGAAACAACTCGTAACACCCCCATAACTAGCACGCACCTGGCCTGATCACAGGCAGGACCATGATTTCTACCGGCAATCTAACGAGGTCGCCATGAACAGCGAAGAGCAAACCCTGATCGATGGACTGTTTTCACGGTTGCAGCAAGCCGAAACGGACTCAGCCCCCCGCGACGCCCAGGCCGAAGCGCGGATCAAGGAGCACATGACTCGCCAACCCGCCGCCGGGTACTACATGACCCAGTCGATCCTGGTGCAGGAACATGCGCTCAAGAGCCTCGACGCGCAGAACAAGCAGCAGGCGCAACAGATCGAGCAATTGCAGGATGAGCTGCAGCGCGCCAAATCCTCACAAGCGGCCGCGCCGAGCGGTGGTGGTTTTCTGTCGAGCATCTTTGGCGGTGGTCCGCGGGAGGCACAACCTGCGCCCGGCAACACGGGCGGCGGCTGGCGTGAACCGGCGCGGCCATCGTTCAGCCAGCCGGCCCCGCAGCAGAACTATCAACAGCCGCCGCAACAACCGGCGGCGGCCGCCGCGCCTGTGGGCAGCGGCTTCCTCGGCGGCGCAATGAAAACCGCCGCCGGTGTGGCCGGTGGTGTGTTACTGGCCGAAGGCATCAGCAGCCTGTTCCATCACAACCAGCAACCGCAGGTGGTGGAAGAAATCATCGAACAACCGGCGCCCGCCAGCGACCAGGGCGGCTGGGGCAATGACGACCAGAAGTATGCCGGCAATGACAGCTGGGGCGGCAACAACGCGGACAGCTTCGCCGACAGCGATTATTCCGACGACTCCTCCTCGTTCGGCGACGACGACTCCTTCGTCTGACCCCCCAATGCCTGGGGCGCTTCGTCGCCCCGGGCTGATTTTTCCCGGCAACCTGCTCGCGGCTGGCATACTGGCACCCTTTCCGGGCACTGGCGCCTGGCTGTCATGGGGAAGTGCGGTGAAGAAAATTGCAGTGTTCGCCGATGTGCAAAACCTCTACTACACCGTGCGCCAGGCCTATGGCTGCCACTTCAATTATGCGGCCCTGTGGGCTGACATCAGCGCCCGCGGGCAGATCGTCGAGGCGTACGCGTATGCCATCGACCGTGGCGACAGCAAGCAGCAGCAATTCCAGCAGATCCTGCGCAACCTGGGCTTTACGGTAAAACTCAAACCCTACATCCAGCGCGCCGACGGCTCGGCCAAAGGTGACTGGGACGTGGGCATCACCCTCGACATCATGGACGCCGCCGACCACGTCGACGAAGTGGTGCTGGCCTCCGGCGACGGCGATTTCGACATGCTGCTCGAACGCATCATCCACAAGCATGGCGTGCATGCCGTGGCCTACGGCGTACCAGGGCTGACGGCCAACTCACTGATACGCGCCGCCAGCCGCTACGTGCCGATCGAAGGCGCGTTGCTGCTCAAATAAATGCTTGAACGGAGTTGAAACAGGTTTGGAACGTATAGCGGTCATCGACTTTGAAACCACCGGCATCACCCCGAGCAGCCACTGCCGGGCCACGGAAATTGGCGTGGTCATCCTTGAGCGTGGGCACATCGTCGACCGCTACCAGAGCCTGATGAATGCCGGCGTACGCGTGCCGGCTTTTATCGAACAACTCACCGGCATCAGCAACGCAATGCTGCGCAGCGCGCCGCCGGCCGAGCGGGTGATGAACGAGGTCAACGAGTTCGTCGGCACCACGCCACTGATGGCGCACAACGCCGCGTTCGACCAGAAGTTCTGGGACTATGAGCTGGGCCTGATCCGCCGCACCCGCCTGCAAAAGTTCGCCTGTTCGCTGCTGCTGGCCCGCAGGCTGATGCCGGCGGCGCCCAACCACAAACTCGGCACGCTCAACAGCTACGCGCAACTGCCCCACACCGGCCAGGCTCACCGGGCGCTGGCGGATGCGGAAATGGCGGCCAACCTCACCGCGCACCTGGCCCGGGAACTGCGCCAGACCCACGGCCTGCGCGAGTTGTCCCATGATTTGCTGTGTACCTTGCAGAAAGTGCCGGCGGCGAAGATCAATGAGCATTTGAAGAAGCACCGCGGGTTCTAAGCCAGTCACAACCTCAAGAACACTGGAGATCCAAATGTGGGAGGGGGCTTGCTCCCGATAGCCAGGGGTATCTACACAACTTCCGGTTGAGCGAAAAATCCAGGGCCGATGGGCTGTTGTGGTGAGCGGGCTTGTCCCGCGCTGGGCTGCGAAGCAGCCCTAAAACCTGCACCTCGGTTACTCCTGACACACGGCGGTGAGCTTATTGGGGCTGCTTCGCAGCCCCGCGCGGGACAAGCCCGCTCACCACAGGGAGGATTTTCAGCTTTTAAAAATTGTGTAGATACCGATGCCCCGATAGCGGAGTGTCAGTCAGCAGATGTACCGGCTGACACACTGCAATCGGGAGCAAGCCCCCCTCCCACATTAGTTATGCAGCGCCTATCGAAGCTGCACACAGCCCAAGGCTTGATCCACCACTCCCTTCGCCATTTCCACCAGATGCATCACCGCCCGCTGCTGCGCCTTCATCACTTCACCCGTCCCATGCGCCGTCTCCACCGCGCAATGCAGCAAGTCAGCCGCATGGGCGAGGGCGTCTTCGAGGCTCAGGTTGTCATTCAGGATGAAAGTGGGCGCGTCCGGGGCGGACGCTTTGAGGTAATAGTCGATGGCGCGGCGGTGGAGCAGGGCGTCTTCGCTGGGGAAGTCGGCGTTGGAACGAGGTGGATCAGGGGTAACTTTGACCATGGTGAAATTCCTTTGGGATAAGAAGCCATCACCATTCGCTTGCACGCGAATAAGGTGGCAGCTGTACGCAGGTGTGCAAGACCGGGGCAAAGGAAAACCCGGCAGACCCCGAAGGTCTCCAGCGCACAGCCGCCATAACAGATTAACGCCGGATAAAACGGTCGTTGAGATGTAGGGCGCTTGTGCACCTTTGCGAGCCGGACTTGCACGTCCGATCACCGATTGTTCGATGACGTGGCGAGACTAGCCATCAGATCCGGCTGACGCAAGGCTCTAGAATTCTCTCGGAAACGTCCCGCAAATGAAAGGGATCGGTCTTGCTGGCCACTGAAAATCAAGCGTTTGGCGGTTGCTTGCCTCTACGTTCTGAATGGTCAGTAGGCAAAGTCCGATTGCAGTCTAGGACCTTTCTGGTTTTTCCCTTCATCTCCCCTTCGTGTCTTTCTGCGCCCTACCATCCCACCTGTCTTTTACGCACAGGGACTTCCGTCATGCAGGAAAGTGATCTTCACACAGCGATCATGCGAAGCCAGTTTGAGCTGAAACGAGATGGCATCGATTTTGGCTCAGCTTCAAACCTGGCGTTTCATTTGGGCAACGCCATGACAGGCTGCCCGGCCGTCATGGTTTTGCCTGATTTGCCAGGTTGGAGTCATGGCGCCAGTTACCAGTTACTCAGGCCCATTGATGTTGACTCCTCGGTGCCGAACACGACGTTTGACGAACTCTGGAAATCCATACGGCAACACTACGGCGTTTCTGCAACAACGGTTATCACCGGCGAGGACGGTATCCCTATAAGCAAGCTCGCGGTGGGTACCTGGGGGCATGTGGGCTCCAGCAAAACCACGGATGTGGACAGTCTCCTCGGAATGCGTTTTTTCCCTCATACGTTGATCAGGCAGCCGACCGCGACCAGAGTGACCAAGGCCACGTTTGGAACCGTCCGGGTATTGGGCATTATCGGACGGGGCACGCCGTTAGTGGCTAAGGGGCTGGCCGTTTTTGATCTGGTCAGCTTGGGTAAGTGTGCCTATGAGGCGAGAAATGGAAGGTAGCCTGACCAGAGCCGACATCAGCGAAAAAGTGATCCAGCTGTTCGTCGATATCATCGGCTTCATCGACCGAAGCGAAGTCACGGAGCAAACGGACTTCATCCATGATTTCAAAATCATCGATGACGATTTGACCTGCTTTGTCATGCAGGTCAAATGGCAATTCAACTTGCAAGCGACGCAGGAAGATTGGGGTCGCATCACCACCATCAAGCAGATTGTCGACTTGATCATTGAGCGTTCAACGCTGCAGCGCAGCCACTGACGCCATCGCAGGCAAGCCAGCTCCCACAGTAGACCGCGTTGCTCGGGCAGTGCGCGATCCCTGTGGGAGCCGGGCTTGCCCGCGATGGCGATCGATCAGCCACCATTCTTCCCATTGGCTTCCAATTGCCCCAACGGCACCCTCCGCTCTATCGCGCTCGACAAAATAATCGAAGTTTTGCTGAAGCCGAACTTCGCTATCCGGTTAATCAAATTCTCCAGCTCGGGCATCGAGCCCACCGCCGCCTGCATGATCACGCATGGATCCCCCGTCACCCGGTGGCACTCAGTCAGCTCGGGAATCTCAGCGAGGGCGTCATACACCTTCTGGCTTCCGTGATTGGTCAGGCGCAGTTCGATCACGCATTGAATCGGCAACCCCACTTTGGATAAATCCACCTTGGCCTGATACCCAGTGATCACCCCGCTGGCCTCCAGCTTGGCCACACGTTCGGCCACGGCGGGGGCGGAGAGGTTGACCGTGCGGGCCAGTTGCGCGAAAGACGCGCGGCCGTCTTCGAGCAGGGCGCTGAGGAGCATGCGGTCGTATTTGTCCATGATAAGGCCCCGGTTGCGAGTGGCTTTCGAATGCATGGTTTATAGCGCTAATAACCATGCTTTGAAAAGTGTATGGGCGGTTTAAACAGGTTTTGTAACTTATGTTTAACGCCCTGCTTTTTTAGAATAAGCCTCCCATCTCCTGCCATAGAGCCGCCCAATGCCTGGCCCACGTCGCTTTCCGTTACCGTTGATCGCTGCCTTTTTTGCGTTGTATGTGATCTGGGGTTCCACCTACCTGGTGATTCGCATCGGCGTGGAATACTGGCCGCCGCTGTTGCTGGCGGGCATTCGGTTCTGCATGGCGGGTGCGTTGATGTATGGCTATCTCAGATGGCGCGGCGTGCCGGCGCCGACCTGGCCGCAATGGAAGGCTGCCGGGATGATCGGCATTTTGCTGCTCACTTTCGGCAATGGCGGTGTCAGCGTGGCGGAGCACACCGGCGTGTCATCCGGGGTCGCCGCCCTCGCGGTGGCGACGGTGCCGCTGTTTACCTTGCTGTGCGGGTATTTCTGGGGCGCGCGCAATACGCGTCTGGAATGGGCCGGGGTGATCCTGGGCATCGTCGGCATTGCCATGCTCAACATGGGCAGCACCTTGCAATCAAGCCCGATGGGCGCCGCGTTGCTGTTGTTCGCCGCAGCCTCGTGGGCGTTCGGCTCGGTGTGGAGCCGGCATTTGCCGCTGCCTCAGGGCGCCATGGCCAGTGCCGCGGAAATGCTCGTGGCGGGTGTGGCGCTGTTGATCGCCAGCGCGGTATCCGGCGAACACCTGCAGGCCATGCCGCCGCTGGAAGGCTGGCTGGCGCTGGCCTACTTGACCGTCTTCGGTTCGATTATCGCCTTCAATGCTTATATGTACCTGCTCAAACACGTGCGCCCGGCGGCGGCGACCAGCTATGCCTATGTGAACCCGGCGGTGGCGGTGTTGCTGGGGATTGTGTTCGTTGGTGAAACCATTGGCCTGGAAGAGGCCCTGGCGATGCTGGTGATCATCAGCGCGGTGCTGCTGATCAGCCTGCCCCAATGGCGCAAGCCCAAACCGGAAATAAGGTAAACTGCCGCGCATAACGCCCTTGCGCTGAATTTTTCCTACGGTAAATACATGACTTTCGCCACCCTTGGCCTGATCGAACCCTTGCTGCGCGCCCTTGAGACGCTCGGCTACCAGACCCCGACGCCGGTGCAGGCGCAAGCCATTCCGGCGGTGCTGGCCGGTCGCGACTTGATGGCCGCGGCCCAGACCGGCACCGGCAAGACCGCCGGTTTCGCCTTGCCGCTGCTGCAACTGCTGACCCTGGAAGGGCCGAAAGTCGCCGCCAACTCCGCGCGTGCGCTGATCCTGTGCCCAACCCGCGAGCTCGCCGAGCAGGTGCACGCCAGCGTCGCCGAGTACGCGCAACACCTGCCGCTGACCACGTACGCGGTGTATGGCGGCGTGAGCATCAACCCGCAGATGATGAAGCTGCGCAAGGGCGTCGACATCCTGGTCGCCACCCCTGGCCGCCTGATCGACCTGTTCCGCCAGAACGCGCTGAAGCTCAATCAGCTGCAAACCCTGGTGCTGGACGAAGCCGACCGCATGCTCGACCTGGGCTTCTCCGAAGAGCTGGCGAACATCTACCGCATGCTGCCGAAAAAGCGCCAGACCCTGCTGTTTTCCGCGACCTTCTCCGACGACATCCGCTTGCTGGCCGGGCAGATGCTCAACGACCCGCTGAGCATCGAAGTCAGCCCACGCAACGTCGCCGCCAACACCGTCAAGCAGTGGGTGGTGCCGGTGGACAAGAAGCGCAAGGCGGAGCTGTTTGTGCACCTGATGCGCAAAGGCCGCTGGAAACAGGTGCTGGTGTTCGCCAAGACCCGCAACGGCGTGGATGCGCTGGTGGACAAATTGCAGGGCCTGGGCATCAATGCCGACGGCATTCATGGCGACAAGCCCCAGGCGACCCGCCAGCGTGCCCTGGACCGTTTCAAGGCCAGCGAAGTGCAGATACTGGTGGCCACCGACGTGGCTGCCCGTGGCCTGGATATTGAAGATTTGCCGCTGGTGGTCAACTTCGACCTGCCGATCGTCGCCGAGGACTATATCCACCGCATCGGCCGTACCGGTCGCGCGGGTAACACCGGTGAGGCGATTTCCCTGGTGTGCGCCGATGAAGTGAACATGCTGTCGGCCATCGAGATGCTGACCCGCCAGACCCTGACCCGCAACATGGAGCAGGATTTTGAACCGGAACACCGCGTGCCGGACACCGATGCCAGCGGGCAAGTGGTGAAGAAGCCGAAAAAACCGAAGAAGCCTAAAACCTCCGGTGGCGGTGGTAAGCGCAACCTGGGCAAATGGGTGGACAGTGGGGATGCTGCGCCGGTGGAGCCGTCGATCAAGCCGGTGCGCAAGGTGCCGGTGTTTAACACGGGGCCACGTAAGAAGAAGTGAAGCAGCTATAAGCCGCAAGCTGCAAGTCGGCGCCGTGGTGCCTTTACTTGCAGCTTGTCGCTTATAGCTTGTGGCTGCTTCTAAGCCACTCCAACATCCCTCGCCCAGCCGCCCGCCCGCTGGCAAAGCACCCCGTGAGCAAGTACCCCCCGGTCGGTGCCTCCCAATCCAGCATCTCCCCCGCACAAAACACTCCCGGCAATTGCTTGAGCATCAGTCGTTCATCCAGGGCTTCAAACGGCACGCCGCCGGCGGTGCTGATCGCCTCATCAATCGGTCGCGTCTTCACCAGCGTCAACGGCAACGCCTTGATGTCCACCGCCAACTGTGCCGGATCATTGAAGTGATCAGCCGGCGTCAGTTCGCGCAACAACGCGGCCTTGACCCCATCCAACCCCAACTGACTGTGCAGATGCTTGCTCATCGAACGCGACCCACGCGGCTTCGCCAGTGCGGCCTGCACTTTGTCCAACGGCTTGCTCGGCAGCAAATCGATATGCACCGTGGCCGCGCCGTCGCGGTTGATCGCCTCACGCATGGGCGCCGACAACGCATAGATCAGGCTGCCTTCGATGCCCGTCGCGGTGATGACACATTCGCCCAGCCGAGGCTTGTCGTCACCCAAGCCGATGGCGACATTTTTCAGCGGTGCTCCAGCGAATTTGCTGACCATCAAGTCGCTCCAGGCCGACACTTCGAAGCCGCAGTTGCTCGGTTGCAAGCGCACGTAGGGCACGCCTTTGTCTTCCAGCAGGTTAAGCCAGGCTCCGTCGGAGCCCAGGCGCGACCAACTGCCGCCACCGAGTGCCAGCAGCACGGCGTCGCTGTGGACAACTTTCTCGCCGTCCGCATTGTGGATAAGTAAATCGCCCTCGGCATTCCAGCCCACCCAGCGATGCCGCGTGTGGATAACCACGCCCTGGTCGCGCAGGCGTTTGAGCCAGGCACGCAACAGCGGGGCGGCTTTCATGTCGGTAGGAAATACGCGACCGGAGGTGCCGACAAAGGTCTCGATGCCCAACCCCTGAATCCATTCGCACAACGCTTGGGCACCAAACCCACGCAACAGTGGCGCCATCTGCGGGGCGCGCTCGGCGTAGCGCGACACAAAGGCCGGATAGGCCTCGGAATGGGTGATGTTCATGCCGCCCACGCCGGCCAACAGGAACTTGCGCCCCACCGAGGGCATGCCGTCGTACAGGTCCACATGCACCCCGGCCTGGCTCAGGACTTCGGCGGCCATCAACCCGGCTGGGCCGCCGCCGATAATAGTGACGTGATGAGGTACGGTGTGAGGCATGGCAAGGCTACAGGGGCTGTGAATAAGCCGAGCATTCTACCGGACGGCGCGGCGGCTGCCTGATCAAAAAACGTACAGTTTTCCACAGGCCTTGCAGCGGCTTGCTCTCAGCCGCTTACGCTCAAGTTATCCACAGGCCGTTCCACAGCCATTGTGGGTAACGCTCACAGATCAATGACAACCTGATGACGTCCACACCCGTTGTGCGCTGTGGTGCAGGATGCCGTGGCGGCGCGCCAGGGCCGGGCGGTCCTTGCTGTAGCCGCCGCCGATGACACCCATCACCGGAATATCGCGACCCAGGCAATGGCGCATCACGCTTTCATCGCGGGCGGCCACACCGGCGTCTGTCAGCTTGAGGTAGCCGAGGGCGTCATCCTTATGCACATCGACGCCGGCGTCGTACAGCACCAGGTCGGGCTGGTAGAGCGGCAGCAGGTAGTTGAGGGCATCGTCGACCACCTTGAGGTAATCGGCGTCGCCCATGCCCATGGGCAACGGGATGTCCCAATCGCTCTGGGCCTTGCGCGCGGGGAAGTTCTTTTCACAGTGCAGCGACACGGTGATGGCCTCCGGCGTGTCGTGCAGGATGCGCGCGGTGCCGTCGCCCTGGTGCACGTCGCAGTCGAAGATCAACACGCGGTTGACCCGGCCGCTGGACAGCAGGTAATGGCTGATCACCGCCAAGTCATTGAAGATGCAAAAGCCCGCCGGGTAATCGTAATGCGCATGGTGCGTGCCGCCCGCCAGGTGACAGGCCAAGCCGTGTTCCAGCGCTTGCTCGGCGGCCAGGATCGAACCGCCCACTGCCCGCACCGTGCGCCGGGCCAGGGCTTCGCTCCAGGGCAGGCCGAGGCGCCGTTGGTCTTCGCGCGACAACTCGCCGCTCATGTAGCGTTCGATATACCCAGGTTCATGAGCCAGGGCCAGAATCTGCGGCGGGCACAGCGGCGGACGCAGCAGTTGGCTGTCCAGGGTCAGGCCGCTGTCCACCAGGTGGTCGCGCAACAGGCGGAACTTGTCCATGGGGAACCGGTGTTCTGCCGGGAACTCAGGGCTGTAGTCATCGTGGTAGATCAATGGCAAAGGCATGGGATTTTCTGACGGGAAACTGCGAAGGATCTTACCAGCGCTGTACACTCACGCACATGGCAAGGGGAGGGGACCCATGGAGCCGATACTCGAACTGGAAAGCGCACGCCTGGTGCTGCGCCAATGGCGTGACCGCGACCTGGCGGAATTTGCGCGCATGTGCGCCGACCCGCAAGTGATGCGCTATTTCCCGGCCCAATTGAGCCACCTGGAAAGCGCCGCGCTGATCGGTCGGATTCGTGGCCATTTCGCCGAATACGGCTTTGGCTTCTGGGCGTTGCAGCGTAAGGACACCGGTGAGTTTATCGGTCTGACGGGTTTGCAGAATGTCAGTTTTGACGCCGGCTTTGCCCCAGCGGTGGAGATCGGCTGGCGCCTGGCCCGCGAGCATTGGGGCCTGGGTTATGCCAGTGAAGCGGCATGGACCGCGCTGCGCTGTGGTTTTGATCGCTTGCAGCTGGATGAAATCGTCGCCTTTACCACCGAGACCAATTTGCCATCACAAAAAGTCATGCAGGCCATCGGTATGCATTACGATCCCCTGGCAGATTTTGCACATCCCAAGGTCGCAGCCGATGACCCGCTGCGCCCGCACGTTTTGTACCGCATCACCCGCGCCCAATGGTTGGACACGCTGCATGGATAAGCAGCCCGGAATGCCCCATCGTTTGTAGGAGTTGCTCTATGAGCCAAGTATTGGAAGATCTGGTGGACTTGCTGACCCTGGAGCCGATCGAGGAAAACCTCTTTCGCGGCCGCAGCCAGGACCTGGGTTTTCGCCAATTGTTCGGCGGCCAGGTGCTCGGCCAGTCGCTGTCGGCGGCCAGCCAGACCGTAGAAGAAGCGCGTCACGTGCACTCGTTGCACGGCTATTTCCTGCGCCCCGGCGATGCGGCATTGCCAGTGGTGTACTCGGTGGACCGCGTGCGCGATGGTGGCAGTTTCAGCACGCGCCGCGTGACGGCGATCCAGAAGGGCCACCCGATTTTCACCTGTAGCGCGTCGTTTCAGTACGACGAAAAAGGCTTTGAGCATCAAACCACCATGCCCGTGGTCGTCGGCCCGGAAAACCTGCCGTCGGAGCTTGAATTGACCCAGCAACGCGCGCACCTGATTCCCGAGCACATGCGCGAAAAGCTGCTGTGCCCCAAGCCGATCGAAGTGCGCCCCGTCACTGAAAAAGACCCGTACAACCCGCAGCCGTCCGACCCGGTCAAGTACGTGTGGTTTCGCGCCGACGGCGCGCTGGCCGACACACCGGCGCTGCATAAATACCTGCTGGCCTACGCCTCGGACTTCGGCCTGCTGACCACCTCGTTGCTGCCCCACGGCAAGACCGTGTGGCAAAAGGACATGCAGGTCGCCAGCCTCGACCACGCGCTGTGGTTTCACGCCGACCTGCGCGCCGATGACTGGTTGCTGTACGCCATGGACAGCCCATGGGCCGGCAATTCCCGCGGGTTCTCTCGCGGCAGCGTGTACAACCGCGCCGGGCAACTGGTGGCCTCGGTGACCCAGGAAGGCTTGATTCGCCATCGCAAGGATTGGGCATGAGCCTGAGCGAGGTCAGGCACTGGGTGTTCGACATGGATGGCACCCTCACGGTGGCCGTGCATGACTTTGCGGCGATTCGTGTGGCGCTGGAGATTGCGCCCGAGGACGACATCCTCACCCATCTGGCCGCATTGCCCGCCGATATCGCGGCGGCCAAGCACGCCTGGCTGCTGGAGCATGAGCGTGAGTTGGCGCTGGGTTCGGTGGCGGCCACGGGTGCGGTGGCGTTGGTGCGCGAGTTGGCCGGGCGCGGTTATCGCCTGGGGATTCTGACGCGCAATGCGCAGGAATTGGCGCATGTGACGCTGCAAGCGATCGGTCTGGCGGACTGCTTTGCCATCGAGGATGTACTGGGCCGCGAGGATGCGCCGCCCAAGCCGGACCCGGGTGGCTTGTTAAAGCTGGCTGCGGCGTGGGAGGTGGCGCCGAGTGAGATGGTGATGGTCGGCGATTACCGTTTTGACCTGGATTGCGGTCGGGCGGCGGGGGCGAAGACGGTGCTGGTTAACCTGCCGGAAAACCCGTGGCCGGAGTTGGCGGACTGGCATGCCGAGGATTGCGCGGCGCTGCGCCGAATGATCCAGCCCAGACAATGAAGATTAAATGTGGGAGGGAGCAAGCCCCCTCCCACAGTTTTA
Source organism: Pseudomonas sp. FP597 (assembly GCF_030687435.1). Classification (NCBI taxonomy): domain Bacteria; kingdom Pseudomonadati; phylum Pseudomonadota; class Gammaproteobacteria; order Pseudomonadales; family Pseudomonadaceae; genus Pseudomonas; species Pseudomonas sp. FP597. Next base: position 5,665,125 of record NZ_CP117432.1, on the reverse strand, counting down.
ACCCGGTTTCTTCAGGGGGTTACTGAGGGAACAGAACCTTTTGTCCTTCCGGCGACGTAAACATCCCATCCCCGTCATGCCCCACCCCCGGCACTTCCACCAGCGTCTGGCGCAACTGCGGATGGCGCAGTTTGAGGTAGTCAAAGTAGTTGTGTCCGCGAATCAATCGATACGCGCCCTGGGTCTCGGCTTCGCAGCCTTTATCCAGCGCCGGGTGGTTGGGGTCGGTGTCTTGCTGGCCCAGCAAGTAGGTAATGTCGCGCGACACATACGCCTGTTCCAACTGCTGGGGCCCCCGGCCTTCGGCGTAGGCCGGCAGGTTCTGCATGCCGTACTTCCAGTCATTGAAACTCGGGCAGGTGGCGGCGTCGAATTTGACCGGGCGTTGCGGGCTGAAGTAGGCGTAGGACGAGGGATTGGCCACCACATAACGCAGGCGGATGCCTTCGGCTTGCAGGGTCGGGTGGTCGTGACCGGTGAGGGCGAAACGCTGGACGACTTGCCCACCGCCGGAATGCCCGGCCACCACGATTTCCTTGAGCGCCGGGAACAGTTTGCGGTTGCCCAGGTGCTTGATCAGGTGGTCGAGCACGCCGTAAGAACTGAGTTGGCCAGGGCCGACGGACGGCTCGCCGGCCATCCAGCTGTTGCCGTTCCAGTGCAGTACCTGGTTATCCAGGTGGTGGCGCTTGATGTCGGCGTCATTGAGAAACTGCGGCGCGATCACCAAGGTCGTGGCGCCGACCCCGGCGTGTTCAGCGGCCTCGTTGCCGCTGTTCAGGTAGGTCTGGGCATTGCGCAGGCGGCCATGCACGATGATCAACGCGCGGGTGACGCCAGGCAGCGGCTGGCGCCAGTCCTGGCTCAGGCCCAGGCTGAGGTCGCCGGCCTGCAGGTGAAAACGATCGGGGCTGACGACCTTCACGCCGTGTTCGGCCGCCAAGGTTGAGCACGACGCCAGAACCGCCAGCAGTAAACCCCATGGTTTATTCATTGATTACAGACTCTTGGCCGCAAACGTATCGCATTGAGTGATCTGGCCCTGGGCGAAGCCGGTCTTGAACCAACGCACCCGCTGCGCCGACGTACCGTGGGTAAACGAGTCCGGCACTACGCGGCCCTGGCCCTGTTGCTGCAAACGGTCATCGCCAATGGCGTTGGCCGCGTTCAGTGCTTCTTCAATGTCGCCTGGCTCCAGCCAGTTCAGGCGTTTTTGCGCACGGTTGGCCCACACCCCGGCGAAGCAGTCGGCTTGCAGTTCCTGGCGTACCAGCAGGCCGCCGTCGCCTTGCATCTGACGGCCTTGCTGGCGCGCGGCCTGGATCTTGGACGAGATGCCCAAAAGCGTCTGTACGTGGTGCCCGACTTCGTGGGCGATGACGTAGGCTTGGGCGAAGTCGCCGGCGGCCTGGAAGCGTTGCGACATTTCCCGGAAGAAGTCCAGATCCAGGTACACCTGCTGATCCGCCGGGCAATAAAACGGCCCGCTGGCCGAGGTGGCGCCGCCGCAGGCGGAATTCACCCGGCCACGGAACAGGATCAGTTTCGGGTTCTTGTAGGCCAGGCCGTTTTCCTGGAACACCTGGGCCCAGGTGTCTTCGGTGTCGCCCAGTACCGCGCGGACGAAATCGGCCTGCTCATCGTTGGCCGGCGGCGCCTGGCGCGACTGCGTGCTCACCGAAGGCACCTGCTCCATCTGGCCGGTCAACTGGCCGAGGATCTGCAATGGGTCCTGGCCGGTCAGCCAGCCGATGCCGACGATCAGCACAATGGCCGTGAGGCTCAGCCCCTTGCCGCCACCAAAGCGCATACCGCCACCGCCGCCGCCACTGTCATCGCGCGCGTCCACCACGTTGTCGCTGCGTCGGCCTTTTTTCCATAGCATGGGGGCAATCCTCTTGAAGAACGGTCCTACAAAGATGTGGGTTGAGTATGGCCGGTATTAGCGGCAATACCCTTCGCCGGTGTTTACGATCAGGCAGTCTTTTTTATCCGCCAGCCACTTCAGACCGGTGGCTTCACCGTCGCCGGCACGCAGCACTTGCGGGCCGTCCGGGCGGGTGAAGGCGATGCCGTCCTCAAAGGCGGCGCCCTTGAAGGTGCCCGCGTCTTCGGCGTCGAGGCCATATTGCATGGTGAGTAGGTAGTGACCACGGCCGACAACGTCGTCCTTGGCGATGGTCAGGTACAGGCCCTCGACGCCAACCCATTTGCCGAGCCACTTATCGGTGGGCGCAGTTTCCGGTACGAGGGTGGCCTGCACGGAGGCCGGCGCAGGTTTTGGCGCGTCCTTGGCTTCCTGGTTACAGGCGGTGAGCAGGGCGAGGGCAGACACAGCAAAGAAGATTTTTTTCATAGCGGCAGAGCCTTGATTAAAAAGTGTGCAGTGCGGGGGCAAGCGTGCAGGGTTGGACTCGATTCTGCGGATTTAGTGCGCTGTTCGCCCGGTGTTTGGTTATGCTCTTGGGGCAGGCTCCGGCCCGGCTGCTAGATTACCGGGTTAAGCGCTACCTCGTTCAGTGCTCAGCGTTCCGCTCGTCACGCAAGAGAATTCCATGACTGTCAGTACCCCACTTTCCGGCGTCAATCACCCCTTCAAAGGCATCCTGCTGATTGTGCTGGCGACGTTCCTGTTCTCCAGCCATGACGCCTTGTCCAAATACCTGGCCGGCTTCTACCCGATCGTGATGGTGGTGTGGGCGCGGTATGTAGTGCATACCTTGCTGATGGCCGGAATCTTCCTGCCGCAATCGGGCCTGCGCGTGCTGCGCAGCAAACGGCCCGGCATGCAGGTGGTGCGGGCGTTGTGCCTGCTCGGCACCAGTTTGTTTTTCACCACCGCACTGCATTACATACCCCTGGCGGAAGCCACGGCGGTGAACTTCCTCGCGCCGATCCTGGTGACAGCCCTTTCGGTGCCGCTGCTGGGTGAGCATGTCACGCGTGGCCAATGGCTGGCGGTCATCTGCGGCTTTGTCGGCGTGCTGGTGATCATCCACCCCGGCGGCGAACTGTTCACCCCGGCGGTGCTGCTGCCGTTGTGTTCGGCGATGTTCTTCTGCTTTTACCAACTGCTCACGCGCATCCTCAGCCAATACGACACTCCCACCACCAGCAACTTCTTCGCTGGGCTGTGCAATACCTTGGTGATGAGCGCGATGGTGCCGTTCTTCTGGCAGGTGCCGACGCTGTGGCACGCCGTGTTGATGCTGGCGCTGGGCACGTGCGGGATGACCGCGCACTTGATGCTGACCCAGGCATTCCGCTTCGCGGCGCCGGCCTTGCTGGCGCCGTTCGGCTATTGCCAGATCGTGTTTGCGGGGTTGTTGGGCTGGCTGGTATTCAGTCATACCCCCGACATGACCACGGTGGTCGGTATCGGGGTGATCTGCATGAGCGGCTTGGCCGCTGCCTGGCAGCAGCGGCGTCGTTGAATTACACGTCTACCGTAGGAATCTTGCGCGGCGCCATGAAGTACATCCAGGTCAGCGCAATGAAGTACATCGCCGGGATCAGGGTGAACAACACGGTGTAGTTGTTGTTGGTCACGGTGAGAATGTGGCCGACGATCTGGGTCATGAACATGCCGCCGATGGCCGCGCACATCCCGCCGAAGCCGAACACCGTGCTCATCATGTGCTTGGGTGTGTAGTCCATCACCAGGCTCCAGATGTTGGCCGTCCAGGCCTGGTGCGCGCCGATGGCCAGGGAGATGGCGAACACCGCGACCCACAGCTGGCTGGAACCGGCCGCCATGATCACCCCGACGATGCAGCAGGCGAACAGCAGCATCGACAGCAGTCGCGCCTTGATCGGGTTCATCCCACGACCGATCAGGAATGACGACAGGATGCCGCCGCCCACACTGCCGAAGTCGGCGGTCAGGTAGATGATGATCAGCGGGATGCCCATTTGGGTCACGTTGATGCCCAGGTTGTATTGCTGGTTCAGGAATGGCGGCAGCCAATACAGGTAGAACCAGAACACCGGCGCGGTCAGCGCATAGGCGATGGCAAACGCCCAGGTGCCGCGCATGCGCAGGATGCGGCTGAACGGGACGCCCGGTTGTTCCGGCTCGACGTGCTGTTGCACGTAGTCCAGTTCCGATTGTTTAACACTCGGGTGGTCTTCGGGGTTGTAGTACTTCAAACCCCAGAACACCAGCCAGATTGCGCCGAGCGATGCCATGCACAGGAACGCGGCCTGCCAGCCCCACACGTGCAGGATCAACGGCAGCAGCATCGGGGTCATCATTGCGCCGACGTTGGTACCGGCGTTGAAGATACCGGTGGCCACCGCGCGCTCACCGGCCGGGAACCACAGGCGTGTGGTCTTGACGCAGGCCGGGTAGTTGGCGGCTTCGGTCAGCCCGAGGATAAAACGGCACACCATAAAGCCGACGGCCGAAGTGGCCAGACCGTGGGCGCCGGTGGCCAGGCTCCATAACAGCACCGCGCAGAAGAACACGCGTTTGACACCGACGCGGTCAATCAAGCGGCCTTGCAGCACAAAGCCGATCGCATAGCCCACTTGGAACCAGAAGTTGATGTTGGCGTAGTCCATCGCCGTCCAGCTCATCTCTTTGGCGAGGATCGGCTGCATCACGCCCAGTGCGGCGCGGTCGATGTAGTTGAGGGTGGTGGCGAAAAACACCAGGGCCAGCATGCCCCAGCGAGTTTTACCCACGGCCAGGGCGCCGCGGATCTTGTCGCCGATGCCGGCGTGCGGGGTGCCGGGGCGCGCGGCCAGGGCGGAGTTTTGCAGAGGCATGTGGTTGTACCCGTTTTTTGAAATTTTTATGGTGTGTTCTGGGTCTTTTCTTACACGGTGATGCGGGATTGATGGTGAGCAGTGGCTAAAAAATCGTCAATTCGCCAAAGGGGCATAGTGTTCGATAATCGCACTAAAAACTAACCGGTTCGTACATTTTAATTGCTGCGTGTAGGCTGGGGGCGAATAATTTGCCATAAATAACCATTGCCGGGAGTCGCCCATGCAACGTTCCATCGCCACTGTGTCCTTGAGCGGCACCCTGCCGGAGAAGCTCGAAGCTATTGCCGCCGCCGGGTTTGATGGGGTCGAGATCTTCGAGAACGACCTGTTGTATTACGACGGCAGCCCGCGCGAAGTTAAACAAATGTGCGCCGATCTCGGTATCGCCATCACCTTGTTCCAGCCGTTCCGCGACTTTGAAGGCTGCCGACGCGACCGCCTGGCGCGCAACCTGGAGCGCGCCGAGCGCAAGTTCGACCTGATGCAGGAACTGGGCACCGACCTGGTGCTGGTGTGTAGCAATGCCTCTGCGGATTCGGTAGGCGATGAACGTATTCTGCTGGATGACCTCAGCCTGCTGGCCGAACACGCCGGCCGCCGTGGTTTGCGCATTGGCTATGAAGCGCTGGCCTGGGGCAGGCACGTGAACACCTGGCAGCAGGTGTGGAACCTGGTGCGTCAGGTCGATCACCCCAGCCTCGGCGTGTTGCTCGACAGCTTCCATACCTTGTCGCTCAAGGGCGACCCAAGTGGCATCGCCCAGATTCCCGGCGACAAAATCTTTTTCGTGCAGATGGCCGACGCGCCGATCCTGGCCATGGACGTGCTGGAGTGGAGCCGGCATTTCCGGTGTTTCCCCGGCCAGGGCGAATTTGACTTGGCGGGCTTTCTCGCGCCAATCATCCAGAGCGGTTACACCGGGCCATTGTCCCTGGAGATCTTCAACGATGGCTTCCGCGCCGCGCCGACCCGCGCGAACGCCGCCGATGGCCTGCGCTCGCTGCTGTACCTGGAAGAGAAAACCCGCCAGCGCCTGGCCGAAGAACAGCCGGCCGCGCCGTTGGATATCCTGTTCCAAACGCCGCCTGCCAGCGAATACGACGGTATCGAGTTCCTCGAATTTGCCGTGGATGAAAACCTCGGGGCCAAGCTGACGAACTGGCTGGAACGCCTGGGCTTCGTCAAGGCCGGGCAGCACCGCTCCAAGAGCGTGAGCCTGCTGCGCCAGGGCGATATCAACCTGATCCTCAACTGCGAGCCCTACTCCTTTGCGCATAACTTTTTCGAAGCCCATGGGCCGTCGTTGTGCGCCACGGCAATTCGGGTCAAGGACAGCGCCAAGGCGCTGGAACGAGCGGTGGCGTACAAGGGCCAGCCCTATCGTGGCCTGGTCGGGCCCAACGAGCTGGAACTGGCGGCCGTGCGTGCACCGGACGGCAGCCTGATTTACCTGGTGGACCCCAGCGAGGGCGGGCTGTACGACACCGATTTCAACCTGCAACCGGCCGCGACCGATGGTGGCGGCCTGCTGCGCATCGACCATATGGCCATGGCCTTGCCAGCCGACAGTCTCGACAGCTGGGTGCTGTTCTACAAGAGTTTGCTGGACTTCGAAGCCGATGATGAAGTGGTGCTGCCCGACCCTTATGGCCTGGTGAAAAGCCGCGCATTGCGCAGCCGCTGCAGCTCGATTCGCCTGCCGTTGAACATCTCCGAGAACCGCAACACCGCGATTTCCCACGCGTTGTCGAGCTATCGCGGCTCGGGCGTGCATCACATTGCCTTCGACTGTGCGGATATTTTCGCCGAAGTGCGCCGCGCCAAAGAGGCGGGTGTGCCACTGCTGGATATCCCGCTCAACTACTACGATGACCTGGCGGCGCGCTTCGACTTTGACGACGAGTTTCTCAGCGAGCTGGCGTACTACAACGTGCTGTATGACCGAGACGCCCAGGGTGGAGAGTTGTTTCACGTGTACACCGAACCCTTCGAAGGGCGGTTTTTCTTCGAGATCATCCAGCGCAAGAACGGTTATGCCGGCTACGGCGCGGCCAACGTCGCCGTGCGCCTGGCGGCCATGGCCAAGTCCCGCAGCGGTGCGGTGCGCCAGGCGCGTTTATAACGACGAGTCGAGCGCTTCCTTCAGCGCGCGTCGCGGCCCATAATCACCGTCTGCATACAATGGCCGTGAGCGCACCATGACCTCGAGTCCCGAACTCCCCGCGGTGTCAGACGCACCGCGCAAGAGTCGTAAGAACAACCCGGAAAAGACCCGCGAAAACATCCTCCAGGAAGCCATTGTGGAGTTTGTCCAGCAGGGCCTGTCCGGCGCTCGCGTCGACGCCATCGCCGAGCGCATCCACACCTCCAAACGCATGATCTATTACTACTTCGGCAGCAAGGAGCAGTTGTACGTCGAGGTGCTGGAGAAACTCTACGGCGATATCCGCAACACCGAAACGCGCATGAATCTCACCGCGCTGGAACCGCGTGAGGCGATTCGGCGGCTGGTGGAATTCACCTTTGATCACCATGACCAGAACGTGGATTTCGTGCGCATCGTCAGCATCGAAAATATCCACAACGCCGAATACGTCAAACGCACCGACACCATCAAGGCCATGAACAGCAAGATCCTGGAAGGGCTGGGCGAGACCTTGCGCCGGGGTGCCCAAATGGGGTTGTTCCGGGAAGGGTTGGAGCCGCTGGACGTGCACTTGCTGATCAACTCATTCAGCTTTTACCGGGTGTCCAACCGCCATACGTTCAGTGAGATTTTTCAGATCGAACTGTCGGATGAGGTGGTTAAGCAGCGGCATCGCGAGATGATCTGTGAGTCGGTGTTGCGGTACCTGCAGGCCTGAAGTCACCGCAGAGCCTCATGTGGAAACGGGCTCAAAATGTGGGAGGGAGCAAGCCCCCTCCCACATTTGGATTTGGTTTCTACAGTCAGGTATTCATGCCCTTGAAGTGCGCCAGCATCCGCTGCGCATCCGCTATTTCGCCACTGAACAACTCAAACGCCTTCACCGCCTGAAACACCGCCATGTTGCCACCATCCAACGTGCGGCAACCCAGGGCGCGGGCGTTGCGCAGCAGTTCGGTTTCCAGCGGGAAATATACGATTTCCGCGACCCATAGTTCGGCCCGCAACAGCTCAGCCGGCACCGGCGTGCCGGGCAGCTTGGCCATGCCCATCGGCGTGGTGTTGACCAGGCCATCCGCCTCGGCCATGGCGTTTTCCAGGTGGCTGCCGACCTGGGCACGGCCAGTGCCGAAACGCTGCGCCAGGTTATCCACAAGCTCGCGGGCGCGGGCTGCGTCCACATCGAAAATGTTCAACTGCTCGACACCTTCGGCCAGCAGCGCATGGGCCACCGCCGCGCCCGCACCGCCGGCGCCCATCTGCACCACGCGCTGGCGCGGCACATCATTCAAGTTGCGCCGGAACCCTTCGGCAAAGCCCAGGCAATCGGTGTTGTGGCCGATGCGTTTGCCATCCTTGAGTACCACGGTATTCACCGCGCCGATGCCCCGGGCCTCGTCGGACAATTCATCGAGCAACGGCAGGATCGCCTGCTTGCACGGGTAGGTAATGTTCAAGCCGGTGAAGTTCATCTGCTCGGCGGCGCGCAGCAGGTCAGGCAGGGCGTTGATGTCCAGGTGCAGCGGTTCAAGGTCGATCAGGCGATACAGGTAACGCAGGCCCTGGGCATCGCCTTCCTGTTCATGCAGGGCTGGGGTGCGGGAAGCCTGGATGCCGGCGCCGATCAGGCCGGCGAGGATGCGCGGTTTCATCGAGCCGACCCCTTGAGCAACTGGCTGAAATGCTCCAGGGCCAGGTGGTAGCCATGGCTGCCAAAGCCTGCGAGCACCGCCTTGGCGATAGGCGATACAAACGAGTGATGACGAAACGCTTCGCGTGCATGCACATTGGATAAGTGGACTTCGATCACCGGCACTTCACTGGCCACCAGCGCATCACGAATCGCCACCGAGGTGTGGGTCCAGGCCGCCGGGTTGATCACGATGCCGGCGCAACGCGCACGGGCACCGTGGATCCAGTCCAGCAGTTCGCCTTCGTGGTTGGTCTGACGAAACTCGATCTTCAGCCCGAGTTTTTCAGCGCTGCGGCCACACAGGGCGGCGATGTCGGCCAGGGTTTCATGGCCATAGGTGGCAGGCTCGCGGGTGCCGAGCAGGTTGAGATTGGGGCCGTTGAGCACCAGCACGATAGGCGGCATCAGGTGTATCTCCACAATTTTTGTTCGTTGTGGCGATAAAATGTACTGAATGGTTAATTTGGTCAATCGGTCGCGGCGGATGTGTTCGATTACCGAACGTTAGAAAGCAGCGCAGCCAACTCTTGCTTCATGCGTCGTTACAACCCGGCATTCGACGCCGTGTTCCTCGTTACTAATCTTTGAGACAGCTTCGCGAGCAGGAGCCGGTTGTCGGGTGATACGGAAAAATTGTTACCTGGCGGAAAATAACCTAACGGATGGGTTACGATGAGAGTAGGGGATTACAAGGGCTATGTGATTTCGGTGTTTCTCAGGGACGAGCATTGCCCGCCTCATGTGCATGTACGGGGTAAGGGATGGGATGCGCGGTTTCGTTTCAGTTTTCTGGATGGGCAGGTGGAGTTGTGGGATGTGGACCCTGAACGGAGACGGCCGTCAACAGCGGTTCTTGAGGGTATACGGGAGGCGATCATGCAGCGGCACTATTTGGCGCGGGCACGCAGGATCTGGTGGGAAAAACTGCAAACCGTTTGCCTGGAGAATCATTCCTGGGATTGGGACGCGGGTGAGTTGGTTCCAGGGTTGGTCATTCGACGAGGTGTCTATGTCATCGCAAACGCCAGGCACGACGCCGTAGAGCAACGGACAATTTTGAATCTGGTCAGAGCGCCAGATTGCGTGGGGATTAATTTATGAAAATCGTAAAAGCCAAGGTTGTACCCACTGTACCGATCACTGAGGCTGACATCGACAAGGCAATCGCCCGTGGGCGCAAGCTGAAACGCCTGTACGCTAACGCCAGTGACGTGCGCTATGAGCACGACTGCCTTTCCATCGGTTTCAGCGACGGCAGCCGCATCCTCTTGCCTGTGGCCGGTCTATCGGAATTCGAAGGGTTTTCCTTGCAGGATTTCCAGCAGTTGGAGGTCGGTTTTGGCGGCAAGGCGCTGTGCTGTGAGGCGCGGGACCTGGATGTTTCGATTACGGGCTTGATCGCCACCAGCCAGCCCTTGATGGACCTGGCCATCAGCCTGGTAGCGTCGCGTAATGGTCGCAAAAGCAGCGCCGCCAAATCCGCTGCCGCCCGCGCCAACGGCAAGAAGGGCGGCCGGCCACGCAAGGAAGTGCCGGAAACTACCGATTCACCGGATACATGAAGATCCAATGTTGCAGCGGGCTTGCTGTCGGGAGGGGCTGGTCCCACGGCGGGTTCACTGAGAATCCAATGGGGCTGCTTCGCAGCCCGGCGCAGGACAAGCCTGCTCACCACAGCAAGCCCGATCCCACATTTTCAGCTGCGGTGTGCTTTGGGGGCTTACCGACGAGTCAGCAACACTCCGGATTCCATATGGTGCGTCCACGGGAACTGGTCAAACATCGCACACTGCGTGATCCGGTGCGTGTCATGCAATTGCGCAATGTTCGCCGCCAAGGTTTCCGGGTTGCAGGAGATGTACAGGATGTTGTCGAAGCGTCGGGTCAGCTCGCAGGTGTCCGGGTCCATGCCGGCGCGGGGCGGGTCGACGAAGACGCTGCCGAATTCGTAGCTTTTCAGGTCGATGCCGTGCAAACGGCGGAACGGGCGCACTTCATTCAGCGCTTCGGTGAGTTCTTCGGCGGAGAGGCGCACCAGGGTGACGTTATCCACCGCGTTTTCATCGAGGTTGCTCAAGGCTGCGTTGACCGAGGTCTTGCTGATTTCGGTGGCCAGCACGTTGCGCACGCGGGTCGCCAACGGCAGGGTGAAGTTGCCGTTGCCGCAGTACAGCTCCAGCAGGTCATCCGGGCGATCGCCCAAAGCTTCGTATGCCCAGTTGAGCATCTTCTGGTTCACCGTGCCGTTGGGCTGGGTGAACGCGCCTTCGGGTTGGCGGTAGCTGAAGGTGCGCCCGCCGACCTCGAGTTTTTCCACCACGTAGTCGTGGCCGATCACGTCGCGCTTGCCCTTGGAGCGGCCGATGATGCTCACGTTCAGGTCGGCCGCGAGCTTGTTCGCCGCCGTGTGCCAATGCTCATCCAGCGGGCGGTGATAGCACAGCGTGATCATTGCATCGCCGGCCAGGGTGGTGAGGAACTCCACCTGGAACAGCTTGTGGCTCAGGGCGGCGCTGGCTTGCCAGGCGGCCTTGAGCTGCGGCATCAATTGGTTGATGCGCTGGCTGGCGATGGGGAACTCTTCGATCAGGATCGGCGTGCGCTTGTCGTCCTGGGAAAACATCGCGTAGTGGCGCTCACCGGCTTCGCGCCACAGGCGGAACTCCGCCCGCAGGCGAAAGTGCTGCAGCGGCGAATCGAATACCTGCGGCTCGGGCGCGTCGAACGGTGCCAGCAGGTCACGCAGGCGCGTGACCTTGTCTTGCAGTTGAGCGGTGTAGCGTGCGGCGTCAAAAGTCATGCGTTGAACCAGCCCAGCTTGATCACGAACAGAATCGATAGAATCACCAGCGCCGGGTTCAGCTCACGGTAGCGGCCCGAAAGCAGCTTGATGGCGGTCCAGGCGATGAAACCGAAGGCGATGCCATTGGCGATGGAGTAAGTGAAGGGCATCGCCAGGGCGGTGATCACCACCGGCGCTGCCACAGTAATGTCATCCCAGTCGATTTCGGCCAGGCCCTGAGTCATCAGCACGGCCACGAACAGCAGCGCCGGCGCGGTAGCGAAGGCCGGCACGCTGGCCGCCAGTGGCGAGAAGAACAAGGCCAGCAGGAACAGGATCGCAACCACGATGGCCGTCAGACCGGTACGCCCACCGGCGCTCACCCCGGCAGCGGACTCGATGTAGCTGGTGGTGGTCGAGGTGCCCAGCAGGGAGCCGGCCATGGCGGCGGTGCTGTCGGCGATCAGCGCGCGGCCCATTTTCGGCATATGACCGTCCTTGCCCATCAGGCCGGCGCGCTTGGCAACGCCGATCAGGGTGCCGGAGTTGTCGAACAGGTCGACGAACAGGAAAGCGAAGATCACGCTGACCAGGCCGATGTCCAGCGCGCCCTTGATATCCAGTTGCAGGAAGGTCGGGGCCAGAGAGGGCGGCATCGAGGTCACGCCGCCGAACGGAGTGACGCCCAATACGATAGAGGCAATGGTGACCGCGAGAATGCCGATCAGCACCGCACCGCGCACGGCCAGGGCTTCGAGTGCGACGATCAGCACGAAACCGAGGGTGGCAAGGATGGGGGCAGCTTTTGTCAGGTCGCCCAGACCAACCATGGTGGCCGGGTTGCTGACGACGATCTGTGCGTTGTGCAGCGCGATCAGTGCCAGGAACAGGCCGATACCGGCCGCAATCGCCGAACGCAGGGGCAGGGGGATGGCGTTGATGATCCACTCACGGATACGGAAGATCGACAGCAGGAAGAACAGCACCGCCGAAATGAATACCGCACCCAGCGCCACCTGCCAGGTGTGGCCCATGTGCAGCACCACGGTGTAGGTAAAGAAGGCGTTGAGGCCCATGCCCGGCGCGAGCGCAATCGGGTAGTTGGCGATCAGGCCCATTACGGTCGAACCGATGGCGGCCGCCAGGCAGGTCGCGACGAACACCGCGCCCTTGTCCATGCCGGTTTCGCCGAGGATGCTCGGGTTCACGAACAGAATGTAGGCCATGGCCAGGAATGTCGTGATGCCCGCGAGGATCTCGGTGCGCACGTTGGTGTTGTGTGCCTTGAGTTGAAACAGCTTTTCCAGCATGCCTGCTCCCTGTGACGCTATTTTGCGTCGTGATTTGTTGACCTCTAAGTCAAAGCACAAACTGCGCCAAGCGCCTGTGGTTTCAGAGAGGATCGGAAAAAGCGGCGCATCATACCAGCAGCCGAGGCTGTGTGGCGCATGGGCTTGAGGCATACTGCGCCGACGTTCAACAGCGGGTCATCGACAGCATGAAAAAAGCCAACGCGTGGAGTCTAGCCCTGATCCCTTGTCTTGGCCTGTGGCTGGGCGCAGCACCGGTGTGGGGCGCGACTGCACCGGCCTTGAGCGAGGTGCGTGTGTTCAAGGTCGAGTCGGCCGGTTGCACGGAAACTATCCCGGAACGCACCAGCACAACCCAGATGTGCACGCACCGAGGGCCCACCAAAGTGTCGGTGATGGAGGTGGGCCTGGGCAACAACCCGGTAGGCCTCTTCAATGGCGCGGTACTCAACGGCCAGCGCACACCGGTGTGCCAGGTCGGCAACGTCAGCCAGGCCTGCAACGGCGTGGGCACCTTGATGGGCTACATCTATGTATTTGACTTGAATGTCGAGGCCCAGGGCTGGTTCGAATACAGCAACTCGTCGATCAACCCGCCGCGAAATACCCTCAAGACCCTGCTCAATATCCGCTGATCAATCAGCTTGAACGCTCAAAACCCCGGGAAGTCGTAGCCCTGAGACGGCGATTTCCCTGAACGCCGCGGATGCACACCAACCCGTGAGGTGTTTATGAGCGAGACCCCCAATGGCGCGGCGGCCCAACCGTTTGTCGCCCACTCGATACGCTTGACTCTCAATGGCCAGGACCGCCAGCTGGACGTGTTGCCCTGGACCACCTTGCTCGACCTGCTGCGCGAACGACTCGACCTGGTCGGCAGCAAAAAGGGCTGCGACCACGGCCAATGCGGCGCCTGCACCGTATTGCGCGATGGCAAACGCATCAACGCCTGCCTGACCCTGGCAGTGATGTGCGACGGCGCCGAGTTGACCACCATCGAAGGCCTGGCCAACGGCGACCAACTGCACCCGATGCAGCAAGCCTTTATCAAGCATGACGCCTTCCAATGCGGCTACTGCACCCCCGGCCAGATCTGCTCCGCCGTCGGCCTGGCCAATGAAGGCCGCGCCCACGACACGGCGCAAATCCAGGAATTGATGAGCGGCAACCTGTGCCGTTGCGGCGCCTATAGCAATATCCGCGATGCCATTGAAGATGCCCTGGGAGGTGAGCGATGAATCCCTTCCAATACAGCAAACCGGTGAATGTGCAGGAGGCCGTGCGCCTGAGCAGCGCCGCTTCGCGCTTCATCGCCGGCGGCACCAACCTGCTGGACCTGATGAAAGAAAACATCAGCCGCCCCGACCACCTGATCGACATCACCGGCTTGGCGCTGCATGACATCCAGGAAACCGCCGACGGCGGCCTGCGCATCGGCGCGTTGGTGAGCAATGCGGACCTGGCCTGGCACCCCTTGATCGAGCAGCGTTATCCGCTGTTGTCCCAAGCCATCCTGGCCGGGGCCTCGCCGCAATTGCGCAATATGGCCAGTACCGGCGGCAACCTGCTGCAGCGTACACGCTGCTATTACTTTTATGACGCCACGGTGCCCTGCAACAAGCGCGAGCCCGGCAGCGGCTGCCCGGCGCGCAGCGGTCTGAACCGCATCCATGCGATCCTCGGCGCCAGCGAGCAGTGTGTGGCCACGCACCCGTCGGACATGTGCGTGGCCCTGGCGGCGCTGGAGGCGCGGGTGCATGTCGAAGGCCGAGCTGGCGCACGGGTGATCGAGTTCGCCGACTTCCACCGCTTGCCCGGCGACGCACCGCAACGCGACAACCAATTGGCCGACGACGAACTGATCATTGCCGTTGAGCTGCCCGCCGATTCGCTGGCCCGGCATAGCCATTACCTCAAGATCCGTGATCGTGCCTCTTACGCCTTTGCCTTGGTCTCCGTCGCCGCGGCACTTGAGCTGGACGGCGAGGTGATCATTGACGCGCGCCTGGCTCTGGGCGGCGTGGCCCATAAACCCTGGCGTGACCGTGCAGTGGAGGCCGCGTTGATCGGCCAGGCCGTCAGTCGCGAGACGTTCAGCAACGCTGCCGACGCGCTGTTGCAAGACGCCGAGCCGCTGGAACACAACGGCTTCAAGATCAAGCTGGCGCGCCGCGCAATCATTCGCGCCTTGAGCGACGCCGCCGTCGCAGGAGAACAGCCATGAGTGCCATCGGCAAACCCCTGGACCGTGTCGACGGTCTGCTCAAGGTCACGGGGCAGGCGCGTTATGCCGGGGAATTCCCCGAAGACGGCCTGCTGCATGGCAGCGTGGTCTCCAGCAGCATTGCCAAAGGTCGGGTAACCCGCATCGATGCCTCCAAAGCCCTGGCGCTGCCGGGTGTGGTGGACGTCATCCATCACCTCAACCGGCCGAAAATCGCCAGCTATGACGATGCCTTTGCCGACGCCGATGCCGCCGATGGCTCGCCGTTTCGCCCGCTTTACAACGACCGCGTGCTCTACAGCGGGCAGCCGTTGGCCCTGGTGATCGCTGATAACCTGGAGCTGGCACGGCATGCGGGCTCCTTGATCGAGATCGAGTTCGAGCAGGAAGCCTTCGAGACGGACCTGCTCACCCAGCAGGAACAAGCCCATCCCTCACCGCAGACGCCCCCCGCGCCGCGTGGCAACTTCCAGGCCGAATGGTCCGGCGCGGCCATCAGCCTCGATCTGCACTACAGCACTCCCATCGAACACCACAATCCCATGGAACCCCACGCCAGCACCGTGCTGTATCAGCCGGATGGCACGTTGCATATCCATGACAAAACCCAGGGGCCGCAGAACTGCCAGGCCTATGTGCAAAAGGTCTTCGGCCTGGATAAAAGCCAGGTGCGCATTTTTGCCGCATTTGTCGGCGGTGCGTTCGGCTCGGGCCTGCGCCCGCAATACCAACTGCCGCTGGCGGTGATGGCGTCGCTGGCACTCAAGCGCTCGGTGCGCGTCACCCTCACGCGCCAGCAGATGTTCACCTTCGGCTACCGCCCGCGCACCTTGCAACGCCTGCAACTGGGCGCGGCCGCCAACGGTCGATTGCTGGCGCTTGGGCATACGGCAATTGGCCAGACCTCGCGTTTCGAAGACTTCAGCGAACACGTGGTGGAGTGGAGCGGCATGCTCTATCACTGCGACAACGTGCAACTGACCTACAAGCTGGTGCCGCTGGATGTGTTCACGCCATTGGACATGCGCGCGCCCGGCGCCGCCCTGGGGTTGATCGGCCTGGAATGTGCCATGGATGAACTGGCCTGCGCCCTGGCCATCGACCCGGTGCAACTGCGCCTGATCAACTATGCCGAACGCAATGGCAACGAAGACAAACCCTGGTCGAGCAAAGCCTTGCGCGAGTGCTACAGCGAGGGTGCCGAACGGTTCGGCTGGAAGCAGCGCAACCCAGAGCCGCGCAGCATGCGCGACGGCCGCCAGTTGATCGGCTGGGGCATGGCCGGCGGCGTCTGGGAAGCGATGCAGATGAAAGCCAGCGCCAAGGCGAGCATCGATGCGCAGGGCAAACTCACCGTCAGCAGTGCCACCACGGATATCGGCACCGGCACCTACACGGTGATGACCCAGATTGCGGCGCAGGCCAGTGGCGTGGCGATGTCAGATGTACGTTTTGTGCTCGGTGATTCCTCCTTGCCCACGGCGCCGCTGCAGGGCGGCTCGTTTACCGTGTCCTCCGTCGGCACCGCCGTTCAGCAAGCCTGCCAAGCGCTGACCGCAAAACTGCTGACCATCGCCCGGCAGACTTACCCGGTCTTCAAGGCTGCCGAGTCTGTGCGCTTTGAAGACGGCCACTTGCACGCGGGGGACGTGAGTGTGACGTTGGCGCAACTGGTCAAGGACAGCGGCGAAGAGGCGCTGCAGGTGCAGGTCGACAGCGCGCCGGACAAGAAGCGCGAGGGCTATGCCACCGCCACCCACTCGGCGGTATTCGTCGAAGTGCGGGTGGACGAAGACCTGGGCACCATCAAGGTCAGCCGAGTCGTCAGCGCGATTGCCGCCGGGCGGGTGGTCAATCCGAAGATGGCGCGCAGCCAGATCCTTGGCGGCGTGGTGTGGGGCATCGGCATGGCGCTGCATGAAGAGACCCAGATCGACCACCGATTGGGGCGCTACATGAACCACAGCCTGGCCGAATACCACATCCCGGTGAATGCCGATATCGGCGACGTTGACGTGGTGTTTGTCGATGAACACGACGAGATCGTCAATGCCCTGGGGTCCAAGGGCGTGGGGGAGATCGGGATTGTCGGGGTAGCGGCGGCAGTGGCGAATGCGATTTACCATGCCACCGGCAAGCGGGTGCGGGAGTTTCCGATCACGTTGGACAAGGTGCTCTGAAAACACCGCATAACCCATGTGGGAGGGAGCAAGCCCCCTCCCACATGGGCTTTTTTACCAAAATAAGGTCCCGTGGTGACGCTCAGACTTTCGCTTCTTCCACCGGCACATGCATCCGGTCCCGATTCGCCAACGTCGGGAACAGTTTGATCCACACCCCGGTCACCACCAGCGTGCCAATCCCGCCCATGACTACCGCGGGCACGGTGCCGAACCAGTGGGCGGTAATCCCGGATTCGAACTCACCCAACTGGTTGGACGCGCCGATAAACAGGCCGTTGACCGCACTGACCCGTCCGCGCATTTCATCCGGCGTCTCCAACTGCACGAAGGACGCGCGGATGACCATGCTGATCATGTCCGCCGCGCCCAGCACCACCAGCACCGCCAGGGAAAACCAGAACGAGGTGGACAGGCCGAAGGCAATCGTCGCCACGCCGAACACGCCGACGGCGGTGAACATCACGCGGCCCACCTGGCGGTCGACCGAAAACCGTGCCAGCCACAGCGACATCAACAACGCGCCCACCGCCGGCGCCGAGCGCAACAGGCCCAGGCCCCAGGCGCCGGTTAGCAGGATGTCCTTGGCAAACACCGGCAGCAGCGCGGTGGCGCCACCCAGCAGCACGGCGAACAGGTCGAGGGAAATCGCGCCGAGAATGTCCGGGCGGCTGCGGATAAAGCGAATGCCGGCCAGCAGCGAATCCAGGGTGGCCTTGCCTTTGTTCAGCGGGGTCTGGCGGGCGGGCAGGTTGAGGGTCAGCCCGCAGGCGATGAGGTACAGCACCACCGTGGGGCCATATACCCAGACGCTGCCGAACGCATACAGCAGACCGCCCAGCGCCGGGGCGACGATGGTCGCCAGTTGCTGGGCCGATTGCGACGAAGCCACGGCCCGCGGGAACAGCGCGCTGGGCACGATGCTGGGCAGCAGCGCCTGGGTGGTGGGCATTTCGAAGGAGCGGGCGGCGCCGAGCAGGAAGGCGAGGATAAAGATCATCTCGCGGGTGACGTTGCCGGTCAGGCCGCCAATGGCCAATGACAGGGCGATACATGCCTGCACGGTCTGGCAGATGGCGGCGACTTTGCGTCGCTCATAGCGGTCGGCCACATGCCCGGTGTGCAGCATGAACAGTACGCGCGGCACGAACTCCACCAGGCCGACCAACCCCAGGTCCAGCACATTGCCGGTCAACTGGTAGAGGTTCCAGCCGATGGCCACGGTGAGCATCTGGAAGCCGCTGGCGGTGAAGATCCGCGCCAGCCAGAACGCGATGAAAGGGCGATGGTGACGCAACAGCAACGCGGGTTCACTAGGCATCGGGAATTCAAGTCAACGGCCGGAGGGAAGGGCGAGATTAGCATCATGCTGTAACAATTAGTTGCAAGAACAGCACTGAGGCAAGCTGTCACGCGGCAAAAGACCACATAACTGGACACACAAAATGGGACTACTCTTTCAGCAATGCTTGATCCAGATCAAGGCCTGCATGGGGCTTGATCGGGCGGCCGTAAGGCCAGAATCCCTGCGTGGTGGGTTAAAAAAAGAAACGAATTGAAATTCGCCACACTCCATATCCGTGGGGGCAGTGGGTGCAGGCTCCCGCCAGCAGCCGGTATTACCTGACAGAGGAAGACTTATGTTCGGTTTGGAGGCGCTCGATCTCGCCCGAATTCAATTCGCGTTCACCATCTCGTTCCACATCCTGTTCCCGGCGATCACCATTGGCCTGGCCAGTTACCTCGCGGTGCTGGAGGGCTTGTGGCTCAAGACCCGCAACGACACCTACCGTGACCTCTACCATTTCTGGTCGAAGATCTTTGCCGTCAACTTCGGCATGGGCGTGGTCTCCGGCCTGGTCATGGCCTACCAGTTCGGCACCAACTGGAGTCGCTTCTCGGACTTTGCCGGCGCCGTCACCGGGCCGCTTCTGACGTATGAAGTGCTCACGGCCTTCTTCCTCGAAGCCGGTTTCCTTGGTGTGATGCTGTTCGGCTGGAACAAGGTGGGGCGCAACCTGCACTTCTTCTCCACCGTGATGGTGGCCGTGGGGACGTTGATCTCGACCTTTTGGATCCTCTCGTCCAATAGCTGGATGCAGACCCCGCAGGGCTTTGAGATCGTCGATGGCCGCGTGATTCCGACCGACTGGTTCGCCGTCGTTTTCAACCCGTCGTTCCCCTATCGCCTGGCGCACATGGCCACGGCCGCCTTCGTGGCCACGGCTTTCTTCGTCGGTTCGTCGGCGGCCTGGCACTTGCTGCGCGGCAAGGACAACCCGGCGATCCGCAAAATGCTCTCGATGGCGATGTGGATGGCGCTGATCGTGGCGCCTATCCAGGCGGTGATCGGTGACTTCCACGGCCTCAACACCCTTGAGCATCAGCCGGCGAAAATCGCCGCGATTGAAGGTCACTGGGAAAATAAAGGCAATGAACCCACCCCGCTGATTCTGTTCGGCTGGCCGGATATGAAGGCTGAAAAAACCAAATATGCGGTGGAAATCCCCTACCTGGGCAGCCTGATCCTGACCCACTCCCTGGACAAACAGGTGCCGGCACTCAAGGAGTTCCCGCCTGAGGATCGCCCGAATTCGACCGTGGTGTTCTGGTCGTTCCGGGTCATGGTCGGCCTGGGCTTTTTGATGATCTTCACCGGGCTGTTCAGTTTGTGGCTGCGGCGGGGCGGCAGGATGTACACGTCCAAACCGTTCCTGTACCTGGCGCTGTGGATGGGCCCCTCCGGCCTGATCGCGATTCTTGCCGGTTGGTTTACCACCGAAATCGGCCGTCAGCCGTGGGTGGTCTACGGGTTGATGCGCACGGCGGATGCGTCCTCGGGGCATAGCCTGGCGCAGATGACGATCACCCTGGTGTTGTTCGTGGTGGTGTACTTCGCGCTGTTCGGCGCCGGGTTGGGCTACATGATGCGCCTGGTGCGCAAAGGTCCTGTGACGTACGAAGTCACCGAGCCGACCCACGGTGGCCCTGGCCAGAAACGTACGCCGGCCCGTCCTTTGTCCGCTGCCGATGATGGCACCGACAACGACTCGTCATCCCAACAGCACGACGACATCCAGCACAAGGGGCATTGAGATGGGTATTGATCTTCCGCTGATCTGGGCTGTGATCATCATTTTCGGGATCATGATGTACGTGGTCATGGACGGCTTCGACTTAGGGATCGGCATCCTGTTTCCGTTCGTGAAGGGCAAGACCGACCGTGACGTGATGATGAACACCGTGGCGCCCGTGTGGGACGGCAACGAAACCTGGCTGGTACTGGGAGGCGCTGGGTTGTTCGGCGCGTTCCCGCTGGCCTATTCGGTGGTGTTGTCGGCGTTGTACCTGCCGTTGATCCTGATGTTGATCGGGTTGATCTTCCGGGGCGTGGCGTTCGAGTTCCGCTTCAAGGCCAAGGACCACAAGCGGCACCTGTGGGATAAGGCGTTCATCGGCGGTTCGCTGGCGGCGACGTTCTTTCAGGGCGTGGCGTTGGGAGCATTCATCGATGGGATTCCGGTGGTGAACCGCCAGTTTGCCGGTGGCTCGCTGGATTGGTTGACACCGTTCACGATGTTCTGTGGCGTGGCGCTGATCGTGGCTTATGCCTTGCTCGGCTGCACCTGGCTGATCATGAAGACCGAAGGCAAGTTGCAGGAACAGATGCACAACCTGGCGCGGCCGTTGGCGTTCGTGGTGTTGGCGGTGATTGGTATCGTCAGTATCTGGACGCCGCTGACGCACGCGGAAATCGCCGGGCGCTGGTTCACCCTGCCAAACCTGTTCTGGTTCCTGCCGGTGCCGGTCCTGGTATTGGTCACCATGTATGGGTTGATCCGCGCGGTGGCGCGTAATGCGCACTACACGCCGTTTCTGCTGACGCTGGTGCTGATCTTCCTCGGCTACAGCGGCCTGGGCATCAGCCTGTGGCCGAACATCATTCCGCCCTCGGTATCGATCTGGGACGCGGCCGCACCGCCGCAAAGCCAGGGCTTCATGCTGGTGGGCACCTTGTTCATCATCCCGTTCATCCTGGGCTACACCTTCTGGAGTTACTACGTATTCCGCGGCAAGGTCACCCACGAAGACGGTTATCACTAGGAGGTCGTCCCATGTCCGGCAAACCGACGTTGCAGGAGATTGAACAGGCCGAGAAACAGCCGCTGTGGCGGCGTCTGGGGTGGCTGGCGATGATCTGGACCGGCAGTGTGCTGGCCCTGTTTGTGGTGGCCAGCCTGATGCGCATGTTCATGAATGCGGCCGGCCTGACCACTCACTGACATCCCGATCCGGGTCTTGCGGCCCGCTGCCTGCTGACTCAAGGGGCAAGCCCTGCTCTTGTTCCGCAAGGGCAGGGTTTTTTATTTGCGCGCCTTGAGGATGACGAATTTTGGTGTCGCCGCCACTTGCTCGACACCGCGGAACAAGCGCGCCAACTTGCTGTGATAACCCAAGTGACGGTTGCCGACTATGTAGAGGGCACCGCCGACCACCAGGGCTTCGCGGGCCTGCTGGAACATGCGCCAGGCGAGGAAGTCGCCGACCACCTGCTGCTGGTGGAACGGCGGGTTGCACAGCACCACGTCCAGGGACTGCGGCTCCTGGCCGGCCAGGCCATCGCCGGCGCGGACCGTCACGTCGCGAGCGCCCAAGGCAGCCTGCCAGTTTTGCGCCGCCGATTGCACGGCCATATACGACTCGTCCACCAGGGTGTACTGCGCGTCGGGGTTTTGCAGCGCGCTGGCAATCGCCAATACGCCGTTGCCACAGCCCAGGTCCGCCACGCGCGCGCTGCCCAGGTTTTCAGGCAGGTGCGGCAGGAACGCGCGCGTGCCGATGTCCAGGCCTTCGCGGCAAAATACATTGGCGTGGTTGAGCAGTTCGATGGCGGGTGTTTCCAGGGTATAGCGCGTGGGGTAGGGCGAGACGCCCGCCGGCCGATCTGCAAGGGTCGCGATCAGCAGCCGTGCTTTTTTCACGGCCAACGAGGCATGCATCGGCCCGATATAGCGCTCCAGCAATTCTCCGGCCGCCCGTGGCAGGTGCTTGACCATCGCCCCGGCGATCACTTCGGCGCCCGGTGCCAGTTGGCCTTGCAGGCGGATCAGCTGCTCCTCCAACAACGCCAGGGTCTTCGGCACGCGGATCAGTACGCGGTCGAAAGGCCCGTTCGGGGTTTGGCTGGCAGGGATAAACGTCACGGCATCAAAGGCTCTGGCGTTGCGCACCAGGTTTTTTTCCAGCCCCTGGGCGGCGAGAAATGAATCACCGCTGGACACCACCTGCACCCGACCTTCAAGGCTGGCCGCCAGGGCGCCGAAGCTGTCGTTGAGCACCAGCACGCGGGTGACGGCAGCAGGCTGTTGTTCTGCCAGGTAGCTGAGCAGGTACTCATCGGCGGCATCGAAGGCTTGCAGTGGATCGTTGTGCTGTTCGGGCTGGCGGATCAGATCGAGCTGGGCGAAGGGGCTGTCGAGCAGGGGCATGGCGGAAGAGAACTCTGGGTAATCGAACCATCTGGGTGAACGGCGACGGGAGGCTGGAAGCCGCGTCCTCACCCGGAACTGGTCGAGAATGTTACGTTTTTTCCGCAAGGATTACATGAGGTCGTTAAAGAAACCGGCTTTGGCGGCCTTCATGATGGCCGCGATTTTATTATTGACCCCCAGTTTTCTCATTGAACTGCAGTTATGAAAGCCGACGGTACGTTCAGACAGGCACAGAATCTTGGCGATCTCGCCTGCAGTCTTGCCCAGGGCTGACCAGCGCAGGACTTCCAGCTCGCGCGGCGTCAAGTTATTACAGGGCACGGCATCCGGTTCGTTCGCGTACTTGTGCGCCACCACGGTATGCATGGCATGGCAGAGCCATAGGGCATTACCGGCTTTTTCGTAAAGCTCTTCGGGGCTGATCTCCCGTTTGCTTCGGCTCAGCGTCAGCATACTGAATACGCCTCTTGGCCCATGCAGTGGTTGGGTCCACCCCAAGTGCACGCCACAGGATTGGGCGAGCGTCCACAAATGAGGGGTGCCCTGGAAGGCGGTTTCTTTCCAGACAAACGGCAGAACGGAGCGCTGGCAGTGGGCGACGACAGGGTCTACATCTGCGAATTTGGCTTGTTTATAAAGGTGACTCCATTCGTTTGGATAGTTGCTCTTTTCAAATATGATTTTTTGGTTTGCAAGTTGTTGGGTACTCATTTTAAAGGAACAAAATTGGAAGCCGAGTGAGTACGTCTCGTTGATAACCATTTCGAAAACACTGGTGATCTGGTCCTCGTCTTCCAGTTTGGGGAGCCGTGTGTTTCGCCAGTTAAGCATCGGTAACTCTCCATGAGTATGGGGTGTCTTGGGGTACGTCCTGATCCCATTGCGACACGGAACTGAGTGTAGGATAAGGACTACTTTTTGAGGAGAAAAAAACGTTATATAGATGGACTTACTTAAATTTTAAAAGTTATACAAGTCTTGATTTGTTGTGCAGGTAATTGCGCTGTGGAGGGAAACATTAGTTGTATTAGGAAGTTATCAGTAGTGGCTAATCAGTGGCGGTTGGCAGTCATGTCGCAATGAGCGGCGTATGGGTAAGAGTGCTAATAGCCAAATAATTAGTGGGGGCGTGACTTGAGTTTTTATACTAATTAGCCGCGTTGAAAGTATGGTTTTATCACCTCATCGTCTACCGTGAACATTGCCATGCAATCTCACTACAAATCATCGGTGTTAGCGCGTACCGCTTTGAGGGACACTAGAGGCCTGTGCAAAACGGAGTGCCCCATGACGGCCAGTGCTGAAAAATTTACCCGCCAGACATTGCTCGATGTGCAATCGCTGACCCCCAGCCTGTTTACCCTGCGCACCACCCGCGATCCGGGATTCCGGTTCACCGCCGGCCAGTTCGTGCGCCTGGGCGTGACCAAGGCGGATGGCAGTACGGTCTGGCGTGCCTATTCCGTGGTGTCGTCACCCTTTGATGAACATTTGGATTTCTTCTCGATCGTGGTCCCTGGCGGCGAATTCACCAGTGAGCTGAGCCGCCTGCGGGTGGGTGATGAGTTGATGGTGGAGCGCCAAGCCACGGGTTTTCTGACCCTGAGTCGGTTTGTGGACGGTCGTGACCTGTGGATGCTGGGCACCGGCACCGGGGTGGCGCCGTTCCTGTCGATCCTGCAGGACTTCGAGGTGTGGGAGAAATTCGAGCGCATCATCCTGGTCTACAGCGCACGCGAAGCCAAAGAGCTGGCGTACCAAGCGTTGATCAAGACGCTGGGTGAGCGTGAGTATCTGGCCGAATACGCCCACAAGCTGACGTACATTCCTATTGTCACGCGGGAGCAACACCCGGGCGCTTTGAACGGACGAATCACCACGCTGATCGAAAATGGCGAGCTGGAGCGAGCGGCCGGCGTGGCGCTGACCCCCGAGCACTCGCGCGTACTGATTTGCGGCAACCCGCAGATGGTCGACGATACCCGCCAACTGCTCAAGCAGCGCGACCTGCAACTAAGCCTGAGCCGCCGACCGGGCCAGGTAGCAGTGGAAAACTACTGGTAAACAAAAGGCGCCCCAAGAGGCGCCTTTCTTTAAACCACGCCAGGCCTAGAGCGGCTTGTCATTTTGCGCCTTGAGCAGATCGCGGATCTCGCCCAGCAATACCTCTTCCTTGCTCGGCGTTGGCGGCAGGCTTGGGGCCACTGCCTCTTCACGCTTTAGGCGGTTGATCGCCTTCACCCCCATGAAGATTGCGAACGCGACGATGATGAAGTCGATCACGCTCTGGATAAACTTGCCGTACGCCAGGACCACGGCGGGTGCATCACCCTGGGCAGCCTTGAGCGTCACCGCCAGGTCGCCAAAGTCCACGCCACCGACCAACAGACCAATCGGCGGCATCACCACGTCGCCTACAAACGAGGAAACAATTTTGCCGAAGGCTGCGCCGATGATAATACCGACGGCCATGTCAACCACATTACCTTTGACCGCGAAGGCCTTGAACTCACTGATCACGCCCATAGGTTATTCCTTGTTACAGATGAGGAGGGTGGAGCTGAGTGTAAGTCAGTCATGGCGGGCTTGCCGGACACAACGGTTAACACTGTTAGTTTTAATCGACACATTAAAACGCAAATAGTTTGCAAAGTGCCACCAATCGCGCGCGAAATACGCGCCATTTCAGGGGCTTACTACATTATTTTCTCAATCGCCCTGGTGGGCTTTTTCTATTTATCTTCTGACTCGCGGGTCACTAGCCTCTGGCAAGCACAACTGAATGTGCATTAAAAAAACCAGAGGAAACCTTGATGAATACTCCCATGAGCCGTGGGCCAGCCCTGGCGCGTCACGCGCTGGTATTGGCGACCGCCAGCCTGCTTTCCCTGTCGGTGCAGGCCGCCAACCTGACCCGCGATAACGGTGCCGCTGTCGGCGACAACCAGAACTCGCAAACCGCCGGCGCCAACGGCCCCGTGCTGCTGCAAGACGTGCAGCTCATCCAGAAACTGCAACGCTTCGACCGCGAACGCATCCCCGAGCGCGTGGTGCATGCCCGTGGTACCGGCGCCCACGGTACCTTCACGGTCACCGATAACCTCAGCGACCTGACCAAGGCCAAAGTCTTCGCAGCCGGCGAAGCCACGCCTGTATTTGTGCGTTTCTCCGCCGTGGTGCACGGGAACCATTCGCCGGAAACCTTGCGCGACCCGCGCGGCTTCGCCACCAAGTTCTATACCGCCGAGGGCAATTGGGACTTGGTCGGCAATAACTTCCCGACGTTCTTTATCCGCGACGCCATCAAGTTCCCGGACATGGTCCACGCCTTCAAACCGGACCCGCGCACTAACCTGGATGATGACTCGCGTCGCTTTGACTTCTTCTCCCATGTTCCTGAGTCGACCCGCACGTTGACCGAGTTGTACTCCGACTCGGGCACCCCGGCCAGTTATCGGGAAATGGACGGTAATGGCGTACATGCTTACAAGTTGATTAACGCCAAGGGCGAAGTGCACTACGTCAAGTTCCATTGGAAGAGCCTGCAAGGCATCAAGAACCTGGACCCTAAACAAGTCACCGAGGTGCAGGGCCGTGATTACAGCCATATGACTAACGACTTGGTCACGCACATCAATAAGGGCGACTTCCCCAAGTGGGACCTGTATGTGCAAGTGCTCAAACCGGAAGACTTGGCCAAGTTCGACTTTGACCCGCTGGACGCCACCAAAATCTGGCCGAACGTACCCGAGCGCAAAGTCGGGCAAATGGTGCTGAACCGCAACCCGGCGAACGTGTTCCAGGAAACCGAGCAGGTGGCCATGGCCCCGGCCAACCTGGTGCCGGGCATCGAACCGTCGGAAGACCGCCTGCTGCAAGGCCGGGTGTTCTCCTACGCCGACACGCAGATGTACCGTCTGGGCGCCAATGCCCTGCAATTGCCGATCAACGCCCCGCGAGTCACCGTGAACAACGGTAACCAGGACGGCGCGATGAACGCCGGCAAGACCACCACGGGCGTGAATTACCAGCCAAGCCGCCTGATGCCGCGCGAAGAGCCGCAAACCGCGCGCTATAGCCAGTCGGCGCTGACCGGCAGCACCCAACAGGCGAAGATCCAGCGTGAGCAGAACTTCAAGCAGGCCGGTGACCTGTACCGCTCCTACAACCAGAAAGAGCGCCAGGACTTGATCGACAACTTCGGCGGCTCCCTGGCCACCACCGATGATGAGAGCAAGCACATCATCCTGTCGTTCCTCTACAAAGCCGACCCTGAGTACGGCACTGGCGTGGCCAAGGTTGCCAAGGGTGACCTGGCGCGCGTGAAAGCGCTGGCTGCAAAACTGACGGACTGATCCGTTGGTTCCGGTCGACGCCCGTTGGGGCGTCGACCTCTGACAGGAGAACCCTTATGCGTATTGCTATTGGCCTATTGATGGCCATGCTGGCCCTTGTCGCCCATGCCGAGTCCCCCGAGCCTGCGGCACTCAAGGCACAGCTTCAGGATTATTACTTCGACGCCGCCCGCCGTGGCGATGTCGACATGCTCAACACCTTTATCGACTCCGGTTACAGCCTCAACACCCAGGACGACAAGGGCTACACCGCCCTGATCCTGGCCGCGTACCACGGTGAAGGCGCCTATGTGGACCGTTTGCTCGCCGCCGGTGCCGACGCCTGTGTGCAGGACAAACGTGGCAACACCGCGTTGATGGGCGCGATCTTCAAGGGCGAGCTGAAAATCGCCCAGCGTCTGCTGGCAACCGACTGCAACCCGGACCAACGCAACGGCGCCGGACAGACCGCCGCGATGTACGCAGGCCTGTTCAAGCGCATCGAATTGCTCGATGCCTTGAAAGCCAAGGGCGCCGACCTCAACGCCGAAGACCCGGTCGGCAACAGCGCTTCACGATTGGCCAGCGGTGAAATCCGGACCCCGGCGTCGCGCTGAGCTATCATCGCGGTTTTTCGGTTGGAGGTTCTCAAATGGCAAAGGCCAAGCGCATGTACGGCTGCACGGAGTGCGGCGCGACCTTTCCCAAGTGGGCCGGCCAGTGCGGGGAGTGCGGGGCCTGGAACACCCTCACTGAAACCATGATCGAAAGCGGTGGCGCCGCGGCTCCCACCGGGCGTGCCGGCTGGACCGGGCAACAGGCGCAGATCAAGACCCTGGCTGAAGTCAGCGTCGAAGAAATCCCGCGCTTTTCCACCGCCTCCGGCGAACTCGACCGAGTGCTCGGCGGTGGCCTGGTGGACGGCTCGGTGGTGCTGATCGGCGGCGACCCCGGCATCGGTAAATCGACCATCCTGCTGCAAACCCTGTGCAGCATCGCCAGCCGCATGCCGGCGCTGTACGTCACCGGCGAAGAATCCCAGCAACAAGTGGCCATGCGCGCCCGTCGCCTGGGCCTGCCCCAGGACCAACTGCGGGTGATGACCGAAACCTGCATCGAAAGCATCATCGCCACGGCGCGCATCGAAAAACCCAAGGTCATGGTGATCGACTCGATCCAGACGATTTTCACCGAGCAACTGCAATCGGCACCGGGCGGCGTGTCCCAGGTGCGTGAGAGTGCGGCGTTGCTGGTCCGTTATGCCAAGCAGAGCGGCACGGCGATCTTCCTGGTCGGGCACGTGACCAAGGAGGGCGCCTTGGCCGGGCCACGGGTGTTGGAGCATATGGTCGACACCGTGCTGTATTTCGAAGGCGAATCCGACGGGCGTTTACGCTTGCTGCGGGCGGTGAAGAACCGTTTCGGCGCGGTCAACGAGCTGGGCGTATTCGCCATGACTGACCGGGGGCTGAAAGAAGTCTCCAACCCTTCGGCGATTTTTCTGACCCGCGCCCAGGAAGAAGTCCCAGGCAGCGTGGTAATGGCAACGTGGGAAGGCACCCGCCCGATGCTGGTGGAAGTGCAGGCGCTGGTGGACGACAGCCATCTGGCCAACCCACGCCGGGTAACACTGGGTCTGGATCAGAACCGTCTGGCGATGTTGCTGGCGGTATTGCACCGGCATGGCGGTATTCCCACCCACGACCAGGATGTGTTCCTCAACGTGGTGGGCGGGGTCAAGGTGTTGGAAACCGCCTCCGACCTGGCGTTGATGGCGGCGGTGATGTCCAGCCTGCGTAATCGGCCATTGCCCCACGACTTGCTGGTGTTTGGCGAGGTCGGCCTGTCCGGCGAAGTGCGCCCGGTACCCAGCGGTCAGGAGCGCCTCAAGGAAGCCGCCAAGCACGGTTTCAAGCGCGCGATCGTGCCCAAGGGCAACGCGCCGAAGGAAGCGCCGGCGGGGTTGCAGGTGATTGGGGTCACGCGCCTGGAGCAGGCGTTGGATGCACTTTTCGAATAAATCAGGAAGGGACGCTATGCAACGATCGAGTTATGGGGCAATTGCAGCGCTGTTTATCGCCTTGGCCGTATCGCCGGCCATGGCGTGGGCGGTCGAGCTGCCTGCGGGGTATCGCCTGGCGCAAAAACGGGTGACCGCGCAGGGCAGCGAGTTGCAGGTGCTGGAAGACCAGCGCATCAGCGCCCAGATGCATAAGGACAATTGGGGCGGCGGGCAGCTCGAGGACGCGTTCGAGGAGCCCGACAATCTGGCGGAGCATCCGCTGCTTGAGGCGCGGGTGCGCCTGGTGTCGGCCTCCGGTGAGGAGATCGCGCAAGAGGGCCTCGGCTATCCGTTGGCCCAGATCAAGAAGGCGCCGCTCAAGGGGTTGCCTGAGCCTGTATATTTTTTGACCATCGATGAAACCGCGCCGATGGGCACCTACAGCGGCCCGGCCACTCAACTGTTGCAGCCGGTCCAACAGCAACTCAAGCCGATGAGCTACAAGAGCGCTGACGGCAAGGTCCAGCCCTTGACCCTGGCCCACACGGGCAAGGCTGACTGGAAGGTGGCGACACCGACTGCCGGTGGGGCTGATGAACTGTTGCAGGTGTCGTCGTTCATGGAAGGCGATGGCGAGGGGGAAGGTGACGATGTTTTCACCACCCGCTACCAGACTTATCGTTTTGTCGATGGGCAGTGGCAGTCCGCGTCGAGCCAGAAAAAAGGCTATTGGGACATGGAAAGCGAGTTTCCAGCGCGTGCGGCGTTTCCCTGAACCATCACGCTTTCAGCAACGCGCCCAACTCCCGCTCCAATTCCTCCTGATCGCCGAGGTTCAACTCGATCAGCCGCCGCAAGTGGCTGATCGAGTCCAGGTCGATTTCCTTGCACACAAAGCCTAATTGGTCGTCGTCTTCGTGGGTCAGCTTTACTTGCATTTTTATATGCGCCTTCGGATCCAGGCGGATGTCGACTTCGAACGGCAGTGCCTTATTGCCTTTCCAGGGCTCGGGTCGTTTTATCGACAAGCCCTTCAGCGACAAATCATTTAATTTCACTGACCATTCGTGGCCGTTTTGCCGAAGTTCAGTCTTGGCATCAATCGCGATCCGGCGGAAACAGCGGCGGTCGGACGGGTGATCGGTCATGGTGAAACCCTCAGTGGATGGAAGCAGTGTAGCCCTGCGCCATCATTCGGCCTTTATTTCGGCTTTTTTTGCCGTTGCAAGGCTCTAGACCAACGTAGGGGGGTGGCCTTTAAAGCCAACAGCGCTAAACTCCGAGTGGCTGTCCTTTCTGTCCACCCTGGCTGGAATATAAAAATGAAAAATAATAATAGCCTGCTACGCCACCTACCCTGGCTGGTGCTGGCAATCGTAGGAGCGTGCGCCCTTGGCGTAGTGGCCTTGCGCCGCGGCGAGGCGATCAATGCCTTGTGGATTGTGGTTGCCGCGGTGGCCATCTACCTGGTCGCTTATCGCTACTACAGCCTGTTCATCGCTAACAATGTGATGCAACTCGATCCACGGCGGGCCACCCCCGCAGTGCTCAACAACGACGGTCTGGACTATGTGCCGACCAACAAACACATTCTTTTCGGTCACCACTTTGCGGCGATTGCCGGTGCCGGCCCGCTGGTCGGCCCGGTATTGGCGGCGCAAATGGGTTACCTGCCCGGCACGCTCTGGCTGATCGCCGGCGTGGTGCTGGCCGGTGCGGTGCAGGACTTCATGATCCTGTTCCTCTCCACCCGTCGTAACGGCCGTTCCCTGGGCGATATGGTGCGTGAAGAGATGGGGCGCATCCCCGGCACCATCGCGCTGTTCGGCTGCTTCCTGATCATGATCATCATCCTCGCGGTGCTGGCGCTGATCGTGGTCAAGGCCCTGGCCGAGAGCCCATGGGGCATCTTCACCGTGATGGCGACCATCCCGATCGCGATGTTCATGGGCATCTACATGCGCTACATCCGCCCGGGCCGTATCGGTGAAATCTCGATCATCGGCGTGGCGTTGCTGCTGGGTTCGATCTGGCTGGGCGGGCAGATTGCCGCTGACCCGGTCTGGGCCAAGGCCTTTACCTTCACCGGGATCCAGATCACCTGGATGCTCATCGGCTACGGCTTCGTGGCGGCGGTACTGCCGGTGTGGCTGATCCTGGCACCGCGTGACTACCTCTCCACCTTCCTGAAAATCGGCACCATCATCGCCCTGGCGATCGGCATCCTGGTCACCATGCCCGACCTGAAAATGCCGGCGCTGACCCAGTTCATCGATGGCACTGGCCCGGTGTGGAAGGGCGGCCTGTTCCCGTTCCTGTTCATCACCATCGCCTGTGGCGCGGTGTCGGGCTTCCACGCGCTGATCTCCTCGGGCACCACGCCCAAGTTGCTGGCCAGTGAAAGCCACGCCCGCTACATCGGCTACGGCGGCATGTTGATGGAGTCGTTCGTGGCCATCATGGCGATGGTTGCCGCCTCGGTGATCGAGCCTGGCGTGTACTTCGCCATGAACAGCCCGGCGGCGATTGTCGGCAGCGACGTGGTCAGCGTGGCGCAGACTGTCAGCAGCTGGGGTTTTGCAATTACCCCTGAGGCACTGTCGGCCGTGGCCCATGACATCGGTGAAACCACCATCCTGGCGCGTGCCGGCGGTGCACCGACCTTGGCCGTGGGTATCGCGCAGATCCTGCACAGTGTGCTGCCGGGTGAAAACACCATGGCGTTCTGGTACCACTTTGCGATCCTGTTCGAAGCGCTGTTCATCCTGACCGCGGTTGATGCCGGTACCCGTGCCGGTCGCTTCATGCTGCAGGACCTGTTGGGTTCCTTCGTGCCGGCGCTCAAACGCACTGAATCCTGGACCGCCAACCTGATCGCAACCGCCGGTTGCGTGGCCATGTGGGGTTACCTGCTGTACCAGGGCGTAATCGACCCACTGGGTGGCATCAACACCTTGTGGCCGCTGTTCGGTATCTCCAACCAGATGCTGGCGGGTATTGCGCTGATGCTGGCAACCGTTGTGCTGATCAAAATGAAACGCCAACGCTACATCTGGGTGACGCTGTTGCCGGCCGTTTGGCTGCTGATCTGCACCACCACGGCTGGCTTCATCAAGCTGTTCGACGCGAACCCGGCGATCGGTTTCCTGTCGCTGGCCAAGAAGTACAGCGATGCGCTGGCCGGCGGCCAGATCCTGGCTCCGGCCAAGAGCATCGACCAGATGCAGCACGTGATCTACAACGCCTACACCAACGCGACGCTGACGGCGCTGTTCCTGTTCGTGGTGTTCAGTATCCTGTTCTATGCGCTCAAGGTTGGCATCAAAGCCTGGGGCCACAAAGAGCGTACGGATAAAGAAGCCCCGTTCCAGGCCGTACCTGACGCATGATCGAGGATTGCAACCATGTTCAATGACATCAGTCGCCTCGGTAAATACCTCGGTCAGGCCGCGCGCCTGATGGTCGGCATGCCCGACTACGACACCTACGTCGAGCATATGCAAACCAAGCACCCCGACAAGCCGATGATGGACTACAAGGCGTTCTTCCGGGAACGCCAGGAGGCCCGTTACGGCGGCAAGGGTGGGCCCAAGTGCTGTTAAATTAGTGCAATACCCCTGTGGGAGGGGGCTTGCTTCCGATAGCGGTGTGTCAGTGACATCCAAGTGCCTGACACACTGCTATCGGGAGCAAGCCCCCTCCCACATTTGTTTTTGTGTTCCTTCAGTTATAAGGAGAACTGTCTTTGTCCTCTCCCATTCCGGTAACCGTCCTCAGCGGTTTCCTCGGTGCCGGCAAGACCACCTTGCTGCGCCATCTGCTCAAAGCCGAGCACGGCCTTAAAATCGCCGTGATCGAAAACGAATTCAGTGACGCCGGCATCGACACCCAGCTGTTGGGCGCAGAGCCGGTGCAGGTCATGACCCTGTCCAACGGCTGCGTGTGCTGCACCATCCACACGGGCCTGACCAAGGCTCTGTACCTGTTGCTTGAGCGCCTGGACAGCGGCGAGATCGCCTTTGACCGTCTGGTGATCGAATGCACCGGCCTGGCGGATCCTGCGCCGGTGGCCCAGACTTTTTTCATCGATGAAGAACTGCGCGAGCGTTACATCCTCGACGGCATTATCACCCTGGTGGACGCGGCGCACGCCGAACATCACCTGACCCAGACCATCGCCCAGGCCCAGATCGGTTTCGCCGACCGCCTGCTGGTAAGCAAGCGTGACCTGGTGGACGACGCCACCTTCGAGGCGCTCAGTGATCGCCTGACCCGCATCAACCGCCGTGCGCCGATTCGCGTGGTCGAGCACGGCAAGATTGATTTAGCCGAACTGCTCGATGTACGCGGCTTCAACCTCAACGCCGGCATGAGCCTGCGCCCGGTGAGCCAGGCACCGTCCATCGACCGCATCTCCAGTTTGGTGCTGCGTACCGAGCAGCCGCTGGATATCGACCGCCTCAGCGAGTTCATGAATGAGCTATTGGAAGACCACGGCAAGCAACTGCTGCGCTACAAGGGCGTGCTGAACATTGCCGGGGAAGACCGGCGCATGGTGTTCCAGGGCGTGTTGAAGCTCTATGGCTTTGACTGGGATACCGAATGGGCCGAAGGCGAGACGCGCGAAAGTGTGATTGTGTTTATTGCCGATGAGTTGCCGGAAGACAAGATTCGTGAAGGCTTTGCCAAGGTTCACCAACCCTGACCGTATTTCAGCTTGAGGACATCGTTATTTCAGGCACAAAAAAGCCCGGCTCAAGAGCCGGGCTTCTTATTCAAACCACTGCAATCAAGCGCCGTACACCGGCAGCTTCTTGCAGATGGCCTTGACCTTCTCACGCACCGCGTCGATCACGGCTTCGTTGTTCAGGTCGGCCAGGATGTCGCAGATCCAGCCGGCCAGTTCCTTGCACTCTGCTTCCTTGAAGCCGCGAGTGGTCACAGCCGGGGTGCCGAAGCGCAGACCCGAGGTGACGAACGGCGAACGTGGGTCGTTCGGTACGGAGTTCTTGTTCACGGTGATGAAGGCTTTGCCCAGAGCGGCGTCAGCATCTTTACCGGAGATGTCCTGCTTGATCAGCGACAGCAGGAACAGGTGGTTCTCGGTACCACCGGACACGACATCAAAGCCGCGCTCGATGAACACGCCGGCCATGGCCTTGGCGTTTTTCACCACTTGTTGCTGATAAGTCTTGAACTCAGGCTGCAACGCTTCCTTGAAGCAGATCGCTTTGGCGGCGATCACGTGCTCCAGCGGGCCACCCTGGGCGCCCGGGAATACGGCGGAGTTCAGCTTCTTCTCGATGTCGGCGTTGGCGCGCGCCAGGATCAGGCCGCCACGCGGACCGCGCAGGGTCTTGTGGGTGGTGGTGGTCACGACGTCGGCGTAAGGCACCGGGTTCGGGTAGACACCTGCGGCAACCAGGCCGGCCACGTGGGCCATGTCGACGAACAGGTACGCGCCCACTTTGTCGGCGATTGCGCGGAAACGCGGGAAATCCAGGATCTGCGAGTAGGCAGAGAAACCGGCCACGATCATTTTTGGCTTGTGCTCGACCGCCAGGCGCTCGACTTCGTCGTAGTCGATCAGGCCGTTGGCATCGATACCGTATTGAACGGCGTTGTACAGCTTGCCGGAGGAGGAAACGCTGGCGCCGTGGGTCAGGTGACCGCCGTGGGCCAGGCTCATGCCCAGGATGGTGTCGCCACCTTGCAGCAGGGCCAGGTATACGGCGCTGTTGGCTTGGGAGCCGGCGTGCGGCTGAACGTTGGCGTAATCGGCGCCGAACAGCTCCTTGGCACGGTCGATGGCCAACTGCTCAACCACGTCGACGTACTCGCAGCCGCCGTAGTAGCGCTTGCCTGGGTAGCCTTCGGCGTATTTGTTGGTCAGAACCGAACCTTGAGCCTCCATGACCGCGGGGCTGGTGTAGTTTTCCGAAGCGATCAGCTCAATGTGCTCTTCCTGGCGCACGGCTTCTTGCTCCATGGCGGCGAAGAGATCGGCGTCGTACTTGGCAATGGTCAAATCACGGCTGAACATGGCGGTCCTCAAGGATCGGGGGCAGAAAAGGAGGGCATTCTAACCCAATGGGTTTTAGATGGCATATGAAAGGACATCATGTCGCGGACAAGCGGGGCTCATCTGGGGGTGGGCGGGGTCTGTGCCGGCCTCATCGGGAGCAAGCCCCACCACAGCATGTCAGTCGAACATGAACAGCGCATCATTACTGAACTGCGCCTCGAACCGATGCGCCGGCATCGGCCGCCCGAACAGGTAACCCTGCACCTCATCGCAGCCATGCTCACGCAGGAAGTCCAGTTGCTCATGGGTTTCCACGCCCTCGGCAATCACCGCCAGGTTCAAGCTGTGGGCCATGGCGATAATCGCGCGGGCGATCTGTGCATCCTGCTCGCCGGACGGCAGGCCGTCGACGAAGGTGCGGTCGATCTTCAAGACGTCGATAGGGAACTGCTTGAGGTAGTTGAGCGAGGAATAACCGGTGCCGAAATCGTCCACCGCAATGCTCAGGCCCAGGTTTTTCAGACTGTCGAGAATGTGCAGGGCTTCGTTGACTTCGCGCATCAGGATACTTTCGGTCAGCTCCAGCTCCAGGCACGCCGGTGGCAGGCCGGTGTCCTTGAGGATGGTGGCGATGCGGGTGCCCAGTTGCCCGTCGGAGAACTGCCGCGCCGAGATGTTCACCGAGACTTTCGGCACGCGCACCTTGTTCTGGTGCCAGGTCTTGAGCTGGCGACAGGCCTCGCTGATCACCCAGTCGCCGACGTCCACCACCAGGCCCAATTCTTCCAACACCGGGATAAAGTCCCCCGGCGGCACCAGCCCGCGACGTGGATGACGCCAGCGCAGCAGGGCCTCGGCACCGGTCAGGCGTTTGCCGTCGCCGCTGAACTGCGGCTGGTAATACAGGACGAATTCGTTCTGTTCCAGGGCGTGGCGCAAGTCGCTTTCCAGCTCCAGGCGTTCCAGGGCGCTGGCGTTCATGTCGGCCTGGTAGAACTGGAAGTTGTTCTTGCCGCGCTCTTTGGCGTGATACATCGCGGTGTCGGCGTTTTTCATGAGCTGGCTCAGTTCGTTGCCGTCCTGGGGGCTGAGGGCGATGCCGATACTGGCGGTCACGAAAAACTCGCGGCCTTCGAGTACGAAGGGTTTGACCAGGCTGGCGAGGATCTGCTCGGCCACATGAATCGCACGGTTGAGCGCCATTTCACGATTGACCCGCGGTTGCAGCAGCAACGTGAACTCATCGCCGCCCATGCGAGCCACGGTGTCGTCTTCGGCCACGCAACCGAGCAGGCGAGTCGCCATTTCCTTGAGCATGCGGTCGCCGGCGGCGTGGCCGAGGGAGTCGTTGATCGGCTTGAAGCGGTCAAGATCGAGGAACATCAGCACCACCCACGACTTCTGCCGCTCGGCGGCCTGCAACGCGGTGTGCAGGCGGTCCTGGAACAGCGTGCGGTTGGGCAGGTGGGTCAGGGCGTCGTAATAGGCCAGGCGGTGGATGCGCTGTTCGCTGGCCTTGCGTTCGCTGATATCGCTGAAGAAACACACGTAGCTGGCCAGGTCGCCCTCATCGTCGAACACCGCGGTAATGCCGACCCAGGCCGGGTAATGCTCGCCGTTGCGGCGTTTGAGCCACACTTCGCCTTCCCAGGTGCTGTGCTGGTGCAGTTGCTTGAGCACGTAGCGCAGGTGGGCTTCCTGCTGTTCATCGACGGTGAGCATGTTCGGCAATTGGTCGAGTACGTCGCTCACCGCATACCCGCTGACCCGGCTGAACGCCTCGTTGGCCTGCACGATATAGCCCGCCGGGTCGGTGATCAGGATCGCCGAGGTGGAGTGTTCAAAGACCGTGGCGGCCATGCGCAGGTCTTTCTCGGCGCGGCGTTGCTGGCTGATGTCGCGGCCCACACCGAGGATGCCCTCGAATGCGCCGTGTTCGTCCCACACCAGCACCAGGCGCAACTCGATCGGCACTTTGCGGCCGTCGGCGCGCAGGCAATCGAACAGGAACAGCTGGGTCTGCACTTCATCGCGCAGGGTGTTCAGCGCCTGGACGTCGCCAAGCGCGCGGCTGACCCGCTCCATCAGGCTGTAGATGCCGGCCAGTTGTTTTGGGTTGGCGATGATCGATTGCCAGCCGTTCTTGAACACCCAGTCCACGTCGTAGCCCAGCACGGCATTGACCGATGGGCTGACGTAGTTGAGGGCCAACCGGCTGTCGGTGGAACAGATCACGTCACTGATGCTTTCGGCCAGCATGCGGTAGCGTTGCTCGCTGTCGCGCAGGGATTCGCTGGCTTCTATCTGGTCGGTAATGTCCTTGGCCACGCCGATGATGCGCGTGACCTGGCTGCTCTTGTCCCTGGCCAGGGCCTGTTCGCGAATATCGAAGCGTCGCCATGCGTTGTTGCGATGGCGAAAGCGCAACTGGCAGTGCAGTTGGGCGCAATAGCCGGCCTGGCGCTGTTGCTGGCGCAAGTCGTGGTAGTGCTCGGCGTCTTCGGGGTGCAGCAGGATTTCCCAGAAGTACTCACCCATTTGCTGCAGTTCGGCCTTGGTATAGCCGAGGGTGTGGCCCAGGTGGTGGTTGCTGAAAATCATGCGCTGGCTGATCACGTCCTGCACGTACAGGTGGTCGGGCACGGTACGCACCACGTCCGACCAGAAGCCTTCGCGCTCCACCAGCGACAGCTCGATCAGCTTGCGGCTGGTGATATCGCTGATGCTGAGGATCACTGCCTTGAAATCGTCCTGCTGCTCCGGCAAGCGCATCACCAGCCACAGGTATTGCTCGTTGCCGACCACGTCCTGACACTGGATTTCCAGCTCCAGCTGGTTCTGGTGGGTCTGCACCGCGTCGAGTATCCGGTGGCCAATGGAGGTGGCGTTGTCCGGGCAATCATTGATAAGCCGTTCCCAGGCGTCCTCGCAAGACGACACGTTCAGCAGGCGCACCGCCACCTGGTTGACCTCGGTGATGCGCAGCTCCTTGAGCAGTCGCTTGTGCCCATCGGGATGGTCCTGCAACCAAAGACGCAGTTGCTCACGGGTCTGCATGTACGGCTTGTCAAAAAAGCTGTTCAGGCCCGAAAGGTCGAGCACGCACAGGGCCACGCCGGTGCCTTCGAAAATATCCTGGTAGCGCCGTCGGCCTTCGTGTACCTGGCGTTGGCGGCGACGCATGTTCAACAGCACGATCACCGGGATCAGCGAGAACGCCAGGCCCAGCAGGCATTTGCCGATAAACGCCGGGAGCAATTGTTCCAGCACGGCGGAGCGGTCGAACAACCCGCGCAATTGCCAGTCGCTTTTGCTCAGGGGCGTGACCAGTACGCTTTTGCTCAGC
This sequence comes from Pseudomonas sp. FP597, assembly GCF_030687435.1. Lineage (NCBI taxonomy): Bacteria > Pseudomonadati > Pseudomonadota > Gammaproteobacteria > Pseudomonadales > Pseudomonadaceae > Pseudomonas > Pseudomonas sp. FP597. The sequence goes on along the minus strand of NZ_CP117432.1, from coordinate 5,626,818 downwards.
TCGTCCGGCGTCAGGGTATTGGCCCATTGCGTCGGCAGGCCACTGTCACGACTGACCAAGCGTTGGTTCAGGCGATTTTCGATGACCCACATGGGGCGCTGGCCGTCGTTGTCCTGGTGAGTGAGATTGGCCAGGTAGTCGGGCGCCAGGCGCAGCGCCCAGTAGAGCCTCGAACCTCCGCTGGGCTGATGCAGCAACAGGTAGATGAGGGTGCCGTCGTCATTGTTGCTCAGGTAGTAAGACTGGCCGTGGCTGCGCTGCACCAGGTCTTCGAGAAAAGGGCTGTCCTGGCTGTCGGTGGCGCTGTCGCTGATCATGGCGCCGCTCGGCGCGAGCACGGCAATGCTGCGCAGCTCCGGCAGGGAGCGTTGCAGCGTGCGGGTCAAGGCTTGTTGCTGTTCGGCGTCATGGGGCGGCTCGACCATCGGTAGCAGGTTCAACGCGATCTTGGCGCTCAGGGCCATGTTCAGGCTGATCTGTTCCGCCAGGTCGGCGCTGTAGTCGATGGTGTATTGCTGCTGGTTTTTCTGGTTTTGCTGCAACTGGTCGAGCAATTGCCAGAATAATAAGGCGAGCAGCATGAGGACGAGCGTCGCCAACGCGCCTTTGAGGGTACCGTGCAGAGGCGCTCCCGACGCTATATGAGCGGCGCGCAAGGGGGCTGGCGGGGTGACTTTGGACAAGCTGTGATCCTGCGGTTTGGCTGGATTGGAGCGCGACGTGCACTATAAGCTGGACTCCGAAGGGCGGCTAGCATGCCCTGGCTTGTGGCAAAGTGCCAGCCCCGCTCGGCTGAACGTTATTGTGTCTGGATGTGTCAGTCGTCCGGTTCAATCGATTTGTTGTCCTGGCTGAGCATTTTCGTCCGGGTGGCGGTTACGTAGCTTTGTGAAAGGCAAATGCCGTTCACAGGGATACGTCATGAATAGTTTTCTGCACACTTCAAGCCAAGATGAAAATGATCATGCACGGTTCGAAATAATTAGAAGAAGCGAGCAAAGTGCACCGGAAACATTAGCGTATATCAGGGAAATTTATCAGCGCCGCTACGGGGCCGAGATGACGCCCGGTTCCGACTGGCTGGTGGCGCGTCGCAACGTGGTCAGCGGTGCGTTGACCGCCTGCGCGGGCATCTCCTTCGCGTCGCCCACCCAGCCCCTTTTTTCCGAGCGCTATTTCGATGCGCCTATCGAAACCGTACTGGCCGGCCTGAGCAAGCAGGTCCTGCGGCGTGAGCACATCGTCGAAATCGGCTCGCTGGCGTCTGACGACTCCCATGCCGCGGCGGAAATCATCAAGGCGCTGCCGATACTGGCCTGGTTCATGGGCGCGAAAGCCATTCTGTGCACCTCCACGCGCAGGTTGCGCGTCTTGCTCAAATACCACGGGATCCCTTTGCGGGTCACGGGCGAGGCTGAAAGTACCCGGCTGTCGCCGCAGGAGCGGCAGCAGTGGGGGACTTACTACGCGCAATCGCCGCAGACCGGCGTGATTCTCCTCGAAGAGTGCTCACACCTGTTCAACCAGTATTGCGGTCGGTTGAAGTTTTCGGCGTTTGACCACTTGGCCGCCCACACCGAGCAGGTGGCGGCATGAAGGTCCTGAATGAAATCCTCGCCCAGGCCGTGCGCACACCGGATGCGCCTGCCGTGGTGCAGTTGGCGTCCGATTGCGCGGCGCCCGAGGCGGTAGCGCTCACTTATCGGCAACTGGTGGTCCAGGCGCAGCGCTTGGCGGACACCCTGAGCGATGAAACGCCTGCGGCCGGTCAGGTCGGGCTGGTCATGGGTAACAGCGTCGAGTGGGTGTTGGCTGATCTGGCATTAATGCTCGGCGAACGCGTGGAGGTACCCGTGCCCCTGGCGTTTTCCGTGGATCAGGCGCGGCATCTGTTGCAGGGGTGCACGCAGGTTCTGGTCGATGAAATGGGCGCACGCACCCTGGACCTGTGGCGTAGCGCCGGGCTTGTGCTATCGGCGCCGGTCCGCCGCGTATCGGTGGCCAATGAGGCCTCGCCGGGCGAAATACCGTGCCCTGCCTCGGATAGCGACGCCGACAGCGTGATCAAGGTAATTCACACCTCCGGTACGACCTCGCGCCCCAAAGGCGTGAAGATTCGACGCGACGGCTTGGGGGCGCTGGTCGAGGCCCTGTGGCAGCGGGCGCGGCGCGATGATTATCAGCGCTACCTGGTGCTGGTGCCTTTGAGTCTGTTGATCGAGCAGGTCACGGCGCTCTATATGCCCTTGACCTCCGGCGGCGCGGTGCTGCTGCCCGCGCCCGGCCTCGCGCCCCTGGGCAGCCCGGGGGTGATCGCCGAAGACCGACTGGACGTGATCCGCCAGGCACGCCCCACCGCCATGACGCTGACGCCGGCGCTGGTCGAGGCGATTGCCCGGCGCGCCGACAGCCTGGGGCCCGCCGAACGTATCGAACACCTGTTCGGCACGCCGCGCTTGCCGTTGCTGGCGGCCGGTGGCGGCCCTGTGGACGTCGAGGTCCTGGTGCGCCTGCAGCAAGCGGGCATTGAGGTGTTTCAAGGGTATGGCCTCAGCGAAAACAGCTCGGTGGCGACCTGGAATTTCCGTGGCGCGAACCGCCTGGGCAGCGTCGGGCAAGCGCTGGCGCACGTCACATTGCGCCTGGGCGCAGACGGTGAGCTGCAACTGCGCAGCAGTTCGCTGTTTGCCGGCTACACCAATGAAGACCCCAGCAGTTGCGCCATCGATGCCGAGGGCTGGCTGCACACCGGCGACCTGGCCCGGATCGACGCCGATGGCTTCGTCAGCATCATCGGTCGCAAGAAAACCATGATCATCACCGGCAATGGTCGCAACGTCTCGCCCGAATGGCTCGAAGCTGCTTACCGGCAAGTGCCGGGCGTGGAGCAGGCGATTGTCTACGGCGACCGGCAGGCGTTCATGGGCGGGGTGTTCATCATCGATGTCCAGGCCGACCCGGCCGACGTCGGCGCCGCCATCGCAGCGTTCGCCCGCACGCACCTCAACGAGATTGAACAGATTGCGCAGCCATTGCTGATTCCGCGCAGCGAGGAGGTCATGGGTCGATTGTTCACCGTGACCGGACGGCCCCGTCGCGACCAGGTGTCCGCGTTTCTGGATGCCCATACCGCGAGGATTTGCGCATGACGCTCACGACTTCCCCCCACACCGCCCACGCCGGCCTGATCGTTACGCCCCAGGGGCCGCAGCAACTGGATGCACTGGAACCCGAGGTGCTCAAGCAGTGGCTGCTGACCCATGGTTATCTGGTACTGCGTGGTTTTGAGCACAGCATTGACGCGTTCTCCCGGTTGGTACGGCAAAGCAGCAGCCGGATCAGCCTGGACCCCGCACGCAGCTTCGATGGCGATACGGCGCAGAAAGTCGACGCTGGACTGGACGCGGTGGGCCTGCACTGTGAAAACGGCAACAGCCCTTTCTGGCCGGATCTCTGCTGGTTCTATTGCCAGGTCGCGCCGGCGAGGGGGTCGCAGACGACCTTGTGCGACGGCAAGGCGGTGTATCGGCACCTGGCGCCCGAACACCGTGCGGCGTTCAGTGAGCGCGACATCCAATACGCTCGTCGTGTCGAGGCTATCAAGTGGAAGACCTATGCCTTGCATGCGTTGGCGCAGACGGAAGGGGCACCCACCCATATCGAGTCCGTGGTGTTGCAGGACCTGGTGTCGCTCACCGCCGGCAACGCCGGCGCGCAGATCGAACTCAATGAAGACGATTCGATCACTTACCGCTTTCGCACCCCCGCCATCCGCCACAGCCAGCTTTCAGACGAGGCTGGGCCGAGTTTCGCCAACAGCATTTTTGGCCCTTCCAACCATTACGAAGCACCGCTCATCACCTTTGCCGATGGTGAACCGCTCGATCCTGCGCTGCTGCAGGCGGTGGCGGCGGTGTGCGAGCGCTTTACCGTCGACGTCGGCTGGCAGCACGGCGATGTGGTGCTGATCGACAACACCCGCGTCATGCACGGGCGTCGAGCGATCGACGACCCGGCCCGTACCATCTTCAACGCCCTTTCCTATGCCCATTGAGAACTCGCCGATGAACGCCCTGAAAAACATTAATGAGCTGGCCCATATCAACTACCTGCACCCCAACCGCATGGAATGGACTGCCGCCCGCACCGACGCCGAGTTGCAGTTTCTCTCCACGGCCCTGGTCGGGGAGGCTGGCCAGGAAGAAAAAGCGGTGGCCTACCTATACAAAGAGCTGGGGCAACTGGCCGAAATCGAGATGCACGTGGCCAACACCATGACGCGGATTCTCTGCGAAGCCCAGTCCGACAACGACACCCTCGGCGCGGGGGACTCCCTGTATGGCGCGTTGTCGTGTTTCGCCGCCGAAGAAATCAACCACGCCAGCAGCTTTTATCAGTACATCCGGCATTTGTCCGGGCGCGACATCAAGCTCAAGGACAACTTGTTCAACGAGCGCCGGGCGCTCTACGACGAAAATGATTCGCCCAGGATCAAACTGGCCGCCCTGTGTGCAACCGCCTATGTGGGCGAGTCGATCATTACCGTGTTCGAACGTCGGTTGAAGGTGCTCGACCCGATGCAGCGCAGCCTGCTGACGCGCCTCCTGCATTTTCATGGCCTGGATGAGGCGCGGCATATCCAGTTCGATCATTTCGTCTTCGAACATGTGATTCCGTCGTTCACCGCCTCCGAGCGTCGGCGCATGCACCAGTTGATCCACGACACCGAGGCGATGAATACCCAGCTGGCCATCACCAGCGGCGAGCAGATCAAGGCGGCGTTCAACCTGGATTACACGCAGAACAATAAAGCTGCCGAGACCCAGTTGGATATGACGCTGCGGTTCCGGGAAATTGTGCAGTCACAGGACCTGATTCGCACCGTCGATGAACACATGGACGTGGACACCGCGGATATCGTCAAAGCGTTCTCTCGCGCCAGCACGATACATACCCAGTACTTTCATTGAGGGGTGCCCCATGAAGTCGCAAACACTTGCTGCACAGACGTCGGTGAGCCAGGGGAAGTACCCGCTGAGTGTCATGGCGGTGCTGGTCGCGCTGTTTTTGGCCGCGATGGACAGCACGGCGGTCAGTACCATCCTGCCGCAGATCAATGCGCAACTGCAGGACACCACGCTGTATCCGTGGATTGTTTCCGGCTTCCTGCTGCCACTGGCGCTCGTCGCGCCGTTGGCGGGGGCCCTGGCCGACCGCTTCGGGGTCAGTACGGTGATGAAAATCAGCCTGCTGCTATTCATTGGCGCCTCGGCCTGGATCGCCAGCAGCCAGAGCATGCTCATGCTGATTGTCGGCAGGGCGCTGCAGGGCACGGGCGCGGGCGGGATCATCGTGCTGTCCTATTCGCTGCTGGCGTCCCTGTTCGAGGGGCCTCGGCGCGCGAATATGCAAGGGATGCTCAGCGGCGTATGGGGCCTGGCCGCCATTCTGGGGCCGGTCGCCGGGGCGGTATTGGGCAGCACCTTGAGCTGGCGCGCGGTCTTTTGGCTGAACCTGCCGCTGGGGGCGCTGGCCTTGTTGGCGCTGTGCTTCGCCCCGACGGTGGGGCGTGGCCAGTCGAGCCGGCATGTTGACCTGCTGGCGCAGGGGGCGCTGGCCATTTTCGCCTGTGCCGGGCTGTTCCTGCTCAGCGGCCATCCGCTGGCATGGATGGCGTATCCGCTACCGACGCTGGTGGTCATCATGCTCATCAGCCTGCTGGTATTGCTGGCGCGCGTGCGCAAGGTTCCGCGCAGCGCCCCGGTGCCCCTGGGCTTCTTCGCGCAGCCGGCGCTGGGGTCGACCCTGGTGCTGGTGGTTACCTCAAGCATTGGTCTTTATGCCTCGGTGAGTCTGTTGCCGGTTGCCCTCAGTCAGGGCGACGCCGGTGGCGCGTTGTCGAGCGGTGCGCTGATCATGCTGGCCGCACTGGGCTGGGTGGCCGGCGCGACGTTCTGCGGCAAGCGCCTGGCGCGCGTCGGGTTCAGGCCGATGGCGGCAGGCGGCATGTCGATGCTGCTGCTCGGGTGCCTGTGCGTCGCGGCGGGCCTGCGCTGGGCATTCTGGCCGGCCATCGCCGTCGGCCAGGTGCTGATCGGGTCCGGCATGGGGTTCACCGCGACCACCACCCTGGTCTTTGCGCAAAACAGCGCCCCAGCGGATCAACTGGGCGCCTACACCTCCACGGTGCAATTCCTGCGTAGCCTCGGGGCGGCGTTCGGCGTCAATGGCATGGTCGCCATAGCGCTTCACCTGCCCCCGGAAAGTGCCTATCCAGGCACCTTCCTGCTGCTTGGTCTTGTCATGGGATGCGGTTTACTCTTCGCCTACGGATTGCCTGTACAACATGGATTACGAGAAGACTGACTGGGGTAGGCATGCATTACGATGAAACACATTATTCAGCAATGGTCGTTGAAAGGCAGTTAACCAATATCGAGGGCGAAGGCGAGCCCCACAGGCACCCGGTCGGGCAATTTGTATTAGTGAAAAAAGGCATGCTGTACGGTCATACGCAGGATCAGCGCTGGTTGCTCAAGCCCGGTATGGCCGTCTGGATTCCGCCTCAGACCCTGCACGCCGGTGTCGCGTACAGCCAGGTGGACCTCACGGTGCTGTACCTGGGCCGCGAACAGTCGAAGGATTTTTCCACCACCCTCAAACTGATTGAAGCCTCGGCGCTGGTCATCGCCCTGTGCGATCGACTGGCCGAGGAAGGCGCCCGGCCGCTGACAGAGGTTCAGCGCAGTTGCATCCTGCAGCTGTTGTTGCAGGACATCACCGAACTGCCGGCCAGTAACATGGTGCTGCCCTTGCCCAGTGACGGCCGGCTCAAACGCGTGACTGATCAATTGATTGCCCGGCCAGGGCTGCGCAAGAGCCTGGCGGAGTGGGGCGGCGAAGTCGGCGCCACCGAGCGCACCCTGACCCGCCTGTTTCGCAAGGAAACCGGCTTGTGCTACACCCAGTGGTATAACCGCCTGTTACTCGTCGAGGCCTATCGCGGCTTGATGGTCGAGCACACCAACGAGCGCCTGGCGCACCACCTGGGGTTTGCTTCCAGCGATTCGTTCGGTCATTGGTTTCGCCGCGTCACCGGCAGCAGCCCCGGGAAAGTGCGCAGCACTCTGCAGGGCGCTGCGGCGAAGGCGGCTTGAAACTGTCCGTTTCGTTCGGCTTTATGGCGGACTGAGCCATTTTGGACAGAATGGCGCTGCCTTAGGCTTGAGGCTCATATCTGATGAGGTTGAGCCTGATGATCGAGTACGACGCAATTAAAATCCTTCACGCGCTGGCAGCGGTCGCGGCGACCGGGCCGCTGCTGGTCGCCCCCTGGTTGTCGGCCCGGCTCAAACACTGCAGCACTGACAACAAGCCTCTACTGCTGCGCGGGCTGGCGTTCACCGATCGTTTTTATAATGTGGGCGGCTGGGGGCTGATCCTGAGCGGCATCCTGATGTTCTGGCTCAAGGACTGGAAGCGCTGCTTCGAGCTCTGGTTTTTGCTCAGCGTGGCCATCTTCGTGCTGGATTCAGCGCTGGAAAAGCGTTTGCGCGACCCGGCCAACGAAGTGTTGCAAGCCTGCAACCCGGATGCCGAACAATGGCAACCGGCAGCCCGGCAAATCCATCGCGGCGTGCTGGGGCAAGCGCTGTGTACCTCGGCGATCCTGCTGGTAATGCTGTTGCACAGCACGTTGGACCTGAAGGTGCTGGCGCTAAAACTATTCTGATGCACCTTGAGCGACACCGGTCGGCGTTCTGCATCTGTGCACAGGGGCATCTTGGCGTAGAATACCGGCCTTTGTTTACACCCGTTCATCAGAGGGCTCCATTTTGGCTCAATACGCATATCTACCCTATTAGATTTTAGTCATGTTTTACGATTTGAAGCCGAGCCCTGACAGTTACTAGTTCTCTAGGCTAATCAGCATTTTTTTGCCCTCAATCGTGTGTAAAAGCAGAGAACTTAGTTAGCTTTTGATGATTTTCAGCCAATTTCGGCTCCAAAACCTAACTTTTTATCAACCAAGAGCAGGCAGTCAATGCCCAAGATTTCCTTCGCAGCCATCGCCAAGGATAGCTTTGAGCACTTCATGCGCTCACATCGATGGCAGTCATGGCCATCCATGCCCATGAAGGCAAAAACCGCGCCAATACCACCGTCGCCAGGGACTGTTAGAGTTCCGTTGATTGAACCCTGCAGTTGCACTGCCAACATAGTCGTCGAGCAAAGCTCACCCGATACCTGCTCGGTAGCCGAAACGTCTCATGGCGTAATGTTAGGCACGCTGCGATAAGATGTGCTGACGCGAAGGGAGAAATCGATGAAAAGGAAGTCACTTGCCAGTCAGCATGACTGCGTCACATCGGTGGTTCGTGATTAGGTCACCACAGTGCTGGGGTGACAGCTGTGCGTATACAAACGCGAGCACCTCCTCTGATCTCATGGCTCTCGCTGGTGAGTGCTTAACGATCAGTGCGAGCAGTAGGTCTTACCGCCTGTTCTTGTTGCATTTAGCTCGGTGGAGCACTGTAAGCCAATCTTGCATAAAACCAATTACCAATGATGTTATGGAGGCTGCCGAGTGAGTGTCGTTGCAAGTCGTTACGAGCGTCTGGGGCCGTCACTCTCCCTGCTTGCTGATGAGGCCGTGTTGGCTCAAGCATGGAAGAAAGCTGATGCGTATATTCGGCGACATAACTGGTACGCCGACATTCTGGAGTTGGAACAAGTCTCTCTCTTGCTTCCGCAAACCCTGCGCGTTTGGCGGCAGCAAATTTCGTGGGGCGATCACGCCTCCGCCAGCCCACTGCGCTTGGTTCCTGCACCGAAGAACAGCAAGTGGCACTTTCCGTCCAAAAAAGAAGGTGGCGACTGGAAGTTCAAGCCCACGCGGAAGTCTGACGAGTTACTCCAGACCGAGCCGGATTTGCGTCCTTTGGCCCATGTCAGTATCCGTGAGCAGGTGATGGCGTCCTCCGTTATGCTTTGTGTTGCTGATTCGGTGGAGACCCTCCAGGGCAACACGGATCCTGCAACCTATGCCAGCAAGTCACAAGCCAGGCAACATGTCTGCAGCTACGGTAATCGACTGTTCTGCGACTGGCTGAAAGACTCGGACGGTCGTCAGCAGGCGCGTTTTCGATGGGGTAACGCAACAACGTATTCGCAGTTTTTTGTTGACTATGAGCGTTTCCTTGAGCGCCCGGCCGAGGTGTGCCGCGAAGCACTTCCAACGTTGCAGGACGAGCGACTGTTTGTAGTGAAACTCGACCTCGCCAAATTTTACGACTGTGTCAGCCAACCCGCTGTGGTGAAGCGCTTGCGCAGCCTGTACCAGAGTTACGCCACCAAGTTCTCAATACCCTACGTGGAATCAGACGCAGAACCGTTCTGGCAGGCGGTGGAGAAAATACTTCGCTGGCAGTGGCATGTAAGCGACTCCGCTGATCGTACAGACTTGAAGTTGGGCTTGCCTCAGGGACTGGTGGCTAGCGGGTTCTTCGCCAACGCTTACATGCATGAATTTGATCAGATGGTTCTCGGAGCCTTGACTCAAAGAATTGGCATTCCTATCAAGGTGAACGGCCATACCGTCACCGCCCGCTTGGTCGACTATTGCCGCTACGTAGATGACATGCGCCTCGTCGTTGCGATTCCTAACGAAGCAGCGAAAAGTATGGCGCTTGAAACCCTCGCAAATGATATGAGCGACTGGGCTAACAGTCAGATTCTTTGGTGCTTCAAGGACGAGCATAACGGCCTGGAAATTAAGAAAGAAAAGTCCGAGGCCGTTGCTTGGGAGGATTTTGCCGTACAGGGCAGTACGTCCCGTTTCATGCGTGGCGTGAATGGGCAAATCAGCACAGCTCCAGATCCGGCCACGTTACTGCAGGCTACCGGGAGCTTGGACCATTTGCTATGGCTGGCGGACGCGCTAGACGACGCTGGCGACGTCGATGAAAACCCTCTGGCACTGGCTCGGATTTCGCTCCCGCGGGCAGACGTGCGCGATGACACCGTCAAACGCTTCGCTGCCAACCGCCTACGCCAAGTCTTACGAATGCGTCGCAGTATGGCGGATCCTGAGCTACCTGCTGAAGATGCTCTGGCGAATACCGAGGTGAGCGAGCGCCAAGCGCTTGATCACGAAATGGAGACGATCGCGCGAAAGCTGGTTGCATGCTGGTCTCGCAATCCAGCATTGGCCAGCGTCCTACGATGTGGATTAGACATTTTTCCGTCCGCAGAGCTGTTGCGGCCTGTTCTGCAGGCGTTGCAGCTGAAGCTGAGATCTGGAGCGAACCGGGCAGAACGTGAAGTGTCGCTGTTTGTATTATCTGATCTGCTAAGGGCCGGTGCAGTGGAAACAGGACTGCATCGTCCAGAAAGCTATCCGGCTTCGGCTGATATAGCCGGGTATCGCAAAGAGCTTCTGCAGACAGCTTTAGAGGTCGTCGTCGACTCAGACCTTCCTTGGTACCTGCTTCAACAGGCGGCATTGTTTCTGGCGGTCATGCAATACCCAGTCTTGTTGCCACCGTTGAAGGAGTTGGTCTCGTACAGTGCCCTGCATGGGGCTTTGCGTTTTTCACCACCATTTACTCCTGAGCTCTCCACTGCGCTTACGGCAGGGCTGTTAGTGATGCGAATTACGGGGCAGCGCGACAAGTTTGTAATCTGGCTAGGCACTTGGCTGCAAAACCTGCCTATCAAAGAAGCCAACAAGCTTATTGATGACATTGCCATGATCGAACCAAAGGTCTTGGGCGAGCTCCACGCTGCGTGGATCGGTAGAGGCAAAGTCGGTTGGGTCAAGCATGTAGATCGGTATCTATCTCCATCTCAGACTCAAGAATCCTCGGTTCGGCTTAAAGACTGGCGAGCCGGCAAGCGCTCTCTTTTGGCAATAGCTACTCATCCTGAAAATCCATTTGTTCAGGAAAACGCGTTGCTCAAGTTGACAGTCGAACTGTTGAAAGCCGCATCATCAGGCCTACTCGATAACGATGGAGTAGGTTTGGATTGGTTGTCCGTAGAGTGTGCAGACTGGGGCAGGATTCAAGACCCCACCACCCAGATCATCTTGACGTTTAAAGCTCCCAACAAGATTGTACAGCCATGGAACGAGACACCATCATGGTGCTCGGATGAGTTGGCATGGGCGTATCGCCTCGGGCGTCTCTTGCGTTCCGCTATCATAGGGGAAAGCGACTTCACCACTCGCTTTTTCCCCCTCCGTGAGGAGCAGTTTGACCGCTATCGAGGTATCCAGAGCAGTTGGTACAAGCGCCGCCTGGGATTGATGCCCCTTAGCCGTGGGTTGGGGGAAGAGCCTACTCCCATTTCACCATGGTTAAACGAGTTGGTCATGCGATTGCTGCAGTGGCCTGGGTTGGAGATCAACAGCAACGTCGTCGTAGGGTTCGCTGAAGTTGGAGCCCCGTCGGATTTGCTTATTCTGGTCAAAGCACGATTGGCAGAGCAGGGGCGTCTTTTCGGAAGGCAGTCCAATCTCCCGGCTTACCTTCTACCTATCGAGTGTGCGAAGGCTACAAACCTAACTGCTTTCAAGGTGGCACTGGTCCAGTCTTTGATGCCCCGGGATAGGGACTTTTCTGAAGCTGATCCGCTGCATTGGACACAACCTTACCGAGCCAGGCATAGGGCGCATCTTGCAGCGATGTGCCGGTTGCTAGGACAGCAACTTTCGGCCGCACGCTTCGCGAACCGGAAACCCTCCACACAGCGCAAAGCGCAACTGGACCTCATTGTTTTTCCAGAACTTGCCATTCATCCCGACGACATGTGGCTTTTGCACAGGCTGTCAGACAGCACTGGCGCTGTGATATTTGCTGGGCAAACCTTCGTAGAGCACCAATACCTAAAAAAACCCGTCAACCGGGCTGTGTGGCTTCTGCGACAGGAGAGTGCAGCCGGTAGACAGATCATCCGGGCCTATCAAGGCAAGGAGTACGGAATCCCTTGGGAGTTGAAAGCTGGTGTGGCAGGACACAGGCCCTACCAGGTCATCGTCGAATTCAAAGACAAGCAGGGCGTTACAGCCAGGCTTACCGGCGCCATTTGCTATGACGCTACCGATCTCAAGCTCGCCGCAGACATGCGTGATATCACCGATGGTTTTGTTATTGCTGCGCTAAACAAGGACATCGGCACGTTCGACACCATGGCGACAGCGCTGCAATTCCATATGTACCAGCCCATCATGCTAGCCAATACCGGTCAATACGGCGGTTCAAACGCTCAGGCCCCCTTCAAAGCGCATCATGAGCGACAGATCGCCCACGTCCATGGGAATAATCAGGCGGTAATTAGCATTTTCGACGTGGACCTTCTCGCGTTTCAAAGCAGTCGAAATGTTGAGCAGGCGAAAGAGAAGAAGGCTGCACCTGCTGGCTTTGAGGGGCGACGCTAAGCAATATAACTCGCGCCGTCCTGTGGTAAACCCGCCATCGGCGGAATTGCAGGCTCAATTGAATGACCTCGTTTGAGTAGGCTGAGGGATGAGGCTGCTATCGGCCAAAAGCGGACGGTTGTATTTTTGAGGCAGCTCAGTTCAATAATGAGGAGTGCTCCAACATCCTACTATTGGAGTCACTCCACCATAATTGTGGAACGCCAAGGCAACGTGATTAAAAAACGGCCCTTAGTGGGCCCTTTTTTCTCATTCACCCGATACGCCTGAACTGCGGTATCGGCCTGAATGCGCTTTCCCATTAGGAAACACGCCACGAAGCACTTGAACAAACCCGCTTCGTTCGCGTCTGCGAGATCGATATGCAAGTCCTTCGTGCTGACAATCTTGGGCATGGCCCCGCTCCTTCATGACCCTAGGTTCGTCACATGGATGAAAACTGTCCAGACGCCCAGAGCAATCCAGAAATCGCAAAGATCCAGGATGTGCGCTACGTTGGCAACCTCTAGAGAACCACCTGAGGGTCGAGTACGATGGCATTACGATATCGCATTGGATGTTTACCTTGGATGGACTCTCATTTATGGAATTTTCTGAACAAAAAGTAAAAGCGCTCCAGGATTATCCTGCGCTGAAGAAGTTGGCAGGTGTACTGTGGCGTCAGGATTCCTCGTATCGAGGGGCCGCGGTAATGGTCGGGGCAGGTTTTAGCAGGTGCGCTGCACAAAGTGGCGACAGCACACGCCTAATGCCGCTCTGGATGGATTTCTCAAGAAAGCTGGCAACTGAACTGGACCCCGGGGACCCGAATTTAGCGTATCTCGACCCCCTACGCTTGGCGGAGTTATACAAGGCGCAATTCGGACAGCAGACACTCAATGATCTCATCAGAGCAGAGATCGATGACTCAGCTTGGTCGCCGGGTGACTTGCACACCAAACTGTTGCAGCTTCCTTGGTCTGATGTTTTGACGACAAATTGGGATACCCTTCTTGAGCGTGCCAGTGAACGTGTTCATGACCCAATTTACAGCACTGTGACAAAGCAAACCGACTTGGCCGCCGTCGCCCCACCCCGAATTACCAAGCTTCACGGCACGGTCAACGTCACCGAGGAACTGATATTCACTCAGGAAGACTACCGGCGCTACCCCGAAACCCACGCCGCGTTTGTGAATTTTTCTCGCCAAGTGTTTATCGAGAACGAGCTATGCCTGCTGGGCTTCTCAGGTGAGGATCCTAATTTCTTGCAGTGGACCGGTTGGGTTCGTGATCATTTGCAGAGCCAATCGCGCCGAGTGTACTTGGTGGGCGCTCTGAACCTTTCAGCTGCGAAGAGAAAATATCTCGAATCCATTAACGTCGCGCCCATCGACCTATGGGATGCCGTCAAACATCTGGACGACCCTGGACTGCGACACCTTCAAGCCACAGAACTGTTTATCGAAACGCTGAATAAGCTCAAGCCGGCGCACCCCTCAGAGTGGAGACCACAATCAATTGAAGGTCTTCCTCTCGCAGAGGCTGCATCGATGATGGAGTCCGACCGAAAAAGTTACCCGCACTGGTTGGTCTGTCCGTATGGGTTACGTTTATATCTTCAGTTTCAGTATGGAGTCAGGAGCATAACCCCCAGTGTTTTAGACGCCTGCGCGATCGAACTGCGGGAGAAAATTCTCTACGAAGTCTCCTGGCGTTACAGCATTACTTTTGACGCACTACCGGGTTGGCTGTTGGAGTCCCTCCTCAAGATCATCTATGAACCCGCGACACTGACGATAAGGCAACAGCTAGAGGTCGCCTTGGTGCTGCTTAATACCGCTCGCTGGTCTATCGGTGAACGCAAAGAACAAAGGCGATTCGAAGATGAAATTATTGCGCGTATTGAAGAACGTACCCAGTTCTGGCCGGATGTCGTCGCAGAGGTTGCATACTTCAAAGTAAATCGCGCCAGGCTGGATCTGAATTTCTCAGAGATGGAGACCAGCGCCTCTCAACTTCCAGAGCACTCAGCGGAATGGAAACTTAAAAAGTCAGGTGTCCTCGCTGAGCTAGGTCAGACTGAGCAAGCGGTCAAGTTAGTCCTAGATGGCCACGCTCAACTCATCGAGCAGCATCGAAAAAACCCAAACTCGGTACAAATCCTATCGAGACTTGCATGGGCAGACCTGTTGGCGAGGGCTGTAGATAGCGACCGTCCCGCCAAATCAAATTCCCTACCCAAAAGCATCTTATCCAGATGGAAGTGTGATCCGTGGGACGAGATTGAACACCTCAAGGAGAAGGTTAGAGAGAGGCTGGATAAAAATGATAAAAAAGCTTCAGTCGAACCGTCATTTCAAGTGGGCCAATACAAGGATAACTCCAAAACAGTACATTTGAGCAATGAAGTTCATGTTCTCTTGATCGCTGACGGACTGATGCGTTCAACAGGGGTTTTGCCCACGTACGAAGGGGCTAACCTTTTCTCGACCCAATTCGAAAACATCGCTTTCCTAGATGAGCTGACACAGCATGACCGCATGAAGCACTCGCTGCGCTTTGCTAGTCTTGATACGTCACCTAATCTGAATCGCATGCTTTCCCGTGTCAATGTCGCGGCCGCACCAGCGGAAGCGGTTGATGACATGAAACGGCTGTGTCGGGATGCAATTAAACATTTCCTGAATAGATACTATTCAAAAAATGTTAGTTCAGCTTTCGCTCTTTCAAAGCTTAGAGTCATGCTTGAGGCCTATGCTAGATTGATCGTAAGATCCACAGCAGACGAAGCCAAAGAGGCTTTCCGCTTTGCAATTGGCCTGGACGAAAACAAAGTTGTAAATCATGTTTGGGTGTCTAGGTCTTATGGGCATTTGCTAAATTATTCTTTGCACAGTATTCCCGCCAGCCAACAGAACGAATTGCTGGAGGAGATTCTGATGTTTCCTCTGGCATGTGAGAGAAACAATCCTGAGTGGCCTGAACTGATTGCGAACAATCCTGGCTCGCGAAAGGACAATCCAAGAATAAAGCTAAGAATCCTCGAGATGATTGATTCCATCGCGAAGCATTCATTAGCGCCCCCCCCATTGATAAGCCGTCCTATAGAGGGAATTCCGGCAGAAATGTTGGAGCAACTTAACCAATCTAGTTCAATCCCGAATATAAGTACTCCAACCATTGCCCGCCTCCTGCCGCTGGTCTTGAAGGGCTACACCACCGAGGAGGAGAATTCCTATCTGGCTAAAGCGATTTATGGTGCCGATGCCCCACTTGATTCGTTACCCATCGCTAGTTTCTTCCCTCACGTATTCAGCTTTCTTCCATCACCTGATCGAGTAAAAACGGATCGGCTTATAAGGGATTTTTTGTATCGGACCCCCATGTCGTTGGAAGTCAAAGACCTCCGTAAATTACTATGGGCGTCGCAAGCTCATGCGAGTGACAATAGATTGGCCCCCACTCCAGATCAGGCGCTCACGTGCTTTAATGAATTGATTGTCTGGAGGCAGCCAGGTGATGACGGTTCAGCCCTATTTAAGATGTTTTCCGATCCAAATGAGCCAGGCCCACTGGTTGCGGAGGTTCTCGCCAAGAGCGTATTACCTTGGCTGGGAAAAGAGCAGGTGACTCAAGACTTGGCCCTACGATTCAAAGAATTCGCGTCACAGGAAAGTTTCCCGGCAACACCGCTGGCGTTTTGCTACCTCGCAAAGCATCTTCCAGAATTAAGGCATGAGCTGGCCAGAGCAATTAAGCAGGGCCTTCGAGATAAGGACGTGAGCAAGGTTGGATTCGCTGCTCGTGCGGTGATCAAGGCCAAAGAACTGGGGATCGATGAGATAGCTGATAAATTGATCCCCCGACTGATTTCCCTCATTGAGTCTGGTCGGCTGACGGTGATCGCACCCTTGTTAGTTGTGGTTCGTGATCTACTAAACCGGTCCTGGCTCACTGACGAAGACGTTACGACAGTAGCAGAGTGCCTTCCTGATCTTTTCCAGAGCACGTCCTACGTCGCTGAATACTCTGTGGCGAAAGAGGCAGTATTCATTTCGGCAATAAGGTCCGGTTGCGCAAAATTGGCGGAGGCGATCGTAAAGCATAGGGCCAGCGGGCATCCAGATCTGGAGTCTCTCTTAGCGAGCGCAAAAAACGATCCGTTACCTGAAGTGAGGCTATTTGAGGAGGAATAATATTCTCAGAGACAAGTTAGTCATTAACTAACGGTTAATTTATGCATGGGCCTTTTAATATCACCAAGTATGAAGGCCCGCCTTAAAGAGGGCTCTGGCGCGTTAAATAGTCTGCTGAGTACAATTGTGCCGGATTAGCCGGCCAGTTGTAAGAGGACTGCTTTTTCCATGCTGGAAGATTACAGATATTTTCGAGAGTGAGTGTCCGCTTTTGGCCGTTTTCTGCCGTTAGGTACCGTCAGCTTTTGGCCGATTTATGGCTTTGCAGGCAGCTATGCGGCTGATAGCCACCACCAGCCATTGCGACCGATCCACCCTTGTCTTCCCTTAACGGAGGACGAGCCATGAACACTGTTGCTGGATACCGCCATCAGCCTTGGAACAAGGGAAAGCTTGTCGGTCAGAAAGCCCCGCTCCGGATCAGAGATATCTGGGCTATCCGAATAAGACTTCAGCTTGCTGAGAAGACGCGTGGTTTGGCGCTCTTCAATCTGGCCATCGATAGCAAGCTGCGTGCCTGTGACTTAACTAAATTGCGGGTCCGAGACATTGCCCGTGGGGAGCATGTGCCGTCACGGGCCATCGTGATGCAGCAGAAAACTCAACACCCAGTGCAATTTGGAATCACTGAACAGACCCGAACGGTTCTGGAAGCGTGGATGCGCCAGGCGCGTCTCCGCAGTGAGGATTTCTTGTTTCCTAGCCGCTTGCACGCCTCGGAGCATTTATCCACCAGGCAATACGCTCGAATAGTCAAAGCGTGGGTGACAACCATCGGCCTTGACCCACCATGTATGGCACTCACACGCTACGGAGAACCAAGGCTTCGTTGATTTATCGCAGGACGAAGAACTTGAGAGCGGTCCAACTCCTGCTTGGTCATACAAAGCTTGAAAGCACTGTCAGGTACTTGGGAATCGAAGTCAATGATGCCTTGGAAATGGCGGAGCAGACGGAGGTGTGACCATTCACAGCGACGGTCGTGCCAGACCGTCGCTATCCGTCCCTCTATCAGTCAATTGTGTCTAAAAGTCAGGGGGCCATTCAAATTAGAGAGCAGTCCTGGACCTCACTGAGTGATCTAACACCGGCGAACCCTCATAATGGAATCTGTAATCGCTTGAGCATTTGTGTCCAGCGTTTCCATTGCCGATATCGCATTAGCGGCGACACTGCCGACCCCATTTTCTGACAGCCACTTGGTTATTTCTTCTATCGCTGCACATATGGCGTGCTGATTGTGGAGGAGCAATGTCAGAGCGTCCGCTGTGGCGATTTTGCAATTTGAATTATCGGGCATGACGGTCGTCCTTGAGTAATGATGCCGGAAGCCTAGCTCATCTCGCCGTTGCCTTTCCCAGATCTACCCAGCTTTCTGGATTCGATCTGACGGTCCTTTGGATCGAATTTGACCTGTACGTGCCTAGGATATGACCGGCAGAGGTCGACCCATTGCAGCCGGTCGGGGTGGACCGAATATTGCCCGCTTTTGCCTGTCGTCGAGGACAGGCGTCGGCTGATCCCACTACCTGGGCGTGACAGTAGCTCGGCTGTGCAAAATGTGCAGTCTACAGAGGGCGTTCCCAATGGATCCGAGGAGCCCGGTTTGACGCGCGTCAGAGGCAACGGCCAGGCGGTGTCTCCGAAAGGGCTTACGGCGTACACACTTCTTCCCCTTTCAAGGCCTGTGACTTCTAACAAGACTAGGTGGCCCAATGGTTGGTATAAAGCCTAATCCCAACATCGATCCAACAGTGAGGTACTCAATGGAATTCTTGCATCAAACCGAAGGAACGAACCCTCGCGTGATCAGTGAGTGTGTTCGCCTCGCGGTGTCGGAGGCACCTGCAATGGTTGGTCAACACATCACCTTTGACAGCCCTTTGCTTCCGCTAGCTCAAGCTGAGGTTGAGATACTGCTCGCTATGAAGCTCAAGATGATCGGTGCTGGCGCACGAGAAGTCTTCGACCGGCAACTGGTCGAGTTAAAAGTAGGAGTCATCGTTGCCATCGACGATGAGCCAGAAGAGCCAGTACTCGCCGGGTTCCTCCAATACACGCCGCGGCTGCTCACCCAGGGCGTGGCAACTATTGGCTATGCTGCCGTGCATCCAGACTATCGAGGCAAAGGCCTTTTTACCCAGTTGCTCGATATCCTGAAGCAATCCTACCCAATCATCGGCCTGGATTGTCCGCTTGAGGTAGCTCCTATCTACGAAAAGCTGGGCTTCAAGCCTGACAACGTTCAAGGTGCTCACGTCGGCATGAGCCTGGGTGCGATCAGCGGAAAGACCTGGATGTACACTCAGGAAGACCTGGACAACGAAAAACTCTATCAACAGGCAAAGGAGAAGGTACGCGACAGGCTTGGCAAGGAGGCACGCGCTGCCTACGCGAAGCGTGATGCCGACACAGCCCGGCGGGCAGAAGAGGTGAAGGCATACATCGCACAGTTCAAGGCTAAGGCTGCCGCGCCAGCCTAACTCCAGATGGAGGGGAGGCCACGACTGTGAGCTTCCTCACTTCTGGCGAATAGCCGCCCGATGCCGTAGGCTCGAGGTCGGTACTGCTGCCTGTTTCCTCCTGAAGAGCCTAGACTCTTTCGATAGCTGTCCCACCATCAGTAGTAGCTATCGGACGATGCTGGGAATCAGAATAGGGCTAGATGAGTCGAAGCGCTCGGTTGGTCTCGTACGGCTTTAGCAGTCGCTGATCGGATGCGTTGAGATTTTTACCTTTTGCCCGCCTACCAGCACGTTCTGTCTCAACCATACATGCACAAAAGGTCGTCGATCAGCTCTAGCTCATGCTGCGAGTACTGAGCTTCGTTGTAGCGACTAATGTCTACAAGCACGCCCCTGACCGGAACTTGGCGCGAAGGATCTTGAACAATATCGATCAGACGGTCGTAATCGGGATCTCTTCCCTTGAGGTATTTTACGATCAGCTCTTTGAGCACTACGCGCGCCTCTAGATCGGTTAGCACTGTTACTTCTCCGGAAAAATTGTGACTTCATCTACTTTGATGATAGTGGTGGTACCCGGTTGAGGAATGAATTGCTACGCACCACCGGTACCGTACAGAGAGTTCGATTTGGTGGATGGCTTCAGATCCGGACTGAAATAGCCGTGAGTTTCGTAAATACTTCGAAGCCTCAAAATGAAACCACTGGGAGTTGGCCCGGAAGAAATAAAGTATTCAAACCATTGAGCCGTAGAGCAGTTTCCAGCTTCCGAGCTAGCCAAGGGTGCACTGAAGCGCGGCTTTTATAAGGCCCTTTCCAGTCGTATAGAAATTGTCGCTGATAGGCATTTAACCCGTGTTTGGGCTAATCAATGGGCTTTGGAAACTAGCCACATCGACAGCCGACCATCGCAGCCCTGGCAGCCGACAAGCGCGGTCGGGTGGCTTAGCGACTGCGATTAGGTACGTTCTACGACGATTCTGGACGCAGTGCGATAGCACAGATGGAGCTGTTTTCCAACGCATTAGTATCGCTAGTTACGGACGACGTCAGCACTCGGTACTGCCTGACTCCGCGCAGCACTCCGATGAGCTATTTTCTTTCACCTTCAAATGATTGCTTCAAATTGTTTTAAGCCAGGCCTCACAGGTATTTGCCTTCTCATCATCATTCATCGAATGGGATATCTTTTTGTCTAATTCTTGATATTTGTTTGGAGCAATTTCCTTGTAGAAAATCATCCATCCATCTCTTCCGTCTTGTTCGATCATATATGACGCATCGTGCTTTTTTATCCGTAGCGACCAAGATGAAAAAAAATCCGGATGATCGGAGAATAATGTGACAATAAATCCGGTGCGTTTAGCAATTTCGTAGAGCAGAGCTTGATTCATTTTTTTGCCTATGAAAGTGTTACTGTTTTTCAAAACTACCTTTGGATGCACTGAAAATTTGCGTGCCTCCACCGGATGAAGGTTGAGTCATACCGCGCACTGACCACGTGTCGTCTATGGACTTAGCTTTGGATTTCAAAACTTTTTGCTTCTCGGTGGTTCGATAAACACCTTGGAGCTTCAACTCCACAGTGCCCGCTGCGCGGTTATCACCCAGCGGACCAATACCTAGCTCCGATGGTGTGGTAGCTGGGTTCAAAGAATAATAATTACCTTGAGGTGCGCCAGGCGACTGATACTGATACACGGTTTTCCCTCGGTTTACAGCTTCAACATTCACTGGCTGATTAAAGTCTATGCCGTTCAAATGTCCTGGAATGCTCGTTTCCTCGAAGCCTTGGCTTCGATAAAAGGCCGTCGCAGTTTCTTTTCTAGAACGTATATTTATATCTTTGTTAACATCTCCAGTGCGACCGTATTTTTCATTTAGCTCTGCGCGCCTGGTATCGGGGCAATCACTGGGAACGCAACTTAACCCCAACGGATCCACCCACCCCGTAGGGTTCGGTACGTACTGGTAGTTGTTCAATCCACCCGCAAGCTTGATCGGATCCGGCGTCAGATACCGCGCTGTGCTCGGATTGTAGTAGCGGTGCCGGTTGTAATGTAACCCCGTCTCTGCGTCGTAGTACTGACCTTGGAAGCGCAGCGGATTGTCGATTTCGCTGACGTCCAGGGCTGCAAGATTGCCGTAAGCACGGTATTTCGCCGACCACATGATCTCACCACTGTAGTCGGTGAGTTCCTGCGGCGTGCCGAGGTGGTCGAGTTGGTAGTAGAACGGGGCCGCTCTTAGCGGGCCTTCGCCGTCGAGCATCGCCAGTGGACGGAAACTACCGGGTTCGTAGATGTAAGTTCGATAACGGCTACCCGCGCTTTCAGCGATCAGGCGTTCGCCTTGCCACAAGAACTCGGTGGTGTGTCCGTCGACGGTTTTCTCGATGCGGCGACCGAAAGCGTCGTATTTGTAGGACGCGATTCCTCCGCCAGGAAGGCTCACCTCGACCAGGCGATGCTGGCAGTCATAGCGATATTCAGTGACGAGTTTCTGGCCAGCGCCGCGCCGCTCGCGGATCAGGTTGCCGTAGGCGTCGTAGTCGTAGTGGCGGTCGCCCTGCATCAGCAGGCGGTTGCCTTTGACGTTGGCCAGATTGGCAACAGGCATGTCGGTCTGACCGAGCAGGTTGCCAGCAGGGTCATGGGCAAAGCTTTCGGACATTGCGC
This sequence comes from Pseudomonas sp. FP597, assembly GCF_030687435.1. Classification (NCBI taxonomy): domain Bacteria; kingdom Pseudomonadati; phylum Pseudomonadota; class Gammaproteobacteria; order Pseudomonadales; family Pseudomonadaceae; genus Pseudomonas; species Pseudomonas sp. FP597. The sequence continues at coordinate 5,605,059 of NZ_CP117432.1, read as the reverse complement.
CACGTACGTTGATCAGGCGATCCAGCGGATCGTAGTGGTAGCTGCGATTGCCTTTGCGACTGTCGTCGATGACGGCGAGGTTGCCGTTGGCGTCGTAGGTGTAGCGACGCTGGAACAAGTTTTTGTCGCGTTGACTGACGCTGTGCGCTTGCAGACGACCTTGTTCGTCGTATTGGTATTGGCTGAGCAGCAGACCTTGCTGGCGCTGCTGTTCACGACCGGCACTGAACTGGTGGGAAGTCAGGCGCGTGCCGTTGAGGTCGATGCTGCTGAGATTCCCGCCGGGTTGATGGCGATAATCGAGTGTGCTGCCATCCGGCAGTCGGCAGTGACTGAGCTGTCCAACGTTGTCGTATTCGTAACGTGTGGTGCCCCAGCCTTGGTGCTCGGTGATCAGCCGATCCTGCTCATCGTATTCGTAGGCAAGCGGCCAATGACCATCGTTCACGTTGACCAGACGGCCCAGTGCGTCGTAGCTGTAGTGAATTTCCTCGCCGTCCGGCAGGGTCTTCACTAGCAGTCGGCCGGCAGCGTCGCGCTGGTACTCGGTGACCAGTTCGCTGCCGTCGTCGCCGAATTCGGTTTTCTTCAGCAGCTTGCCGTTGAGGTCATACTCGTAGGCAGTGCTACGTCCGTCGAAACCGGTTTCCTGCTGGATCAAGCCGTTCGAGTAGTAATCTAGATGGTAGTGTTCGCCGCGTTCGTTTTCGATGTCGGTGAGCAGCAGGCGCGCGTTGTCGTAGCGGTAGCGCAGTTGGCTGCCGTCCGGGTTGATGCGGCGGCTGACCAGGTGCAGGTTATCGGCATATTCGTAGCGAGTGATGCGGCCCAGTTCGTCGCGTTCAGCCGTGACGCGCCCGTAAGGGTTGTAGGTAAACGCGCGGGTGGCACCACCGGGCAGGGTGATCTGTGCCAGACGGTTTGCAGCATCCCACTGGTAGTGGGTGATTGCACCTGTTTCAGCCTGACGTGTGATCTGCCGGCCGAGTGCGTCGTAGCGATATTTACGTTGACCGCCGTCGGGAAGGCGCTCCTCCAGCAATTGGCCGAGGTTGTTCCAGCCCAGTTGATGACGGCTCCCATCAGGATGCTTGATTTCCAGCAGTCGACCCTGGCGATCGTAGCTGTAGTGTGTCGAGTTGCCATCCGGATCAACTTGTTCGGTGATATCGCCCTGGTCGTTGCGCCAGTAGATCCATTTGGCCGAGCCACGATTAACCACACGGACGTAACCGTGGTAGTACTCGTAGGAGGTCGGCATGTCTTCCGGCGGGATGACCGCGACCAGTCGACCGGCCTCGTTGTACTGGTATTCAGTGACCGCGCCGAGGGGATCCTTTTCGGCGATCAACCGGCCTTGGTCGTCGTAAGCTTTGAGGTGTTCGGCGCCATCCGGATCAACCTTGGCGACGAGTCGAGCCTTGTCATCGTGGGTGTAGACTTCTTCACTGCCATCGGCGTTGGTTACCGTGACACTACCGTTGTCATCCCAGGCGTAATGCGCGTCCATCTGCGAGAAACTGGCCCAGTGATGGATGCAACGCGCGGACTTGCCTTCCTTTTCCCATTCCCAGTAGAAGCTCGCGCCACCGGCAAGTTGCCGCTCGAGAATGACGTTCTGTTCGTTGTAGGTGTAACGCTCAGACTCACCGGCAGCGTTCGTGGCGTTGGTCAGGCGCTGCTGAGCATCGTACGTGTAGGTGACCAGGGTCTGAACGGTGCTCCACGCATCTTCCAGTGTGTCTGCCGGGACAAATTGCTGATAATCGATAGCGATGATGTGTTTGCGGTCATACCGAACCAGAAGTGCTCGACCGGCCCCGTTGTCCACGCGCTTGATTCGACCGTGGATGTCACGGGTGATCTGCAGGCGATTGTCGTAGTTGTCGCTGATAGCGATCAGCGTCGTGCCTTTGCTGTTGAAGCGGAAGTGATAGAACTGCTTACGTTCACCAGCCTGTGTGAGAACGAGCTCCGAAGGATCGCTGCCAATGAAGATAGCCGCTTCCGAAAGGCTGTTGGTGATTGCCGGGCGCTGCTCGCTCGGCATCGGAAAGGTCGTGACACGGTTTTCGTGGTCAGTCCAAACGACTTCATCACCATTGATGTCCACCCGCTGGGCGAGGGCGTGACTCCAACCATAACCGAGGCCGCAGTCGATTTCCGCCGCACTGGTGCGATAGAGACGCGTCCATGTAAAGGGCAGCAAACCGCCAAGCTCACCGTCGGTAATCGTCAACAGCTCTTCACCTGTCACCATCGAAACCGGGCAACCATTGGTGCAGGTTTTCTTGGCGCAGGTGGCGCTTTTGTCGTCGGGCGTCTTGGATTGATCGGGAGCGTCGTCGACGTTTTCCTTTGGCTGGAGCGAGGTTTGATTCTGTTTTTTGTCTCGTGGAAACGAAGAGGCGTCTTTAACTTCCTGTTTTGGAGTATCTGTAGTTTTCGGCAGCTGGCTTTTTGGCGGCAGCCCCGCTACATGACTTTTGGGCTCAGCCTTCGCTGCGGCAGCCTTTGGTGCTTCAGTAGTAGCTTCATCGATTTTCAGCACTGCGGTTTTGGCAGGCTTCATCGGCACGTTTCTAGCGCTGGCGATGATGGGCTTCGACACTTGCGCGTGGGCGGGCAGGGCGTGTTTGTTGCTGAGTGTCATTAGGGTCGAGGCAAGATCGTCCAGGTACTTGATTGCTTCGCCCGATTTGACCGTGGTAATGACTTTTGTCCCGGCTCTGACAGCCAATCCAGCGCCGCCTGTTAGGCAGATACCCAGCAGTACGTTGATCAGAAACTCCGAAGCAATCGCCGTCATAACATCGACAATGACCTGGGGCGGGAGCATGCCGACCCACGCCACGATTGCCGATACATAGATGAACATCAGCGGTTCGTCGCTGAGGATCAGCAACCCTGAAGCAATGGACTCTTTCGAAGCAGCGTATAGCCTGTCTATTTCGACGTCCGACAAATAGTCTTTGAGTTTTGCGTAGTTTTTTTGAGGGTGAGCGAGCAGGTCGAACAGGCTTTTGATGTCATCCCACAGACGGAGTAGAGCTTGCTCAAAACCGTCCAGCGCTCGTTTGAGCAAAATGACCGAGCGCCCCGCACGATCTGCCGCCGAGTAGCTCGCCCACTGCGGCTGAAACTTGCTCGACCATTCGCTTTGCAGCCAGCCTTCAAGCTTGCCGATAACGCCTTTATAGGAGTCATAGAGTGCTTTGACGTCACTCTGGGATACGTTGGGGAAGAAGGTGATGCGATAGGTCTGGCCTTTCTTGGCCCCCTCGATCACTTTGATGCCGCTTGGGCCGATCATGGTTTCGATGACCGGACCGGTAACGTCGTCGTAAAAGGTGCCTTTGGTGACTGGCTCCAGTTTCACTGGAGTATTTCCGATAGGTACAAATCGCGCTGACTCAAACATGTGGATCAGCGTGAAATCACCCACCAGTGGGCAGGTCGCATAGGTTTCAACGGCGCCAGTCTTGGTCTTGCGTTCCGTCACGCGGACTTCATTGCCGACCTTGAAGGTCTGGTCGACGTCCAGCGCCCAGCCAGTCCAGAAACCGTCTGCCCATTCCTTGTAATCACTTAGGCAGTTTTTGAAGTCTTTGAGAATCAGGCTCGCGTCAGGTGTTTTGGCGTCCAGCACACGTAGGACCAGGGTACCAATCGGGGTATTCATGACGTGACTTCCTTTGTCAGCTGTGCGGCAAGGCGCTCTGCCATATCTTCTGTGTTTGGGTTCTGGCGCACGAAGCGCTCAACTTTTCTGCGCAAGTTGGCTTCGGGAAATTCGAAGTAAAGCGCCGGGCAATCTTCTGATAGCCACTGCATCAGGTTCTCGACGACGGTGGTGTGGTCTGTTTCCGCGAGTGCTTTCAAGAGATTCTCAGGCACCTCCCACCAAGGCCAGTCCCGCACCTCCGGCCCCCCCCGCGTGCCCACTTCCAGCGCCTGCCCATTAATCAGATACCGCTCAAACATCGGCATCACTTCCCCAGCCTTTTCGCCCAGTCCATGCAGAATCGGGTAGATATGCCGCCCATCCCAAAACCGGAAAAACACCTCGGTGCCATCCGGCATTTTCACCTGCGTGAGGCTGCGCAGGTGTTCGAAGACGTCGTTCGGCGCTGAGCGCGAGACCGCCAGCCAGCCCCAGTCGGGCGCGTCGGTTTCGGCGATCCAGGGCAGGAAGGCGGAGTTGGCGTTGAGTTCGGTGAGGTAGGGCATCACCGGTTGCCAGTTGGAGTAGGGGGTACCGCCCCAGATCGGGATGAGCTGGGCGGTGGGTTCGGTCAGGTACAGGTTTTTCAGCGCATCGCTGTCGCTGGCCGCGCTGATGATCAGGTACAGGCGCTCGCCGCTTTGCAGTGGCTGTTGCGCCAGCCAGTCTTTGGGGGTGATTTGTTCAGATGGCACAGGCACCTGCCTTGCATTTTTCGCATTCTTCGCAGAACGGCGCGTTGCGTTTGAGGGTGTTGATTTGCGCCGGGGTCAGGACCTGGCCGGCCTTGTCGGCCTCGGCCTGTTTCAGAATGCCGGGCAACAACGGCGCAGCCCCCGTGCCACTACCCGGCCCACCGCCGGAGTTCATATTGATCACCGGGCCGCTCATGGTCACGCCGCCAGCGTCGATCTTGATGAAGCTCCCACCGCCGACCAGAGTTAACTCGGCGCCTGCTTCCATCACGACTTTCATGCCGCTGCTCAGGTGGATTTCCTGCCCTGCGTCGATGAACTGGCCGGTGCCGATCTTGATGTGCTGATTCACACCGACGGTGAGGTGGTCGTTGGCGCGGGTTTCGACTTTGCGGTCGGCGTAGACGGTGTGGTGTTCTTCGGCCTTGAATTCGGTGTAGCTGTTTTGTTCGACGATGTCGTGGCGTTCGTTGCCGACGCGGATTTTCTGGTCGTGCTCGATGTTTTCGTCCCAGTCGCGCTGGGCGTGCAGGTAGATCTGTTCCTGGCCTTTCTTGTCTTCGATGCGCAGCTCGTTGTAACCGCCGCCACCCATGGAACTCAGGGTCTTGAAGGTGCTGCGGGTCTTGTTCGCCGGCAGTGGATAGGGGACGGTGTTTTCCTTGTGGTACAGGCAGCCGCTGATCAAGGGCTGGTCGGGGTCGCCTTCAAGGAAGGTGACCAGCACTTCCATGCCGATGCGCGGGATGGCAATGCCGCCGTACTGGGCGCCGGCCCAGGCGCTGGAGACGCGCAGCCAGCAACTGGTTTTGTCGTCGGCCTGACCTTCGCGATCCCAGTGGAACTGGACTTTGACCCGGCCGTATTCGTCGCAGTGGATTTCTTCGCCTTTCGGGCCGGTGACCACCGCGCTCTGGCTGCCGAGGATGCGCGGTTTCGGGTGGCGCAGCGGCGGGCGGTTCGGTACGTCCCACGGCGTGGCCTGAAAGCGGTTGCGATAGCCCTGATGGAAATCGTCTTTCAGCGCCGTGGTGTCGCTGGTCACTGACTCTTCGAGCACCTGCGGCTGCTTGCCTTCGTGCAGCACTTCGGTGAGCAGCCAGAGGTCGTTCCATTTGGCTTTCGGGTGTTCGGTCAGAGCAAGAAAGTGGCCGCTGACCAGCAACGGCTGATCGCTCTTGCCTTCGGCGAGCTGGAAGTCGCTGCGGTGGCGTTCGAGGGCGCGTTTGGCCAGGTGCTTGCCGCGCTCGCGGTCGATGAAGCGGCCCGGGTAATCGTAGTCTTCAAGGTCGGGCAGGGCGTCGCCACGGTTTTCGCTTTCCAGGGTCAGGCGCGGTTTTTCGAAGTCGTAGTCGCGGCGGGTGGTGCGGCTGGTGCGGGTTTCCAGGCGCAGGTCGAAACGCTTGATCACCGGGTTGCTGGCGACCATGCCGGAGTCTTGCTGATAGGGCACGGGCGCAAGTTTCGGGAACACCGTCTGGTCATCGCCGAAAACGAGCTTGTGCGCGTTGGCGCTGTGCTGGAAGTGGTAGTGAATGCCTTCTTCTTCACACAGACGCTGGATGAAGTGCAGGTCCGACTCGTCGTATTGCACGCAGTAGATGCGCTCGGGATAGATCGAACCGGTCTTGAATTCGTAGGCGTTGCTTTGAATGCCGTGCTCTTCGAGCACCATGCCGATGATTTTCGGCACGCTGAGGTTCTGGAAGATGCGCTGGTTGATGCGGTGCGCCAGATACGCCAGTTGCGGGCGCAGGGTCACCGAATATCGGGTCAGGCGCTTGCCGGAATCGCCTTGCGCGGCGCGGTAGATCTGGCCATGAATGCCGCTGCCGTCAGGCGACAGCTGCAGAAAGGCCGGTTTGTGCAGCAGGGTTTCGAGGTCCAGCGACGGCTGCTCACTGACCAGCTCCACCTCAAAGACAAAAGGCTGGCTGATGGCTTCCCGGCCGGTGAGGGTAAACACCTGAAAGTCGGCGGAAAGCCCTTCGATGGTCAGGGCAAAGTGGGTTTCATTGGCCGGCGCGAACATCCCTTGTTCCTCGTGCTGTACAGCGGCGCTCGTCGACGACCGCGAAAAAGCGGCTCAACGTACGCGAAATTCTGGAGGGGCGTAAACAACATCGACCAGCAGAGCTGGCCGATGCGTGTAACGGTCAGCCGTAATTAAACGACTGGAGCACGCCAGTCATCGGAACCCGAAGTACCGGATACCTCGTGGGTCCAGGTGATTTTGCGGTAGGTGAACTGCACTTCTTCCAGGTGGGTGAAGTGGGCGTTCGACGGGTCCTGGCAGTTGTGCATTTTGTTGTTGATGGCGACGATGATCGCGTCTTCCAGTTTGGTGGTGTAGTAGTGCTCTTGGGTGCCTTGAGCCGAAGTGCGGTACCACTGGATAACGATTTCGCTCATGCGCTCGCCGGAGGTCAGAGCGGCTTGCAGCAGAGGCGACGACTTGTCGTAGACCTTGGTGATCACGACTGGCTTGTGCACGCGCTGACCGGTTGGCTGACCGGACTGTGGGTCACGCGGGATGATCACGTCGTGGCTGAAAGCCTGAACCATGACCTGGTCTTCGTGGCCTTCCTGGTAGGTGTTGCCAACGGAGTCGGCGGTGAAGGCGCCGGCAGTGATCAGGCCTTGTTTTTCGCCGGTAACCGACATGTACGCTGGTGTTGCCATGGGGTGCTCTCCTTGCGGAATAAAGTTAAGGGCCCGGAGGCGAAATCGCCCGGTGGGTGGCTGAGAGTTATCAAGGAGCGTGCCAAGTTTTGCGCGGTGCCCGGATGGCGGGGGCGCCACGGTAGTCGTTGATCATTTGCGGCGTTTTTCAGCGGTAAAGTCGGGAGAAAGTGCGCAAGAAGTTGCGCAGTACTGCGCAACTTCTTGCGCACTTGGCTACAGGCCTTTATCGGCATGGGCTGTAGAGCATTTACCCCCTGAAATATTACGACCTACTGCGCAACTTCTTGCGCAGCATGGCGATAGGCTATGATAGGCGTTTTATGAGTTATGGCCGCGGGTATGTGAGTAGGAAATGGCTGCTGTCGGCCACCGGCAGCCATGGGTCGATAACGGCGTCCTCTGAACGACTGCTATTGGTCTAAAGCGGTTATTGGTGAACGGCAGCTATCGGCCAATAGCAGACGTTCGACTTCGTCCGCTTTCGACCTTTACCTGCAAAGCATGGCTTAGAGGTTTCCTTTCCCCGCAGTCCATTAGCCTTTGACTGGTCTACTGACTTGCTAATTGTTACCACGATACACTCGCCAATGCGTCAGGCTGGTGGTCAGTGCTACCAGTAACAGCGCGGCGAGATAAACCCAGCTGGTGTCTAGCAGGCCGAAAACTCCGACTCCGAATCCGGCCATGACAGGAGGGAGGCTCAACGACAAATAACAGGCCACAAAAATCGCCGCGAAGAGCTCCGCTCGCTCATGTTCTTCGGCGAGTGTCGCCAGCGTTTGCATAACCGCCGAGAATCCCGCTCCAGATCCCACTCCCGCAATTAGCGTGCCGATGAAAAATACTGCGACCCCTCCTCCCAACAGAGACATGATCAGGACACTCACCCCAACGACCATGGCTATAGCGCCCACTGCAGCGCAAAGAGAGAGCGTGAGGAAACGGCCCAAAACTGCTGCTGCAATGGCTGCGGGACCGCACAACGCAGCCACTGTCAGACCGTTGAGTCCGGCGCTGTTCACGTTGAATATTCCATAAAGAATCGAGGGCGCCAGTGACATGTACAGGCCGCACAGCGCCCAGATGGCTAGCAACAGCGGTATGCTTCGAACGTAAGCAGTCTGGGCCCTGGCATTCACCGAAATACGAGGCTTCAACGATCCCAAAGCACCGGCACGCCGAGTCGCCGTTTCCGGGACCGTGGCAACACCCACCGCCGCAATCGAGAAAATGAACGCCAGCACCGCGAATATCATCACCTCCGGTCGCCCGATCCAGTACATAGACAATCCTGTGATTAACGATCCTGTGGCCAATCCCGCTAACGGAGCGATGCTGCTGAACAGTACCCCTGCCTTCTTGTGGCCGACAGGTGCTGCCTCGACCACAGCCGCCGACAATGCACCACTGGCAATTCCCGTCGCCAACCCTTGGAAACAACGCGCCACAATAAGTTGATTTATATCACCGGCATACACGAAAAGAATCATCGCCAGGGTCTGCAAACCAAGCGCGCCGATAACCACCGAACGTCGACCGATATGGTCCGACAACGACCCGGCAATGAGTAGAGCGACCAACAGTGCGATGGCGTACACCGAGAACGCAACGGTCAGCATCCCGGAGGAAAATCCCCAATCACGCTGAAACACCACGAACAGAGGCGAAGGTGTGCTCGCAGCAAAGAAGAATGCGAACAGCACCATGGCCAATAAGGGGAAGGCGAAAGCATCTGCCCGGCGAGCTGTCTCTTCTGTTGGGGTATTACCTCTATCCGACATGCCAATCTCCTGATGCCTCATTGCCCGGCAAAGACCTGAATAATGCGTTGGGCGATGTCGCGATGCTCTTCCTCCAGCGCAAAATGCCCGGTGTTGTAATGGTGGATCTGAGCCCCGGGTACGAACTCCTTGATGGAATCGGCGCCTCGCGGCGTAAAAATCGGGTCGCCATCTCCCCAGACCACCAACGTCGTGGGTTGAGCCTTTCGCAAGTAAGCTTGCCATTGCGGGTACAACGCGAGGTTTGATCCGATATCGAGCTGCAGATCCGTCATGGCTCGCCGTTTCTCGGGATCGCTGAGCGCAAAGGCATCGTTTGCCCACGCGTCAGGATTAAGGTCATCGGGATTGCGGGCACCGTGCTGATAAAGAAACAGGTCAGTCGCCAGAACAACCCGCGCCTGGGCGGCTGAACGTTTCTCAGGCGTTTGCGGACCAACGTTTGCCTGAATCGCTTTCAACCTCGCGGGCTCCCATCCATCCAGCGTAATCGGCGTGTTCTGGATGACCAGTCCCCGCACCCACTGTGGATTACGTGTCGCCAGGCGCATTCCGACAGGGCCGCCAAAGTCCTGCATGAAGATCACCGCGCTTTTAATTCCTAACTCCCGAACCAACTCTTCCATCGATTGACCTAACGCGTCGAAGGTAAGCGGCGTCAAGGGTGCTGCGTTGGGGACAGCGCTGTATCCCATACCGAGGTAATCAGGGGCCAGCACGTGAAAATACTGTGCTAGCTCAGGGATCAGGTCGCGAAACATGTGCGAAGACGACGGAAAACCATGAAGCAGCAGAATGGTTGGTTTATGAGGATCGCCGGCCTCCCGATAAAACAGATTGTTGCCAGCGACCGTGATGAACCGGTAGTGAATATCGGCTGCCGTCGCATGGCCGCCCCACGCGAGCATCAGTCCAAGCGTCAAACATCTTGCACTTGCAGTGAAGCCGTGACGGCGCATAGCGCGCTCCTCTCGTGATGGACATATTTACAGATGAGCATGTGGCCGCCTGATGAACACCACAGAAGCTCCAGCGTCCCTAATTCGCAAGAAAATTCAGGGGAATCGGTGATTCACTCTTAGAGGTTCGGATCCAGCACAATGACGCCTTGCACTTCCCTTCGCTCCAATAAGGCGTGCGCCAGCCCCGTTTCGCTCAGGGGTAACGTCGCGCCGATGACTGGTCTGATCACTCCGCCTGAAACGCCATCAGCGAGGAATTGCAAAGCCTCGCGAATCAACGTTGGGCGCTGGAAGAACGTCGGCAGGTACACGCCGGTCAAGGTTTGCGCTTTGGCCATCAACCGACGAGGCGCCAATGCCTCGCCTGGCCCCCTTGTGGAGCCCACCACCACACAACGCCCCAGCATTGCGAGACACTCAAAGTTCTGATCGAACACTTCGCCGCCGATGGTTTCGAGAATCACATCAACTCCACGCCCCTCGGTCAGTTCAAGCACCCGCTCCGGCCACTGGGGAGTGTCGTAGCTAATGGCATAGTCGGCCCCGAGGCTGCGTACAAATGCGCGTCGACTTTCAGTGCTGGCCGTACCGAAAACTGTCTGTGCGCCCATGGCTTTAGCGATCTGCACAGCCAGACTGCCAACCCCCCCGGCGGCACCTTGAATCAAAACGCTTTCACCTGACTGTAAATGCGCGCATGTGCGTAGAGCGAGGAACGCAGTCACTCCCTGACAAGGTAAACCCGCCATGGCGACGTCGTTCGCCCACTCATCCAGCATTACCAGCATGTCAGCACGGGCAATAGCCTGTTGTGCGTATGCGCCTTTAGGCATCAAGGCCATAACCTTGCGCCCGACAACGGCAGGGTCAACGCCCGCCCCTGTTTCCGAGACGCGTCCGACCACCTGAAGTCCGGCTACATGCGGCAGCGTGACACCACCAACGCGTGTTTCGGGCCGGTTATACATGCCCAACCGTTCACGAATATCTGGAAAATTCACCCCGATCGCAGAGGTGTCTATCAATACCTCTCCGGGCCCCGGTACAGGCATTGGCAAGTCGACGTACTCGAGTACGTCGGGGCCGCCGAAGCTACGGAACTGAATCGCTTTCATAATCTGAGATCCTGGATTCTTCGCTCGTCAGATCTTTAGACGCAGGCCTGACTTGGAGCCTAATCGGTGGTGCGGCATGTGCTGTCGAGCAAATCGTCAGTGTATTGTTTCGACTACTTCACCCCATTGAGAAACAGCGTGGCGTGTTTCAAAAACAGATCCGGGTATTGATAGATCGCGCCATGGTTTGAATCCGGGTAGATCACCAGCTGGGCGTTGGGCAAAGTCTGCTGCAAGGTCACGTCATTGGCCGTGTAGAAGACAATGTCATGGCTGCCGGCGACTACCAGCGTCGGTTGCTTGATGCCTTTCAGGTAGTCGTTGGCGTTGTCGGCCGGCGCTCCCCAGCCAGCGATGGCGGCTGCTTGTGCGGGTGCAGTCTTGCTATCGACATCGACATCGCGATTGACCTTGCGTGCACGCAGACGGGTAAGAAACTCACGTCCGGCGGTCTGGCTTTCTGCGGTTTGGGTGAAAAACACGTCCAACAACAGCTCATCCGGTATGTCGCGTTTTTTCGCCAGGTAGCCTTGGAACTCCGGCGTCAGCGAAGCCATGCCTACGCCACCACGAGGTGAGGAGCCGACCAGAATCAGACGACGTACCAGTTCCGGATGATCAAGCGTCACTTGCTGGGCGATCAGACTACCCATGGAAAAGCCAAGTAAATCAGCCTTGTTTACACCCAGCCGCTGGAGCAGCCCGGTGGCGTATTTGGCCATGCCCTGGATATTATTCGGCACTTCACCGCTTGAGCTGGCGACGCCGGCATTGTCGAAAAGTATGACTTCGCGATCACGGGCAAAACCGTCGATGACTTTCGGGTCCCAACTGTCGAGGTTGCCGACGAAATGCTGGAGAAACACCAGCGGTACGCCACCGGCTTTGCCAAATCGGCGGTAAGCCAGGCGCGCACCATCCACTTCGACGAATCGGGTCGGCGCGGTTTGATGGGTGTAGCTGGAAGTCACTTTGGGCTCTGCCGGGGTGGCGCTGGCCTGAACCGCCAGTGTCGAGCAGGTAGTCGCCAGCGCGACGAGGGCGAAGGTACGGCGCAACGCCCACCGGGTGTTGAATACGGTCATAGAGATGTACCTGATAAAGACGGTGGGTGTAAGGTCCGCCCCGCACGGGTTGGCGACGGGGCGGAGCAGGATCAAGCGGGACTTTTCACGCTCGGGCGTTGCTGCACCTTGGTTTGCCAGGCAAGGAGCGCGGTGCACTCTTCGGGAATGGCGATGGAAGCGAACCCGGCGAACACAAGCCCCGCAAGTACGGTGATGTCGGCCATGGAAAATTGCTCCCCGGCGATATAGGGCTGGCTGCGTAGGACCTGATCGAAGTAGTGCATTCCAGCGACCGCTTTGTCGCGTTGACGGTTGCCCCAATCGAAACGGCCTTCCCATTCAGGACTCTTGTATGGCTGCAGAGCGGCACCGAGCCCCGGCGTGGCGTGGTGAAAGTAAAACCCGACCGGATCCGCCAGTTCGGACTCCGCGCGCTTTTGCATCATGTGGATGATGGCCTTTTCCTTCGGCGTTTTGCCGGTAAGAGTCGGGTTGCCGTCCAGGTTGTCCAGATACTCGGTGATTGCGGTACATTCAGAAATGTTGGTGCCGTCATCCAGCTGCAGAACTGGGACGGTACCCAGCGGGTTGATCGCCAGGAATGCGGGTTGCTTGTGTTCCGCTGCGAGCAGGTCGATCTTGATGAACTCTATTTGCGAGCCCAGGCCTTTTTCGGCCAGAACAATACGAATGCGCAGCGGATTAGGAAAACCAGGAATATCAAAAATCTTCATACGAGCTCCATAACTATCTATCTACCTATCGATAGGTATAAGCTACGGCAAGAACATTTTCACTGTCAACGTCTATCTATCGATAGAAAGGTAAAATTGTGACGACGGATACGCGAGAAACGATCATGGCGGTTGCTCGAAAAATGGTGCAGACCCGAGGCTACAATGGCTTGAGCTTTCGTGAACTGGCCAAAGAGGTCGGCATCAAGAGCGCGAGCATTCACTACCACTTCCCCACCAAGGGTGACTTGGGTGCGGCTTTGGCCAAACGCTACACCGAGGATGGTCTTCAGTATCTTGATGGTTTACGAAGCCATTCCGAAGATCTGAATGTTTGGATGAAGGGTTACACCGACGTATTTCGCATGGCACTGGTCAACGACAATCGCATGTGTCTGTGCGGGATCATGTCTGCCGAATACGATGACTTACCTCCAGAAGTGAGGACAGAGGTTGACGGTTTCACCGAACTGAATGTGCGCTGGCTGACGGAAGTGTTGTCTGTTTGCCGGCCACAGTTGAGCCTCGAGGAGCGACAGCAGCAGGCGCTGGCGATCTATGCGGCTGTGGAGGGCGCTCAGTTGATCGCTCGGGGGCGTGATGACATCAGCGTTTATGACAAAACAATCGAGATCTATCGCTCGGCAGGCCTATTACCTTAAGGTGCCGCAGTTCTCGACACGCCTTGCCTGTGGAGTCCAGACCAGCAGCGACGTGCGAGTAATCGCTGCTGGAATCATAATGACGAACGATCAGACGAGGCAAACGCTGCACCGTCTCTGAATCGCTTTTGATCTAGCGCCAAAGATTCCGTCAGGGGTTTCGACCGGTCTATCAATAAATACTCGCGACCCTGCCGTCACCGCTGTCCCAACCACCACCCAACGCTTTATAGATCGCGACGATGCCACGGTACTGATCGGTTTCACCCAGTGCCTGAGCATCTTCGGCGTTGAGCCGCTCGCGCTGCGCATCCAGCAGCACCAGATAATCCACGGTTCCTTCCTTGTACTGGATGGCCGCAAGGTCGGCAGCGGCGCGGCTCGATTCGCTTTGTTTGATCAACGACAACAAGCGTTGTTGGCGTTTGCCATAGTCGCTGAAGGCGTTTTCAGACTCTTCCAGCGCCAGCAGCACTTGCTGTTCGTAGGTCGCCAGCGCGCCTTCGGCATTGGCGTCGGCACCGCGAATGCGCGCCCGCACGCTGCCCAAATCAAATGCTGCCCAGGTGATGCTCGGTCCCAGACTCCAGGCCCTGGCGGCACTGGAACCAATCTGCGAACCACGGCCGGCGGTGAAACCAAGAAAACCGCTCAGGCTCACGCGCGGGAACAAGTCGGCGGTGGCCACACCGATATCCGCAGTGGAGGAAGCCAGCCTGCGCTCGGCGGCGAGCACATCCGGGCGCCGACGCAGCAGCACGGCGGGATCACCAATCGACAGCGCTTTGGCGATGGCTGGCAACTCGGCGGGGCTCAACGACACGCTCAACGTATTCGGACGCTCACCCAGCAGCGTGGCAATGCGGTTTTTCTGCCGCACCTGCTCCGCTTGAAGTTGCGGCACCGTAGCCTCGACCGCAGCCAGACGTGCATCGGCGCGCACTACGTCGAGTTCATTACCCACGCCCGCATCGCGCAGGCTGACCGTCACGCTGCGCGAATCCTGCTGGTTCTTCAGGTTGGCCAGGGCGATCTTTTCCCGCAGTTGAGCGCCGCGCAATTGGCCATAGGCGTCCACCAATTCGGCAATCATCGTCACGCGCAGTTGATACAAGTCTGCGGCGGCAGCATCTTCCTGGGCGTCGCTGGATTCCAGTTGGCGCTGGATGCGACCGAACAGATCGACTTCCCAGGCCATGTCGAGGCCAAGATCATAGCGCTCCTGATTGACGCGGCTTTCGGTCTGACCGGGCACTTGGCCCTTTCCTTGTTGGCTGCTGACGCGGCTGGTAACCACCGGCAAATTGTCGTTGCTGACGTCGTCCCGAATCGCTCGGGCCGCTTTCCAGCGGGCGAACGCCACGCGCAGATCGCGGTTGCCTTCCAGGGATTTGCTCACCAACTGGTTGAGCGTGGGGTCATCGAATTGCTGCCACCACACCGTTTCAAACCGTGATTGATCGTAGTGCCCGCCCTGGATCGACACGATAGTGGCCGGCGCGGTGTCAGGCGTCTTGTAGTCGGGACCGACCGTACACGCGGCGAGCGCAACGACCAGAAGGCTGGGTAAAAAAAGCTTCAAGGTGTTCATCAGTGTGCCTCCGGATTCAATGCGGTTGTTGTGTGAACCTTGGCGACCTTGCGCGCGTTTTTGCGCTCAATGGAGCGACGAATCAGCACGAAGAACACCGGCGTCAGCAGCAAGCCGAAGAAAGTTACGCCGAGCATCCCGGAGAACACCGCAACCCCCATCGCTCGGCGCATTTCGGAGCCGGCACCGGTGGACGTCACCAGCGGAATCACACCCATGATGAAGGCGAACGAGGTCATCAGGATCGGCCGCAACCGCATGCGGCAAGCCTCCAGCACCGCATCCAGCGGCGACATGCCCTGCTCCTGTTTGTCCTTGGCAAACTCGACGATCAGGATCGCGTTCTTGCAGGCCAGACCAACCAGCACGATCAGGCCGATCTGGGTAAAGATGTTGTTGTCGCCCTTGGAAATGATCACACCGGCAATCGCCGATAGCAGGGTCATCGGCACGATCAGGATCACCGCTAATGGCAGGCTCCAGCTTTCATACAGCGCCGCCAGCACCAGGAACGCCAACAACACGCAGAGCGGGAACACCAGCAACGCGGTGTTGCCGGACAGGATCTGTTGGTAGGTCAGGTCGGTCCATTCGTAGGTCATGCCATTCGGCAGTTCTTCTTTCAGCAGTTTTTCAATCGCCGCCTGGGCCTGGCCGGAGCTGTAGCCTGGCGCAGCGCTGCCGTTGATTTCGGCGGTGACGAAACCGTTGTAGTGCGAGACGCGGTCAGGCCCCGAACTAGGGCTGATCTTGACGAAGGTGGCCAGCGGGATCATCTCGCCGCGGTCGTTGCGCACCTTCAATTGGCCGATCTGTTCCGGCTCCTGGCGGAACTGTTGTTCGGCCTGTACGTTGACCTGATAGGTCCGCCCGAAACGGTTGAAGTCATTGGCATACAGCGAGCCCAGATACACCTGCAACGTGTCGAAAATGTCGTTGATCGCCACGCCATGGTTCTTGGCTTTTTCGCGGTCAATGGCGGCTTCGACCTGCGGCACGTTGACCGTGTAACTGGTGAACAGGTTGGCCAGCTCCGGAACGCTGCGGCTCTTGGTGATGATGTTCATGGTTTCTTTGTACAGCTCGTCGTAACCCAGGTTGCCCCGGTCCTCGATCTGCAAACGGAACCCGCCGATGGTGCCCAAGCCTTGCACTGGTGGCGGCGGAAACACCGCGATGTAGGCGTCCTGGATGCTGCCGAACTTGGCGTTCAGCGAAGCGGAAATCGCCCCGGCTGACAGGCTCGGATCCTTGCGCTCATCGAACGGCCGCAAACCGATGAAGGCGATGCCGGCATTCGGACTGTTGGTGAAGCCGTTGATCGAAAGGCCCGGGAAGGCCACGGCGCTGTCGAAGCCTGGTTCGTTCATGGCGATGGTGCTCATGCGCCGGATCACGTTTTCGGTGCGATCCAGGCTGGCGGCGTCCGGCAATTGGGCGAAAGTCACCAGGTACTTCTTGTCCTGGGTCGGCACAAAACCGGTCGGCGTGGTGCTGAAGCCCATGTAGGTCAAGGCGATCAGACCTGCGTAAATCAGCAACGCCACGCTGCTGCCGCGAATGATCTTGGCCACGGCAATCACATAGCCATGGCTGGCCTTATCGAAGAAGCGGTTGAAAGGTTTGAACAGCCAGCCACCAAGCAGGCGATCCAACACTTTGGAGAAACGGTCCTTCGGTGCACCGTGGGCCTTGAGCAACACGGCGGCCAAGGCCGGTGACAAGGTCAGGGAGTTGAACGCCGAAATCACCGTAGAGATCGCAATCGTCAACGCAAATTGCTTGTAGAACTGCCCGGTCAAGCCCGAAATAAAGGCTGCGGGTACGAACACCGCACACAACACCAGCGCCGTGGCGATGATCGGACCGCTCACCTCGCCCATGGCTTTTTTGGTCGCCTCGACCGGTTCCAGCCCCGACTCGATGTTCCGTTCGACGTTCTCCACCACCACGATCGCATCGTCCACCACGATCCCGATCGCCAGCACGAGGCCGAACAGCGACAGCGCATTCAACGAGAAGCCGAACAGGTGCATCACGGCAAACGTACCGATCAGCGACACCGGCACCGCGACCAGCGGAATGATCGAGGCGCGCCAGGTTTGCAGGAACAGGATCACCACCAGCACCACGAGGATCAGCGCTTCGAACAGCGTGTGAACCACCGCCTCGATCGAACTGCGCACGAAGATCGTCGGGTCATAGACAATTTCGTAGTCCATGCCTTCCGGGAAACTCTTCTTCAGCTCCGCCATCTTCGCCCGCACCTGGTTGGAGATGTCGATCGCATTCGAGCCCGGACGCTGGAAGATCGGCATCGCCACCGCTTCCTCGTTGTTGAGCAAGGCGCGTAAGGCGTACTGGTTGGAGCCCAACTCGACCCGGGCGATGTCTTTCAGACGCGTGATCTCGCCGTCCGGACCGCTGCGGATAATGACGTTCTCGAACTCTTCTTCACTGACCAACCGCCCCTGGGAGTTGATCGACATCTGGAAGCTCGTGGCATTCGGTGCCGGCGGCGAACCCAGTTGTCCTGCAGCGACCTGACGGTTCTGCTCGCGCACCGCGTTGACCACGTCGGTAGCGGTCAGATTGCGCGAAGCGGTCTTGTTCGGATCGAGCCAGATACGCAGCGAGTAATCACCGATACCGAACATCTTCACATCGCCAATACCGTTGAGGCGCGACAGCTCATCCTTGACGTTGAGGATCGCGTAGTTCGACAGGTAGAGCATGTCGTAGCGCTTGTCCGGCGACACCAGATGCACCAGCAAGGTCAGCTCGGGAGAAGCCTTGTCGACGGTAATACCGATGCGCGTCACTTCCTCGGGCAGCTTGGGTTCGGTGCGGGTCACACGGTTCTGCACCTGGACCTGGGCGTTGTCCAGATCGGTGCCCAAAGCGAACGTCACGGTCAGGGTCAGTCGGCCGTCAGCGGTGGATTGCGAGGACATGTACAACATGTTCTCGACTCCGGTGATCGCCTGCTCCAACGGCGCGGCCACGGTTTCACCGATGACTTTCGGGTTGGCGCCGGGGTAGTTGGCGTGGACCACCACGGTCGGTGGTACCACTTCCGGGTATTCGCTGATCGGTAACTGGAACAGCGAGATGGCTCCGGCGATCAGGATCAGCAGCGATAGCACGGCGGCGAAAATCGGCCGCGTGATAAAGAACTGGGAGAACTTCATGTCAGTGCTCCTTATCCGCGAGGTGCAGCGGCAGATTCAGCTTTCACCAGCGCAGGCGATTTAGCTGAAGCCGGTTGATTGGCGGCTTCGATTGCCTGACGCTGGCCAGCCAGTGTGGCGACCGTTTCCGGGCTCGCCATCGGCGCGTCCTGCGGATCGATCAGAGCACCGGGGCGGACGCGCTGCAGGCCGTTGATGACGATGCGATCTTCTTTCTGCAAGCCGCTGCGCACGATGCGCAGGCCTTCCGTTTTCGGCCCCAGATCAACGCTGCGATAAACCGCTTTGTTGTCCTGGCCGACCACTAGCACGAATTTCTTGCCGAGGTCGGTGCCGACCGCTTCGTCTTTGATCAACAGACCGGGATAGGCAGCGCTACCCACCAGTTTCAAGCGCGCATACAGACCAGGGGTGTACTGACCGCCGGCGTTATCAAAAACCGCACGGCCTCGGATGGTGCCGGTTTTCGGGTTTACCTGGTTGTCGACAAAGTTCATCTGCCCAAGGTGCGTGTTGCCCTCCTCGTTCGAAAGACCCATGTAGACCGGCGTGGTCTGGCCGCGCTGGCCCTGGCGGGAAAGCAGGCTGTACTTGAGGAACATGCGTTCGTCAGCATCGAAGTATGCGTAGACCTTGTCGGTGGAGACCACGCTGGTCAGCGCGGTCGTGTCGGCGGTGACAATGTTGCCGGCGGTGATTTCCGCGCGGCTGACGCGACCGGTGATCGGCGCCGTGACGCGGGTGAAGCTGAGATTCAAACGCGCTAGATCCAGCTGCGCCTGAATCGCATCGACACCGGCCCGGGCTTCCTGCGCCGTGGTCGTACGAGTGTCGGCGAGCTCGGCAGAGATCGCGTTGCTACTTAACAGACGCTGTCCGCGTTGCGCTTCGTTGCTAGTGCGGATCAGCGTGGCGCGTGCCTGTTGCAACTGCGCCTCGATGCGATGCACTTCATGCTCGAACGGACGTGGATCAATCTGGAACAGCAAATCGCCCTTCTTAACCAGCCCACCATCGGTAAAAGCAACGCGTTCGATCTGGCCCGACACCCGTGGGCGAACCTCTACGGTTTCTGGTGCTTCCAGGCGAGCAGTGACTTCATCCCACTCGGTGATGGGTTGCTCAAGCACTTTCGCGACGGTAACGTGCGGCGCCCCGGGAACCTGAGCGGCATCGGGTGTGCGTTCACACGCGGCAAGCGCTACCAGCGCCAACGCAGCAAGGGGATAACGCAAAGGTTTGAGTGACTGTTCCATGGGTTGTGTCCGCCAGACGGTTTGGGAATTTGCGGATTCTCGGCCTCACGCGAGGTCACGACGAATCGAAGGGAGTGAAGTTGGCTATCACTAATAATGATAGCCATCATATTTAATGACAAAAAAAGGGATCAGCCCGGTTAAACCCTGGTGTCGGTGATCGCAGTACACACGCAATCCAACGCTGGCCCGAGCGTCTGTGCAGCACGCAATGCACGAGAGGTGGGCACCATTCGACGACCGATGCGCTCGAACAGAGGGTCGTTGAACAGCCTGCGCAAACGCACCAGCGCTGCGCTGACCGCTGGCTGACCTAGAGATAATTTTTCAGCGGCGCGGGTTAGGTTGCGCTCCTGAATAAGAGCTTCGAACACCACCAGCAGATTCAGATCGACACAGCGCAGATCATTACGTTTCATGGGGCCGGTCCACCGGGGAATTATTTGACTTGAGCTAAAGCCATGGGATCCGCGAGACTTCTACAGATGCCTAGACAGCCATTGCAGCAACTTTATATGACGAATATCATGAAAGCCAGCCCAGCAACATCGTTATGTCCAGGCGATGCCAACCTGGCGACAGGAGCAATTTTCATGAAAGTGACGAAAGACCAGGCCGCAGCCAACAAAGAAGCCATCCTTACTGCAGCGTCACGGCTGTATCGGGAAAAAGGCATCGACGGAATTGGTATCGGCGAGCTCTCGCGCTCAGTTGGCCTGACCCATGGCGGGTTCTACGGACAGTTTCCGGGCGGCAAGGAACAGCTCGCGTCAGAAGCGGTCAGCCGTACATTTGAATCAAATATTCAGGATTGGCAAAATGCCAAATCTATTCCCGAGCTCGTCAAGACGTACCTGACACAAGCGCATCTGGATAACTGGACCGAGGGTTGTCCCATTCCTGCATTGGGTGCGGATGTCGCGCGTACCGGTGGCACGGTCAGCAGCTCCTTCACCAGAGGCGTCGAGCACTTGATCGATACCCTGATGGCGTTGGTCGAAGGCGAAAATCGTGAAGAGAAGTACCAAGAGTCACTACGCGTCCTGTCGTCGATCACGGGGGCGATGCTCATTGCCAGAGCGCTGGATAGCCCTGAACTGTCTGTGCAGTTTCTACAATCGGTCATTAATGCCTGGCCTGTCACTCCCACAAAAAAAGAGCGGGCTGCTAAGCGCCGCTCAAAGGATGAAGACTGACTTTACTGTCAGCAAGGGATTCGCTATGCCGAACATGTGTGGAACGACGCCCCCATCATCTTCTGCTCGACAATGGCAGGTTTACGCTTGCTTTAGTTGGGGCATGTACTTGGCAAGTTGAGTAGGATCAGTGGTCGGTGGGTTGAGCCTCGTGTTGATAGTTGAACCACCTATGAACCGCTCGAAGACTTTCCAGCCGTGTTCAGTTCGACGCAAGCGATCCATCATTGGCGAGTAGAGCCAGATAGCAGGCAAATCACCGGGGCTATCGATGGCTTGGCCATCTCCCAGCATCGCTGCCGACTCTGGGGTGGCGTAGCGCACAAGCAAATTCTGATAGCGCACCACCACACCGTCTTCATCGACATCGACAATGTGATTGGTAGCGTGTCGGCTGACCCCAGGAATCAGATACGGATAGTCCTTCTTGAAGAACTGGCGAATCTCATCGTGACCACGAATGGTGCCATGGAAGTGGTACGCGACGGCGTTCGGTAGAAAGGCATCGACCATTGCCTCCACATCCCAAGTCTCGAACCACCAATTGAGCCTGTTCACGAAGTCGATCGCGCTGATTCGGTCCGCTGGATCGACAACGCTCTGGGACGAAATTCTTGGAAAAGCTTTCATAAGTACTTCCTCATTTCGGGGTCAAAATCATATGTGTAATTACACACAAAACACGCAAAAAAATTTATTTACCGCCGGCCTGCTTAAGAAGTGAGTTACGAATCAGAACTGCTGCGACCCCGCCGATTTGATCCTCACGCTCACGCTGCGCAGCTTTCCAATAGGGCTCGGCCTCCTCCACCTTCGCTCGTCCTTGCGCAGACAGCGAGAGCCTGATGGCAGAACGCGGCCCTTCGGCATGGCTAGCGACATAACCTTCGTTCTGCAGTGGCTTCAGTGCCCGAACCAACGTAGTTCGTTCCATGACCATTACCTCAGCCAATTCGGCGATCAGGATCCCGGGATGCTCATTGATCAACGCAAGAGTCGAAAACTGCGAGACAGTGAGTTTCGCAGCAGACAGATGCCGATCGTAGAGGCGGGTCAGCAGACGCGCATGGCGTCTGGCGGCGAGGCAATGACAAAGGTCGGCGCCATGGGGGCTTTTCATGACGACCATCATATGTGTAAATACACACCAGTCAAGTACAAATTGAGGCACTGAGGCTGTGCTCAGCGCCGACGAGCCACTGAGAGTGTCAGCAAAATTGCTGAAACAGTCATACATCGTCCCTAGTGGACGCATTCGCGTAACCAATTTACGAGGCTAGCAATTTATGTCTGAAGTACGAGAGCTTTATGGCGCATCAACGGGGAATAGTCTGCGAGCTGCAATCGCCTTGGCTGAAGCGGGCATAGAATTTACCCCGAGGTGTCTTGACCTTCTCTCTGGCGATCAGCGCGCCCCAGAATATCTGGCGCTTAACCCGTTAGGTAAGGCTCCGACATTTGTAGATCACAGCGTCTCACCTACTCTAGTAATCAATCAGTCAAATGCAATTATGCAGTACGCTGACGAACAGGCCCCTGGTCGGCTGTCGCCCATAGAGCCGAGTGCTCAACGGTATAGGGTCTACGACCGGTTTTATTTCTTCGTCACGGATGTTATCGCCCCAAGCCACGCCGCTTTTTTTCTGCGCCAGATAGGGCAACAAGATGCATCTGCGCCACTAAACCGGCGAGCGTTGGAACATCTGATGACGGCAGACGCATTTCTCGAGAGCGGGTACATAGCGGGCGATGCCTTCTCGATGGCCGATATTTCTGCGTTTACTTTTGCAAGATCGGTGCGCGACCAAATTGATTTGGAGAAGTTGCCCCGTATGGCACGCTGGCTGGCGTTGATAGAAGCCCGACCCGCAGTGAAGCTGGGCATGCAGGCATTTGAATCCAAGCCGTCATCGCGAAAATGATTCATCAGCGCGACGGCTTCGGCTTCCGGCCCCCCATCAGGCGTTCGGTGAACTCGTTCCGGAGGCTGCCAGCCCTCTCGTCAGATTGCTGACCCACCAGCCCCCCCCCGCCTGCAACACCACCCCCTCTAAACTTACGTGCTGAATTTCCCTAGAACTGAAGAATTCGTTGACAAAGATGATGCGTATCATATAACTGTATTACACCCATCATAAATTCATGCCCATTATGCAGTCGGAAACCAAAAGAGAGAGAAGAACGATGACAAGTCCCACCATACTCGTTACCGGCGCCGGCGGTTTTACCGGCCGGAGAACCGTTGAAATATTGCGCGAAAAAGAATACGCGGTTCGTGCGCTGGTCCGCACGAACGATGATCGAGCGGCCAGACTGCGCCATTTGGGCGCCGAAGTTGTGGTCGGGGACCTGCTGGACTTGAACACTGTTCGAGCAGCGCTTGAAGGCATCAAGCGAACTTATTTCGTCTATCCAATCGCACCTGGCTTGATTGAAGCGACCGCCCACTTCGCTCTCGCTGCTAAAGAAGCCGGAGTAGAGTCAGTTGTAAACATGTCTCAAATTTCCGCACGTCGCGTGGCCCAGAGTCACGCGGCCCTTAATCACTACACTGCCGAGCGAGTGTTTGACTGGTCGGGCCTGGATATGACTCACTTGCGACCGACTTACTTTGCACAGTGGCTGATCTACCCGCACTGGCGCAAACATATTGTTGAACACGGCGAGATTCGTCTGCCGTTTGGTTCAGGTCGTCACGCCCCGATCGCAGCAGAGGATCAGGCTCGACTGATCGCTGCAATCTTGGAAAATCCGGAATCCCACAAGGGCAGGACGTACCCGCTGCATGGTCCGGTTGAACTGAACCAGCAGGCCATAGCTGACGAAGTCGGCAGAGTATTGGGTCGTGAGATCAAGTACGTGGCGATAACACTGGATCAGTACCGCCAGGAGCTGCAGAGCGATGGCCTACAGCCGTTCCTCATTCAGCATCTGCTGGAAGTTGCAAAGGACTACCAGCACGGCGTGTTCGAGGGGGAGGATTCCATTATTGGCGAGGTTACGGGACAACCACCGATGACTGTTCAAGCGTTCGTGACCTTGCACAAGGAACTGCTCACCAGATAAAGCTTTTGCGAGGCGGCCGCGAATGACTGCTTTGGGCGGAAAAAGCGGACGTTCGTCGTCGCCCGCATACGGCCAACCGCAGTCTGTCCGAAGGGCAGTAATCGGCCAAAAGGAGCCAGTTGAAGGCGTCTAGAAGACTAGGGGCGATTAAGCATGCTCATAGGTTTGATATATAGCTTAAGATTAGTCGAGTAACGGGTGAATCATTTCGACCGAATGATGCGATTCATCTTTAGCTTATTCAGGGCTAACGAACAAAATAGCTTTATCAATAAGCTCTCGCTGTCGCATCAGCTCCTCTATCGAAGCTGACGAGTCTAAGAATTTATTGGCATCTTGCAATCCAGAAAAATTGCCAACTTCAGCTAAGTGAAAAATAACCGCCTGCCGAAAGTATTTTTGTATCTGGAAGCAATGAGGGGATGGATCATCGATAGACTGTCCCATATGTACATTTCGATTACGGTAGTCTTTTACATGCTCTAATATTTGTCGATGATACTCGCGCTCGCCATAAAGGTAAGAGCAACGCGCAACGACTAAATCCGTATTATTTTCATTTGGAGCCATTACTGACTCCAAAGCAGCCCATCCCCGTTGAACAGATGAGTTTTTATCAGTCTCGTCAAAGGCACGTACAAATCTTACGATGGCGTCCTTGATAATGTGCGCGTCCTTATGATGCTTGAGCTTATCTGTTACGAACTCAAAGAATTTCATCGACTGCGTTTTTTTTCCAGCTGTCAGATTTAATGATCTTCGCTCAGTATAGTTCGAGTCATACCAAAAAATATTGCTATCACTTAGACTGCCATCCTTGTTGTGCAGCGTGTGCATTCCCCCTAAAGTCAGCTTGTTGATAGGCGCTCTTCGAATTGCCTGCATCGAAAAGGCAAGCTCAAACGCGGGGTTTATATCTAGACAAAAGACTCCCCTTATGAAATCCAGTTCATGTAGCGCATGTTCTACACCATCCATGGCGTTTTTCGACTTGAATCTTACAACCACCGGGCAGTAGCTATCTGGTAGAGATGGAGATTCAAATTTCCAACGAGCATCATATGTTTCTCGAGTTTTATATTTTTTTGGAAGCCCGCCTGGGTAACATTCCAGAGTCGTATCGCCGAGCACTATCCTTCGCAGTGGAAAGCCCGCGCCTATCGATATCGAAGTTACTAGCACGTACTCCTTCGGCGCCTGCTTGTTATAAGCCAACACCTCTGCCTTTAATGCCTTCAAAAAATCATCAGCCAATTTGCTCCCGGATTTTACCCAGGAGTTCAAGGCTCGATTATAAAATCTCTTAGCGGTGTGATAACTAAATGTTTTATGAAAATCAATCATCGTAAAAAGAACGGAATTAAGCTCATGCATTTCGAAGCCATTGAAAGAAACTTTGCCTTCGGCGTCGATAGATGAGCATGCCTTTAGGCGATCCAGGATAATTTGTGGCTTCAGTTTTTTGTTGGCCTTCCATTCGACTTTCATATCCACTCCTCAAATTCAACCATATTCTAACCTCGTTTACATCGCTCTGAATCGCCCCGGGTTCCCAGATACATCCAAGGTCTCCTCTTGGCCGAAAGCGGATTTTCGCGAACAATCGCTCCTGGACGCACTTGGATGCACAGTCATTCCCATGATGGATCGGCAAGATAATCCGCCAACGCCCCATAAATAACGGCCCGCCTCCCACGCAGAAAGACCCTGTATCAGTTAAGCACCAGTAACCTTTTCCTTCGAAGAATTCCGCTTCCACTTTGGTGACGCATCATCTGCTGCGCAACCTTCTTTGGCTTGGCTGGGTTAAGCCATTCCCTGGTTCCAAGGCTGATGGCTGTATGTTGCAAAAATGTTCATGACTTATCCCCGCATTGAGTAAGAGCAGACTGGATAAGTGCGAAGCGGGCTTGCGTTGGTTCCGCGCCTTCATTGGGCAATGGCTTGGTTGTATCGACCCTGTATGCGCTCCAGCTCGCCCGAGTGACGCAGCTGCGCCAGGGCGTGGGACCAAGAGGCTACCAGTTCGTCCTCACAGTCGCGGCTGAAGGCGATGTACAGAGATGAGCGATAGAGCTCGACGGGAACCTTCCGCAGCGTGCCGGGGGCGATGTTCAACTGGCGGCTGTAGTAAGCCACTCCCGCATCGGAGTCGCCTATGATGATCTCGGTGCGCCCGGCTAGCAGCATGCGATGAGCTGTAGGCTCTGGGTTGCAATTTTTTTGAGGTTGTTAAAGCCCCGCGACTGCAGAGTCTCGGGTATCACGCCGGCATGTCTCGTCGTAATTTTTGGCGCGCGCAGTAGCTGCTCCAAGGTATTCACGGGCTGCTGCGCATTGGCTAACTGATAGGGGTGAATGGACTCTTCCACGATCGGTCCTACCCACTTGTACAACGGTTCGCGCTCTGCCGTACGGAATAGTGAATACATGATGGTCTTGGGTCGGGTCATCAATGCACGGGCGCTTCGCATACTAGGCAGCAGCACCACCTCAAAATCATCCCCAGTCAGCGTCATTATGCCTCGAACGATCTCGGTGGCCATGCCGGTGAGCTGATCTTTCTCCTGGTAGTTGTACGGCGCCCACTCTTCAGTAACGACCTGATACTGTTCGGCCCTGAGCGGAGTGATAAGTGATAGGCAGAGCAGCGCGGCAGTAAGTGTCGAATGTTTCACGTGTTCTGCCTGCTGGACTGTGCGGTGATCAAGGTTGGATCTGTTTAAAAAAGGGCAATATTAGTATAGATGAATTTAAAGAATTAAAACTGTCGCAACCGGTCCACGGACTTCGCGGCTTTCAGCGTCCTTTAGAGAATGCGCAAAACTGTCGCAATCGATAGATACGCAGGTCCAGGATTATGCGCTAGAGAATTAAACCTGTCGCACCCTGGGACGACAAGGCTTTTGTATACATTTAACAGCACCGGCGGCTGGCAAGCCGCCGGGCCGTGCATCATCAACGAGGGATGAAGTAGGCAACGAGACCAATAGTCATCAACCAGACGTGGGTAGGACTGTCGTCCGGAATGTCACCTGGAAAAAGGAACATGGTAAACATGGCCGATTCTCCGGCCAGGGGAAGGGTCAAGGTCGGAATTGACTAATGACTGTCCTGACTTCGTATTTAGTGGTGTTGGTCACCGAGTTGACGAATTCGGGCGAAAAATACCTGTACTATTCTGAGTGCTCATAGTTCGTCGACGCCTCGATCTTTGGATACTACCTCTTTAAATAGGCAGCCCCCGTGATATCTCTGAAGTGGGTGCAGAAGATAGTACTCTAATTTTTTAGTACACATTAGAGCTCAAAATAGACAAACTGCTGCCGATTGTCTAGCATCGGCAACACATTACTGAGAGCGCAACTCATCAACCACTAAAAAACAATATTCAACAGGTCTGGCCGACCTAGGTGGCAATAAAGCATTGTTTCAGTTAAAGGTAGATCATCACGAACTTCACTTTTCAAACTTTCCGAGGAAAGCCCAGAGATCGCAGCAACTCTACCTATAAGAGAACTATACCAGTCACAATGAAAATCATTAATCAATTTATTTATATCGGCATGAATACACAAAAACTGCTCCGACGATAGATAGTTTTTATCCTCAAAATACATCAAAACATCTGTTGCGTAGGACATGCGAAAGAAATGCGAGACAAACAATCGCCAACTAATCGCTTGACAGCCTTTTTCTTGCAACTCGGTCAAGAACCTATCGACCATAAATAAGATCCTAGCCATTAAAACTGATGAGTGTCGACCATCAACCGGCAAGTAAGTACCCAATACACTTAAGGCACCGCACCTCAAAAATCCATTTGCAACAGAAACATACGAACCTCCTACCGAGGAGGTCGAACATGCGCTCAGCGCCACAATAGGTGGGATCCTCGCCACCGAGTGCAAAGACCAACTATTGAGTTTTTCGCTTCCAATAGCTAACCAGCCCGTCCCAGTAGTGCCCTCGTGATCTCCGTGGCAATCGAATATGACCATCCCCCCGGAAAACTCATTCAGTGCCGCAATAACCTCAGCAATGCTAGTCACATCTACAAACTTAACCGAAATATTTTCGGATAGCGGATACGATTGAACTGCATCTTGGAGAAGCCCCTTCAGCTTATCTGATTGCCCAAACGACCGGACGACCAAAACATCGCGCACGTTTGTCACTGGAAGATCATAACTTCCGCCCAGAGCACAAAGCTGTAATAACATGTTGCCCGGCGTCACGGGAACTCGACATACTTCATGACTAATCATGAGTGGCAGATCTTCTAAGGTAGTCCATTCCAAAGGGACATCACTGCAAATTATACATTCACTCACGCTGTTTTGTAACACATGGCGAAACCGCTCACTATATGCAGAGTTTAATTCGCCAACTAGCTCCTTGAACTTTACTTTGAGCCTCCTATTGCCAGAGATCTCTTTCCCTGCATGAATAATATCTATTTCCTTCAGTTTGGATATCTGCAGGTTCACGGAGTTAGGAAGACGAATAGCGGGTATCCCTAGAGAGCTTGCAAGCAAACCAATGGTATGATTTGTGACCTTTAACTCTTTTTGCCTTTCTTCCAGCAAGTATGCTGCCATAGGATCATTGTGAGGATGATCATCTATAGTATGCCCCTCCGGCGCAAGCCAACCTGAGTAACCGGGATTTCTAATCAATGCATTTTTAATGAAGTTACGATGCGAAACCCTTTTGATCTCCCTAAACAGCTGATTCCAGCGATGAGAATTAGTATTATATAGTTCATTCACAATAGCGGGAGAATACAAAATCACGCCATTTTTATCACCGGATTTCAAGGTATTAAGTACGGACTCAACACCATTGGCGATGGCATTATAATAGCTCTCAATATTAAGAGGCTGAATATACTTAGTATCAGGGATGCTATAACCGAGTGAAGCAAGAAGAAGTTCGTTGGCTACGGTTGTTCCAGCGCCATGATACACCAGGTCGATACTATCGCTGTATGCACTCCGAAGTTTTGGCAACTTTTCTTTTATTCCAAGAGAAGCTCGCATGCGCCTTAAGCCCTTGTAGATTTCGTAGTCAAAGATTTGAGTCGAAAATCTATTTTTTAGGATCGCAAGATTTATAGCACCTCGGGCATTCCCTGTAGTTGCCAAGACAGTGACAATCCCACCAGGAAAAGCCAGCCTTGATATTTCATCAGCAAATCTTTCTGGATATAGTACTATCGCCACATGTGTTTCGACCAACGATGGAATTGAACAGACTAACTTTCCGCCAATGACACGAACTCGGCGCCCACTTGCTACTTTTCTGTAGCCTATAAGACTTTGCTGATTCATAAATATTTCAGCAGTATCAAATGGTCCTACTGTAGCCGCGACCAGGAGATCTTGGACTTCCCCCTCCATGACCTCTCTATGCCAGCCTTGAAAGAAGCTCATATCTTCAGCGACAGGCAAGACAACTATGTAAGTTATTGCGACCATATAATCCTTCTTATCAAAAACAGCCAAGAGCAACAAAACGCCCGCGCGCCTCCGTTGCTTTTAAATAAAATTTACGTCAATTTTCTCCATGTCAGCGCAATGATATTTAACATTACCTTGAAGACACCCCGATATAGTTATCTCATTCAGCCCATGCTACCTCTAAGGATTCCTAAAGAGTCTCGCGTCTCGCAATTTGTTGTTGGAAAATTGATTAAAGCCAGAAGCGGTTCAATTTACCAAAGCGCTATCGCCAAATATCCAGTCTTGGTACTGTTCGTCGGTGGTAGGTACGGGTTTATATTCACACCGCACTCGCATGAACCCGATTGGTACCTCGGCTGTCTTTTCAAAAAAATCAGCAAAGTCGAAAGCTCTCAACTTATACGGCGCAACTAACACCGCTTCTTGAGTGGAGCCTAAAAACACCACTGGTGTGTTGAGAACGACGTTGCTGCACTCGTGTGAATAATTGAAGTCCAGCGCGTGAGCCATCAAGTAAACCTTCTCAGGCACTCTGGAGTCGGCAATTTGATCATGCGACCACCCCCAACCAAAGTAAAGAATAACGCCCGAAACGAAGACGGAAAGCACGGAAGAGAGTGGCGGAAAATAATCGGCCTCGCCGTTCAGCTTGCCTTTTACCCAACCTGCACTGACGAAAATATGGACAATCGATAGCACTAGGGCAGTGAATAAAACAAACGGCAAAACAAGCTTAATTACCAACAGCCCAGTCGTGAACGCCATGGTAATGGGGAAAGCAGAGGCGTCGACATGGAAGACGCCGTTGACATACCCCGCAGCTTTTCCACGCGAGTACACAACTACGCCGGACAGAATTACTGAGACAAGAAATTTGGTACTTGCGAAACTGAACAAAGATCGAAAAACAGCTGAGCGTTCAAGTGACACACATATAAAAATCGTACAAAAAACGACGGCCCACAGGCGAAATGCCACGGTATGCTCTCGTATCCAATCTGAGTCGCTATCTGCCGAACGAGTGACTGCAAGAATTACTCCGATGAGTCCCACAACACTAAGCGCCCAACTCAACTCGTAACGGCGCTGGTCTTCTGCGAAGCCTTGTTTAGCCAGCCACCCAGATAATTGTCTGTGGATCTCCCTTACGTAGAATTTCAAGGTCTTTTGATTCTGCGACAAATCCAACTCGCCACCCCGCAGTTCATCGGCGATAGACTCAATATGCTTTTCGATTTTCTGGGTCATCTTTTTGCGATTTCTAGTTTTGTGGAAATGGAGAGTGTGTAGTGGTCGACTAATTTCGGACACTGCGTTAAGTTTTCTCGGCCACAGCGAGCGCTAACCCGCAGCTTGTTGATAGGTGTATCTAGAAGCGTCTGCCTGCAGGCGAGCCGGTTGACGCTATGTCATCGGGTCTATCAAACAACTGATCTGCCAAGCTCTTTAGCTCTGCGGCTCGGAAGCTTCTCGGTATCGATGCGTTTCCGATACGAAATCGATAAATGCCACTGCTGCGGCAACCGCAAGCCGAGCATGCCTAGGCTGCAGCCCGCGATGTTGGCCGTCCTTGCCATGGCCGGTACCATACAAACCTCTCAGCTGCGTGAGATTGCTGGTCAACTGAGTGAGGTTGCGGAGGATATTCTTGATATTTTCAGCGCCCTTAGCTGCTTCACTGACTCCGTCGGGAACCAGCTGCAATGCTTTGGTAACCTTCTTTGTCAGATTGCCCAGGTCATCGGCCTTGGTGAACGGAATTTCTCGTTTCGTGAGAATGGACTTGCAGCAGCTTTCCACCAGTTCTTTGGCTGTCCCGATCGCCAATTCGGGGTCTAAATCGACGGCATATTCCAGACGTTCAATTTGCTTCGCCATCCATCCGGCGCTCAGCGCCTCGACAACAACTCTCGCTCGCATGACCGACCTGGTTGCATTCACTTCTGTGGAAGCGCTGTTTATCAACCGGTAGGAAAAGCGCGGGCGGCCGGCAATTTGCTGCTCCTGATACAACTCCCATCCGGCGTTCTGGAGTTGATCGTTGAAATGCTCAACGAGCTTAATCGCTTGTTCTCGCTGGGGGCGAACTACGGGATGCACCGTTTCGCAGAGAAACCGGAGAAACGCCTCAGCACTCCCATCGAAGAGGCTGAATCGGGAGTCGCTGAAGACCCAGTCATCGTCCCAGTCATCGTTGTTATAGCGATGTTGCCAAATGTCGCCGACGGCGTCTTTGTAGCGACTGTCCGTGGAGGGAAGGGTTTCAAGCTCATACAGCCGACTCAGAAACTCAACATCATTGAGCTCCCCATACCACTTCACGTTCTCTAGACGTAGGCCATCCGTGATGTTCTGCCGCACCGACTTCGGTAGGTTGGAAGACTTCCCTGAACGCCAATCCATTTGATACTCCCGTGCAGGCACGATCAGCGCCGAGTACGCGTCGCTTTGCTGGTGCTCAGTTACCGTCCTCAACGCGGTTGTGATCCTTTCCTGGAGTTGGACCCGCTTGACCCCGAGCTTGGCGTACTCCAAAGCAGGAATGATGAAGCGAATTTCCCAATAGTTGGTTCCGCCATTCCAGTTGTCGTTGCCTGTCAGTTCCGCATTCGCAGGATGACCGCGGACTACCTCCGCCGCCTCATCAGCACCCTCTGCGCGGAGAACCGCGTATATCGTTGCCAAAAGCGGCTCAATTTCGGTTTGCTCCATACGACCCCCAATCCAGATAACTGAGAGTCATCGTAGCTAGTAGGACAGGCCATC
This sequence comes from Pseudomonas sp. FP597, assembly GCF_030687435.1. NCBI lineage: Bacteria > Pseudomonadati > Pseudomonadota > Gammaproteobacteria > Pseudomonadales > Pseudomonadaceae > Pseudomonas > Pseudomonas sp. FP597. The sequence goes on along the minus strand of NZ_CP117432.1, from coordinate 5,573,103 downwards.
TGCCATCAAAAACTAGACATATTGGTGAAAAAGCTAAACCCGGGCCATGCCCAGCGAACCAAAGGGCATTCGCATGCCTTTAACTTTCAAATCCAACGCCAGCCCGCGCAGTAAGGCTTCCGGCGCGACGTTGATTGTGCCTGGGGGGCGACCACGTGAGTTCGCAGGCAATGCTCTTATCCGCACGCATCCGGTTATGGAGGAAACCCAAAACTGGCGCATCCAGAAACGACACGGCTTTGACTTATATTCCAGAACACCGGCGGCTTATCTACCGCCGGGCCCTAGAGTCATCGGCCAGACATGGATCGAGCTGTCGACCGGGGTGTCACTTGAAAAAAGGATCATGGTTTGCATGGGCCGTTCCCCTGCCAGAGGAAGGGTCATAGCCGAAATTAACCAGTGATAACCCTGACTCGTATTTGGTGGTGTTGATCAGGTTGTCAGACCTAGAAAAAATTGCCTCACTACCGGCTAACTATCAGCGCTCTCAGGCCATCTAAACCCTTAATGACCAGGCATTCCTAGTTTCAACTTTAAGTACACAAGCAAGGTTGCCGTGAGCAATCCAAGCCCCAAAATTTTGGATGATTTGTCGGGTGACAAACCCTCACAGTGACAGGTACGCTCGGCGCTCTACCCTAGGACCACTGGAATCGTCCATGCGAATACAAGCAGGCTATCCAGTCAAAGCAGGAACGCTTATCCGTGCTAGACACAACTCTTTCTGATCAACAACTGATCGACACCTTTCTCCCCCAAATATTGGAAAACGAAGCCAAGGGCGTGCTTCAGGATCTGCTCGCTCAGCCCACTCTAGCCATGCAGTTTCTTTTCTTTTCAGAAGAGGCAACCCGAAAGGCCATTAAGCATGTAGTGGATATTTTTGACGAGTGCTACCGAGCAGGGCAGCTGAGGGTCGCCATGAGCCATGAAAATGACTGCCTCTACGGCTATGCGTTGCTGTTCGCTCATCCAGACCCAAACGTTCCACGCTATTGCCACAAAATCTTTGTTTTCCCAGATTTTCGCGGCCACGGTATTGGATCACAAATCCTCAATGCGCTGATCGAAGATGCGCGCGATACAAACCTGTTGTGCGGCTATGACCTAGTAGATTTCTACGAGAATGCAGGGCTTGAGCAAAAAGGCGCATTCGCTGTTCCTGGGAAGCAGCAAGGATTTGCACTGACTCAAGGGATGTACGCTGACCTGGTTGTTATGGGCACACCAGGATCAAGTGCGGCGGCAGGTGTGTTCATACTCAACGATGACGACGTAAAGGCGCTCTTGGCTTGCGCATGAACTAACCTAAGCCAGCCTGGAAAAAGGCGCTGCACCATGCGTTGCATGAACTCCTGATCAAAGCAGGTTTCAGAGAGCCGCCAAACGTAACAGTCGTGCCAATGAGAGATTGGTGAACCTAATGAAATACATTCTGTTTTTCGTCACTGCTGCATCGACTTTGTGGCAACTGAGTTTTCAATACCATTCCTGGTGGCATTTTTTTCTGCTGTCAGCAATATCCGTCTCATGGATTCTCGGCACGCTATACACCTATGACTGTATTCAAGCTTTGACCGGGCGAAGTTCTCCCTATTTTAGGGAGTTTTATGGTGAGCTGAATAAAGATTTCTGTATAGCACTACTTAGCGGACTATCACTTACATTCATTATAAACATCTCTTCGGCGGACTACAGCCTGTCAAGTATTGACATAGCTTTTGCGGGCTTCCCATTTTTATTGTTAAGCGTGTACGACAGCTTTGCGTTGCAAAAAAGAAAGATCGTCGGCGCCCGACTACCTAAGGCCATAACGCGCTGCCTGATTGGGCTTCAGCTTTTCATCATTGGCGTATTTAACTATTACCTGATAAAGATTAACTCCGGTGCATTCGCGCCTGCAGAATCCCTGTGGATTCAGATAACACTCTTACTGACCGCCCTATGTCTTTGTGTGTTTTCGCACCAGATGGTTTTCATTCTTACAAAGCAGAGAATGGAGATCTCTCCTACGATACTTGGACTATTTGAAAGTATTAAGATGAGCAAAGGCGTTTATAGGCAGGCTGGCGAAATGGCAGAGCAGTGGAATAAAATTGTATTTGATAAAAAGCTAGAGCAGCGTAAGAAAAAAGCTAAAAAGCACAAGCGCTGAAACATCCAGTTCGGGCTGCTGCGCACCTACCAAGCAGTGCCGTAGCCCCTTGGCCGTTTCTAATGAGTACGGGATAGCCTTCGTTTGCAGGCAAAAGTTGGATTCAGCCATGGTTGCCGTTTTTTACGTTTCCTGCGAGCGCAGTAGCAAGGATGACACGGCGAAATTTGATCAGCGCAATTCACTTTCATTCCGCAAAAAGATCCATAGATGAGCAAACCGTTACTGCCCCTTAGAGTCGAACTGTCGCAGCCAAATCGCCACGACCTCCGGCCGGGGAAGGCTAACCCCATACTGTAGGCTGACCGTTCTAGCCTTGCGCGTGGTCAGACGCCGTCGCACCCAGACCCCTACCCCAATATGAAGTGATGGCACGAAGCCTTCCATCGAACAGCCGTGCACCCTATACTGTTTATACATACAGACCACCTGCGCGACCCATCTTCTCCCGTTTTAACCAGATTGGAGCAATTGATGCCTACCGACTTCATAGAACTCAAGACCCTCGCTGACATCCAAAGTCATTTCGAAATCGCCCTAGGCCTGCTGCTTAAGAAAGAGAATTTCAGCCATGGGGTGTGGCCTTATAAACTCTATCAACCTGAAGCAAGCTGCCAGTATGAAAAGCTTGGTAAACGATGTGCTCAGCAGCACCAAAAAGGTTACGTAGTCGGTTGTACCGATGGTTCCGTGGTTCTGATCGGCCATTGCTGCGCTCACAAGTACCTCAGCTTGGATGACGCATCGGTCAAAGCAGGCTTCAAGCAGCTTGATATGAACCAGCGGCAATCAATCCGCCGCCGTAAGGTGGAATCCCTACTCAAGAAGCGGCAATCCTACGTAGAGCAGGGCAAAGCCCTTCACATGCAACATAGGGATTTGCAAGCGCGGATCACTGAGTTGCACAACGCACTACCCCGGCAGATTTGGCATAAATTAATCGACCGCTGGAAGACGAATAGGCCGGAAGTGGTCTGGGAATATCAGATAACCAAGACAGGTACCGATAATGGAAAGAAAGTTGTCGAGAGAACCTGGTACCCGAGTTCCTACGGCAAGCTTACCGGGTTGGGAGCATGGCTTGAACTGGACTATCAAACGTACGCTGGGCAGATATCAGACTACCGTAAACAGCTCGAACTCATCCCTGCCAAAGAACACCTGACTAACGCTGAAATCGATCACGCAGAGGCCACTTTCAATAACGTGGCTGCTATCACGAACATGGAGCGAGAGCTCGGAGCCCTGTCCAAAATGCTGAGCGACTTTTCCGAGCCATCCAATTTGGTACGTGCAGTTCAACTCACCAGCAATCAAGCCGTTCGTGCGGAAACTGTAGTCGCTGTGCACCGCTTGACGGGGGAAACTCTGGTGATGACGCCCGAACGGTTCATTGCGGATATTGATGTCGCTCTGAAGCGCAAACACGATGCAACCGGATTACGTATTCAGCAGTGACGAACCGTAGGATGACCTGAGCTAGGAAACAGCATCACTAAACTGGAAGCCCAGTTCTATCCGATCTGGCAAGGAAAACTAGCGTCAACCGTGATTAAGCACGCGCCTTAGGAGAGGATCTGGTGCACATCTGCTCTCAGCTTTCAGGCACCAAGCTAAGTGGTAAAAAACCACACTCAATCGCTCTGCGTAATTCGATGTTGGAGTTCACTACAAGCGTCCTATGCGTAGAAACGTCAATCTTTAAACGCCAGGAAAAGTCCCTAGTTCCCTCGCGCCCTAACGACCCGTTTAACCAATTTGGGAGTGTGGCGCGCCCAGGGAGAGTACATAGGTGCTGAAGAGGTAGTCCGGAGTGCATGATGCAGAAGTATTTCGCTGCAGCTCAGAGGAGTGGCGTGGCACCCACCTAATGACGATACATAACTCCTAAGGGAAGGAGTTCGACGAGGTCATAATCTACGACGGCCTCTACCAGCGCATTGCCAAAGCCCCCAGGATCCAAAAATCTGCGCCCAGAATCTTCTAGTACTGCGGGTGGGCGTAACTCGGGCGATACGTCGGACCACCATTGTGACTCCGAAACGCGATCCGTGCCCTTTCCTGTGAGTCAATACTTCCCCTGCTTACATCTCTCTCTACTAATCCGGCCGCAGCTGAAAGCGGTCTTAGTCACGCCTATCGTAAGAAGTAAAGAGCTCCTAGGTCCCAAATTGACTAGCACAGAAGGGTTCACGTTACGTCCGCTTTTGGCCGAAGGCGGCCATTCACTTACCTATTCCCGCTATCTTTTGCGCGCATTTCCAGCACAGTCTGCGTATTCCACGCGCATTTGGACACCCATTCCACGAACACTTGGACAGCGATTCCACGCTGACTTGGACACTCATTCCACGGCCACTTGGACACTGATTCCACGAGCACTTGGACAGTGATTTCTCACTGATCCGACCCACGCTCAGGCAGGCGACAACGCAGGACTATTCACTACCATCGGCCTCTTTTATCGAAGCGAAGAGGTCGTCGTGGAGCGTATATCCATGCGTAAAATCCGAGAGGTACTGCGCCTAAAGTTCGACGCCGGCCTGTCCGTGCGCAAGATCGCCGCCAGCTTGCGCATCAGCAGCGGCAGTGCCGGCAATTACCTGCACCGTTTCAACGCTTGCGGGCTGACTTGGCCGACATCATTGTCGGACGCCGAGCTGGAGCGATGCCTGTTTCCGCCAGCACCAACAGTTCCCAGCGATCAAAGGCCGATGCCTGATTGGGCTCGGGCGCATGCCGAGCTGCGCCGCCCCGGCGTGACTCTGGCTCTGCTCTGGCAAGAGTACCGACTCGCTCATCCGCAAGGCTTTCAATACAGCTGGTTCTGCGAGCACTACCGCCTTTGGGCCGCCAAGGTCGACGTGGTCATGCGCCAGGAACACCGTGCCGGCGAAAAGCTGTTCGTCGATTACGCTGGACAGACCGTGCCGATCATCGACCGGCGAACCGGAGATATCCGCCAGGCCCAGATATTCGTCGCCGTCCTCGGCGCCTCCAGCTACACCTTCGCCGAGGCGACCTGGTCGCAGAAACTGCCCGACTGGCTGGGCTCACACGTCCGCTGTTTTGCTTTTTTCGGCGGCACCGCACAAATCCTGGTGCCCGACAATCTGCGCAGTGGCGTGACCAAGGCGCACCGTTACGAGCCCGATATCAACCCCAGCTACCGCGATCTGGCCGAGCACTACGGCGTCGCCGTATTGCCTGCTCGCTCACGAAAACCCAAGGACAAAGCCAAGGTCGAAGTCGGTGTTCAAGTGGTCGAGCGCTGGATCCTGGCGGTGCTGCGCAATCGGCAGTTCTTTTCGCTGGGTGAACTCAACACTGCCATCGGACTGCTGCTGGATCGCCTCAACCAAAAGCCCTTCAAAAAGCTGCCCGGCTCACGCCGTTCGGCCTTCGAAACCCTTGACCAGCCGGTACTGCAAGCATTGCCGGAACATCCCTACGTCTACGCCGAATGGAAAAAGGTACGCGTCCATATCGACTACCACGTCGAGGTCGACGGTCACTTCTACTCGGTGCCATACCAACTGGTGAAGCACCAACTCGAAGTGCGGCTCACGGCCCAGACCGTCGAGTGCTTCCACGCCAACCAGCGTGTAGCCAGCCACCTGCGCTCGCCGCACAAAGGCCGCCACACTACCCACACCGAGCACATGCCCAAAAGTCACCGCGAACACGCCGAGTGGACACCGCAACGGCTGATCCGCTGGGCAGAGCAAACCGGGCCGAACACGGCTGGCGTTATCGCCTACATCCTCGAACGCCGAATCCATCCGCAGCACGGCTTCCGAGCCTGTCTAGGCATCCTGCGCCTGAGCAAACAGCACGGCGAAGCGCGGCTGGAAGCCGCGTGCCAGCGTGCGCTGGCACTGGGCGCATGCAGTTACAAGAGCCTGGAATCGATCCTGCGCCAGGGGCTGGAACGCCTGCCGCTGGCCCAGCAAAACCTGCCGCTACTGCCCGACGAGCACATCAACCTGCGCGGCCCGGGCTACTACCACTGACTGAAAAAGGAGCACGAACATGCTGCCTAACCCGACCCTCGACAAGCTGCAAATCCTACGCCTGCACGGCATGATCAAGGCGCTTGGCGAACAACACGCAACGCCCGACATCAACGATCTCAGCTTCGACGAACGCCTCGGCCTGATGGTCGACCGCGAGCTGAGCGAGCGCGAAGACGCCCGCCTGACGACTCGCCTCAAAGCCGCACGACTGCGCCATAACGCCTGCCTGGAAGACATCGACTACCGCAGCCCGCGCGGCCTGGACAAGGCGCTGATCCTGCAACTGGGCAGCGGTCAGTGGCTGCGCGACGGCCTGAACCTGATCATCGGCGGCCCAACCGGCGTAGGCAAAACTTGGCTCGCCTGCGCGCTGGCCCACAAAGCCTGCCGCGACGGTTACAGCGTGCGCTATCTGCGGCTGCCGCGCTTGATGGAAGAACTGGGCCTGGCCCACGGCGATGGGCGCTTCGCGAAACTGATGGCGAGTTATGCCAAGACCGACTTGCTGATCCTGGACGACTGGGGCCTGGCGCCGTTTACCGCAGCGCAACGGCGCGACATGCTCGAACTACTGGACGACCGCTACGGCAACCGCTCGACGCTGGTGACCAGCCAGATGCCGGTGGACAAATGGCATGCACTGATCGGCGATCCGACCTTGGGCGACGCGATCCTCGACCGGCTGGTGCATAACGCTTATCGGATCGAACTGAAGGGCGAATCGATGCGCAGGCGCGCAACGAAATTGACGGCGACAGAGACTTCAGACTAACAATGCAAACCTGCGTCGCTGCGCTCCGACTGCCTGTCCAAGTGGACGTGGATCAGATGTCCAAGTGAGCGTGGAACGAGTGTCCAAATGATCGTGGGCTGAGTGTCCAAGTGTCGTGGAATCCGCACACAGTCGGCTAGTGCTGAGCGCAGCCACTTAGGCATTTTGCATTCCATGAGCTTGTTGAGCTCTTCATCCCTGAGCGAGTTGGTAATCTTCCTAATGACCTCCTCATTCACCTCGTTTTTCCCGAGATACAAAAAAGCAGTCAAGGCCGTCCCTATTCGCGTTCCAGCTTGTTGGAGTCGTTGCTGTGACGCATGGCGCAGCCGGACAACAGCGTTACCGATTCTGATTTCTCGTGTCGATCCGCTGGTGTAGAAAGTAGGCAAAACCTGCATTTGAACGCTTAGACCCAGTCGGCGAACAGCTTCTACACCATGGATCTGGATAGTCTCGCTTCTTGCTCTTGCAACCGCTCCCAACACAGAAATGGGGTTGGCTCGAACCCGTTTACCCGTGTATTGGCTGAACTTGGGACGCATGTAAACGCCCCGGAAAACGCGCTCCAAGGTGCCCCTGAGCACCATCCGAGACAGAGCTTTGTTAACAGCGGAGCGGGAGCCCGCTTGCTCAAATACCGTGTGAACAAAGGGGCTTCCCTTGGGCATTCGCTTGATACGTTTCGAGATAGACTCTGTGACAGACACAGCTAATCCTATGACTGACAAGTAGTGGACCGATCCTGTGGCATAGAACCTAACGGCGTTAAACGTAGACACCGTATTCAATTCGCCCTAGAAGTGTAACCACTTGCTGGTAGCCCGATCGAGTTATCAAAATGTTGCAAGGCACTTGATATCTTAGCCCGATCGCTGGTTTGCATAGCCATTGCCTGGCAAGCGCTCGACTGCCAAGCACTCGCGTTGCGAGATGCAAGATGTGCTCGCACCTTTTCTCTAAACATCGGTGGGTGATGCTCCAGCACCCCAGCGGCGAGCTTGGGCACAGAGCTAGTATCTGAGGATTGTTCATTTGCACACCTCAAAGATGAAAACCTATCTCTTAACCGGCAAGTCGGCCAACGGGCTCCATTCCTTTGCCGGCTTGTGCTGCTATGTCGAGGAACCCTCCTTGCGTCTGTTCCCGCGCTCGTAAAAGCTTTCGGGCGCCGCCTTCATTTTCCGACTTTATACGCCGGTTCTCTGTCTTTACCTTCCGCCGCCCCTTCATTGCCTCTCCCGTTCCTCGAGGTAGCGCCCAGGATTAACTCAGCCGCTGGTTCAGACAGCGCATACTATGGTTGCATTTGATCGGACATCTCAGTCCATGCTGAATAGTGCAGCCGCCCATCCTCATCGATCCGATGGCGTCACGCTTAGCTCCTCACGAACGCGCTCAATGATTGAATCTAGAGTGGCATCCTTGTCCATAAAAAGGTAGCACTGGGTCAAGATCGTCAGAGGATGAACATTCATGATAGAGGCAAGCCCGTGCACCATTTCGAGGGTAGGGCCCTTTCCTCCGGCTTCCAGTTGACTAAGGTAGGTTTGGCTAACGTGGCCGCCGAAATTTTCTTGGCTGAGGTTGCGGGATTTTCTCAGCAGCCTCATTGACTTGCCAAATGCCTGTTTCAGCTCCATTTTTCATTCCTACAAAAGGAATGATGAAGCCGTCTTGAACGTAATACATCCATTAACTATTGTTAATATTTTGAGGATTTTTCGATGTTCAAGACCTATAGACATGCCGAACTCAGCCCTGCCGGCATTTTTGGCGAGCCTGGCAGCCATCACTGGAAATTCATTGAGCTGGAGCTCCACCACCCATGGTTTTACGTGGAGCTTGTGCGCGATTATGGTGACGACATCGTGGGCAGCATGCTGATGATCCCTACGGTACCAATCCTTAAACAAATACTGTCGGAGCTTGATGATCGTTCATGGTTCGCGCAGGCACACCTGATGTTCCCTGGTCACATGAGGGGCGGGAACGACTGGGTGATGGAACCGCTCCAGGAAGTGAGCATTGCTGAAGACTCTTCAGGAACGGAAGAGGGCTATATCTATAAGGTTGTAAGTGGGGCTTGTTACAGCATTCATCACTCGCCTCAGCAAGAAAACCTCAAGGTTAAAGAAATTATTTTTTTGGCTGAGCGCGATTTGCGGGTGAGTATATGAGTTAACCAATGCAGTATTGCGATTGATAGCCAAGCGTACCGGGCTGTCGAGAAACACCATTCGTAAATGGGTCAGAGCACCCGAAGCCACTCAGCCGGCGTACCAACGGTGCGCAACCTTCAACAAGCTCAGTCCATTTCACGAGACTCTGGAGCAGGTGCTCATGGCCGATTCGTTTCGGGCAAAGCACAACCGCAGAAGTGCCAAAGCACTTTTCGAACAGATCAAGGCCGAGGGGGACTACGGCGGCTTACAGCCAGCTCACCGCCTTCATACGTGCGTGGCGCGGCGAGCAAGGTAAGTCTTTAGGGGCCTTCGTACCGCCGACCTTTGCACTCGGCGAGGCCTTTCAATTCGACTAGATCGAAGAAGGTATGCTGATCGGCGGCCTGTCCCGCCGCATCCAGGTCTCGCATATGAAGCTGTGCGCCAGTCGCGTGTTTTGGTTAGTAACCCATCCCAGCCAGGGCCGGGTGTAGTTGTCGATGCCTACGACATTTGCATTACCGTCACGGTATTTTCGAACGGTAAACCGCGACTCGAACTCACCAGAGTGGGTTGGGACCTCCCCTTGATAGAGGTAATGAGGATCGCCTCCATTCACCGCGCCATCCTTCACAACTACGAGCCCGTCACCGAAATCACCTGTGCTCGCGCGAAACTCCACATGAAAAATCCCACTTGTCATATGCCACGACCTCAATTGACTGGAGATCAAAGCGTAGCCCAGGACAGCTTTAGTGTACTTGGCAGGCTGTAACTTTTTGTGAAGGGATAAAAAGATAAAGCCAAATCTATGACGTCAAGAAAATTCGTTGCGGTACGCGGTAGTGTTTTCTGAAATTGGGCTGGTCCGACGCTCCACCACATGACTCACGAAGAAACTCTGGACGATTGCACAACGAAAGATGCCCAAGCACGCCTATCGCGTACCGGTAGCACCCAGTTGTTTATTAGCGTGTATGCCGGCTCAGGCATGACACCGAATGAAGACGCATTTTTAGCCGCCCTGAGTGAATGACCCTAGCCTTTAGCAATCTCGCCGATTGGGTTTCTCGGTAGATCATGTCTAACCTAAACTCATGCTTTGCAGCATTTCAGGGAAACGCGTATGCGGTACCATCGAGCGGAAGAGCTGGAGAGGGAGTTCGAAGTCTTGATTGGACTGATGGCAGAGATGATCACAGCCCAGGCAGAGAAATACGACCCCACAGCCGACAACCCGACATGGATGTTCAGTCAGCATGATTTGGCCAAGAAGCTTTTTCGGCACATGTGCTCGGTGCGTACGCTTTTAGAGCCCTCGCCATTTCGTAACGAGACCATCCCGCCTTACAGCTTCATCGATCATTCATCAATGGCAGTGCTGACGCGCTCTGCGCTCGAAAACTACCTGGTGATGACCTGGCTTCTCAGCGGCAGTGATGAGTCATTACGAGCGTTCCGACATAACGTTTGGGAGTACTGCGGCTGGAAGAAGCGAAGCAAGATGGCTGCGACCACTGACGATGCGCGGGAGGCCCGCGAGAAAGCTGAGTCGGACGCAGCAGCACTGTGACCAGCTATTCATGGCTCGTCGCACTACCAACGTTACACAGCCCCACAGCAAGATCGCCTCCGCAAAGGAAGCTGGGATGTAGGGTGGCATTGGAACGATCTGGCCGTGGACGCAGGGCTACATAAAACCTACTTCACCTCCTACTACCCTTTCCTCAGCGGCCATGCACACAGCGATTTCATCGGTGCAATGCAGAGTGGTCAAGCGATCCACCTCGCTGATCAGTACATGCTTAGGTCGGGAAATCTGCAGGTGATCCTGATGTTGATCGGGCATTTCGCTCATCACTATGCGAGCCTCTTTCCTCCAGCCAACGAGGTGTTTCTCAACGCCGGAGCTGCCCGAGAAGCTGCGGAAAAGTGGAATTTCCGGGCAGAAGACATGGATTTCCTCTATCAGCCAGAACGCTGATTACCGGGGGCGCCACGGGAAAGCTGCGCCCCACGCGAGCGCCTGGTCAAGTCGATGCAAACGGGTGGTCACGTGGAATGCAAACAAGTGGTCAAGCCGAATGCAAACGAGTGTTCAAGTGACTGCAATTACGCAAGTACGCACAATTGCGCAATCATCTCTTCTTTTTAAGCTGTGAAACCGGCCGCTCCAACATCGACTGCGTCAGCCCATGCATATCCGCATTGGCTTGCCAGATCAAAAACCGGCTATGCATATCTCGAACAGCAGCTAACAGCTTCTGATTGGTAGCTGTCAGTTCCTCAATGCGCTCGTTGGCTGCTTGAATATCGGCAATCCAGCCCGGCTTTAGCTTCTTAGCCTTCAATGCCGCCTTGGAATTCTTCATCGCTAAATCCACGGCAGGTAGATTCATCAGGGACTGGCGAACACGACTGATACCCAGTTTTTCTTTGCAGGCCTCAACGAGCAAAGGCCAGGTTAACTTCGGGTCCGACCATTCCTCAATTAGCTTAATGATGCGTTTCTCATCCTTTGGCGTTAAATGCCCCATCGTTAGCCCTCGATCTCATCTAGCAAAGCCAAGACGTCATCCAACGATGGCAACGCCTTTTGCACCTGGTTCTCTTCAATTACTTTGACCTCGATCAGTCTCGACATAGCGGCGGCGTTCTTGTTCAGCGTCCAACCGTTATCGGCGTTCCACACAATGGCACCGTTTTCGAGCTCCGGGTTTTCCAGCATTTGGATGAGCGCCTCGCACTTAAAGAGCTTCTCACCCAGTTTTTTGGCCGACTCCGGCGCCCCAAACACACCCCGAGACTGCGCATCCAGGACTTTATCGAAACGGCGTTTAAGGTCGTCGCGTTCTTCCTTGAGGTTGGCCAGCTTCACGTCATCCCCCTTGACGCAGCCAAGCCGCCCGCATTCCAAACAGGCACCCATTTTCGGGCAGGGCTCGGACGCAAAGTTGTGCACACAGACGCCGACATGGGTTTGATGGATAATGCGGTCCTGCTCACCCTCGCGCAGTTCCCTTACATCAGCAAGATTCAGAGGCTGATTGGTTTTTACCTTGTCCAAACGCTGAGCAGCGGTGCTGTTCTTCGTTTTGGGGTGGTAAGCCGCAACTCGTTGGGTGCGCTCCTCGATGGTCTCGTGGTTGTAAACCGATCCCATCGTTGTGCGCCCGGAGAAGGCGTCAATCAGAAGCTGCGACAGACCGGCCTGTTGCATCCGCGTGTTCAATTCGTGTCGAAACGCATGCGTGTTGACCTTGACACCGGGGTAGCCATGGCGCTCGAACAGACTTTTCCTTGCCGCAGTGTTCGTACTGCCTAATTGTGCCTTCATTCGGTTAGGGTTCGCTGCGATCTCTACGCCAAACCCGTGCGTCACAGCAGTGCCACCTGCGTCTTCAGCCAGCGCTCCCGTGCGCACGGTGAACAAGGCATCACGAAACTTCACCCGCGCCTTGCCCTCCGTGTACGGCGTGGTGTAGGGAAAATCCTTTGGGAGATACTTCTCACGTAGCAGCACATTGAGCGTGCGCAGCGTGATCACACACCGATCGTCAAACTCAACACCCTGGACTCCTGGCTTGTCCTTCACGTATATCCGCGTCCCTTTACTGGCATCAAAACCATCGCGAATCTCGGCCAAGAGGACTCGGGCGGCGGGGCTGAGTGCTTTTTTCTGCTCCATGGGTTTTAGTAAACCCCTTTGGAATGTACTTCGCGGGTTGTGGTTCTCATGAACACTGAGTTTCAGCGCGGCACAGGCTTCGGCATAGGTGAGCGGTTCATCGGGCCCCTTCAGTGGCAGCCCTTCATGGGGCGGAAACTCATCGGGATGCTCTTCCAGCCAGGCGGCGTAAGCCCGCGCCTCATCGGTGATCGGTTTCAGTAAGGTGATGACCCGCTCGACGACCGGCTCCATCTCGGGCTTGATGACTGGCTTCAGCGTGACCTGGTTTGTCTTTTCCGAGTACCAGCGCAGGAACATGCGCCGGTTGCCGTGGGTATCCTCTTTGAACACGCGACAATCCAATTCAACATCCGCCAACTCACCCACGCGACTCGGGGCGCTCAGCAACAGCGCACAGGCGGTTGTCACAATGATATCCAGAGGGCGGGTCAATTCGTTAGTGAACACTTCCCCGAGCGCTTTGATCGCTTCGGGGTTGGGCAGTTTCTGTTCCCGATCCGCTTTTTGCTGCTTGAGCGTGCCACGCGGCTTCAACGTCAGCGGAGAGGTCCACCGAAAATCGGTCTTGAGCAGTTTTTTGGCCTGCATTAGGGTGATGAGGGCCTCAAGCGCCTTGCTGCTAGCGTATGCGTTGTTGCCTTTTGCCCAGTGACGACTCAGGTGCTCGCACGCTCTATTGCAGACAACGGCGGACACCTGCGTCACATCCCGCGTGCCGGTCAGCTCGACCAACGCGGCTTCCAGCACCCTCAGGGCACTCAGCCAGTCTCTAATTATCTTTTTCTGCAAATACACCCGTCGGTACACCATGATGGCCTTGGCGAACTCCGTGAAGGGTGCCTGTATCGCCCTTGGGGCTGCGTTGGTCGATCCCAACGCTGTGAAGCTACAGCTTTGGACGCCATGCTTGTGCCAACTGCCGTCCTCCCAGCAAATACTCGAGTGCACGCGACTGGGAATGCCTTTGGGCAGGGTTTGTTTTGCCCATTCGATAAACGCCGAGAGCTGAGCCTCCGCAGCCAGTTGGCTCCTGGACTTGAAATCAACAATGTTGTTCGTCGGTTCAGAATCAAACGCATCGGTCATTCGCCTTTCCTCCCTGATTGGAGCGTGGCCTCACAATCCAGAATCACCTTGCGGCATGCCAGAATGGCCCGATCCCAGAGCACGCCGGTCGTTTTATCCGTGGCAATGGTTTGCGCTCGCCGACGTTCCAATCGCTCAAGGACCGCGCGGTGATTGGCGTACAGAAGGGGTTGGAATTTTCCGCATGCGTAACAGGTAAAGGGCGTATCGAGATGGCAGGCGGCAGTGGCACCGCACACTGCCAGATCCTCGATTTGTCGATCCGCTCGGTCCCCGTTTTTTGCTGAGGTGCGATCCGTGACGATCATCCCGGTGAACGCATTCACAACCAAGGCCAGATGGTCGCTCATCTTCGCGTCGATCAAGGCCAGCAGCTCCGGCGACACCTGGCGGTACTTTCGCACTGTCCGAGTATTGTTGTGCATCAATGCGCTGGCCATCGTCCACTCATCCAGCCCGGCATTGGACAGGTCCGTGCCGAGGGTGTGCCTGAACCGGTGCCCCCGCGTCACTTTCAGCGGCTGATGAGTGCGAGGCGAAATCGGAAAGCCCTCCATCCGCTCGATGCGATCAAGCCATGCCTGAACCGTGCCTGCTCCAACATGAAATATTGGCTGCGCCGCCTCTTCGAGCGCTTTTTGCAGGGGGCTATCGAGTAAAACGGGGGGATTCACCCGATCCGGAAGTTTTGCTTCATTATCCAGCTTCCGACGAAAGAGCGGCAAATTCTCAATGGCTGCATCCCAGTCGGCGCGGACTGGATAGGTTTGCCAGAGTTGCGCCAGAACCATGGCCTTGTAGGCCTGCACGGTGTTGTACATGTCCTCATCCAGACTGAAGGTTTCGGACTTTGCTCGCCAACCCGCCTCGCCGTCCTTTTGCTTTGCCCAATGAAACCTGACCTTGCAGCCCTGATCGCTCTTCGTGAAATCACCAAAAACCATCATGCGCACCTGAGCGCCACGCTGCCCGTAAATCATCAACAGACGCAGATACAGGTATTGCTCGGGGTCTAGCTGACCCTGACAGAACTGCTCATGTATCCATTGGTGCAGCGCGTCCTGCTCCACTTGGGTGAGCGGGCCCTGTTCGGGGTCCAGGCTGAGGATCACATCGTGGCTGGATCTCTTTTTTCTGGGCAGTGCCTGGTAGGCCTCGATCAGGGATTGCGGCGGACGTTGTTCGAGGGATTCGCAGGCGCTCCAAAATGCCATGAAAGCGGCGAGCTGACTGAACTCGCTCACGTTAAAACGCTCCCGCAGAGCGATCAGGTGATCGTAGTTGAGCGGGTCGAGACCGGCCTGAGCAGCCCGCGACAACACACTGGCGACTTTAGCAACCGAGCTCGTTGCATGATCAGCCATTCGATAGGCAAGGGCGGCGTGCAACCAGGGTTGCCAATCCGGCGAGACGCAGGCAAGGGCCGCTTTCCAGTTGACTGGGTTTCTGGCCGATTTATCGGGTTTCCACATGGGGTGAGACGGTGTGAACACCTCCCCACATTTCGCCAGGCGAGGCGTGCTCAGCCATGCATCGAGGCTGTCCTTCGTGGGGGCCTGAAGTGCTTCGACGGCGATGTTCACGCTGAACCTCCTGGTGTCGTGCCGGCCAGCTGACGGCTGGACGTTAACCGCTCGGCCCGTTTCTGTATCGCTTTGTCTGCCTCCTCCTTCCAGAACTTTGCGCCGTAGAGGCCGGGCATGTTCGACTCGGGACTCCAGCCGAACATCCATGTCAGAGTCTTTTGAACTTGCGTGGTACGATCCTCCGGCGTGAGCGCTGCCAGTTCCTCACGCATGCTTTCCAGCATGGTGTAGACCGCGTCATGCCTGAGAATATGCGGGTGGACATGATCCAGTTCCGGCGCTATTACTCGAATCCTCGACAGAACGCCATCCACTGCCTTGATGGTCAGAGGCCCGCCCTCATTTCGCTTGTGCGCCACCAGAAAAAACGGATGCTTCCTTGCTTGCGATGTGCCGCTACGGGCCTTTCTGTGGCGATATTTCGATTCGTACTCAGTGATCGCGACATACAGGTCATCGGTCATCACCAGCATGCGCTCGTGGGTTTTGAATTGCGGGGCCGTGGTTCGTGGATCGATGCTCTCATCCTCCAGGTTGACCACCGCCAGTTGACGACTGTGCCAGTGAATATCTTTGGTCTTGATCAGCAGCATCTCGGAGCGCCGCAGCCCCATATCGAGACCCAACAGCAAAATGATGTAGTTACGCAGCCTGATGGCGTCATCTGAAAAGGGATTCTCGGCGCTATTCGGATGCATGATTTCCAGCAACCGCTTTCGCTCCTGGGCAGTAAGCCCCTTCATTTCGTCCGTTCGCGTTTTTTTCCACGCAGGGCTGGCCGCTTTGACCTTGCGGTTGATGCGCTTCTTCAGATCGTCAACCGCCTCATATCGTGTTGAGTGATCACCCAACTTGTCATAGATGAAGGCCAGGTAGTCGCGTACCGCCTCGATTCGCTGCCGCGCATGGACTTTGCCAACGGATTTGTAGGCGGTCGGATGCAAGCGGATCCCCGCATACTTCATGGCCAAGGTTTCCTTGCTGAACCCCGCGTCCGACACAAACCTGGAAAGCTCACTGTCTGTCAGGTACCGGCTGTGAGGGCGCTGTTCGATGCGAGGAATCAGATCAATAGAGGAGTAAGCGAGAAACTCCTCAAACACAGCCAGATGCTCAAGGTACTTCTTGGTCGTGTCGAGGGCTCTGCCTGAATGCTCCATGGTTATGTACAGATTGGGGTAGTACGCAGGGATGCAGTCTTGCACCAGCAGCTTTCTTCGAGCAGCATTCACCACCTGCTCTATGATCTGGAAACCCATTTTTTTCCCTCATAAAACATAACTTTTTCTAAGAATGGTCAGGGGTATCGGATGGTCGGCGCAAAACCTAACGTTTTACGTTCCAGAGTTTAGGCGTCTACCGTTACCCTTAACGCACTGAAAAAAACAGGATTAAAGGCGAGTAAAAACATGTCAAAAAGTGACAAAGCAGGAAAAACAGGCTCATACGTCTTCACCATGCATCGGCTGGGCAAAGTTGTCCCACCGAAGCGGGAAATCCTGAAAAACATCTCGTTGTCCTTCTTTCCGGGCGCCAAGATCGGCGTACTCGGCCTCAACGGTTCGGGCAAGTCGACGCTGCTGAAAATCATGGCCGGCGTCGACACCGAGTTCGAAGGCGAAGCCCGCCCGATGCCCGAGCTGAATATCGGCTACCTGCCGCAGGAGCCGCAGCTGGATCCTTCCAAGACCGTGCGCGAAGTGGTCGAAGAGGCCGTCAGCGTGATCAAGGACGCCCAGGCGCGTCTGGACGAGGTCTACGCCGCCTATGCCGAGCCGGATGCCGACTTCGACAAGCTGGCCGCCGAACAGGCCAAGCTCGAAGCCATCCTGCAGGCCGGCGACGGTCACAACCTGGAGCGCCAGCTGGAAGTCGCTGCCGACGCGCTGCGCCTGCCGGCGTGGGACGCCAGGATCGAGCACCTGTCCGGTGGTGAAAAACGTCGTGTGGCTCTGTGCCGCCTGCTGCTGTCGGCTCCCGATATGCTGCTGCTCGACGAACCGACCAACCACTTGGACGCCGACTCCGTCGCCTGGCTGGAGCATTTCCTTCACGATTTCCCAGGCACCGTGGTTGCGATCACGCACGACCGGTACTTCCTGGACAACGTCGCCGGCTGGATCCTCGAGCTCGACCGTGGCGCCGGTATCCCTTACGAGGGCAACTACTCCGGTTGGCTGGAAGCCAAGTCCGACCGTCTGGCCGCCGAATCCAAGCAGCAATCGGCCCACGAAAAAGCCATGAAGGAAGAACTGGAATGGGTGCGCAAAGGCGCCAAGGCCCGCCAGTCCAAATCCAAGGCCCGTCTGCAACGCTTCGAAGAAATGCAATCGCAGGAATTCCAGAAGCGCAGCGAGACCAACGAGATCTACATCCCGGCCGGCCCGCGCCTGGGTGACAAGGTCATCGAATTCAAGAACGTGTGCAAAGG
Organism: Pseudomonas sp. FP597; assembly: GCF_030687435.1. Classification (NCBI taxonomy): domain Bacteria; kingdom Pseudomonadati; phylum Pseudomonadota; class Gammaproteobacteria; order Pseudomonadales; family Pseudomonadaceae; genus Pseudomonas; species Pseudomonas sp. FP597. The sequence continues at coordinate 5,555,198 of NZ_CP117432.1, read as the reverse complement.
CTATGGCGACCGCGTGTTGATCGACAACCTGTCGTTCTCCATGCCAAAAGGCGCGATCGTCGGCGTTATCGGCGGTAACGGTGCGGGTAAATCCACGCTGTTCCGCATGCTGATGGGCAAGGAAACCCCGGACTCCGGCAGCATCGAGATCGGCGAAACCGTGCAACTGGCGTGCGTCGACCAGAGCCGCGACGACCTCGACGGCAGCAAGACCGTGTTCCAGCAGATTTCCGACGGTTCCGATCAGATCCGCATCGGCAACTATGAAATCCCGTCGCGCACCTACGTCGGTCGTTTCAACTTCAAGGGCGGCGATCAGCAGAAGTTCGTCAAGGACCTGTCCGGTGGTGAGCGCGGTCGCTTGCACCTGGCCCTGACCCTGAAAGAGGGCGGCAACGTGTTGCTGCTCGACGAACCGTCCAACGACCTCGACGTTGAAACCCTGCGTTCGCTGGAAGAAGCCCTGCTGGACTTCCCGGGCGCCGCCATTGTGATCTCTCACGATCGGTGGTTCCTTGACCGCGTCGCGACCCACATCCTGGCGTACGAAGACGACTCGCAAGCGGTGTTCTTCGAAGGCAACTACACCGAGTACGAAGCCGACCGTAAGAAGCGCTTGGGCGACGCGGCGGCCCAGCCGCATCGCGTACGTCACAAAAAACTGGCCTGATTGGGCTGGTTTGAACAAACGGAGCCCTCGGGCTCCGTTTTTTTTGGGATATTTTCAGGAATACCGCGTTGAATTCATTCGCGAGCAAGCCCGCCCCCACATGTGATCGGGTTCCAACCTTGAAATGCGGTCGAATGTGGGAGGGCGCTTGCCCCCGATAGCGGTCTACCTCTTGGTGCGTCCCTCAGATTTTAAATCCCCTTTTAAGTGCATAAACCCAAGTAAAACTGGATACAGTTATATCCAATGCACCATTTAAATTCACAAAGGCGACATTTTGCCCTGTCGCGGTGCGAAACGAATTGATAAAGTCCGGCCCAATCTCTGTTTGACAACAATCAATTTGCCGAGACTGTTCATGACCGAATCCGTCGAATCCTTCCTCGCCCGCCTCAAGAAACGCGACCCCGACCAGCCGGAATTCCACCAGGCTGTAGAAGAAGTGCTGCGCAGCCTGTGGCCGTTTCTTGAAGCCAACCCGCACTACCTGAACTCCGGCATTCTGGAGCGCATGTGCGAGCCGGAACGCGCGATTACCTTCCGGGTGTCGTGGGTGAACGATCATGGCAAAGTCCAGGTGAACCGTGGTTTCCGGATCCAGATGAACAGCGCCATCGGCCCCTACAAGGGCGGCCTGCGTTTCCATCCGTCGGTGAACCTGGGTGTGCTGAAATTCCTCGCCTTTGAACAGACCTTCAAAAACTCCCTGACCTCGCTGCCCATGGGCGGCGGCAAAGGCGGCTCGGACTTTGATCCAAAAGGTAAGAGCGACGCCGAAGTCATGCGCTTCTGCCAGGCATTCATGAGCGAGCTGTACCGCCATATCGGTGCGGACGTGGACGTACCCGCCGGCGATATCGGCGTGGGTGCCCGCGAAATCGGCTTCCTGTTTGGCCAGTACAAGCGGCTGAGCAATCAGTTCACCTCAGTGCTGACCGGCAAAGGCATGACCTACGGCGGCAGCCTGATTCGCCCGGAAGCGACCGGTTTCGGTTGCGTGTACTTCGCCGAAGAAATGCTCAAGCGCGACGGCCTGCGCATCGAAGGCAAGCGCGTGGCGGTGTCCGGCTCCGGCAATGTGGCGCAATACGCGGCGCGCAAGGTGATGGACTTGGGCGGCAAGGTGATTTCCCTGTCCGACTCCGAAGGCACGCTGTACGCCGAAAGTGGCTTGACCGAAGCGCAATGGTCGGCGCTGCTGGAATTGAAAAACGTACAGCGCGGGCGCATCAGCGAACTGGCCGAGCGTTTCGGCCTTGAGTTCCGCCAGGGCCAAACGCCTTGGGAGCTGGCCTGCGATATCGCGCTGCCCTGCGCCACCCAAAACGAGCTGGATGCCGACGCTGCCCGCATCTTGTTGCGCAACGGCTGCATGTGCGTGGCTGAAGGCGCCAACATGCCCACCACCCTTGAGGCTGTGGATATCTTTATCGCGGCGGGCATTCTGTTCGCACCGGGCAAAGCGTCGAATGCCGGTGGCGTGGCGGTGAGTGGTCTGGAAATGTCGCAGAACGCCATGCGCCTGTTATGGACCGCCGGAGAAGTGGACAGCAAGCTGCATGGCATCATGCAGTCGATCCACCATGCTTGTGTGCATTACGGCGAAGCAGACGGCCGGATCAACTACGTGAAAGGTGCGAACATCGCAGGGTTTGTGAAAGTGGCCGATGCGATGCTGGCGCAAGGCATCGTTTAAACCTCGGGTTCGACACGCAGCACCTCGATCAACTGATCGCCGACGGGGCGTTTCCACAGTACCTCGTCGCCGACCTGGGCCCCGAGCAATGCGCGACCCAGGGGCGATCCCCAGTTGATCAGGCCGGCGTTGGCGTCAGCCTGGTCTTCGCCGACCAATTGAACACGCTGCTGTTCATCCTGTTCATTGGCAAACGTCACCCAACTGCCGATCTGCACCTTGTCGCATGAGGTCGCCGGCGGCACGACCTGAGCGCTTTGCACCCGTTGGTTGAAGTAACGCAAATCCCGCTCAAGATCCGCCTGGCGCTGCTTATCGGCCTTTTCGCCCTTGGCGGACTCGGCGCTGTACTCGAGTTGCAACTGCGCAACCTTGGCTTGCAACTGCGTCAACCCTTGCGCGGTGAGGCGATTGGGCTGCTCACTGACCTGGCGCTCCACCGGCTGATCGGCCTGGGCGGCGGCGTTGTCTTCATTTACAAAAGCTCGGCTCATGGTGTTCTCCCTCTATGGAGCTTGGGCCATGGTCGCCGCGCTTTAGTTTCGACGGATGTCTGAGAGCGACCTATTGCGAGCGATAGGCCCGCGCCGCATCTCGATCCTTCTCCTGCTGCCAGGCGCGTTCGCGGTCGTCCCAGTGGTTGTTCTTGTAGTCGCGCAGTTCCTCGTTCTCGCGCATGGCCTTGCACTGGCGGAAACCGTCCTCCCAGCCTTCGGCGTAAAGCCGGTCCTTCAGATAGCGCGGTACGTTCTTGCGAAACACCCCGGTAATCACTCCGGCTGCCTGACGGCCGCTGCTGCAACCGTCGTCAAAGCCATCGGCAAAAGCGGGTGGATAACCGCGGGCGAGTAATTCCTGATGGGTGGACTGGCAACCCGACAATCCCATCACCGCACACAGCAATACCGCATACCGCCACATGACGTACTCCCTGGCCGTTTCACGGCTGATAAGGGAAGTTTAGAAGGGGATTTGTCGGGAGGGTGTGAAGGCGAGGTGATAACGGTGTTGGGTCTACGCTGTTTTCGAAATCAACGCCGTACCTGTGGCGAGGGAGCTTGCTCCCGCTGGACTGCGCAGCAGTCCCATTCTTTCTAAACAAAGAGCGGGGCCGCTTCGCGGCCCAGCGGGAGCAAGCTCCCTCGCCACAGAGACCGTGTTGTTCCTTAACTTGCCCCCATAGCGGTGCGTCAGATACGCCGCAAACGCAGCCTCGCCAAGTTTGCGTCAGTAGTGATACCACTTCACTTCAAGCATCACTTCATTCACCGGTGTCGACAAGTGGCTGTACTCACGCTGGGCGCTCAGGCGCAGGCCGAGGTTACGCGACAGTTCCCACTGTTGGTTCAGGCTGAGGCTGCGTCGCACTTCGCCATTGGTGAAGAAATCGCCTTTGGCTTCCAGGCTCAGGTTGCCCAGCGGGTTTTTCCACAGCACGCCGGTGTTGAAGCCGGCGGCGGGGGAGATGGCTTCGCTGAAGTCGTTGTTGTGCTCCACACGCACGGTACCGAGGGCGAAGCCGAGCATGTCGTCGCGCAGTTGCCAGGTGCCGCCGGCGCCGCCGTTGACGTGGGCCACCAGCGTTTCGTCGTCGTGTTTGCCCGGCACACGTTCCAGGCCGCCGGTGACTTGCCAGGACCACGGCTGCAACAGGGCATTACGCGGCGTCAGGGAGCGGATGGTGGCCAGGTCCAATTGTTGCAGTTGCCAGTGGTTGCCTTCGTACTGGCGCAGCTTCATTTGCAGGATTTCGATCTGCGCGCCCAGGGGGAAGCCTTCGGCGTTGTCGTTGAGGTCGTGATAGGCCATGCGCAGGCCGTATTCGCCGAAGGCCTTGTCGCCACGGGTGCCGATGCCGGCTTGCCAGGTGCGTGATTCATGGCCGTTTTCCGGCAGGCCGGGGGGCGTGATCTTAAGGTCCGGCGCGGGGTTCTGGTTGATCGCACGCAACAGTTCGAAGCTTCGTTGGGAGCGTGCGGTGTCACGCTCAAGACCATTGGCGCGGTAGCGGCCCAGGCGATAGGCGGCGTCGATGATCAGCGCCTGGCGGTCGCGTGGCAGGGCCTTGAAGGCGGGCGCCTGCAATTGCGTCTGGTCGTCGCTGACCTTCAATACCCATTGTTGCTCGTCACCGTCCAGCGGCTTGGCGCGTTCCAGCAGTTCGCGCTCGCGTGAAGGCCGGTAGTCGATTCTCTCGACCAGGCCCGCATCTTTAACGGCTTTGACCGTGTCGGTCGGGATGGCGGTGAGCGGGAATTGTTCGGTCAGGCGCAGGCCGGGGCGGGCCACTTGCAGCAGTTCCAGCAGGCGATAGGAGCAGTTTTCGTCGAAGAAGAAGTAGTCGAACTGGATCTGCTTGAGCTCCCAGACGTGCTCGACCATGCGCTCGGTCTCGACCTGGGTGAGGTTGAGGCGGTATTCCCACAGATCGCGGTTTTCGAGGCTGCGGTACTCGGAAAGTTTTTCCTGGTACGGCACCAGCGCGAACAGGCCGGGGTAGCCGCCCATCAGGCCTTTCCAGGCGTAGAGTATGCTGTTGTCGGAGCCTTCGATGTAGGCGCCGAAGTTGATCGCGTAGCTGAGCAGCGCCGTGTTGTTGCTCTGCACGTCAGCCTGGTCGATACGCAGCAGGGTGTGGCCGAACATTGACGATGGGCTGTTGAGGTAGGCCGCCGGGAAGATCATCACCGCGCTGTGGGGGGCGACGTCCTTGAACCATTGCTTGAATTCTGTGCAGTCCACGGCCGGCAGGTCGGTCAGGTGCAACTGATCCTTGAGCCAACGGGTACGTGCGGGGTAAACGCATTGGGCGTGTTTTTCACCCAGGCTGGCCGGAGCGTAAAGCGCTTCAACGGTGGCCTTGAGTTCGGCGTCCGGATGGTGGGCACCCTCGGTGGCGAGGAAAAACTTCTTTTCGCTGACATAACTGCGCCAGCCTTTGAGCTTGCCGGCTTCGTAATGGCCCAGGGACAGCCAGAACGGATCGTTGGCCAGTTGCTGCAAACGTTGATCATCAAGATGCGGTGCCGCGTACAGCGGGGCGCAGGCGAAGAGTGCCATCCAGGCAAAGCGTTTGAGCATAGGGGCAACTTAAGTCGGAAATTAGAGAGACCCAAAGGGGGGGCGGGTCCAAAAATAAAACCCGCGCCTGGGGAGGCGCGGGTGGGTCGAGCTTAAGCCTGGGTGGCGTATTTCGCCAGACGGGCGTCACCTTTCAGTACTGCCAGGGTGTTGTTGTGCACATCATCAGCGGTTACGTCGGCCTTGCTGAAGATTTGCTGGAAGTGTTCGTGAGTCACGGCAGCAAAGTGCTCGCGATCTTCCGGCGCAACGCCCAGTACCACGGCGTAGGTGGTCAGTGCTTCACCATTACCCTTGGCCATGTCTTCGGACAGTTCGTTCATCATGCCATTCATGGCAATCCAGGACTTGCCGCCGTAGGTCAGCGCGCTGTTGGTGCTGCAACCGTTGGTGCCCGAGGTCATGCCGAAGGTGGCGTTACCCGAAGTGCCGTTGGTGGTGGACGCCAGGAAGTGAGCTGGGGTACCGCGCTGGCCTTCGAACAACATGTTGCCCCAGCCGCAGTTCGGGCCACCTGGTGATTCAGCCATTGCATTGAGGGAGACAACGGTGAAGAGAGTACCGAGAAGGATCCGTTTCATAGCTTTGTTCTCTTTGTGTGCAAACCAATGGACAAGGGTTCAGGCACTTTCATAGCGCCCTAGGGGCCAGTTATTAGTCCAACCCGCGCAGTTTGGAGTTTAGGCACGTTCCAAGGGTTCCGTGGTTTTTTATAAAACAATCAGCATTGTCGCGATTTTTTTGTAGGACGCATCCCGTGTCCAGGCTTTCCCAACGGCGCGCCTTGCCAGAGCGCGCAAGGGGGAGCCAGAATGCCGACATCTGCCCCGCCTGATGTAAGGAAGCCCGATGCCTGATCCTGTTGCTGCCAGCTTGCGTCTAGCGCCCGAAGCGCTGACCCGTCCTTTCTCCGCTGAACAGTTCAGCTTCTCGACCACCAATGATTTGGAGCCCTTTCGCGGTGTGCTTGGCCAGGAACGTGCGGTCGAAGCGTTGCAGTTCGGTGTGGCCATGCCACGCCCCGGTTACAACGTATTTGTGATGGGCGAGCCGGGAACCGGTCGCTTTTCGTTCGTCAAACGCTACTTGAAGGCTGAAGGCAAGCGCATGCAGACCCCGGCGGACTGGGTCTACGTGAATAATTTCGATGAGCCCCGCGAGCCCCGCGCCCTGGAATTGCCAGGCGGCGCGGCGGCGGCGTTCATCGCCGACATCAATGGCCTGGTCGACAACCTGGTCGCGACCTTCCCGGCCGTGTTCGAACACCCGACCTATCAGCAGCGCAAAAGCGCCATCGACCGCGCCTTCAACCAGCGTTACGACAAGGCCCTGGACGTGATCGAGCGCCTGGCCCTGGAAAAGGACGTGGCGCTGTACCGCGACAGTTCCAACATCGCCTTCACGCCGATGCTCGACGGCAAGGCGCTGGACGAAGCCGAGTTCTCGCAGCTGCCGGAAGCCGACCGCGAGCGTTTCCACACGGATATTTCCGAGCTGGAGGAACGCCTGAACGAAGAGTTGGCGAGCCTGCCGCAGTGGAAGCGCGAATCGAACAACCAACTGCGCCAGTTCAACGAAGAAACCATCACCCTGGCCCTGCAACCGTTGCTGGCGCCGCTGTCGGAAAAGTACGCCGAGAACGCAGCCGTTTGCGGTTATCTGCAAGCCATGCAGGTGTACTTGCTGAAAACCGTGGTCGAGCAACTGGTCGATGACGCCAAGACCGACGCCCAGGCGCGCAAACTGCTCGAAGAGCAATACTGCCCGAGCCTGGTGGTGGGCCATCCGGTCAACGGTGGTGCGCCGGTGGTGTTTGAACCGCACCCGACCTACGACAACCTGTTTGGCCGTATCGAATACAGCACCGACCAGGGCGCGCTCTATACCACTTATCGCCAGTTGCGCCCCGGCGCCTTGCACCGTGCCAATGGCGGGTTCCTGATTCTCGAAGCCGAAAAAATGCTCAGCGAGCCGTTTGTGTGGGACGCCCTCAAGCGGTCTCTGCAATCGCGCAAACTGAAGATGGAATCGCCTTTGGGCGAGCTGGGCCGCCTGGCCACCGTGACCCTCAACCCGCAGATGATCGCGCTGCAGGTCAAGGTGATCATCATCGGCTCGCGCCAGTTGTACTACGCGTTGCAGGACGCCGATCCGGACTTCCAGGAGATGTTCCGGGTGCTGGTGGACTTCGACGAAGACATCCCGATGGTCGACGAAAGCCTGGAGCAGTTCGCCCAGTTGCTCAAGACCCGCACTTCGGAAGAAGGCATGGCGCCGCTGACGTCGGACGCGGTGGCACGGTTGGCGACCTACAGCGCACGGCTGGCGGAGCACCAGGGGCGTTTGTCGGCGCGCATCGGCGACTTGTTCCAGCTGGTCAGCGAGGCGGACTTTATCCGTCACCTGGCGGGCGATGAGATGACCGACGCCGGCCACATCGAGCGCGCGCTCAAGGCCAAGGCCACGCGGACCGGGCGGGTATCGGCACGGATTCTCGACGACATGCTCGCCGGGGTGATCCTGATCGATACCGCCGGTGCGGCCGTCGGCAAGTGCAACGGGCTGACGGTACTGGAGGTGGGCGATTCGGCCTTCGGCGTGCCGGCGCGGATTTCCGCCACGGTGTACCCGGGCGGCAGCGGTATCGTCGACATTGAGCGCGAGGTCAACCTCGGCCAGCCGATCCACTCCAAGGGCGTGATGATCCTCACCGGCTACCTGGGCAGTCGGTATGCCCAGGAATTCCCGCTGGCGATCTCGGCGAGTATTGCGCTGGAGCAGTCCTACGGTTATGTGGACGGGGACAGTGCGTCCCTGGGCGAGGCGTGCACGCTGATCTCGGCGCTGTCGAAAACTCCGCTCAAGCAGTGTTTTGCCATCACCGGCTCGATCAACCAGTTTGGTGAAGTGCAGGCGGTGGGCGGGGTCAACGAGAAGATCGAAGGCTTCTTCCGCCTCTGCGAAGCGCGCGGCTTGACCGGCGAGCAGGGGGCGATCATTCCCCAGGCCAACGTCGCCACGCTGATGCTTGATGAGAAGGTGTTGCAGGCCGTACGCGCCGGGCAGTTCCATATCTACGCCGTACGTCAGGCGGACGAAGCCTTGAGCCTGCTGGTGGGTGAGGACGCCGGTGAGCCGGACGCCGAAGGGCAGTTCCCGGAAGGCAGCGTCAACGCCCGCGTGGTCGAGCGTTTGCGTGCAATTGCCGAGATGATCAGTGAAGAAGACTTGAAGGAGGCGGAAAAGGAGTTGGCGCAGCAGGCGTTGGCTGAGGCCAAGCCGAGCTGACGGGTGGCGGTGCTGATCGGGCTATTCGGTTAAAACACCGAATTTGCAGAATGAATCAGATCCCAATGTGGGAGGGGCGGTGCGACGATTCGACCTGCTCCCTCCCACAATGGAAACTCGGCGCTTCCAGGCCTGTGGCCGCCATAAAATTGACTCTGTTCTGGGGGCCGACACCGTTGGTCCCTACAGCCTTGGTTTGTCGTGTTTTTCTTCTATTCTTTACTTCAGGGATATCCACAGGAGTCGCTGGATAGAAACAGCCTCGCCATGGGCCGGGGTTGAACACCGATCTACCGAGGGTCGCCGCCATGTCGCGCAACCTCTGTCTTACCCGCCAGTGCTTAGGCCTGGTCACCCGTATCGAATGTTCCATTCGCCCGCTCGCGGGGGATACCGGAATGTGGACCTTGTTGTTTGCCGCCGGCATGTCCGGTGAACAGCCTTCCACCATCAAGTCCGAAGGTCCGTTTCATGGGCCCTTTGCGGCACAGGCCATTCTGGCATCCATCGTCGACAGCTTGACGATGTACGGCTATGAGCCGGCGTGCGATCCGCCGATCTGGTGCCTGCACATGCAGGCCCATCTACGACGGCTCAATGGCAACGCTGAGCGGCTTGCGCTGTAGGCCTGGTCATTTGCTTTCGGGCTTGTCCAACGTGACCTCGAAGCCATATTGCACGGTGCTCAGGTCGGTGCGCTGGTAGCTTTCCAGTGCCGTCGGCCGGCCGTAGAAATAATGCACGTCAAACATCGCCGTGCCGTATTCCTCTGCGCGGTGGCTGACGCCGAGGATTTCCTTGAGGTACTGGCCGCTGGCGTCCTTGGCGTAGAAGCGCCAGCTGTCGGCGGGGAACGCCTTCTGATCGACGATCAACGCGTTGTCCTTGATCGACAGGCCCTTGGGCAGCTTGGCCGCATCCATCTCGCCCTTCTCGATGGTTGCCAGGAACAGCGGGATCGAACCCACCACGAAGGCCGGGTTTTCCGGGAATAGATTGAGATCGTAGGTGAGCGTGCCGCGGGCCGGGTTCAGCTCGTAGGCTTCGGTGGGCAACTCGATGGGTTCACCGCGTTCGCCTTTTTCGTCGGCGGCAAAGAAGGTCACCGGCGATTCGCTGCTGTTGCGCTCGGCGCCCACCAAGTCATCGTTGAACGTGAACGGATGGTCGAACACGATATGCGCGGCGCTGGCATCGTCGATGGACTGGCTGATGGTGACGCTGCTTTTGAGTTGCTCTTCGGTCATGGACGCGTCTTTGAGCCAGCCGGCGGCGCTGTCGTCGTACACGGTCACTGGCATCGGCAGCGGTTGTACGGTCTTTTCCAGGCTGTTTTTGTCGAAGCGCCGCACCGGCAGGTCGAGGTCTTTGCGGGTCACGGTGGCGTTGGAAAAGTCCAGTACGTTGACCTGCAGGTTGTCGATCAGGCCGTTGAAGTAGACCTTGGCGTAATGGGTAGTCTGTGTGTGCTCGAAGGCTTTTTGCTCGTCGGAGAGCTGTTTTTCGAACGCGTCGGACCAGGCCTTCTGTTTTTGCATCTCGGCCAGTTGTTTCTCATAGAACGCCACCTGCGCGGCGCTTTCGTTGATCGAGCCCGAGCGTGTGAGAAATTGCCCGGTGGTGTCCCGTGCCTGAACCAACAGCGGGTTCGGCGATTCGTCGGCCACCTCGGGGGCGAGCGCGGCGCTATTGGTCAGTTCGATCTCGGCGTAGTTCTTTTCAAGCAGCAGCAAATGGACGGTGACATTGCCCTCGGTGCGTGGGTGGCCTACGTCTTTTTTCGACAGGTCGAACGTCAGCACCTTGCTCGGCGCGACCACTTCGACCACACCTTTAAGGTTGACCGGCTGCGGCTGGCTCTTGTTTTCCGTCTCGATGCCGTCGATGAACGGGTAGGTCACCGTCAGGTCATCGGGGTTGGTCAGGTTGGAGCTGCTGGGGCTCAACTGGATGCCGGGGTCGGTTTCCGACCATTCCGGCTGGAAGGGAATGACTTTGTTGTTGCTCAACGTGACTGACTGCCATTCCAGCCCGTGGGGGAAGGGGAACTGGTCCGGCATATTGAAGTTGAACGGGAAGACCGGCTGCAGATCCGTGAGGTAGTCAGAGTGCGAGTTTTTGCGCAGCACGAACAGGCCATTGATGTAGGTATCCACCAGCGCTTGCGGCGTGGGGTAATGCTTGAGCAGGGCCAGTGCATCTTCGCCGTACTCGGGTTCGATGGGCTTGGTGGCGAGCTTGCCCCGTGCGCGCTCCAGCAACAGCAGCGAACCGCCGAGGTCGGCGATGGCGTCGCGCAGCTTGGGGTCCTGAATGCTGTCCAGGGACTGTTCGAATTTGGTGGTTTTCTCTTCAAGGGTCGACTGTTTCTGCTCATCGCTGGGAGAGCAACCGCCACCCATCAACAATGCCGCACACAGGCCGATACCGGCCAAGGGAGAGCGCACATCCATCATCTGAGTTTTTTCCTGTCCGACATCATCGAGCCGAGTTGATGGGCTCGACACTAGCAGAAAAATTCTCTTACAGATGCCGCCCAGGTCAGTTTTCTCGTGATGACAGGCGTCTTGCGGCGGCTGGTATACTCGCCGCCATTTCTAGCCAAGCTGTGTGAGACCCCATGGAACGCTTTATTGAAAATACGATGTACGCTTCACGCTGGCTGCTGGCGCCCATTTATCTGGGGTTGTCCCTGGGCCTGCTGATCCTGGCGCTGAAATTCTTCCAGGAAATCATCCACGTGCTGCCCAACGTGTTTTCCATGCTGGAGGCGGACGTGATCCTGCTGCTGTTGTCGTTGATCGACATGGCGCTGGTCGGTGGCTTGCTGGTGATGGTGATGATTTCCGGCTACGAGAACTTCGTCTCGCAGCTGGACATCGATGACAACAAAGAGAAACTCAACTGGCTGGGCACCATGGACTCTTCGTCGCTGAAGATGAAAGTGGCGGCCTCCATCGTGGCGATTTCGTCGATCCACTTGCTGCGCATCTTCATGGACGCCAAGAACGTCGATCCGCAGCACCTGATGTGGTACGTGATCATCCACATGACCTTCGTGATCTCGGCGTTCGCCATGGGTTACCTGGACAAGCTCACCAAGCACTGATGCCCTGGGCCGGCCTTACTGCTCGACGAAGTAGTAAGGCTGGCGATTGATGGCCATCTGCTTGATCACCTTGACCTGAGGGTCCAGCCCATTGGTGTGGTCCAGCAACGCAACGTTGCCGGGCTTGGCGGCCAAGTAGTGTTGCAACTCGGCCTCGGTTTGCAGGATCGGCAGATAGGCCTGCAGGTAAAACACGCTGGCCCCGGCGATACGCTCATTGGGCTGAAACAATACGACTTCCTTGCCTTCATCCTTGAGCGCCTGTACCTGGCTGATCACCGGTACGAATGACTGGCGCACATCGGCCTTGGGCGCGAACCAGAACGCCGCGATCAGGTAGCAACCCACCGCCAGTGTGAACACGCCGCCCACCAGCGGCCTGTGGTGTTTGTAGAGTGAGGGTTTGCGAGCTTTCAGCCATTGCAGCAACACCCGCGCATATTCCGCGCCCAGCACCGCGGCGGCGGGGGTGAGTGCCATCAAGTACACCGTGCGTTTGCTCGACGCCAGGGTCAGCAACGTAAATTGCGCCACCAGCCAGACGCTGAAAAACAGGCGATAGCGGTCGCGTACCAGGCTTTTACGGAAATGCCACAGCCCCAGGTACACCAGGATGTTCCACGGCAGGAACGCCTCGGGCAGCTTGGCAATGTAGTAATAAAACGGCTCGTAATGCCCCGCCTCGACGAACGAGCCGCTGAACCGCCCGACGCTGTTGGTCCACAACACTTCGCCGACCGCCTGCATGCCGCCGCGCTGGAACAGAAAGCCCAGCCAGATCAGCAGCGGCACCAATGCCAGCAGCGTGAACACTGCCGGTTTGAGCCAGTCGCCAAGGCGCAGGCGCTTGTCCATCAGACTGGTGCTGGCCAGGTACACGAAGATCACGATGCCCGGCAGCGCCAGGCCCAGCACACCCTTGCTCAGGGTGGCGATCACCATGCCGGCGGTAAACAGCGCCCATGCACCGGTATTCGGACCTTCGCGCTCGGGTCTCACGGCCTGATAGAACGCCAACAGGGCCGTGGTCACGCCGAGGCTGAGCAATGAATCTTCACCCACGCCGCGCACGTTGCTCCAGTAACTGGCCATGGTCGCCAGCATCAGGGCCGCGCTGAACGCCAGCGTCTGCGGGCGTCCAAACCGGCGCAGCATCCCGTAGAACAGCAGCACACTGAACAATCCGGCAAACGCCGACGCCAGGCGCACGGCCCAGGTGGTCGCGCCAAACAGACGTATCGCCCCAGCGTCCAGCCACAGGCTCAAGGGCGGCTTTTCCAGGAAGGGCTCGCGGAACAACTGCGGCACCACCCAGTTGTTGTCCAGGTGCATGGCCATGGCGATCCCGGCGACCCGGGCTTCGGTGGAGCCTTGCAGTTCGTGGTTGCCCAGGGCAAAGAAGAACAATAGAGCGGCGAGCAGGAGCAGCAGGGAAACGGGGCGTGTCATGGGGTGTGGCTACCGAGGCAGTGGGCCGCTCGGGGGAGCGGCCGTGGCAGTCGGTTAGTATCTGTTGGTGTTTCTGAACGTTTCGTGAACGGGTGTTGGTTTTTTTGTTATTCAGGTATTACGGCGCCTTCAAGCTGGGCAGCGCCGCTTTACCCTGGGCGGTCAATACCGGTTCCAGTTGCTCCCAGGTAAAGGTCAATTCGTTGTCGCACCCGTCGCCGTTGGCGCGTGTCGAGAGCTGCATGCCCTGGGTGTTGAAACTCAGGTCGAACGTGGAATAGCTGGTGACCGCCGGGCATCCCTCATCGGTGCTGGTTTGCTTGGCCAGCCATGTCTTGAATGACGCTGGCAGCGTCACTTCGCCGGAATAGGCGTCATACCATCGCTGATGCCCGCCCAGCCAGGTCCAGGGATCAACCGACTCGCCCGTCTGCACGTTCCAGGAATGCAGCCCCCAACTGATGCCCCGGGCACCCATGCCTGCGGTCCAGCGGTAGAACTTCACGGTGATCCACTGCGACGACCAATACGTCGGCTCAACCGTGATTTCACTGGTGAGGGCCGAGCCGTTTCGGCCCAGGTACTCGCGACGTTCGCGCAAGTAGTCGACTTGATCGTCGTCATTGATGGCCAGCGCCGCGAGTTGCTGATTGATTTTCTGCACTGGCGCGCTATCTCCCTCAAGCTTGAGCGTGACGCGGGCACCTTGGGTCTTGAGCACATAGCGGTGATCGGCGAAGGATTTTTTCTCCGTCTTGACCGGCAGCGGCGCCGCCTCCAGAGGCGCGTTGTAGGCATCACTGCCGCAGCCGTCGCTTGGCGTGCCGACACGTTGCAAGGTGATCGGCAATGGCTTGCCGCCTTTCGTTTTGCTCCAAACGCCCGCCAGCGTATCGCCGGGGCGATTGTCCAGCGTCCAGAACCCGGTATTGCCTTCTTCGGCCCACGGCGCGTTGTCGCTGGCCTGGGTCAATTGAATCGGCGTGAGGATGCGCTGGTAGTAATAACTGCCATGCTCCCCGTCAGCGCCGTTGAAACAGGCGGTAATGGCGGACTTACCCAGGGTGCCGGTCCAGACGCCGGCCAGGTCGGCAGCGTTGGCGAGCAAGGGCGCGCAGGCGAGCGCGATGACAGCGAAGGGCTTGAACACGGGTATCTGACTTCCGGTTGTCTGATGGGGCGCTCAGGGTAATGGGAAGTCGGGTGGACTCCAAGGGGGGGAGGGGGTTGCGGCGTCTCGCCCCCTGGGGGTTTTAGGGGGGAAGAGCTTGGGTGTCAGTGAATGACTGGGTGTCCAGAATGCGGTTGATCAGCAGCTCGCTCAACACGATCAGTTGCTGAGTCCCCAGTAGTTTGTGACGGTGTGCGCCGTCGAGTTCGAAGGCCAGGTCGGTGGTCATTGCGTTCAGGGAGGCGAGGGTTTCGCTGGTTTGGACCAGCAGGGTTTCGAGCGGGACATCCGGTGCGACGGAGAAGAGGGTGGCTGAAGGCGGATTTGGTGTGATCTTTTTCATGGCTGAAACTCCTTGATTGATGGAGTCGCCAGACATCGCTGCTAAACGAAAAGGGTGGCGACTGTACGCGGGTTAGCAGACCAGGAATCAAGGAACCCAGCGCACCCGAAAGTGCCCCACGCACAGCCGCCATAACGCGAACCAGTCGACGCCATTGGCATCGTTGGAGCGGAGGGTGGCTTTGCAGGCCTTGATATTAACCGAGCTGCTAAACCCGGTCGCTGATTTTGCAGCGACCGGGGAAGGCTATCCGTGTCGGTCAATGCGCGCCAGTTCACCAGTGGCGCGACATCTTGAAGGAAAATTCTGAAGCGCCGTCCCTGCGGCTCCCAATCCCAAGTTAACCCACTCAAACCTGAGAAATAAACAGGCAGAGTCCGGCCGTAAAGCAAATACGAGTCTGCAATGATTTGAATTTCATGATGTTCCCGCCCACGCTCATAAAGCCAAAATAATCGGATGTCGACATTCCAGTGTCTTTGTATTCGCACGACTTATCGGGTCATCGGCTGCTTTGGCATTGGCATGCTGTACAGCGCTGTATATTGCTTAATGCGCTTTGGGTGCATCGTCGTCGAGCCATAAACGCTCGATATTTTTGAAACCATAACGTTGCGGCGGCACCCGCGCAATAATACGATCGGGTTGGTTAGGGGTGCTCAGGTCTATTATTTGGTGGGGGATATAGATATTTAACGCCGGCAGGAAAAACACTTTTATTTTTGGCGTCAATAATGAGTCGGCATGTTGTTCTATCACCACACCGATACCGCCGCTTTGCAATTGCACGATAGAACCGACGGGATAAATACCCACGGATTTTAAAAACGCGCGGAATACGTCATCGTCAAAATGCCCTTCCCATGTCGACATTTGCTGGATAGCGACGGCAGGGTCCCAGGCCTGGTTATACGAACGGTCCGAGGTAATTGCGTCGTAGACATCGCAGACCGCGGCCATCCGCGCAACAAGGCTAATCTGGTTACCGGACAACTGATGGGGATAGCCGGTGCCGTCGATTTTCTCGTGGTGATGCAGGCACACATCCACGACCATCTCGCACATCTGCGCAGTGGCCAATAGTGTTTTTTCACCTTCAAGCGGATGGGTTCGCACCACCTGTAATTCGTCATTGCTCAAGCGACCAGGCTTATTGAGGATGGCGCCGGGAATCGCCATTTTGCCGATATCGTGCAGCAACCCGGCCAGCCCTACATTGTGAATCAGGGCGGTGGACAGGCCCATCTGATTGCCCAGTGCGATCATCAACGCACACACGGCGACCGAATGCATGTAGGTGTAGTCGTCGATGCTTTTCAGGCGTGCCAGGCTGATAAAGGCATTGGGATGGCGTGCGATGGAGCTTGAAATATCGTCGACCAGCGCGCCGATATGCTCCAACTCCAGCGCCCGGCCCATGCGGGCATGGCCGAACATTTCGACCACCGCTGACTTGGCGCGGCCACAGATCGCCTGCGCGGCAATCAGTTCGTCTTTCATGGATGTTGGCGGCGCCAAGGTGGCCGGTTCTGCCGGGTCAGAGGCGGGTTGAACATCGCACTCCTGGGTGCAGGGGGCCTCCATGCGATCCCGCCAAAATGGCTTTGCCTCGCCGGGTGCTCGATCCTTGAGTTCATTGCCCTTCAAAATGGTATGCCTCTGCTGATGGACTTCTTATTACGCATCTAGAAGAGGATGCGCGCGCCTCGGATACTGGTGACCCCACCGATGTTGTTATAAGACTTTGGTAGTAAAGGTAGTGTGGGAGCAACGAATAACCTCCCGGGCCAGTTGAAGCGGCACTGGTGTCGTAATGACATTAGCATGGGTGTGGTATTTGAAGGGCATTTGAAAAAAAATAACGAGGGGGTTTATCGTTAAAGCAATGGGTGGTTTGTGTTTGTCTATCCAGTTGATGGGGTGGAATTGATAGTTCGCTAACTTGCTAGTTTGGATGTTGAGAATGATTAAGGTTGAAAGGGGGTTGTAATAAGTAAGACGTCCGTGGACGTCTTTAAATGTTAATTTGGCGGGCCTCTGTCTGCTGGCAATCCTTGATCAGATCGCCCGCTCGAGCAACTGCGCCTCGGCGATTTGGCCATCTTGATAACGCAGCAACACCTGGTGTTCACCTTGATTGAATAGCGATTGGTGCAACTGGCGGGTGTCGAATGGACCCTGCGCCAGCGTACCGGCAACGCTGTCCAATTGCGTCGTGAAGTTTTGGCTTAGCGAGGCGTCGAGACTGAAGACGCGTGAGCTGGTCAGTTCCATCTGCGAGCTGTACACACTGCGACTCTGGCTGGCGATAGCGTCGAGCGGCCCCAGACTTTCAAGTACCTTGGCTGCAGCGCTGCAGTGACGTTGCTGCGGATCAGCCATATAGCGCAAGGCGCTGCTCACAACCTGCAACTGAGTAGCTTGCAAGTATCCACTCACCCAACTTTCCATCTTCGTCAGGCTGCCTTTCAGCGCTTGGCGGGCACTGTCTGCCCCGAACAGCTTGTCGGCCTCGACAGCCTGGGCGACGTCCAGCTCTTCTTTCATTTTGCGGTCGAAGAATTGCCTCAGAGCCGTGATCTGGCTGTGCTGGCTTTCGAGGGTCTGCACAGCGTAGTGACTAATGCCGTCTTGCGCGTAGTGGTCGAGCAGGTCCTGGGTATAGTCGACCATTCCGGCGAGCGATTCCCAGCGGGCTTCGTCCAGTTCGTGCAGCACGCTGTCGAGCTGGCGTTTAATGGCGTTCAGCTTTTCGTTGATATCGTGCAAGTGCTTCTGCCCCACGGCTGAGGACACCGCGTTCCACACCGCGCCGCTGAGCAGTACATTCTGCAGGTCTTCAGGCAATGACAGGCTGGCCTGCTCGCTGATCTTGCTACCGGTACGCACGAAAGCTCTGACGCTGCCATCATTGTTGGCGTTTTTGGTCAGTGTCTCGAAGGGCAGGCTACACACTACATAGTTGCCCCTGGACACCTCTCCTAGCGCGGCAAGCCCCGGTAAATTGGCCAGCAACGGGCTGAGCGCGTTGATCTGGTCGGTGGGTAGCGCACGATGTACGCCTGCAGGTGGTCGCTGCAGCACGTTGAGTTTCAGCAGTGTTTCGCCTTGGCCGTTCTGCACGACCAGCTCCGAAGCGCCCGGCGTGGAGTCGGGGGCGACAGTGGTCGTCGCAGGTGAGCATGTCACAGGCGCTTCGTGGCGCAGGCGAATCCAGCCCATCTGGGCCACAAATGGCACGGTCACCCGGTAGGCTTCGGCAATGCTGCTATGCAGGCCGAAGCCTAACGTGGCGACGGCGCCTATGGGGTTCAGGCGAAACCCCGTAGTTGCCACAGTGAACAACGCCGCGCTGCTTGCCGCCGACAGACCGACTGCAGTGCCAGAACTGACTGAGAGCGCGTCCTTGAGGTTGAACAGCCCGGCCAGCACCTTGGTACTGGTGGCGCGCTCAAAGCGATCTTCGGGCGCCAACTCACGCCAACCGGCACCGAACAGCGCCAAGGCGATCTGACGTTCCTTGTCGGCGACGGAGCGGCTCGCTGCATCGCTGCCATTGAGCTTCTGAAAAACGTCGTTGACGATTTCGGCATAGGGCACAGCGGACTTTTTCAGGAAGCGGCGCGTCAGGTTCATCGCCGAGTGTCCGCCGAATTGCTGCAGTTCGTGTCCCAGCAGCTCGAGCTGCTGTTGTTCGTAGCCGGCAGGTCGGGAGCTGTGTTTGGCTTGTACCAGCTGCTTCTTGATGTCCGCGTCCAGACCGGCGCGGCCTCTTGAGAAGTCGGTGATGATGTCCACCAACATGTCCACTTCATCGGGCTTGGCGCTGAGCAGGCTGGCGAAGAGTTCGTCGTCGCAATCGATTCCTGTAGTTGCCATCGTGTTCTTGCCTCTCGGTGTCTAAATCAGGTTCAGGGGAGTCGCCGGCCAATATGAAGCGTGGGCTGGATTGCGCTAATTTGCCGTCGGCGGCTGCGTGGCCACTACCAGTTGAACCTCCACTCGACGGTTGAGGGCACTGGCGGGGTCTATGCCCGGTTTGGGGCGTGAGTCACCGTAGCCTGCCACCACCACGCGCCGTGCCTGCTGTGGCTCAATCGCCTGAATCAGCAGCTTGCGAGCCTCGCGTGCCCGTGCGGCAGACAGGGTGTAGTTGTCGTCATACACCGTGCAAAAACGCTCATAGTCGGTGACCGGGCGGGAAACCGGCAGGTTGTCGGTATGCCCCTCTACCAGCACTTGTCCCTGGCCGTAATCCTTGATGAAGGTGGCCACCCGTGCGCTGAGCAGGGTCAGTGCGCCCTGGGCGGCAGGGGTAATGCAGGCGCTCCCTCGAGCGAAGGCATTGTCGGGGAGGGTCAGACGGCGGTTCTGAATGTCGATGTCCACCAGATCCGTTTCGCCGGTGCGCTGCAGGTCCGACTGCATAGCGGCCAGCAGTTTGCTCAGGCTTGCCCGCTGGGCTACGTCGCCTTTGCTGCGCTCTTCTTGACGAGCGGCCTCCATCTGCTGCTTCTCAACTGCCATCGCAGCCTCGGCCGCTTTGTTTTGCAGCACCGACACCACAAGCATCAGCATCACTACGGCCATTACCCCAGCCATAAGGTCGGAGATCGAGACCCATTCATTGGGTTTTTCTTTCATGGCCGCCTCACGCTGTCAGAGGCTCGTCGGAAGGCTTGCGTGCCAGCGGCTGCTGGGCTTGATCGGCCATCTGCTGGAGCAGGGCAACCGTAGAGCCCGCCGCTTGCTGCAGGGGTTGCAGGTGGTTGGAGAACTGCTGCCCGACCTTTTCCGCCAGCGCTTGGGGCAGGTTGGCGGCCTGCTGCGTGCCTTGCTGCGTGCTGGTTGTCAGCGTCTTGAGTTGGGAGGACAGCTGCGCCAGGTTTTTCACCGCTTCGCTGAGCAGTTGGCCGCGCTGGTGCGGGTCGCTGCGCAGCTCACCTGCCAGTTTTTCGAGCACTAGCAGGGTTTGCGTGCCTTGGGCGAGTAGTTCCTGGAAATGCCCATGCAACTTGTCAAAGCTATCAGGCAGCTCTTTCAACTGTTCGAGCTTCTTGCCCGTGGCTCGCATGTTCCTATTACTCTCAGAGATATCAGTCAGCCCTTGAGTGATCTGTTCTCCCAGCGTCCTCATGTTTTTTTCCATCTGACTGATGGCGCCGTTGAGCTCGTCGTTGGTCGTCGTGAACATCGCGCTGGCGTTGGTCTGAGCCCTGTTGGCCCCTTCGATGTTGCGGCTCACGCTCGCCATCACCTCATTGACCTCGCCAGAGAGCCGGACCACGGCCTCGGAAATATTGTCAGTAGCCGATCGCAGGTTCTCCGACATCGTAGTGGTGTTGTGAGTAAAGTCCTGGCTCATCCGGTTGACGTTATCCATCATCCCGGTCTGCAGCTCGTTCATTACGTCACTCAGGCGTGAGATGTTGGCATCGAGACTGCCCTGCATCGTCTGCAGATGGGCATGGAAGTCATCGTTGAGCTTGTCGATGGCCGCACCGACGCTCTTCTCCATGGTTAATACGCTGCCTTCCAAGGCGCTTGCGGATTGGGCCAGCTGCTTCGCGGCTTTACCCATGGTAGTGCCGGCTTGCTCGAGCGTATTGAGGTTGTTGGTACTGGCGGTGACGAACAACTCCAGGCTCTGCTGGCTGGCTTGTGTATGCGCGCCAACTGCCTGTGTCGCTTCGATACCTTTAGTCGAAAGTGTGGCCAACTCATCAAACCGCTCTTGCAGATGAGTCGCCTGCGCGCGGTCTGCGTCGAGTTGCGCGCCATGCTGCTCAGTCAGGGTCGCCAGCAAGGTTTGGCTGTGGCGCTCACGGCGCTCACTTTCATCTCGCACGTGCTCCCATTGCAGGTTAGCGGTCTGTTGTAGGCGCTCCGTCAACTGGTGGCCGTGTTCGAGTGTTTGCCCCAGCCCGGTGAGCTGCTGGCTCGACTGTTCCAGTTGCGCCTGTAGGCGGCCGAGGCCAGCGTCGAGGCCCAACAGGGTTTCTCCTTGGCCCTCAAGCAGGTCCAGGCGCGGCAGGTGGGCGGCGTAGCGAGCCAGTGCCGCGAGATAACCTTCCGCTCCGCTGAGTTGTTGCAACTGCTGCAGTTGCCCCTCCAGATTGGCGGCGGTGCGCGCGAACTGCTCATCGCAGGTTTGTCCACGTTTCAACTCGATCAGCTTAAGCTGCTTGAGTTCATTGCCCAGCAATTGGCTCTGACCGGCAATGGCCTGTACCAGTTGCTCACCGACGGTTGCCAGGGCCTTCCGGGTGAGTTGGTCACGGAGCTCGGTTGCGTTCTTGTGCTGATCCCGGCGGTTGTCGATGTCGCGCTTCATGCGGTCGACGCACCAGCCGGTCCGGCGGCTTTCAGCGGACCAGCGGGCGGAGTCCCACAGTTTCAGCGCGATAAAAGCGATGATCCCCCAGGTCGAGGTTTTGAACTTGGTACCCAAGTCTTTCATCATGCCCGTGAGCTGGCCCAACGAGTCGCTCATTGCGTTCAGAGAATCGGCGTTTCCCTGAAGGATTCCAGAGGCTTTGTCCAAGGCCATGCCCAGGCCCAGGAAGGTTCCCAGCAAGCCGACGATTAACAGCAGCCCGGGCATATTGGCGACGATGCGTTCGGGTAGAGTGGCCACTGCCTGGTTCAACTCACCAAGTGCCCCGTGCTCAATGTCCAGCGCGCCCTTGTGCGTGCCGCCTTGCCAGTTGCGCTCCCAAGCCGGAGCGCGGCCGAACACCTCGGCGGTGATCAGTGAAACCAGCATGCCACCTATGATCACCGTGCAGAATACCAACTCCAACGGGTTCCCCAACGATGGCGATAGGAACTCCAGAACCGTGCCACTCACGCTGCCACCTCAACCTGGGTGAATTGCTCGGCACGCTTGCGGCAGTCGGCTTCGAAGATGTTGGCGAAGCTGATGATCAGCGATTGTTCCTCGCGCTTGAGGTTCTCCCACCTCTCGCCGTTTTGGGCGCAGCGAATCAGCAGTTCACCCACCTCAAAACCGTCGTCGATAAGGTATTCACGGTCCTGGTCGATCAGGCACTGCTCGTCATTTTCCAGTAATTGCAGGAAGCCCTCGGCTGCATAGACATAGTTGCGCTTGGCGAGGACATCGCTGGCAAGTTTGTCCAAACGGGCCTCGTCGGTAGGCAACAGTTTTTCGAGGTCGGTGAGCACCTTGGCCTCCTCGACCGGCAGTGGTTCCAGCTTCGCTAAATTGTTCAGGCGCTTGACGATCACCTGGTCGCGGGACACGCGCTTGCCCAACTCCTCCCAGGTGTCTTGATGCTGCTTTAGGTCCAAGCCCCACACGTTGATCATCTCTTCGAACACGAACGGGATCACCGGCTTGCCGAATCGAGCGGTGGTCAAGCCGTCGAGGCGCTCCATGGCATCGTCATCGAGTTCGGCGTGGCCTTCTATCAACTGGCTGGCGATCTGAATGATGAACAGCGGCTCATCCAGCACATTGTGAATTTCTTTAACGTGCTCCATCTGCTCTTCGTACAGGGGCAGCAGTTTCTGCACGGCTCGAATGCGCAGGTAGTGCTCGAAGTTGACGAACGCTTCATCCTCGACCAGTCGGCTGATCCGAGCACGAACCAGCTCGTAGCGGTTGCTCATGGCCAGGCCTTCGAGCGCTTGGCGTCCCGTTTCATCCACGTGCTCCATCGCGGCTTCGAGGTCGGCGGCACGCTGTTCGGCTTCTTTGACTTCCTGATCGTTAAGCAGATGGCGCTTGATGTCGCGGGCGCGGGCGATAACCCATTTGATCGCCGCATCGACCTTGGCTACAAGCGGATGGTTATCCAGATGCTCCAAGACAGCCAGTGCCTTGTCGAGCGCCATGCTGATGCCCTGAACCCAAGGGATTGGCACATTCGCCGCGATGGTTCTCAGTACCATACGGGCTTTGGAGATATAGGGCTTGGCGGCCTTGTATAGACGCTTGACTTCACCAACGAAGGTTTCGGCCTTGTCAGCCAGCCAGTTGACCGCCTCTACGACCTTCTCCTTGACCACCTGAACCGCTTTGCTGACAAAACCTTTGATCTTGCTCAACCAGCCCATTACCCGTCACTCCTTGAGTTCACGCCCAACAATTTGCGTGCGATATCGGTACGCCCGGTCTGTTCGCCAGGTGTAGAAACTTGTATGTCATTGCGTGCCAGGAGCAATTGCTCGATGGCGCCGAGCACATGCTCAGGCGTCAGCCGTCCACCGCCGCCTTCCAGCAAGGGTTTGGGTAACGCCAGACGCAGGCAGGTGCGGATTTCCCGGCCAGAGAGACCGGCAGAGGGCTGTACTAGCGCCTCAATCAGATCTTCGCGCACCAGGCTCAGAGGGATACCTTGGACCAGCAGCTTGGCCCAGATCGCTCGACGTTCATCATCACCTGGAAGCTCGAAATGAATATGCTGAGATATGCGGCTGACGAACGCCGAGTCGTAATTGCGAGCGAAGTTGCTGGCGAAAATCACGATCCCGGGGTGTTTCTCCAACTCGATCAGCAGGGTCGAGCGCATCGCGTTGACTTCATTGTCGATGCCCTGGGTCACTGAGGATAGGCGACGACCGAGCAGCGTATCGGCTTCATCGAGAAACAGCACCGCGTCCTCGTTGCGCGCTGCGGCAAACAGGCTGACGATGTTCTTCGAGGTGTCCCCCATGAACTTGCTTTCCAGGTCAGCGATGCTGGCATTGATCAGCCGCTTGCCGATACTGCCGGCGAACGCTTCGGCGGTGAGGGTCTTGCCGGTCCCTGGAGCGCCATGAAAATTGAGCAGCGTGCCTCTGCCGTTTGGGTCGACCTGCGCGAAACCCCAGGTCTCATAGATGACGTCGTGATAGCGAATCTTGACTAAAGCCTCATCCAGTTGCTGACGATTACTGGCCGAGAGCACCACGTCCCGCTCAAGGGTGAAGCGCGGTTCGCTGCTGCGTTGCGGTGCACACGCGTCAGCTAGGGCGTCGGGAGCGACGAGTTCAGGACGAAGGTTTTTGTACAGGTATTCTCTGGAAGACATGCTCAGCTCTGCCTCAGGTTAGGGGGCAGGCAGATGACCAGGCCTGAGGGCGAATGGCTGAGCAGAGCAAATGTGCGGCGCAGGGGAATGTTCACACGAGAATTCCATTTGTCGAGGTGATGGGTGCGAAATGAATTGTGGCCATTTGCCTGTATCGACCCGCTGCGACGGTACTTGAGGTGGATGTAAAAGAAAAGCGCGTCGGATTCTGAACAAAGCAGGGTTGTTGACTATCCCGAGCAAGGGCATGGTGCAAATCACCGACCGTGGTCGGCAAGCGCTGGCCAACGGCCCTGCGCGCATCACCGTGACTTGGCTGAAGCAGTTTCCTGAGTTCGCCGATTTCCATACCGCCAAACCCCAGACCACCGAGGTGCTGAGCGTGATGGGGGGGGGCTGTGGATCGCGCCGAAACGACCTCGGATGAGCAACTGGCTGATGCCCACCAGGCACTTATTCAGTCGCTCGCCGAAGACCTTCTGGCACAGGTGAGGGCTGCCAGTCCGATTTTCTTTGAGCAGTTGGTGGTCCATTTGATGTTGGCCATGGGCTATGGCGGCTCGCGTAAGGAAGCCGGCAAGGCAACCCAGGCTACTAATGATGATGGCATCGAGGGGATTATCCATGAGGATAAGCTCGGGCTGAACGTGATCTACCTGCAGGCCAAGCGCTGGAGCAATACAGTGCATCGGCCCGAGATTGATAAGTTTATCGGTGCGCTGACTCGGCAGCGGGCGCGTAAGGGGGTGTTTATCACCACCTCGGATTTTTCCGTGGGGGCCCGGGAGGCGACGCATGGGCTGGATATCAAAGTAGTGCTGATCGATGGGGTTGAGATGGCTCGGTTGATGGTTGAGAACAATTTGGGGGTTAGTGTTAAGTAGGTTTATGAGGTGAAGCAGCTGGATAGTGACTGCTTTTCTG
Organism: Pseudomonas sp. FP597; assembly: GCF_030687435.1. Classification (NCBI taxonomy): domain Bacteria; kingdom Pseudomonadati; phylum Pseudomonadota; class Gammaproteobacteria; order Pseudomonadales; family Pseudomonadaceae; genus Pseudomonas; species Pseudomonas sp. FP597. Next base: position 5,530,432 of record NZ_CP117432.1, on the reverse strand, counting down.
GGGAGGCCGGGGTAATCTGAACTGATGGCCTAGCTAGTTGATTTAAAATAAAAAATATCGATTAAAAGATTCTTTGGAATACCATTTGGAATACCATTTGGAATACCTGGGCTTTTGGGTTGGCGGTGTTAAGGAATGGAGGATGTCCGTGTAATAGCAGTCGTTTCAGCGAGCCTACGATTCTGACGCAGAGTCGACATGGAGGCCTGCTTAATTGTTTACCTGTGCGCACGTCCAGCCTTGGTGACGGCGGGTCAGGGCCTAATGTGCGCGGAGAGCCGTAAATATGGGGCTAGAGCCTGACTATAATTATTGATCTGAACGATCGATGTCGATGCGAATAGAAGGATCCAGCAAATTGTATGAAACCTTCAAAATACTGGGGAGCAACGTTTGATGCGACGATGGATGAGTTGCTGAGTAAGCGACGGGCGTTGGCGCAGGATATGTTGAGTGGAGCTTCGGATATTCAGGTTTCGGATTTTGAGTCGTCACAGAAGGCGCGCCGAGCCCCGCCTGCTGAAAACCAGCACTGGGCGATATGTCTATTATGGGTACAGGTAAGCGGATCCTCAGCGTTGCAAATGATCAACAGCCAGCGAAGTGGTGCTTTCCTGGTGGCATAGTGGTATCGGTGCGTGAGCGGATTATTTATTTGTGCACACATCCAGTATTGGCGCCGAAAGCTCAGCGGATTATTGTGCGTGACATCCAAGTCTGCCGCCTACTTTCTGCGACTTCCCGGTTGATTGACTTGTGGTCGCGCGTGAAGACTAGAAATAAGGGCGAAATGCTAGCCCGACGAAACCGAAGTAGATAAGGTTCACCCATTAACCGCAGGTAAAGCTCCGCTTCGCTACAAGTATCTGTCGACCCCCGTCTGGCGTTGGCGCCATGGGTATTTCCCGAGGGCGTAACAGGGGGCGCCTGTGCACTTACTCTTTACTCCAGTCAGGATTGCCAATGGCCATCAAGAAATCCGATCTTTACTCCTCTCTCTGGGCCTCGTGCGACGAGCTGCGCGGTGGGATGGATGCCAGCCAGTACAAGGACTACGTCCTGTTCATGCTGTTTATCAAGTACATCTCCGACAAATACGGCAACTCGGATGACTTCGCGTCACCGGTCAACATCCCGGCGGGAGCCAGCTTTAAAGACATGATCGCCCTCAAGGGCAAGGCCAATATCGGCGATAAGATCAACACACAGATCATCCAGCCGTTAATCAATGCCAACACCCGGCTTGCGCGCAGTGACTTCCCCGATTTCAACGACCCGAGCAAGCTTGGCGAAGGGAATGACATGGTGGAAAGGCTTACCAATTTGGTGGCCATCTTCGAGAAGCCCGAGCTAGATTTCTCGAAGAATCGTGCAGACAACGACGACATCCTCGGCGATGCGTATGAGTACCTGATGCGCCATTTTGCAAGTCTGAGCGGGAAGAGCAAAGGGCAGTTTTACACTCCCTCCGAGGTCAGCCGTATCATCGCAAAGGTCATTGGTATCAACCCGGACAATGCAGTGGCTGCCACGACTGTGTATGACCCTACTTGTGGTTCAGGCTCACTGTTGCTGAAAGTGGCTGACCAGGCGGGCAAGCACATCACCCTGGAAGGGCAGGAGATGGACGTGACCACCGCCGGTCTTGCCCGTATGAACATGATCCTGCATGACTTTCCGACCGCAAACATTCTGCCGGGCAACACGTTGTCCTCGCCGAAATTCAAGGATGGCGAGCAACTGCGTACATATGACTACGTAGTGGCTAATCCGCCATTTTCGGTCAAGACCTGGAGCGTCGGCCTGACGCCTTCCAAAGATCCCTATCAGCGCTTTTCCTGGGGAGAGCCGCCGGCCAAACAGGGTGACTATGCGTTTTTGTTGCACATTATCCGTTCGATGAAAAGTACCGGAAAAGGCGCCTGCATTCTGCCCCACGGCGTGCTGTTTCGAGGCAATGCCGAGGGGGTGATCCGTGAGCAGTTGGTACGCTCTGGCTACCTCAAGGCCATTATCGGTCTGCCGGCCAACCTGTTTTATGGTACCGGTATTCCCGCCTGTATTTTGGTGCTGGACAAGGAGAATGCTAGCTCCCGCGAAGGCATTTTCATGATTGATGCCGCCAAGGGCTTTATCAAGGACGGCCCGAAGAACCGCCTGCGCGATCAGGATGTGCACAAGATCGTCGATACCTTTATCCGAATGGCCGACGTGCCGCGTTACGCACGCATGGTCTCCTTCAACGAGATCAGCGATCCGAAGAATGACTTCAACCTGAACTTGCCGCGCTATATCGACAGCACCGAACCGGAAGACATTCAGGACATCGACGGTCACTTGCGTGGCGGCATCCCGGAGCGTGATATCGATGCGCTCCATAGCTACTGGCAGATCATGCCAGCCCTGCGCGCGGCCCTGTTCAAACCGGCCAGTCACCCCGGTTATTTTGAGCTGGTCAGCCTTGGAGTGAAGCCGGTTATTTTCGGCCACCCGCAGTTCACAGCCTTCAAGGCTGGTGTGGATACCCTGTACCGCCAATGGCTTACCAGTAGCGCCCCGCAACTGAAAGGTTTTGCTGCCGATGAGGACAGTAGCCATCCTAAGGCGTTGATCGCCACGCTGTCCGAAGACCTGCTCAGCGCCTTTGCCAAAGCGCCCTTGCTCGACTATTACGACATCTACCAGCACCTTATGGATTACTGGGCCGAGACCATGCAGGACGACTGCTACCTGATCAGTGCCGACGGCTGGAAGGCCGGCGCTCAGGTGCGTGAAATCCTCAAGGTAAAAGATAAGAACAACAAGCTAGCCTGGGCCGAGAAACATGATTACTGCCAAGGCAAGCGCCGCTTTAAGTCCGACCTGATTCCGGTCGAGATACTGATTGCCCGTTATTTCATGGCCGAGCGCAGTGCCATTGAAGGCCTTGAAGCCCAGTTGGCCAGCGTTGAGCAGAGCATGAGTGAAATGCTCGAAGAGTATAGCGGTGAGGATGGCTCGCTTAGCGAGGTGATCGAGGGAGAGGGTGACAAGCAGAAGGTCACCGCAAAAGCGATTCGAGCACGTCAACGCGAGATCGGTAAAGATCCGGATTATGAGGATGAACTCAAAGTATTGGCCGAGTACGATGCGTTGCTTGATAAGCAAAGCATCCTCAAGGCCAGACTTAAAAAGGAAGAGGAAGGCCTGGACAACAAGATCCATGCTAAATACCCGCTGCTTCGCGAGGACGAAATCAAAACCCTGGTGGTGGACGATAAGTGGCTGGCTACCCTGGCCGTTACGGTACAGGGTGAACTGGATCGCGTTTCGCAAACTCTGACTGGGCGCATCCGCGAGCTAAGTGAGCGCTACGCCATCCCGTTGCCGCAGCTCACCGTTGAAGTCGCTATGCTGGCTAGCCGTGTGGAAGAACATCTGAAAAGGATGGGGGCTGTATGGCACTGAAGCCAGGCTATAAGAAAACAGAAGTGGGTGTCATCCCCGAGGAGTGGGAGGTGAGGGCTCTAGGTGAGCTCGCCGCTGTCACCGCAGGTGGAACACCTAGTCGGACGAATAGTCAATACTGGGGCGGTGATATTCCTTGGGTTACAACCTCAGAGGTTGATGCCTGCACGATCACTCATGTTGAGCAGTTCATTACTAAGGAAGGACTCAGCAATTCTGCAGCAAAGCTGCTGCCACGTGGAACGCTTCTGATGGCGCTATACGGTCAAGGAAAGACACGTGGAAAGGTCGGCATTCTTGGCATTGATGCCGCCACGAACCAAGCGTGTGCAGCCATTTCCCTACATTACGGAGTTTCTCGTGAGTTCATCTTCTACCTTCTTGCGAGCCAATACGACACCATAAGGAATCTCAGCAATACAGGGAATCAAGAGAATCTCAACGGATCACTCGTCCGTTCGATTTCTCTCCTTTTGCCAACTGAGGCCGAACAACAGGCCATCGCGGTAGCGTTGGGTGATGTGGATGCGCTGCTAGGTGCGCTGGAGCGGCTCATCACTAAGAAGCGAGACCTCAAACAGGCCACCAAGCAACAACTCCTCACCGGGCAAACTCGTCTCCCCGGTTTTAGCGGGGAGTGGGAGGAAACGACTTTGGGGGCGATTGGTGAGTGCATCATTGGTTTAACCTACGACCCGAATAATGTTGTCGAACATGGACTTCTGGTTTTGCGATCGTCGAATGTTCAAGGAGGACGACTGGCTTACGACAACAACGTTTATGTTGATATTGAAGTTAATGAGCGCCTCATCACGAGGCCAGGCGACATCCTTATTTGTGTGCGAAATGGCAGCCGAACGCTCATAGGTAAGAGCGCCGTGATCGACGAATACGCTGCGGGGACAACCTTTGGAGCTTTCATGACGGTGTATCGTACGTCGCATTGGCGATTCATTTCACACGCTTTTCAATCTGAAAATATTCAACGGCAGATTCGCGACAATATCGGTGCAACTATCAACCAGATTACGAACAAGGATATGAAGGCTCTTCGTCTGAAGCTTCCATCTTCCTGCGAGCAAACCGCCATTGCAGCCGTGCTGTCTGATATGGACGCAGAGCTTGCCATGCTGGAACGGCGCCTGGCCAAAACCCGCGCCCTCAAGCAAGGCATGATGCAAGAACTGCTCACCGGAAGAACCCGACTGCTATGACCAACCCGAGCATGGAAGCGATTCAAACGCCGCCGGCTATTGTACTATCGAGCAAGATCATCAGCGTTTACGAACTGCCCAAGGATTCTGCGCTGGATATCCCACAGTATCAGTACCCCTACAAGTGGGCTGGCAAGCATATCAATCAGTTGTTCTCCGATATTGCCATCCATAAGGACAAGTCTGCCTACCACTTGGTTACCATCTTGTTTCATCATGATCGTGAGATAAAAAACATCGTCGATGGCCAGCAGCGGACCATTAGCCTGCTGCTGGCGGCCCGTGCGTTGATTCAGCGGAACAAGGAAAAAAAGCTCGAACGCAAAGACTTGCAGGAGAGCTTGCTCACGCTTGAACAAGCGCTGGTAAACCCCTGCTTTACCAGCGAGATATCGCAGAAGAACATCCGTAGCAATTACCTTGAGGTGGCCCGCATTGTTTCCCGTGCGGACTTACCGAGGCGCATATCGACTTCTTCCTTAACAAGTGTCAGGTCGTGATCGTGGCGCTTAACGATATATCGGAAGCCTTCCAGTTTTTCGAATCGCAGAAAGCGCGTGGCCGGGACCTGGAGCCCCATGATCTGCTCAAGGCTTACCATATACGTGAGTTCAGTCAGCGTGACGAACAGTTGAAGGCGGCCACAGTAGCGCGCTGGGAAAGCAGTGATACCAATGTGTTAGTCGCGCTGTTCTCGCAGTACCTGTACCGTAAATCCTACGAATTCACCTTCCCTAGTTCGGTTGAGCATTACTATCCGCTGCATCCGCTAGATGGACAGATTCCTCCGGATGCTGACACGCTTAACTCGTTCGGCAATCTGTGCCAGATCAGCCACAGGAAGAATTTTCGCTTGAGAAATTTCGTGCCTGCGGCGAAGAAAGAGTTTTATAAGAATAACTCCATCGATAGCGTTAAACAGTATCTTATGATGGAAACAGAATCTTGGGGTGTCGGCGTCATACGTGCTCACTCCGAACAAATGAATAACGTATTGCTCAACAGTCTCGTCAGCAAACACGAGCCCGAGTAAACCCTGCAGGATGCATCTGATGACTCAACAACCTCGCTCCGAACGTCGCACCCAGAATCGTATTGTGGCCTTGTTTACGGATAAGTCGCGGTCTGATTGTCTTGATTACAACTACCTGGGCGAGTGGAGCAAGCGTGGGCAAAATCGCAACATTGAAGTTGAGCTGTTGCAGGCAAACCTGAAGCAGCGGGGTTACTCCGATGCGAAAATATCAGCAGCGTTGCAAAAGCTTATGACTGCAGCTGATTCCACTGGCATCACGCTGTATCAGGCTAATTTGCGTACCTACCAGCTGCTGCGTTACGGCGTACCGGTACAGGTAGCCGTTGGGCAAGCCCACGAAACGGTGCATCTGATTGATTGGGAGCACCCTGAGCACAATGATTTTGCCATTGCTGAAGAAGTGACTTTGCGCGGTGGCTATGAGCGCCGCCCTGATTTGGTGATTTACCTGAACGGTATCGCCATCGGCGTGATTGAGCTCAAGCGCAGTTCGGTAGAGGTGGCCGATGGTATTAACCAACTGATCACCAACCAGGAGGAAATCTTCAACAAGGGTTTCTTCAGTACAGTGCAGTTGGTCTTCGCTGGCAGTGACTCTCAGGGCTTGCGCTACGGCACCGCGACTACCCGCGCCGAGTTTTTTGTCGAGTGGAAGGCGCCTTCCCTGAACGCTGGGCCTGAAGAGCTGAATACCCTGCGGGAGATGCCTGCTCGCTACCAAGTACCAACGGGTGCAGAAGTGCCACGGTCTGGTTATTTGCTGGACGACCCGCTGGCACAGATGTGTGAGAAGTCTCGTGTTCTCGACCTGATTCGCAACTTCATCATCTTCGATGCGGGTATCAAAAAGGTGCCGCGCCCTCACCAATACGCTGCAGTGAAGGCCGCGCAGGATCGGGTTCGACGTAAAGAGGGGGGGGTTATCTGGCATACCCAGGGTAGTGGTAAGAGCATTCTGATGGTGCTGATCGCCAAGTGGTTGCTGGAGCATGATCCTGAGGCGCGCATTCTGGTCATCACGGATCGCGATGAGCTGGACAGGCAAATATCCGGGGTGATGCGTAATGCTGGGGTAATCGGTAACGACTCGCCCTCGCCACGCATTACCTCCCGCGCCGATCTTGTACAGAAGCTCTCAGCTGCCGCACCGCGTTTGCTTTGCGCATTGCTGCATAAGTTTGAGCCTGATTTGAGCGTACCGCCACCGCTCATGCATGGGTGCTTCTATGTATTCGTAGATGAATGTCACCGCACCCAGGGCGGTGACATGAACAAGCAAATGAAGCAGTGGCTGTCCAATGCCCTGTTTATTGGCTTTACCGGTACACCGCTGTTGCGTAAGGACAAACAGACTACGCGCGATGTATTTGGCACTTACATCCATACCTACAAATTCCACGAAGCCGTGGCGGATAAGGTCGTGTTGGACCTTAAGTATGAAGCGCGCGACGTACCGCAGCGATTGACTTCGCGGGACGGAATCGATGCGTGGTTTGAACGAGCAACCAAAGCGCTGAACAATTACCAGAAATCGATCCTGCGCAAACGATGGGCCACCATGGAGTCGCTCATGAGTGCTGGTGAGCGTAAGCAGCGCATCGTCGCTAGTATCATTGAGGATTTTGGCCTAAAGCCTCGACTGAACAATGACCGAGGGACGGCCATTCTGGTGGCCGCCAGCATCTACGATGCCTGTCACTACTTCCGGTTGTTTAAGAACACCTATTTCGGCACGTATTGCGGCATCGTTACGTCCTATGAGCCGAACCACAACGCAATTTCCCGCGAACCGAAGCAAAGCGATGAGCGTTACAAGTTCGATACCTACACGCAGTACGTGCTGAAGCCGAGCCAGACCACCACCGCTTATGAAGAAGAGATCAAGCGTCGCTTCATTGAGGAACCGGCCAACCTGAAGCTACTCATCGTGGTCAGCAAGCTGCTGACTGGCTTCGATGCACCTAGTTGCTCCTACATCTATCTGGATAACGAGCTGCGCGACCATAACCTGTTCCAGGCAATTTGCCGCACCAATCGGCTCGACGGTGATGACAAGGACTTTGGCTATATCGTCGATTTCAAAGAGCTGTTCGGCGACGTACAAGATGCCATTTCGGTGTACACCTCTGACGAGCTGGATGTCGACGCAGGCAGCGGGGGCAATAACAACGTTGAGTTGAAGAACTGGCTGGTCGAAGGGAAAAAGCAACTGGACGCCTCCCGCGAGGCATTGAGTTACTTGTGCGACCCCGTGGCACCACCGCGCGAGATTGAGCAGTTTATCCACTACTTCTGTGGTGTTGCCGCTAACACCAATGGGCTGGATGAGACCGAAGCACTGCGGGTGTCCTTCTACAAGGCGGTGGCTTCATTTGTGCGGGCGTTTGCCGACTTGGCGCAGAACCTCATCGAAGCCGGTTACTCGGCTGCTGAAGCCGGCATGCTTCAGACAGAAGTGCAGTTCTACGCTGACCTTCGTGAGGCTATAAAGAACCATTCCGGCGAGGAGCTGGACATCAAGCCTTTCGAAGCGGACATGCGGCATCTGCTCAATACCTATATTCAGGCAGACCCTGCCGACCCGATGAACACGGCCGATAATTTCTCACTGGTTGAGCTGATTGTTCAGACTGGCGTTCACGATGCCATCGCCAAAAAGCTCAACGCCAAAGGCAACCTCCCCAAGGGGGCGATTGCCGAAGGTATTATCAACAACGTACGGAAGACCATCATTCGAGAGCAACTGACAGACCCGAAGTTCTACGAGGGTATGTCCCGGTTGCTTGAGGATCTGATCAAACAGAGCCGTGACGATGCAGCCGCTTACGAGGAATTTTTGCGCAAGGCTGAGGCGCTGGTTAAACAGTTGGGACAGAAAGGGCCAGGTAACTCCCCAGCTGCACTTAACGGCCATCGGGAAGCGATTGTGCTTTTTAATAACCTGGACAGCATTGCAACGACCACCTTCCTGTGCCCGAAAGATGAAGGGGCAAAGGTGAAACTGGCTCTGGATATTGATCTGGCCATGCGCGGATCGGCTCCTGCATCCTGGCGGGGAGATCCTGCGCGGGAAGCGCAGGTTCTTAATGCGCTGTTCCCGCTGATGGGGCGTGACCGTGTAGCGACTTCGGCAATATTCGAGATCATCAAGAACCAACAAGGATATTGATGTACGAGATTATTGAGCTGGGTGACATTTCAATTTCTGTAACCAGGAAAGACATTAAGAATGTCCACCTGAGTGTGCACCCGCCCGAGGGGCGGGTAACGTTAGCCGCCCCAACAAGCACGCGGCTTGAAGTCGCTCGAGCTTATGCTATTTCTAGGCTAGGTTGGATTCGCGAGCAGCAGCGGAAACTGCAGGCGCAGGCGCGTGAAGCGCCGCGTCAGTTTGTGGAAAGAGAAAGCCACTATGTCTGGGGTCGACGCTACCTGATGGTGGTTAACAACCGGGACGCCAAACCATCAGTGGTGCTCGACCACAAACGCATTACCTTAACTGTTCGCCCAGGCAGCGATGCACAAAAACGCGCAGAAGTGATGCATGAATGGCAGAAGCTGCAAATGCACGCCGTTGTGCCTGCACTGATCAGGAAATGGGAGTGCAAGCTGAAGGTGAAGGTGGCTGGTTATTACCTGCAGCGGATGAAAACCAAGTGGGGCAGCTGTAACCATCAAGCAGGTAACATTCGACTGAACACCGAGCTGGTGAAGAAGCCGAAAGACCTGCTTGAATACGTGGTCGTCCACGAGATGGTTCACCTGCTCGAACCCACCCACAACGATCGCTTTATCTATATCCTAGGGGAGCATTTTCCAACGTGGCGTGAGGCCCGTGCCGAGCTGAATGAGTTGCCGTTGGCTGCTGAGGTTTGGAAAGAGTGAGGTTGCACCAGCCTGATTGTAAGTGCGACTGGTGGGCTAGGCTAGGACTCGCCGAATATCACATCGAGCAGCTCTCGAACTCTCCCTAATCGCTTCCAGAGCAATAGAGTTGTTAGTCGATAGTAATACCGGGCGGCGTCGGTATGTCTTTCAGGTGCTGAGTGAGAAACCAGCGCAAATGCTTGAGCTGCCAGGTCCAAGGATTATCTCGCTGCCATCGCTGTTGAATGGCAACTTGCATGATTCGGGCTTGTCGTAGGTGGCGTTGCTGAGTGGCATTGGAGCCAGTCAGTACGCCGCTCAGGAACAGCGCCATATCGAAGGGCTTGATCACGCCCGACCTCCAATGTAGGCCGAAACCACATCGATCCGGTTGTGTCCAAGCTCAAGGCTGATCTGTTGGCGCGCCAGTTGATCAAGGTCGCGGTCAACGCGATAGCAGTGGCCACGATTCACCGGGGCGGCAAGGCCCGTGAGCTGCTCGTAACGCTCGCAAGCGTAGGCCCTCGACCGGGGCAATCTGAATTGCCCCTTTATGCTTTTGATTATTATGACATTATTATTTTTGTATTTTTGTGGGAGTACCATTTGGAATACCTCGCCAGACAGCGGTGCCATGACCCGGCACCTACAATTTTGCTTCGTATTCATTATTAGCGATGATCTTTCGTTGCGGTCGTTATACACGCTGAGGTCGAAAAAAGCTCGAAGGTGGTGACAGGCCGTGGCGGACAAAGTTCGAACTTTCTCACAAAGCGGAACGAATATTTCGATTCGTTAAAATATCGATGTAATATATAAGAGTTACATATTTTGTGATCTTGTGTTATTTATTCAGAGCTTCACTAATGAGTGCTGTCGAGAAATAAATTCTAGTGTTTCAGTACTTAAATATAAAAAGCTCATTGGAAAACTGGATTTCTCATGTAGCGTTGTATTAGATCGTCTAGGCTCTCAATTGAGTTATACCCGGAGCTAAAATTCTGATTGATCATATCTAATTGTAAAAAACGACCGTCATCTGTTGTAACCCTGCCGAGCCCAGTAGTTCCGCTTCCCAGCTTGGTCAAGGTGTAACCACTTAATGAACGCTCAAATTCATCCTTTGATTCAGACGGCACTAAACAAGCGAGCTGCCAGTCTCCGAAACTGTAACACGCGTTCTCCACTTTAATCCCGTTACTAGATAAAAACTCTAAAAGCTCCTGCCGCAACGGCCATATAACATTTGAAGTAAGCTGAATGTCGAGTTGGTTAATCCGGGCGAGTTGGTATAGCGAGTTTGCGGGGCCGTCTGAGCAGTCCATACAAGCTACACTGAAGGGTAAGTTACTCAGTAGGCGACCTGCACTAACCTGTGGCACGGGAAAGCACATAGCTCTATCAATAGACGTAACTGTTTCACTTCGAAGATTTCCTGCACCATAACGATTCGCCACGACGGCAGCCCAAAAATCTCCGCATGGCCCGATGAGATACAAAAGAACGTCTTTAGAGGTGGTTTTTCTTGTGACAGGGTTCTTACCGGGAGTTCCAATAATAGTTCCCGTGGCAGAAAATCTTGTTGAGCTCTTAACGTTGCCGCCGTATAATTTCGCATCAACGCTATTTAACATTGACAAAAGACCATCCTGAAAGCCTTTTATGAAAGATACAGGCGTGTTATCAGGCATTTCTATCGATACCAACATTCCTAAGGGAGTGCCTCCAGAAGCAGCAATGTCCGATAGGTTGATCGCCGCTGTATAGCAACCCCAAACCTCCGGTGTTGCTTTACCAAACCAGTTCGCTACCGGTGTAGGACAAGGATCCATTGACCAGAGTAGTGTCTTTCCCGCCATAGTTAAGTGAGCGCAATCATCATTAAGGGAATTTTCACCACTGGTCACGCAGGGCAAAATTATCTCATTTAGCAATCTGATCTCGCCAAAATCTGAAACTGTTTCTATTCGCTCTCCCATATCCGCGCCCCCATCTTGGTTAGTCCAATTAACGTCCAAATTGGCTCCATCTCTACCATGCTACTAAGTCCCAAGGTCACTAAAAACATACTAGAGAAATAGTGAATGTCTACAGATTTAAATAATCCTTCATAGTGGTCATTGCAATATTGTTTAAGTGAGGCATTGGCGGCGCGTCTTATGGTTTTTATGCAAGTGTAAACTCTAGTTATGACGTGGATTTGCTCGTGATGTAAATAATTGAATTCGTCAAAAAAACTAGAAAAATCAGTTATGTCAGGCAGTGTCATTCCATGTTTGCAAAGATAGACTTCGAAAGCTTCATAAACGGACGGTGGGAGGTGTAAAGATTCTCTTGTTGTTTTGGTTCTTAGTGCCAAAAACTCATTCATTAACATGAGTTTAAGCGTCACTTCCATCAAAACATAGTCTTTAGCAGGGTGTCCATAATCCACCCATCCAAAATCAATTAACTCTGTCTTAGCAGGTTCATTGAAATTCACCATCAGGTTGCGAGCATGTAGGTCGCCATGGATTAGACACGGGGCAACATCGAAAACAAACATTTCTGAAATTTTCTTGTGCGCAGCTAGAATCTCTCCAGCCAGAATATCAATTCCTAAGCGGCTATCGCCTGATTTATACAGTGATTCAAGACGCTCTAGAGGTTTGTTTGATCTACTTACGTAGCGATTAAAGTCAACCAGGAATGATTTTTTAGGAGTTGCGTTGTTTAACTTAATTCCCATATCTCTAAATATAGATGCTAAGGCTTCCGCGCAATCCTCACTCGATTTGTCACTTAAGAAAAACTTTCTGAACTCGCAATGATTTCCTATTTTAGCTAGGTCGCAGATTAAAACTCCAAACTCGGTGTTTGAATCTATGTACTTGCTAACTGGCGGCACCCACTGGGCCCACATTGCATTGTGTGCGGCATCGTATTCTCGTTCAGTGTTTTTTATATTTTGAAATTTTGCGATGAATCGCCGTGGATATTGAATGCTGCTCGAGAAAACATCTAAGTAGAAAACTTCGCTTCCGCTTTTGCCTGCTCGCTCTACAGGGTAAAGTTGCAAAGAATCATATACTGTATTGGAGGGCGCTTTCTGTTGAAGTTCGTTTGCAAAAGCTGCCATAAGACCACGCCGGCTTTTTAAAGCATTCTCATGCTCTTCAGGATTAGAGCTAAATCTGTATTCAAAGCTGATAGTTTCTTCATGAGAGAGAGTGGACATTAGGCAAAATTCCTAGAAAGAAGCGATTGCATTTTTTCCTCTGAGCCAAATTTTCGCCAGTCCCATTCGAGTGCACCTAAGCAATTAGCGACATATTTACGTATTGTTTGGCTTTCCAGTGGCTTGGATAGTTGCCAGCGGTAGAAGCCCATTTCATTACTGCCGATTATGGCGTATGATTTTTCCGGCACGGTTTCATTATAAATCTTAAACAGATCCCACTCGTTGGAGTCGCTAGATTGCGAAAAAAGGTCTCGGCAATTTACATTCCCCGCATTTGGTAATACATGAAGGTGTGCATGATAGATTCCGCATCCTCCATGTTCTGCTCCATGAGCGCCATGCTCAAAGTATAAGCTTTGCTCTTGCCTCACATTAATGAATTTATGTGCTTCGGATAAGATTCTCTGTAGCTCATCCTTCAAGCTATTGGCCTTAAATAACGACTGAGCCATTGTGGCCTTATGAGTTTTAGGAATAACCAAAAAATGCCCATCTATTAATTGGCCAATGCATGGAAATGCAATAAAAGATTCTGTTTCAGCAATTACCCGGCTAGGCAGTTCAGGGTAAAGTTTCGCAAAATTAGTTTCCCTACTTCCATTGATTTCACGGCAGAAGACACATTCTTTAAGCATTACACCCTCCAAGGCTCAGAAACAGTTTCCTGTAGTGAGTGTAAAGAATAGACTAGCTAACCTCAATCCTCTAGAACATCACCTTCTAAGGGGGTGCGGCTGAGCAGATTCGCTTCGTGAGACAGCTCGAAACTGATCGGCAGGGTTCAGTCAGGAGCGGTCAGTGATGTACAGTCGATGTCGGTCAAAGCCATACCTTCGGCCTGCCTTGGAAATCAGGGGCGCCTTAGTCTTGTTCACTTCCTCGGCCGCATGAGGAGTAGCGCAGGCAGAAAGATCACAGAACGTATCCGTGTCCTTTTTCGAAGAATTGACTAATTTAGGCAGGGAGGCTGCGCAAGTTTCATGAGCCTAAAAAATGTATTCGAGCCGCCGCTTCTCAGCGAGGCTTCGTTCAGACGGTAGAGCCCATGCCAGACAAATACACGAGCTTTGTAGATCTCATGACATCCGAACCAGAAGGCTCCTATCGCATCGAAATGAGATCGGCAGGCACCGCTGTGGCCCTAATTGCACCTCACGCCGGCAAGATCGAACCGGGAACGTCTCAGATTTGTAGAAGCGTAGCTGGTGACGACCTCGCGTATTATTTGTTTGAAGGTTGCAAGGCGAACAACAATCGAGATCTACATATTACAAGTTCACGCTTTGACGAGCCGCAGGGTATCGGTATTGCTCAAGCGGCGCATGTGGTTGTGACGTTTCATGGCCAAACCGGTGAAGATCTTTTCGTCAACGTCGGTGGATTAGCTGACCAACTCTGTGCCTCAATGATTGAGCTTCTTAATGCTGCGGGCTTCTCCGCAAGTCGGCATAGCAATCCAGAGCTCCAAGGGCGCGACGCTAATAATATCTGCAATAGGGGCTCCAAAGGACAAGGACTTCAATTGGAGCTTTCTCGAGGTTTAAGAAATGCGCTGATAGCAGATCATCAAGCAATGGTTCGTTTCTCATCAACTGTTAGATTTGCACTGACTAGCATTACTTGGAACTAATATTTTGCATTGGGCCGATTGCACACAGGCGCGGCTGTCCGCCCCGGCCTGACACAAGGTGGCCCACCGGACGGATTGTTATATTGTTACCTTAGCCAATCTGCACTGCTTCATGCAGTCTGCAACGAACCTGAACCTCCAATCAATGCCGGAGCCAGTGTTTATTGTGGATGCGCTATCCTAAGGATGGGCAATCTGAATTTATTACGGTTGGCATGCCAGGCACGGGGCCTGTGTGAAAGGTCTACCTCGACGACGAACGGACGTCAGTTTACCGTCAAGACTGAAGCGCTAATATGGCTAGAAAAGTCAAGCTAATTCCCCTATTGTCCTCTAGTACGGTCATGTCGCTATGGGGATGGTCATAATGTTGACTAACTGACTGAAGTATAAGGTTTTCTAGGCTTAATAGTAAAAACCGTTAATCATGGAAGTTTGATAAAAATATATGGATCATCAAATTGAAACTACCAGATAGCGCTTCAAATTTCGTTGAGTCTGTGAAGTCAGACAGCCGCAACCTAATTAATCGTGGGTTGTGGGATGTACCCATGGCCCGTCTCGATAGTTGGCTGAATCAGTTTGTCGGTTCGGAAGAAGAGTTTTTCGCCGCTTGCCTGTTGGATCATTTGATTTTCCGAACTTCCTCCCAGTTTGAGGCTGGACTTAGGGCATTATTTCGCAGCAACCTTCAAGGTCAGATTTTCTCCGGTTGCGATGATGATGAGTTGATGGTCAAGCTGGCGGGGCGGCCTGAAATACACCTACGCGTTGTTCCTGTAATATGTGAAACAGATCCGCCAACAAAGTCAGGACCGCTGGTCCTTAGACGTCTTCAAAGAATAATGCACATTAGACATAAGTGGATATGCTGGCCATGGCAAGCTGCAGAAAATATTCGAAATTCTGAAATTAATACGGTGATATTCGTAGATGATTTTTTAGGCTCTGGAAGACAGTTCGAGAAGTTTTTCAATCAATGGGGATTCGGTGCGTTACGTGAGGGAGTTAATTATTATTACGCCCCAGTTGTCGCTCATGAAACAGGGTTGGAGTATTTAAAAAATAATTTATCTACAGTCAAAATAGTCTCCGCAGAGCAACTTGATAAAACACATGATTTCTTTTCTGAAGAAGTATGGGGGCGGCTAGGCCAGGGGGTTATATCCGCTGACGAAGCTAAAGAGTGGTATATGGCATTTGCTAAAGAGAAGGGGCTTGAGCCGAGGTCAACAGGAGCGCTGGGAACGGGTGATCTTTCATTGGCGTTCGGCTTCAGCCACTCCACGCCAAATAATTCACTTCCGATTTTTTGGTACGAGAACGAATCTACGGGCTGGCAGCCTTTATTGGAGCGTTAAGGATGATACAGAAGCTTCCCGAAATTTTTTCAAAAAATCGAAGTGAAGAAACTAAAGAGGATAATTGGTCAGACTTTGTAGTTCCGGGGTTCCTAAATGAACTTGAAATAAAGTCTCAGAGTAAGGCGCTTGCAATTATTGGCGGACGCGGCACGGGGAAGACGACTCTACTGCGGTACTTTTGCCATGCGACTCAATTTTCTTCAAGACGACCTTACCTGCCGGACGATATTCTGAAACATATCGGTCTTTATTGGCGAGCGGACACCAATTTCTTGAATTCTTTTGCAGGCGGAGAACAGTCCCCTGAGGTGTGGCGATCTGCGTTTGAACACATGCTGGCGTGTGAGTTCGGCAAAGAAATAATACGAGCGTTAAAGAACCTAAACTGCAATCCAGAGCGGCAGCAGCGATTTGGTTTGCCTTCTAGTTTAAATGTTTCGGTTCTCAGGGATTTTGATGAGGCTTTGGGCGAAACGATCTTCGACTTAGAGAAAAGTCTACAAAAAAGCCGAACTAGGCTTTCGATGTGGGTAAATAATCTAGATACCTTTCCTCGACCAATTTTTCTCCCGGCGGAAGCATTTTTAAAAGCCCTGATTGAAACGCTAAAGAACCAGTTGCCTTATTTGTCAGAGTCAACATTTGGGATTTTTATTGATGAGTATGAAAATCTTCGTGACGAGCAGCAACGATTTATCAACGGTCTTTTAAAACATGGATCGCCTCCTCTTATATATAATATTGCATTAAAACCTAAGGGTTGGCATACCGAGCAGACGATAGGTGGCGAATCGATTCAGGAGATATCCGACTATCGCGTGATAGATTTAGAGTCTCATATAGCAAAGGATTTTGATGTTTTTGCTGCTGAATTACTATTCTTTCGTCTGGCCGAACATGATCCTGAATTGCAGAATAAACTCCCCATAGTTCCTGAACACCTGAGATCAATAGATCATATCCAAGAACGATATGACAATCCTCAGTATCGCGAAGCTGTTGTTAACGCGGCTGAGCAAATGTTGCCTCGAGTTTCGTTGGGGGCGGCAGCAACGGTGGTATTGACGGATACAAAGCTGCGTGAGCGCTTAGCTAATAAACTTCGCCATGCATTACAAAAAAAAGGTAGCGATCTGGACCCAGAGTGCTTCATAGATATTGAGCATCCAGAAGTTTCCGTTATCATGCCCGCACTTATTAATAGAGATCGAGAAAATGCCGCAGCACTACTGAAGGAGTTTGTAGCATTTAAGCAAGGGGTAGGAGTCCGACTGTCCCCAAGGGGGACCTTAGTTGGGAATAATTTGTTTGGTTGTATAAACTCTATTTTTATGGATGCGAGGCGAACATCCATATTGTTTTCGGGATTTCCGGTGCTCATTATGATCGCGAGAGGAAATGTACGATACCTGCTAGAGCTTATTCATCGCATTTTCAAAGAGTATCAACCGATAGACGATGAAGTACTCCCTATTGTTCCCGCACCCGTTCAGGCTCACGCAATTTATATGGCTAGTGAGTCTATTATTAATACTGTTAGTGGATTTGGTGTGTATGGCCCACAGCTTTATGCACTGGCATTATGTTTAGGATCGATTTTCAGGCTGCGCCATAGAAGTGACAAACAGAGCGAGCCGGAAATTAACCATTTTACAATCGCAGGGGGAGAGCTTGGTGAGAGTCTGAATCGATACCTTCTTGAGGCGGAGAAATGGTCAGTTCTGTTTGTTTCAAGGGAAACAAAAATGAAAACGTTAGGGGTTATCGGCTCTGACTACACCCTCAATCCTATATTTTCGCCGTACTTTCAGATTTCATACAGAAAGAAGAGAAGTCTGCATTTTAACGCGTCCCAGCTTTTACAAATGCTCGAAGGTGAACAGCAAGTAAGAGATGCGCTTGTGAGGGAGCTCGGAAAGCAAGATTCAAGTGAGCCTGAGCAAATAGATTTATTTGGTGGGCCTAACTATGAATGATAGTCGGGATGGGCAGTACCAGTTTACATCCAGGATATCTTTGGATGCGCCTTCCAGCTTACAAAGTGTGGATGTAGCCTTCGTCGGTGGCGGAGTTGATCATCGTGGAGTTGCGAGCATTTCTGCACTGCAGGGCTTTGCCTCAACAGTTTACCGATTGAGATTTGATGCGGTAAATCAACAGACTTACATTAATGAAAAACCTGTGCTTAGGGAAGCTTTTACTAGGATCTTTCATCAGCAGAAACGCATTGTTCTAGATGCAACTACTCTTGGCCTCGGTGAAATTCTACAAGTATTACTTGTGGCCAAACGATTAAGGTGCCCTAGAGTTGAGTTTTTGTATGCGGAGCCAGCACGATATACTAGAAGAGAAGGTGCCGTCGACTATCGTATGCGAGACTTTAGCTTAACTCAAAATTGCCACTTTCAGTCAGTTCAAGGTTTTGCTCATGAATATGATCCTTCTATGAGGGCGGCTCATATTTTTCTCCTTGGTTTTGAACCTGGGCGTATACGCAATGCAATTGAGCAGCGCGGAGACTATGATCCGGATCGATATAGGTTTCAAATGGTAATAGGAGTGCCGGCGTTTCAGGCTGGATGGGAATCTAATTCAATTCGCCCCCATTTAGCTGTTTTGGAGGACTTAGAAATTTCCGAAAGATCTATTATATATTGCCAAGCCAATTCGATCCGAGAATCGTACTTGACGCTTTGGGACTTATATCGTCAATTAGGGGATGAGCGGGGGTGCTTCTTTGTTTCCCCCCTCGGAACAAAGCCGCATGCGGTCGGCGCAGCTCTGTTTCTGCTTGAAACTAAAGGCAACGAGATCTCTACGTCGCTTTATTACGATCATCCTGAACGTGTTATTAAGAGGAGCTCTGAAATCGCTGCCTGGCATCACGTAGATGTACAATTATCACATTAAAGTTTGGGGGGGTTATTAAGTGAAAGTAATCTTCATGTTTAGGATGCCGTCCATAGTGATGAAACTCGCGCCAACTCCATGGGCGATGCTCGCTAAATTTTCACGTCCTGTATTGCTGACCAAATAATCGAACACCCTATCCACATAGATAGGGTCTACTCGAAGCAAAAGCACGCAGTCAGTAATTATTATTGACCCTGTTTTCACTCTCCAAATTTTCTGATTAAGATTTCGGCCTACACGCGCAATTAAAATATCACCAGATTGAGCGAATACAAAATTTGTCTTCTCAACAATACTTCTATTTGTTATAAATTTTCGCGGCACGCTAAGCCGGTCATCCTCAAAGTCTGTAGTATGTAAAATATTTAAATTTAACTTCTTTCGCTCAACAGAATTTAATGTGCCTCTCTTTAAGACTTTTGTTATATCTTTTAGCTTTACTTCGCTTGTGGGTGCTGTCGCTCGTCGCATTGCTAGGTAAGAATAATCAAGTCTGGAGCTGGCCATCTCCGATGGCAGTTCAATTATCTTGGAAAGCTTGCCTGACGACTCAAGTTTTTGAATTTGGATGGTTTCACTTGGAGATAGATTTTTTGACAGAACCATAATATGCGCTTTTGCATCAGTATTTCGAAAAATACGTCTCGGAAGCTCAATAACTCGCTCTATTCGATGCGTCGTCGTAAGGGCTTCACGAAGCTTAAAGAACTTTTCACCAGAGATTATTCCATCAGGTAAAATTAAACCGAGTTTGCCGCCGACTTTCAAAAATCTGAGATTTTGCGCTATAAATAATACTTCTGCAGGCATGCATCCAAACTTCGGAAGTATGCTCTGAAGACCTGCTTCCTCTAAAATGCCACTAAAGTGTTGTCGCCATTTTGGCCGTATGTAAGGAGGATTGCAAACAGCGGAGTCGATGGTTCCAAAATCAACACCTATTTTTTGGTCGAGACCATACTCTAGCGCATCTCCTACATGGTGCTGGATGAGCTCGGGCGAAGAATTTAAAGGCAAATATTTCTTGGCGCGCTCATCAATGTCGACAGTAATAAATTTAGCACTTTTCCATTTTTGAGTTGCTTCACGTATAAGGGCACCATCTCCAACACCCAGCTCAATTACCGTTGTTGGGTACTCGACTGACATAGTTTGTATTAGCAGTCCAGCAACCTCCTGTACGGTATAGTATCGACCCAATTTGTCAGACGTTTTTGGGATTCGCGACAGTTGCATAGGGGCTTCGTTTACCTGAGAGGACATGGACGGTGTGATACGCGAATTAGCCAACGCAAAGGTATCTGATCAGGGCAGATGGTACAGCCACGACGATCATTTCAGTCGTCAGCATATGCCAGCGCTCGACCTAATGCGAGTCTGTCCCCATCAATGGATTACTGGTAGGGCAAATTTCATTAGTGAATATGAACTGCCGATGTCGGCAGGAGGCCGTCGGAGGCTGGCGCTTTCAAATCTGTGGGAGCCACCTTGGGCCGAGCGACTCCTTTCGGCAGGTTCTGTCTGTCGAGACCCTAGGCTGCGGAGAGAGCTGACGTCCGTTACGGTCTAAGGTGGTGGATGGAGCGTACTGTTGAAATTTGCGAACAGCCGCTGTAATTGAGATTCGGGCCTCATTAAATACGCGCTGGTCGGCGGGATGAATCGGTCGAGTGAAATGCTGTTTGATGGAAAGTTAGCAGGCCGCTTACATCGACTTGACCGAGATAACTTCCACAAACTTGAATTTTTTCCTGGCTATCTTAGTGGCTTCTTGCTCCGCAACGAGGAAGCTCAGTGTGTCGGCCTCATGCACCAAATCGTGCATCTTTCCTTCGAATTCATTTCCCACACGCAGCGTGACTCTCAGCCTAGGCGTAAAGGATTTTGAGACTTTCTTCTTCGCCGCTTTTACCGATTGCACCATCTCGACATCCCGAACGGTGCCTTGCAGGTGTGAGTTATTTGTTGGTGTAGGCGACTCAGGTTCACCGAATAGCGCCAGGCGCATTTCTTCTTCCATCAACTCTGCATTCATGCCTTTTCTCCTAAGGGCGTTGTGTCTAACGGGCCTAATTCTATCAGCAAGACCGGATTCCGTAGTGAAGAGAGTGAGGGGGACGCCTAAGGCGCTAAAGGCTCTGGATGCCGGCGAGCGTTAGTTTCTGCCAAGCGCTTTCATTCCAATGTGGTGCTTATTGACACTCATGCTTGTGTTGTTGCGGCTTCACATTTACGCTTTGCCCCGTCGCGGTCAATCCCGTGACCGGGTGTGACAACCTGAAGTGTTCGAGGCGCATGGCGCCATAGCCAGTACAAAGTGCTTACACAGGCTTAGCTGCTGCTTTTCTATGGTGGATCGTGCGGGGCAGGCTTACGCCTGGCCGGTACCCTCGGACGCCGGTTTGTCACCCCCGTACGGTCTGCCACCCAGCCGCGTGACAACGGTTGATGGCAGTTTTACTTGTCCGAGGAGATAAGGAAAATGGCATGCCCACCTTTTAAGCTCGCGCGCCACCCCGGGTATATGGTTCAAGCTGCGAACTATCTCGGAGGATTCCGCGATGTTTGATCTATCGCTTCTAATCGACCTCCCAAAACCCAATACCATCGATACTGCATCGCTTAGTCCTGAAGATGCAGCGATTAAATTGCGGCAAGCGGCCACGCTTCGGTTAAATGGAGCGCAGAGTATCCTGCTTCATTTTCCTCAAGACGTTGAGCTGGCAGTAGAGCTGTTGGATGACGCCGCCGTGTTGTACGACAAGGCGTTCCGGAGTCTAACTGGCATCCCAGCTCAAAGCGTTCATCAACAGATCCATGAATATGTCTCTGTCCCGTCCGCGGAAGGGTATCCCGCGATCCAAACGCCGTGGGGCGATGAGTTCGCTCCGGTAATCAAGGAGGGTGTTCGTTGCGCAGAAACTTGGCTTGAGGGCTCATCATTACCATTATGGTGGGCGCTGTCTCAGAGCCGAAAACGTCATCGTCCGGGGGACCCACAAGAGGCATTTGAAGCAGGTTTTTTGCTGCGGTTGCAGCAGGCGCTGATAATGCGCCGTGAGGCCGTCACTTCCCAATCAACCCGCTTTGATGCCTGAGTCTGTAATTGACGTTTGAGATTTGCTTTTCCCGCCAAACCCTCCGATCAAGCGATCTTTGATCGCGCCGATCGGAGGGTTCACTCGCTTTTTCTTGAAGCCGCCGCGTTCTACCCTCCCATGTTCAAATTTGATTAACGCCACGCTTGCTTTCACCCTTCGGTAATTCCCTGCAATCTCTAACGAGCGCAGCGCCATTTCAGTGTGTGTGCGAATCTTTTCGTTGGGCATGGAGGTAGGTGTGGCGACAGCGGCGACGCCGGCGACAACCCACATAGAGCATGGCCTGGAGCATGGCGACAAAAGTGGCGACAGTCGCCATTTTCTGAGCACTTCGGCCCTGACGCTTGACCGCCTTTTCGAGTGGGTATAAAAATTGGCGCACGGATCGCTGTCGTTGACAGCACCTGCCCAGGTAGCCAGAACCTTTAAGGCTACGCCACTTGCGTGGTGGTTCTTCCCCAAGTGCGATTAGCGTCCGGCGGCTCGCACGGTCACTCCCCAGGAGTGATGGATGCCCACTCGACCAATCTGCTCACTGCGGCAGACGATGGACCTACCTCGCTGCATTGTGGCAACCTCACCTCTTGGCACACTTCGCTGCGCCAGACCTCACCCGTCTCTTTCTCCCGGAAAGAGACGGGCGCTCGTACCACTGCTGCAAGCCACGTCGTACAAGGCATTGCCGCAACTCTCCGCGTGACAATTGGCCTGACAAATCTGATTTATCGCTATCCGCAACGACACAGATAGCCATAGCGATCGTGTAGAAGTCATCAACCTGCGCCCGCGTTTGGGCTTCGAACGCAACCATCGACCCGTTACGTGGTGTCGCGCGTTCGCCATTTAGAGGGCTATAGATGCAGAACGCCGTACCTAAGTCAGTCGTGCATTGGGTGAATAGAGCGCGTTCAGGATTGTGGTTGAGGGCAAGCAGCGTGATGCCTATCGCTGGATAGGTGACTTCGCTGGACGCTCATACTGCGGCCACTTAGCCTGCAAGAAGTCTAGAACCGTTGTATACCACCTCGAGTTGCCGGCCCTGTAGGGTCAGTGAGGTCGCTGCATAACACCGGGCCAAGCTTTCACTTCATAGGCGGTGATAGGTGCCGGGTGTGGCCTCCAAAGCTCGAACTGTGGTGAGCCATCCCAAGCCAAACCATGGCCTCTTTGAATAGAAATATACCGCTTTGAAGCGAGTCTCTGGTTTGCGTAGCTGAGGGGCATAATGGGCTTGTGCTTATTTGCGATGCAGGGCAATAACGTACTCGCAAGTTACCGGCGTGGCGTTTTCGAACGTGCAAGCCTCTTCAGGTAGGCCCAGCTGTAGGCAGTCGCCCTGTTCCAATATGTAGAGGGTAGCGCCTTTGGTAAACGTTAATGTGCCTTGCGTGATCCATACCTGCTGATGAAGAAATACGTAGGCGGTGGCAGGGTAGCTGACACGAACTCCCGGCGGCAGTTTCACGCTGATCAGCTCCAGTGGCCACCCCTCCCGCGGAGATATTTGCTGGCGTGTGTAACCCGTTTCCGGGTCCACCCAGCGCGGTTGCTCCGCGGCTCTTGAGAGAAGTCCCGAGCGCCCCTCGGCGCGATGCAGAAGGGTGGAGAGGGGCAAGCCGAAGGCTCCCGACAGCCGACCTAGAATCGTCGAGGTAGGGCTGACCTGGGCATTTTCAATTTTGCTAATCATTGCCTTTGATACACCGGAGAGCTGGGCTAGCTCGCTGATGGACCATTCGCGCGCGGTGCGCTCGGCTTTGAGGGTCAACGCGATATCAATGGGTTGATTGTTCACTATAAGAAAATTCCAGATGGAGAATATTTGACTCTAAGCTTAGCGTCCGATGTGCATTTGATTGGTGCAAAAAAATAAATAATGCTCTTCTTTAGTGCGTAAAATTCATTTTAGGTAATAGATCATTGATATTGATCGTAAAATTACATTTGTCGTTTTTTGTTTCAAAATAAATCTATTGCTCTTGGCGTCTTTGATTAGAAGTATTAATTTGTGCCCGCGGGTCGATTGTTTACTATATGAAACAGGTGGTGGCATTCTGTCACTGTCTTCTAAGCTACCTTATCGTATTTGGGGGTATCTATGCCGGCTCAGCAAATGGAACAAGGCTATCTGACGGGTGAGCAAATCATCCATTCGATTAAGGAAATGATCACGGCTTCGGGGATCAATACCAACGCATTCTATAAAACGTTTCGCCAGGCCCCGCTGCCTAAGGCAACGTTGAAAAAAGTATTCCAGCAGTACTTTTATTACATCCGTACTTTCCCGCAGATCCTGGCAGGTACTTCGCACCGCACCGACAGCGAAGTGATTCGAATGAAGTTGGCGCGCACGGTAGTGTCTGAGCTTGGTGATGGAGTGGGCGAAGCACACTTCATTATGTTTGAGCGTGTACTTGCCGGCGTCGGCATCACGTTGGATGACTGGAAGAAGGTTGAGTACATTCCCGAGGCCAGCGAGCTGGTCGATGGCCTGCGTCGAATTTTCCTCGAGGGTTCGACAGAGCATGCCATTGGTGCTCATTACGTTATCGAAGAGTTTGGCTTTCCGATGATCGCCAACCTTTACGAAGGCTTCCGCCTCTACAGCGGGTGGAAACACGAAGACTTCACCTACTTCTATCTGCACATGCTGGTCGAAACCGATCATGTGCAATGGATCAGTGATGCGGTCATGGAGGCCGCCCGGGACACTGACAACGGCAACGATATCCTGGAGGGCGCTGCCGATGTGCTGAACTTGTTGACCCGATTCTGGCAAGGACTCAACCGAGTAGCCACTCACGCTTGAACGATCAAGACAAGGGGGCGGGAAGCCATGGATGATTGGACATTGATTGGTCGAGTGGCGCCCTTCCGGGATGCCAGTGTATATGCAGCATCCTCAGGGGCCTTGAACCTGTCGCAAGGACTTCCCGAACCCCTGTTTGACAATGCCATGAATGCGGCGTTGGCCCGCCAGGTACGGGCGGGCTGGCAGTACGCCGACCCTCGCGGCGAAATGATCTTGCGCGAAAGCATTGCGGGCCA
Source organism: Pseudomonas sp. FP597 (assembly GCF_030687435.1). Lineage (NCBI taxonomy): Bacteria > Pseudomonadati > Pseudomonadota > Gammaproteobacteria > Pseudomonadales > Pseudomonadaceae > Pseudomonas > Pseudomonas sp. FP597. Next base: position 5,505,592 of record NZ_CP117432.1, on the reverse strand, counting down.
CAATGCCGGCTATGCGCCCGACACCGAGGTTCTGGTGACCAGCGGCTGTACCGAGGCCTTGTACTTGGCCCTATACGCAGCTTCCACGCAATACGGCAGCAAGGTCACTTTTTTTGAACCCTTCTATCCCTATTACCCAGGAATGGCCACATTGTTGGGGTTGGAGTTTGTTGCAGTGCCGTTGTCGGTGGGGCATTCAATCGGTCCCGACTGGGCAATGCTCGAACAGCAATTGCGTGCCGGTGTTCGCATTTTGCTGCTCAATACGCCCCACAACCCGACCGGATGGTGCATGTCCGCCGATGATTGGCAGCATCTGGTGGAGTTGGCAAAAAACCATGACTTCATGGTGATTGTCGACGAAGCCTACCGTCACTATCAGTACGACGCCGACGCACCGACGCAGTACCCCCATCAACAGATTCCCATGATGGTGGCAGGCAGCGCTTCGAAGTTGTTGTCCATGACCGGAGTCCGGATCGGCTGGTTGTGCGCGCAGGCAACCTTCATGGCGCGAGCCTATGCCCATCACCTGTACCTGAGCTATTGCCAACCCACCCCCATACAGGCAGCCGTCGCGGTTTTGCTCGATGAGTTGACCATCGGGCGACTCGAAAGCCTGCGCGAGCACTACAAGCACAAACGCGATCGCCTGGCAGGTGCGCTGATGGCCGCCGGGCTGGATATCCAGTTACCGGCGGGCGGCCATTACCTCATGGCCGACTATTCACGGCGGGCGCCTTCATTGTCCCCGGTTGAATTCAGTCAACACCTGGCCGTTCGTTGCGGGGTCATGCCATTGCCCGCGACGCCCTTCTATCTGGGGCAGTGCCCCACCTATGTCAGATTTTCTTTCTCGGTAGCCAAACCCATTGTTGATCAAGCTTGTGCCCGCCTGGAGGATTTTTGAAATGGAGCAGCATGTGTTCGACGTCATTGTCGTAGGCGGCGGTCCCGCAGGGCTGAGCGAGTGTATCCGGTTGATCGATCTGGGCCTGAAAGTCGCGGTCATCAGCGATGTATTCGGGGGATGCATGGGCATGATGGGGGACCATCCATTGCAGTCGTACTGCAATGAACTGGAGATCGAAGGGGCCCCCTATCCCTTGCATCGGTTCATGCGCAAGTTGTGCGTCAGCCCCACTGGCGAGGAATACGCCGCCTATATCCGGAGCAACTTCGAAGCCTTGCCATTGACCAGGATCCAGCAACGGGTGGTCACCGTAAGCAAGGCGCAGGGGCTGTTCGAGGTAAACCTGGCCCCGGGTTCCCAGGGGCATCCCTTGCGTGCGCGGCAGATTATCATCGCGACCGGGATTCGCCCGAAGGCGCCGCCCTTCGAAATGCCCAATGCGCATTGGCTCAATTGCTTTGACGTCTACCAGATGGTTGCGCGGGGCCAGGTCCAGCGCTTCCTGCAGCAGGACGTCGTCATCTTCGGCAGCGGTAACAGTGCGTTCCAGATCGCACTGCTGCTTGCCCCGTTCGCCCGCAATGTGTCGATCCTGATCAAATCCTATCTGGGGCTGTATCCCCAGGAGACCGATGATCGGTTTGCCCTCAGGTCCCTGAGCCAGCGCACGCTGGAGATGATAGCCAAGACGTCGTCCAGTTCCTTTCAAGGGCCGCTCAACAGCGCCAACAGTACGGGCCGGGCCAATATCTGGCTGCATGCCTACAACAGCATTCGCCAGGAAGGCGACAAGGTCGTCCTGGATCTTCCGGCGTCACTCAACGGCAATTCGCTGCTCCAGGCTTCCTGCCGCAAGGCTCAAGAGGCCGGCCGGCTGGTCGAAGCCCAGGCATCCGAGGGGTATGAGCTGCACTTGGATATATCGGCGAAGGATCAATGCCTGGTTTCGGCCATCGGCGTCACCGCACAACTGCCCGCCACCGACTGGCCGCAACTGCTCAACCCACAGACCGGATTCACCTGCCACCAGGATGGGAAAAGCCCTGTCGCAGGCCTGTATTTCGCGGGGGCAGCCTCAGGTTATGCGTCGATCAACACGATGGTGCCCGCAGCAGCGGAAATGAGTGCCACGCCATCGCTGCAAGAAGGGCTGCGGTCATGGGCGTGAGGATGTTCCAGCCGCTGCGCATGGACCTTGGCGATGTGCTCGAGCAATCGACAGCGGAGCTCAAGCAGGCCATCGCCCGGGCCAAGGTGCTGGTCATCGCCAACCAGGACGTTAGTGTTGCCCCTTATGTGCAGTTGATGCGCAGGCTGGGTTCGCCTGTGCACCATGTGTTGGCCAAGTACTGCCTCGAGGATTATCGGGAAGTGCTGACCGTGACCAATCTCCATCGCAACGGCCAGGCCTTGGGCGTGCATGAAGGAGGCGGGTATTGGCACACCGACATGTCGTACAAATCGGCGAATACGGTGTTCACGTCACTGCTGTCCGTGCAGGTGCCGGACCAGCACGGCGAGACTCAATTCATCGATTGTGTCGCAGGCCTGCACCAGGTTCGCCAGTGGCTGGCAAGTCCGGGTTGCCCGCAGCACCTGAAGGGCCTCGACCTGGAAAACCTGCGGATTCACCACCGTTTCGGTAATCGCGACGCACTGCGCAATGCCGACGCCGCGGTGCAGCAGCTCAATTCCCAGGAGGCTGGCGCGCTGGAAGACACCGTGGTCCACCCCCTGGTGCTCAAACACCCGCTCTCCTGTACGACATCGCTTTATGCGCCGGCCGCCACGGCCATGCAAATAGAAGGGGTAACGCCTGCACTGTCCCATCGCATTCTCGACAGTCTGGTCGATTTTCTCGTTCAGCAGGCGCCGCGCTATCGGCATGCCTACCGCCCAGGCGACATCGTGATCTGGGACAACCTCTCAACGCTGCATAAAGGTCCGCCAATCCCCAAAAGTGAAGGGGGGGCCGATGCGCGCCTTCTCTATCGCATGAACGTCGACTTCCAGTGAGGCATTACCATGATCAAGACTATCGTTTTCCTGACGCCCCATTACCTGAACTTCGCCTCCGAGAAGGCCTTGCAGACGCTGGGACGAGACTGTCGCACCGTACTGATCGCCTATCATGCTGATGTCCTGCCGCCCGTGCTCGAGCGCAACGTCTCGCAGGTAGTGCGCGTCGATGCCGACCTGCAGCGCAACATTCGCCCGTTGCTCGATCATGACCAATGTCGAGATGTCATCAGCGATGAGTTGCGCGCCGTGCAGGGCAACACGTCGTCATTGCGTATTTTCTGCCAGGAAGAATGCCACGTTGAGCTGGCGGCCCAGTTACGCGAGGAGTTCGGATTAGAGGGCGATACACAGGCGATCGTGGCGAATTTTCGCGACAAGGTGCTGATGAAGCACGCCGTCAGCCAGAAGGGGATACGCATTCCCGAATTCGTACCACTGGATCACGTACGCCTATCGGCCGAGCCACAGGCTTACTACGCCGAGCTGACGGCGCGATTGGGCTTGCCCCTGGTCCTGAAACCGGTGAACGCGGCAGGCAGTTTCGAGGTGTCGATCATTCGCAACGAGGCCGAATTCAACAAGGCCCGCGAGCAAGTATTGGCGTCACCGTATCATTTCGATTATGAGGTGGACGAGTTCATCGACGGCGACATGTTCCAGTGTGATTCGTTTGTGGTTGACGGCCAAATCCGCTACTGCGGCGTCCTGGAACTGGGTTGCACCAACTTCGACTTTGTCCAGGGCAAGCCCTTGAGCGTGATTCCCGTGGCCGACCCTGCGCTCAGGGCGACCCTGGAAGCCTTCAACCGGGACGTGATCGCAGCCCTGAACTTTCGCAACGGCTCGACGCACCACGAGGTTTTTGTAGACCGCAAACGCGGTTATCCGGTGTTTCTGGAAATTGCCGCACGCGTACCTGGCGGCATCGGCGTGCCGTATCACGAGAAAAACAGCGACATCAACCTGATCGACGCCAATCTCTACCTCGTGGCCGGTGCCGCGGCGCTCGATGACATCAAGCCCAACGAGAAGAACAACGTGGTGTCCGCCTTGTTGCCCTTGCGCAAAGGCCGGATCAGCCAACTCAACGAACCACCCATTTCCAGTGCCTACGACATCGATTGGCGGGTCGCCCCGGGCATGGTGGTGGACTCCCGATCCCTGGCCGATACCGCAGGCATCCTGACGTTGTACAACGCGGATCCACTGGTACTGCGCGCCGACTTCGAAGCCTTGCAGCAGTACGTGCCAACCCAGGTGGAAGTGCTGGAGCCGGGAACCGCATGATCAATCCAGTGGGCGGCAGGCAACAGGTTTTTCTCAAGGAGCAGGCATGAAGACAGGAATACTCGGTGCCGTCAGCATGGCGGTCTACTGCATCTCGACGGCGCTCTCGGCCGTCTGGGTCATGGTGGCGTTCACCCGTATCAGTGGGGCGGCGCTGACATTCATTACCTTCCTGATGGCCTGGGCGGTATTTTTCCTGGTGCATACCTTGCGTGGTCATGACCCGTTTCGCCTGCTGCGCGAGGAGTGGCGCGGCGTGCTGCTGCTCAATGTGCTGACGCTGTTCAGTTGGTGGCTGATGTTCATGGCCCTGCAGCGCATCGAGGCGTCGGTGGAATCGGCCATCTATCAGGGCTGGATGCCGCTGGTGGTGGTGGTCTGCGAAATGCTGGTGGCGCGGTCCTCGGTCAGTCGTTCCCGGTGGCTGGGCGCGCTGCTGATCCTGTTATCACTGATGGCCCTGGTTCTTATGCGTCTCGCGCTGGGGGTCACCGCCCAGGTCAGTCTTGTCAATTTGCATGAGGGCATTGCCCTGGCCTCTGTCGCCGGGATCACTGGCGGGATCTACGTGTTCTGCTCGGCTCGACTGAACCGCGACAGCAAGTACAGCGCCATGGATATTCTGTGCGTCAGGTTCTTCCTGCTCTTGATTGTCACGGGATGGGTCGGCCGGGAAAACCTGCACCAGTTGCTCACGCTTGATACCGCCATGCTCGGCCAATTGATCAAGCTGGCATTCGTCAGCGTGCTGATTCCGGTGTTCACCCTGCAGTTTGCCATTCAACATTTGGGGGGCGGGCGGGTGTCCATTCTCACACCGTGCGTGCCGGTCATTGCCTTGGCGGCCGAGTTCGTGCTCTCCACCTGGCACAGCCCCTGGGTGCCGGTCCTGGTTACGGTGGTGTGCGTGGCGGTGTTGTTGTCCAACGTCTGGTTTTCGCGAGACAGGCAGGTTGTTCGCTCGGGCCCCATGCCTGTCGCCCTTCAAAAATAGACTTCGGTTTACTGGAGCATCCCATGACTCTTTCCTTGGCCTTCGCACAGGGGGCGGCAGACGCTTGCTCGAATGACGGCCGCAGCGTGCTCGCACGCACGTTGGAAATCGCACGAACCCTGATTGGTTTCCCTTCGGTCAGCGATCGTTCCAATCTGGACCTTATCGAATGGGTGAGCGGGTACCTGCACGGCGTCGGGGTGCAGGCCCAGATTCTACCGGACGTCACCGGGCGCAAGGCGAACCTGTTTGCCAGTCTCGGACCGCCGCGCCCCGGGGGCATCATCCTGTCCGGACATACCGACGTGGTGCCCGTCGCGGGCCAGGCCTGGGCGCAGGACCCGTTCAGCGCCCACCTGGACCACGGACGGCTGTACGGTCGCGGCAGTTCGGATATGAAAGGGTTTATCGCTGTCGTACTGGCGATGGCTCCCGAGCTGATGGCGTCTGCACGGCAAAGCTTTCACCTGGCCTTGTCCTATGACGAGGAGGTGGGCGCGATGGGTGCGAAACATCTGGCGCCCTTCATCTCGCAGGCACAGCTGGAGCCCGCCGGTTGCATTGTCGGCGAGCCGACTTCAATGGAGCTGGTGATCGGCCACAAAGGGCGTCATGAAATCAATTGCTGTGTCCATGGCAAAGTTGCGCACTCATCGTTGCCGAGTGAGGGCGTCAACGCCATCGATTATGCCGCGCGGGTACAGATGCAGCTTCAGCAAGTGGCCAGACGGCTTGCACAGGGGCCGTTGGACAGCGGGTTTGATGTCCCGTACACCACCGTCCAGGTCTGCCGGGTCAACGGTGGTGTCGCTGGCAATGTCATTCCTGGTCAATGCAGCTTCGACTTCGAGATTCGCTACCTGCCCGGCTGCGATGCCGAGCAACTGCTGGTACAGATCCAGGACGACGCCAAGCAGGCCATGCACGGTGAGATGAATGATCGCGCTGCGACGGCGTCCATCGAGTTTTCCCACACGTTGCATACCCCGGGGTTGGATGAGAAGGGCAACCAGGCCTTCGCGCAATGGGTCCGTGAGGCCAGTGCAATGGCCCATGACCGACAACGAGTGGCATACAGCACTGAAGCCGGGTTGTTCCAGGCCGCAGGAATTCCAACGATCGTCTGCGGCCCAGGGAGTATCAAGCAAGCGCACAAGGCGAACGAGTATGTGGAGCTGGCTCAGCTTGAAGCCTGTGAACAGTTCCTGCGCCGCCTGGCGTGTTGCGAGCCATTGCCCCCGATGCCCGCCGGGGGAGAGCAATGAGCGCCACAGCCCTGGATAGCCAGGGGCGCGAACGCAGGAAACTGGTTCTGGCGGTGAGCGTGGGCGCCGCATTGGAATGGTTCGACTTTACCCTGTTTGCAATCTTTGCCTTGCAGATCGCCGTCGCGTTCTTTCCGGCGTCCGACCCATTGATGTCGTTGCTCGCTTCCTACCTGGCGCTCGCCGTTGGCTTCGTGGCCCGCCCGTTGGGCGCGCTGCTGATGGGGCGCTATGCCGATCGCCGGGGGCGCAAGGCCGCGCTGACCCTGTCCATCATGTTGATGGGCGCCGGGACCCTGATCATGGCCGTATGCCCGACCTATGAGGCCATCGGATGGTGGGCGCCGTTGAGCATTGTCGTCGCGCGCATATTGCAGGGGGTGGCAGCCGGGGGGGAGATCGGCGGCGCGCTGGCCTATCTTGTCGAAACGGCACCTGCGAACCGCCGCGGTCTATTTGCGTCCAGCCAACAAGTGGCGCAAGCCGGATCATTCCTGCTATGCGGTGTAAGTGCGAGTCTGTTGTCGAGCGTGCTGACGCCCGCTCAGTTGGATGAGTGGGGTTGGCGCGTGCCCTACGTCTTCGGACTGCTGGTCGTGGTGGCAGGTTTGAAAATTCGTCGCAGCCTTGAGGAAAGCGAGCCGCTGCGTCGCTTTCTCGATAATCAAGACAAGCACGCGATGGCACGGAAGGGGCCGAGCCTTCGCCCTTATCTGCCCAATCTCGTGATGGGGGTGTTGATCGTCGTTCTCTGGACGGTCGCGACACAATTGATCAATTTCATGCCGACCTATGCATCGATGGTGCTTGAACTTCCGCGCAACAAGGCCTACCTGGGGTTGGTTTTGGTCGGCCTCATCACGCTGCTGTGCCCCTTGACGGCACTACTGTCGGACCGCATCGGGCGCTACACCGTCATGCTCATTGGTGCTGTGGGGATCGCGCTCTGTGCCTACCCGGGGTTCGTATGGTTGAACAACAACCCCAGTCTCCAGGCGCTGATCAGCTTCCAATGCGGGCTGGCAGTGCTGATGGTGCTTTACACCGGGCCGGCTTCGGCGGCATTGGCAGAGCTGTTTCCGGTGCAAGTCAGGGCGTTGGGCGTCTCGCTGGCTTATGCCTTATCGGTGACTATTTTCGGCAGTTCCACTCCGACGCTGACTACCCTGATTTACCGCCAGAGCGGGGATCCCTTAGCGGCCGCTCATTGGTTATTTACAGCGGCATGCCTGAGTGCGACACCGCTGGCCTGGATGTGCCTATCGAAAAGTCGGGCGAGTTCCAGCATGAGGATAGCCATCCAGAGAAAGTATGAGTGAACAAAAATTGTCTTGCCGGTCCCGATCCGCGCCTACTCGGTGATAAAAATCAGAAAGCAGGATTCGTAGTGAATAGTTCTGCGTTGCTGCTTGTGTGAGCTTGGGTCGGATCAGTGAGAGATTATTGTCCAATTACGCGTGGGATCCAGCGAGTCTCGGTGCTGGGCCTACCCCCTTGAAAGAAGGGGGGCTTGAGCTCACGTCCAACTCACCGTTGGGGCAGTGACCTCTCAATCAACCAGCTTTGATGCCTGAATCTGTAATTGACGTTTGAGTTTTGCTTTTCCCGCCAAACCCTCCGATCCAGCGATCTTTGATCTCGCCGGCCGGAGGGCTCACTCGCTTTTTTTGAAGCTGCCGCGTTCCACATTCTCATTTCAGATCTGATTGGCGCCGTTCCTTTGCCCATCAGCAATTTCCCACAATCTCTATCGTGCGCTGCGCAGTTTTCAGCGTCAGAGTCGAGCTCGTCGTAGTGCTATCTTTAAGGAGATGGCGACACTGGCGACACCTGCGACAACCCACGCAGAACGGGGCTTGGAGCGTGGCGACAAAACTGGCGACAGTCGCCAGTTTTTTGCGCGCCTTGGTCGTTAAGCTTGACCGCTTTTTCGAGTGGGTATAAAAATTGGCGCACGGACCGCTGTCGTTGACAGCACCAGCCCAGGTAGCTAGAACCTTTAAGGCTACGCCATTAGCGTGGTGGTTCTTCCGAAGTGCGATTAGCGTCCGGCGGCTCGCACGGTCACTCTCCAAGGGTGATGGATGCCTACTCGACTTATCTGCCCACTGCGGCAGACGATGGACCTTCCTCGCTGCGCTGCAGCAACCCCCTCCCTTGGCTCACCTCGCTGCGCCAGACTGCGCCCGTCTCTTTCTTCTGGAAAGAGACGGGCGCTCGTACCGCTGCTGCAAGCCATATCGTACAGGGCCTTGCCGCAACTCTCTTCGTGACAATCGGCCTGACAAATCCGATTCGTTGCCATCCGCAATAACACAGGCACCGGTGCCGCAGCCTAAAGAACGGCTGCACCTGACTGACAGTCAGGCATGCCCCAGGTGCCGATGTTGTTGCCTTCTCCCACCCATGATCTCCAGGTGCCGAACTCGTCAGTCGGCACAGCCTCCACCCGCCCGCATCTTCGGATGCGTCTAAGGAGGCCAGATTCATGGGGTTATGCCCTCGCTCCCGGTCGTAAGGAGCCGTTCGTTCCGCGTCAGTGAACACCTCACAGGCGGCAGGAGCCTTGATCCCTGATAACACTCAATAGCCGTGGCGGGACTACGTGAGGACAACTAGCAATGATCGAGGAGAGGGCCCATGCAGCAGTTAGATCCGAAGCTTGAACTACCACGACCACCTCGACCGCTGATTGAGTCGAATCCTCTGGCCCAGCCTTATCCGGTGCAGGCACTGGGTGGGATTCTTGGGCCTGCGGTTGAGCGCATGGCCGAGGTCATCGGCGTGCCCCAGGCACTGGCTGCGCAATCGGTGTTGGCCGCCTCGGCGCTAGCGACCCAAGGTCACGCGGGCTTACAGCTCGACGGGAGAAATTATCCCCTGTCGCTGTACTTGATCACTGTGGCCGCGTCAGGAGATCGCAAGACGGCGGCAGATCGATTTGCATTGCTGCCCGCACGGCAATGGGAGCGTGAGCAGTGGCAGCGCTATCGCGAACAACTCGCCCGGTACCGTGTCGCGCAGCGACAGGCGCAGCGTATCAACCCTGGCGATCCCAACCTCACAAACGGCGTACCGCTTGAAGCGGCGCCCTCTGCACCTAGGCTGATCACCATGGATCCGACTATCGAGGCCCTGATCAAGGGACTCTGCCATGACTTACCGAGCATGGGCCTGTTCTGTGACGAAGGAGGGCAGTTCCTCGGTAGCAGCACCATGAGTAGGGATAACCGTTTGAAGGCGGTCACAACCTTGTCGTCACTCTGGGACGGTAGCCCGATAGATCGCGCGCGCTCCATGGTTGGTGAAAGCTTGCGAGCTTACGACCGGCGCTTGAGCCTGCATCTGATGCTGCAACCATATTTAGCCATGCAGTTACTCAGTGACCCGTTGCTGCAGGGGCAAGGCATCCTCGGTCGCTGCCTGATGACCTGGCCTACCAGTCTGGCCGGACAGCGTAGTTACCAGGCCGTCGACTTGTCCAAAGACGCCGCACTAAACCGCTATCACCGCCGCCTTTCGGGCCTATTTCATCAACCGTGGTCACTTTCCGCTGACGGTGCTCTGCAACTGTCAACGCTGAGTCTCAGTCCGTTGGCCCGTCGTCGCTGGATTGATCTGCATGATGCTATCGAAGCCCAATTGGGTGAGTTTGGGGAGCTGGCCAGCGTACGGCCTAGCGGATCGAAGGCCGCCGATAACCTGCTGCGCGTCGCTGGTGTCCTGGCAGTCGTGGAGGAGAGCGGTGTTGTGGAGGTCGACCATATCCAGCGGGCCTCCGCTTTAGTCGGCTACTACCTCACCGAGATCCAGCGCCTGACCGAACAGGAACCGGTGTGCCGGGTAAAGGAGGAGGCGGACCGGCTGCTGCGCTGGCTGCAGGTCAAGGATTGGAAGCGCTTCAGTATTCGGGAGCTGAATCGCAACGGTCCTCGCTTTGCCCGCAAGAGCAGCCGTCATGCCGCCAAGCTGCTGGTCGAGTTGATTGATCATCAGTGGTTGATCACCGATGGCCAAACCTTCGAGGTGCGTCATGTTCAATCTTGATGAAGCGCTGCGTAACCATCTGGCTCAGCGCCAAAATGAACCGAAAGTGCAATTTGTCGCCGCGAGTGTCGCCACTTTGTCGCCACGCTCAAAGCCAGACAAGGCAAGGGTTGTCGCCGGTGTCGCCGGTGTCGCCACCATCGGTAAATCTATCACCTCGACGACAGCCATCATCCAATGGTTGAAAAAGGAGGGCGCGCATCTATACGTCGTCGGCAACACGCTGTGTTTTCGCCCGACTGATTGGGCCCAGTTCGCTATTGTGAATGCGCACTGGCGAGCCCTTTTGCATGATCTCGCGGCAGTCGATCAGGAACAGAAAAATGGCTCGGGTCGGTAAGCGGTCTGGGCGCAATTTCGGCTTCGGTCGCCAGCTCAGCTACGCTGGACCGCAAGCACTGAAAGATCTGTTTGGAGACGGCCATTTTGCGACCGTTAAAGCCCATAGCGATCGGTGGCAGGCCTTCGTGAATTGGTGTCGATCCGATGAAGGTCCGGAACTCAATGACGCGCGACAGATCGACCGTGAGATCCTCATGCGGTACGCCACGTATGTGCGTGAGCAGGTTGATGGGGGCAACATCGGCATTGCCACCGCGCAGAACCGACTGTCCAGCGTGAACCGAACGATGGCTGCGCTGCGCGGTGATCAGTACGTCAAAATCCCGAGTCCGAGCAAGGCGCTGGGTTTGCAGCGCTCAAGCGTACGCGGGGAGGCACCGCAAGGCCAAGATCGTGCTCAGATCGAATTGATTGCACGCGCGCTGTCAGAGCGAAGTCAGCAACGAGTGGCCGCAATAGTGCATTTGGCTCGGGAGACAGGTATGCGCCTGCGCGAAGCGATCCTGGCCGATCTGCCCCGACTGCAACGTGAGGTTCGGCAACTGGGCAAGATCAACATCCAGGACGGCACCAAAGGCGGTCGTTCAGGCGCATCTGCACCGCGTTGGATTACGGTCACGGATCAAGTCCGCGATGCCCTCGAGAGGGCCTACGAAGCGTCTCCTACTAGAAGTCGGAACCTGTTAGCCCCTGATGAAAGCTACAAAGATTTCTTACAGGCAGTGGTTCGACCTGCTCGGAACATTCTGCATGAGCATGGATTGAAAGGCTTTCATGAACTGCGAGCGGCTTACGCGTGTGAGCGCTATGAGCAACTGACTGGCTTTCCTGCACCCGTCAACGGCGGTCGTGTTTATCGAGAAGATCGAGAGCTTGATCAGCGTGCACGACAGCAGATCAGCTACGAATTGGGACATAACCGCATCGATGTGGTGAGTGCCTACATCGGAGGTCGGCGATGACATCCGAGTTCGACATGGCGTTGTTTCTGCGCCCCGTGCTCAAAGGTGCGCATTCCACGCAGCAGCGGCACATCAGGCAAGCAGAAAGGATGCACGAGGTAATTCGTGAGCGGTGGGGTTGTGCGACGCCTTGGTCCTGGAGAGAAAAACACGTGAGATGGTTTTTGGATCACTACCTGCGATGCTCAGCACCAGCGACCGTCTATTACTATGCGTTAACAACAGAGTTGATCCGCCGCAGAAAGGCAAAAGTCGTGGTTGCCCGATAGACCTTTAGGCGTGAGCCCCTGAGTATGGGAATGCGGAGCCTTCCCATACTCAGGGGCTTGGCTGAAGAAGCGCAGCCATGCGAGAGATTTATCCACCGTCGTCAATCTCGTCGCCCTGCTGCATGACACGGATTGTAACCGGCGTCGCGTACCTTGGATGCTCAGCGAATCGGTACGACGTTGCGGCCCCTGCCTTGATTGATGGCAGATGCCGAAAGGCTGCCAGTGGCCGCTTTTTGAATATGTTCACTCCACCAGGCCATCATCGGACGCCGGCGTTCGATGTAGTCCGCCCGGTTGTAGGCGCTACGAACTTCGTCCTTGTCGACATGCGCCAGTGCAACTTCGATTAGTTCCGGATCCCAGCCATGCTCATTCAGGATGGTGCTGGCCATGGAGCGCATTCCGTGGCTGACCAGCCGGTCTTGGAAGCCCATACGTTTCAGCGCCATGTTGGCCGTCTGGCTGTTGGCGTGGGTGCGGGGATTTCGGTCTGCCGGAAACACGTACTCTCTGTGTCCGCTGTGGGGCTTGAGTGCCTCCAGCAGTGCGAGTGCCTGTTCAGACAATGGGATGGTATGCGGACGACGCTTTTTCATGCGCTCCGGCGGAATGGTCCAGATACGCCTGTCGAAGTCGATGTCTGCCCATCGTGTGGTTGCCGCTTCGGCAGGACGGGTCATGGTGTGCAACTGCCATTCGATCAAGCAGCGGGTCGTTCTTTTGATGGCGGCGTTGGCGATTTCCAGCATGAGCTCGGGTAGCTCATCAGGGTGGAGTGCAGCCATGTTCTGTTTCTTGGGTTTCTTGAATACCGCGCGAATACCGCTGAGGGGGTTCGCGAATATGAGCCCGGAATTGACCCCATAGGTCATGATCTCATTGAGCCTTTGGCTCAACCGTTTCACGGTCTCGAGGCTGCCTTTTGCCTCGATTGGCCGAAGCAGTTCGATAATCATCGGTGCGGTAATTTTCGAAAGCGACGTTGTTTTCAGGTCCGGGAATACATGCAGTGTGAGCGACCGCCAAATGTCCTCGGCGTACGCTGGAGTGACAGCGTCCTTCTTCAGCTCAAACCAAGCTGTAGCGACGTTTTCGAATGTGTGTTCTGTCTCCGTTCGTTTGGCTTCAATCTGAATGTTGCGTTGCACCTTGGGATCTATGCCTTGTGCAAGTAGCTCACGTGCTTCAACAACTTTCTTTCGAGCATTTGCCAACGAGAGCTCTGGATAAGTGCCCAGTCCCATGTTGATACGGTTCTTGGTTATCGGATCGCGGTAGTTGAAGTTCCACAGCATTGAGCCGTTGCTCCTGACCCGGAGCTGGAGGCCGTCACCATCGCTGAGAACGTAATCCTTGTCTTTTGCCTTGACTGTCTTGAGCTGGCGGTCGGAAAGGCGGAGTGCTGGAGCGGGCATGAGAGCTACCTCTGACACCGTTTTGGTATTCCAAAAAATAGCACCGGATGCCTTGGAATACCATTTGGAATACAAAAAACTCTGGAACTCAAAAAACCTCGAAAGCCCCCGGTAGTCCTGAAACCCTTGTATTTACTGGATTTAAGGCACAAAAAAAGACGTCCGTGGACGTCTTTAGATGATGAAGTGGTGGAGCCGGGGGGATTTGAACCCCCGTCCGCCAGTACTCCGCTGTCGGTACTACATGCTTAGCCGTTTCTATTAAGTTAACCCTCAGCGACCCGAAGGGCAGGGTGCTTTGGGCGAGTTGTGTAAGTTTTAGCCGCTTCGTCCACAACGTACTGCACGGCGATTCTGTTCTATATGACAATCACTTTGGGTTTACAGACATCCCCTGGTGATTGCTGGACCCGAAGGTACCAGAAGCTCAGGTCTAAGGCTGCTTACGCAGCGATAGCGAATTCCTGGCCGTAGTTTTCGTCATTGGCAACTATAAGTAGTTGCAACAGTGGATTTACGAGTTCTGTTACCAACTCGGCATGCACCTAAAGTTTCGCGACCGGCGTCGAATCCTAAACGGCCCCGTGCTTGTAACTCGTTGTTTCTTAGTGAGTGACAAGCCTGTGCAGTGTACGCCAAATGCTCACGGAAGGCCAACCCGTAGGTTGGCCCTGGCGTTTACTGGCCGCCTTTCTCGTTGTTCTGCAGGTCCTGCAGGGCCTTGGAGGTGATCTCGATGCACTTCTTGTCGTCACCGGCGGCGTGGGCGGCCTTGGCCTGGGAGACTGCGGTGTCGATTTCGCCGCTTTTGCCACTGGTGTCGGTCGCGAGCAGTGCTTTGCCGTTGTTGATTTTGTCCAGGTTGATCTGGCACAGGTCTTTGTCGCCGGCCGCGAAAGCGGGGGAGGCCAACATCGCAGCGGTAATGAACAAGCCAGCAAAAGTGGAACGCTTCATAAGAATGTCTCCTTGCGAAAAAGGGCTCGACGTTGCTGGCGGTCATAAAGTTTGCCAGCGACATCACTGCTGAGCCCCGTTCGCCGGGGCCTATGCAAGTGACTGCGTTGGCGCGCTGGGGTTCTGTTTTTTTCCGGATTAATGGATACGAGGCTGGGTGACGCGGTCCACGAGGTATACCAGGCCGTGATAATCAATGCCGCCATGCTGGCTCAGGCCTATTTCGCAGGTGCGGCTGGTCGAGATGCCTTCGCTGCAATATTGCACCGCATCCTTGAGGGAGCGCAGTGCGTGGGCGTTGAGTTGCGGCGTGGTAAAGCCTTTGTCGCCGGCAAACCCGCAGCAGTGGATGCCTTCCGGGATGACCACGGTTCTAGCGCAGCGTCGAGCCAGGTCGATCAATGCCTGGCTTTCGCCCAGGTGTTGGGTGCTGCAGGTGACGTGTACCGCGATCGGCGCTTCTTGAGGTGTGAAATCAAGACGGTCCATCAGGTGTGTGCGGATAAAGCGCACCGGGTCGTAGAGGTCCAGGCGCGTGTCGCCGAGGTCTTGCGCCAGGCGCAAGGTGCACGGGCTGGTGTCGCAATAGATGGGGTCCAGGCCGCCGCGGCTGGCGTGGAGCAGGGCGCCGATCAGTTCCTGGCGTTTGTGCTCAGCCTGTTCGGCGTAGCCCTTGGAAGCAAAAGGTTGGCCGCAACATAGGCTGTCCTGGTTGTCTGGAACGACAACCTGGTAACCGGCTTTTTCCAGCAGGCCGCGGGTTTTGTCGTACAGCGACATTTGCTCTTTATCACTGGCGGCCGGGCCCATTGCCCGCGACACACAGGCTGCCAGGTAAACCACTCGCGGACGTTCGTCGGTCATCGGCGGGCTGAAGCGGATGGCTTTTTCCGGTTGTGGCATGGCGTTGGTCCACTGCGGGATTTGTCCTTTGGACAGTCTGCTCACGGTGGCCGACAGCTTCGTCAGGCGAGGGGCGCCCAGCAGCATGCGCGCACCGTTGGCGACATGCAGGGTAAAGCGCGCACCTTGCAGGGCGGTGGCGAAATGGGTGGCGAGCCAATCGGCGGTTTTCGTACGGTTGGCGTCGCGACTGCGTAGCTTTTTCACCAGGTCGCCGGTGTTGATGCCTACAGGACAGCGTTGGGCGCACAGACCGGTGGCGGCGCAGGTGTCGATGCCTTGATAGTGATAGGCCGCTTCCAGGTCCGTGGTGTCGACGCCAGCGCGTTTTTTCGCCTGGATATCGCGCCAGATCACGATGCGCTGGCGCGGGCTCAGGGTCAGTCCCTTGGACGGGCACACGGGCTCGCAGAAGCCGCACTCGATGCACTTATCCACCAGCTCATCGGCGGCAGGCAGTGGCTTGAGGTGCTTGAGGTGGATCTGCGGGTCTTCGCTGAGCACCACATCCGGATTGAGAATGCCGGTGGGATCGAGCAGGCGCTTGAGCTGCCACATCAATTGGTAGGCATCGCTGCCCCACTCCAATTCCACGAAGGGCGCCATATTGCGGCCGGTGCCGTGTTCGGCTTTCAGTGAACCGCCGAACTCCACCGCCACCAGTTGCGCTACGTCGTCCATGAACGCCTTATAGCGTGCGACTTCCTGCGCGCTATTGAAGCCTTGGGTGAACACAAAGTGCAGATTGCCTTCCAGGGCGTGTCCGAAAAGGATGGCTTCGTCGTAGTGATGTTTGTCGAACAGTTCGATCAGGCGGTTCACGCCGATTGCCAGTTGCTCGACCGGGAAGGTCACGTCTTCGATGATCACCGTGGTACCGGTTTTGCGCACGGCGCCGACGGCGGGAAAGGTGTCTTTGCGAATTGCCCACAGCCGCGCGTTTTCTATCGGGTCTTCGGTGAAGTCGACCTGTTTTTCAACCGGGAAAGCGGCCAGGGACGCCATGATCAGCGCCAGTTGTTCATGCAGTAACGAGGGCGACGCAGCGCGGGATTCGATCAGTAATGCGCAGGCATTTTCCGACAGTTGCTGTACGAAAGCGGGCATGCCGGGTTTGTTCTGCACTGAGCGCATGCTGCGTCGATCCAGCAACTCCACGGCCGATACTGGCTGGGTTTTCAGCACCGTGACCGCGTTGCAGCAGGTCTCGACGTCCGGGAACACGATCAGCGCCGACGCTTTGTTTGGGTGATCGACCACCGTGTTGTAAGTGACTGCGCTGATGAATCCCAAGGTGCCTTCGGAGCCCACCAGCAGATGACTGAGGATATCCAGCGGTTCATCAAAATCCACCAAGGCATTGAGTGACAGGCCGGTGGTATTTTTCAGGCGGTATTTGTGGCGTATTTTCGCAGCCAGCTCGGCGTTTGCCCGCGTCTCGCGACCCAATGTCGCCAGGCGCTCAAGCAGTACGCCATGCTGCTCACGAAAGGCCCTGACGCTGGCCGCATCTTCAGTGTCCAGGCGGCTGCCGTCGGCCAGCACCAGACGAATGCCCGCCAGGGTGTGATAGGTGTTTTGCGCAGTACCGCAGCACATTCCGCTGGCATTGTTGGCGACAATACCGCCGATTTTGCAGGCATTGATCGATGCCGGGTCCGGTCCGATCTTGCGGCCGAACGGTGCCAGCCATGCGTTGGCCTGCGCGCCGATGACGCCTGGTTGCAGGCGGATCTGCGTGCCTTTCCCGCGAATTTCGCGGCCGTTCCAGTTATCCCCCAGCACGATCAGCACCGAGTCGCTGATCGCCTGTCCGGACAGGCTGGTGCCGGCCGCGCGAAAGGTCACCGGCACGTGGTCACGTTGGGCCAGTTGCAACAGTGCGACCACTTCGTCTTCCGACTCTACGCGGATAACCAGCTGTGGGATCAGTCGGTAAAAACTGGCGTCAGTGCCGAATGCGAGGGTGGAAAGCGGATCATCGAAGCGCCGATCGTTCGGGATCAGCTGTGCGACGTCAGTCAGGAAAGCGGCAGGCAGGCTCATGGGTCCTCCAGAAATAGCTGACGCCGGAATAAGGGTCCAGCGTCGGTTCTTACCCTATTACGTGCGGGGCTCAGTGCACCAGCATGCCGGTAAACCAGTAGGCCTGGGCCAGGGTGATCAGCCCAACAATGGTGGCAAAAAACAGGCTGTGCTTGAGGGTGAAGCGGAACAGGTCGGATTCCTTGCCCACCAAACCGGTGGCGGCGCAGGCCACGGCGATCGATTGCGGTGAGATCATCTTGCCGGTCACGCCGCCGCTGGTGTTGGCGGCCACCAGCAGGGTGTCGTTGACGCCGATCTGGTGTGCCGTGGTGGCTTGCAGCGAGCTGAACAGGGCGTTGGACGAAGTGTCGGAGCCTGTCAGGAAAACCCCCAGCCAACCAAGGAATGGCGAGAAGAACGGGAATGCCGCACCGGTGCCGGCCAATACCAACGCCATGGTCGAGGACATGCCGGAGTAGTTGGTGACAAAGGCGAATGCCAGCACCATGCCGATGGATAGGATCGGCCAGCGCAGCTCGTAAAGGGTCTCTTTAAAAGTGGTAAGACCAGTTTTTACGTTGATCTTCAGTACCAGCATCGAAATCACGGCAGAGAAGAAAATCGCGGTGCCGGTCGCTGAAATCGGGTCCAGCTTGAACACTGCCGGAATGGCGGTCGGGTTGGTGACGATGGGTGCGACCTTGACCACCAGTTGGTCCAGGTGCGGGATCGCGAAATTAAACACCCAGCTGTACATCGAACCGCCCGCGGCAAACATGGCCTTGAACGGTTTGAGTGTCCAAATGGTGACCAGTACGGTGAGGATCAGGAACGGCGACCAGGCTTTGAAAATCTGCCCCAGGCTGTAAGGCGATGCAACGGTGCTGCGTGGCAAGCCGAAGCCGCCGGCGCTGGCGGTGATCGCTACGCCGGAGGTGGCGCCGGCAATCTGTGCGCCGGCGGTGCGCTTGGGTTGCCAGACTTTCAGGAACAGGGTCAGGGAAATCAGGCTGGCCAGGGCCGAGGTGATGTCCGGCAGTTCCGGGCCGATGAAGTTGGATGTGAAGTACTGGGTGACGGCAAAGCTCAAGCCGGCCACCAGTGCTGCCGGCCAGGTTTCGCGCACGCCGCGCAGGCCGTCCATCATGAATACCAGCCAAAACGGTACGAACAGCGACAGCAGGGGCAGTTGACGGCCAGTCATGGCGCCGATCTTGAACGCATCGATGCCGGTCACCTGGCCTGCAACGATGATCGGGATGCCCAGGGCGCCGAAGGCAACGGGTGCGGTGTTGGCGATCAGGCACAGGCCGGCGGCATACAGTGGGTTGAAACCCAGGCCTACCAGCAGGGCGGCGGTGATCGCTACGGGGGCGCCGAAACCGGCGGCACCTTCAAGGAATGCACCGAAGCAGAAGCCGATCAGCAGCACTTGCAGGCGTTGGTCGTCAGTGATCGACAAAACCGAGCTGCGAATGATTTCGAACTGGCCGCTCTTGACGGTGAGTTTGTAGAGGAACACCGCCGCGACGATGATCCACGCGATGGGCCACAGGCCATAGGCAAAGCCGTAAGCCGCGGCGGCGAACGCCATGTCCACCGGCATCTGGAACGCAAAGATCGCCACCAGGATCGACAGCGCCAGCGTGATGCTGCCGGCCACATGACCTTTGAGGCGAAACACGGCCAGGGCCAGGAAGAAGAACACGATCGGAATGACGGCGGCCAGTGCGGAAAGGCCGAGGCTGCCGAGTGGGCTGTAAAGCTGTTGCCAGGTTTGCATATGGGGTGGCCCCTGATTGTTGTTGTTTGGTCAGCTTGGTTAATTGGTAATACCAATTTACAATCGCTGTGGGCTAGGTTAAAAGCCTTCTGGGGATGTGTCAATTTGCCGCCTGCGAAACTTTGGTCGTAAGCCGGTGGCCGAAGGCATCTGATCGGGTAAAGCGAAGGCGTTCTGATAGGTGCTGGAAGGGCGGCGATAGGCCAGAATAGAGGCCCGGCGCGTGGTCGGGATGCGGGAGGGTGAGTGATGGGGTTTGATCTGGTGCGTCAGCGCCGTTTGTCTGACGATATTGTCGAGCAGCTTGAGGGCATGATCCTTGAGGGCACGCTGAAGTCGGGCGAGCGATTGCCGGCAGAGCGTGCGTTGGCTGAGCGGTTTGGCGTGTCGCGTCCGTCGTTGCGCGAGGCTATCCAGAAGTTGGCGGCCAAAGGGCTGCTGGTGAGTCGTCAAGGCGGTGGCAATTATGTTGCAGAGTCTTTGGGCTCGACGTTCAGCGATCCGCTGCTGCACCTGTTGGAAAACAATCCCGAGGCGCAGCGTGATCTGCTGGAGTTTCGACAAACTCTTGAAGCGTCCTGCGCTTATTACGCAGCCTTGCGTGCGACCGAGGTCGATCGCGAGCGGCTGACCGCTGCGTTTGATGCGCTGCAGGATTGCTACACACGCGTCGATGAGGTGAGCCGAGCGGAAGAGGGCGCGGCGGATGCGAGGTTTCACCTGGCCATTGCTGAAGCCAGTCATAACGCAGTGTTGCTGCACACCATTCGCGGCTTGTTCGACCTGCTCAAGCGTAACGTGGTGACCAACATTGGTGGCATGTACCAGCAACGTACGGAAACCCGCGACATGCTGATCAGTCAGCATCGGGATTTGTACCTGGCAATTATCGAGGGGCGGGCCGAGCAGGCGCGGGAGGTCTCAACACGTCACCTGGAATATGTGCAGGAAGTGTTGGAGGAAGTGCGTCAGGAGGTTCAGCGTGTGGCGCGTGCGGAGCGGCGCAAAGGGATGTAGCCGGGGAAAATTCCGAGGCTACACCGTTACAAGTACTACTCTTCCTTGCCTTTGTTGCGCACCGCGCGATGCAGTTCGCGGTTGGAATCACGCTCGCGCTCGGTATCACGCTTGTCGTATTCCTTCTTGCCCTTGCCCAGCGCAATCTCGCATTTAACCAGGTGCTTGCTCCAATACCAGGACAGGCAGATGCAGGCATAGCCCTTCTGCTGTACGGCGGCGGCGAGCTTTTCCAGTTCGCGTGCGTTGAGCAACAGCTTGCGCGTGCGTACCGGGTCGGCAATTACGTGGGTGCTCGCGGTGGTCAGCGGGGTGATATGACTGCCGAGCAGCCATGCCTCGCCATCCTTGAGCAGCACGTAGCTGTCGACCAGTTGCAGCTTGCTGGCGCGCAGACTTTTTACTTCCCAGCCGGCCAGGACCAGACCAGCCTCGAACCGATGTTCGATGAAGTAATCGTGTCGCGCTTTTTTATTTTGCGCGATGGTCCCTGTGGGGTGTTTCTTTTGTTTAGCCATAGGGGCGGCATTATAGGGAGTTGCGAGCGAGTCGGCTACGGTCAACCTGCGTGCTTGAGCGTGTTGGACGAATCCCGGACAATGCGGGCAGTTCTTTGGTTTTTTTCTCTCGCGAATCGGTCTGTTCTTTCGCGATGTTTGCTGCTCAGCTGTGGAAATAACGCACACATGACGACGCATATTCAACGTTCGGCCCTGCTGCCTTATCCGGCGCAGGCGCTCTATGACCTGGTCAACGACGTGGCGCGTTACCCGGAATTCCTGCCGTGGTGTTCCACGGCTGAAGTGCTGGAGAGCGGTGATGAGCACATGCGTGCCCGTGTCGGCGTGGCCAAGGGCGGGCTCAGCCAGCATTTTGTAACGCGAAATGTGCTGATCCCCGGCAAGTCCATTGAAATGAATCTGGAAGAAGGGCCGTTTACCGAACTGCACGGTGTTTGGGCATTCAAGGCACTGACCGACAAGGCCTGCAAAATCAGCCTGGACCTGTCATTCGATTACGCAGGGCCGATTGTTCGGGCGACGTTGGGGCCCTTGTTCAATCAGGCGGCCAATACGCTGGTGGATGCGTTTTGTCAGCGGGCCAAGCAACTGCATGGTTGAGATTGAGGTGGTGTATGCGGCCGAGGATCGTCAGGTTTTACTGGCGGTGATGGTGGCGCAAGGGACTAGCCTGCGGATGGCGGTGCAGGCGTCGGGGATAGCCGAGCACTTCCCTGGGGTGGATCTGGCTGATTGCCCTTTGGGTATATTTGGCAAGGTGGTCGCGGACGCCGAGGTGCGTGCCGTGCAGGCAGGTGACCGTATCGAGATTTACCGGCCTCTGTTGGCCGATCCTAAAGAGGTGCGCCGACTGCGCGCGGCCAAGGCGGCCCTGGCCAAGCAACAGAATTCCTAGGCCAGCCAAAGGGCAGGCAACAAAAAGCCCGGCGTGCCGGGCTTTTTGTTGAGCGCCGCAAGTTTACTGCGGGCTGGTGTCCAGAGGCTGTGGCGTCGGGACGGGAACTGTTTCTACGCCGTCGACGTCTTTCTGGATCTTGTCCAGCAATGAGCCTGGCTTGGCCGGCACTTCAGACTTCGGCTTCTCGCTTTCCTGCGCTGGCGCAGTCACGTTGGTGCCGTTGTCCTTGCCGAGCAGGGCGTCATCACGGCTTACGCCAGGCATGAAGTCACCCGACAGGCTGACCAGCTGGTCATTGCCATTGAAGATGACGCTGACGCGTTCCTGCTGGCGCTCACCGCCGCCAGGCTGGAGGCTGTAGAGATAATCCCAACGATCGGCATGGAAAGTGTCGGTCAGCAGGGGGTTACCCATGATAAACCGTACTTGCCGTCGGGTCATTCCCGGGCGTAACTGGTCTATCATGTCCTGCGTGACGACATTGCCCTGCTGGATGTCGATTTTGTAAACCCCGGGGAATGAACAACCGGCGAGTGCGAGCAGTCCCACAAAGGTGAAACTGGTTAGCAAGAGCTTGGTGTTTTGCATCGGTGGGCGACTTCCACTATCTTGGCTGGGACAACGTAAACGCCGATCATACCCGTATTAAGAGAAGCTGCGAAGCAGCATCCGCGAGAAAGCTAACCATGGTTGAAAATAGCGAACTACGCAAAGCCGGTCTCAAAGTGACTCTGCCACGAGTCAAGATTCTACAAATGCTCGATTCTGCTGAGCAGCGCCATATGAGTGCCGAGGATGTTTACAAGGCGCTGATGGAGTCTAACGAGGACGTCGGCCTGGCCACGGTTTACCGTGTGCTGACCCAGTTTGAAGCCGCAGGGCTGGTGGTTCGTCATAATTTCGACGGCGGTCATGCAGTGTTCGAATTAGCCGACGGTGGTCATCACGATCACATGGTTGACCTGGATACCAATGAGGTTATCGAGTTCACCAGCCCGGCAATCGAAAAGCTCCAGCACGAAATTGCCGAGGAGCATGGTTTCGATCTGATCGACCACAATCTCGTGTTGTACATCCGTAAGAAAAAGTAAAAAAACGCAGATTTGCGCTGCGAAACGATCGAAGGCGACCTCAGGGTCGCCTTCGTGCTTTCTAGCTAATGGGGAAAACTCGATTCAGGCCTTGGCAGCGACAACCATTTTCTTTGCGTGGGCCAAAGACTCCTTGGTTAAGTCAATGCCACCGAGCATGCGCGCCACTTCTTCCACGCGTTCCGACTTGTTCAGCTTGGATACCGCAGTGTGTGTTGCATCACTGCCTCTGACTTTATGTACAAACAAGTGTTGGTGCCCTTGGGCCGCCACTTGTGGCAGGTGAGTGACCGTGAGGACCTGGCCTCGGTCCCCCAGGCGGCGCAGCAGCTGGCCAACGATCTCTGCGGTCGGCCCGCCGATGCCGACGTCCACCTCGTCGAAGACCAGTGTCGGCACGCGGGAGGTTTGCGCGGTAATCACCTGGATTGCCAGGCTGATCCGCGACAGTTCGCCGCCGGACGCCACTTTAGCCAATGCCTTGAGCGGTTGCCCAGGGTTGGCGCTGACCAGTAGCTCGACCTGTTCCAGGCCGTGGGGCTGCAATTCATTGCTGGTGTTGGCGCGCAATTCAATGGTGAAGCGTCCACCCGGCATGCCCAGGCGTTGAATTTCCAGCTCAACGGCATTGGCCAGGCCAGTGGCGGCCTGTTGGCGCAAGTCGCTTAGCTCGCGGGCCTTCTCTTGATAGTGGCGGGCAAACGAGGCGAGTTCGTCGCCCAATCGCTCAATGGATTCGTCGTTGGCGTTCAGTGTCTCGATTTCATCCAGCAGTTTTTGCTGCATTGTTGCCACTTCGGTGGGCTGGATTCGATGTTTGCGCGCCAAGGTGTAGATGGTGTCCAGGCGCTCCTCGATTTCCTGCAGGCGTGCCGGGTCGGCATCGAAGTGGTCCAGGAAACGGTTCAGCTCACCGACGGCCTCCTCAACCTGAATCTGTGCGCTGGTCAGCAGCGTGGTGGCTTCACTCAGGGAGCCGGAGGCGTTGTTCACGCTGGACAGGCGATTGAGGCTGGCGGTGAGGGCGTTGAGCACATTACCGGAGTCGCTCTCGCTGCATTGTTCGACGACCTGGCGGCAGATGCCTAGGAGCGTCTCGGCATTGGTCAGGTTCTTGTGTTCCTGCTCGAGCTGCTCCAGCTCGGTTTCGCCCAGGCCCAGGCTTTCGAGCTCCTCAAGTTGATAGCTGAGCAGTTGATGACGAGCGCGCTGCTCATCGCCGGAATTGGAGAGGCGCTCCAGCTCCTGACGCGTCTGGCGCCAGCGCTGGGCGGCAAGTTGTACCTGGCGCGCCAGGTCGGTGGCGCCGGCGTATTCATCGAGCAGGCGGCGATGGGTATCGGTTTTGAGCAGCGACTGGTGCTCGTGTTGGCTGTGGATGTCGATCAGCAGTTCGCCTAATGCCTTCAGGTCGCCAAGGGGGCAGGGCGTGCCGTTTATATAGCCGCGGGAGCGTCCTTCGGCGGTGATCACCCGGCGCAGGATGCATGGCCCTTCATGATTGAGGTCGCGCTCGGCCAGCCAGGTTTCAGCCTCGGGAATGTCGGCCAGGTCGAACGTCGCCAGGATATCGGCTTTGTCTGCGCCGGGGCGTACCACGCCGCTGTCGGCGCGATCACCGAGCGTCAGGCCCAGGGCATCGAGCATGATCGATTTGCCGGCGCCGGTTTCGCCTGTGATTACGCTCATCCCGCGATCCAGTTCAAGATCCAGATGTTCAACGATGGCGTAATTATGTACGGACAGGTGCACGAGCATGACGGACGCTCCCAGGCTTTAGGTCTGTTTATTTATACAGTGTTTTGTTCGAGGCTGACAATCCTGATGCTTAGCTCGATTTGCTTGTATCGGCGCTTTTTTTAGCGCTACGAGGAATGAATCGGTAGGAATTGATCAGCGTCAATGGAAGACTTTTGGACACACTCGTGCCCTTGAACCTGAAAATTGTGGCCCCATATACCGGATCAGAAGCGCGAGTTGAGTTCGCGCATGATTTTGAAAGGAGAAATCTATGGCTGACGAACAGACTCAGGATACGCAAACTCCAGAAGCCAATCAGGCTGCCGGCGATGAACTGGCGACTCGTGTGCAAGTGCTCGAAGAGCAGTTGGCCGCTGCGCAGGATCAATCTTTGCGTGTTGCTGCCGATCTGCAGAACGTCCGCCGCCGTGCCGAGCAGGATGTGGAGAAAGCTCACAAATTCGCGTTGGAAAAATTCGCCAATGACTTGCTGCCGATCATCGACAGCCTGGAGCGTGGCCTTGAATTGTCTAACCCGGACGACGAAAACATCCGTCCGATGCGCGAAGGTATCGAGCTGACGCTGAAAATGTTCCAGGACACCCTGAAGCGTTACCAGCTCGAAGCGATCGATCCGCAAGGTGGCGAACCATTCAATGCCGAGCATCACCAGGCGATGGCCATGCAGGAAAGCCATGACCTGGAGCCTAACAGCGTATTGAAAGTATTCCAGAAAGGTTATCTGCTGCACGGCCGCCTGTTGCGTCCGGCAATGGTGGTAGTGAGCAAGACGCCTGCGCCTGTTGCACCTTCTATTGATGAGCAGGCTTGAAATCCGCCGCAAGGCCCCCATTTATAAGTCAAGCGTTTAAGTGCTACCGCAGTTAGCCACCACTGCTGCGGCAACCAAATTCAAGTTTCGGGAGAGTAAATCATGGGCAAAATTATCGGTATCGACCTGGGGACCACCAACTCGTGCGTCTCGGTCATGGAAAACGGCAAGGCTAAAGTTATCGAAAACGCTGAAGGCGCGCGTACCACGCCGTCGATCATTGCGTACGCCAACGATGGCGAAATCCTGGTTGGCCAGTCGGCCAAGCGCCAGGCAGTGACTAACCCACATAACACCCTGTACGCGGTAAAGCGCCTGATCGGTCGTAAGTTCGACGAAGAAGTCGTGCAGAAAGACATCAAGATGGTGCCGTACAAAATCGCCAAGGCTGACAACGGTGACGCCTGGGTTGAAGTAAACGGCAACAAGATGTCCGCGCCTCAGATCTCGGCTGAAGTCTTGAAGAAGATGAAGAAGACTGCCGAAGATTACCTGGGCGAAACGGTCACCGAGGCGGTGATCACCGTTCCGGCTTACTTCAACGACAGCCAGCGCCAGGCGACCAAAGACGCCGGCCGCATCGCGGGTCTGGACGTAAAACGTATCATCAACGAACCTACCGCGGCCGCACTGGCTTACGGTATGGACAAGGCCAAGGGCGATCACACTGTAATCGTTTATGACCTGGGTGGCGGTACCTTCGACGTTTCCGTGATCGAGATCGCTGAAGTCGACGGCGAGCACCAGTTCGAAGTGTTGGCCACCAACGGTGACACCTTCCTGGGTGGTGAAGACTTCGATATTCGTCTGATCGACTACCTCGTCGACGAATTCAAGAAAGAAAGCGGCATGAACCTCAAGGGTGACCCGCTGGCGATGCAGCGCCTGAAGGAAGCCGCTGAGAAAGCCAAGATCGAACTGTCGTCGAGCATGTCGACCGACGTGAACCTGCCGTACATCACTGCAGACGCTACCGGTCCTAAGCACTTGAACGTGAAGATTTCTCGCGCCAAGCTCGAAGCGCTGGTTGAAGACCTGGTTCAGCGCACCATCGAGCCTTGCCGCATTGCACTGAAAGACGCCGGCATCGACGTTGGCTCGATCAACGATGTGATCCTGGTCGGCGGCCAGACCCGTATGCCGTTGGTACAGCAGAAAGTCACCGAGTTCTTCGGTAAAGAAGCTCGTAAAGACGTGAACCCGGACGAAGCGGTTGCAATGGGTGCTGCCATCCAGGGCGCGGTATTGGCCGGTGACGTGAAAGACGTGCTGCTGCTGGACGTCAGCCCGCTGACCCTGGGTATCGAAACCATGGGCGGCGTGATGACCGCGCTGATCGAGAAAAACACCACGATTCCTACCAAGAAATCCCAAGTGTTCTCGACGGCCGACGACAACCAGGGCGCTGTGACCATTCACGTGCTGCAAGGCGAGCGTAAGCAAGCCGCGCAGAACAAGTCCCTGGGCAAGTTCGACCTGGCTGAGATCCCGCCAGCACCACGTGGCGTGCCGCAAATCGAAGTGACCTTCGACATCGATGCCAACGGCATCCTGCACGTCGGCGCGAAAGACAAGGCGACTGGTAAAGAGCAGAAGATCACCATCAAGGCCAACTCCGGTCTGTCTGATGAAGAAATTCAACAGATGATTCGTGATGCTGAAGCCAACGCTGATGCGGATGCCAAGTTTGCAGAACTGGCCGGCGCACGTAACCAGGGTGATGCGTTGGTTCACTCCACACGCAAAATGGTCGCGGATGCAGGCGATAAAGTGACCGCTGAAGAGAAGACCGCGATCGAAGCTGCCGTGGTTGCCCTGGAAGCTGCTGTCAAAGGCGACGACAAGGCTGCCATCGAAGCCAAGATCGAAGAGCTGTCGAAAGTCTCCGCACCGGTTGCTCAAAAAATGTACGCCGAGCAAGGCCAGCCGGCTGACGGTGCTGCGCAACAGGCAGAGCCTGAAGCCAAGCACGATGATGTTGTCGATGCCGAGTTCGAAGAAGTCAAAGACAACAAGTAAGTTGGTCGTCCGGTTGACCGCTCACAAGCGGTGACTGGTAGGATGTCGCCGCGCGGGAGCTTGCTCCCGCGTTGGTGTGTCTGGGGTACGCGAATTTTTACAGCATGCGACCGCGTTCGGGTGCTGGCGGTGTGATCGGAAATGCTCCTGCTTTTCGAGCAATAAATACCGCGTTTTTGGCCGGGTTCCTGGCTAAAAAGTAGTGATGACCAGGATCGTTGAATTGACGTGAGTTGGGTCCGGGCCTGTATTGGGGCTCAACGAGTTTGGCGAGGCTCAGGAGGGTCTGGCTGAACGTCCTTAAGAGTGCAAAGACTTATGGCAAAGCGTGACTATTACGAAGTGTTGGGTGTGGAGCGCGGCTCCAGCGAGGCGGACCTGAAAAAGGCTTACCGTCGCCTGGCGATGAAGCACCACCCGGACCGTAATCCGGACAGCAAAGAATCCGAAGAGATGTTCAAGGAGGCCAACGAGGCCTACGAATGCCTGTCTGATCCCAATAAGCGCGCGGCTTACGACCAGTATGGTCATGCTGGTGTCGACCCAAGCATGGGCGGCGGCGGTGCCGGCTTTGGTGGTCAGAATTTCTCCGATATTTTCGGCGATGTATTCAGCGATTTCTTCGGCGGTGGCCGTGGTGGTCAGCGTGGTGGTGCCCAGCGTGGCAGTGACTTGCGCTACACCCTGGAGCTGAACCTGGAAGAGGCCGTGCGCGGCACCAGCGTCAATATCCGTGTGCCGACGCTGGTCAATTGCAAGCCGTGCGACGGTTCGGGTGCCAAGAAAGGCTCCTCGCCGATTACCTGCCCGACCTGTGGTGGTATCGGCCAGGTGCGTATGCAGCAGGGCTTTTTCTCGGTGCAGCAGACCTGCCCGCGTTGCCATG
The DNA here is from genome assembly GCF_030687435.1 of Pseudomonas sp. FP597. Taxonomy (NCBI): domain Bacteria; kingdom Pseudomonadati; phylum Pseudomonadota; class Gammaproteobacteria; order Pseudomonadales; family Pseudomonadaceae; genus Pseudomonas; species Pseudomonas sp. FP597. The sequence goes on along the minus strand of NZ_CP117432.1, from coordinate 5,477,398 downwards.
GCCAGGGCAAGATCATTTCCGACCCGTGCGACGCCTGCCACGGCGAGGGTCGTGTGGAAGAGTACAAGACCTTGTCGGTCAAAGTGCCGGCCGGTGTGGACACCGGTGACCGCATTCGCCTGTCGGGCGAAGGCGAGGCGGGAACGCAGGGTGGTCCGACTGGCGACTTGTACGTGGTGATCAATGTGCGTGAGCACTCGATCTTCCAGCGTGATGGCAAGCATTTGTTCTGTGAAGTGCCGATCAGTTTTGTTGACGCTGCCTTGGGCGGCGAGCTGGAGATTCCGACGCTTGATGGGCGTGTGAAGCTCAAGATTCCTGAAGGCACGCAGACCGGCAAGCAGTTCCGTATTCGCGGCAAGGGTGTTGCGCCGGTGCGCGGTGGTGGCGCCGGGGACCTGATGTGCCGTGTGGCGGTGGAAACGCCGGTCAACCTGAATCGCCGTCAGCGTGAATTGCTTGAAGAGTTCCGCAGCTCGCTGGAGGGGGACGAATCCCACTCTCCGAAGACCACTGGCTTCTTCGATGGCGTGAAGCGCTTCTTCGGCGATCTGTAAGGAAGTGAATATGCGACGTATAGCCGTAATGGGCGCTGCAGGGCGCATGGGCAAGACGCTGGTCGAGGCGGTGCAGCAACGCTCGCCTGCTTCGGGGCTGACCGCGGCGATCGTTCGCCCCGGCAGCACCTTGATCGGTGCGGACGCCGGTGAATTGGCCTCGTTGGGGCGTATCGGCGTTTCGCTGTCCGGCAATCTGGAGCAGGTGGCTGACGAGTTCGACGTATTGATCGACTTCACGCTGCCGGAAGTGATGCTGAAAAACCTGGCGTTTTGCCGCAAGGCAGGCAAGGCCATGGTGATCGGTACGACAGGGCTGACGGCCGAGCAGAAGCAGGTGTTGGTGGAGGCGGGCAAGGATATCCCCGTGGTTTTCGCCGCCAACTTCAGTGTCGGTGTGAATCTGTCGCTCAAGTTGCTGGATATGGCTGCTCGTGTATTGGGTGATGAGGCGGATATCGAGATTATCGAAACCCATCATCGCCACAAGATCGACGCGCCCTCCGGTACGGCGCTGCGCATGGGTGAGGCTATTGCGGATGCGCTGGGTCGCGACCTGTCGAAGGTGGCCGTGTACGGCCGTGAGGGTCACACCGGTGCGCGTGCACGTGACACCATTGGCTTTGCGACCGTGCGCGGCGGCGATGTCGTCGGTGATCACACCGTGTTGTTTGCTACCGAGGGTGAGCGCCTGGAAATCACGCACAAGGCGTCCAGTCGCATGACATTCGCCAAAGGTGCGGTGCGTGCCGCGCTGTGGCTGGAAGGTCGTGAGCCGGGCCTGTACGACATGCGTGATGTGCTGGACCTGCACTAATCAGTAGCTAAACCGGGGCCTCGGGATTATCCTTAGGCCCCGTTTTTACCCGCTAAGCGACGTCCTGTCGCATTCTCCTGCCTTTAAGGCTTATTAGCGGTGGACCCAAAAAGCCTTTTTCTGTAAGCTACAGCTTTAGTGTGTCCACTAAAAGCGCGCAGAATAATTCAGTGAAGAAGCGGGGTGACGTGTCCATACGTCACTCCGCTTTTTTGCAACCTGCGATCGCCCTTTCAGGCTTTATTTACGGGAGGTCTTCTTGACTAAGCCAGCCATACTCGCCCTTGCTGATGGCAGCATTTTTCGCGGCGAAGCCATTGGAGCCGACGGTCAAACCGTTGGAGAGGTGGTGTTCAACACCGCCATGACCGGCTATCAGGAAATCCTTACCGATCCTTCCTACGCCCAACAGATCGTTACCCTGACCTATCCGCACATTGGCAACACCGGCACTACGCCGGAAGACGTCGAGTCTGATCGTGTCTGGTCGGCCGGTCTGGTGATTCGTGACCTGCCACTGGTTGCAAGCAACTGGCGTAACACGATGTCGCTGTCCGATTACCTGAAAGCCAACAACGTCGTGGCGATCGCCGGTATCGATACGCGCCGCCTCACGCGCATCCTGCGTGAAAAAGGTTCGCAGAACGGCTGCATCATGGTGGGTGACGCTATCTCCGAAGAGGCGGCGATTGCCGCAGCGCAAGGCTTCCCAGGCCTGAAGGGCATGGACCTGGCGAAAGTCGTCAGCACCAAGGAGCAGTACGAGTGGCGCTCCACTGTCTGGGACTTGAAGACTGACAGCCACGCGACCATCGAGTCCGCGGACCTGCCTTACCACGTGGTCGCTTATGACTATGGTGTGAAGTACAACATCCTGCGCATGTTGGTCGAGCGCGGCTGCCGCGTTACCGTGGTGCCGGCGCAAACCCCGGCCAGCGATGTGCTGGCCATGCAACCGGACGGTGTGTTCCTGTCCAACGGCCCGGGTGATCCGGAGCCATGCGACTACGCCATCCAGGCCATCAAGGACGTATTGGACACCGAAATTCCGGTATTCGGTATCTGCCTCGGTCACCAGCTGCTGGCCCTGGCCTCCGGCGCCAAGACCCTGAAAATGGGCCATGGCCACCACGGTGCCAACCACCCGGTGCAGGACCTGGACACAGGCGTCGTGATGATCACCAGCCAGAACCACGGTTTTGCGGTGGATGAAGCGACTTTGCCGGGTAACGTCCGCGCCATTCACAAGTCGCTGTTCGACGGCTCCCTGCAAGGCATCGAGCGCACCGACAAGAGCGCGTTCAGCTTCCAGGGCCACCCTGAAGCGAGCCCGGGCCCGAACGACGTAGCGCCGCTGTTCGACCGTTTCATCAATGAGATGGCCAAGCGACGCTGACTGAGCGGCTTGCGGGCGGCCCCGAACTCCGGTGGCTCCCGCGGGCTCTTCAAAGATTGTTCAAGACGGCTTGCCGACTGACCTGCGGATTTGAGTGACAAACCCATGCCAAAACGTACAGACATAAAAAGCATCCTGATTCTCGGCGCTGGCCCGATCGTGATCGGCCAGGCCTGCGAGTTCGACTACTCCGGCGCCCAGGCCTGTAAAGCCCTGCGCGAAGAGGGCTATCGCGTCATCCTGGTAAACTCCAACCCAGCCACCATCATGACCGACCCGGCCATGGCGGACGCGACCTACATCGAGCCGATCAAGTGGCAGACCGTTGCCAAGATCATCGAGAAAGAACGTCCGGACGCGTTGCTGCCCACAATGGGTGGCCAGACTGCTCTGAACTGCGCCCTGGACCTGGAGCGCGAAGGCGTACTGGAAAAGTTCGGCGTAGAGATGATCGGTGCCAACGCCGACACCATCGACAAGGCTGAAGACCGTTCGCGTTTCGACAAGGCTATGAAGTCCATCGGCCTGGCGTGCCCGCGTTCCGGTATCGCCCACAGCATGGAAGAAGCCAACGCGGTTCTTGAGACCCTGGGCTTTCCGTGCATCATCCGTCCGTCCTTCACCATGGGCGGCACCGGTGGCGGCATCGCGTATAACCGTGAAGAGTTCGAAGAAATCTGCGCCCGTGGTCTGGACCTGTCGCCGACCAAAGAGCTGCTGATCGACGAATCCCTGATCGGCTGGAAAGAATACGAGATGGAGGTTGTTCGCGATAAGAACGACAACTGCATCATCGTCTGCTCCATCGAAAACTTCGACCCTATGGGCGTGCACACCGGTGACTCGATCACTGTTGCCCCGGCACAGACCCTGACCGACAAGGAATACCAGATCCTGCGTAACGCCTCCCTGGCGGTGCTGCGTGAGATCGGTGTGGAAACCGGCGGTTCCAACGTTCAGTTCGGCATCTGCCCGGACACCGGCCGCATGGTCGTGATCGAGATGAACCCGCGTGTTTCCCGTTCTTCGGCGCTGGCCTCGAAAGCCACCGGCTTCCCGATCGCCAAGGTCGCGGCCAAGCTGGCTGTGGGCTACACCCTGGACGAGCTGTCGAACGACATCACCGGCGGCAAGACCCCGGCGTCCTTCGAACCGTCCATCGATTACGTTGTGACCAAGCTGCCACGCTTTGCTTTCGAAAAGTTCGCCAAGGCTGACGCGCGCCTGACCACCCAGATGAAATCGGTGGGTGAAGTCATGGCCATCGGCCGGACCTTCCAGGAATCCCTGCAGAAAGCCCTGCGCGGCCTGGAAGTGGGCGTTTGCGGCCTGGATGAGAAGCTCGACCTGAGCAATCCGGAAAGCATGAGCATCCTCAAGCGCGAGCTGACCGTGCCGGGCGCCGAGCGCATCTGGTACGTGGCTGACGCCTTCCGTGCCGGCATGACTGTCGAAGACATCTTCGGCATGAACATGATCGACCCGTGGTTCCTCGTGCAGATCGAAGACCTGATCAAGGAAGAAGAAAAGGTCAAGACCCTGGGTCTGGCCAGCATCGACCGCGACATGATGTTCCGTCTCAAGCGCAAGGGCTTCTCCGATCAGCGCCTGGCCAAGCTGCTGGGTGTGACCGAGAAAAACCTGCGTACCCATCGCCACAAGCTGGAGATCTTCCCGGTCTACAAGCGCGTTGATACCTGCGCGGCCGAGTTCTCCACCGATACCGCCTACCTGTACTCCACCTATGAGGAAGAGTGCGAAGCCGCGCCATCGGGTCGCGACAAGATCATGATCCTGGGTGGCGGTCCAAACCGCATTGGCCAAGGTATCGAGTTCGACTACTGCTGCGTACACGCCGCGCTCGCCCTGCGCGAAGACGGCTACGAAACCATCATGGTCAACTGCAACCCAGAAACGGTTTCCACTGATTACGACACCTCCGATCGCTTGTACTTCGAGCCGGTCACCCTGGAAGACGTGCTGGAAATCGTGCGCGTCGAGAAGCCAAAAGGCGTGATTGTGCAGTACGGCGGCCAAACCCCGCTGAAACTGGCGCGCGCTCTGGAAGCCGCCGGTGTGCCGATCATCGGTACCAGCCCGGATGCTATCGACCGTGCCGAAGACCGTGAGCGCTTCCAGCAAATGGTCGAGCGCCTGAACCTGCGTCAGCCGCCTAACGCCACCGTGCGCAGCGAAGACGAAGCCATCCGTGCAGCCAGCAAGATTGGCTACCCGCTGGTGGTGCGTCCGTCCTACGTGCTGGGCGGTCGTGCGATGGAAATCGTCTACGAAGAAGAAGAGCTCAAGCGTTACCTGCGTGATGCGGTGAAAGTGTCCAACGATAGCCCCGTGCTACTGGATCACTTCCTCAACTGCGCCATCGAAATGGACGTGGATGCAGTTTGCGACGGTACTGACGTGGTGATCGGCGCGATCATGCAGCACATCGAACAGGCGGGTGTTCACTCCGGTGACTCCGCTTGCTCGCTGCCGCCGTACTCGCTGCCGCTGCACATCCAGGACGAGATGCGCGAACAGGTCAAGAAAATGGCCCTGGAACTGGGCGTTGTCGGCCTGATGAACGTCCAGTTGGCGCTGCAAGGCGAAGACATCTACGTCATCGAAGTCAACCCGCGCGCTTCGCGTACCGTACCGTTTGTTTCCAAGTGCATCGGTGTCTCCCTGGCCATGATCGCTGCTCGCGTGATGGCTGGTAAGACCTTGAAGGAAATCGGCTTCACCAAGGAAATCATTCCGAACTTCTACAGCGTGAAAGAGGCGGTGTTCCCATTCGCCAAATTCCCTGGTGTGGACCCTATCCTGGGCCCGGAGATGAAGTCCACGGGTGAAGTGATGGGCGTCGGCGATACCTTTGGCGAGGCGTTCGCCAAGGCCCAGATGGGCGCCAGCGAAGTGCTGCCGACCGGTGGTACCGCGTTTATCAGCGTGCGTGATGACGATAAGCCACTGGTTGCAGGCGTGGCGCGTGATCTGATCAACTTGGGTTTCGAAATCGTGGCCACTGCCGGGACCGCCAAGCTGATCGAAGCGGCCGGCCTGAAAGTGCGTCGCGTAAACAAGGTAACGGAAGGTCGTCCGCACGTGGTCGACATGATCAAGAATGACGAAGTCACCTTGATCATCAACACCACCGAAGGTCGCCAGTCGATCGCGGACTCCTACTCCATTCGTCGTAATGCCTTGCAGCACAAGATTTACTGCACCACCACCATTGCTGCTGGCGAAGCTATCTGCGAAGCGCTCAAGTTCGGTCCGGAAAAGACCGTGCGTCGCTTGCAGGATCTACACGCAGGATTGAAGGCATGACCAAATACCCAATGACCGTCCAGGGCTTCAAGGCCCTGGAAGAGGAGCACGCCCATCTGACCAAGGTCGTACGTCCAAAGCTGAGCCAGGACATCGGTACGGCCCGCGAGCTGGGCGATTTGAAGGAAAACGCCGAATACCACGCTGCTCGCGAGCAGCAAGGTATGGTTGAGGCGCGCATCCGTGACATCGAAGGCCGCCTGCAGAACTCGGTGGTGATCGACGTGACGACCATTCCTCACACCGGTAAAGTGATTTTCGGTACGACTGTGGAAATCGCCAACGTCGAAACTGACGAAAGCGTGGTCTATCACATCGTTGGCGAAGACGAAGCTGACTTCAAGCTCGGCAAGATATCTGTGGGATCGCCGCTGGCCCGTGCCTTGATTGCCAAGGAAGAGGGAGATGTGGTGGCTGTCAAAACGCCAGGCGGCGTGATCGAGTACGAGATTGTCGAAGTTCGTCACGTCTGAAAGGCGGCGCCCGCTTCGTGCGGGCGCCATGCTTTGGCAGCTCTCCCAGATGCTTTGGGTGGGCGGCTTGTGGTTATTGCACATGGGTGTGCTTCCGGCGCTGGGCCTGATTGGCCTGGCGCCATTGCTCATCGATGAGCTGGACGGATTGCTGAGTGCATTGCTGGTGGGTTTTTCAGCAGCGTGCGTGACAATCCAGGCCGTGGTGCTGGTCAAGGCCGAGGGTTTGGGGAGTTTGTGGCGGGATATTCGCGGCCAACTGCTGTTGATGGCGCTGTATGCGTGCGCAATGTTTGGCGTCGTGCATGTCTGGCTGCCGGAAGCGTTGCGCTGGCAGTTATTCAGCTATCTTGTGCTAGGGTTCTCTGGTCTGGTGCTGGTCATGCAGCCTGCGCCGGGATGGAGTGGCGGGGCGCGCGAAGCACGCCCGTGACCCTTTTCATCATTTGAAGCGATGAACGTTCGACAATTGCTTGTTGACGCTGAAGTTCTTGCGATACAGCAGCGCCATCTTGCCGATGACCTGAACCAGGTCCGCCTTGCCCACCTTGCACAGTTCTGCAACGGCAGCCAGGCGTGCTTCGCGATCAAGGATATTGACCTTGATCTTGATCAGTTCATGATCATTGAGTGCGCGTTCAAATTCGGCTAACACACCTTCAGTCAAACCGTTGTCTGCCACAATCAGAACTGGTTTCAGATGGTGGCCAATGGATTTGTACTGTTTCTTCTGCTCTTGAGTGAGCGGCATAATCTGACCCCTGCGTCTGATCTTGTAAAAAGCGGCGGCCAGTTTACCCGAGCGAGTCCGGGACCGCCCAGTTAATCACGACCCGTTTTATTTTCGAGGTGGCCCGTGGCCCGTTCCAAAACCAGCCTTAAGTGGCTACAAGAGCATTTCAACGATCCTTACGTCAAAAAGGCGCAGAAGGACGGTTACCGTTCCCGGGCCAGTTACAAGCTGCTGGAGCTCCAGGACAAGGACAAATTGTTTCGCCCCGGTATGAGCGTGATCGACCTGGGCGCCGCCCCGGGTGGCTGGTCCCAGGTGGCCAGTCGTCTGATTGGCGGGCAAGGCCGGTTGATTGCTTCGGACATCCTTGAGATGGACAGCATCCCGGATGTGACCTTTGTGCACGGCGACTTTACCCAGGACGCGGTACTGGCGCAGATCCTGGAAGCCGTCGGAAATTCACAGGTAGACCTTGTGATTTCCGACATGGCCCCCAATATGAGTGGATTACCGGCTGTTGATATGCCGCGCGCGATGTTCCTCTGCGAGTTGGCGTTGGATCTGGCGGGTCGGGTATTGCGTCCGGGTGGTGATTTCCTGGTCAAGGTCTTCCAGGGTGAAGGCTTTGACGAGTATCACAAGAACATCCGCAAGCTGTTCGACAAGGTGCAGATGCGTAAACCTGACTCTTCGCGGGACCGGTCGCGTGAGCAGTATCTGTTGGCTCGGGGGTTCCGTGGCATCGAAGGCGCCGCCAGTGATGAGCGTCTTTGAAGGTTTGAGGTGAGTCGATAGGTTTTTTTATATCGCTTTCGTCACGAAGCTTTACGAATATTGTGTAGTCAAAGTTTCACAAAGGGTTACAGACGGCGCCTGCCAGTGTTGTAGGTAATGTAGTAAGTTAGGCCGGTGAATATCATGCGAAGCGCGCGCCACTAGCGGAGCTTGCTTCAGAGGGTAGTTAATTGAACGATATGGCAAAGAATCTGATCCTGTGGTTGATCATCGCGGCAGTCCTGGTGACGGTGATGAACAACTTCTCCAGCCCTAACGAGCCGCAGACCCTCAACTATTCCGACTTCATCCAGCAAGTTAAGGATGGCAAGGTCGAGCGCGTAGCGGTTGATGGCTATGTGATTACCGGCAAGCGCGTTGACGGCGATAGCTTCAAGACCATTCGTCCGGCTATTCAGGACAATGGCCTGATCGGCGACCTGGTGGATAACAAGGTCGTTGTGGAAGGCAAGCAGCCTGAGCAGCAAAGTATCTGGACCCAGCTTCTGGTGGCCAGCTTCCCGATCCTGGTGATCATTGCCGTGTTCATGTTCTTCATGCGCCAGATGCAGGGCGGTGCGGGAGGCAAGGGCGGGCCGATGAGCTTCGGCAAGAGCAAGGCTCGCCTGCTCTCCGAAGATCAGGTGAAGACGACCCTGGCGGATGTCGCCGGTTGCGACGAAGCCAAGGAAGAAGTGGGTGAACTGGTCGAGTTTCTGCGCGATCCGGGCAAGTTCCAGCGCCTGGGCGGTCGCATTCCTCGCGGCGTACTGATGGTCGGCCCGCCGGGTACCGGTAAAACCTTGCTGGCCAAGGCGATCGCTGGTGAGGCCAAGGTGCCGTTCTTCACCATTTCCGGTTCTGACTTCGTCGAGATGTTCGTCGGCGTCGGTGCCAGCCGTGTTCGCGATATGTTCGAGCAAGCCAAGAAGCACGCGCCGTGCATCATCTTCATCGACGAAATCGACGCCGTCGGTCGCCATCGTGGCGCCGGTATGGGTGGCGGTCACGATGAGCGTGAGCAGACCCTCAACCAATTGCTGGTGGAAATGGATGGTTTCGAGATGAATGACGGCATCATCGTCATCGCCGCAACCAACCGTCCGGATGTATTGGACCCTGCGCTGCTGCGTCCAGGTCGCTTCGACCGCCAGGTGGTAGTGGGCCTGCCGGACATACGCGGTCGCGAACAGATCCTCAAGGTACACATGCGCAAAGTACCAATGGGCGACGACGTGGCTCCGGCTGTGATTGCTCGTGGTACCCCGGGTTTCTCCGGTGCCGACCTGGCCAACCTGGTGAACGAGGCTTCGTTGTTTGCAGCCCGTACCGGCAAGCGCATTGTTGAAATGAAAGAATTCGAGCTGGCCAAGGACAAGATCATGATGGGCGCTGAGCGCAAATCCATGGTCATGTCCGAGAAAGAGAAGCAGAACACCGCTTATCACGAAGCCGGCCACGCCATTGTCGGTCGCGTTGTGCCTGAGCACGATCCGGTCTACAAGGTGTCGATCATTCCGCGTGGTCGGGCCCTGGGTGTGACCATGTTCCTGCCTGAAGAGGACCGTTACAGCCTCTCCAAGCGCGCATTGATCAGCCAGATCTGCTCGCTGTACGGTGGTCGAATTGCAGAAGAAATGACCCTGGGCTTCGACGGTGTCACCACGGGCGCTTCCAACGACATCATGCGTGCCAGCCAGATCGCACGAAATATGGTGACCAAGTGGGGACTCTCGGAAAAACTCGGTCCGTTGATGTATGCCGAAGAAGAGGGTGAAGTATTCCTGGGGCGTGGCGGTGGCGGTCAAAATGCGAGTTTCTCCGGTGAGACAGCCAAGCTGATCGACTCCGAAGTGCGCAGTATCATTGATCAGTGCTATGGCACGGCCAAACAGATCCTGACCGATAACCGCGACAAGCTGGATGCAATGGCTGACGCGCTGATGAAATACGAAACCATTGATGCCGACCAGATTGACGACATCATGGCAGGGCGCGAGCCGCGTGAGCCTCGCGATTGGGAAGGCGGTTCGGGCACCTCTGGCACCCCGCCAGTCATTCAGAGCGAACGCCCTGAAACCCCGATCGGCGGCCCTGCAGCTGACCACTAAGGTTTGAAATGACTTCAGTGTTGACCTCCACCCGGTTGCCTTGCGGCAACCGGGTTCTTGATTTGGCCCATACGCATGTCATGGGCATTCTTAACGTAACCCCCGACTCCTTTTCCGACGGTGGCCGCTTCAGTCAGCGGGATGCCGCGCTGCGTCATGCCGAGGCCATGGTTATGGCCGGCGCGACCTTGATTGATATCGGGGGCGAGTCGACTCGGCCGGGTGCTCGTGTTGTGTCTCCGCTTGAGGAATTGGAGCGGGTGGCACCGGTCGTTGAGCGTATTGCTCGAGAGCTGGATGTGATCATATCGGTTGATACCTCGACACCTGCCGTGATGCGCGAAGCTGCGCGCCTGGGAGCTGGGCTGATCAACGATGTGCGCTCCCTTCGACGAGAGGGAGCCCTGGATGCGGCGGGGGCCACTGGGCTGCCGGTGTGCCTCATGCATATGCTGGGTGAGCCCGGCAACATGCAAGACAGCCCCCACTATGATGACTTGGTCGGCGAGGTGAGTGATTTTCTCTCTGGTCGCATTGCTGCATGTGCAGCGGTGGGTATTGCGCCGGAAAAAATCATCCTTGATCCGGGGTTTGGTTTCGCCAAGACCCTGCAGCACAATTTAAGCCTGTTCAAGCACATGGAATCCTTGCATACCCTTGGTCGGCCCTTGTTGGTCGGTGTTTCGCGCAAGAGCATGATAGGGCTGGCCTTGAATCGCCCGGTGGGTGAGCGGCTGTATGGCGGGCTCGCACTCGCCGCTCTTGCGGTGACCAAGGGCGCGCGTATTCTGCGGGTGCATGATGTAGCCGAGACGGTGGATGTAGTACGCATGATTGCCGCAGTAGAATCAGCCGAATAAGAATGATGGAGCACCTATGACTAAAAAGTATTTTGGTACCGACGGCATTCGTGGTCGGGTCGGCGAATATCCCATTACTCCTGATTTCATGCTCAAGCTGGGTTGGGCGGCAGGTATGGCGTTCCGCAGCATGGGCGCCTGCCGCATCCTGGTGGGTAAGGACACGCGAATTTCGGGTTATATGTTTGAATCTGCGCTTGAGGCGGGTTTGTCTGCCGCCGGTGCTGACGTCATGCTGCTGGGGCCGATGCCGACGCCCGCAATCGCTTACCTGACGCGTACCTTTCACGCTGAAGCCGGTATCGTGATCAGTGCCTCGCACAATCCTCATGATGACAACGGCATCAAGTTCTTCTCGGGTCAGGGTACCAAGCTGCCCGATGAGATCGAGCTGATGATCGAAGAACTGCTGGATGCGCCGATGACGGTGGTTGAGTCCAGCAAGCTGGGCAAGGTATCGCGTATCAATGATGCGTCGGGTCGCTACATCGAGTTCTGCAAGAGCAGTGTGCCGAGCAGCACCAGCTTTGCCGGGCTCAAGTTGGTGGTCGACTGTGCGCATGGCGCGACCTACAAAGTCGCGCCGAGCGTATTCAAGGAGTTGGGCGCTCAAGTCACGGTGCTGTCGGCTCAACCTAATGGGTTGAACATCAACGAAAACTGCGGCTCCACCCATATGGAACAATTGCAGGCCGCTGTTCTGGCTGAGCATGCGGATCTGGGGATTGCATTCGACGGCGACGGTGATCGGGTCCTGATGGTGGATCACACGGGTGCGATTGTGGATGGCGACGATCTGCTTTTCATCATCGCGCGCGACATGCATGAGCGTAATAAGCTGCAGGGCGGCGTTGTCGGCACCCTGATGAGCAATTTGGGTCTGGAACTGGCCTTGGCGGACCTGGGGATTCCCTTCGTGCGTGCCAATGTCGGTGATCGCTATGTCATCACTGAGTTGCTTGAGCGCAACTGGCTGGTGGGCGGCGAGAACTCCGGCCATGTGGTCTGCTTCCAGCACACCACGACAGGTGATGCGATCATTGCCGCGCTGCAGGTGCTCATGGCCCTGCGTCGCCGCAATGAAAGCCTTGCCCAGGCGCGTCAGGCGTTGCGCAAGTGCCCACAGGTGCTGCTGAACGTGCGTTTTGGTGGCGGCGAAAACCCGATCGATCATCCGGCTGTCAAAGAGGCGTGCGAGCGTGTGACCCTGGCAATGGCGGGGCGTGGTCGGGTATTGCTGCGCAAGTCCGGTACAGAGCCTTTGGTGCGTGTCATGGTCGAAGGTGACGACGAAATGCAGGTTCGCGGCCATGCCGAAGACCTGGCAAAACTAGTAACTGAAGTTTGCGCCTGAATTCGGCTTGCCAGTAATGATGTGGTTGGGTAACATCTGCGCCCACTTTGACCGACGGGGTACAGCATGCGTCGCACTATGGTAGCTGGTAACTGGAAGATGCACGGTACCCGCGCCAGTGTCGCTGAGCTGATCAATGGCCTTCGTCACTTGGCCTTGCCTAGCGGTCTTGATGTTGCGGTTTTCCCGCCTTGCTTGCATATCACCCAAGTGGTTGATGGCTTGAAAGGCAAGTCGATTCAGGTCGGCGCGCAGAATTCCGCAGTGGAAGCCATGCAAGGTGCTTTGACCGGTGAGATTTCGCCGAGTCAGTTGGTTGATGCGGGTTGTTCCTATGTGCTTGTCGGGCACTCCGAGCGCCGTCAGATGATGGGTGAGCGGGATGGGACGCTCAATCGCAAGTTCGCAGCCGCACAGGCCAGTGGCTTGATTCCCGTGTTGTGCATAGGGGAAACCCTGGAGCAGCGCGAGTCGGGCAAGACTATTGAAGTTGTCTCGCGTCAGCTGGGCAGCATCATTGAAGAGCTGGGTGTTGGTGCGTTTGCAAAGGCAGTGATTGCTTACGAGCCGGTCTGGGCCATTGGTACCGGGCTGACTGCTACACCGCAACAGGCGCAGGATGTGCATGCAGCCATCCGTGCCCAGTTGGCGGCAGAGAATTCTGAAGTCGCACAAGGTGTGCGTCTTCTATACGGCGGCAGCGTGAAGGCGGCCAATGCGGTCGAACTGTTCGGCATGCCGGATATCGATGGGGGGCTCATTGGTGGAGCTTCCCTGAATGCAGATGAGTTCGGTGCGATCTGTCGCGCCGCGGGAAACTGAAAAAATGCTGGAAACAGTCGTAGTCGTTTTTCATCTGTTGGCTGCCCTGGGCGTAGTTGCCCTGGTTTTGTTGCAACAGGGCAAAGGTGCGGATGCTGGTGCGTCTTTCGGTGCAGGTGCTTCAAATACTGTGTTCGGAAGCCAAGGTTCCTCTACCTTTCTTAGTAAGTTTACTGCTATACTTGCCGCCGGTTTCTTCATAACCAGCTTGGGGTTAGGTTACTTTGCTAAAGAGAAAGCTCATGTGCTGACTCAAGTAGGTTTGCCAAACCCAGCAGTGTTGGAAGTACCAAAAGCAAAGCCGGCTTCTGATGATGTCCCGGTGCTTCAAGAGCAAAAGTCGGCTACTCCAGCGACTGACGTACCTCCAGCTCAAGAGCAGAAGTAAGAAGGGTTGTAAGCGCTGTATTGCCGAGGTGGTGGAATTGGTAGACACGCAACCTTGAGGTGGTTGTGCCCATAGGGTGTAGGGGTTCGAGTCCCCTTCTCGGTACCAATTATCAGGAGAGCCCGCTGTTGCGGGCTTTCTTGTAGGTGGAAGGTTACATTGACCCTGCAAGGGATCGGTCGTATACTTCCGCCCCAGCTTTGTCGCGGGGTGGAGCAGTCTGGTAGCTCGTCGGGCTCATAACCCGAAGGTCGTCGGTTCAAATCCGGCCCCCGCAACCAGTTTTAGCGGAGCCCCTTTTAAGGGGCTTTTTGTTAGCTGGACACTTTCAACGCCGCTGTTCGACGGCGTTTCAAGGATGGGCGTTTCGCCCATTTTTTTATTTTGCACAGCATGCACATACATGCACGAGGGGGTTCAGGTGTCGAGCAAGCTAGAAGAGTTGCAGGCCTTGCTGGCCCCGGTGGTCGTGGCCCTAGGCTATGAATGCTGGGGTATTGAGTTTTCGGCTCAAGGTCGCCACTCAATGTTGCGCGTTTATATCGATAAAGAGGGCGGTGTGCTGGTGGACGATTGTGCCATTGTCAGCCGTCAAATCAGCGGTGTGCTGGATGTTGAAGATCCAATCTCCGTTGAATACACCCTCGAAGTTTCCTCGCCAGGCATGGAACGCCCACTGTTCACTATTGAGCAGTTTGCAAAATTTGCCGGTGAACAAGTGAAGATCAAGCTGCGCTCCCCGTTCGAAGGGCGACGCAACTTTCAGGGCCTTCTGCGCGGTGTAGAAGAGCAGGACGTCGTGGTGCAGGTAGAAGACCATGAGTTCCTGTTGCCGATCGATATGATCGACAAGGCCAACATTATTCCCAGTTTTGACTGAGACGCGGATCCCGCGGATCCAATGGCTTGCGAAAGGCGAGGCGTACGATGAGCAAAGAAGTACTGCTGGTTGTTGAGTCGGTATCCAATGAAAAGGGTGTACCGGCAAGCGTGATTTTTGAAGCGTTGGAGCTGGCCCTGGCCACTGCCACCAAGAAACGTTTTGAAGACGAAGTAGATCTGCGTGTGGAAATCAATCGCCACACCGGTGCCTACGAGACTTTCCGTCGCTGGACGGTGGTCGAAGAGGACGATCTTGATGATCCGGCTATCGAAACCTGGCCAAGCAAGGTTGCACAAACGCATCCTGGCGCCCAGGTAGGTGATGTCGTCGAAGAAAAGATCGAGTCGATCGAGTTCGGCCGTATTGCTGCACAGACCGCCAAGCAGGTCATCGTGCAGAAGGTTCGCGAAGCCGAGCGCGCTCAAGTTGTTGACGCTTATCGTGAGCGCCTGGGCGAAATCATCTCCGGCACCGTGAAAAAAGTGACCCGCGACAATGTGATCGTCGACCTGGGCAACAACGCTGAAGCGTTGCTGGCCCGCGAAGACATCATCTCTCGCGAAACCTTCCGTGTCGGCGTGCGTCTGCGTGCGCTGCTCAAGGAAATCCGCACCGAGAACCGCGGCCCTCAGTTGATTCTGTCGCGTACCGCGCCGGAAATGCTGATCGAGCTGTTCCGTATCGAAGTGCCGGAAATCGCCGAAGGCCTGATCGAAGTGATGGCTGCGTCCCGCGACCCGGGTTCGCGCGCCAAGATCGCGGTCCGTTCCAAGGACAAACGCATCGACCCGCAGGGCGCTTGCATTGGTATGCGCGGTTCGCGCGTCCAGGCAGTGTCGGGCGAATTGGGCGGTGAGCGTGTGGACATCGTCCTGTGGGACGATAACCCGGCGCAGTTCGTGATCAACGCCATGTCGCCAGCTGAAGTGGCGGCAATTATCGTTGACGAAGATGCCCATGCAATGGACATCGCCGTTGGCGCAGACAATCTGGCTCAGGCCATCGGTCGTGGTGGTCAGAACGTGCGTCTGGCCAGCCAGTTGACCGGTTGGACCCTGAACGTGATGACCGAATCGGACATCCAGGCTAAGCAGCAAGCTGAAACCGGTGACATTCTGCGCAACTTTATCGAAGAGCTTGAAGTCGATGAAGAACTGGCGCAGGTGCTGGTGGACGAAGGCTTCACCAGCCTGGAAGAGATTGCCTACGTACCGGTGGAGGAGATGCTCAACATCGACGGCTTTGACGAGGATATCGTCAACGAGCTTCGCGCTCGGGCCAAGGATCGTTTGTTGACCAAAGCCATCGCTACTGAGGAAAAGCTGGCAGACGCCCATCCGGCCGAAGACCTGCTCTCGCTTGAGGGTATGGACAAGGATTTGGCGATGGAACTGGCGGTGCGCGGCGTAATTACCCGCGAAGACCTGGCCGAGCAGTCTATTGACGATCTGCTCGACATCGACGGCATTGACGATGATCGTGCCGGCAAGTTGATCATGGCCGCCCGAGCCCATTGGTTCGAGTAATTAGGCGCGGCCTGAGGAGAGAAGTGCATGACGCAAGTCACGGTGAAACAACTGGCCGATGAGGTCAAAACACCGGTAGAGCGCCTGTTGCAGCAGATGCGTGAGGCAGGTCTGCCGCACACCGCCGCCGATGAAGGTGTGAGCGATAGTGAGAAACAGTCTTTACTGACTCACTTGAAGAGCAGCCACAAGGCGAAAGTGGAAGAACCGCGCAAGATTACATTGCAGCGCAAAACCACCAGCACCCTGCGTGTTGCTGGTAGCAAGAGCATCAGCGTTGAAGTACGCAAGAAGAAAGTCTTCGTACAGCGCAGCCCGGAAGAAATCGAAGCCGAGCGCAAACGCGAACTGGAAGAGCGTCGCGCAGTAGAAAATGCTGCTCGTCAGAAGGCTGAAGAAGAAGCCAAGCGTCGCGCCGAAGAAGAAGCGCGTCGCCAGCCTGCTGCTGCGCAACCTGCTGCCACTGAAGCGGTCGCCGCTCCTGTAGAAGCAGTGCGCGAGACCGCTCCGGTTGCCGCCGCACCAGCGCCCGCCGCTGATGCGCGCAAACGCGAAGAGCCTCGTCGTCCGGACAAACCACGTGCCGACGATAACAATCGTCGTGGCGGTGGTGGCGATGGCGAGCGCAAAAACGCTCCGCATCGTGCTTCGGTCAAAGAGAAGGCGCCTGCGCCACGCGTTGCCCCACGTACTACCGACGAAGAAAGCGATGGCTTCCGTCGTGGTGGTCGCGGCAAGGCCAAGCTGAAAAAGCGCAACGCCCACGGTTTCCAGAGCCCAACCGGCCCTGTCGTGCGTGATGTCCAGATCGGCGAGACCATCACCGTTGGCGACCTCGCCAATCAGATGTCGGTCAAGGCTGCTGAAATCATCAAGTTCATGTTCAAACTGGGTACTCCAGCGACCATCAACCAAGTGCTTGATCAGGAAACTGCTCAGCTCGTGGCTGAAGAATTGGGCCACAAAGTGACCCTGGTCAGCGACACGGCCCTGGAAGACTCCCTGGCCGAGTCCCTGAAGTTTGAAGGTGAGACGTTCTCCCGTGCGCCAGTTGTGACTGTAATGGGTCACGTTGACCATGGTAAGACATCGCTGCTCGACTACATCCGTCGTGCCAAGGTAGCTGCAGGCGAAGCCGGCGGCATCACCCAGCACATCGGTGCTTACCACGTTGAAACCGAGCGCGGCATGGTCACCTTCCTCGACACCCCGGGTCACGCCGCGTTTACCGCGATGCGTGCCCGTGGTGCCAAGGCGACTGATATCGTGATCCTGGTCGTTGCAGCGGACGACGGCGTGATGCCGCAGACCATTGAAGCTGTCCAGCACGCCAAGGCTGCCGGCGTTCCACTGGTTGTTGCAGTGAACAAGATCGACAAGCCGGGCGCGGACCTGGATCGCATTCGTAGCGAACTGTCGGTTCACGGCGTGACTTCCGAAGAGTGGGGCGGTGATACGCCGTTCGTTTCGGTTTCGGCGAAAGTCGGTACTGGCGTAGACGAACTGCTCGAAGCGGTCCTGCTGCAAGCTGAAGTCCTTGAGCTCAAAGCAACCCCATCGGCGCCAGGTCGCGGTGTTGTGGTTGAATCGCGTCTCGACAAAGGCCGTGGCCCGGTTGCAACCGTACTGGTTCAAGACGGTACCCTGCGCCAAGGCGACATGGTGCTGGTCGGTTCGAACTATGGCCGTGTACGTGCCATGCTCGATGAGAACGGCAAGCCAATCAAGGAAGCCGGTCCTTCCATCCCTGTCGAGATCCTCGGCCTGGACGGTACCCCGGACGCTGGCGACGAGATGAGCGTGGTTGCGGACGAGAAGAAAGCCCGTGAAGTGGCTCTGTTCCGTCAAGGCAAGTTCCGCGAAGTCAAACTGGCTCGTGCCCACGCCGGTAAGCTGGAAAACATCTTCGAAAACATGGGCCAGGCAGAGAAGAAGACGCTCAACATCGTCCTCAAATCTGACGTCCGTGGTTCTCTCGAAGCGTTGAACGGCGCCTTGAACGGCCTGGGTAACGACGAAGTGCAAGTGCGAGTCGTGGGTGGCGGTGTCGGTGGTATCACCGAATCCGATGCCAACCTGGCGCTGGCTTCCAACGCTGTACTGTTCGGCTTCAACGTGCGTGCCGATGCTGGCGCTCGCAAGATCGTCGAGCAGGAAGGCCTGGACATGCGTTACTACAACGTCATCTACGACATCATCGAAGACGTCAAGAAAGCCCTCACCGGCATGCTTGGCAGCGACGTTCGGGAAAATATCCTGGGTGTTGCCGAGGTACGTGACGTGTTCCGTTCGCCGAAATTCGGCGCGATCGCCGGTTGCATGGTTATCGAAGGTGTTGTGCACCGTAACCGTCCAATCCGTGTACTGCGTGAAGACATCGTTATCTTTGAAGGCGAGCTGGAATCCCTGCGCCGCTTCAAGGATGACGCTTCCGAAGTGCGTGCCGGCATGGAATGCGGTATCGGCGTCAAGAGCTACAACGACGTCAAAGCTGGCGACAAGATCGAAGTCTACGAGAAGGTTCAGGTTGCTCGCAGCCTCTGACTCGCGCACTTCAGGAGCCACGCAGTGTGTGGGCATGCACATGCCCCGCGCCGCGTAAGGACTCTAAACGCAACGCCCGGTCTGGCTTTTGTCAGGCCGGGCGTTTGCCGCTTTCAGACCCCACGGGTTTCACCGTGTGGCAGTAACAGGTAACAAGACATGGCAAAAGAATACAGCCGTACCCAGCGTATCGGCGATCAGATGCAGCGCGAGCTGGCCCAACTGATCCGTCGCGAAGTCAAAGATCCGCGCGTCGGCCTGGTTACCATCACCGCTGTTGAAGTGAGCCGTGACGTAGGTCACGCCAAGATCTTCATCACCGTGATGGGCCAGGACAACAGCGAAGAAATCGCGCAGAGCATCAAGGTGCTCAACTCGGCCGCAGGCTTCCTGCGCATGCAGTTGGCCCGTGAAATGAAGCTGCGCAGCGTGCCTCAGTTGCATTTCCACTACGACGAAAGCGTCGTGCGTGGCGCGCATCTGTCAGCGCTGATCGAGCGCGCGGTGGCTGAAGACAGTCAGCACCCGTCCACACCTGAAGACGCCAAGGAGTAAGCGGTGGCTCAGGTCAAACGTATCCGTCGCAACGTCAGCGGCATCATTCTGCTCGACAAACCCATTGGTTTTACCTCCAATGCCGCCTTGCAGAAGGTCCGCTGGCTGCTCAATGCCGAGAAGGCCGGGCACACCGGCAGCCTCGACCCCCTGGCCACCGGCGTGTTGCCGCTGTGTTTCGGCGAGGCCACCAAGTTCTCGCAATACCTGCTCGATTCCGACAAGGGTTACGAAACGCTGATGCAACTGGGCAAGACCACCACCACGGCAGACGCCGAAGGTGATGTTTTGCAGGTTCGCGACGTGACCGTTGGTCGTGCTGATATCGAGGCGGCTTTACCCGCTTTTCGTGGGCAAATCAGTCAGATACCGCCGATGTACTCGGCGCTCAAGCGTGATGGACAGCCTCTTTACAAGCTGGCACGTGCAGGCGAAGTGGTGGAGCGTGAACCGCGTTCTGTTACTATTGCCCGGCTGGAATTGCTCGCCTGTGAGGGTGACACTGCCCGATTGGCGGTGGACTGCAGCAAAGGCACTTATATCCGTACCCTGGTGGAGGATATTGGTGAGCAACTGGGCTGCGGCGCATACGTTGCCGAACTGCGACGTACACAAGCGGGCCCTTTCACCCTGGCCCAGACGGTCACGCTGGAAGAGTTGGAAGCGGTACACGCCGAAGGCGGCAACGAAGCGGTTGATCGCTTCCTGATGCCTTCGGATAGCGGTTTGCTTGATTGGCCATTGCTGCACTTCTCGGAGCACAGCGCGTTCTACTGGCTCAACGGCCAGCCGGTACGCGCCCCGGATGCCCCGAAGTTCGGCATGGTGCGAGTACAGGATCATAACGGTCGCTTTATCGGTATCGGTGAAGTGAGCGAAGACGGGCGCATCGCGCCGCGTCGACTGATTCGGTCAGAATGACCGAACGAGTGTGGCTGTTAACAGGCATGGTCAACACTCATTTTTAGATACAGGGATTTGTCCCTGGCCTGTTGAAACTGTCCTTTGGGTGGTTTCCTGAAAAAAGGATTGCCTCATGGCTCTCGACGTTCAAGAAAAAGCACAAATCGTAGCTGACTATCAGCAAGCTGTTGGTGACACTGGTTCGCCAGAAGTGCAAGTTGCACTGCTGACCCACAACATCAACAAGCTGCAAGGTCACTTCAAGGCCAACGGTAAAGACCACCACTCCCGTCGTGGTCTGATCCGCATGGTAAACCAGCGCCGTAAGCTGCTGGACTACCTGAAAGGCAAGGATCTGGGTCGTTATCAGGCTCTGATCGGTCGCCTGGGTCTGCGTCGCTAATCAGCGATTGCGCTAGAGGTTGGTTGTCTGCCGTGTGTCATCGGGATTCCCGTTGGCCCATGGCAGGCTCCCAGCCTCAAGTTTTATCTGGATACACGTTTTACCCTGGACAAGGGTTGGGCCGATTCCCGACATTGCCCAAGAATTTCGCAAGAAGACAAGTTCCCCAAGAGCCACAAAGAAGGTAGGACACCGTGAACCCGGTTATCAAAAAATTCCAGTTCGGTCAGTCGACCGTTACCCTCGAGACAGGCCGTATTGCCCGTCAAGCCTCCGGCGCAGTGCTGGTTACCGTTGACGACGACGTGACCGTATTGGTGACCGTTGTTGGCGCCAAGACCGCTGATCCGAGCAAGGGCTTCTTCCCTCTGTCCGTTCACTACCAGGAAAAGACTTACGCTGCCGGTAAGATCCCTGGCGGTTTCTTCAAGCGTGAAGGCCGTCCTTCCGAGAAAGAAACCCTGACTTCCCGACTGATCGACCGTCCGATCCGTCCGCTGTTCCCAGAAGGCTTCATGAACGAAGTGCAGGTCGTCTGCACCGTCGTTTCCACCAGCAAGAAGACCGATCCGGACATCGCTGCGATGATCGGTACGTCGGCGGCCCTGGCCATCTCCGGCATTCCTTTCGATGGCCCGATCGGCGCCGCCCGCGTAGCTTTCCACGAAAGCACCGGCTACCTGCTGAACCCGACTTACGAGCAACTGAAAGCGTCGAGCCTGGACATGGTCGTTGCCGGTACCTCGGAAGCCGTACTGATGGTTGAATCGGAAGCCAAAGAGCTGACCGAAGACCAGATGCTGGGCGCGGTACTGTTTGCTCACGACGAGTTCCAGTCCGTGATCAACGCGGTTAAAGAACTGGCTGCCGAAGCTGCCAAGCCGACCTGGGCCTGGGCTCCACAAGCCGAAGCGACTGAACTGCTGGGTGCTATCCGCTCCGAGTTCGGCGCTGCTATCTCCGATGCCTACACCATCACCGTCAAGGCCGACCGCTACGCTCGCCTGGGCGAGTTGAAAGAGCAGGTTGTAGCCAAGCTGTCCGGTGAAGAAGGCCAGCCTTCCGCCAGCGACGTCAAAGCTGCATTCGGTGAAATCGAATACCGCACCGTTCGCGAAAACATCGTTAACGGCAAGCCACGTATCGATGGTCGCGACACCCGCACCGTGCGTCCGCTGAACATCGAAGTCGGTGTTCTGCCCAAGACTCACGGTTCGGCCCTGTTCACCCGCGGTGAAACCCAGGCGCTGGTCGTTGCGACGCTGGGTACTGCTCGCGACGCACAGCTGCTGGACACCCTGGAAGGCGAGAAAAAAGACCCCTTCATGCTGCACTACAACTTCCCTCCGTTCTCGGTGGGCGAGTGTGGTCGCATGGGCGGTGCCGGTCGCCGCGAAATCGGTCACGGCCGTCTGGCCCGCCGTTCGGTTCAGGCCATGCTGCCTGCTGCTGACGTGTTCCCGTACACCATCCGTGTTGTGTCGGAAATCACCGAGTCCAACGGCTCCAGCTCCATGGCTTCCGTTTGCGGTGCTTCCCTGGCCCTGATGGACGCCGGTGTGCCGATGAAGGCACCGGTTGCCGGTATCGCCATGGGTCTGGTTAAAGAAGGCGAGAAGTTCGCCATCCTGACCGACATCCTGGGTGACGAAGACCACCTGGGCGACATGGACTTCAAAGTAGCCGGTACCGCTAAAGGTGTTACCGCGCTGCAGATGGACATCAAGATCAAAGGCATCACCGAAGAAATCATGGAGATCGCCCTGGGCCAAGCCCTGGAAGCGCGCCTGAACATCCTCGGCCAGATGAACCAGATCATTGGTCAGTCGCGTACCGAGCTGTCGGAAAATGCTCCGACCATGATCGCGATGAAAATCGACACCGACAAAATCCGTGATGTCATCGGTAAAGGCGGCGCAACCATTCGTGCGATCTGTGAAGAGACCAAGGCTTCGATCGACATCGAAGACGACGGCTCGATCAAGATCTTCGGCGAAACCAAGGAAGCAGCTGAAGCAGCACGTCAGCGCGTTCTGGGTATTACCGCTGAAGCCGAGATCGGCAAGATCTACGTCGGTAAGGTTGAGCGCATCGTCGACTTCGGCGCATTCGTCAACATCCTGCCAGGCAAGGACGGTCTGGTGCACATCTCGATGCTGAGCGACGCTCGTGTTGAGAAAGTGACCGACATTCTGAAAGAAGGTCAGGAAGTGGAAGTGCTGGTACTGGACGTGGATAACCGCGGCCGTATCAAGCTGTCCATCAAGGACGTAGCAGCAGCCAAGGCTTCGGGCGTTTAATCACCCCGGCCTTACGCTGAAAAAGAGGACTCTTCGGAGTCCTTTTTTTATGGGCGCGGGAAAGTCCCTAAAAATCAGTCGCTTAAATAGACGCGAAAAACCGCAACTTGCATGCAGGCACGACCGGCTTCATGCAAGTTGCACGATTCCAAAAAACTGCCTAATTTATAACTTGTTGTTTTTTATAGGTTTTGTTTGTATTCGAGAGTTGGCACACCGCCTGCAATAACCCTGTTAACGCTGCAGCATCAAGGTTCACACGCCGCAGACTTTTAATAAAACAGGAGTTACTCGTATGAAGAAGTTCGCTCTCGCTACCGCCACTGCTACTGCCCTGACCCTGGCCATGGCTAACGCTGCCTTTGCCCAGCCTACCCAAGCGCCAATGACCCTGGCTGCTGGTGAAATGACCAAGGCCAAAGAGTCCACTTCCGATACCTGGATCACCACCAAAGTCAAAGCTGACCTGCTGACTGAAAAAGGCATCCCTGGTTCGGACATCAAGGTTGAGACCAACAAAGGTGTGGTTTCCCTGTCTTCGGACGTAGCTATCTCGGACTCGCAGAAAGCGACTGCTGTAGCCATCACCAAGAAAATCAAAGGTGTGACCGCGGTATCCGCTGATGGCCTGCTGGCTGGCGGCGCTACTAAAGCTGACGGTATCGACAAAACCAAAAGTGCAGCTCATGACGCTAAAGAAACCACCAGCGACACTTGGATCACTACCAAAGTGAAAGCTGACCTGGTGACCGAGAAGGGCATTCCTGGTACTGACATCAAGGTCGAAACCAACAAAGGTGTGGTGTCCCTTTCGTCCGCTACTGCTGTGACTGAATCGCAGAAAGCCACTGCTGTTGCGATCACCAAGAAAATCAAAGGCGTTAAGGCTGTATCGGCTGATGGCCTGAAAGCCGAGTAACGCTGGACAGTTCGTTTGAACAACTTAGCGGCGGCGGCGCGTGAGTCAGATATCCACTCAATGCACCTCTGAGGTTCATGCGACCGACCACACGGATGTGGTCATTACAGGCCCCGGCACTTGTGCCGGGGCCTGTTCTATTGTGGGCGGTTATTCGGCATCCAGATGCATCGGCGTCACCACCCGGCCATCTTTCTCAGCCTGGCCCAGGTTGGCATCGATGAAGTACACCCTGTCATCTTCCAGCTGCCCCTTGTCTACCAGGTAATCCTTGATCGTGCTGGCACGGTCCTGGCCGAGTTTGCGCAGCAGCACGTCGCTGTTGCTCCAGAACGCGATCACGCCGTTACGCAACTTGGCGCTGCGTTCATCGCTGCTCAGGTCTTTCCATTCTGCCGGTGGCTGTTGTTTCACGCGGGTACGGTAGATGCCCTCGAGCAATGGTGCTTTTTCGCGCTCCGGAACCTCCAGCAAGGAGGCTTGGGCAGGCACCTTATCGCCACGGCGCTGCAGGATTTTGTAATAGTTGTACTGGTATTCCCGTTCCAGGCGTTGGGCGGCCAGGAATGGGCCGTCGCTGCTGGCGGCCGCCGTCCCTTCAATTTCCAGGCGCAGGGCAGGGCGTTCTTTCAGCGCCTTGGCCAGGGTGTTCAGTGCGCCCTCGGCGTCTTTATCCAGTTCACTGGAACCTGCGGCAAACGACACATTGCCCAGGTCTTGCGCGCCGCCTCCGGTGACCAGCCCGCCAATGAACTTGAACGGTGCGGTGGCCGCGCGGACCACCAGGTTACGCAGGGTCTGCCATACAATCGGCATCACGCTGAATTGCGGGTTGTTCAGGTCGCCGGTGACCGGCAGTTCGATGGAAATCTTGCCGTCGCTGTCTTTGAGCAGGGCAACGGCCAGACGAATCGGCAAATCCACGGCATCGGCGCTGTCGACTTTCTCACCCAGTTGCAGTTGCTCGACCACCACTTTGTTTTCGGCCTTCAACTGCCCCTTGGTGATCACGTAGTGCAAGTCCAGGTTGAGCCGGCCCTTGCGGATACGGAACCCGGCGAACTTACCCGAGTAAGGGGTCAGGGTGGTCAGTTCGACCCGTTTGAAGCTGGTTGCGATGTCCAGGGCTGCCATCGGATCGAATGGGTTTACGCTGCCCTTGATAGTGACTGGCGCGTAGCGGTCCACCTTGCCTTTGATATCCACGCTTGCAGGTTTGGCCTGGCGGCTGTCAATCGTGCCGATCTGCCCGTTGAGCTGCTGAATCGCGGTGGCGAAGTTGGGGGTAAGGCTGAAGTCGGCGAAGTTGGCCGAGCCGTCATTGATTGCGATCTGCCCGATAAGAATGCCCAGCGGTTTTTCTTTGCTTGCGGTCTTTTGCGCCGGTGACTTGGCGCCACTGTCGGCCGGCTGCGGTATCAGCAAATCGTCGACGTTGGTGGTGCGGTCATCGTTGATCATGAAACGCGCATAAGGCTGCAGCAGGCTGACTTTGGCGATCGACAGGCTGTCGCCGTGCTGGTAGTTCAGCCCTTCTATCATCAGGCGCTGCCATTTGACGAAGTCGCGGGTCTTGAGGGTGTCGAGAGTATGCAGTTGGTCGACTTGTGCGCGGCCGGTGATCTGCAATGCCAACGGCTCGGTACTTTTGAGGTTCACATCGAGGTCGCTGCCGAGCAT
This sequence comes from Pseudomonas sp. FP597, assembly GCF_030687435.1. NCBI lineage: Bacteria > Pseudomonadati > Pseudomonadota > Gammaproteobacteria > Pseudomonadales > Pseudomonadaceae > Pseudomonas > Pseudomonas sp. FP597. The sequence continues at coordinate 5,452,073 of NZ_CP117432.1, read as the reverse complement.
GCCGCTGCGCAGTTCCAGGCGGATAAACGGGCTGATGTAGGACTGGGCGACCCGCAGGTCGATGTCCTTGGTGTTCACTTTCAGCCTGGCGCTGACGGGGTTGAGGTTGACCTCGCCAGCAGCCTGGATCTTGCCCTGCTTGCCCAGGCCGCTGTCGACCTTGAGTGTAAAGGGGCTTGCGTTGAGGCTGTCGAAGTTCTGCACATCGACGTTCAGCGGGCCCAGTTCCAGCGCGACGGCCGGTTTGGCCTGACGGTCAGCCAGGTGAACCTGATAGTTGCGCAGTTGCACATCCTTGAGCAGTACCTGCCAGGGTTTGCTGGGCGCTGCGGGTGCAGGCTTGGGGGAGTCGGCGGTTGCCGGTGCGGTCGCCGGCGCCTTGCTCGGTTTGCTCGGTTGGCCGGCGAACAGTTTCTGCCAGTCCAATTGCCCATCGGCTTCACGGGCGGCCCAGGTTTCCAGCTTGTTGCTGCGGATTTTGCCGACCACCACGTGCTGCTTGGCCAGGTCTACCGTGGTCTCGCTGACATCCAGACGCTCCAGGCGCACCAACGGACGTCCGTCCGGCGCCTTGATGGCAAATGGCGCGATGCTGGCGGCGGTGTTGGTCAGGTTCAGTTCGGTTTCCTTGGCCAGGCTGAAGGTGTAATCGGTGCTGAAATTGAGCACGCCGTCTTCGAGCACCAAGGGCAGTGCGTCACGCACATAGGGCCACCAGGCTTTCATCTTGCCGTCGGTGACTTTCAGGGTGCCTTTTGAGGTGATGGGTATCAGGCTGAAATTGCCTTTCCAGTCAATCTGCCCACCTTCGGGGCCGGCTGCGACCAGGGTCATGTCGGCATTGTCCTCAGGCAGGGTGCTGAGGTTTTTCAGTTCAAAGTCGAGAGTGTCGTAGAGAAACTCGATGGGCTCGCTGGGACGCAAATCTTGAAAGTGGACGTAGCCGCCCGCCAGCTTGATGTTGTCGATGCGCAACGGGAACGGTTTGGCCTCCGGGTCTGTCGGAGTGGGTTCACTCGGCGGCAGTTTGAACAACTGCGCAAGGTTCAGTTGGCCTGATTTGTCGAACAGCAGTTCGGTCTTGGGCTGGTCCAGTTGTACATCGGCCAGGTGCAATGCGCGGGTCCACAGGCTGTCGATCTGCAGGTTGGCGTAGAGGCGCTCGAAACCCACCTGTTCCTTGCCAGGGTCGCCGATCTTCAAGCCCCATGCTGTCACTTCCAGGCTGAACGGGTTGAGTTCGATGCGCTCGATCCGTGCCGGCACCGTGGCGTAATGGGCCAACTGTTGGTTGGCGATACGAAGGGCAATGCCCGGCAGAATCAAGAAGCCCAGCAAGCTGTACAGGGCAAGGGCGGTCAACAGGGCGCCAACGGCGCGGATCAATCCTTTGGGCATGGGGCGGCGCCATCTATGTCGAACAGGAGTGCCTTGGAGTATGGCACGGGTTTTCGGTTCCGAAGAGCAGGGGCTTTCGGAAGTTACTTACAGTTGGAGTATCAACGTCTTCAACGGCGGCTGTTGATCCTGGGACGGGAAATCCGCGCCGGGTGTCATGATTTTCCAGTCGCGTACCGGGCGTCCGGCTTTTTCCGCACAGCGCAGCACCTGTTCGCGCCAATCTTCCATGCTGACCTTTGCCAGGTTGTTACAGCAGATCAGCACGCCATTGTCGGCCGTGGCGAGGAGCGCGGGCTTGAGCAGGCTCTGGTAGTCGCGCAGCAAGTCGACGGTGCCGAATGCGCTCTTGGCCCACGCCGGTGGGTCGAGCAATACCAGGTCGTATTGACGCTGCTCCAGGCGTGGATAGCTCGGCAATTTTTGCCCGCGGCGCTGGGTGATCGGCAGGCCGGCCAATTGGCGAATGGCCGGAAAATAGTCGGACTGAACGAACTGCATGGTGGGAAACGATGGATTGAGCAGGCCGTTCTCGCGACCGACCGCCAGGTTGCCCTCGGCAAAATCCAGGTTACACACCTCACGTGCGCCACCGGCGGCGGCGCTCAGGCCCACGCCACAGGTATAGGCAAACAGGTTCAGCACGCTTTTGCCGGCGCTGTGATCCTTGACCCAGCCGCGGGTATTGCGCAGGTCCAGAAACAGCAGCGGGTCTTGCCCGGCATGCCGCCCGCGCACACGGTAGTTCAGACCCCATTCGTGACCGATCAGATCTTCCAGCGCAGCCGGTTCGGCGCGGTATATCGAATCTTCGCGGTCGATGCGCGAGTTGCCGCGGGAGCGGTCGTTGTACACCAGCAGCAGCTCCAGGCCCATGTACTGATTGATCAGTTGATGCAGGTCCAGCAGATCGGCGGTTTCCAGCGACTGGTGGAAGCTTTGCACCAACAACTGCGGGCCGTAACGGTCGATGGTCAGGCCGCCGGCGCCTTCCTGGCTGCCGTGGAACAACCGGTAGCAGTCGGTGCCTTGGGCGTGCAGTTCGTTGATCAGGTCTTGGCGTTGATCGAGGGCGGCGCGCAGCGCCTGATTCAGGGAAGACATGGAGCGCGCCTTGCTGGGTAAGTGAGAGCAATAAGGCCGCGGAGTTTAACAGCTATGGGGGCGCTGCCTATATCAACCCCATCCGCCGGTGCGCGCGTTGTACCGAGCCGTTGCGCATCGCCCAGCGCAGGAGCGGCGCACTGCGCCTGACCCCGGCGCGGATCACTTGGCGTTGCAGCGGGCTTTGGTGTTGCTCAAGCATCGCGCTGGCCCAGTCCGGCAGCAGGTCGATCCCGGCTTGCATCATCAGCGCGCCAAAGGGCTTGGCCAAGGTGCTGGGGGAGGGCGCATTGAGCAGCAGCCGAAGTACTTCGCGGCTGCGCTCGTCGCACAGCAATTGCGGGCGGATGCGCGCCAGGTAATCAGAAATTTCCTGCCGTGAACGTGGCACATGCCGCGCGCCCAAGCGTTCTGCCACCACGGCGATTTCGCTGTAGTAACGGTCCTGGTCGTGACTAGAGAGGCGCGGGTTGCGATAGCGCAGGTGAGCGGCGAGAAAGTTGCTCACCTCCGCCACATGCACCCAGGTCAACAGCTCGGGATCGCTGGCCGCATACGGCCGTCCGTCAGGCGCGTGGCCGACCACCTGCAGGTGAATGGTGCGCACTTTTTCGATCAGCCAGTCGGCATCTTTGCGCGAGCCGAAGGTGGTGCCGGAAATGAATTGCGAGGTGCGGCGCAGGCGCCCGAGCATGTCCTGGCGAAAATTCGAGTGGTCCCACACGCCTGCCAGGGCCAGTGGGTGCAAGGCTTGCAGCATCAAGGCGCTGATACCGCCGATGAGCATGCTGCTGAAGTCGCCATGGACCTGCCAACTGACCGAATCCGGTCCGAACAGGCCTGGGTCGCCCTTGGGGTTTTCCAGGTCCAGCTGGCCCAGCGACAAACCGGTAAGGCTCATCAACTGGGTTTCGATACGGCTGCGGATAAATTCCATGGCGACTCGGGGGTTCCTAGCGGTTCAGGCGTTTTTCGATCAGGCCGTCCACCACGCTGGGGTCGGCCAGGGTCGAGGTGTCGCCGAGGCTGTCCAGTTCGTTGCAGGCGATCTTGCGCAAAATCCTGCGCATGATTTTGCCGGAGCGGGTTTTCGGCAGGGCCGGTGCCCATTGGATCAGTTCCGGCTTGGCAAAGCTGCCAATTTCCTTGCTGACCAACTCCAACAGGTGTTTTTTCAGTTCATCGCTGGGCTCCACGCCGTTCATCGGCGTGACAAAGGCGTAGATGCCCTGGCCTTTGACATCGTGCGGGTAGCCCACCACTGCGGCCTCGGCGACCAGATCATGCAGGACCAATGCGCTTTCCACCTCGGCGGTGCCGATGCGGTGGCCGGACACGTTGATCACATCATCGATGCGCCCGGTGATCCAGTAGTCGCCGTCCTCGTCGCGGCGGGCGCCGTCACCGGTGAAGTAGTAGCCAGGGTAGGGTTTGAAATAGGTGTCGATCATGCGCTGCGGATCACCGTAGACACTGCGGATCTGCCCCGGCCAGCTTGATTTAATGGCGAGTACGCCGCTGCCGGCGCCAGTGATGACTTTGCCTTGCTCGTCGAGCAGCACCGGCTGCACGCCAAACATCGGTTGGGTGGCGCAACCCGGTTTTATCCGCTGGGCGCTGACCAGGGGGCTGAGCATGATACCGCCGGTTTCGGTCTGCCACCAGGTATCCACAATCGGACAGCGCTGCTCGCCTACGGCGTTGAAATACCAGTCCCAGGCTTCCGGGTTGATCGGTTCGCCCACACTGCCTAAGAGCCTCAGGCTCGCGCGGGAGGTGTTCTGCAACGGGCCATGGCCCTCGCGCATCAAGGCGCGCAAGGCGGTTGGCGCGGTGTAGAAGATATTCACCTGATGCTTGTCGATCACCTGCCAGAAACGTGAGCTGTCGGGGTAGCTCGGCACACCTTCGAACATCAACGACGTCGCGCCATTGGCCAGCGGGCCGTAGACGATATAGCTGTGGCCGGTGACCCAGCCCACATCGGCGGTGCACCAGAACACTTCGCCATCACGGTAATCGAGCACGTACTTGAAGGTCATCGCCGCCTGCAGCAGATAGCCGCCGGTGGTGTGCAGCACGCCCTTGGGTTTACCGGTGCTGCCCGAGGTGTACAGAATGAACAGCGGGTCTTCGGCGTCCATCGGCTCGGGCGGGCAGTCGTCGCTGGCGGCGTTCAGGGCTTGCTGGTAGTGGAGGTCGCGACCTTCGCTCCAGTCCACGGCCGCACCGGTACGCTCCACGACCAGCACGGTGCTGACACTCGGACAACTGGCCAAGGCCTTGTCGACGTTCTTTTTCAAGGCCACTGGCTTGCCACCACGTACGCCTTCATCGGCGGTAATCACGGTGCGGCAATCGGCATCCAGTATGCGGTCGCGCAGGGCATCCGGCGAAAAGCCCCCGAACACCACCGAATGCACCGCGCCAATTCGCGTGCAGGCTAGCATGGCGTAGGCCGCTTCCGGGATCATCGGCATGTAGATGCAGACGCGGTCGCCCTTCTTCACGCCACGGCTTTTCAGCACATTGGCCAGACGACAGACGTTCTGGTGCAGTTGGCGGTAGGTGATGGTGGAGGATTTTGTCGGATCATCGCCCTCCCAGATGAAGGCCGGCTGATCGGCGCGTTGCGCCAGGTGACGGTCGATGCAGTTATAGCTGACGTTCAGTTGGCCGCCGGCAAACCATTGGGCGGCGCCGGTGTTGATATCCGAGCGATGCACGGTATGCCAGGGTGTGATCCAGTCGAGAAAGCCCTTGGCCTGTTCGGCCCAGAACGTATCGGGTTGCTCAATGGATTGACGATAGAGGCGCTGGTAGTCCTCTTGACTGAGTTGCGCAGCCCTGCGGACGGCATCGGCGGTAGGAAACGTGCTGATATCGAACATGAGCGTTCCTTATTCTTGTTTTTGCGACAAGTGATAAAGATGCACCCTGTGGAAGGAGGGTTCAAGACCAACGTCCAAACGGACGTTGGCCTTGCGTTACCGGTATCAGCCGCGGTGACGACCGCGGAAGTAGTTGATCAGGCCCTGGGTCGAAGCGTCTTCGGCCAGGGTTTCTTCAGCGCCGGTCAGACGGTTGTACACGCCCTTGCCCAGCTCCTTGCCCAGCTCCACGCCCCATTGGTCGAAAGCGTTGATGCCCCAGATCACGCTCTGCACGAACACTTTGTGCTCATACATCGCCACCAGCGCGCCCAGGCGACGCGGGCTGATGCGCTCCACTACCAGAGTATTGCTTGGACGGTTGCCCGGGATCACTTTGTGCGGGGCCAGCTTCTGCACGTCTTCTTCAGCGATGCCCTTGTCGCGCAGTTCGGCTTCGGCTTCGCTGCGGGTCTTGCCGAGCATCAGCGCCTGGCTCTGGGACAGGCAGTTGGCGTACAGCCACTGATGGTGGTCGGACACGGGGTTGAAGCTGACGATCGGCACGATGAAGTCAGCCGGGATCAGCTGGGTGCCCTGGTGCAGCAACTGGTGGTAGGCGTGCTGACCGTTGCAGCCCACGCCCCCCCAGATCACCGGGCCGGTGTCGGTGGATACGGGCTTGCCGTCCTGGCGCACGCTCTTGCCGTTGGATTCCATATCCAACTGTTGCAAGTGCTTGGTGATGTTACGCAGGTAGTGGTCGTACGGCAGGATCGCGTGGCTCTGCGCACCCCAGAAGTTGCCGTACCACACGCCCAGCAGGCCCAGCAGCACCGGCATGTTCTGCTCGAACGGCGCGTTCTGGAAATGCTGGTCCATGGTATAGGCACCGGACAGCAGTTCCTTGAAGTTGGACATGCCGATAGCCAGCGCGATAGGTAAGCCGATGGCAGACCACAGCGAGTAACGGCCGCCGACCCAGTCCCACATCGGGAAGATGTTTTCTTCGCGGATACCGAACGCCACGGCCGCCGCATTGTTGCTCGATACGGCGATGAAGTGGCGGTACAGCTCGGCTTCCGAGCCACCCTGGGCCAGGTACCAGGCGCGTGCGGCCTGGGCGTTCTTCAGGGTTTCCAGGGTGTTGAAGGATTTCGACGAGACGATAAACAGCGTGGTCTCGGCGCGCAGCTTCATGGTCAGCTCGTGGAACTCGCTGCCATCGATATTCGCCAGGTAGTGGCAGCGCACGCCTTTATGGGCGTAGGACAACAGCGCTTCGGAGACCAGCTCCGGGCCGAGGAACGAGCCACCGATGCCGATGTTCACCACGTCGGTGATTGGCTTCTCGGTGTAACCACGCCACAGGCCGTCGTGGATGCGGCCGACCAGGTCAGTGATCTGGTTCAGCACCTTGTGAACGTCCGGCATGATGTTCACGCCGTTCACCGACAGCTTGTCGCCCACCGGGCGGCGCAAGGCGGTGTGCAGGGCAGGGCGGCCTTCGGACGAGTTGACCGGCTCGCCGGCGTACAGCGAGTCGATCGCGTCTTTGAGACCCACTTCCTTGGCCAAGCCCACCAGCAGGTCGCGGGTTTCGCCGGTGATGAGGTTTTTCGAGTAATCGAGGAAAAGTCCGCAGCTGCTCAAGGTGAACTGGGAAAAGCGCTGGGGATCGGCATTGAACGCGTCGCGCATGCTGAAATCCTGCATGGCTTGGCGGTGTTGGTTAAGCGCTTGCCAGGCAGGCAGAGCGGTAACGTCATGAGGGGTGCGGTAGTACGCCATCGCTGCGGGTTTCCTTTTATTACGGGGACTGCCTTTAGGACACTTCAAATCCCGGAACATCCAGTCTTATATCAAGGATTGGGTTCCAGACAGCGCTAACCTTAGCGCCGGGCGATTACATTAAACCTAGCGTGTCGATATGTCTTGGCTTTGTCTGCGTTGTGGCCGGTACTTTTTTATACCGGCACAGCGTGAAGGGCAACAGGCGGGCTGTTCAGCGGGGGTTATTCGAGGTTCAGGTGCAGGTTGTCGATGAGGCGAGTGGCGCCCAGATACGCCGCGACCAGAATCACGATGTCCCGATCTTCGGCCGTGGCCGGCTGCAGGTGCACGCCTTGGCGGACTTCAAGGTAGTCCATGCGCAAACCGGCGGCTTCGATCTGGCGGATCTGTTCGGCACGCAGCTTGGCAAAATCGCGGTCACCGTCTTTGATCGCAGTCGCCATCTGGCTGAGCGCGCGGTACAGCACCGGCGCGATGGCGCGTTGCTCCTCGGTGAGGTAGCCGTTGCGCGATGACAGCGCGAGGCCATCCGCGGCACGCACGGTGGGCTCGCCGATGATCTGGATCGGCATGTTGAGGTCGTGGACCATGGCGCGGATCACCGCCAGTTGCTGGTAGTCCTTCTGGCCAAAAACGGCCATGTCCGGCTGGACCATGTTGAACAGCTTGCTGACCACCGTGGCCACGCCTTCGAAGTGCCCGGGACGGCTGGCGCCGCACAAGCCTTCAGACAGGTGCGGGACGCTGACGCGGGTCTGGCCGGTCATGCCGCCGGGGTACATCTCCTCGACGGTGGGGGCGAATAACAGGTTACAGCCGGCCTGCAGGAGTTTTTCCTGATCGGCGGCCAAGGTGCGGGGGTATTTGTCCAGGTCTTCGCCCGCGCCGAATTGCAGCGGGTTGACGAAGATGCTGGCCACGACGAAGTCCGCCTGTTGTGCGGCCTTGGTCACCAGCGTGGCGTGGCCGCTGTGCAGGTTACCCATGGTGGGCACGAAGCCGATGCGTTTGCCGGCCTTGCGGGCATGGGCGACGGCCGAGCGTAGTTCGCGTACGGTTTTTACGGTGTTCATGCAGAGAATCCGTGTTCGACACCTGGGAAAGTAACGGCTTTGACTTCGCTGACATAAGCGCCCAGGGCGGCATGAATGCTGTCCTGGCCAGCCATGAAGTTCTTCACGAACTTGGGCACGCGGCCGGTGATCGAAAGGCCGAGCATGTCGTGCAATACCAGCACCTGGCCATCGGTGTCCGCGCCTGCGCCGATACCGATCACTGGCACTTTTACGGCCAGGGTGATTTCGGCAGCCAGTTCGCTGGGCACGCATTCAAGCAGGATCATCGCCACGCCCGCTTGCTCCAGGGCGATGGCATCGGCGCGCATCTGGCGCGCCTGGGCTTCATTGCGACCTTGCACCTTGTAACCGCCGAGGATGTTCACCGACTGGGGCGTAAGGCCCATGTGCGCGCATACCGGCACGCCGCGTTCCGCCAGCAGGCGGATCGATTCGGCGAGCCATACCGCCCCTTCCACTTTGATCATGTGCGCGCCGGCCTGCATCAGTTTTCCGGCGTTCAGGAAGGTCTGTTCGAGCGTGGCATAACCCATGAACGGCAGGTCGGCGATGATGAAGGCGCCCTCGTTACCGCGCTTGACGCTGGCGGTGTGGTAGGCGAGTTCATCCGTGGTCACGGGCAGGGTGCTGTCATTCCCTTGAAGAACCATGCCCAGGGAGTCGCCCACCAACAACACTTCGACCCCGGCCTGGCAGCAGGCGTGGGCGAAGGTGGCGTCGTAGCAGGTCAGCATGGTGATTTTTTCACCTTTGAGCTTGAGGCTCTGCAAGGTGGTCAGGGTAATGTCTGGCATGAAAAGGGTCCTCATTCAGGCGCTTGGAAACAGCGAGAAACGCGCGTGAGTCTTTGTTTATACAGGCGCACTGTCTTGAAAGCAGTGCTTATAAGGCCTGATTGCGCCCTTTAGCGCCGGTTGGCGGCAGCGGGACGCCTATAGTCGTGAGGAGGACACGGGAAGTCAATTGGATGTGTTACCGCATTGTTACGATGACGGTGTTACCGCTGTTACTGATGCGATTCAGCAACGGGGAGCCGTTCCAGGCCGACAAACGGGCAGGCTTCAAGCAGGGCACTGAGGCGGTTGCCGTCCGGCAGTTGCAATGCCGCAGGCGCCAGTTCGGCCAGCGGATACAGCACGAACGCACGCAGGTGCATCTGATAGTGGGGAACCTTCAGGCGCGGTTCATCGATCAGGTGATCGCCAAATAGCAGGATATCCAGGTCAAGCGTGCGTGGGCCCCAACGTTCCAGGCGTTCGCGGCCTTGGTCGTTTTCGATCGCCTGCAGCGCGTCCAGCAGTGCTAGGGGCGCAAGGCTGCTGTCCAGGGCGGCAACCGCGTTGGTGTAGCGCGGTTGGCCCGGGAGCAGGGAGTCACTTTGGTAAAAAGCGGACACGCCAGCGAGGGTCGTGCCGGGCAATTGCGCCAGCGCTTGGAGAGCGCTGCGCAATTGTTGCTCCGGGGCGGCCAGATTGCTGCCCATGCCAATGTAGATACGTTCCACGTTTATTCGCCTGCGGCGCCCGAGGCATCGGCTGAGCTGCGTTTGCGCTTGGTGCCACTGCGGCGACGTTTTTTCGGCCCTTCGCCGGTTCCTTCACCCTTGCTGCCCAGCTCACGAATCATCTCGCGACGTCCGCTGTCATTGGCGTCCTGGTAATCAGTCCACCATTCGCCCAGGCCGTCGGTCTGCTCGCCGGCGCTTTCGCGCAGCAGCAGGAAGTCGTAGCCGGCACGGAAGCGTGGGTTGTCCAGCAGCAGGTCGGCGCGCTTGCCGCTGCGGCGCGGCAGGCGTTCCTGCATGTCCCAGATCTCGCGGATCGGCATGGTGAAGCGCTTGGGTATCGCAATGCGCTGGCACTGTTCGGCGATCAGCTCGTGAGCGGCTTCCTGCATGGCCGGGATCGGCGGCATGCCACGGTCCTGCAAACGCAGTACACGTTTGGGCAGGGCGGGCCACAACAGCGCGGCAAACAGGAACGCCGGAGTCACCGGTTTATTCTGCTTGATGCGCAAATCGGTGTTGATCAATGCCTCGCTGATCAACGTATGGGTATAGGTCGGGTTGTGTTCCAGTGCTTCGGCGCTGGCCGGGAACAACGGGTCGAACAACTGCAGGTCGACGAGCATCTCGAAGGTATCGGCGGCGTAGCCCGAGAGGAACAGCTTGAGCACTTCCTCGAACAGGCGCGCCGAAGGAATTTCGCGCAGCATCGGCGCCAGTTCGCGAATCGGCGCAGCGGTGTGTTTCTCGATACCGAAGTTCAGCTTGGCGGCGAAACGCACGGCCCGCAGCATGCGTACCGGGTCTTCCTGGTAACGCTGCGTCGGGTCGCCGATCAGGCGGATCAGGTTGTTGCGGATGTCGTGCACGCCGTTGGCGTAATCGAGGATGCGCTCGCTGACCGGGTCGTAATACAGGGCGTTAATGGTGAAGTCACGGCGCTGCGCGTCTTCTTCCAGGGTGCCATAGACGTTGTCGCGCAGGATGCGTCCGCTTTCGTTGCGGGAAGACTGATTAGTGTCTTCCTCTTCATCGTTTTGCGGATGGCCGGCGCGGAACGTTGCGACTTCGATGATTTCGCGACCGAAGTGGATGTGCACCAGCTTGAAGCGCCGGCCGATGATGCGCGCATTGCGAAACTCGGCGCGCACCTGCTCGGGCGTGGCACTGGTGGCGACGTCGAAATCCTTGGGGGTGATATTGAGCAACATGTCGCGTACGCAACCGCCTACCAGATAGGCCTGGTAACCGGCGTTCTGCAAACGCTCGACGATATTCACGGCATAACGGCTGAATTGAGCGCGTTGCAGCGAATGCTGGCTGCTGTTGAGCACTTCAGGCGTGCTGCGTTTGTGTTGCGTACGACGCAAGGGCGAACGGAATGACTGGAACAACTTCTTCAGCATGGGATGCACTGTTTGAAGGAATGTTCGGCCATAACGAAGAATGACCGCATGATGGGCCGGGATTCTAGCATTTAGTCGGGGGATGGTGTAGGAACAAGCTGCAGGCTTTGCGCCATAAGCTTTTGAGCAGCAAATCCTGTGAGGATCTATCGGAAACTACAAGGGGAGCCGAAGCTCCCCCAGAAGTAGTTGCGTGCTCTATTTTTATTATTGGTTTCGGGCTTCTTGTTTTTGTTGATCGCCCTCGCCATGAGCTTTGACCTTCATGGCACTCTCAATCGAGAGTCAAGAGCAAACGGATTGCTTTGGTCGCTGTGTTGCTGATCTACGATCCAACCAGTTCAGGCTCTGCCTTAGGGCAGTTTTTGTTGTTCTCGGCCTGGTTGCGGGGCAAGCCCCAAATGCAACGCCTCTCCAAAAGAATCAGTTAGCTGCGCCTCCGCCGTGTTGTTTTTGTTATGCGTGAGTCGATTCGTCTTATTTTTATTGTCTTGTACAAAGCTTGTTATTGTTTTTGTACTAAGCATATAGCAGGGTGCGTGCCAACTTTTGTGCCACCCAGTAAAACCGGGGGGTTGAGGCGGATTCGGCTTTTTGACGGGCGAAAAAAAGCCGGGGGTTCGTTACCGTAAGCCCCGGCTTTTGTTACGCAAAAAATCAGCGGTAACAGTTTTTTCACATCTGTGGGTGTTACCTGTGGGCGCGCGCCTCAGCTTTCGCTGGCCACACCGGTCTTGCGCCGTGGGATACCCAGGCGCTGACGGCGCTCCCACAGGCATTTACGGCTCACGCCCAGTTTGCGCGCCAGTTCGGTTTCGGTCATATGGTCCTGATGCTCCAGGACAAAATGCTGGAAGTAGTCTTCCAGTGACAGATCCTCGGTCGGCTCATGGCTGGTATTGCTACCGCCCTGTTGCGGGGCCAGGCCGATGAAATCGTCGTCCTCCAGGTCACTGAGTTCGATATCGATACCCAGCAGCTCGGCGGAAATCTCCGGGCTCTCGGACAGGATCACCGCGCGCTCGACCGCATTCTCCAGCTCCCGCACGTTACCCGGCCACGAGTAATGTCGGATTGCCTGCTCGGCGTCCGGGGCGAATTTCAGGTCGGTACGGTTGATACGTGCGCTCTGGCGCAGCAGGAACGCTTGGGCGATCTCGTTGACGTCGGCGCCACGCTCACGCAGGGCCGGCAGCTTGAGGGCGATCACGTGCAGGCGGTAATACAAGTCTTCACGGAACTGGCCGATCTTGGCCAGGCTCTTTAGGTCGCGGTGGGTGGCCGCGATCAGGCGAACATCGACCTTCTGCGATTGCACCGAGCCCACGCGGCGAATCTCGCCTTCCTGCAACACGCGCAGCAATCGCGCCTGCGCTTCCAGCGGCAGCTCGCCGATTTCGTCGAGGAACAATGTGCCGCCGTCCGCCGCCTCCACCAGGCCCGCACGCCCGGCGCTGGCGCCGGTAAACGCGCCTTTCTCGTGGCCGAACAGTTCGGACTCGATCAGGGATTCGGGAATCGCTGCACAGTTCACCGAGATCATCGGTGCCTTGGCGCGCTTGGACAGATTATGCAGCGCGCGCGCCACCAGTTCCTTGCCGGTGCCGGATTCACCTTGGATCAGCACATTGGAATCGGTTGGCGCCACTTTGCGGATCTTGCCGTACAGGTCCTGCATCGGCGGGCAGGAGCCGATGATGCCAATCTCGCCATTGCTGTTGTCGACGCCCGGCTTGTCGGCTGCGCTGGCGGTTTTACCGGCGGGACGTTGTTCGGCCGGTGCGCTGCTGGCCGACTGACGGTCGCGCAGGATGCGCGCCACGGCCTGAAGCATCTCGTCGTGGTCGAACGGTTTGGCGATGTAGTCCACCGCGCCCATCTTCATGGAGTCCACCGCCGAGCGCAGGCTGGCGTAGCTGGTCATGATCAGCACCGGCGTGCCCTGGCCAAGCTTGATCAACTCGGTGCCAGGCGCACCGGGCAGGCGCAGGTCACTGACAATCAGGTCGAACGTGGGAATGCTGAAACGCTCTTGTGCTTCCTGCACCGAGCCGGCTTCGCTGACCTGGTACTGGTTACGTTCAAGCAGGCGACGCAAGGCAGAGCGGATAATGGTTTCGTCTTCGACGATCAAAATGTGCGGCATTGATTCAATTCTCTCGACGGTCTCAGTTCACAGCGGACGTCGCTTCGACATGACGCGGCAAGGTCACCCGAATACGGGTGCCGCGTTGGCTTTCGGTGTCAGCCGGGCTGTCGATGGTGATTTGTCCATAATGCTCTTCAACGATGGAATAGACCAGTGCAAGGCCCAGACCGGTACCTTCGCCTGGGTCCTTGGTGGTGAAGAAAGGTTCGAACAGTCGGTCCATGATGTTCTGTGGAATACCGCTACCTTCATCTTCGACGATCAGATCGACCGTATGCTCGAAACCCTCGGTCTTGACACGTACCGCGCCACCGGCCGGCGTGGCGTCGCGGGCATTGGAAAGCAGGTTGATCAGCACTTGGGCAAGGCGTTGCGAATCACCGTCGACCCAATGGTCGGGGTCGCACAGGTTAAAGAACTGTACTTCGAAATTACGTCGGTTCAAGGCCAGCAGCCCAATGGCATCCTGCGCCACTTCGGCCAGGCACACCGCCTCATCGAGATTTTGATGGGCGCCGGCGTGGGCAAAACTCATCAGCGACTGCACGATCCGCGACACGCGCTTGGTCTGTTCGAGGATCTGCCCGCTGATTTCGATGATTTCACCGTCTTCTTCGCGCTCCTCCCGCAGGTTTTGCGCCAGGCAGGCAATGCCGGTAATCGGGTTGCCGATCTCGTGGGCCACGCCCGCCGCCAGGCGCCCGATACTGGCCAGGCGCTCTGAGTGCACCAGTTTGTCTTCGAGCATCTGGGTTTCGGTCAGGTCTTCGACCAGTAACACCAGGCCGCTGTTACCGGGGGCCAGGGGTTCGTCGATCGCGGCTTTGTGCAGGTTGAGCCAGCGGGTCTGGCCGTCGAGGGCCAGGTGCTGCTTGTGCAGATGTTCGTCGGGCAGGTTGATGAAGCCTTGCAACAATTCTTTCCAGGGCTCGCCCAAGGTATTCAGGCGCGACCCCACCACCCGCTGCGCGGCGATGCCGGTGAGTTCTTCCATGGCCTTGTTCCACATCAGGATCTCCTGATCCTTGGCCAGGGAGCACACCCCCATCGGCAATTCCTGCAGCGTCTGGCGATGGTAGCGGCGCAGGGCGTCGAGTTCGGCGGCAAGCCCGGTGAGGCGCGAGTGGTAGTCCTCCAGCCGGCTCTCGATGAAGTGGATGTCTTCGGTCACGTAGTTTTCGCCGCCGGCCTTGTAGGGCAGGAAGGTTTCCACCATGTCCTGGGACACGCTGGGGCCCATCAAACCGGACAGGTTGGCTTCGATGCGGTCACGCAGGCGGCGCAGTGCGTAAGGACGGCGCTCGTCAAAGGGCAGGTACAGATCGCGCAGCGCTTGTTCGACTTCCTTTTGCGCGGCCTTGGCGCCCAGCGGCTTGGCCAGTTGCGTGGCGAACTCCTGGGGTGAGGCGGCATGCAGTTCACGGCGTTGCGGACGGCGTACGTTATCCACGGCGCAGGCTTCGGCGGCGCTGGTTTCCTCGGGGCTGGCGTTGGTGAACAACGAAATCAGGGTGAACATCAGTACGTTGGCGGCCAGCGAGGCAATCGCGGCCATGTGCCAACTGGTGTCGTCCAGCACATAAATCATGTTCAGCAGTGGGATGTAGAAGCCCTGCAGGTTACCGACCAGCGGTAGCAGCATGGTCACGACCCACACCAGGATCCCCGCCAGCAACCCGGCGATGAAACCCCGACGATTGGCGGTCGGCCAGTACAGCACCGACAACACCCCCGGCAGGAACTGCAAGGTGGCGACAAACGCGACGATGCCAAGGTTGGCCAGGTCTTGTCCGGCACCCAGCAGCAGGTAGAAGCCATAGCCGGCCATGATGATCGCGACGATCAGCGCACGGCGCGTCCATTTCAACCAGCGGTAGATATTGCCTTCGGCCGGGGGCTGGTACAGCGGCAGCACCAGGTGGTTGAGCGCCATGCCCGACAGCGCCAGGGTGGTGACGATGATCAGTCCGCTGGCTGCCGATAAGCCGCCGACATACGCCAGCAGCGCCAGGGCCGGGCTATTGGCGGCAATGCCGATACCGAGGGTGAAGTATTCGGGGTTGGTGGTGGCACCCAGTTTCAGGCCGGCCCACAGGATCAGCGGCACCGCCAGGCTCATCAGCAGCAGGAACAGCGGCAAGCCCCAGCTGGCGCTGACCAGCGCGCGCGGGTTGAGGTTTTCGGTAAACGTCATGTGATACATGTGCGGCATCACGATTGCCGAGGCGAAGAACACCAGCAGCAGGGTGCGCCACGGGCCTTCCTGCAAGGGCGTATGCAAGGCGGCGAGGGCCGTCTGGTTTTGCAGCAGCCACAGTTCCAGCTGTTGCGGGCCGTCGAACACGCCGTACAGCGCATACAGGCCGACGCCACCAATGGCGATCAGCTTGATCACTGACTCAAAGGCAATCGCAAACACCAGGCCTTCGTGCTTCTCGCGGGTGGCGATATGGCGCGAGCCGAAGAAAATTGTGAATAAGGTGATCAGCGCACAGAAGGCCAGGGCGACGCGGTGCTGCACCGGCTCGCGGGTAAGAATGCTGATCGAGTCGGCCACGGCCTGGATTTGCAGGGCCAGCAAGGGCAGCACGCCAATCAGCATGAATACGGTGGTCAGCGCCCCGGCCCAGGTACTGCGAAAGCGGAACGCGAACAGGTCCGCCAGGGATGACAATTGGTAGGTACGGGTGATTTTCAGGATCGGGTACAGCAACACCGGTGCCAGTAAAAAAGCGCCGGACACGCCGAGGTAGCTGGACAGGAAACCGTAGCCGTACTGATAGGCCAGGCCCACCGTGCCATAGAAGGCCCAGGCACTGGCGTACACGCCGAGGGACAAGGTGTAGGTCAACGGATGGCGAATGATCGCCCGCGGAATCATTCCGCGCTCACTGATCCAGGCCACCCCGAACAACGCAGCCAGGTAGGCGGCGCTGATCAGCAGCATCTGGGTGAGGCTAAAGCTCATCGGCATCTTTTTGGCTCTGCAGGATGAAAGTCACGACGATCAGGATCAGCCACAGCAGATAGGGGCGATACCAGGCGCCCGTGGCGTCGATCCACCAATCCATGATGGCGGGGGAAAACAGGTAGATCCCGACGACCAGCAGCAGGACCAATCGATAGATGTACATGTTGGCCTCTGATTAAAAAACTGCGGCGATGGTAACGGATGCCCGGCAAGCTGCAAGCGCCTTCAGCTCAATTGCGCTTCGGCCAGTGTGAGTGTGCGCGGTATCTGCGCGGCATCCCAGTGACGGATGCCCCAATCCAGCAGTTCCCGCGGGCTGGCGTGAAGCAGCTCGGTGCCGGGCTGCTGGCCGAGGGCGCGCAGTGCTCTGACCAGCAGCGGCGTGGCCTGCTCCGGCATCAGCGGCGGCGAACGGTAGGATTTGCCCAACTTGTTACCGTCCGGCTGGACGATCAACGGTACATGCAAGTAGCGCGGTTGGCGCAGGCCCAGCAGTTCTTGCAGATACAACTGGCGTGGGGTGGAGTCGAGCAGGTCGGCGCCGCGCACGATATCGGTAACACCTTGCCAGGCATCGTCGAGTACCACGGCCAACTGGTAGGCGTAGAGCCCGTCGCGGCGACGGATGATGAAATCGCCGGCGTCACGCCCCAGGTGCTGTCGGAATACGCCCTGTACGCGGTCGGTAAAGTGGTATTCGAGTTCTGGTACGCGTAACCGGATGGCGGCATCCTGCTGATCGTGACCGGCATTGCGGCACAAGCCCGGGTAGATGCCGTGGTAAGGCTCCAGCTGTTTGCGTGAACAGGTGCAGGCGTAGGCCAGGCCATGGTTGAACAGGCCGTTCAACACATTGGCGTAGGCATCATGCCGCTCACTTTGTCGGACCACTTCCCCGTCCCATTCGAAGCCATAGCTTTCCAAGGCATGAAGGATCGCCGCCTGGGCGCCGGGCTCTTCGCGGGGAGGGTCGAGATCTTCCATGCGCATCAGCCAGCGGCCGTTGTTGGCGCGGGCGTCAAGGTAGGAGGCGAGGGCGGCGACCAGCGAGCCGAAGTGCAAGTGGCCGCTGGGCGTGGGGGCGAAACGTCCGATATAGGTAGAGGCTGTCATGGGCCGGATACTACTGGAAAATCGCTGAACGCCAGAAACAAAAATGGAGCGTTCGCACGCTCCATTCGTTCAGCCCGGCGGGATTATTTGCCGACCTGTTTTTCCTTGATTTCGGCCAAGGTCTTGCAGTCTACGCACAGGTCCGCGGTCGGGCGGGCTTCCAGACGGCGGATACCGATCTCGACGCCGCAGGATTCGCACCAGCCGTATTCTTCGTCCTTGATCAGTTGCAGGGTCTTGTCGATCTTCTTGATCAGCTTGCGCTCGCGATCACGGGCGCGCAGTTCGAGAGCGAACTCTTCTTCCTGGCTGGCACGGTCGGCCGGATCCGGGAAGTTGGCGGCTTCGTCCTTCATATGGTCAACGGTGCGGTCAACTTCCTGCATCAAGTCCTGTTTCCACTTGTTCAGGATCTTGGTGAAATGCGCGCGCATGGGCTCGCCCATGTACTCCTCACCTTTCGTTTCTACGTAAGGTTCGAAGCCGCTGATGTTTTGCTTGTCTTGGGTGGACATGAATAGACCGCCTCTCACTCTTCTAATCCATTGCGCAGGATTGCAACGTCACCGACACCTGCCGGCCCTGCGGCTGCAAGCGGGCGAACTTACCAGATAGATTCGGGGTGCGCCACTCCCGGTTGTCGAGCCTGTCGCGTCGGGGTTGCAAACTGCAGCAGCCCGTCGTGACTGGGTATGTCGCGTCTCGAATGTTGATTTTAGTCGTTTTGTCGGTGCTTGCCCGGACCGCAAAGCCGGCCGGGTAGGCAATAGAGCATGTTTTACCGCGCGGGTTCGGTAGAATCCTGATTTTGTTCTTACCGTTAAGGAAGGCCAATGGCTCAGCCCTACAGTGCGCGCAGTCGCGCCATCGAACCTTTTCATGTCATGGCGTTGCTGGCGCGGGCCAATGAGCTGCAGGCTGCGGGCCATGATGTGATCCATCTGGAAATCGGCGAGCCGGATTTTACCACCGCCGAACCGATCATCCAGGCCGGCCAGGCGGCGCTGGCCAATGGCAAGACCCGCTACACCGCGGCCCGTGGAGTGCCGGAGTTGCGCGAAGCGATCAGCGGTCTCTACGAGCAGCGCTACGGTTTGAACATCGATCCCGAGCGAATCCTGATCACCCCCGGCGGCTCCGGCGCCCTGCTATTGGCCAGCAGCCTGTTGGTGGATCCCGGCAAGCACTGGCTGCTGGCAGACCCGGGCTACCCGTGTAACCGGCACTTTTTGCGATTGGTGGAAGGCGCCGCCCAACTGGTGCCGGTGGGCCCCGAGGTGCGTTACCAACTGACTGCCGATCTGGTCGCCAAGCACTGGGACCAGGACAGCGTGGGCGCGCTGGTGGCCTCTCCGGCCAACCCTACCGGGACAATCCTCACGCGCGATGAGTTGGCGCAGCTGTCGAGTGCACTCAAGGCGCGCAATGGGCATCTGGTGGTGGACGAAATCTACCACGGCCTCACTTACGGCACCGACGCGGCCAGCGTGTTGGAAGTGGACGATGAAGCTTTCGTCTTGAGCAGTTTTTCCAAGTATTTCGGCATGACCGGCTGGCGCCTGGGGTGGCTGGTGGCGCCACCGGCAGCCGTCAGCGAGCTGGAGAAGCTGGCGCAGAACCTCTACATCAGCGCACCCAGCATGGCCCAGTATGCGGCGCTGGCGTGTTTTACCCCGCAGACCTTGAGCATTCTGGAGGAGCGCCGCGCCGAATTTGGTCGTCGTCGTGATTTCTTGCTGCCGGCTCTGCGCGAGCTGGGCTTCGGCATCGCCGTTGAGCCCGAAGGCGCCTTTTATTTGTACGCTGATATCAGCGCATTCGGCGGTGATGCCTTCGCGTTCTGCAGGCACTTCCTGGAAACGCAGCATGTGGCCTTCACCCCCGGGCTGGATTTTGGCCGCTATCAAGCCGGGCATCATGTGCGTTTTGCCTACACCCAAAACCTGGATCGACTACAGGAGGCGGTGGAACGTATCGCCCGTGGCTTGCGGAGCTGGCAAGGCTGATGCACTTTTATCCTCCCCTCGAAGAAGGCCGGTTGATCCGCCGTTACAAGCGTTTTCTGACCGATATCGAAACCGTTACCGGCGAGTTGCTGACCATACACTGCCCCAACACCGGCTCGATGCTCAATTGCATGGTGGAAGGCGGGCAGGTGTGGTTCAGCCGTTCCAGCGACCCCAAGCGCAAGTTGCCCGGTACCTGGGAAATCGCCGAAACGCCCCAGGGCCGGCTGGCGTGCGTCAACACGGCACGCGCCAACCAGCTGGTTGAAGAAGCCTTACGCGCCGGCGTCATTACTGAGCTCAATGGTTTCACTGCGTTGAAGCGAGAGGTGCCTTACGGCCAGGAAAAAAGTCGGATCGATTTTCGCCTGGAATACCCGGACGGTGCGGCGTATGTCGAAGTCAAAAGCGTCACCCTGGGTTTTGACGGTTCCAGTGTTGCCGCTTTCCCCGATGCGGTGACCCAGCGTGGCGCCAAGCATTTGCGGGAGTTGGCGCATCTGGCGCGTGACGGCGTGCGAGCGGTGCAACTGTATTGCGTCAATCTGTCGGGAATTGATGCAGTGCGCCCGGCAGTGGAGATCGACGCCGCCTACGCCGCCGCCCTGCGCGAGGCCAAGGCTGCTGGTGTGCAAGTGCTGGCGTATGGCGCACGCGTAACGTCGGACGAGATTTGCATCGACCGTCGATTGGACGTGCGGCTCGACTAGATCGCCACCCACAGGCCCTGTTCATCTTCGCGGCCGGGCAGGGCAACGAGGCTCTGACCGGCGCACGGGCCTGCGATGCATTCGCCGCTTTCGATCAGGAACAGCGCACCATGCGTGGCACACTGGATCAGGCTGGCGCTGTCGTCGAGGAAACGATCAGGTTGCCATTCCAGCGCGATGCCGCGATGGGGACAACGGTTGATATAGAAATAGGCAACGCCGTTGCGGCGCACGGCCAACAGCTTGCAGCCGTCGATATCAAAACCACGGCTGCTGTCGGGTATGAGCTCGTCGGAAGGGCAGAGAAACTTCATTACAATCCTTAAGTGCCTTGACGTTCAAATGCAAACAATTATCAAATGCCGGCTTCGCCCGTTTGCTGACCGGGTGCTCGGTTCGATGCCTGGCAGGGTTTTTCTGTCACATCCGTGAGTGCTCAAAAGCCCATGCACCTGGAAGGAAACCCTGTTATGCGCCTGAGTACCAGCGTTATTGCGCTTGTTGTCGGACTGCTGGTCAACCCGGGGGCGCAAGCCGCCGAACTGCCACAGCGCTGGGTAAGCGCCGGTGGGGCGCTGTCGGAATGGGTCACTGAACTGGGTGGTGAGTCGAAGCTGGTGGGGGTGGACACGACCAGTCAGTACCCGGTGTCCCTCAAGGCGTTGCCGAGTATCGGGTATCAGCGGCAATTGTCGGCCGAAGGCATTCTGAGCCTGCGCCCTGAGGTACTGGTAGGCACCGAAGAAATGGGCCCCCCGCCGGTGCTGGCGCAGGTTCGCAGCGCGGGCGTGCGGGTGGAGATGTTCTCGGCGCAGCCGGATTTGCCGACGCTGAAAGGCAACCTTCAGCACTTGGGCAAGCTGCTCGGAGACGAGCCCAGGGCCAACCAATTGTTTACCGGATATGAGCAGGCGCTTGTTGAACAACAGCGCTGGGTCGCCAAGGCCCAATCCACGCAAAAAGCTCCGGGTGTGCTGCTGTTGATCGGCCACGCCGGCGGCAAACCGTTGATTGCCGGTAAGGACACGGCTGGCGACTGGGTACTGCGGCAGGCGGGCGGGCATAACCTGGCGACACACACGGGCTACAAACCGTTTTCCGTTGAGTCGCTGGCCGGCCTGAGCCCGGATGTGCTGGTGTTCGCCGACCGTGCGCTCACAGGCGATGCCGCGCGCACGGCGTTGTTCAAGGAAAACCCGCTCCTCGCGTCGACGCCGGCGGCCAGAAGCGGGCGGGTATTCGAGCTGGACCCGACCCTGTTGGTGGGTGGCTTGGGGCCGCGCCTGCCGCAGAGCCTTGTAACGTTATCCGCCGGTTTTTATCCGGCCCAGGCTAAGCCTGCCCCATGACCACTCTGGTTAAACCGAAGACGCTGTTTATCGGGCTGGCACTGTTGTGCGTGCTGGCTACATGGCTCTCGTTGGCGCTGGGCCCCGTGAGCCTGCCGTTGCTTGATACGCTGAAGGCGGGCTTGCGTTTGCTGGGCGTGCCCATCGAGGCGCAGGGGCTGGAACAGGCTGAACTGATCCTGGGGCAAATTCGTTTGCCGCGTACGTTGCTCGGCTTGGCGGTGGGTGGCGTGCTGGCGCTGTCGGGCGTGGCCATGCAGGGATTGTTTCGCAATCCGCTGGCAGACCCTGGGTTGGTGGGGGTGTCCAGTGGCGCTGCTTTGGGGGCTGCCATTGCCATCGTTGGCGGTTCGTTTTTCGGTGGATTGCCGGAGGCGTTCGGGCCGTATCTGCTGTCGATCTGCGCATTTCTCGGTGGTCTGGGCGTCACGGCGCTGGTCTATCGCCTGGGGCGGCATAACGGCCAGACGAATGTGGCGACGATGTTGCTCGCCGGCATCGCGCTCACCGCGCTGGCCGGCTCCGCGGTGGGACTGTTTACCTACCTGGCCGACGACGCCACGCTGCGGACCTTGACGTTCTGGAACCTGGGCAGCCTCAACGGCGCGAGTTATTCGCGGTTGTGGCCGCTGCTGCTGGTGAGTGCTGGAGTGGCGCTGTGGTTGCCGCGCCGGGCCAAGGCGTTGAATGCACTGTTGCTCGGCGAGTCCGAGGCCTGTCACCTGGGAATCGATGTCGAAGGGCTCAAGCGCGAACTGGTGTTTTGCACCGCGCTGGGTGTGGGCGCTGCGGTGGCGGCGGCGGGCATGATTGGTTTCGTCGGGCTGGTGGTGCCGCATTTGGTGCGACTGCTGGCTGGGCCCGATCATCGCGTGCTGTTGCCGGCATCGGTGCTGGCGGGCGCGAGCCTTCTGCTGTTTGCCGATCTGGTTGCACGCCTGGCCTTGGCGCCGGCGGAATTACCGATCGGTATCGTCACCGCCTTTATTGGCGCGCCGTTTTTTCTTTACCTGTTGTTGCGAGGGCGAGCCTGATGCTGAGCGTGCAAGCGTTACAGATTCGCCGCAGTCACAAGACGGTCTTGGCGGATATCACCCTTGACCTGCTGCCGGGAGAAGTGCTCGGCGTGCTCGGGCCCAATGGCGCAGGCAAAAGTACGTTGCTGGGTGCGTTATGCGGTGAGTTGCCTCCTGATGAAGGCTCGGTGCGTCTGGATAAGCGCGCGCTGAAAGACTGGAGCGGATCGCAGCGCGCACAGCGACTGGCGGTGTTGCCGCAAACCTCGACGCTGGACTTCGGGTTTCGTGTCGACGAGGTGGTCGGGATGGGCCGCCTGCCTCACCGAACCGGGCAAGTGCGCGATGACGAGATTATACAGGCAGCCCTGCAGGCGGCGGATGTGGCGCACTTGAGTGGCCGCAGTTATCTCGCGTTGTCCGGCGGTGAGCGCCAGCGCGTGCACCTGGCGCGGGTGCTGGCGCAGCTATGGCCGGGCGAAGCGGGGCAAACGCTGCTGTTGGATGAGCCGACGTCGATGCTGGATCCTTTGCATCAACATACGACCTTGCAGGCAATCCGCACCTTTGCCGATCGGGGGGCGGCGGTGCTGGTGATCCTGCATGACCTGAACCTGGCGGCGCGTTACTGTGATCGTATCCTGCTGCTGGCGGGTGGGCGCCCGCATGCCCTGGACACGCCGGCACAGGTGCTGCGGCCCGAGCCGCTCAAGGCGGTGTTTGGTCTGGATGTGTTGGTGCAGTCGCATCCGGAACGTGGTCATCCGTTGATCATCGCGCGCTGAGCGCAGGGTTTTTGCAGGCAAAAAAAGACCCGGCAAGAGCCGGGTCAAATAACCGTGATTAGCCTGATGAGGAGATAATCTGAGAGTCCGAACCAATGGTCTTCCAGTTATCGGCTGATCTCGCGACCAGTTGTGATAATCATAACGATTCTCATTTGTGAGTCAATCTTTGGTTTGAATGGATCGGGTTTTTTCTCAAACGTTCGTTTGAAAGTCCCATGAACATTGAGTCTGCAGGCTCAGTTAATTTTTCTGGCGCGCCGAAATGGCGTCCAGTTGGCGGTTCAGCGCCTCTTTGCGTTCTGCAGGAATGTCGTTCCAATGCACGTCCATCAATGCCCCTTCGATTGCATACAACAGCACTTTCGAGGCTCGGAACCCACGACTCCTTACGGCTCGATAGGCATCGACCGCTCCCAACCGACGCAAATCGGACGCACTGTGGATGCCCACCGCGTGCAGCCACTGTGCTGACGTCTTGCCGAGGTTTTTCAGGTGTTGCAGCTCATCGTTCATCAAGCCTCCTTGCAACGGCCGAATGGTGCGGTGGGTATCGTGACCAGCAGACCTGAACAGGAGTGTAGCGCTCAGTAGGAAAAGTGTAGTTCTTTGCTCGGAAACGGTTCAAAAGCTTATAAGAATGGCGCGAAAATTTTGACGTGCGCACGCGCGTGCCCCAGGCATGCCTGGCGAGGCCTGGGGATGGAGCGTAGGGGTTACTTGGTGCGGTAGCGCAGGCGAGTCCCGAAATTGACCGACATGAGGATCTCATCGGCAGTCAATTCAGCCGGGAAGTAGGTGCCGGAAATCTGTGCATGGGCCAGACTGGCGCCTTCCAGCGAGCAGTCGCGCAAATCCAGTCCGCGCAAATCGGCGGAACGGAAATAGGCATCCGTGAAATCCACGCCTGTGGCATTCAATTCGCGCAGGTCCAGCCCGCGAAAATCGCCACCGCGCATGTCGATGGTGACGTCGTTCGGGCGCTCCTTGTTGAAGCCTCGGATATCGTCTTTGTGCAGGAGCGAGTAGAGCGGGGTATCAAGAAGCTTGGGGTGACTCATGATGACGAACTCCTGTTGGATTTATGACGCCATTATAGTGCCACTATTGCTGGGTCGTGCGCCCAGTAGACGACACGACCAAGAAATTTTTCTTACAGACCCGGCATGCGTTGGCGAATTTGCGCGACCAATGCATCGAGGGTACCGCTCTGATTGGTTTCGACGCGTTTGCTCAGTAGCAGTTCTTCGGCCGTCAGGGGGTCGCGATTGGCATGCTGTTCTTCGATAACGCTCAAGGTGGCGTCAGACGGATCGTTTTTATCTGCCTGACGTTGCGCCAGCCAACTGGTAATCACGGCGTGTGGCGCATTGCAATCGAGGATCAGGAAGGGCGCACCGGTGGCCTCGGCCACTTTGGCTGCGGCGTCGCGCTGTGCATGTTTGAGGAACGTGGCATCCAGTACCACCGGGTAGCCGGCGCGCAGCACGGTGTCGGCAATTTCGTTCAGGCGTGCGTAGGTGCGTGCGCTGGCATCGGCGGCATAGATGCCGGCTTGAGGTGTATTTTCCACCTGCTGCTCACCGAACAGGCGCTTGCGCTCCACATCTGAGCGTAGGCGCACGGCACCCAGTGCTTCTACCAGACGCATGGCGACGTGGCTTTTGCCCACCGCCGAAACCCCGTGGGTTATCGCCAGGAAGCGCGACGGGATGGTGCTATAGCTTTCCGCCAGGTTGGCGTAGTTGCGGTACTGGCGCAGCGTCGTGGCGCGTTGCACCGGGCTGGCTTCGCTCGGCATGCTGAACAGCGCGACCTTGGCACGCACGAGCGCACGGTAGGCTTTATAGAAGTTCAGCAGTTCAAGGCCCTGATAATCACCGGTCAGCTCCAGGTACTGACTGATGAAGCGACGAGCCAGGGACTTGAGGCCGCGGTCTTCCAGGTCCATGGCCAGGAAGCCGGTATCGGCATACACGTCGGTGAAGCGGAAAGGTTCGTTGAACTCGATGCAGTCGAAGATCACCACCTGGCCGTCAATCAACGTGGCGTTACCGAGGTGGATATCACCGTGGCACTCGCGGGTGAAACCGTCGATCTTGCGCTTTGCCAGCAACGGTTTAAGGCGTTCGAAGCTGCTCTCGGCCCAGGCTTGCAAGGCTTCCAGTTGCGCCAGGTCGGCCTTGTCGCTGAGGAACGGGCGGATCTGGTCGAAGTTCTGCCTTACCGGCGCCATCACTTCGCCCGGGGTGCCGGCGGGATGCTCCTGCGGGACTTTCGGCGCAGTGAGGTGGAAGTGCGCGATTTGCTTGGCCATCTCGTCAATGTGCGCACTGGTCAGTTCGCCATTGGCTTGCAAGGTACTGAGCAGTTGGCTTTGCGGGAACTGACGCATCTTCAGTGCGTACTCGATAACCGGCCCTTGGCCTCCCAGTTGAGGCGCTTCGGCCGTGCCGGTGATCGGCAATACTTCCAGATACAAATCCTGGGTCAGGCGCTGGTTGAGGCGCAGCTCTTCGTGACAGAAGTGACCGCGTTTTTCCAGATCAGTGAAGTCCAGGAAACCGAAGTTCATCGGTTTCTTCAGCTTATAGGCATACGGACCGGTCAGGACCACCCAGGAAATATGGGTTTCGATGACTTGGAACGCTTCAACCGGATGAGGATATAAAGCCGGGTTTTGCAGGGCTGCGATCAGGGACTGGCTCACGGGCGATCCTTCAGAGTCTGGGGAAAATCATGGCGGGCATTATGGCCGCTATGGCCGGTCGTGCAAACCGCTGTCCGGCTCATGTTGATCATCAATAAAGTGCGTATAATCCGCCGCCATGACTCGAACCCGATCTCCCCGCTCCCGTAAAAAACCTCCCTCCAGTGGCCTGCGTCCGTGGCTTGGCTGGGCGCTCAAGCTCGGCCTCGTGGGCCTTGTGGTGCTCGCAGGCTTTGCGGTGTACCTCGACGCCGTAGTCCAGGAAAAATTCTCCGGCAAGCGCTGGACCATTCCGGCCAAGGTGTATGCACGCCCGCTGGAGTTGTTCACCGGCCAGAAGCTGAGCAAGGATGATTTTCTCACCGAACTCGACGCCTTGGGCTACCGCCGCGAAGCCCTGAGCAATGGCCCGGGTGCGGCGGCGGTCAGCGGTAATACCGTCGACCTGAACACGCGTGGCTTCCAGTTTTATGAAGGCCTGGAAAAAGCCCAGCCGGTACGCGTGCGCTTTTCCGGTGATTATGTGGCCGAACTGTCGTCCCTCAACGGCTCGAAGCTGCCGGTGGTGCGCCTCGAACCGCTGATGATCGGCGGTATTTATCCGAAAAACCTTGAAGATCGCATCCTGATCAAGCTCGATCAGGTGCCGCCGTACCTGCTGGAAACCCTGGTTGCGGTGGAAGACCGGGATTTCTACAGCCATTGGGGCGTCTCGCCGAAGTCGATTGCCCGCGCCATTTGGGTGAACACCTCAGGCGGCAAGATGACTCAGGGCGGCAGTACGCTGACCCAGCAGTTGGTGAAGAACTTCTACCTGACCAATGAGCGCAGCCTGACCCGCAAGCTCACCGAAGCCATGATGGCCATGTTGCTGGAGTTGCACTACAGCAAACAGGAGATCCTCGAGGCGTACCTCAATGAGGTATTCGTCGGCCAGGATGGCCAGCGTGCGGTGCACGGTTTCGGCCTGGCCAGCCAGTTTTTCTTCGGTCAGCCGCTGTCTGAATTGAAGCTGCATCAGGTTGCCTTGCTGGTGGGCATGGTCAAGGGGCCTTCCTACTACAATCCGCGTCGCAACCCTGAGCGTGCGCTGGAGCGCCGCAACCTGGTGCTCGATGTGCTGGAGCAGCAGGGCGTTGCCACGGCTGAACAGGTCGCAGCAGCGAAGAAAATGCCGCTGGGCGTGACCACGCGCGGCAAGTTGGCGGACAGTTCCTTCCCTGGCTTTATCGATCTGGTGAAGCGCCAGTTGCGTGAAGACTATCGCGACGAAGACTTGACCGAAGAGGGTCTGCGGATATTCACCAGCTTCGACCCGATCCTGCAGATGAAGGCAGAGGCTTCAGTCAACGACACCTTCAAGCGCCTGACCGGCCGCAAAGGTTCGGACGAAGTGGAAGCGGCGATGGTGGTGACCAACCCGGAGACCGGTGAAGTCCAGGCCATGATCGGCAGTCGCCAGGCGAGCTTCGCCGGTTTCAACCGTGCACTGGATGCGGTGCGGCCGATTGGCTCGCTGGTCAAGCCTGCGGTTTACCTGACGGCTCTCGAGAAACCGAGCAAATACACGCTCACCAGTTGGCTGTCGGACGACCCGCTGTCGGTCAAGGGTGGTGATGGCCAGGTGTGGACGCCACAGAACTTCGATCGTCGCTCCCATGGCACGGTGTTCCTGTACCAAGGCCTGGCGCATTCGTACAACATTTCCACCTCGCGACTGGGGTTGGAAGTGGGCGTGCCGAATGTGCTCAAGACGCTGGCGCGACTGGGTATCACCCGTGAGTTCCCGGCTTTCCCGTCAATCCTGTTGGGCGCCGGTGCAATGACGCCGATGGAAGTCGCGACCATGTACCAGACCCTCGCCAACGGTGGTTTCAACACACCGATGCGTGGGATCCGGAGTGTGCTGACGGCCGAGGGTGAGCCGCTTAAACGCTACCCTTTCCAGATTCAACAGCGTTTCGATGCGGGCTCCATCTACCTGATCCAGAACGCCATGCAGCGCGTGATGCGCGAAGGTACTGGCAGCTCTGTCTATAAAGTGCTGCCTTCCAACCTGACGTTGGCGGGCAAGACCGGTACCAGTAACGACTCACGTGACAGCTGGTTCGCCGGTTTCGGTCAGGACGTGCTGGCGGTGGTGTGGCTGGGCCGTGATGACAATGGCAAGACGCCGTTTACCGGCGCTACCGGTGCACTGCAGGTCTGGACCAGTTTCATGCGCAAGGCCGATCCGTTGCCGTTGAACATGCCGCAGCCGGACAATATCGTGCAGGCCTGGATCGACCCGCATACCGGTCAAGGCTCCGATGCCAACTGTCCGGGCGCGGTACAGATGCCGTATATTCGCGGCAGCGAACCACCACCCGGTGCTGCGTGCGGGGGCGGTGCCCCGGCTGACGCGGAATCGGTGATGGATTGGGTCAAGGGCTGGATGAATTAAGCAAAGAGGGTTTCAAGTGAACAAGTGGTGTATTCCAGCGATTACAGCTCTGGCTTTGCTCAGCGGTTGCTCCAGCGTGCAGCGCGGCTCCATTCCCGTGGTGGATTCGAGCACGGCCGTTTCCAATAGCGATCGGATTTCGGCCAATGGCGGTTTCCGCCAGACCGTGACCAATCGTCCGGCGCAGGCCAAGCCTCAGGCCATGCCGCAGGATTCGGGCGTGGTGGTGATGGTGCCGGGCGCTGGCACTGCTACGTCGGCACCGATCAGTGCTGAGCCATGGACGCCGGGGCCGAGCAGCTCCGGGCCAATCGACGCGACACCGATTCAGACGGCGCCGGTCAATCAGGGCAGCTACAGCATGCCGTCGACGCCCAGCGGCATTCCATCGGCATCCAGCGCCGGAGGCCTGTCGGCTGACGAACAACTGGACGGTCCGGTACTGGCCTTGCTCACCACCGCTCAGCAACAACAGGCGGGAGGTGATTTGAACGGCGCCTCCTCAAGTCTTGAGCGTGCGCAGCGTGTTGCGCCGCGTGAGCCGCAGGTGCTGTATCGCCTGGCCCAGGTTCGCATGGCCCAAGGGGACGCGCCGCAGGCCGAGCAGTTTGCCCGTCGTGGCCTTTCACTGGCCAACGGCCGCCCCGACCTGCAAGCCAGCCTGTGGGCATTGATCGGTGATGCGCGCGCCGCCCAGGGCGATGCAGCCGGCGCCGCCCAGGCTCGTCAAAAAGCCAAGGTCAACCTCTGATGGATGCACGGTTGCCCGCGATAGCCGAACAGTTATTGCTGATCGAGCGCGAGTTGCGCGTGCAGGGCTGGTGGGACGAAGTGTCCCCCAGCGCCGAGGCGCTCAGCAGCGTCGAACCGTTTTCGGTGGACACCCTGGACTTTCACCAGTGGCTGCAATGGATTTTCCTGGCACGCATGAAGCAGATCCTCGAGCAGGACCTGCCGTTGCCCAATGTCTCGGGCATCCTCGAAATGGCGGAGATGGTCTACGCCGACCGACCACATGAGAGCCTTGGCTTGCGCAATGCGCTGAAAAAGTTCGATCAACTGATCGTCGGCGCTCGTTAATTGCCTGACTGCCGGTTTTTCCGGCAGTCTTGCGCACATTTCTACCGCTTGACGACATTCAGGCGAGTTTTATCCCTCCTCAAAGCCCTTTCTTCTACGTTCTCATGCGCTTAGTTGGAAAAAAGCGCAATTATTGCTTGACTTGAACGGCCTGAAACAGAAGAATCCAAAGTCCGCTGTATCGGGACTGCCAGAAGCAGGCCCGCTCAGCAGATCATGAGGCGCATATCCGCGCCGACCTGTTACACCCGCAACGCGTTACCTCGCGCTGGGTGGGAAAAGCCCGCAACACTTGGGACGATCCCAATACTTGCTCAGTCAGTGCTGACGTAGTCGGCGACCACCGTCGCTCATGCTCTGTTGAGAAGTAAACCTATTAAGACCCGTCGGTTTTCAACGGACGGTATTCTGGCGTTTTAGAGGTGAACAACGTGGAGCTTTTATCTGGCGGTGAGATGCTCGTCCGCTTTTTGCGTGACGAAGGCGTCGATTATATCTACGGGTACCCAGGTGGTGCTCTGCTGCATGTTTACGACGCACTGTTCAAGGAACCGGCTGTTACCCACATCCTGGTTCGCCACGAACAGGCCGCGACCCATATGGCTGACGGCTACGCCCGTGCCACCGGTAAAGCCGGCGTGGTACTGGTCACCTCCGGCCCAGGCGCAACCAATGCCATTACCGGCATCGCGACTGCGTATATGGACTCCATCCCGATGGTAATCATCTCTGGCCAGGTGCCTAGCACCATGGTCGGTACCGATGCATTCCAGGAAACCGACATGATCGGTATCTCCCGGCCGATCGTGAAACACAGCTTCATGATCAAGCACGCCTCGGAAATCCCGGAAGTCATGAAAAAGGCGTTCTACCTCGCACAGTCCGGTCGCCCGGGCCCTGTGGTGGTCGATATCCCGAAAGACATGACCAACCCGGCTGAAAAATTCGAATACGTCTTCCCTAAGAAGGCCAAGCTGCGCTCCTACAGCCCGGCTGTCCGTGGGCACTCGGGGCAAATTCGCAAGGCGGCGGAAATGCTTCTGGCAGCCAAGCGTCCAGTGCTGTACTCGGGCGGTGGCGTGATCCTGGGCGGTGGTTCCGCGCCGCTGACCGAACTGGCCAAGCTGCTCAACCTGCCGGTAACGAATACCCTGATGGGCCTCGGCGCATTCCCAGGTACGGACCGCCAGTTCGTCGGCATGCTCGGCATGCACGGCAGCTACACCGCCAACCTGGCCATGCACCACGCCGACGTGATCCTGGCCGTGGGCGCGCGGTTTGATGACCGTGTGATCAACGGCGCGAGCAAGTTCTGCCCGAATGCCAAGATCATCCACATCGACATCGACCCGGCGTCTATTTCCAAGACCATCAAGGCCGACGTGCCGATCGTGGGGCCAGTGGAAAGCGTATTGACCGAAATGGTCGCCGCGCTCAAGGACATCGGCGAAACGCCGAACAAGGAATCCGTTGCCAGTTGGTGGAAGCAGATCGACGAATGGCGCGGTGACCGTGGCCTGTTCCCTTACGACAAGGGCGACGGCAGTATCATCAAGCCGCAAACCGTAATCGAGACCCTGTGCGAAGTGACCAAAGGCGACGCCTTCGTGACCTCCGATGTGGGCCAACACCAGATGTTCGCCGCGCAGTACTACAAGTTCGATAAGCCTAACCGCTGGATCAACTCCGGCGGCCTGGGCACGATGGGCTTCGGTTTCCCTGCGGCCATGGGTGTGAAACTGAGTTTCCCGGACGCCGACGTTGCGTGCGTTACCGGTGAAGGCAGTATCCAGATGAACATTCAGGAACTGTCGACGTGCTTGCAGTACGGTCTTCCGGTGAAGATCGTCTGCTTGAACAACGGCGTGCTGGGCATGGTTCGTCAATGGCAGGACATGAGCTACGGTAGCCGTCACTCCCATTCCTATATGGAATCGTTGCCGGATTTCATCAAGTTGGTTGAAGCTTATGGCCATGTCGGCATTCGCATCACCGATCTGAAAGATCTCAAGCCGAAGATGGAAGAGGCGTTCGCCATGAAGGACCGCCTGGTGTTCATCGATATCAAGGTGGATACCAGCGAGCACGTCTACCCGATGCAGATCAAAGACGGCTCTATGCGCGACATGTGGCTGAACAAGACGGAGCGTACTTAATCATGCGGCACATTATCTCCCTGCTTCTGGAGAACGAACCCGGCGCTCTGTCTCGTGTTGTCGGTCTGTTTTCGCAACGCAACTACAACATCGAAAGCCTGACCGTGGCCCCGACCGAAGACCCGACCCTGTCGCGTCTGACGTTGACCACCGTGGGTCACGATGAGGTGATCGAGCAGATTACCAAGAACCTCAACAAGCTGATCGAAGTGGTCAAGCTGGTCGACCTGTCGGAAAGCGCTCACATCGAGCGCGAGCTGATGCTGGTCAAGGTCAAGGCAACGGGTGCCCAGCGTGCCGAGATCAAACGCACCACCGACATCTATCGCGGGCAGATCGTCGATGTGAGCGCCAGCGTTTATACCGTGCAACTGACCGGTACAAGCGACAAGCTGGACAGCTTCATCCAGTCGATCGGGACGGCCTCGATTCTGGAAACCGTACGCAGTGGTGTCACCGGCATTGCCCGTGGCGACAAAGTACTCAGCATTTAACCCAAATTAGTGAATGGCCTGATGGCCTGGATATATAGAGGAACCTCATGAAAGTTTATTACGATAAAGATTGTGACCTGTCGATCATCCAGGGCAAGAAAGTCGCCATCATCGGCTACGGTTCCCAGGGGCATGCGCAAGCGTGCAACCTGAAAGACTCCGGCGTTGACGTGACTGTTGGTCTGCGCAAAGGCTCGGCCACCGTTGCCAAGGCTGAAGCCCATGGCCTGAAAGTGACCGACGTGGCGTCCGCCGTTGCGGCTGCCGACCTGGTCATGATCCTGACCCCGGACGAGTTCCAGTCCGCGCTGTACAAGAACGAAATCGAGCCGAACATCAAGAAGGGCGCCACTCTGGCCTTCTCCCACGGCTTCGCGATTCACTACAACCAGGTTGTGCCACGCGCTGACCTGGACGTGATCATGATCGCGCCAAAAGCGCCGGGTCACACCGTGCGTTCCGAGTTCGTCAAAGGCGGCGGTATCCCTGACCTGATCGCGATCTACCAGGACGCGTCGGGCAACGCCAAGAACGTAGCCCTGTCTTACGCCGCCGGCGTGGGTGGCGGTCGTACCGGCATCATCGAAACCACCTTCAAGGACGAGACCGAAACCGACCTGTTCGGCGAGCAAGCCGTTCTGTGTGGCGGTACCGTCGAGCTGGTCAAAGCCGGTTTCGAAACCCTGGTTGAAGCCGGCTACGCGCCGGAAATGGCCTACTTCGAGTGCCTGCACGAACTGAAGCTGATCGTTGACCTCATGTACGAAGGCGGTATCGCCAACATGAACTACTCGATCTCCAACAACGCCGAATACGGCGAGTACGTGACCGGCCCGGAAGTGATCAACGCCGAGTCCCGTCAGGCCATGCGCAACGCCCTGAAACGTATTCAGGACGGCGAATACGCCAAAATGTTCATCAGCGAAGGCGCTACCGGCTACCCTTCGATGACCGCCAAGCGTCGTAACAACGCCGCTCACGGTATCGAAGTGATCGGCGAGCAACTGCGCTCCATGATGCCGTGGATCGGTGCCAACAAGATCGTCGACAAAGCCAAAAACTAAGTCGTACGCATCAACAGAAAACGCGGCTTAGGCCGCGTTTTTTCGTTTGCAGGGCGGGTTCTGGTATAAAGCTGCATCGTTTGCGGGCGAACGCGCACCGCATGTATTTGTCGAATTTTTTCAAACCGTTGCAAGGTAAAGTCCATGAGCGAACGTCCCGAAGAGCCAAACCAGGCTTCTGACGCCGAAAGCCTGCTGCCGATCGATGAACATGTCGAAGAAGGGCATGACGCGGAAGGCCGCAAGGTCCGGCATCGTGGCATCTATCTTTTGCCCAACCTGTTCACCACGGCGAACCTGTTTGCCGGGTTCTATTCCATCATCAACTCCATGAGTGCCCAGAGCGCGCTCGCGGCGGGTGATGCGGCGAGTGCCAGCAAGTATTTCGGCTTTGCCGCCATCGCCATCTTCGTGGCCATGGTGCTTGATGGCCTGGATGGTCGTGTGGCGCGCATGACCAATACCCAAAGTGCTTTCGGTGCCGAGTACGACTCGCTGTCGGACATGGTGGCGTTTGGTGTTGCACCCGCATTGCTGGCGTTTGCCTGGGCATTGGGTGATATGGGCAAGGTGGGTTGGATGGTTGCCTTCATCTATGTAGCGGGTGCTGCCTTGCGCCTGGCGCGCTTCAACACCCAGGTGGGCACTGCCGACAAGCGTTACTTCATCGGCTTGGCCAGCCCCGCGGCTGCGGGAGTGGTGGCGGGTATTGTCTGGGCATTCAGTGACTACGGCATCCAGGGGTCGAAAATGTCGTTCCTGGTGGCCTTGATGGTGGCGGCGGCTGGCATGCTGATGGTCAGCAACATCAAGTACAACAGCTTCAAGGAGCTCGACCTCAAGGGGCGGGTGCCGTTCGTGGCGATCCTGGTGGTGGTGTTGGTGTTCGCCGTGGTGTTCAGTGATCCGCCGCGGATTCTGCTGCTGGCATTCCTTGTCTATGCCGCTTCCGGGCCGATTCAATATTTGCTGCATCTGCGCCGGGACAAAACATTGCCTTAATGTAATTTCCCCCATACTCCGCAGTCTATTGGTGCATCAGTTCTCCAATGCTGCGGAGTTGCCATGTTAATCAAATTGCCTAAAGCGTCCGATTGCCACGAATCGGATGTCACACCTGAATCCTTCTATCTTTCTCGCCGCAGCTTGCTCGGCGGTGCGCTTGCCGGTATCGCTGCCAGCAGCTTGCCGCGCTGGGCCAGTGCGGACGAGGCTGCGCGTTATGCTGATGTTGAGCCGGGCAAGGCGCCGAATTGGTTTGCCGAGAAACTGCCCACAACGAAATGGCAGGCGGTAACGGTCAAGGACGAGGCGATCACGCCGTTCAAGGATGCAACCCACTACAACAACTTCTATGAGTTCGGCACCGACAAGGGCGACCCGGCGAAAAATGCGGGCTCACTCAAGACTGAACCCTGGAGTGTGGTGATTGATGGAGAGGTCGCAAAGCCTGGGCGTTATGCCTTGGAAGACTTTATGAAACCCTATCAGTTGGAAGAGCGGATCTACCGGTTGCGTTGTGTCGAGGCCTGGTCAATGGTTATCCCGTGGATGGGGTTTCCGATCTCCGCCTTGCTCAAGCAGGTCGAACCGACCTCCAAGGCCAAGTACATCCGTTTTGAAACGCTTCAGGATCCCAAGAGCATGCCGGGACAGCGTTCGAGTTTTGGCTTGATCGACTGGCCTTATGTAGAAGGGTTGCGTCTGGATGAAGCGATGAACCCACTGGCGATTCTGGCGGTTGGCATGTATGGGCGGGAGTTGCCCAATCAGAACGGCGCGCCGTTGCGGCTGGTCGTGCCGTGGAAGTATGGGTTCAAGAGCGTAAAGTCCATCGTGCGGATCAGTCTTGTCAGCGATCAGCCTAAAACCACATGGCAGAGCATTGCGGCGGATGAATACGGGTTTTATGCGAACGTGAACCCTACGGTCGATCACCCACGCTGGACCCAGGCGCGGGAACGTCGTTTGCCGAGCGGCCTGTTCAGCCCCAATGTACGCGAGACGCAGATGTTCAACGGCTACTCGGATGAGGTTGCCTCTCTCTATACCGGTCTCGATCTGCGGAAGAATTATTGATGCGTTACCCCATCTGGCGCATGGGTGTCTTTATCGCCGCCGCTCTGTGGCCGTTGTTGTGGCTATATGAAGCATGGAGTTTCGCCTTGGGACCTGACCCCGGCAAAGTGCTGGTTGATCGATTGGGCTTAGGCACGTTGATTCTGTTGCTGATCACCTTGTGTATGACGCCGCTGCAGAAGTTGAGTGGCTGGGCGGGGTGGATCGCAGTGCGCCGACAGCTTGGCTTGTGGTGCTTTGCCTATGTGGTGCTGCACCTGGCAGCCTATTGCGTATTCGTCCTGGGGCTTGATTGGTCGCAGTTGGGCGTGGAACTGCGTAAGCGGCCCTACATTATTGTGGGCGCATTGGGTTTCTTGTCGTTATGGGTGTTGGCCGTCACGTCTAACCGTTATAGCCAGCGACGGCTGGGCAGCCGATGGAAGAAGTTGCATCGCCTGGTCTATGTGATTCTGGGGCTTGGGTTGCTGCACATGTTGTGGATTGTGCGGGCTGATCTGAAGGAGTGGGCTATCTATGCTTCTATAGGTGCGCTGCTGCTGGTGCTGCGTATACCGTTCGTGACGCGGCGAATTCCTCGTCTTATTGCGAAAAAAGCGCCTTCTGCAACAAAAGCGTAATTAACCCTTGACCACAGATTCAGGGAGCCTATAATTCGCCCCACTTCCGGCGCAGTCGAAACGGAAAACTCCTTGGTAAACAATGAGTTAAGTAGTTTTCGACAGCAAGTCGCTTCAGTTCATCGAAGTCAAAAGGAAGTTGAAAAAGAGGTGTTGACAGCAGCGTGTAACGCTGTAGAATTCGCCTCCCGCTGACGAGAGATCGGAAGCGCAAGTGGTTGAAGTTGTTGAAGAAATCTTCGAAAGCTTCTGAAAATAACCGCTTGACAGCAAATGAGGCTGCTGTAGAATGCGCGCCTCGGTTGAGACGAAACATCTTAACCAACCGCTCTTTAACAACTGAATCAAGCAATTCGTGTGGGTGCTTGTGGAGTCAGACTGATAGTCAACAAGATTATCAGCATCACAAGTTACTCCGCGAGAAATCAAAGATGTAACCAACGATTGCTGAGCCAAGTTTAGGGTTTCTTAAAAACCCAAAGATGTTTGAACTGAAGAGTTTGATCATGGCTCAGATTGAACGCTGGCGGCAGGCCTAACACATGCAAGTCGAGCGGTAGAGAGAAGCTTGCTTCTCTTGAGAGCGGCGGACGGGTGAGTAAAGCCTAGGAATCTGCCTGGTAGTGGGGGATAACGTTCGGAAACGGACGCTAATACCGCATACGTCCTACGGGAGAAAGCAGGGGACCTTCGGGCCTTGCGCTATCAGATGAGCCTAGGTCGGATTAGCTAGTTGGTGAGGTAATGGCTCACCAAGGCGACGATCCGTAACTGGTCTGAGAGGATGATCAGTCACACTGGAACTGAGACACGGTCCAGACTCCTACGGGAGGCAGCAGTGGGGAATATTGGACAATGGGCGAAAGCCTGATCCAGCCATGCCGCGTGTGTGAAGAAGGTCTTCGGATTGTAAAGCACTTTAAGTTGGGAGGAAGGGTTGTAGATTAATACTCTGCAATTTTGACGTTACCGACAGAATAAGCACCGGCTAACTCTGTGCCAGCAGCCGCGGTAATACAGAGGGTGCAAGCGTTAATCGGAATTACTGGGCGTAAAGCGCGCGTAGGTGGTTTGTTAAGTTGGATGTGAAATCCCCGGGCTCAACCTGGGAACTGCATTCAAAACTGACTGACTAGAGTGTGGTAGAGGGTGGTGGAATTTCCTGTGTAGCGGTGAAATGCGTAGATATAGGAAGGAACACCAGTGGCGAAGGCGACCACCTGGACCAACACTGACACTGAGGTGCGAAAGCGTGGGGAGCAAACAGGATTAGATACCCTGGTAGTCCACGCCGTAAACGATGTCAACTAGCCGTTGGGAGCCTTGAGCTCTTAGTGGCGCAGCTAACGCATTAAGTTGACCGCCTGGGGAGTACGGCCGCAAGGTTAAAACTCAAATGAATTGACGGGGGCCCGCACAAGCGGTGGAGCATGTGGTTTAATTCGAAGCAACGCGAAGAACCTTACCAGGCCTTGACATCCAATGAACTTTCTAGAGATAGATTGGTGCCTTCGGGAACATTGAGACAGGTGCTGCATGGCTGTCGTCAGCTCGTGTCGTGAGATGTTGGGTTAAGTCCCGTAACGAGCGCAACCCTTGTCCTTAGTTACCAGCACGTTATGGTGGGCACTCTAAGGAGACTGCCGGTGACAAACCGGAGGAAGGTGGGGATGACGTCAAGTCATCATGGCCCTTACGGCCTGGGCTACACACGTGCTACAATGGTCGGTACAGAGGGTTGCCAAGCCGCGAGGTGGAGCTAATCCCACAAAACCGATCGTAGTCCGGATCGCAGTCTGCAACTCGACTGCGTGAAGTCGGAATCGCTAGTAATCGCGAATCAGAATGTCGCGGTGAATACGTTCCCGGGCCTTGTACACACCGCCCGTCACACCATGGGAGTGGGTTGCACCAGAAGTAGCTAGTCTAACCTTCGGGAGGACGGTTACCACGGTGTGATTCATGACTGGGGTGAAGTCGTAACAAGGTAGCCGTAGGGGAACCTGCGGCTGGATCACCTCCTTAATCGACGACATCAGCTGCTCCATAAGTTCCCACACGAATTGCTTGATTCATTGAAGAAGACGATAAGAAGCAGCCTAAATAGGGTTGTAGCTTAGTTGGTTGGAGCGCACCCCATGCTCTGTGGTAAAGAGCAGGGTGAGGTCGGCCTTAGCAGCTCGAAATTGGGTCTGTAGCTCAGTTGGTTAGAGCGCACCCCTGATAAGGGTGAGGTCGGCAGTTCGAATCTGCCCAGACCCACCAATTTTGTGTGGGAAACGCCTGTAGAAATACGGGGCCATAGCTCAGCTGGGAGAGCGCCTGCCTTGCACGCAGGAGGTCAACGGTTCGATCCCGTTTGGCTCCACCACTACTGCTTCTGTTTGTTGAAAGCTTAGAAATGAGCATTCCATTGTGATGATGGTGAATGTTGATTTCTAGTCTTTGATTAGATCGTTCTTTAAAAATTTGGGTATGTGATAGAAAGATAGACTGACCGTTACTTTCACTGGTAATGGATCAGGCTAAGGTAAAATTTGTGAGTTCTCTTAACGAGAAATTCGAATTTTCGGCGAATGTTGTCTTCACAGTATAACCAGATTGCTTGGGGTTATATGGTCAAGTGAAGAAGCGCATACGGTGGATGCCTTGGCAGTCAGAGGCGATGAAAGACGTGGTAGCCTGCGAAAAGCTTCGGGGAGTCGGCAAACAGACTTTGATCCGGAGATGTCTGAATGGGGGAACCCAGCCATCATAAGATGGTTATCTTGTACTGAATACATAGGTGCAAGAGGCGAACCAGGGGAACTGAAACATCTAAGTACCCTGAGGAAAAGAAATCAACCGAGATTCCCTTAGTAGTGGCGAGCGAACGGGGACTAGCCCTTAAGTGGCTTTGAGATTAGCGGAACGCTCTGGAAAGTGCGGCCATAGTGGGTGATAGCCCTGTACGCGAAAATCTCTTAGTCATGAAATCGAGTAGGACGGAGCACGAGAAACTTTGTCTGAATATGGGGGGACCATCCTCCAAGGCTAAATACTACTGACTGACCGATAGTGAACTAGTACCGTGAGGGAAAGGCGAAAAGAACCCCGGAGAGGGGAGTGAAATAGATCCTGAAACCGTATGCGTACAAGCAGTGGGAGCCCACTTGTTGGGTGACTGCGTACCTTTTGTATAATGGGTCAGCGACTTATTTTCAGTGGCGAGCTTAACCGAATAGGGGAGGCGTAGCGAAAGCGAGTCTTAATAGGGCGTCTAGTCGCTGGGAATAGACCCGAAACCGGGCGATCTATCCATGGGCAGGTTGAAGGTTGGGTAACACTAACTGGAGGACCGAACCGACTACCGTTGAAAAGTTAGCGGATGACCTGTGGATCGGAGTGAAAGGCTAATCAAGCTCGGAGATAGCTGGTTCTCCTCGAAAGCTATTTAGGTAGCGCCTCATGTATCACTGTAGGGGGTAGAGCACTGTTTCGGCTAGGGGGTCATCCCGACTTACCAAACCGATGCAAACTCCGAATACCTACAAGTGCCGAGCATGGGAGACACACGGCGGGTGCTAACGTCCGTCGTGAAAAGGGAAACAACCCAGACCGTCAGCTAAGGTCCCAAAGTTATGGTTAAGTGGGAAACGATGTGGGAAGGCTTAGACAGCTAGGAGGTTGGCTTAGAAGCAGCCACCCTTTAAAGAAAGCGTAATAGCTCACTAGTCGAGTCGGCCTGCGCGGAAGATGTAACGGGGCTCAAACCATACACCGAAGCTACGGGTATCACGTAAGTGATGCGGTAGAGGAGCGTTCTGTAAGCCTGTGAAGGTGAGTTGAGAAGCTTGCTGGAGGTATCAGAAGTGCGAATGCTGACATGAGTAACGACAATGGGTGTGAAAAACACCCACGCCGAAAGACCAAGGTTTCCTGCGCAACGTTAATCGACGCAGGGTTAGTCGGTCCCTAAGGCGAGGCTGAAAAGCGTAGTCGATGGAAAACAGGTTAATATTCCTGTACTTCTGGTTATTGCGATGGAGGGACGGAGAAGGCTAGGCCAGCTTGGCGTTGGTTGTCCAAGTTTAAGGTGGTAGGCTGAGATCTTAGGTAAATCCGGGATCTTAAGGCCGAGAGCTGATGACGAGTCGTCTTTTAGACGACGAAGTGGTTGATGCCATGCTTCCAAGAAAAGCTTCTAAGCTTCAGGTAACCAGGAACCGTACCCCAAACCGACACAGGTGGTTGGGTAGAGAATACCAAGGCGCTTGAGAGAACTCGGGTGAAGGAACTAGGCAAAATGGCACCGTAACTTCGGGAGAAGGTGCGCCGGTGAGGGTGAAGGACTTGCTCCGTAAGCCCATGCCGGTCGAAGATACCAGGCCGCTGCGACTGTTTATTAAAAACACAGCACTCTGCAAACACGAAAGTGGACGTATAGGGTGTGACGCCTGCCCGGTGCCGGAAGGTTAATTGATGGGGTTAGCTAACGCGAAGCTCTTGATCGAAGCCCCGGTAAACGGCGGCCGTAACTATAACGGTCCTAAGGTAGCGAAATTCCTTGTCGGGTAAGTTCCGACCTGCACGAATGGCGTAACGATGGCGGCGCTGTCTCCACCCGAGACTCAGTGAAATTGAAATCGCTGTGAAGATGCAGTGTATCCGCGGCTAGACGGAAAGACCCCGTGAACCTTTACTATAGCTTTGCACTGGACTTTGAATTTGCTTGTGTAGGATAGGTGGGAGGCTTTGAAGCGTGGACGCCAGTTCGCGTGGAGCCAACCTTGAAATACCACCCTGGCAACTTTGAGGTTCTAACTCAGGTCCGTTATCCGGATCGAGGACAGTGTATGGTGGGTAGTTTGACTGGGGCGGTCTCCTCCTAAAGAGTAACGGAGGAGTACGAAGGTGCGCTCAGACCGGTCGGAAATCGGTCGTAGAGTATAAAGGCAAAAGCGCGCTTGACTGCGAGACAGACACGTCGAGCAGGTACGAAAGTAGGTCTTAGTGATCCGGTGGTTCTGTATGGAAGGGCCATCGCTCAACGGATAAAAGGTACTCCGGGGATAACAGGCTGATACCGCCCAAGAGTTCATATCGACGGCGGTGTTTGGCACCTCGATGTCGGCTCATCACATCCTGGGGCTGAAGCCGGTCCCAAGGGTATGGCTGTTCGCCATTTAAAGTGGTACGCGAGCTGGGTTTAGAACGTCGTGAGACAGTTCGGTCCCTATCTGCCGTGGACGTTTGAGATTTGAGAGGGGCTGCTCCTAGTACGAGAGGACCGGAGTGGACGAACCTCTGGTGTTCCGGTTGTCACGCCAGTGGCATTGCCGGGTAGCTATGTTCGGAATAGATAACCGCTGAAAGCATCTAAGCGGGAAACTAGCCTCAAGATGAGATCTCACTGGGACCTTGAGTCCCCTGAAGGGCCGTCGAAGACTACGACGTTGATAGGTTGGGTGTGTAAGCGCTGTGAGGCGTTGAGCTAACCAATACTAATTGCCCGTGAGGCTTGACCATATAACACCCAAGCAATTTGCTGACCTGAGAAGGCGCCAGATTGCGGTGTGTGAAGACGAGATGAACCGAAAGTTCGACGCTCACAAAACACCGACAGCTGTCACATACCCAATTTGCTGAAGCGAGACCATCAGGTCACGACTCAGTACCCGAATTTCTTGACGACCATAGAGCATTGGAACCACCTGATCCCATCCCGAACTCAGAAGTGAAACGATGCATCGCCGATGGTAGTGTGGGGTTTCCCCATGTGAGAGTAGGTCATCGTCAAGATTAAATTCCGAAACCCCATTTGCGAAAGCAGGTGGGGTTTTGTTTTGGGCGCTCGGAAAGTGTCGGCACGCTCATCGCAGGCGCCTTCAGTGCTAAAGTCCATGCCTCGATTTTGCTTTTCCCAAGGAAGCCGTTATGCCGGATGCGACGTCTCTCAGTCCTGGATTCATGGTGGTTCACGGCAACCGCCTGGACGAACTGCGCAGCCTGGTGGTGAGCTGGATGCGTCGTTATCCACTGGCGCCCCTGGAAAACGAAATTGCTCTGGTGCAAAGCAATGGCATTGCCCAATGGCTCAAACTGGCGTTGGCCGAAGATCCGCAGGACGACGACATGGGTGGCTGCGGCATCGCCGCAGCCATCGACGTGCAACTTCCCGGCAGCTTCATGTGGCAGCTCTATCGCATGGTCCTGGGCCGTGATGAGATCCCCCCCAAGTCCCTGCTCGACAAAGCCCCGCTCACCTGGCGTCTGATGCGCCTGCTGCCGGAACTCATCAATCAGCCGCACTTCGAGCCGCTGCAACGTTTCCTCACCAGCGACACGGACCTGCGTAAGCGCTATCAACTCGCCGAGCGCCTGGCGGATCTATTCGACCAATACCAAGTCTATCGCGCCGACTGGTTGGAAGATTGGGCGGCCGGGCGGCACCAATTGCGCAGTGGCCGAGGCGAATCCAAGCCCCTGGACCCAGCCAACTGCTGGCAGGCCGAATTGTGGCGTGCGCTCCTGCTGGATGTCGGTGAAGAGGGCATGGCCGAAAGCCGTGCCGGCGTTCACCAACGCTTTATCGAACGCATCAATACCCTTGAGGACGCTCCTCGTGGTCTGCCTTCTCGCGTGATCGTTTTCGGGATTTCGTCGCTACCCGCCCAAGCCCTGGAAGCCCTGGCCGGCCTGGCCCGTTTCAGCCAAGTGCTGCTGTGCGTGCACAACCCTTGTCGCCACCACTGGTCCGACATCGTTGCCGACAAAGACCTGCTGCGTAACGAATATAAACGCCAGGCGCGCAAGGCCGGCATGCCGGTCACCCTCGACCCCCAAACCCTGCACCAGCATGCTCATCCGCTGCTGGCCGCCTGGGGCAAACAAGGTCGTGACTACATCAGCCTGTTGGACAGCTACGATGACCCCAACAGCTATCGCGCCGCCTTTCGCGATGGGCGCATCGACTTGTTCAGTGAAAGCGAACCCACCTCACTGCTCAATCAACTCCAGGACGATATCCTCGAGTTGCGCCCACTCAATGAGACACGTGAACGCTGGCCTGCTGTTGAGCTGGAACATGACACATCAGTGCGCTTCCACATCGCCCACAGCGCCCAACGCGAAGTGGAGATTCTCCACGACCAACTGCTCCAGCGTTTCAGCGCCGACCCTGCGCTACGCCCGCGGGACATCATCGTCATGGTCCCTGATGTGGACAGCTACGCGCCGCACATTCGCGCAGTGTTCGGCCAGTTGGACAGAAGCGATCCGCGCTTCATTCCTTTCACCCTGACCGACCAGGGCCAACGCGGTCGCGATCCCTTGCTGATCGCTGTCGAACACTTGCTCAAACTCCCCGATAGCCGCTTCCCGGTCAGTGAAATTCTTGACCTGCTCGACGTTCCCGCGCTGCGTGAGCGTTTTGCCATCAAGGAGCGCGACCTGCCCACGCTGCACCGCTGGATCGAAGGCGCCGGCATTCGTTGGGGGCTCAACGCCGAACAACGCGCCGGCCTCGGTCTGCCGGGAGACTTGGAGCAAAACAGCTGGCGATTTGGCCTACGCCGCATGCTTCTCGGGTATGCCGTCGGTACCGGCGTCGCCTGCAACGGCATTGAGCCTTACGATGAAATCGGCGGCCTCGACGCGGCGCTGATCGGCCCCCTGGTGGCCTTGCTCGACGCCTTGCATGACGCGCATCAAGCCCTCTCACAACCGGCCGCCCCGCAGGAATGGGGCGAACGTCTGCAACGCCTGATGCAACTGTTCTTTCTGCCCAGCAGCGAACACGACGACTACTTGCTGGGCCAACTCGAACAACTCCGGGAAACCTGGCTGGAAACCTGCGAATCCGTTGGCTTGCAGGACGAGCTACCGCTCACTGTCGTCCGCGAAGCCTGGCTGGCCGGGCTGGACCAGGGCCGTTTGTCTCAACGCTTCCTGGCCGGTGCTGTCAATTTCTGCACGCTGATGCCCATGCGCGCCATCCCCTTCAAGCTCGTTTGCCTGCTCGGCATGAACGACGGCGACTACCCACGCGCGCAACCGCCGCTGGATTTCGACCTGA
The DNA here is from genome assembly GCF_030687435.1 of Pseudomonas sp. FP597. Lineage (NCBI taxonomy): Bacteria > Pseudomonadati > Pseudomonadota > Gammaproteobacteria > Pseudomonadales > Pseudomonadaceae > Pseudomonas > Pseudomonas sp. FP597. The sequence continues at coordinate 5,408,120 of NZ_CP117432.1, read as the reverse complement.
TGGGCAGCGACTACCGCCCCGGTGACCGTTCCCGCCGTGAGGACGACCGCTATCTGCTGCTCGAAGCCCTGTTGTCCGCCCGCGATCAGCTTTATATCAGCTGGGTCGGTCGCAGCATCCGCGATAACAGCGAACGTCCGGCATCGGTACTGATTGGTCAACTGCGCGACCATCTCGCCAGCGGCTGGCATAACGCCCAAGAACAGCCGCTGCTGGAAGCAATGACCCAGGAACACCCGCTCCAACCTTTCAGTGCCCGTTACTTCCACGAAGGCGACGCATTATTCAGTTACGCCCGCGAGTGGCAGCTACTCCACGAGGCGGTGGATGCCGTCCCGACAGAAGATGAATTGCCGCCGCATCAACAGGAAGAGCCCCTGAGCCTGGGCCAGCTACAAGACTTCCTGCGCAACCCGGTCAAACACTTCTTCAGCCAGCGTCTGAAAGTATTTTTCGAGGCGGCCGACGTGCCCCTGGCCGATGAAGAACCTTTCGTTCTCGATGCTCTGCAACGCTATAGCCTGAGCGACAGCCTATTGAGCGCCGCACTGTCCCAGCCGGCTGATCTCGACCAGGCCCTTAACGCCCAAGCCCTGCGTTTGCAAGGCAGTGGCCTGCTGCCGATGGTCGGTTTCGGCGAGTGCCTGCGTCACGAACTGATTGAGCCCTTGCCCGATCTGCTGCAACGTTACCAACAACTGCTGGCCCTTTGGCCAACCCCGCATACGGGTGCCGAACCCATCAGTTTCGAGCATCAAGGCATCGCATTGGAAGGCTGGGTCAGTGGCCTGCATCGACGCGGTGATGGCGCATTGCTAAGCGTCACCACCATTCCCAACAGCATCGGTTCGATCAAGACCCGCAAATGGCACCGCCTGATTCGCCCGTGGGTCAATCATGTGGTGGCCTGCGCCTGCGGCCTGCCGCTGAGCACCGGCCTGGTCGCCAGCGACGACACCTTGCTGTTGGCCCCGCTGGATCAATCCGCCGCCCAGGAAACCCTTGCTAACCTGCTACTGGCCTGGCAACACGGCATGCAAAAACCGCTGCCGGTAGCCGTCAAAACCGCTTTCGCCTGGCTCAGCCAAACCGACCCGGCTAAAGCTCACGCCGCCGCGAGCAAAGCCTACGAAGGCGATGGCCTGACCACCGATGGCGAGCGGCGTGAATCTGCGGCGCTCACCCGCCAATTTCCCGATTACGCAGCCCTGGTCGCCAGCGAAGAATTCGAAGGCTGGTGCGAAACCCTGTATCGCCCACTGATCAACGCCCCTTGGCGATCACTCACAGGCGAGGAGGCCGGCGCATGAGCAGCAAACCCTTGGCCCTGGCGTTCCCGCTAAAAGGTAGCCAGCTGATTGAAGCCAGCGCCGGTACTGGCAAGACCTTTACCATTTCTGCGTTGTACCTGCGCCTGGTGCTTGGCCACGGCGGTGAAGTGTCCGGTTTTGGTCGCGAATTGCTACCTCCGCAAATCCTGGTGGTGACCTTCACAGATGCCGCCACCAAGGAGCTGCGTGAACGTATCCGCATTCGCCTGGCCGAAGCAGCGCGGTTTTTCCGCGACGAAATCGATCAACCGGATGCGCTGATCGCGGATCTGCGCGAGGAATATCCTGCCGAACAATGGCCCGCCTGCGCCAACCGCCTGGACATCGCTGCACAATGGATGGACGAAGCCGCCGTCTCGACCATCCACAGTTGGTGTCAGCGCATGCTGCGCGAGCACGCGTTCGACAGTGGCAGCCTGTTTACCCAGACCCTCGAAACCGACCACAGTGACCTGCTGGGCGAAGTGCTGCGCGACTACTGGCGACTGTTCTGCTACCCGATGCACGACGACGCGCTCAACTGGGTGCGCAATAACTGGGGCGGCCCGGCCACGCTGATGCCGAAGGTGCGCGCATTGTTCGGCAGCGAGCGGCCCACGGATGAAACCCGTGAGCCCGCCGAGCTGATCAACGCCTGCCTGCAAGAGCGTCGCGAAGCGCTGATCAACATCAAGGCGCCCTGGCAGCAATGGGCCGCCGAACTGCGCGACATCTGTCTGCAGGCCGTGGCCGCCAAAGCAGTGGACGGGCGCAAGATGCAAGCTCGTTACTTCGAACCCTGGTTCGAAAAGATCAGCCTCTGGGCCGCGGACGAAACCCTGGAACACCTCGACATCGGCACCGGCTTCAGTCGCCTCACCCCCGACGGCATGGCCGAAGCCTGGAAGGGCGACCCGCCGCAGCACCCCGGCATCGACGCCATGGCCCGCCTTAAAGCCAGTCTCGACGCCCTGCCGACCCCCGATGCCGCCGTGCTGCAACACGCCGCCGGCTGGGTGGGCAAGCGCTTCGAAGAAGAAAAGCGCCGTCGCGCCGAAATGGGCTTCGACGACATGCTGACCCGCCTTAACGCCGCCCTGCAAGCCGACGGCGGCGAGCGTCTGGCCAGCGTGATCCGCGAGCAGTTCCCGGTGGCTCTGATCGATGAATTCCAGGACACCGACCCGGTGCAATACAGCATCTTCGACAGCATCTACCGCATCGACGAAAACCACCTCGACAGCGGCCTGTTCCTGATCGGTGATCCCAAGCAGGCGATCTACGCCTTCCGTGGCGCCGACATCTACACTTACTTGCGCGCTCGTAAATCCACGCTCGGCCGCCACCACACCCTGGGCACCAACTTCCGTTCCAGCCACGCCATGGTCGAGGCGGTAAACCATGTGTTCCAGCGCGCCGAAACCGGCCGCGGTGCGTTCCTCTTCCGCGAACCCAATGGCGATAACCCGGTGCCGTTCCAGCCGGTGCTGTCCCAAGGACGCAAGGAACAACTCCAGGTCGACGGCCAAACGCTGCCGGCGATGAACCTCTGGCACCTGCCCACCGACCAACCTGTGTCCAACGCGGTGTACCGACAACAACTGGCCTCGGCCTGCGCCACGCAGATTGTCGAGTTGCTCAACGGCGGCCAACAGGGCAAGGCCGGTTTCCGGCAACCGGACAACAGCTTCAGAGGCGTACTGCCATCGGACATCGCCATCCTCGTACGCGACGGCAAGGAAGCCCAAGCCGTGCGCGCTGAATTGGCCGCCCGTGGCGTGCGCAGTGTGTACCTGTCCGACAAGGATTCGGTGTTCGCCGCCCAGGAAGCCCACGACCTGCTGGCCTGGCTCAAGGCCTGCGCCGAACCGGATGTCGAACGCCCCCTGCGTGCCGCCCTGGCCTGCGTCACCCTGGATTTGTCACTGCCGGAACTGGAGCGTCTGAACCAGGACGAACTGGCGTGGGAATCGCGCGTGATGCAGTTCCGCGGCTACCGCGTCATCTGGCGGACCCAAGGCGTGCTACCGATGCTGCGTCGCCTGCTTCACGACTTCAAGTTGCCGCAAACCCTGATCGCCCGCAGTGACGGCGAGCGCGTGTTGACCAACCTGTTGCACCTCAGCGAACTGTTGCAACAAGCTGCCTCGGAGCTGGACGGCGAACAGGCGCTGATCCGCCATCTCGCTGAGCACTTGGCGTTGTCGGGCCAGGCCGGCGAAGAACAGATCCTGCGCCTGGAAAGCGATGAGCAACTGGTCAAAGTGGTGACCATCCACAAGTCCAAGGGCCTGGAGTACGACCTGGTCTTCCTGCCGTTCATCTGTTCGGCCAAGCCGGTAGACGGCAGCCGATTGCCGCTGCACTACCACGATGAACACGGCAAATCCCAGGTCAGCCTGCGCCCCACCGCCGAGTTGATCGCCCAGGCGGACGATGAGCGTCTGGCCGAAGACCTGCGTTTGTTCTACGTCGCCCTGACCCGCGCCAAGCACGCCTGCTGGCTTGGAGTTGCCGACCTCAAGCGCGGCAACACCCACAGTTCGGTGTTGCACCTGTCGGCGCTCGGCTATTTGCTCGGTGGTGGAGCATCGCTGGGCGAACCCGCCGGCCTGGCACACTGGCTGCTGGATCTGCAGCAAGGCTGCCCGGCCATCCACTACGCCCACGTACCCGAAGCGCAAGACAGCGTGTTCCATCCGCCGCGTAACCAGGCCACCTTGCTCGCGCCGTTATTGCCCAAGCGCAAGGCCGCCGAGAACTGGTGGATCGCGTCCTACAGCGCCTTGCGCATTGGCGACAGCATGAGCGTCGCCAACCTCGAAGCGCCGGAAAGCCCGCAAGCGCAAAAGCTGTTCGATGACGAACGCCTCGACCCCGATGCACCGCGTGAAGTGGCGGCGTCCGGCGGCGATATACATCGTTTCCCACGCGGTCCCAACCCCGGCACCTTCCTCCACGGCCTGTTGGAGTGGGCGGGCGAGGAAGGTTTCAACGCGACGCCGCAGGCCATCGAAAACGCCGTAGGTGCCCGCTGCAATCGTCGCAACTGGGAAGGCTGGATCAACACTCTCAGCGGTTGGCTGGGCCATCTGTTGCAAGCGCCGCTGCCGGTGGATAACGCTCAAGTCGCCCTCAGCAGCCTGCAGCGGTACCAGGTCGAAATGGAATTCTGGTTCGCCAGCCATAAAGTCGACGTGCTCGCCCTCGACAAACTGGTGTGCCAGTACACCCACCACGGAGTCTCCCGTGTGGCCGCCGAGCCGGTGCTGCTCAACGGCATGTTCAAAGGTTTTATCGACCTGACCTTCGAACACGACGGCCGCTATTACGTGGCCGACTACAAATCCAACTGGCTCGGCCCTGACGATTCGGCCTACACGATGGAGGCCATGGAGCAGTCGATCCTTGAGCATCGGTATGACCTGCAATACGTGCTTTACCTGCTGGCCCTGCACCGCCAGCTCAAGGCCCGCCTGCCGGACTACGACTACGACCGTCACATCGGCGGTGCGCTGTATGTGTTCCTGCGTGGCAGCCAATCCGCGAGCCGGGGCGCGTATTTCACCCGGCCGCCACGGGAATTGATCGAAGGCCTCGACCTGTTGTTCCAGGGCAAGCCCATCCCGCCCAAGGTTGAGCCCGCCTGGGAACAAGGAGTGTTGTTATGAGCCTGTCGCCGCTACCGCTTGAGGCGCTGGAACCCCTGAGCCGGGCCACTGATCTGCTGCAGTTGCTGGAGCGCTGGGTGGACCGGGGCTGGCTGCGCGCATTGGACAAAGCCTTTGTCGGCTTCCTGTACGAGCTCGACCCGCAGGCCGATCCGCGCGTGTTATTGGCGGCGGCCCTGACCAGTCACCAACTGGGCCATGGCCATGTGTGCCTCGACCTGTTCGAAACCCTCAAGGCGCCGGACTTTGCCCTGTCCTTGCCGCCTGAAGGCGACCTGCAAACCGGCGCCATGCTGCTGCCCTCGCAACTGCTCGACGGGCTGGACGGCGCCCACTGGTGCCATGCCCTGGTGGCCAGCCCTTTGGTTGCCCTGGCAGTCGACGGCAGCGACGCCGCAAAAAGCCGTCCGCTGGTGCTGTCCGGCAAGCGTCTGTACCTGCGCCGCTACTGGACCTACGAGCGACGCATCGACACCGCCCTGCGCCTGCGCCTGGCTACCCAGGAAACCGTTGCCGCCGACTTGCCCCAACGCTTGAACGGCCTGTTTGACCAACCGACGCCCGAGGGTGTGATCGACTGGCAAAAACTCGCCTGCGCCCTGGCCACCCGAGGTGCCTTCAGCATCGTCACCGGTGGCCCCGGCACCGGCAAGACCACCACCGTGGTGCGCTTGCTGGCGCTGTTGCAGGCGCCCGCCGTAGAGGCCGGCAGCCCGTTGCGCATTCGCCTGGCCGCGCCTACCGGCAAAGCCGCCGCACGCCTCACCGAGTCCATCAGCCAACAAGTGCTGTCGCTCAAAGTGCCGCAAAGCGTGAAGGACAAAATCCCGACCCAGGTCACCACCGTTCACCGCTTGCTGGGCAGCCGCCCAGGTACCCGGCACTTCCGCCATCATTTGGGCAACCCGTTGCCTCTGGACGTATTGGTGGTGGACGAAGCCTCAATGATCGACCTGGAAATGATGGCCAACCTGCTGGACGCGTTGCCGGCCCATGCCCGCTTGGTGTTGCTGGGTGACAAGGACCAGCTCGCCTCGGTGGAGGCCGGTGCCGTACTCGGCGACTTGTGCCGCGACGCCGAAGCCGGGTGGTACAGCCCCCACACCCGCCAATGGCTGCAAACCGTCAGCGGTGAAGACCTCAGCGCCAGCGGCCTGCACGAAGACATCGACGGCAGCCACCCCCTGGCCCAGCAAGTGGTGATGCTGCGTTACTCGCGGCGTTTCGGCGAAGGCAGCGGCATCGGTCAACTGGCGCGCTGGGTCAACCAGCAGAACGCCGAGGAAGCGCGCAAATTGCTGGCCGCGCGCACCCACAGCGACCTGTTCTGCGTCAGCCTCAAGGGCGAGCACGACCACGCCTTGGAGCGTCTGGTATTGGACGGGCACGGCGAGGGTGCCGAAGGCTATCGCTACTACCTCAATCTGCTGCACAGCGCGCGCCCCGCGCTCGAAACCCCGCGAGAAGACCTTGCCTGGACCCACTGGGCGCAACAATTGTTGCAAGCCTTCGATGCATTCCAGCTGCTCTGCGCCGTGCGCAAAGGCCCCTGGGGCGTGGAAGGGCTGAACCTGCGCATCACGGCAGCCTTGCGCAAGGTGCGACTGATCGAGGGCGACGAGCAATGGTACGAAGGCCGCCCGGTGCTGATGACCCGCAATGACTACGGCCTGGGTCTGATGAACGGCGATATCGGCATCGCCCTCAAATTGCCCGAAAGCGACGGCGGCCCCCAGGTGCTGCGCGTAGCGTTCCCGCGTAACGATGGCCAGGGCGGCGTGCGTTTTGTCTTGCCCAGCCGTCTCAACGATGTGGAAACCGTGTACGCCATGACCGTGCACAAATCCCAGGGTTCGGAGTTCACCCACACTGCGCTGATCCTGCCGGATGCCTTGAACCCGGTGTTGACCAAAGAGCTGATCTACACCGGTATCACCCGCGCCAAGCGTTGGTTCAGCCTGATCGAACCGCGTGGCGGCGTGTTTGAGGAGGCCGTGCGGCGCAAGGTCAAGCGATTGAGTGGGTTGATGCTGGAGCTGGGTCAGGAGCCGGGAATAGCTGATTGAATGGTCATTTAATCTGGTTGAGTTGTGGGCATTTTCTGAAAAAATAGCAGGACCCTTCGAGGTGGCGCCTCACGGGGTTTTCTTGCCGTGTGCTATCGTTGCGGCATCATTCCGATAAGATCGAAGAGAATCGCTGCATGAACGTGGCTGTCTCGCCTGTAGGCCGTAGCTTGAGCTGGAGACGCGTGTTGCGGGTGGCGATTCTCTGCCTGCTGGCACCGTGCGCGTTTGCCGAGGCGCCGAGCGCTGCGGATCAGCGCGCCCAGGCGGTGACCCAGGTGGTGCTCGGCATTCTCAGCTATGCCCGCTGGCCGGTGGAACCCGAACAACTGCACCTGTGCATCGTCGGCCCCACGCAATACACCGACGACCTGATCAAAGGCACCACCCAAGCCACTGGGCGTGCGGTGGTGGTGCGGCGTCTGCTGGCCGACCATCCCGATATCGCCAACGGCTGTGATGCGGTGTACATCGGCAAGCTCAGCAATGACGAACGTAGCCGCCTGTTTACCTCATTGATCGGCCATCCGGTGCTCAGCATCAGCGAAGGTGGCGACCAGTGCACCGTGGGCAGTTTGTTCTGTTTGCGAGTGGGCGATGAGCAAGTGTCGTTTGAGGTCAACCTCGACTCGGTGGCGCGCAGCGGCGTGCGCATTCATCCCAGTGTGCTGCAGCTGTCACGTCGTCGGGCACCTGTCCCATGATCGCCATCAAAGCGCGACCGACCCTGCGTTCCGTGATCGGCCGAGGGCACCTGATCCTGGCGCTGGTGGCGGTGATCCTGGCCAGTGTGTCCCTGACGCTGCTCGGCGTATTGGCGCTTCGGGTCTACGCCGAACACAACCTGCACCTGATCGCGCGCTCCATTAACTACACCGTGGAAGCGGCGGTGGTGTTCAACGACCGCGCCGCCGCCACCGAAGCCCTCAGCCTGATCGCCTCCACCGAAGAAGTGGCTGAAGCCGAGGTGTTCAATGCCAATGGCCAGTTGCTTGCGAACTGGGAACGCCCGGAAACCGGCATGCTCTCGCGGGTCGAGCTGGCGCTGGCGCATACCCTGCTCGAACAGCCGATCAACCAGCCGATCCTGCACCAGGGCCGCGCCATCGGCAGCATTCACCTGACCGGTCACGGCGGCAGCTTGCTGCGCTTCCTGCTCAGTGGCCTGGCCGGGATTCTGGTCTGTACCGCCCTCAGCGCCTGGGTCGCCCTGCACTTGGCGCGACGCCTGTTACGTGGCATCACCGAGCCGCTGCAAAGCCTTGCCGCCGTGGCCCACGCCGCCCGTAGCGAGCGCGACTTTGACCGTCGAGTACCGCCGGCGCGCATTGCCGAACTCGACAATCTGGGCAGCGACTTCAACGCCTTGCTCGGTGAGATGGGCGTCTGGCAAAACCATCTGCAAAGCGAAAACGAAACCCTGGCCCACCAGGCCAACCACGACAGCCTCACCGGCCTGCCCAACCGGTCGTTCTTCGAAGGCCGCTTGATCCGTGCCTTGCGCAGCGCCGCCAAGGCCAAGGAGCGGCTGGCAGTGCTTTACCTCGACAGTGACCGTTTCAAAGAAATCAATGACAGCTTTGGTCACGCCGCCGGTGATGCCGTCCTCGTCGCCGTCGCCAACCGCGTGCGTGCGCAGTTGCGTGAGGATGACCTGGTGGCGCGCCTGGGCGGTGATGAGTTCGCCATTCTGCTGGCGCCGTTGCACTCGCTCGAAGATGCCCGGCGCATCGCCGACAAGATCATCGCCAGCATGGACGCACCCATCGCTGTGCCCGGCAGCGCCCAGGTATTGACTTCCCTCAGTATCGGCATCGCCCTCTACCCCGATCATGGCGCCACTCCCGGCACCTTGCTCAACGCCGCCGACGCGGCGATGTACCAGGCCAAACGGTTTGCCCAGGGCGGCCAGCAAACGGCGGAATCGGAGCATTCCGCCGTCAATGTTCAACACAGGAGTTGATCCCTTGTTCTCGATTGCGCGCGCTATGTTCTTCACATTATTGATGGCACTGCTGGCCCTTGGCGGCTGCCAGACACCTCCCCCCAAAGGCCTGACGCCCGCGCAAGTTGCCGTCCTCAAACAGCAAGGCTTCGAACTTACCGACGAAGGCTGGGCATTCGGCCTGTCCGGCAAAGTGCTGTTTGGCAGCGACGTCGAAACCCTCAACCCACCCAGCACCGAGATCGTCCAGCGCATCGGCAAGGCCCTGCTGGGCGTGGGCATCGAACGCGTGCGCGTCGACGGCCACACCGACGCCTCGGGCAAGGAAATCTACAATCAGCAACTCTCCCTGCGCCGCGCCAAAAGTGTGGCCACCGTGCTGACCGGGGTGGGCATGAAAGAACAAAACGTCCAACTGCGCGGGTTGGGCAGTGGCGAGCCGGTGGCGTCCAACGACACGGCGGCAGGGCGCACCGAGAATCGGCGGGTGTCGATCGTGGTGATTGCTGACTGACTGGAATCATCCCGCCCCAATCTGAAATGCAATCCAATGTGGGAGGGGCGGTGCGACGATTCGACTTGCTCCCACATTTACACCGCCGGGTGCTGGCCTTTAGTCCGCAAACCGCATCTCCCGCGTCTCCCCCATCAACAACCCCTGGTTCTGCTCCGTCACCTGCCTGATGTAATCCCACAACAACGTAATCCGCTTCAGCTTCCTCAAATCCTCCCGGCAATACATCCAGAACTGCCGCGTAATCGCAATCTGTTCACCCAACACCGGCAACAACCGCGAGTCCTGCGCCGCCAAAAAGCACGGCAATATCGCCATCGACCGTCCTTGCTGCGCCGCCACGTACTGTGCGATCACGCTGGTACTGCGCAGGCTCGCACTGGCGCCGGGCACGACGTTGGCCAGGTAGAGCAACTCCGAGCTGAACGCCAGGTCATCCACATAGCTGATAAACGGATGCTCGGCCAAATCCGCCGGGCGTTGGATCGGTGGGTGTTGGTCGAGGTAGTCCTGGGTAGCGTACAGCTGCAGTTTGTAGTCGCACAGTTTGCAGCACACGTAGGGCCCGTGTTCCGGACGTTCCAGGGCGATGACGATGTCGGCTTCGCGCTTGGACAGGCTGATGAAGTGGGGCAGGGGCAGGATGTCTACCGAGATCGCAGGATAAGTGTCGACGAAGTGGCTCAACTGCGGCGTGACGAAGAAGCTGCCGAAGCCTTCGGTGCAGCCCATGCGCACATGCCCGGACAGCGCCACGCCGGAGCCGGAGACTTGCTCGCAGGCCATGTGCAGGGTGCTTTCGATGGACTCGGCATAGCCCAGCAAACGCTGGCCTTCGGCGGTGAGCACAAAGCCGTTGGTCCGGGATTTTTCGAACAGCAGCGTGCCGAGCGACACTTCCAGTGAGCTGATGCGTCGCGACACGGTGGTGTAGTCCACCGCCAGGCGCTTGGCGGCGACGCTGGCCTTGCGGGTGCGGGCCACTTCAAGGAAAAACTTCAGGTCATCCCAGTTCAGGGAGCCCAGCGATGTGATGTTTTTTTGCATGTTGGACCGGCTTTTATGTGCGTTCTTATTAGAGATTTGCACATCTATACTCCAAAAACCGTCCGAACGCCTCATTCTTCAAGGCGATTCACTCTCTGTATAACAACAAGATTCTGGAGACCCCATGAACGCATCTGCCGACATTTCCGTACAACAGGTCAAATTGCTGATCAACGGCGAGTGGGTCGAGTCCAAGACCACCCAGTGGCAAGACATCGTCAACCCGGCCACCCAGCAAGTACTGGCCAAAGTCCCGTTCGCCACCGCTGATGAAGTCAACGCCGCCATCGACGCCGCCCACCGCGCCTTCCAGACCTGGAAGCTCACGCCGATCGGCGCGCGCATGCGCATCATGCTCAAGCTGCAAGCCTTGATCCGCGAACATTCCAAACGCATCGCCGCAGTCCTCAGCGCCGAGCAGGGCAAGACCATTGCCGACGCCGAGGGCGATATTTTCCGTGGCCTGGAAGTGGTGGAACACGCCTGTTCCATCGGCACCCTGCAAATGGGCGAGTTCGCCGAGAACGTTGCCGGTGGCGTCGACACCTACACCCTGCGCCAGCCCATCGGCGTGTGCGCCGGCATCACGCCGTTCAACTTCCCGGCGATGATTCCGCTGTGGATGTTCCCGATGGCCATCGCCTGCGGTAACACCTTCGTCCTCAAGCCATCCGAGCAGGACCCGCTGTCGACTCTGCTGCTGGTGGAGCTGGCACTGGAGGCCGGTGTTCCGGCGGGTGTGCTCAACGTGGTGCATGGCGGCAAGGACGTGGTGGATGCGCTCTGTACTCACAAAGACATCAAGGCCGTGTCCTTTGTCGGCTCGACGGCGGTCGGCACTCACGTTTATGACCTGGCCGGCAAACATGGCAAGCGCGTGCAATCGATGATGGGCGCCAAAAACCACGCCGTGGTGCTGCCGGATGCCAATCGCGAACACACCCTAAACGCCCTGGTGGGTGCCGGTTTCGGCGCTGCGGGCCAGCGTTGCATGGCCACCTCGGTGGTGGTGCTGGTGGGCGCGTCCAAGCAATGGTTGCCGGACCTCAAGGCGCTGGCGCAAAAGCTCAAGGTCAACGCGGGCAGCGAAGCCGGTACCGACGTGGGGCCGGTGATTTCCAAGCGCGCCAAGGCACGCATCCTGGAGCTGATCGAAAGCGGCGTGAAAGAAGGCGCCAAGCTGGAGCTGGACGGTCGTGACATTCAAGTGCCGGGCTTCGAGCAGGGCAACTTCGTCGGCCCGACCCTGTTTTCGGGCGTGACCACGGACATGCAGATCTACACCCAGGAAATCTTCGGCCCGGTGCTTGTGGTGCTGGAAGTCGACACCCTTGACGAGGCCATCGCGCTGGTCAACGCCAACCCGTTCGGCAACGGCACCGGCCTGTTCACCCAGAGCGGGGCGGCGGCGCGTAAGTTCCAGAGCGAAATCGATGTGGGCCAGGTCGGCATCAATATCCCGATCCCGGTACCGGTGCCGTTCTTCAGCTTCACCGGTTCGCGTGGCTCCAAGCTGGGGGATCTGGGGCCTTACGGCAAGCAAGTGGTGCAGTTCTATACCCAGACCAAAACCGTCACCAGCCGCTGGTTCGATGACGACACGGTCAACGATGGCGTCAACACCACCATCAACCTGCGCTGAACCCGGGAGACGACCATGAAAATTGCATTTATCGGCCTGGGCAACATGGGTGCGCCCATGGCCCGCAACCTGATCAAGGCCGGCCATGCGCTGAACCTGTTCGACCTGAACCAGACCGTGCTTCAGGAACTCGCTGAACTGGGCGGCAGTATCAGCGATTCCCCGCGTGATGCGGCTCAAGGTGCCGAGCTGGTGATTACCATGCTGCCGGCCGCCGCCCATGTGCGCAGCGTCTGGCTGAATGAGGACGGCGTGCTTGCCGGCATCGGCAAAGGCGTGCCGGCGGTGGATTGCAGTACCATCGACCCGCAAACCGCTCGCGATGTGGCGGCGGCTGCCGCCAAACACGGCGTGGTGATGGCCGACGCACCGGTCTCCGGCGGCACCGGCGGTGCACAGGCCGGCACCCTGACCTTCATGGTCGGCGCCACCCCGGCACTGTTTGCAACCCTGCAACCGGTGCTGGCGCAGATGGGCCGTAACATCGTGCACTGCGGTGAGGTCGGCACCGGGCAGATCGCCAAGATCTGCAACAACCTGCTGCTGGGCATCAGCATGGTTGGCGTCAGCGAAGCCATGGCGCTGGGCGACGCGCTGGGCATCGACACCCAAGTGCTGGCCGGCATCATCAACAGCTCCACCGGGCGCTGCTGGAGTTCCGACACCTACAACCCGTGGCCGGGCGTGATCGAAACCGCGCCGTCATCGCGCGGCTACACCGGCGGGTTCGGTGCGGACCTGATGCTCAAAGACCTGGGGCTGGCCACCGAAGCGGCGCGCCAGGCCAGGCAACCGGTGATTCTTGGCGCGGTGGCCCAGCAGTTGTATCAATCGATGAGCCAGCGTGGGGAAGGGGGCAAGGACTTCTCGGCGATCATCAACAGCTATCGCAAGCCCAAATAACCCGTCGGGGTGGGCGGGCTTGCCGTAGCAAGCCCGCCCACTACACAACAGTTTCAGGCAAATACAAAATACTTACGTACCGTCTCGACCACTTCCCACGTCCCCTTCATCCCCGGTTCCACCACAAAGATATCCCCAGCCCGCAGGTGGATCGGCGCCATCCCTTCAGGGGTAATGATGCAGTAGCCTTCCTGGAAGTGGCAGTATTCCCACTTCACGTAGTCCACGTACCACTTGCCCGGGGTGCAGATCCAGGTGCCCATGATCTTGCTGCCGTCTTCGCTGGTGTAGGCGTTGAGGTTGACGGTGTGCGGGTCGCCTTCGAGCTTTTCCCATTTGCAGGCATCCAGGACCGGCAGGGGATGGGTGTCGCGCAGTACGGTGATGGGGGTGGACATGATGACTCCGAGGCAGTGAATGCAAAGCTGCACCCTAAGGCCTTGGGCGCCGGGCCAGTGGTCTGAACTCGACATCGGGATGCCCAGAAGCGCAGGCGATACCGTTCTACTGGCACATTGATCTTCGATAGCCGAAACTTTTGAGCGTGAATCAGCCATTTCCTCGCAGTAAGTGCGAAAGAAATCACTCTCGCCGCAGGAATTCGCAAGAAAATTCACGTCTGGCCCTCGTATCATTCACCCGCGTAACGAGTGAGAGCCTTGCAATGAACCCAATAAAAACGTGGTGGGATATCAGCCCGCCCTTGAGCACGGCGACCCCGACCTGGCCGGGCGATACGCCGTTCCAAGAGGAGCGTGTGTGGCAGTTCGGTCCCGAGTGCCCGGTGAATGTCGGGCGCATTACCCTGTCGCCGCATACCGGCGCCCATGTGGATGCGCCGCTGCATTACAGCGCCGACGGTGCGCCGATCGGTGAGGTGTCGCTGGATGTGTACATGGGCCCCTGCCGCGTGCTGCATTGCCTGGCCAGCGGCGCGCTGGTGCAGCCGCACCAGCTGCAAGGGCGTGTGGATAACTTGCCGGAGCGTGTGCTGCTGCGCACTTATCCACAAGCGCCGCTGACCGAATGGGACTCGAATTTCACCGCCGTCGCGCCGCAGACCATTGAGCTGCTCGCCAGCCTGGGCGTGCGCTTGATTGGCATCGATACCCCATCCCTGGACCCGCAGCAGTCCAAGACCATGGATTCCCACAACGCCGTAGCCCGCCATGGCATGGCGATTCTCGAAGGCATCGTGCTCGATGACGTAGCGGAAGGTGATTACGAACTGATCGCCCTGCCGCTGCGCTTCGCCAACCTGGATGCCAGCCCGGTCCGCGCAATCCTGCGCCCGCTTTTGGAGCCCACGCGATGAGCCAATGTCCCTTCTCTGCTGACTACCAACCCCCGGAAGAATGGCATAACGCCGAACTGAATTTTTCCGAGTCCATGAGCTACGGCGACTACCTGGACCTGGGCAAAGTGCTCAGCGCCCAGCATCCGCTGTCGCCGGACCACAACGAAATGCTCTTCATCATCCAGCACCAGACCTCCGAGCTGTGGATGAAACTGATGCTCCACGAACTCAAGGCTGCCCGCGAACACGTGCGCCTGGGCGAGTTGCCGCCGGCGTTCAAGATGCTCGCGCGGGTCTCGCGGATCTTCGACCAACTGGTGCACGCCTGGGCGGTGCTGGCGACCATGACGCCGTCGGAATACAAGGCGATCCGCCCGTTCCTGGGGCAGTCGTCGGGGTTCCAGTCGTTCCAGTACCGCGAGATCGAATTTATCCTCGGCAATAAAAGCGCGGCGCTGCTGCGCCCGCATGCCCATCGGCCGGAGCTGTTGAACGAGTTGAAAGTGGCGATTGCCACGCCGTCGCTGTATGACGAGGCGATCAACCTGATGATCAAGGCGGGCCTGGCGATTGATCCGCAGCGTGCCGAACGCGACCCGACGGCGGCCACGGTGCATGATGAGTCGGTGGAAGCGGCATGGCGCGAGGTGTATCGCGATCCGAACCGGTATTGGGATTTGTATCAGTTGGCCGAGAAGTTTATCGACCTGGAGGACTCGTTCCGTCAGTGGCGCTTTCGGCATGTGACCACCGTGGAGCGGATTATCGGATTCCAGCCGGGTACTGGCGGCACCGAAGGCGTGGGCTACCTGCGCAAGATGCTCGACACGGTGTTGTTCCCCGAGCTGTGGCGAGTGCGCTCTACTCTGTAAACAAAAAGCCCCGGATCACCGGGGCTTTTCATTTGCACTGCAATTACATGTGGGTTATTGCGCGACCGCAACTTTCGCGTTTCGGCTCCGCAACCGGTAGGCCACATAGATAACCCCCACCCAAATCGGCATCGCATACACCGACTCGCGAATCCCCGGAATCGCCAGCATCACGCTGATGATCATCAGCATGAACGCCAGGCACAGGTAGTTGCTGAACGGGAACCAGAAGGTCTTGAACGACGGCGTCACGCCTTGCTCGCCCATGGCCTTGCGGAACTTGATGTGGGTGATGCTGATCAGCGCCCAGTTGATCATCAGCGAGGCAACCACCAGCGCAAACAACAACTCCAGGGCGCTTTGCGGCGCGACGTAGTTGACCACCACGCACAGCATCGTCACCAACGCCGAGATCGCCAGCGCCCGCAGCGGTACGCCTTGCTTGTTGAGTTTCATCAGCGCCTTGGGCGCATCGCCTTGCTCGGCCAGGCCGAACAGCATGCGGCTGTTGCAGTACACACCGCTGTTGTACACCGACAGCGCCGCGGTCAGCACCACGAAGTTGAGGATGTGTGCAGCGGTGTCGTTACCGATCAGCGAGAAGATCTGCACAAACGGGCTGCCGCTGTAGGCATCGCCCGAGGCGCCGAGGGTTTGCAGCAGTTGGTCCCAGGGATACAGCGACAGCAGCACGGTCAGGGCGCCGACGTAGAAGATCAGGATGCGGTAGACCACCTGGTTGATCGCCTTGGGAATCACCTTGCGCGGCTCGCTGGCTTCGGCGGCGGTGATGCCCACCAGCTCCAGGCCGCCGAACGAGAACATGATGAACGCCATGGACATCAACAGCCCCATGCCGCCGTTCGGGAAGAACCCGCCATGGCTCCACAGGTTGCTGATGGACGCCTGCGGGCCGCCGGTACCGCTGAACAGCAGGTAGCAACCGAGCACGATCATGCCGACAATCGCTACCACCTTGATGATCGCGAACCAGAACTCGGCTTCACCGAAGAACTTCACGTTCAGCGTGTTGATCAGGTTCACCGCGACGAAGAACACCAGCGCGCTGACCCAGGTTGGGATCTCGGGCCACCAGAACTGGATGTACTTGCCCACGGCCGTCAGTTCGGCCATGCCCACCAGCACGTACAGAACCCAGTAGTTCCAACCGGCCAGAAAGCCTGCGTAACCGCCCCAGTATTTGTGCGCGAAGTGGCTGAAGGACCCGGCCACCGGCTCTTCGACGATCATCTCGCCAAGCTGGCGCATGATCAGGAACGCAATGAAACCGGCAATCGCGTAACCGAGGATCATCGACGGCCCCGCCGACTTGAGTACCCCGGCCGAGCCGAGGAACAACCCCGTACCGATCGCCCCTCCCAAGGCGATCAGCTGAATATGCCGGTTCTTCAGGCCACGCTTGAGGCCCACCGGGTTAACCATGTCATCCGCCATAAGGTTCCCTTTTACTTGTTTTTCTTGGGGTTGATTGCACGCCGCACCAGCCCCTCAGAAGTGCTGAGGGGTCAGATATTACTCTGGGTAAACTTTTCGTAATACAGCTGAACGCCATCAAGTGCCTGATCCGCCAGCCATTGTTGGATCGACTCGACCATCGGCGGCGGGCCGCACACGTACATATCCGCCGATCTGTCCCGTAATTCGGCCAGGTCGAAATGTTCGGTGAGGTAACCGCGCTTGCCGGCCCACTCCGGTGAGGCGTCGCTGAGCACCTCGGTGTAGCGAAACCCCGGAATTTTTGCGGCATAGGCGGCGATGCGCGCCGCCTCGCATAAGTCCTCGGCACCGCGCACGCCGTAATACAGGTGCACAGGTTGCTCGCAGCCCGTGGCGACCAGTTCGTCGAGCATGGCCAGCAATGCCGACAGGCCGGTGCCGCCCGCCACCAGCACCAACGGCCGAGCGACGTGGCGCAGGTAGAACGCGCCCAGCGGCGCCTCCATCAGCAGCGCATCGCCGACCTGGCAGCGTTCACGCATATAGTTGCTCATCACCCCGTCCGGCAACAGGCGGATCAGGAATTGCAATTGATTGCCCGGCTGATTGGCGAAGGAGTATGAGCGCCAACTGGAGGTGCCCGGCACCGCCAGCCGCGCATATTGGCCCGGCAGAAAATCCAGCGGTGCGTCCAAACGCACCTGCAGGATCGCGGTACTGGCCGACACCACCTGCACTGCGCTGACCGTGCCGCACACTTGCACCGGCCCTGGCGCATTGCACAGGCTCGAATCGAAGTCGAAGTAGAACGTGGCGTCGGACTTCACCCGCGTCTGGCAACTGAGCATCTTGCGCTGTTGCAGGTCGAGGCTTGAGAGCGCTTCGTCGTCCACATAATCCTGGCTGTAATCGCCCGACTCGCAGCGGCCCTGACAGGTGCCGCACACACCTTCGCGGCAGTCCAGGGGGATCTTGATGCCGTTGCGCAGGGCGGCATCCAGCAGGATTTCATTGGCACCCACCGGAAAAAACAGGGTCTTGCCGTCGGCAAAACTGAAGGCCACTTTGTGATTCATCTACACGACTCCGTATCACTGTGGTGATGGGCTAAAGGTGATAGAAATCCAGCACCGAGTTGATGGTGTCGTTGAGCAGCAAGGCGTGCTTGCGCGTGATCAGCCAGCTGCCGCCGTCGGGCTTCAGGGTGTAAGTCGCGTGCCCATAAAACTGCTCCGAAGTCGCCAGCCGATAGAACAACGTGTGCCAGTTCAGCTTCACTTCCAGCGTGCCATCCGCCTGCTCGGCAATGCGCACGTTATTGATCAGGTGCAGCGTGCGCGGCATCGGCGTGGCCGACGCGGCCTTGCCGGTGCGTAAACGGAATACGCGGTCTTCCAGGCCAGAACGGTTGGCGTAGTAGATCAACGACATTTCGCGCTTGGGGTCGCGGGTGTACACGTGTTCCGAGTCCCATTGCGGCAGGTGGAATTCGCTCAGCGGGTCGAACAACTGCACATAGGCGTCCCAGTCCTGGGCGTCGCACAGCTCGGATTTACGGTAGAAAAACTGCTCGATCCGGTACTGCAACTCGGCATTCATCATTCCACCTCCCGCAGTGTCAGTGCTTGTCGGTCCAGGCCCTTGAGCAGGAACTGCTGCCAGTTGCGGTGCTGGTTCACATACAACCCTTCGTGGGTGAATTCGGTGCCGGTCATGGCCGGTTGAATGCCGATGGCTTCGCTGTTCGGCGTCGGCCCGGTCTCCCAGCGATGGCTGCCGCGGGAGATGTCGCTCCAGCGCTCCAGGCGGCCCTGGAAACCGCGCTGGGCTTCACGGAACTCCACCAGATCATCCGGCGTGCCCATGCCCGACACGTTAAAGAAATCCTCGAACTGGCGAATGCGGTTTTCGCGGTCGGCGTCGGACTCGTTCTTCACCCCCAGGCACTGGCTGATGATCTCGGTCTTGTTCCACGCCACCGGGCGGATAATGCGCAGTTGCGAGCTGATCTGGTCGAGGAAGAACAGGCTCGGGTAGATGTTCAGGTTGCGCAGGCGGTGCATCATCCATTCGGCTTTTGGCTGGCCGTGCTCTTCCACCAGGCGCGGCATGATGGTGGCGTAGCCGGAGCGCACGCTGGGGTTGGGCATGTCGCTGAACAGCAGGCTGTGGCCATTGTTGAAGGCGAACCAGCCGTCGTCGGTATCCGCATCGCCCGCGCCGAGTTTGCTGTAGTCCAACGTGCTGCTTGAGCCCGTGCCGTTTTCGGTATTCACCTGTTGGCGATGCTGCACCGTGGCCACGTAGTTGTAGTGCACCGTGCTGACGTGATAACCGTCCAGGCCATTTTCGTTCTGCAGCTTCCAGTTGCCGTCGTAGGTGTAGGCGGACTTGCCCGGCAGCACTTCCAGTTCACCGGTGGCGGACTGCGCGACCATCATGTCGAAGAACACTTTGGCATCGCCGAGGAAGTCTTCCAGGCTGTCGGTGCCGTTCACGTCCAGGCTGATAAACACAAAGCCCTTGTAGCTTTCGATGCGCGCCTTTTTCAGGCCGCGCGAGGCTTTGTCGAAGCCTTCCGGGTATTCCCCCGGTGCCTTGACCTTCACCAGCCGGCCATCGCTTTTGTAGCACCAGGCGTGGAAGGGACACGTGAACGTGGACTGGTTGCCCTTGCCAACGCGGGTGAGGGTGGTGCCGCGATGCTGGCAGGCGTTGATCAACGCGTTAAGGCGGCCCTCGCCGTCGCGGGTGATGATCATCGGCTGGCGGCCTGCGCGCATCGTCACGAAGTCGTGGTTATTGGCCAGCTCACTTTCGTGGCAGGCGTAGATCCAGTTCTTCTCGAAGATCAGTTCCATCTCCAGGTCGAACAGTTGCGGCTCGGTGAACATGTCGCGGGCGATGCGGAACACTTCATCGGCCGGGCGAAAATCCAGGCAACTTTCGATAAAGCTTTTCCACTGCTCGACGCTTCTTGCACCACTCATGGGAGGCACCTTTTTTTGATGGGGCTGATCGGTGGTTCATTAAAGGCAGCCGGGCGGGGCGCGGGCTATCCGCTTAATGGGGGAAGATGGGCCGCAAAGTTGGGCAGCAAATACTCACAACGGTGCAGCGCGGTGACGCCATGCGCTACCGTCCTGCGGGATGGTTGTGGGAAACGTCTGGGTTTTATCCACATAGTCGACCGTTGCTATCCACCCGGTTGCAATACCAGCGGCGTGGCGTGGAACTTGCTGTCCAACACCGATAGACGCGCCGCCAGAGCGCGCAAACGCCTAACCGCCGTGGGTGCACCCTGATGAGTAGCCAGACACGCGATATCCGTATTCAACGCTTCGACCTTGAAGGCGCCCGCAGCTGGATGTCCGGCATCTGCGGGCCGCATCGCCTGGCGACGAGCACGCCGGAACGCCTGCGCTTTCATCACAGCGCCAACGTGTTCAAGTCCCGCGCCACCACGTTGGGGGTGATCGAATACGGCACCGACGTGACCATCGACATCGAAGACGCCGAGCACTTCAGCAGCTACAGCCTGAGCCTGCCGCTGGTGGGCGAGCAGGAGCTGTGCAAGAACGGAGAGCGCCTGAGTTCCAACCGTGACCAGGGTGTGATCATTTCGCCCCATGAACACCAGGTGCTGGCGATTTCCGGGGACTGCCGCAAGCTGCAAGTGGTGATCACGCGGGCGGCGATGAGTGAGTCCCTGGAAGGTCTGCTGCAACGGCCAATCGATGCGCCGCTGCGCTTTGAACCGGTGATGGATGCGGTGGACGGCGCGCCGGCCTCGTGGTGGCGCATGGCGCGCTACTTTATCGCCGAGCTGGAACGCAGCAGCGAATTATATGAGCAGGCCGCGTTCACCCGCGACCTGGAAAGCTCGCTGATCAAGGGGCTGATCCTGGCCCAGCCGAACAATTATTCTGAAGAACTGCGTGATGTACTCGGGGTGAAACTGCCGCACTATTTGATTCGTGCGCGCCAGTACATTCACGACAATGCACGCGAGGCGGTGCACCTGGAAGACCTGGAAGCGGCTGCGGGCGTGTCGCGTTTCAAGTTGTTCGATGCGTTCCGCAAGTACTTCGCGCTGTCGCCAATGGCCTATTTGAAGAAATACCGACTGGGTGGTGTGCGCCAGGACATTCTCGAACAGGGTTCCACGAGTACCATCTCCGAGATCGCCCTGGGCTGGGGGTTTACGCACCTGGGGCGGTTTTCGGCGGAGTACAGAAAGCTGTTCGATGAATCCCCCAGCCAGACTTTGCAGCGCAAGCGCCTGCGCAGTCTTTGAAAGCAATGAAGATCAAAAGGTGGGAGAGGCGGTGCGACGATTCGACTTGCTCCCGATAGCGGTGGAACAGCCAACTTATGCATCGACTGACACACTGCTATCGGGAGCAAGCCCCATCCCGCAGGGTATTTGTGGTGTTTGGACGACCTTAGATCAGTTCTTCAACCAACTGCAAACAATGCCTCAATCCCGGCGACTGATCATTCACCCGTCGACTCAAAATAATCGGCGAAGTCGCCGTGGCCTCCACCACCGGCGTGTAGCCGATATCCGCCCGATGCAGCACCTGCACCGACGCCGGTACCAGCGTCACGCCCATGCCTGCACCGACCAGGCCGATCGCGGTCTGCAGTTCGTTGGTCCATTGCGCGACCTTGAGGCTCAAACCGTGGGCATCGAACAGTGCGATCACATGGTCTGCATAGCTGGGGCGCGGGTTGCCGGGGTACAGCACAAACGGCTCGGCGGCCAATTGGGCGAGGGTGGCGGGCGCGGCGAGCAACGGATGACCGGCGGGCAGCACCGCCACCAGACGATCCTCCACCAGCACGCGCTGGACGATGGCCGGGTCGTCGATGCGAATTCGTCCGAAACCCACATCGATACGCCCGGCCTTGAGCGATTCGACCTGCTGCAGGGTGGTCATCTCCGACAGCCCCAATTCCAGCTCCAGCGCCTCATGGGTACGCAGCCGTCGAATCAGCTCCGGCAATACGCCATACAGGGTCGACGGCGCAAAACCGATGCCCAGCCAGGTTTTTTCACCTTGGCCGATGCGTCGCGTGCTGTCGCAGACCTTGTTCAACTGTTCGAGCAACACATTGGCGTGTTCGTAGAAAAACCGTCCGGCCTCGGTCAGCCGCAACGGCCTGCCGCGCTCCAGCAGGATCACCCCCAGTTCCTCTTCCAATTGCTGGATCTGCCGGCTCAGTGGCGGCTGGGCGATGTGCAGGCGTTCGGCGGCGCGGGTGAAGTTGAGGGTTTCGCCCAGCACTTGGAAGTAGCGCAGGTGACGCAGTTCCATGACGGCTCCTTCTATACCTTTAGGGTATTGCTCAAGACTAATTCTATATTGGAAGCCCGCAAAGATGCAGCACAGAATCAGCCAAGACCTATAAAGAACCCAGCGGGTATTGCCATGCCGATTTGCGCCATCGAGTCGATCGAGACGATTATCGTCGACCTCCCCACCATCCGCCCGCACAAGCTGGCGATGCATACCCTGCAAAACCAGACCCTGGTGATCATCCGCGTGCGCTGCGCCGACGGTATCGAAGGCATCGGCGAGTCCACCACCATTGGCGGTCTGAGCTACGGCAACGAAAGCCCCGACAGCATCAAGATCAACATCGACCGCCACTTCGCGCCGCTGTTGATCGGCCAGGACGCCAGCAATATCAACGCCGCCATGCTGCGCCTGGAGCGCAGTATCCGCGGCAATACCTTTGCCAAGTCCGGCGTGGAAAGCGCCTTGCTCGATGCGTTGGGCAAACGCCTGAATCTTCCCGTGAGCGAACTGCTCGGCGGCCGTGTGCGTGACGCCTTGCCGGTGGCCTGGACCCTGGCCAGCGGCAACACCGAGCAAGACATCGCCGAAGCCGAGAAGATGCTCGACCTGCGCCGCCATCGCATCTTCAAGTTGAAGATCGGTGCCGGTGAAGTGAGCCGCGACCTGGCCCACGTGATTGCGATCAAAAAGGCCCTGGGTGAGCGTGCCAGTGTGCGCGTCGACGTCAACCAGGCCTGGGACGAAGCCGTGGCGCTGCGGGCCTGCAAGGTCTTGGGCGATAACGGTATCGACCTGATCGAGCAGCCGATCTCGCGTAACAACCGTGGCGGCATGGCGCGGCTGAACCTGTCGAGCCCGGTGCCGATCATGGCCGATGAATCCATCGAGTGTGTCGAAGATGCCTTCAACCTGGCCCGTGAAGGTGCGGCGTCGGTGTTTGCGCTCAAGATCGCCAAGAACGGTGGCCCGCGTGCGGTGTTGCGCACGGCGGCGATTGCCGAGGCGGCCGGTATCGGTTTGTACGGTGGCACCATGCTCGAAGGCGGCATCGGCACCCTGGCCTCGGCTCACGCCTTCCTGACCCTGAACAAACTGGCCTGGGACACCGAGCTGTTCGGCCCGCTGCTGCTCACCGAAGACATCCTCAGCGAGCCGCTGGTGTATCGCGACTTCCAGCTGCATGTCTCCACCGCGCCGGGCCTGGGCCTGGCCATCGATGAAGAGCGCCTGGCGTTCTTCCGTCGTGATAAACACTAAGAGGCGCCCGCCATGTTGTTCCACGTAAAAATGACCGTGAACCTGCCCGTCGACATGAACCCCGAGCGCGCCGCCCGCCTCAAGGCCGACGAAAAAGCCCTTGCGCAGCAGTTGCAACAAGCGGGCAAATGGCGCCACCTGTGGCGTATCGCCGGGCTCTACGCCAACTACAGCGTGTTCGATGTCGACAGCGTGCAAGAGCTGCACGACCTGCTGATGCAACTGCCGCTCTACCCCTACATGGCCATCGAAGTGAACGCCCTGTGCCGGCACCCTTCGTCGATCCATGAGGACGACCGTTAAGCCTGTCCTACACCTGATAATTACAAGATGAGGAGTGCACCATGTCCATCCGACTGTCCCAGACTGCCCACGCCCAACAGTTTCTCGAAGAAGCCAGCGGCAACCTGAATGACGGCGGTAACCCGCGCACCAAAGCGCTGGTCTACCGCATTCTGCGCGACACCGTGAACATCATCGAAGACTTGGACGTGACCCCGGAAGAGTTCTGGAAGGCGGTCAACTACCTCAACGAACTGGGCAAGAACCAGGAGGCCGGGCTGCTGGCCGCCGGGCTGGGTCTGGAGCACTACCTGGACATGTTGATGGATGCCGCCGACGAAGAAGCCGGTAAATCCGGCGGTACTCCGCGCACCATCGAAGGCCCGTTGTATGTGGCCGGTGCGCCGCTCTCCCACTACGAAGCGCGCCTGGATGACGGGACGGATGCAGCGGTGCCGCTGTTCATGCGCGGCCAGGTGCGCGACACCGATGGTAAACCGCTGGCCGGAGCGATTGTGGATGTGTGGCAGGCCAACACCGGCGGTACGTATTCCTGGTTTGACAGCAGCCAATCGGAGTTCAATCTGCGCCGCCGCATCGAGACCGATGCCCAGGGCAACTACCGGTTTCGCAGCATCGTGCCGTCGGGCTACGGCTGCCCGCCGACCGGTCCGACCCAACAGTTGCTCGATCAACTGGGGCGCCATGGGCAACGGCCGGCGCATATCCACTTCTTCATCTCGGCACCGGGATATCGTCACCTGACCACCCAGATCAACCTGTCCGACGACCCGTACCTGCGTGATGATTTTGCGTACGCGACACGTGACGAATTGATCGCCGAAATCCGCTTCAGTGACGATCAACAGCTGGCGCGGGAATTTGGGGTGCAAGGGCGCTTTGCGCAGATAGATTTTGACTTTGAGTTGCAGGTGGCTGACGCACCGCTGGAACAGAAACGCATGCAGCGAGTGCGTGCCCTGGAGGACTGATCAACGCAGTCAAAATGTGGGAGGGGCAAGCCCCCTCCCACATTTGATCTTTGTTGTAGTCGCTATTTGCGAACGACCAGATCCAGCACCTCATCCCGATCCTTGATCTTCTGCAATACAATCTCCGACCGTATATCCATCACCCCCGCCGTGCGGTTCAGGTGGTTCACGATAAAGTCCGAAAAGTGCTTGAGGTTCCTCGCCTGCACCCGCAGCACATAGTTGCTGGCACCGGTGATCACGTAGGCGCTGGCCACCTCCGGCCAGCCCTGGACCTTCTTGATGAACGTCTCATGCCAATCCTCGACATCCTGGCGCAACGACAGGTGCACGATGGCCTCCAGCTCGATGCTCAGTTGCTCGGCGTTCAATACCGCGCGGTAGCCGCTGATGATTCCCTCGCTCTCCAGCAGGCGCAAACGGCGCAGGCAGGCGGACGGGGACAGTGCGACTTTTTCCGCCAGTTCCTGGTTGCTGATACGGCCATCCTGTTGCAGGAAATGCAGGAGGCGCAGGTCGGTGGCGTCGAGAATCATGATTAGAATAAATCCGCGTGTTCTGAAGGTAAATTCGAATTTCCTACAGCTTAATTAGCCTGTTACCCACCACTTTGCACGAAAATTCTGTAAATCTTCGTTCATTATTTGGTCCATCTTCACTGATAAACACCAGGACCCGCCATGACCTTCCGAAGCCATTGCCAAACCCTCGATGCCCAGGACCCGCTGGCGCCTCTGCGCGATCAGTTCGCGCTGCCTGTGGGCGTGATCTACCTCGACGGTAACTCCCTCGGCGCGCGGCCCGTGGCATCGTTGGCGCGGGCGCAACAGGTGATTGCCGAGGAATGGGGCAATGGCTTGATTCGCAGTTGGAACAGCGCCGGCTGGGCGGGTTTGTCGCTGCGCCTGGGCGATCGCCTGGCACCGCTGATCGGCGCAGGCGAAGGCGAAGTGGCGATCACCGATACCACCTCGATCAACTTGTTCAAAGTGCTCAGTGCCGCATTGACCGTGCAGCACCAACGCGAACCCGCGCGCAAGATAATCGTCAGCGAAGCGAGCAACTTTCCTACCGACCTGTACATCGCCGAAGGCCTGGCCGACTTGCTGCAGCAGGGCTATTCCCTGCGCCTGGTGAACGGTCCGGACGAACTGCCCCAGGCTATCGACGACGACGTGGCGGTGGTGATGCTTACCCACGTCAACTACAAGTCTGGCTATATGTACGACATGCAGGCGCTCACCGCCCTGAGCCACGAGTGCGGCGCGCTGAGCATCTGGGACCTGGCGCACTCGGCCGGCGCGGTGCCCATCGACCTGCACGCCGCCGGGGCGGATTACGCGATTGGCTGTACCTACAAATACCTCAACGGCGGGCCCGGTTCCCAGGCGTTCGTGTGGGTTAACCCGGCGCTGGTGGACGTGGTCCGCCAGCCGCTGTCGGGCTGGTTCGGGCACACCCGGCAGTTCGCCATGGAGTCCAACTATGCACCGAGCGCCGGCATCGCCCGCTACCTGTGCGGCACCCAACCGATCACCTCGCTGGCCATGGTGGAAAGCGGCCTGGAAATTTTTGAACAGACCGACATGGGCAGCTTGCGCAGCAAATCTCTGGCGCTGACGGATATGTTTATCGAGCGGGTTGAAGCCCGCTGCGCCGCCCACGGTTTGAAACTGATTACCCCGCGTGAACACGCTCGGCGCGGCAGTCATGTGAGCTTTGAGCATCCTGAAGGTTACGCGGTGATCCAGGCGTTGATCGCCCGAGGCGTGATCGGCGATTACCGTGAGCCGCGCATCATGCGGTTCGGTTTTACGCCGTTGTACACGAGCTTCACCGAAGTGTGGGACGCGGTGGAAATCCTCGGTGAAATCCTCGATGAGAACACCTGGGACCAGCCGCAGTTCAAGGTCCGCCACAGCGTCACCTGAATAAAACACCGATCAAAACGTGGGAGGGGATCTGCGACAACAGCAAAAACAGTGCAATCACAATAATAAGGGGCACACCAACGTGACTACGCCAGACCAAGGCTTTGCAGAAATCACCCACCGCGAACTGGGCCTGCGGCGCCAGCTCACCTCCGGCCAGATGAGCATGATCGCCATCGGTGGCGCCATTGGCACCGGGCTGTTCATGGGCAGCGCCTATGCCATCGGTTATGCCGGGCCCAGTGTGCTGGTGAGCTATGCCATCGGCGCGTTGATCACCTTGCTGCTGATGGGCTGCCTGGCGGAGATGACGGTGGCGCATTCCACCTCGGGGTCGTTTGGCGCCTACGCCGAGTACTACATCAGCCCGCTGGCCGGGTTTCTGGTGCGTTATGCGTATTGGGCGGCGATTGTGCTGGCGGTCGGCGCCGAGGTCACGGCGGTGGCGATGTACATGAAGTACTGGTTCGCCAACGTGCCGGAGTGGGTATGGATCGTGTCGTTTTCCAGTGTGCTGATTGTGCTCAACGCCATCAGCGTGAAGACCTTCGGCAACTTCGAATACTGGTTTTCCACGATCAAGATCAGTGCCATCGTCGGCTTCATCATCCTGGCGGTGTATGTGGTGTTCGGTTCCGGCAATCCGGAATACGGCGTGCATAACTACACGGCCCACGACGGCTTTTTCCCACACGGGTTGAGCGGCATGTGGATCGCGGTGATCGTGTCGATCTTCAGTTACCTGAGCGTGGAAATGATCGCCGTGGCCGCCGGTGAGGCCGCCGACCCGGAGCAGGCGGTGAAAAAAGCCTTTCGCGCGACCATCGTGCGCCTGGTGGTGTTTTACCTGCTGACCCTGGCGCTGATGCTGGCCATCGTGCCGTGGAACCAGGCCGGGCAGACCCAGAGCCCGTTCGTCACGGTGATGCAGACCATCGGCATCCCGGGCGCTACCGGGGTGACGAACTTCGTGATCCTGATCGCCGCGTTGTCGGCGATGAACAGTCAGCTCTACATCACCACGCGCATGATGTTCAGCCTGTCCCGCGCGGGCTTTGCGCCCAAGTCCATGGGCGCCCTGAGCAAGAGCGGCATCCCGCTGAACGCGTTGCTGTTGTCCAGCTCGGGCATCGCGCTGGCGACCTTGCTCAACGTGGTGTACCCGGAAAGTTCGTTCACCCTGATGATGGCGATCTCGATGTTCGGCGCGATCTTCACCTGGTTCATGATCTTTCTGACGCACTTGTTTTTCCGCCGTTATCGCAAGCGCCATGGCGGGCCGAAATTGTCGTTCCAACTGCGCTTGTTTCCCTACAGCACTCTGCTGGGCCTGGTGCTGATGGGCGCGGTGATGATCACCACCTACTTCACCGAGGCGTTCAAGATGACATTGGTCTTCGGCGTGCCGTTCCTGCTGTTTCTGAGCGCGGTGTACTACGGGTTTTTCCGCAAGGGCAGGGCCAAGGCGTCGAACAAGGCTTTGGCGTAACCCGGCAACTGCTCGAACGAACGCGCGCACAGTAACAACTGGCGGCAGGCCCAGTCTTCTCGCAGAGGCTGGGCCTTGAAGTGGCGCGGCAACGGCCAGCGCTCCAGCGCCGCCTGGGGCACGATGCCCAGGCCGGCCCCTCGGGCGACCATGCGAATCACACCATCAAAGCTGTCGGCGCGGATGCGCGTCTGCAAGCGAAAGCCTGCGTGTAATGCCTGCTCCTCGAGGTATACCGCCAGCGCGCTATGAGCCGCCAGGCCGACGTAATCGTGTTGCAGACTGTCGATAAAACTTACCGTTTCATTCGCCAGCGGATGCTCCAGCGGCAGGATCAGCACCAGCGGGTCGTCGCGAAAGGGCAGGGTCTGCAAGCCGTGGGTGTCGACGGCGCCGGAAATAATCCCCAGGTCTGCCGTGCCCTGGCGCAACGCCTGGGTGATGCGCAGGCTGGGCCACTCCTGCAGATCGATCTCAAGGTTGGGTTGTTCGCGCAGAAAATCCGCCAATGGTTCCGGCAGATATTCACTCAGCGCCGTGCTGTTGCACAGCAGGCGCACCTGGCCTTTGATGCCCTTGGCGTACTCGGCCAGGTCCTGTTGCAGATGGTCGGCCTGTTGCAGCAGCAGGCGGGCGTGGCGAGCCAGTGCCTTGCCGGCGGGGGTTGGGGTGACGCCACGGCGGCCGCGCTCAAGCAGCTCGATGCCCAGCGAGGCTTCCATGGCACGAATGCGCGCACTGGCCGCGGCCAGGGATAAATGGCTGCGGCCGGCGCCGGCGGTGATGTTGCCGGTGTCGAGGGTGTGCAGGTAGAGGCGCAGGTCGATCAGGTCAAAGTGCATGGCTGGAGTTCTCGAGTGGCTTCACTGGCGCCCGATTAGGCCCTCAGCCTCACACAAAACAAGAGGCTGCCTCAGTATATGGTGAATTTCCAGCTTCGCTCCAAGCCCGCACAATCACCCAATGAATACCTTCCTAACCTTCTACCAAAACCTCGGCCCGACCCTGACCCTGCTGGTGATCGCCACCTTCCTGCTGGCCGGCGCCGTCAAGGGTGTGATCGGCATGGGCTTGCCTACTGTGGCGATGGGCCTGCTCGGCCTGGCTATGTTGCCGGCGCAGGCTGCGGCGTTGCTGATCATTCCTTCAACGGTGACGAACCTGTGGCAATTGGCGTTCGGCGGCCACCTGAGTGCCTTGCTCAAGCGCCTGTGGCCGATGTTGTTGCTGATTTTCCTCGGCACCGGGCTTGGCACGGTGTGGCTGGGCATGGATGGCGGGCGTTGGGTGGTGCGCGCCTTGGGCGGGGCGTTGCTGGTGTACGCGTTGAGTGGATTGTTCATGCCCACCTTCAAGGTAAAAACCTCCACTGAACGCTGGTTTGGACCGGTGTGTGGGCTGATCACCGGCCTGATCACCTCGGCCACTGGCGTGTTCGTGATTCCTGCGGTGCCGTACCTGCAAGCGCTGGGTTTGAATCGCGATCAACTGGTACAGGCGCTGGGGTTGTCGTTCACGGTGTCGACGCTCGCCTTGGCCGCCGGATTGGCCTGGCGGGGTACGTTGGGCGGTGGTGAAGTCACTGCTTCATTGCTGGCGCTGGTGCCGGCGTTGCTGGGTATGTGGCTCGGCCAGGCGCTGCGCCAGCGCATCAGTGCCGTGCTGTTCAAGCGGATATTTTTCATCGGCATGGCGCTGTTGGGCGCTCATCTGCTGATCAGTGGTTAACAATGTGCTCGGTATTCGTGCTTTTTGCTCAAAGGTATTTTGTTGCGCGGATGCTTATTCCGAGGGGCTGAGGTCGATAGTCTGCATCCAGACATTTCAACCTTCTGGATGCCCTCTTATGAAAAAAGTACTCCTGCTCAACGGCGGTAAAAAATTCGCCCACTCCGATGGCCGCTACAACAACACCCTGCATGACACCGCTTTGGCCGTGCTGGACCGTGGCGGCATCGACGTCAAGGTCACGCATATCGACCAGGGCTACGACGTGGCCGAAGAGGTCGCCAAATTCCTCTGGGCCGACGTGATCATCTACCAGATGCCCGGCTGGTGGATGGGCGCGCCGTGGATCGTCAAGAAGTACATCGACGAAGTCTTCACCGAAGGTCATGGCAGCCTGTACGCCAGCGACGGTCGTACCCGCTCCGATGCCTCGCAGAAATATGGCAGCGGCGGCCTGATCCAGGGCAAGCAGTACATGCTGTCGCTGACCTGGAACGCGCCACGGCAAGCCTTCGACGACCCGAGCGATTTCTTCGAGGCCAAGGGGGTGGACGCGGTGTACTTTCCGTTCCACAAGGCCAATCAGTTCCTCGGCATGACCGGCCTGCCGACCTTCCTCTGTGTGGACGTGATGAAAAGCCCGGCGATCGAGGCTGACGTGGCGCGTTACGAGCAGCATCTGGCGCAGGTCTTCAGCCTCTCGGTGTAAGCTGCGCGGAACCGATTGCGAGGACCGCCTGTGAAAGCCCGATCCGATGAGTTACAGATCTTCGTCAGCGTCATCGAGTGCGGCTCGATTTCGGCCGCGGCGGAGCAGGTCGGGCAGACGCCGTCGGCGGTCAGCCGCACCTTGTCGCGCCTGGAGGCCAAGCTCGACACCACGCTGATCAACCGCACCACGCGGCGCATGGACCTGACCGAGGAGGGCAAGTACTTCTTCGAGCAGGCCAAGCTGATCCTGGCGCAGATGGATGAGCTGGAAGAGCGCTTGTCATCGCGCCAGAAGAACCCCGCCGGGCGGTTGCGCATCAACGCTGCGGTGCCGTTCATGCTGCATGGGATCGTGCCGTACATCGCGGAGTTTCGCAGCCTCTATCCGGATATCCAGTTGGAGCTCAATAGCGATGACCTGATCATCGACTTGCTGGAGCAGAGCACCGACATCGCGATCCGTATCGGCGCCCTGGCGGATTCCACCCTGCACGCGCGTTCACTGGGCTGCACCCCGCTGCATATCCTCGCCAGCCCCGATTACCTCAAGCAGTACGGCGCGCCGCAGACCGTCGCCGACCTGGCGAAGCACACCTTGCTTGGCTTCACCCAGACCGAAACCCTCAACCACTGGCCGCTGCGCCATGTGGAGGGCGACCGTTGGCTGATCGAGCCGGGTATTGCCGCGTCCAGCGGCGAAACCCTGCGCCAGTTGGCACTGCAAGGGCAGGGTATTTGTTGCCTGTCGAACTTCATGACCAGCGCCGATATCGACGCCGGGCGCCTGGTGCCGGTGCTGGAAACGTTCAACAGTGGTTATCGCCAGCCGATCCATGCGGTGTTCTATCGCAATTCGCAGTTGGCGTTGCGCATCCAGTGTTTCCTGGATTTTATCCAGGCCAAGCTGGCGCGGTATGCGTGCTGAATGGGTGGGGCTCGCGAAGAGGGCTATCCGGTTTAACTGTCGTTACACATTACTGGCCCCACCGAGCGCAATTTCGTACCATTCCCCGCCTAATCCCCCGCAATGCCCTGGTACCTCATGAATCTCTCCCGTCTGCGCGCCGATGCCCTGGCCGGCCTCACCACGTCTTTCGCGCTGCTGCCCGAGTGCATCGCCTTTGCCTTGGTCGCCCATCTCAACCCGCTGATGGGCCTGTATGGCGCCTTTATCATCTGCACCCTCACTGCGTTGTTCGGTGGTCGTCCGGGCATGGTCTCGGGGGCGGCGGGATCGATGGCGGTGGTGATCGTCGCGCTGGTGGTGCAGCACGGCGTGGAGTACCTGCTGGCAACGGTGTTGTTGGGCGGGCTGATCATGATGACGTTCGGCCTGTTGCGCCTTGGCAAGCTGGTGCGCATGGTGCCGCACCCGGTGATGCTGGGGTTCGTCAACGGCCTGGCGATCATCATCGCGTTGGCGCAGCTGGAGCATTTCAAGAACGCTGAACAATGGCTCAGCGGCGCGCCGTTGTATGTGATGAGCGGGTTGGTCGCGGCGACCATGGCCATCGTCTACCTGCTGCCGCGCATCACCCGCGCGGTGCCACCGGCCCTGGTGGCGATCCTCGGCGTGGGCCTGGCGGTGTACCTGCTAGGCTTGCCCACCCGCACCCTCGGCGACATGGCGCACATTGCCGGCGGCCTGCCGAGCTTCGCGTTGCCGCAGATCCCCTGGACCCTGGAAACCCTGGGCATCATTGCGCCTTATGCGTTCCTGATGGCGATGGTCGGCCTGCTGGAAACCCTGCTGACCCTCAACCTCACCGACGAAATCACCGAGACCCGTGGCTACCCCGACCGCGAAAGCGTGGCCCTGGGCGCGGCGAATATGGTCTCGGGCCTGTTCGGCGGCATGGGCGGTTGCGCGATGATCGGGCAAACCGTGATCAACCTCAGTTCCGGCGGGCGCGGGCGTTTCTCCGGGGTGTTTGCCGGGGTGATGATCCTGCTGTTCATCCTGTTTCTATCGCCGCTGATCGAGCGTATTCCGCTGGCGGCGCTGGTGGGGGTGATGTTCGTGGTGTCCCAGCAGACCTTCGCTTGGGCTTCATTGCGGGTGATCAACAAGGTGCCGGTCAATGACGTGCTGGTGATTATCGCGGTGACGGTGATCACGGTGTTCACTGACCTGGCCACCGCGGTACTGTGCGGGATCGTGATCGCAGCGCTGAATTTTGCCTGGCAGCAGGCCCGTGAGTTGTATGCCGATGAACACCTGGAGGCCGATGGCAGCAAGCTCTATCGCCTGCACGGCACCTTGTTCTTTGCCTCGACCACGCCGTTTTTGAACCAGTTCGACCCGGCCAATGACCCGGCCGAGGTGACGCTGGATTGCCGCCATCTGAGCTTCGTCGACTACTCGGCCATTGCCGCGCTGATGACCCTGCGCGAGCGTTACACCAAGGCCGGCAAGCACCTGCGCGTGCTGCATTTGTCGGAGCGCTGCCGGAAGCTGCTCAAGCGCGCTCGTGTGCATCACGAATAAGTGATCAAGGCCCGACCAGGTCTTCCAGTTCCTGGGCTCGCGCCTGGGTCATATCGAGTACGCAGCCGGTGCCATTGACTTGGTCGATGGTGCCGCCGGTGGCCGAGCCGATAAATTGGCAATTGGCATCGCGGTACTTTATCCACAGGCGCTGCACGTCTTGCAGCTGCTGCTTGCGATTGCCTTCCTGAGCCGCGAGGGCCGTCTGGTAGGCCTTGTTCAGGCGCGTGTCCTGCACCTTGGTTTCCTTGATGTTGCAAGTGACCATGTCGGCGGTGGTGTCGGCGCCATCCATGCACTTTTTCAACGCCGGGTTCTCGGCGGCGGCAGCGGTGCCGCACAGGGCGAGCAGCAAGACGCTGACGGCGAATGTCGTACGAATCATGTCCGTTTTTCCTGGGCAATCAAGGGATGTGAATTTTAAGACTCAAGCGCGTCCGTTGAGTTTCCGACCTTTCTGATCTTCATGTAAGAACCCCCCTCGAATTTTCATACACAGGTGTTGGGCATATCCCGACGCGACAACCCTTATCCGTGGGCGAAAATTACTTTCATAAAAATTGAAAACGCTCCTTGGTAATGATTTATGAGTTTCACAACCAATTCGACGTGACCCTTTTCCGAGGAGTACCGCATGGCCGCATCACCGGGCTTCGGGCTATTGGCATACGCTGCCATCGCCATCATTGCTTTGATCGTGCTGATCGCACGTTACCGGCTCAACCCGTTTATCGTCATCACCCTGGTGTCCATCGGCCTGGCGCTGATGGCCGGGATGCCGGCGGACACCATCATGGGGTCCTATGAAGCCGGCGTCGGCAAGACCCTGGGGCATATCGCACTGGTGGTGGCGCTGGGCACCATGCTCGGCAAGATGATGGCCGAGTCCGGCGGGGCCGAGCAGGTGGCGCGCACGTTGATCAACCGGTTTGGCGAGCGCAATGCCCATTGGGCCATGGTGTGCATCGCGTTCCTGGTGGGGCTGCCGCTGTTTTTCGAAGTAGGATTTGTGTTGCTGGTGCCGATCGCCTTTACCGTGGCACGGCGTGTGGGGGTGTCGATCCTGATGGTCGGCTTGCCGATGGTCGCAGGCTTGTCGGTGGTGCATGCGCTGGTGCCGCCGCACCCGGCGGCGATGATGGCGGTGCTGGCGTATAACGCGTCAGTGGGGCAGACGGTGCTCTATGCGATCCTCATCGGTATCCCGACGGCGATCATCGCCGGCCCGGTGTACGCCAAATTCATTGTGCCGCGTATTCACCTGCCGGCGGAAAACCCGCTGGAACGCCAGTTCATCGAGCGCGAACCCCGTGAGCGTTTGCCGAGCTTTGCACTGACCATGGGCACCATCCTGTTGCCGGTGGTGCTGATGATGATCGGCGGTTGGGCCAACGTGATTTCCACTCCGGGTACGGGCTTCAACCAGTTCCTGCTGTTTATCGGCAACTCGGTGATCGCGCTGCTGGTGGCGACCCTGGTGAGTTTCTGGACCCTGGGCCTGGCGCAGGGCTTCAACCGCGAGTCGATCCTCAGGTTCACCAATGAATGCCTGGCGCCGACCGCGAGCATCACCTTGCTGGTGGGCGCGGGTGGCGGGTTGAACCGGATATTGGTGGACGCTGGCGTTACCAATGAAATTCTCGGCCTAGCCCATACCTTCCACTTGTCGCCGCTGGTGATGGGCTGGCTGTTCGCGGCGTTGATGCGGATTGCGACGGGCTCAGCCACGGTAGCCATGACTACGGCTTCGGGCGTGGTAGCCCCGGTCGCCCTGGGCCTGGGTTATCCACATCCGGAATTGCTGGTGTTGGCCACCGGCGCGGGCTCGGTGATTTTTTCCCACGTCAATGACGGCGGCTTCTGGCTGATCAAGGAATACTTCAATATGACGGTGATCCAGACCTTCAAGACCTGGACCGTATTGGAGACCCTGATTTCGGTGGTGGCCTTCGCTCTGACCTACGGTCTGTCCTGCCTTCTGTAACCCGGAGCCCCCATGGACATCCTCTACCAGATCCGCGCCCGCCAGGCGTCCTTCAGCGCCGGCGAAGGGCGTATCGCCCAGCTTATGCTCGATGATGTGGGCTTTGCCGCATCGGCCAGCCTGGAGGAATTGTCCCAACGGGCCGAAGTCAGCACGGCGACCTTGTCGCGCTTTGCCCGCAGCGTCGGTTGCCGCGACCTGCGTGATTTGCGCCTGCAACTGGCCCAGGCCAGTGGTGTCGGCAGCCGCTTCCTCGACCCTGCCGGGTTACCCGAACAGTCGGCCTTTCACCGGCAGATTCTCGGTGATATCGAGGCGACGTTGCGTCAGCATTTGTCGGGATTCAGCCAGGCAAGTTTTGTCGATGCGGTCAGCCTGTTGGGCAAGGCGCGGATGATCCATGCCTTCGGCATGGGCGGCCCATCGAGCCTGTGCAGCGATGAGTTGCAGGTGCGCCTGGTGCGCCTGGGCTACCCGATTGCCGCCTGCCATGACCCGGTGATGATGCGCGTCACCGCCGCCACTTTGGGCCCGGACCACGCGTTGATCGTATGCTCGCTCACCGGCCTCACCCCGGAGTTGCTGGCGGTGACGGAGCTGGCGCGCAACTACGACACGCGCATCATCGCCATCACCCTGACCGATTCGCCTCTGGCGCAATTGGCCGATGTGCTGCTGCCGCTGCAGCCGGCCGAAACCAGTTTTATCTACAAGCCCACGGCGGCGCGCTACGGCATGCTGCTGGCCATTGACCTGCTCGCCACCGAGCTGGCGTTGGCCCTGCCGGACGACAGCCAGGAACGCCTGCGCCGGATCAAGCTGGCCCTGGACGATTATCGCGGCGGCCCCGATAGCCTGCCGCTTGGAGACTGATATGGAGTACGACACGCTGATTCGCCAGGCGCTGGTGATTGATGGCAGCAACACGCCGGGGTACGTCGCCGATGTGGGACTGCGCGAGGGCCGTATCGAGGCGATTGGCGACTTGTCCACAGCCGTGGCCGAGCAGGTCATCGACGCCCGGGGCCGCGTGTTGGCGCCGGGCTTTATCGACGTGCACACCCACGACGATACTGTGGTGATCCGTTATCCGCAGATGCTGCCCAAGCTCAGCCAGGGTGTGACTACGGTAATCGTCGGCAATTGCGGCATCAGCGCGTCGCCGGTCAGCCTGCGCAACGATCCGCCGGACCCGATGAACCTGCTGGGCACGCGCGAGGCGTTTATATATCCGCGTTTCAGCGATTACCGCATCGCCGTCGAACACGCCCATCCGGCCGTCAATGTCGCGGCGCTGATCGGCCACACGGCGCTGCGCAGCAACCAGATGGACGACCTGCATCGTACGGCCACCCCGAATGAAATCGCCGCCATGCGTGTGCAGTTGCAAGAGAGCCTTGAAGCCGGCGCGCTCGGTTTATCCACAGGCCTGGCTTATGCCAGTGCGTTTAATGCCGAGACCGATGAAGTGCTGCAACTCAGTGAGGCGCTGACCGCATACGGCGCGGTGTACACCACCCATCTGCGCAGCGAATTCGAACCGGTGCTGGAGGCAATGGACGAGGCGTTTCTGATCGGCCGGCATGCCAGGGCGCCGGTGATTATTTCCCACCTCAAGTGTGCCGGTGCGGGGAACTGGGGACGTAGTCCGCAGCTGCTGGCGGCGCTGGAAAATGCCGCGAAAACCCATCCTGTGGGCTGCGATTGTTATCCCTATGCGGCCAGCTCATCGACTCTGGACCTCAAGCAAGTGACCGATGCGTTTCGCATCACCATCACCTGGTCCACACCGCACCCTGACATGGGCGGGCGTGATCTGCAGGATATCGCTGCCGAGTGGGATGTTTCGCTGATGGACGCCGCGCGTCGCCTGCAACCGGCGGGCGCGGTGTATTACGGCATGGACGAGGCGGATGTGCGACGCATCCTGGCGCATCCATTGTCGATGGTGGGCTCCGATGGCTTACCGGAAGATCCGTTTCCGCACCCACGGTTGTGGGGCGCGTTTCCACGAGTGTTGGGGCATTTCAGCCGGGATGTCGGGTTGTTCCCGCTGCACACGGCAGTGCACAAGATGACCGGCTTGTCGGCGGCGCGTTTCGGTCTGTCGCAACGCGGAGAAATTCGTGAAGGGCATTGGGCGGACCTGGTGTTGTTCGATCCTTTGCGGGTGCGGGACGTGGCGGATTTCAAAACGCCGCAACGCGCGGCAGAAGGCATCGATGGGGTATGGGTCAATGGCGTGTTGAGCTACAGCGACGGGCAGGCGAATGGCGAGCGGGCGGGGCGGTTTCTGCAACGCAGTGGGGATTTGCGGGGTGGGTTTTCGCCTTTATAGTGGGCGATCTCATACACGGAGCGGTCGCCATGCACTTAGGAAAAGTCACCCCCATCCTGCGAATATTCGACGAGGCCAAGGCGCTGGAATTCTACGTCGACTTCCTCGGGTTCAAGGTCGATTGGCAGCATCGATTCGAAGCGAATTTCCCGCTGTATCTGCAAGTGTCGTTGGGCGAGTGCGTGCTGCATTTGTCCGAACACCATGGCGATGCCTCACCCGGCGCGGCGGTGCGGATTCAAGCGCAGGGCGTGGACGCGTACCAGCGGCAATTGCAGGGCAAGGATTACCGTTACGCCAAGCCTGAGGTTGAGCAAACGCCTTGGGGTTCGCGGGAGATGAGCATCAAGGACCCGTTTGGGAACCGGGTGGTGTTTGTCGAGGAAGGCGAGGGCTGAGAGGTAAATCGCAGGCAATAAAAAACCGCCTTGGCAGATAATACCAGGCGGTTAAGGGCGAGCCCTGTACCTGTGGCGAGGGAGCTTGCTCCCGTTGGGCCGCGAAGCGGCCCCGCTCTTTGTTTTATAAAGAAGGGACTGCTGCGCAGTCCAACGGGAGCAAGCTCCCTCGCCACGGTGATTTTGCCGGTTTTTAAACGCGGAAATGACTGACCATCTGCTGCAACTGGCTACCCAAACGCGCCAGTTCCACACTCGACTTGGCCGTCTCTTCACTGGCGGTGGCGGTCTGCTCCGACACATCACGCACATTCACAATGCTGCGGCTGATCTCTTCAGCCACCGCGCTTTGCTGTTCGGCTGCAGCGGCGATCTGCTGGTTCATCGACTGGATGTTCGACACCGTACGGGTGATGTTTTCCAGGGATACGCCGGCCTTGCGTGTCAGCTCGACGCTGCTGTCGGTGAGGCTGCGGCTGTTGTTCATCACGTTGGCCACTTGCTGGGTGCCATTCTGCAAACCGGCGACCAGGCCTTCGATTTCTTCGGTGGATTTCTGCGTGCGCTGGGCCAAGCCACGCACTTCGTCGGCCACCACGGCAAACCCGCGGCCGGCTTCACCGGCACGTGCCGCTTCAATCGCCGCGTTGAGCGCCAGCAGGTTGGTCTGTTCGGCCACGGCCTTGATCACGTCCATCACGCTGCCGATCTTGTTGCTCTCTTGTTGCAGATGGCTCATGGCGTCGGTGGAACGCGCCACTTCAGCGGCCAGGCGTTCGATCTGGGCGATGGCCTCGGCCACCACTTTGTCGCCTGCGCGGGCCTGGCCATCGGCATCCGCCGCCGCCAGCGAAGCCTGTTCGGCGTTGCGCGCCACTTCCTGGACGGTGGCGGTCATTTCGTGCATCGCGGTGGCGACTTGATCGGTCTCGATCTTCTGGCTGTTCACCCCGGCGCTGGTTTGCTCGGTTACGGCCGACAGTTCTTCGGCGGCGCTGGCGATCTGGGTCACGCCGTCACGAATCCCACTGATCAGTTCGCGCAAGGTGCTGCCCATGCGCTGGATGCCTTGTTGCAGCACGCCCAGTTCATCACGGCGGGTGACCTGGATGTTGTGGCTCAGGTCGCCCGAGGCAATACGCTCGACCACGGCCAGGGTGTCTTGCAATGGACGGGTGATCTGGCGAGTGATCACCAGCGCGGCGATGATGCCGACCAGCAGTGCCAGCAGGGTGCTGATCAATTGCAGGCTACGGGCCTGGGCGCTTTCGGCGTCGCGGCGGTTGAGCTGGATCTCGTAGAGCTTGTCGCTGATGGTGACGATATCCGCGCCCTGGGTGGTCATTTCCGCACGAGCGGCGACGATGTTGGCGTTCGCCACCTTGTAGTTCTGCACGGCGGTGCGGTACGCGCTCAGGGCGGTTTCCAGCGCGCTCAACGCGCTTTGCTGGCTGGCGCCGAAGGCGGCACTGAGGTCTTTCAAGCCACTGATGGTTTTTTCAATTTGCGCGGCTGCGCGGGCTTCGGTGTCCGGGTTGACGTTACCGGTGTAGCCGCGCACTTCGTAGCGGGCCGACAGAAACTCGAACTTGGCATTGGTCACGGCCTGGAACTGAGCGAAGCGCTCGGGGCTCTCGGGCATCCGTTGCACCGTCGCATCCAGCGCGTTGATCTGCGCGTTGGCGATGTCGGCCTTGTCGCCCATCACCTGGCGCGAGGCGTTGCCGTTACGGTAAGCCTCGCGCATTTTGTTCAGTGATTGCTGGTAAGCGGTGATGACCGCTTTCTGCTCGTTGAGCAGCTTGACGTTTTCCGGGCTCTTGAAACTGTCGAGCAGTTTCTGTTGTTGGGCCGCGAAGGCGTCCAGGCTGCTCTGTACGTTCTGCGCCACGGCTTCATCGCCGTTGGCCAGCATGTACTGCAGGCGCACGATCCGCAGTTTGGTCAGCGAGGCGTTGAGCTGGGTGATGTCGCTCATCCAGTTGCTGCGGTCGATCAGGCTGCCCAGGCTGGTCCAGCCGGTGAGAGCCAGGATCGAGGTGAGGACAAGTACCAGGCCAAAGCCCAGGCCCAGTTTGAGGTTGACGCTGATGTTACCGAACCAGCTGTTCATCTAATGCTCCACAAGAATGATGTCTGTTTGCTGGGCGGTATTGTTTTTTGAGCCAGCCAAGGTGTAGGCCGTTATCGGCGGCCGGGTGTGAATCTGAAGGGCTTAATTTGGGGGTGCGACAAAGGGTCATCATCGCGGTGCGGCGATGGCGACCCGGATGGATTACAGCGTTGCAGGGGCTCATCACGACCCGGTCTTGTGTGCTAGTCTGCGGGCCCTTTTAGTTTTGGACGGCGCGGTTAATCGCGTTGTCCTGCAGCGGAGCCTCTTCATGTCCGAAGTTAATCTGTCCACCGACGAAACCCGCGTCAGCTACGGTATCGGCCGTCAGTTGGGCGACCAACTGCGCGACAACCCACCACCGGGCGTGAGCCTGGACGCGATCCTGGCCGGCCTGACCGACGCATTCGCAGGCAAGCCAAGCCGTGTTGACCAAGAGCAAATGGCCGCCAGTTTCAAGGTCATCCGCGAAATCATGCAAGCCGAAGCGGCTGCCAAGGCTGAAGCGGCCGCAGGCGCCGGCCTGGCGTTCCTGGCTGAAAACGCCAAGCGTGATGGCATCACCACCCTGGCTTCCGGCCTGCAGTTTGAAGTGCTGACCGCCGGTGACGGCGCCAAGCCGACCCGTGAAGACCAGGTGCGCACCCACTACCACGGCACTCTGATTGACGGCACTGTGTTCGACAGTTCCTACGAGCGTGGCCAGCCTGCAGAATTCCCGGTGGGCGGCGTGATCGCCGGCTGGACCGAAGCCCTGCAACTGATGAATGCCGGCAGCAAATGGCGCCTGTACGTGCCGAGCGAATTGGCCTACGGCGCTCAAGGCGTTGGCAGCATCCCGCCGCACAGCGTTCTGGTATTCGACGTCGAACTGCTCGACGTTCTGTAAGACCTGCTGTTACCTGTAGGAACGAGCTTGCTCGTTCCTACAGTGTTTTGCCGGTGTACTCATGGATGGAACTTGCCATTGAGCTCCGTCGCCGGGCGCAACGCCCGGGCATAGCAGAACAGGAACAGATTACGCACCACTTCTTTCAGCACACCGGGTTCGCTTGAACTCAGGCCATTGACGTCCAGGTCGCCTTGGTCCTGTAGTTCAGTCAGCGCTTCTTCTTCCAGCACCGCACAGACTTCACCGGTTTCCCGATGCAGGATTCGTAGGTAAGGATGGGGGCGGTCCAGCCAGGCATCGATCAAATAAGTCATGGTCGTTCTCCTTGATGAGTTTCAATGAGAATAATTCTTATTCGTGGAATAGCAAGTGCCTATTGGCGGTTTCTGGTTTTTTCTGTGTGGGTATTGAGAAAGGTCAACGGGGAGGGCAAAGCGCCATCCCGCGGCGGGCGCGGGATGGAAACAGCAGGTTCAGACTTTGCGCACGAATTCGGACTTGAGCTTCATCGGGCCGATACCGTCGATTTTGCAATCGATGTCATGGTCACCGTCGCACAGGCGGATGTTCTTGACCTTGGTGCCGACTTTTACCACCAGGGAAGTGCCCTTGACCTTGAGGTCCTTGATCACGGTGATGGTATCGCCGTCCTGCAGGACGTTGCCCACAGAGTCTTTCTTCACGGTTTCATCGCCGGCCACTTCGGCCTCGCCACTGGCGGACCACTCATGGGCGCATTCCGGGCAGATCAGTTGGGCGCCGTCTTCGTAGGTGAATTCGGAATTGCATTTCGGGCAGGGTGGCAACGTGCTCACTAAAGCTCCTCGGGAGTCAGGGATGGCTAAAAGTCGCACATTATATAAGGTTTTTGGCTCAGGGGCGCCCTGGAATTGGCAATACAACCTAAATGTGGAGGGGCGGCGCCCCTCCCACATGCAAGTATTTTAGTGCGTACGCGCGACCGCGAACTCACTCAGCTCAACCAGGGCGTCCCGGTATTCGCTGGCCGGCAGGGCTTCCAGGCATTTGATTGCACGGGCCACATAGTCACGCGCCAGTTGCGCGGTGTAGTCCAGCGAACCCGAAGCTTCCACGGCAGCGCGGATGCTTTCCAGGTCCTCGATGCCGCCTTTCTGGATCGCCTTGCGCACCAGGGCGGCCTGTTCCGGCGTACCTTCGCGCATGGTGTAGATCAGCGGCAAGGTCGGTTTGCCCTCGGCCAGGTCGTCACCGACGTTCTTGCCCAGGGTTTCGGCGTCGCCGCGGTAGTCCAGCAGGTCGTCCACCAGCTGGAACGCCACGCCCAGGTGATCACCAAAGGTGCGCAGCGCTTCGGCCTGTTCGGCGCTGGCGCCACACAACGCGGCGGCGCTATGGGTCGAGGCTTCGAAGAGCATCGCGGTCTTGCCGCGAATCACTTCCATATAGGTTTCTTCGGTAGTGCTGGCGTCACGCACCTTCGACAGTTGCAATACTTCGCCTTCGGCGATGATGCGCGTGGCCTGTGAAAGGATCTTCATCACCGGCATCGAGCCCAGCTCGACCATCATTTCGAACGAGCGCGAATACAGGAAGTCGCCCACCAGCACGCTCGGGGCGTTGCCCCACATGGCATTGGCGGTTTCACGGCCACGGCGCATGCCGGACATGTCGACCACGTCGTCATGCAGCAGGGTGGCGGTGTGCAGGAACTCGATGGTAGCGGCGAGCAGGCGCAGGTCATCGCCTTCGCGGCCCAGGGCCTTGCCACACAGCAACACTAATAAAGGACGCAGGCGCTTACCGCCCGCCGACGTAATGTAGTCGCCAATTTTGGAGACCAGCGGCACTTTAGACGTCAGCTGCTGCTTGATGATGCCGTCGACGGCGCTAAAATCGTCCGCGACCGCGCGGTAGAAAGCTTGGGGTTGCATCAGCGACAGTCGCTCCAGAAGGGTTGCGCGGCATGCTAGGACCCTGACCCCGCAGTGTCAAGGCGCGATAGACGGCCCCTTGCAAGCCTTCCACAGCTTGCGTACAATCGCGCACCCTGAACTTCCTGGGCAGCACCTGCCTTACGCAATTGCATTCGGGACGTCCATCCCATGCAGCCATGCCAGCCAATACCTCTTCTTATAAAGCGCTGGGTGAGCAGGATTATCGGAGAAATACCATGTCGTACGCAGTAATTGTTACTGGTGGCAAGCAATACAAGGTCGCCCCAGGTGAATACCTGAAGATCGAAAAACTGGAAATCGCTACCGGCGAATCCGTTACTTTTGATCGCGTTCTGTTGGTCGCCAATGGCGATGACGTGAACATCGGCGCTCCAGTTGTTGCTGGCGCTACCGTTGTGGCTGAAGTGATCTCCCAAGGTCGTCACGATAAAGTCCGCATCATCAAGTTCCGTCGTCGTAAGCACCACATGAAGCGTATGGGCCACCGCCAGTGGTACACCGAGATCAAAATCACCGGTATTCAGGCTTAATTTCAGCCTAATTCCTCACTAGGAGAATTGACTCATGGCACACAAAAAAGCTGGTGGTAGTACCCGTAACGGTCGCGACTCAGAAGCCAAACGCCTTGGCGTTAAGATGTATGGCGGCCAGAAAATCATTCCGGGCAACATCATCGTGCGTCAGCGCGGCACCCAATTCCACGCCGGTTACGGTGTTGGCATGGGTAAAGATCACACCCTCTTCGCGAAAATCGAAGGCGTGATCAAGTTTGAAGTAAAAGGCGCGTTCAACCGCCGTTACGTGAGCGTTGTCGCAGCTTAATTGCGAGATCGCTGGAAAAGCCCTGTCTTGCGACGGGGCTTTTTCGTTTGTGGAGTGAGTCTCTTGCAAAGCTGTTTGTAATGAGCTCAGGCGCTGGATAGGCGGTCGCTGTTTGAGGTCGCTGCGCTCATTTTTGCAAGAGTCTTATGTCTTGGTTTTTTAAGCTCGTCCGTGCGGCGAGAGGCGTTTTGTTATGAAGTTCGTTGATGAAGTTTCCATCCGAGTAAAAGCAGGCGACGGCGGTAACGGTTGCATGAGTTTCCGTCGCGAAAAATTCATCGAAAACGGTGGCCCCAACGGCGGTGACGGCGGTGACGGCGGTTCCATCTACATGATGGCCGACGAAAACCTCAACACCCTGGTCGACTACCGTTACACCCGCCACTTCGATGCCGAGCGTGGCTCCAACGGCGGCAGCACCGACTGCACCGGTAAAAAAGGCGAAGACCTGGTACTGCGTGTACCGGTCGGCACCACGATCATCGACTCCGCCACCCAGGAAGTGATCGGCGACCTGACCAAGGCCGGCCAGAAGCTGATGGTGGTGCAGGGCGGCTGGCACGGTCTGGGTAACACCCGATTCAAGTCCAGTACCAACCGTGCGCCACGCCAGACCACGCCGGGCAAGCCGGGCGAGCAGCGTGACCTCAAACTGGAAATGAAAGTACTGGCGGACGTCGGCCTGTTGGGCCTGCCGAACGCCGGCAAAAGTACCTTTATTCGCTCGGTCTCGGCCGCCAAGCCGAAAGTCGCCGACTACCCGTTCACCACCCTGGTACCCAACCTGGGCGTGGTCAGCGTCGATCGCTGGAAAAGCTTTGTCATCGCCGACATTCCCGGCCTGATCGAAGGTGCTTCCGACGGCGCAGGCCTGGGGATTCGCTTCCTCAAG
This sequence comes from Pseudomonas sp. FP597, assembly GCF_030687435.1. Lineage (NCBI taxonomy): Bacteria > Pseudomonadati > Pseudomonadota > Gammaproteobacteria > Pseudomonadales > Pseudomonadaceae > Pseudomonas > Pseudomonas sp. FP597. The sequence goes on along the minus strand of NZ_CP117432.1, from coordinate 5,363,835 downwards.
CACTTGTCGCGTACCCGTTTGTTGCTGCACCTCGTCGACATGGCGCCGCTGGATGAAACCAGCGCAGCGGATGCCGCCGAAGTGATCGTCAGCGAGCTGACCAAATTCAGCCCGGCCCTGGCCGAGCGTGATCGTTGGTTGGTGCTGAACAAATGCGACCAGATCCTCGAAGAAGAGCACGAGGAACGCGTCAAGGAAATCGTCGACCGCCTGGAGTGGACCGGCCCGGTCTACGTGATCTCGGCCATCGCCAAAGAGGGCACCGAGCGCCTGACCCGCGACATCATGCGCTACCTCGAAGACCGCGCCGACCGCCTGGCGGCCGACCCGGTGTACAAGGCCGAACTCGCCGAGCTTGACCAGCAGATCGAAGACGAAGCCCGTGCTCAGTTGCAGGCCCTGGACGACCAGCGTGCCCTGCGCCGCAGCGGCGTGAAGTCGGTGCACGACATCGGCGACGACGATTGGGACGAAGAAGACGTGGATGATGAAGACGGTCCGGAAATCATTTACGTGCGCGACTGATCCGTTGCGATAAACTTGAACGCCGCTCCCTGGAGCGGCGTTTTGGTATCCGGGTATAACGTTATGGGCGGCGCTGGGTCGCGCGGCCCTCACTCTAAGGTTGAAGATGATGCGGAGCAAAGTGACAGGTGCGCAGCGCTGGGTCGTAAAGATCGGCAGTGCGTTGTTGACGGCGGATGGCAAGGGGCTCGATCGCGCAGCCATGAGCGTCTGGGTCGAACAGATGGTGGCCCTGCATGAAGCGGGCGTGGAGTTGGTGCTGGTGTCGTCCGGGGCGGTTGCCGCCGGGATGAGCCGCCTTGGCTGGACCGCGCGACCCAGCGCGATGCACGAACTGCAAGCCGCCGCCGCCATCGGCCAGATGGGCCTGGTGCAAGCCTGGGAATCGAGCTTTGCCGAGCACGGCCGCCACACCGCGCAGATCCTGCTCACCCACGACGACCTGTCCGACCGCAAGCGCTACCTCAATGCCCGCAGCACTTTGCGTGCCCTGGTCGAGCTCAAGGTGATCCCGGTGATCAACGAGAACGACACAGTGGTCACCGACGAAATCCGCTTCGGCGACAACGACACCCTGGCCGCCCTGGTGGCCAACCTGGTGGAAGCCGACCTGTTGGTGATCCTCACCGACCGCGACGGCATGTTCGACGCCGACCCGCGCAACAACCCCGATGCCCAGTTGATCTATGAGGCGCGTGCCGATGACCCGGCACTGGACGCCGTGGCCGGCAGCGTGGGCGGCGCGCTGGGCCGTGGCGGCATGCAGACCAAGCTGCGCGCTGCGCGCCTGGCCGCGCGTTCCGGTGCCCACACCATCATCGTTGGCGGGCGCATTGAGCGCGTGCTGGATCGTCTCAAGGCCGGTGAGCGCATCGGCACGTTGCTGTCGCCGGAGCGCGGCATGCTGGCGGCGCGCAAGCAGTGGCTGGCCGGGCACCTGCAGACCCGTGGCACTCTGGTACTCGATGATGGTGCCGTGTCGGCCTTGTCCCAGGGCAACAAGAGTTTGTTGCCGGTGGGCGTCAAGTTGGTACAGGGCAGCTTCCGTCGTGGCGAGATGGTGGTGTGTGTCGCGCCCGACGGTCGCGAGATCGCCCGTGGCCTGGCCAACTACAGCGCCCTGGAAGCGCAGAAGATTATTGGACAATCGTCGGATGCGATTGTCGGACTCTTGGGTTATATGGCCGAACCGGAACTGGTTCACCGCGACAACCTGATCCTGGTTTAACCATAGGAAGTACACGATGCGCGTGATGAAGGGATTGCTCGGCCTGCTGCTGGCCATGCCGCTGCTGGCTTCGGCCGAGGAAATCGGCCAGGTGTCGACGGTGTTCAAGTTTGTCGGCCCCAACGACCGGATCGTTGTTGAAGCGTTCGATGACCCCAAGGTCGACGGTGTGACCTGCTACCTGTCGCGTGCCAAGACCGGCGGCGTCAAAGGCGGCCTGGGCCTGGCCGAAGACCGTGCTGAAGCATCGATTGCCTGCCGCCAGGTCGGGCCGATTCGCTTCAAGGGTGAACTCAAGGACGGCGACGAAGTGTTCAAGGAGCGCACCTCACTGGTGTTCAAGACCATGCAGGTGGTGCGTTTCCTCGACAAGCAGCGCAACACTCTGGTCTACCTGGTCTACAGCGACCGCCTGATCGAAGGCAGCCCGCAGAACGCGGTGACCGCCATCCCGATTTTGCCGTGGCCGACCGCTCAGTAACCCGCAGGCGAGTTTTGTCATCGGCGTCTATGATTGCAGGCTTGCGGGTTGTAATCTCCAAGCATCGTAATGCAAAGAACATGGAATATCTGGAGTTCGTCATGAGTGCTTTCCACGACCTGAAACTCAAAGCGTTGGACGGACAAGAGCTGCCGCTGGCCCCCTTCAAGGGGCAAGTCGTGCTGGTGGTCAATGTGGCGTCCAAGTGTGGCTTGACCCCGCAATACGCGGCGTTGGAAAACCTCTATCAGCAATACAAAGGCCAGGGATTTACCGTGCTTGGCCTGCCGTGCAATCAATTTGCGGGCCAGGAGCCGGGTACCGAGCAAGAGATTCAGGAATTCTGCAGCCTGAACTACGGCGTGACCTTCCCCCTGGGCAGCAAGCTTGAGGTCAACGGCCCTGACCGTCATCAGCTGTACCGCTTGCTGGCGGGCGAGGGTGCCGAGTTTCCTGGGGACATCACCTGGAATTTCGAGAAGTTCCTACTGGGCAAGGATGGGCGGGTGCTCGCACGCTTTTCCCCGCGTACTGCGCCGGATGATCCGACGATCGTCCAGGCCATCGAAAAAGCCCTGGCCTGAAGACCTCCAGGAGGCTTTTGTGGTGAGCGGGCAAGCCCGCTCACTACAGGTCAGCGGCAACCGGGTTGTGCCACTTTTACCCCTTAATCACCCAGATCAATAGTGCTACCCAGCACCTTGCGCTCCCCATATTATCCACGTCATAAACCCCGTCTTTCGTGGAGTGCCCCATGCCCGTCCAAGCCTTGTTCAAACCCTTCCAGCTCGGTGCGTTGCAACTGTCGACCCGCGTCGTCATGGCACCGATGACCCGCTCGTTCTCGCCGGGTGGCGTTCCCAACTCCAAAGTCATCGAGTACTACCGTCGCCGTGCCGCTGCCGGCGTAGGCCTGATCATCACCGAAGGCACCGTGGTCGGTCATCAAGCCTCGAATGGCTACCCCAATGTGCCGCACTTCTACGGTGAAGCCGCCCTGACGGGCTGGAAGAAAGTCGTCGATGCGGTACACGCCGAAGGCGGCAAGATCGTCCCGCAGTTGTGGCACGTGGGCAGCGTGCGCCGCATCGGCACCGAGCCCGACGCCAGCGTGCCGGCCTATGGCCCGATGGAAAAACTCAAGGATGGCACTGTGGTGGTGCATGGCATGACGCATCAAGACATCAAGGAGGTGATCAACGCCTTCGCCCAAGCCGCCAAGGATGCCCAGAGCATCGGCATGGACGGCGTTGAGATCCACGGCGCCCATGGTTATCTGGTCGACCAGTTCTTCTGGGAAGGCAGCAACCAGCGTACCGACGAGTACGGTGGCAGCTTGGCCAACCGGTCGCGTTTCGCCATTGAGTTGATTCAGGCCACCCGCGCTGCCGTCGGTCCGGACTTCCCGATCATCTTCCGGTTCTCCCAGTGGAAGCAGCAGGATTACACCGCGCGCCTGGTGCAAACCCCCGAGGCGCTGGGCGAGTTCCTCAAGCCGTTGTCCGACGCCGGCGTGGATATTTTCCACTGCTCCACTCGCCGTTTCTGGGAGCCGGAATTCGAAGGCTCCGACCTCAACCTGGCCGGCTGGACACGCCAGCTCACCGGCAAACCGACCATCACCGTCGGCAGCGTCGGCCTGGATGGCGAGTTCCTGCAGTTCATGGTCAACACCGACAAAGTCGCGCAGCCGGCCAGCCTGGAGAAACTGCTGGAGCGCCTGAACAACGATGAATTCGATCTGGTCGCCGTGGGCCGCGCGCTGCTGGTTGACCCGGATTGGGCGGTGAAGGTGCGTGAAGGTCGTGAGGGCGACATCCTGCCGTTCAGTCGTGAAGCGTTGACGACCCTGGTCTAAGCGGCGCTTGCCCGCGCTTGATCCGACGGCCCATCAAGCCCGTCAGATCAAGCGCGACGCCCCTGCAATCGCAGGCTGCTCGCCGCACGCCCCACGGAGTTGATGTTCGAACTGCTCGATAATCGCCGGCCAGCCCTGGCGGCTGGCATGTTGGCGGGCATTCAAGCGCGCCCTGCGCAACGTCTCCCGTTCTTCCAGCAGCCAAATGGCCGCATCGCAAAACGCGTTTTCATCCCCCGGCATCGCCAATACGCCGTTGTAGCCATGGCGGATATGCTGGGTGGCCGCCGCCTGGTCATAAGCCACTACGCCCAATCCTGAAGCCATCGCTTCCAACACCACGTTGCCAAAGGTTTCGGTCAGGCTGGGAAACAGGAACAGATCCCCCGAGGCGTAATGCCGTGCCAGCTCCTCGCCGCGCTGAGTGCCGCAGAACACCGCATCGGGCAGGTCGCGTTCCAGCAGCGGGCGTTGCGGACCATCGCCGACGATGATCAGCTTCATCCGGCGTTGTGGGTACGTTGCCTGCAGGGCATCGAAGCAGCGTTTGAGCAGCGCGAGGTTTTTCTCCTGGGCCAGGCGCCCAACGTGCAGCACGCCAATATCATCGTTTGCCAAGCCCCAGCTATCACGCAGGGTGTTGTCGCGCTTGGCCGGGTGGAACAGCTGGCTGTCGACCCCGCGTGACAACATCCCCAGACGTTCGAAATGCCGCCGCTCCAGTTCCAGGCGCTGGCTGGCGCTGGGCACCAAGGTCAACGTGGAACGGTTATGAAACCAGCGCAGGTAATGCGTGACCAGGCGGCTTAACAGGCTCAAACCGTACTGGTTGGAGTACTGCTGGAAATTGGTATGAAAACCGCTGACCACGCTGATCCCCAAGCGCCGCGCCGCACGCAGTGCCGACAGCCCCAGCGGCCCCTCGGTGGCGATATACAGCACGTCCGGGCGCTGCCGTGTCCAGCGCCGCAGCAGCTTGTGCATCGACGACTGGCCCCATTGCAGGCCCGGGTAACCGGGCAATGGCCAGCCACGGCACAGCAGTAATTCGTCGTCGCTGGGGCGGCTCTGGTCGGCGCCCTGGCGTGGGCGTACCAGTTCGACTTGATGGCCACGCGCACGTAATCCTTCGCACAAGCGGCCAAGGGTATTGGCCACCCCGTTGATCTCTGGCGGGAAGGTTTCGGTGATGAGGGTGATGTGAAGCAAAGCGGTCGTCATGACCCACAGTGTCGCTGTGGGCCATGTCGCCATTGTGTCATGCAGATGATGGATTTATGACCGGGTCACTTTCGGCACGGCCATCGCCTCGGCGCCTTGCTCACGCACCCAGAACAACGTAGCCCCGGCCACCGCCGCCGGCATCATCAGCAGGTTGACCACCGGCACCAGCAGCACCAGGTAGACGACGCCGCCGAAGCTCATGCTCTGCCAGCGCTTCTGGCGCAGCCAGGCGAGCATTTCGTTCCAGCCCAACTTGTGGTTGTCGGCCGGGTAGTCGATGTATTGGATTGCCATCATCCACACGCCGAACAGCAGCCACAACGGCGCCGCGATCAGGTTGACCACCGGGATGAACGACAGGATAAACAGGCCGATGGCTCGCGGCAGGAAGTAGCCCAGTTTGCGCAATTCACGGGCCAGCGTGCGCGGCACCATGGCGATCAACTCGCCCCAGCTGAAGGCCGGGAAGTCATCGGTGCCGCGTACCACCACTTCAACCTTCTCCGAGAGAAAGCCATTGAACGGCGCCGCGATGATATTGGCGAGCATCGTGAAGGTGAAAAACACCATCAGCACCACCAGCACCACAAATAAAGGCCAAAGCAGGTAATTCAGAAAACTCAGCCAATTGGGCAGGGTCGGCATCAAATGGTCGACCCACAGGCTGAATTGATGGCCGGCAAAATAGATCAAACCGACGAACAGCACGAGATTGATCATCAGCGGCAGCAGCACAAACAGGCGCAGGCCAGGGCTCAACACCAGTTTGAGGCCTTCACGCAGGTACTGCGGGCCGGAAAGAGCGGGGGCGGGCATGGAGAACTCCGAGCAAAGGGGCGAACGCGCCGACCTTACCGGCTTTGTATCCCAGGCGAAAGCGGCGACATCAGCGGTAACAAACCCATCGATTGAACGGGGTGACTGCATAGAGACCACCTATGAGCTGGATTGTTATTCCGTATTTCCTTAATCTTGCCCCCCTCTATACGCTGCACCCATTATTTTCAGGATCCGCGAGTTCAAGCCTTCCCCAAGTGCTTCGCGGTCCTTTTTTATTCCAGCCGTCTTGTAGTCCGGGCGGTCGATAGGAGCGAGTCATGTCTGATACCCGTCATTCGCGAGTGATTATTCTCGGTTCCGGCCCTGCCGGTTACAGCGCTGCCGTCTACGCTGCCCGGGCCAACCTCAAGCCGCTGCTGATCACCGGCATGCAGGCGGGCGGTCAGTTGACCACCACCACCGAAGTCGACAACTGGCCTGGCGACGTCCACGGCCTGACCGGCCCGGTGCTGATGGAGCGCATGAAAGAACACGCCGAACGCTTTGAAACCGAGATCGTGTTTGATCACATCAACAAAGTCGACTTCTCCAAGAAGCCTTACAGCCTGACCGGTGACAGCGGCGTCTACACCTGCGACGCGCTGATCATCGCTACCGGTGCCAGCGCCCGCTACCTGGGCCTGCCGTCCGAAGAAGCGTTCATGGGCAAGGGCGTTTCGGCCTGCGCGACCTGCGACGGGTTCTTCTACCGCAATAAGCCGGTCGCTGTTGTCGGCGGCGGCAACACCGCCGTGGAAGAGGCGCTGTACCTGGCCAACATCGCCAGCACCGTGACCCTGGTTCACCGTCGTGAGACGTTCCGCGCCGAGAAGATCCTGATCGACAAGCTGCACGCCCGTGTGGCTGAAGGCAAGATCATCCTCAAGCTCAACGCCACCCTGGACGAAGTCCTGGGCGACAACATGGGCGTGACCGGTGCCCGCCTGAAGAACAACGACGGCAGCTTCGACGAGCTGAAAGTCGACGGCGTGTTCATCGCCATCGGCCACACCCCGAACACCTCGTTGTTCGAAGGTGTGCTGGAAGCCAAGGACGGTTACCTGGTGGTGCAGGGCGGCCGCGAAGGCAATGCGACTGCCACCAACATCGAAGGCATCTTCGCCGCCGGTGACGTGGCTGACCACGTGTATCGCCAGGCCATTACCTCCGCCGGCGCCGGTTGCATGGCGGCCCTGGATGCCGAGCGGTACCTGGACGGTCTGCAGAACGCTTCGTTCTGAACCCGTTGAATTAAAAAAAACCGGCTGCGAGGCCGGTTTTTTTATGAGTGCAATTTAAAGGTGGGAGGGGGCTTGCCCCGGTGGCAATGTACCAGTTGATGAATAGTTGGCTGACCCACCGCTATCGGGGGCAAGCCTCCTCCCACATTTTGATTTGCATTTGACTCAGGATTTGCGGGTCAGGGGTTGTGCCGCAAATTTCACACCTGCCAGCCCGTGGGCAATCAACGCGCGAATATTGCCGTGGTCACTGCCCTGCGGCGTGGCCACCACCGAACGGTAATGTTCACCAAACGCCAGCAGCGCTTGCTGGTCGCTCAAGCCTTCCAGCAGCGCCAACCCCAAGGTCTTGCACGAACCTTCGTTTTGCCCGGCAGCGTTTTCCACGCCGCCGTTGGTGAAGCCTTGAGGCTGGTAGTCGTAGCCGGCAGCAACAAAGGCCAGGGTATCGGCAAACGCGTGTTCACCGCTGTTGAGGCTGGTGAGCAGGGTGTTCAAGTCAGTCATGATTTCTGCAGCCTTACTACTGTTATGTGAGTTTTATCGTTCATAAATCAATCATTTACCGGATGCAATTTTTTTGCGATTTTTAACTACCGAAGGATTAATCGCCCCGGACGTTCCAGCACTTCTTTTGTCGCCTGACCGGTGCGCTGGTCGGGAAAAGCACGTCGCTCGGCCGAAAGCGGGCGATACCACAGGCGGCGGCAATGCGCTGGCGTTGCAGGCCCCCGGCAAGCGCTTGCTTGAAACTGCTTTCGCTTTGAGGCAACCCCAGTATGTAGCCGACGCCTGTCTGGAAATCGCCTTCATGAGCCTGCCACCAGACGGCGATTGACTGCGGGTCGGGCCAGGGCAGGTTCTCATCGGGGTCCATGACGACATTGGAGTCCTCGGCGTCGTCGTTCGGGCCAGCATCGAAATCCGGCAACTGCTGCAGTTCCAGATTGAGCAGCGCAAGGTCTACGCCGGTCATCAGGCTGAAGGCTTCGCCGGCGACGCGGGCATAAGGCAGGTCGCTCATCTGCTGGATCAGCCACGGCACGCCGACGGGATTACCCAGCAGCCCAATGGCCTGAATGCCGATGCGGCGCTGCTCAGGGTTCTGTATCAACTGGTGTATCCAGGCGATGCTGTGCTCAGGATGTTGCCAGGCCAACAGGACGCAGAGCGCGCGGTACTGGAACTCGCCCGGTTGCTCGGCGAAGGGGCGCAGTGGCTCCAGGGCGTACTCATCGCCCATTTGTGCGGTGGCCCAATTGACCCAGAAGCGCGTCGCTGCATCTTGATGTAGACGGTGGGCACGAATGGTCGGCATCAGGTCATGCCGACGCAGCTCGCCGGCCGTGCGGGCGGCACGTGCCAGTACGCTGGGGTCGGCTTGCGAAAGCTCCGTAAGCAGCGCAGCGCCGGGATTGTGGCGATGCATACCGCAAGCGGCAAGGCCGAGGCGGCGGAACAGGGGCTTGGGGGAGGCGAGCATGCGGTCGATCCAGGGCGCTACCCACTCCCAATCGAGCCACCCCAAGGCCATCAGGTAACCTCGCTCCGTTTCCACAGCCTCTCTCACGTGCTCGCTGAGCTGCGCCAACCCGTTCGTATTGTGTGTCTCGAAGGCCAGGACCACGCCAGCGAACACCTCGCCAACCGTATGTGGGCCGAGTTGGGCCAGCAAGGTTTCCAGGCCGGCGGGGCCGGCGATACGCAGGCCATCGAGATGAGCGTCGATACGGTCTTCCAGTTTGCCGAGATCGTCCAAGTCGTAATGTGGCGCGCGTAATGCGTAGTCACGCAGGACAGCGAGGAAGCTGGCTTCTTCAGCATGCAGGTCAAGGACGACGGGAAGTGTGTTCATCAGTCGTCGCTCCTGATGCAAGGGCAGGGCAGGAGCGTTGGGTTAGTCAATTCGCAGGCACCGCGTCCAGGTCGAACCATCGAACTGCATGACATCCTTGGGCCCGATGGACCACATGATCCCGTCGGCCGCGCTCAGGTGATAACAGGTCAGTGGAACGTCGTCACCGAAGTCGACGGGCTTGAGTTTGCCGTCCTCGAGCCGGTAGACGAAATGCGTGGAAGACACATAAAGCTGTCCATTGAAAACTTCCATGCCCCAGAGGTCCTCCTCCGTGCTTTCATGTTCGATCATTTCCCACTGATCATTGCGTCCGCGAAGCAAGGTCCCGAGCTGGCCGCAGGCGTAGACGAAGCCGTCCGGCGCGCAGCGAACCTTGTAGAGCGCCAGGTTGGTCGGGCTGTTCTGCTGGGTGAAGCGGGCGCCGTCGTATTGCCAGATTTCCCCTTCCCAACCGACGGTATAGATTTCCTGTTCGCTGAAGCCATCGATGGATTCGAAGCTGGTGTCGGTGATCGGGGTGTCACCGACCTGGGCGCTCTGGTCGATGCATCGCCACTGGTCTTCGTCTTCGCGAACATAGGCTTGCCGACAGGTGCCTACGGCATAGGCTCGACCTTTGGCGATGCCACGGATTTCACGCAGAGGGCCGCGTTTTTTGGGGTCTACGCCGCAGTTGGCGATGGGGGCTTCTTCCTTTACCTCGCCACCGCCACTGGCTTCTATAGATCCATCAATGCCCAATGCCAGGAAGCGCTCAGCCGGGATATGACAGACCGTTCCTGAACAGGCAAGCCATGGCACTGTCCCTGCGTACCAGTCTCCACAGTCCAGGTTGAACATTATCGAACCGGTGTAGCCTTCGCTGATAGAAAGGTCGTTCGTAGTAATCAAATAGCTGAGATCTGAGTAGCGAACGACCCCAGTACCAATGCTGAGGCCGCGGAATGCTGGGTCTCGAGTGTCCATGTTGGTCTCCTGATGTGAGTAAATTAACGGCCACGCCTGATAGGCTTCATCTCGGCCTGAGCCTTATTGCGCTCGTCTTGATTACTGGTCATCGACGCGCAGGCATTGATCGGTTTTTCCTTGCCTGGATCCTTTACTTTGTCGTGATACTTGTTCAACTGAGCTTCCAGACATTCCTGACTGCAGTCGGAGTCCGGAAAGGTTTTCTTGGCCGCCAAGGCCCCAGTCTGCGTGGCCCTTGCCCTTGGCCACTCACCCTTTGTATCGGCTTCATGCAAGGCCACCACCCCACGCCGTGTATGCATCTGGCCGTGGGTGGCGGTGGTCTGATTGGGCCCCTCTGCACACATCACCGGGGCTTTGTCGGTCCGGTATTTGCTCCAGCCGGCTTTGGTGGGGTGCTTGCTTCTGGGTTGGCCGGGAAAGGCCGGTCCGTCGGTAAAGGACGCCGAATCGATCAGGTGGTCGCCGGTTTGTCCCGGGCAGCATCTGTTGGGTTTGAACGGCGCAAGAAAACAGCGCATCGCCTTTTGGCACGCGTCGCTGTTGATGGTCTTGGCCAGGGTCGAATACTTGCCCTGGACTTCGGCATGTTTGCCCGCATAGGCCGCATTATCTTTAAAACCGTCGCCTGCCGCGTCTTTAGCGGCTTTCCTGGCTTTGGTCGCGGCCAGTAGTGTGGTGATATCCGGGCAGATCATTTTTTGCTTGGTATCCCCGCAAGCGTCTTTTGCCCGGTCTCGTTCTCCCTCGCATTGGGACAAATCCTTGGCCAGTGCCATTCGGTCCGTGTAGGTCCAGGGCATGGTGTTGCCCGGTTGGGAGGCGTGGTTGTGGGTGGTCAGGTCCATGTGTCGGACAACGTTCTTCCCTTCGTATTTCACATCCATCGACCAGGAGGTGAAATACACCTTGCCCTTTATCTTGCTGGTGATGACGCCTTTTTTGGGGGCGTTCCCAGCCTCATCCCCATAGCTGGTCTTGAAGTAGCTCTGGTCCTTGAGCATGATTTCCTTACCACTGATCTTCACCGTCCGACTGCCCTTGGTCGTGTCCTTGGCCATGCCGGTGTTGGGGTAGGGGATGGGCACACCCAGCGGGGTAGGCGGGGCCACGGGGGGGGTGAAGCAGACATCCGGAAAGCAGGCGATCGACTTGCCGTCGGCCGATTTGCAGGACACTTCCATATTGTTGGCAAATACTTGGTTGGCCATCAGGCAGCCCTCACGGTCTGGTAGCTGAGCAGTGCGACGGCGCGTTGGCCGGCGTCGTTGCCCAGATGGCAAAAAATGTTCGGTCCTTCGCCATAGCCCTTACGGCTGGCGGCCAGCGCTACGGCGAGCATCGCCGGGCCGATGGCGGCGCCGACTTCGCCGATGCAGTCGGCCGGGTGCCAGAGATGGAAGAACTCCTTGCGTACCCGCAGGTTGCGGCTCAGGGCCAGGGAGGCTTCCTTGAAGTAATACTGTTCGCCGGAAATATCCGTCAGGCGATAATCCATCTGCTCCAACCCGCAACCGGCTTCGCTCAGGGCCGCGCGCACGGCCTGGGTCAGGCCTTCGGCGCGTAGCGGGATGTCTTCGGACTCCACCGTGGCCTGTTCCGTGCCGAAACCCAGGCCGATGCAGGTCAATTGCGGCTTTTCACTGGCAACGAGGGCGGCCAGCACCACGGCTGCAGCCCCTTCGCCGGGGATAAAACCGTTGGAGTTCTGACGGGTGAGCAGGCGCTCGCGTTGTTCGAAGGCGGTCAGCGTTGGTCCGCTAAGGAAGGAGTCGACGCCGGCAATCAGCACGTGGCGATGGCCACCCTGGTAGATCAGCGTGCGTGCATCAAGAAGTGCCACGGCGGCACTGACCCGGCCATGGGCGATGATGCTGGAGGCGGGATGAAAACGCAGGCCCAGTTCGTCTTCGATGGCGTGCAGCAGCCCTTTATCGAGACCCTCGAGGCGGCCGGGGCGCTCGAGTTCTGCCAGCCCCAGCAGCAGCGGGGTCTTTTCCGGGTCGATGTTGGGGGTGCTGTGCAGCGCCTCGGCAATGGCTCGGGCGGCCATCTTGATCAGCTTGGTGCGGCCGCGCCAGGGCTGTTCCAGCGGCACGCTGGCGGCAATGAGCCATTCACCGCCGCGATCGATAAAGCGGGTTTCCTGGAAGTTGTCGATGGCGCAGCGGATCGCCGCGCAGCTGGCCGGTGCACTGAGGCCGACAGCGCTGACCATGCCGGAGCCGATAATGCTCAGCGCACGCATCAGTGCGTTTCCTCTGGGGCGCGCCTGGCGTTTATCAGGGCGCGCAGCGACGGGTAGTAATCTTTACCCAGTTCTCGGGCGCGCCACCAGCCGGTGGACATCGTGCCGACCAGCACCTGGGCAATCTCGAACATGTTGCGCCGTAGCGGACGGGAGATACGCCAAGTCAACTGCACCTGGCGAGCGTCTGTGTCGATCAGCAGGGTGTCGATCACCGCTGACACCGTTTCATGGCCGCCTTTTTTCAGGAAAAAGGTCACCGGCACCTCCATTTCAGGGATGCGAAAGCCCGCCTGCTCCTGGGCGGTGAGGTTTAGCAGTCGTACATCCTCGCCGCCGCGCAGGTATTCGATCTGCTGGTCCTCAGGGGCGGCCTGAAAGTAGCGGGTGTCGAAGTCCGCTGGCAGAAACGGAAAGCAGTCGGCCTTCCAGGCATCGTCGTAGGTACCGGCGAAGCGCGCGCGTTGCGGCCAGCTACGAGCGATGGGGCCGAGGGCCATAGGGCGAAAATCACCACAGGGGTTGTCGATCGGTTTGCCCACTTCCTCGGTGTTGGGCATTGGCCTGCCGACGATGTAGGCGTTATCAAGGCCGCGCGGGTACCAGCCACAACCGCTTGGGTTGTCCCGGTAACCGTCACGCATTTCGGGGGCGTTCACCATAGGATGGGAGCCACCGTAGGCCTGGGCATAGGAGATGCTCTGTTCGGTAAAAGGTTGCGGCGAGCCGGGAGATATACCCAGTAGTCCCAACTGCCAGTGCCGCGGGCCAAGGACGGAAAAAGCCTTGCTCACCCGACCCACGCGAATACCCGCCGTCAACTGCGTTACGGGCCGCCCGCCGGGCGCGTAGGCCTTGCCACACACCAGCACATCGCAGAAGGGCTTGACTGGGGCGAAGTCCATTTCCTGCAGCGGGGCGCTGAGGCCCGGCTCGCCGAGGAAGGTGTCTGCCATCAATAGCGGTTGCTGACTGTCTGCGAGGGTCAGGGCGCGGCCGTCCAGCGGCAGATTAAAAGTGCCTTTGGCCACCACCACCAGGGATTCGCGCCCATCGCGGCCCATGCCCAAGGTATAGGCAGTCATCAGTTTGCTGGCATTGAGCAATTCCATCGTGCGACTACCTGCCTAGTTGATTTGCACCGAACCGCCCTTGATGCGGTTGACTCCGCTGGAGCGACTGGACAGGTAGGCGCCCTGGATAATCACTTTGCCGGCGCGGGTCAGGGTGATGCTGGCTTTGCCGCAACGCAGCACAATCTCGCGTTCTGCGCTCAACTCCAGGCACTGCTCATCCAGCCGCACGCTGGCGACGGGAGCCGGTGCGGCCTGTGCGCCAAGCAGAAGGCCGATCACCAGAGGGCGTACCGGGTCGCCATCTTCGAACATGAGCGCCACCGGGCTGCCGATATCCGCCGGGCTTAGCCGTGCGGTGCAACGAGCGACGATGCCGCTGCTGTTCGGGCAACCTGGGTAGGTGACCGTGGGCGCGCCGGCAGTCGGCAGGTCGAGCAGGGTGCCGATGACTACCCCGTCGATGCGGGCCTGGGTGGGTAGCGGGTAATGAACCGTCATATACATACCTCCATGTCCTAGTTCTGCAGGATCTTCTGCCCTTTGATCACCACGTTCTTGTTGGCCTTGATGTTGATGGCGCCGGAACCGTCGATGATGATGTTCTTGCCGCGAATCGTGATGGAGCCGTCCTTCTTCATGGTGATGCTGGACGCGCCCGTGGTCAGGGTAATGGAGTCGCCGGCGGTGAGGGAAAAGTGCTTGCCAACGTCCAGGCTGTCGTTCTGCTTGATGCTTGTGGTTCGGTTCCGGTCGACGTCACGGGATTCGTTCTGGCCGATCTGGGTACTCTGGTTGCCGTTGATCTCGATCCCTTCGTTGCCGTTGACCGTTTCATTACGGTTGCCCGTGATGTCGATGGTCTCGTTGCCACCTACCTCTTCGGTGCGGTTGCTGACGATGGTGATCTTTTCGTTGGCACCGACCTTTTCCGTGCGGTTTGCACCGATGGTGATGGTCTCGTTGCTGCCCACGTGCTCGGTGCGATTGACACCGATGCTGATTTTCTCGTTATTACCCACATCTTCGGTACGGTTCACGCCGATGGAGATGGTTTCGTTGTTGTCCACCGTTTCTGTGCGGTCGTGTTTGACGTGCACGGTTTCATCGTTATCGATGGTCTTGCTGCGGTCATGGCCGACCCAGTGGGTCTCGTCGTTCTCGACCTCGATGTCCTGGTTCTTCTCGGCGTGGATAAACAGTTGCTCCTCGCCTTTTTTGTCCTCCATGCGGATTTCATTGAAGTTGGCGGGTGAGCCGTCTTTGCTTGAACGGCTTTTCACACCGCTCTGGGTGGCATTGGCCGGCAGCTTGTAGGGCACCGTTTGTTCGGCGTTGTAGACACGACCTGTGATGATCGGCCGATCCGGATCGCCTTCGAGGAAGCTGACGATCACTTCCTGACCGATCCGCGGGATCTGCATGGCTCCCCAGTTCTTGCCGGCCCAGGCCTGGGATACGCGAATCCAGCAAGAGCTGTTTTCGTTGGATTGGTCATGGCGGTCCCAGTGGAAGTGCACTTTGACCCGGCCATACTGGTCGGTCCAGATCTCCTCGCCACTGGGGCCAACCACCACGGCGGTCTGCGGCCCGCGGACGATGGTCGTGGGGGTCAAGGGAAGGGGGCGGAAGGCCTGGCTGGCATCCATGCAGTCCAGCTCACTGATGAACTGCTCGGCCAGTTCCAAGTGCCCGCTTTCATAGAGTTCCTGGCGGATCTGATAGCGTGCGACCACCACCAGGTATTCGCGGTTCTGGTCCTCACGGTTGTAGCCAGTCAGTCTGAATAAATGGCCGGAGCCCAGGCCGCGGGCGCAGCCGCGCAACTGCACGCGCTCGAACTGGCTATGAATGGCTTCGATGCGGGTACGCGCGTAGTGCTCGCCATCGTTACTCTGTACGTATTCACCGGGATAGTCGTAGAGCGGGTAATCGGCGTTGCTGTGGTTGCGCGGCACACTGGAGCGCACATCAAGGCTGGCACGGGGGCGCTGGAAGTCATAGTCGTTCAGCGCCAGCGAACCGGATTGCACTTCCCGCGCCAGTTGCCAATCGTAGAAATGATCGCGCTCGCGCATTTGCCGATCGGGGGGGTAGAAAGGCACCGAGGCGTAGTCTGCCGCTGTGGAATGGGCACCGTAGGCGTCGGCCAGCACCAGTACGTGGCGCGCCTTTTCATGGCGAAAGTAGTAATAGATGCCTTCCTGCTCCATCAACCGGCTGACGAAGTCGAAGCTGGTTTCGCGGTACTGCACGCAGTATTCCCACTCGTGATAGCTGCCGCTCAGGCTGTCTTCGAAGTCGGAGAAACCGAGGTCGCGAAATACCTGCTTGATGATGTCCGGCACTGTCTTGTTCTGGAAAATCCGGCAATCCGAGGTGCGTGTGAGCAGCCAGAACCAGGGCCGCAGGCTGACGCGGTAGCCCGCGAACTGGCCATGGCCGGTCAGCTGTCGGCAACTGCCGACAATGCCGTGAAAGTGGCGACGGCCACCCTCGAACAGTTCCAGGCTCAGGCCCATCGGCTTGCCCAGCAACTGGTCGAACTTGATCGCCTGATCTTCGGACGTGAGGTCCAATTCGTAGTGGAACAAACGCCCCAGCTCTTCACTGCCGGTCATGCTCTGCAGCAGCAGGACATCGCCGCCGAGGGGGCTGTCCACCTGCACCCAACGGGTGTTTTGCGTTATTGCCATAAGTTGCCTTCCAAGCTGGCTTAGCACTTAGAGTTTTAGCGTATCTGGCCGCAGAATAAAATGTTCGGTTGCGATTCAACGTCAAGGGTGGGACGAGGGTGAGGGAAACGCGCCTCAGGATCCAGCATGAACATTTCTAATTAACGCTCGGCAAGCGCCTAATCATGGGGTTTTCCTTTGGCGAACGCCGCTTGTTGCTCGGCGCTGGCTTCTTTCTGGTATTGGGCTTTCCACTCGGCGTACGGCATGCCGTACACCACTTCACGGGCGTCATCGAGACTGACCTCGATCTGGCGTTCGTCGGCTTCGGCCTTGTACCACTTGGACAGGCAGTTGCGGCAGAAGCCGGCTAGGTTCATCAGGTCGATATTCTGCACATCCTTGCGGCTGTCCAGGTGGGCCACCAATCGGCGAAAGGCGGCGGCTTCGAGTTCGAGGCGTTGTTGGTCGTTCATAGGGCTCACTTACTATCAGCGGCTGGCGGCCAGAGTGATCGAAACCGACTCGGCAAAGCGCAGCGCGTGGGGCTTGTCCACTTCGACTTCGGCGTACAGCACCGATTCGTTGCTCATCACCAGGTCCAGCAATTCCTGGGTCAGGCGCTCCAGCAAGGCAAAGCGATTGCCTTCCACGTGGGCGATGATTGCCTTGGTGATGGTGCGGTAGTTCAGGGCATGGTCGATGTCATTGTCGCGCACGGCTTCCTGGGCGGCATACAGGATGGTCAGGTTGATCAGCACATCCTGCTTGTTGAGGATCTCGTCCTCATTGATGCCGATATAGGTGCGCAGGCACAGGTCCTTGACCCGGATGCGCGCCATGCCTGGTTGAAGTTGTGGCATTGCTACTTGCTCCGTCCAATCAGTTGCAGAAACTCCATGCGCGTGGTGTTCGACTCGCGGAAGGCGCCGAGCATCACCGAGGTGTTCATGGTTGAATTCTGTTTTTCCACACCGCGCATCATCATGCACATGTGCCTGGCCTCGATCACCACCGCTACACCGGCGGCCTGGGTCACGTCCTGGATGGCATCGGCGATTTGCCGCGTGAGGTTTTCCTGGATCTGCAGGCGTCGGGCGAACATGTCGACGATGCGCGCCAGCTTCGACAGGCCCAGCACCTTGCCGGTCGGAATATAGGCCACGTGGGCCTTGCCGATAAAGGGCAGCAGGTGGTGTTCGCACAGCGAGTACAACTCGATGTCCTTGAGAATCACCATCTCGTCATTGTCGGAAGCGAACAGTGCGCCGTTGACGATGGTTTCCAGGTTTTGCTCATAGCCATGACACAGGTATTGCATGGCCTTGGCGGCGCGTTTGGGCGTATCGAGCAGACCTTCGCGCTCCGGGTCTTCACCCAAGCCCTTGAGAATCTCACGGTAATGGTGGGGCAGGGATAAAGTCATACAACATCCTCACAAACGGCTTACTTGATATGCCGCCCGCCGTTGACGGTCAGGGTGGTACCGGTGACATAGGGGTTGTCCAGCAGGTAACGCACGCTCTGGTAGATCACCTCGGGGCCGGGCTCGATGCCCAGGGCCGACTTGGCCAGGACCTTGGCGCGGTAGGCCGCGTCGTCGTCTTCGTTGAACATCACCATCGCCGGGGCGATGCCGTTGACCTTGATTCGCGGCGCAAACTGCGCGGCAAACGAAAGCGTCAGGCTGTCGAGCCCGGCCTTGGTGGCGCAATAGGCGATGTGCTGACGACTGCCCTTGCGCACCACATCGTCGCTGATGTGCACGATGTCGGCAGGTGATGAGCGTTGCAGCAAAGGTGAACAATGCAGGTTGATCAGGTACGGCGCAAGCATGTGTACGCTGAACATGTCGGTAAACGCGCGACTTTCGTCGCCAGGCGTTTCCGCGACCCAGGCTGAGGCGTTGTGGATGATTGCACGCAGGCTTTGAGCATGGGTGTTCAGTTCAGCGATGAACGCCAGTATCCCGGCCTCGCTGGAGAGGTCCGCAAAGATGCCGACAGCGCCACGTTCGCGCAGGGCCTGCACGCCGCGGCGTTCGCTGCGGTAGCTGAAAATCACCGGCTGGCCCTCGTCCAGCAGGCGCAGGGCGCAATGCAGGCCGACACGCTGGCCGGCGCCGGTGATCAGGATCGGGGCGTTCGTTGCAGTCATGGGAGGCTCGCATCGCTGGCAGGCTCGAATGATACCAGCGACGGGCCGCCCCTGTACTCACGCCGCCGCTTCGGCGGCCTTGCGTGTTGCCGGCGCGGGGTGCAGCCAGTTCGCCAGCAGATGCGTCGACAGCGGAATAAACAGGTAAACCATCAACGGCGTGAGCGCGAGGGTGCTGACCAGCACGCGAGGCACCAGGTCCAGGTGATTGAGCAACGGGCCCAGCACGAAGTTGAACAGCAGTGACACCGGGAAAAACGCCAGCCAGATCGCCACCGCCTGCTTCCAGCGTGGCGGCCTTGCGCCCACTGCACCGAACCAGCCGTCGATGCCCCGCACGCGGTGCTCGGACGGGTCGGCAAACAGCTCGCTGCCGCGGCTCAACCAGGCACTGCGGGAGGCGGAAAACTCCCAGGCATGCAAGGTCTTTTCATCGGCGAAGCGGAAAATGATCTGGAATTCATCATCATGGGGCGGCGGTGCGAGCACGCCCGAGCCCAGGTAGCCGGGAAAGTCCGTGGCCAGTTGCTCGCCTTCGCGCAGCCAGGCCATCAATTCTTCGTAGCGTCCTTTGGCGACGCGACGCGCAACCATCAGGGTGACGGGTGAGGTAGACATTATGTATCTCCAGATGTACAGATGCGCGCAACCGGGTAAGTGGCGCATGGACGAGGCTGCGGGGTGGTGCAGCGACGTTGCTCTTTTTCACAGGAGCAGACAGGCAAGAATTATTCCTTTTTTTGCGCAATACGCCAGCGACATTGGTCCGAAATGCAACAGGCTTGAAAAAGACAGGTTTAAAGGCGTTAAATGACCCCCCAATCAGCGCTGGTTTTTGGTACCCATGCCCGTGACACATGCCACCGTTAGCAGCGATTCGCATCTGGAATCAGACGATTCCGAGCAACTGTATCCGATTCGTGAAGTCTCCAGATTGACAGGTGTAAACCCGGTCACTCTGCGTGCCTGGGAGCGACGTTATGGGCTGATTCAGCCTGTGCGCACCGAAAGCGGGCATCGTCTGTACTCCAAGACCGATATCGCGACCGTGGATCGTATCCTCGACTGGATCGAACGCGGGGTGGCGGTGAGCAAAGTGGGCAAGATTCTCGCCCGCGACGATCAGCAGGCCGAAGCGGTGCGTATCGAGCGTGACACAATCGAGCAAAACGAATGGTCGCAGTGGCGCACACGCCTTTTGAGCGCGATCACGGCGTTCGATGATCGGCAACTGGAGAGCCTCTACGGGCGGATTGTTGCCACTTACCCCCTGAGCGTTGCGTTCCAGGACATTCTCATGCCGCTCTGGAACGAGCTGCTGCGCCATCAGGGGCGTTTCGGCCAGGCCAGCGAATGGCTGTTTTTCGATGCCTTCCTGCGCGTACAGACCTTTTTGCGCCTGCACGTCGCCAGCGCATCACCGGCGCCCAGGGTTTTGTTGACGGCCATGCCGGGCGAGTGCCGCAAACTGGAACTGCTGGTGGCAGCGCTGTTGCTGAGTCGCGAAGACCTGGCCGTGAAGGTGCTGGGCATGGGCCAGCCGCTGGATGAATTGACACTGGTCTGTGAAAAGATCCGTCCCCAGGCACTGGTCATCTATTCCAACCATTCGCACAACAATGATCTGGTGGGGCGCTTGAGCCGTTTGGCATTGACCCTCGATTGCCCGGTGTTTCTGGCCGGCGCGGCGTCAGACCTGGCCCAGGCAGAGTTGGCGGGCTCTTCGATCGGCTGCCTGGGCAATGAAGGGCGCCTGATGCAGCGCCGTCTGCAACAGTTCCTCAGTGGTAGCCTGGATACCTGAGCGTCAGGCGTGCACGTGGGGATGGATCAGGCGGTGCTGATGCAGGATGAACTGGCGCAGACGCTCGGTTTCATCCGCATCGCCCTGGCTCAGGCGATAGGCGAACAGGCCACGCGCGGTTTCCCGCTCCAGCGTCCCGCGCACCGCAATGCGTTCGTAACCGGAAGGGCTGAACCACAGGGAAAAGGTTTTCGGCGGCTTGATGCGGCCGCGAACCTCAATCAGCACACCCTTGAATGACACTTCATGTACCCACAGTGCGCTCGAGTTGCCTCTGACGTTCTCTAACGCCACGGGGGCCTCAAGCGCCAGACGCCATGGGCGGATCATCGGCCCGTCCTCGAAAATGCTCGGCACGCCCAGGCGCAGGTGCATCGCATTGAACTCATCTTCCACCAGGTGCAGAGGGAAAGTCAGTTGCTGGTTTTCGAACTGCGCCTGGATGGTGAGGTGATCGTGGGCGGCCAGGCGGGTGAGCAAGTCGCGAATCTGTACGCCGCCGTTGACGGTCAGGCTCGACGAAGCATCCCGCTGGTTCAGTTGCGGGTTGTGCTGCATGCTCTGAATGAAATCCAGCTCATCCTGGGTGAGAAGCGCGTTGCGTGGCATCACGATGGCTCAAGTGGGGTATTAAAATGCCATTATCCCCTCTGGTGATTCATTTATCTAAATTTTGTTGGATCCGCTGGTCGACTTGAGCGCCGCCAGCTCAGCCTTGACTCCGGCCAGTTCCGCTTCCAGCTGTGTAACCCGTTGCTGGGCCTTGACCTGAAGCGTGACGTCCTTTTGCACACCGACGAAATACGTCTGCCTGTCGGCCGCGTTATACACCGAAGACAGCGACAGTTCGTTCCAGAAGTGGCTGCCATCCTTGCGGTAGTTGCGCAGGATTTCGCGGCAGGAACCGCCATCCTCCAAGGCTTCGCGAATCGCCATCAGGGCCGGCTGGTCGCGGTCGCCGGACTGCAGGAAGCGGCAGTCCTGATAGAGGATTTCATCCAGCGTATAGCCGGTCAGCCGTTCGAAAGCCGGGTTGACGTAAATCAGCGGCTTGTCCTTGCCTTCGCGTTCGGCGACCACAATGCCATCGTTGGAAGCGTTGACGACCATTTGCATCAGCTTGGCGTTAATCATTGAGCGTTCCGTGGCTTTTATGTGCAAAGGAGCAGTTTATGGCAACTTCGGAATCTTGCACGACGGGCCCCGAAAATATTTGCGTCGCTGTTAATATCCCAGGCTTTCACTCAACTACAGGATCAGATTGATGAAAGTCGCCATTCTTTCGGGCTCGGTGTACGGCACGGCGGAAGAAGTTGCCCGCCACGCCGCAGGCATCCTCACTCAGGCCGGTTTTGAAACCTGGCACAACCCGCGCGCCACCTTGGCCGACGTGCAGGCTTTTGCCCCGGACGCCCTCCTGGCCGTGACCTCCACCACCGGCATGGGTGAGTTGCCCGACAACCTGCAACCTCTGTATTCGACGATTCGCGATCAGTTGCCCGCCGCCTGGCGCGGCCTGCCCGGAGCGGTGATCGGCCTGGGTGACGCCAGCTACGGGGATACCTTCTGTGGCGGCGGCGAACAGATGCGCGAGCTGTTCGGCGAGTTGGGCGTGCGTGAAGTGCTACCGATGCTGCGCCTGGATGCCAGCGAAAGCGTCACCCCGGAATCCGACGCCGAGCCTTGGCTGATGGAACTGGTCACGGCCCTGCGTGGGTGACCGGACCGGCTGATGATTGACGGCGTTTCTCTGACGCCGTTTATGCAGATTTAAACTATCCTCAAGGCTGACCCGCACGGTCATCAAGCTGGCTGCGAAGGCAACTCCTTGGGCCTGGATGTCTGACTAGACTGGGCCCACCACTCGAAAAACAATAATAAAGTGCGTCAAGGAGATTCATCGTGAGCATAGCCCCCGTTCTATCGCCACAGAATGTCAAAGACCAGGTCAGCGCTGCCGAATGGCAAACCCGTGTCGACCTGGCGGCTTGCTATCGCCTGGTGGCGATGCATGGCTGGGATGACCTGATCTTCACGCATATTTCGGCCAAGGTGCCGGGCACCGATGATTTTTTGATCAACCCCTACGGGCTGATGTTCCACGAAATCACGGCGTCGAGCCTGGTCAAGGTCGACCAGGCGGGTAACAAGTTGATGGACAGCCCTTACGAGATCAACCCGGCCGGCTACACGATCCACAGCGCCATCCACGAGGTGCGTCACGATGTGACCTGTGTGCTGCACACCCATACCGCCGCCGGTGTTGCGGTGGCCGCGCAAAAGCAGGGCGTGTTGCCGATCAGTCAGCAATCGATCTTCGTGCTGTCGAGCCTGGCCTATCATGCCTACGAAGGTGTGGCACTGAACCATGAAGAGAAGGCGCGCCTGCAGGCCGACCTGGGCGAGAATAATTTCCTGATGCTGCACAACCATGGCCTGCTGACCTGCGCCAGCACCATCGCCGACACCTTCCTGATGATGTTCACGTTCCAGCGCGCCTGCGATATCCAGGTGCTGGCGCAAAACGGCGGCGCTGAATTGATTGCCATCGGTCCGCAGATTCTGGCGGGCGCCAAAGCCATGGTGGCGGCTGTCACAAAGAGTGCTCAAGGTATGGGGGGCGCGCTGGCCTGGCCGGCGTTGCTACGCAAATTGGATGCTCAAGACCCTGGGTATAGAAGCTGATGCCACTCGCCGAGATCCCGCTCAGAGCCTGGCGCAAACGCGGCCAGAGTTTCGACTTTCGCGGCCGCACCATCCGTTATTGGGTGGCGGGGCAGGGTGAGCCGCTGCTGCTGATCCATGGCTTCCCCACCGCCAGTTGGGACTGGCATTACCTGTGGCAACCGTTGGCTCAGCATCACCTGGTCATCGCCTGCGACATGCTCGGTTTTGGCGATTCGGCCAAGCCGCTGGACCATGGCTATTGCCTGCTGGAGCAGGCGGATTTGCAACAAGCCCTGCTCGAACACCTGCGGGTCGAGCAGCCGGTGCATGTGCTGGCCCATGACTACGGCGACAGCGTCGCCCAGGAACTGTTGGCTCGTCACTATGAGGGCCGGTTCCAGATGGCCAGTGGTGTGTTTCTCAACGGTGGGTTGTTCCCTGAAACCCATCGCCCGGCGCTGGTACAAAAGCTCTTGCTCAGCCCGCTGGGCTGGATGATCGGGCGTGCCTTTGGGCGCAATGCCCTGGCGAACAGCTTCAACGAGATTTTTGGTCCCGATACCCGCCCCAGCGAAAGCGCTCTGGATGATTTCTGGAGCCTGATCGAGTGCAACGACGGCACGCGCATCCTGCATAAGTTGATTGCCTATATTCCCCAGCGCCGGCGTCTGCGTGACCGGTGGGTGGCGGCGATGCAGCAGGACGAAGTGCCGCTGCGCGTCATCGCGGGTGAGGTCGACCCGATTTCCGGTGCGCATACGGTCGAGCGATACCATCACCTGGTGCCCGATGCTGATACGGTGCTGCTGGCCAATATCGGTCACTATCCGCAGATCGAGGCGCCGGTACACGTGCTCAAGCACTACCTGGCATTTCGTGATCGCATCCGCAAGGTTGAGTCGCGCATGGCTTATTCCTGAGCCGCAGGATCATCCCCCAGCCTTATCGAGCACCATTCAGCTCTGGTCGACTTTATTGTGACCGGCGGCTGCGTGCCTGACACTCGACCCATTCCCATCGTCGCCATTGGAGTTCGGTATGAGTGAGTCAGTGCAGTTCCAGGATAAGGTCGTGATCGTCACCGGTGCCGGCGGCGGATTGGGCCGGGCCCATGCGCTGCTGTTCGCCAGGTACGGGGCCAAGGTGCTGGTCAACGATCTCGGTGGTTCTACCCAGGGCGAAGGCGCCAATGCGTCGGCGGCTGATCGGGTAGTGGCTGAGATCCGCGCGGCGGGCGGTATCGCTGAGGCTAACCATGACTCTGTCACCGAGGGTGACAAGATCGTACAGCACGCCCTCGACGTGTTTGGTCGCATCGACGTAGTGGTCAACAATGCCGGCATCCTGCGCGACAAAACCTTCCACAAAATGGATGACGCTGACTGGGACCTGGTTTACCGAGTGCACGTCGAAGGCGCTTACAAAGTCACCCGCGCCGCCTGGCCCCATCTGCGTGAGCAAGGCTATGGCCGCGTGATTTTCACCGCGTCCACCTCGGGTATCTATGGCAACTTCGGGCAGTCCAACTACGGCATGGCCAAGCTTGGCCTGTATGGTCTGACACGTACCCTGGCGCTGGAAGGGCGCAAGAACAACATCCTGGTCAACGCCATCGCGCCTACCGGCGGCACGCGCATGACCGAAGGCCTGATCCCGCCGCAGGTCTTCGAGCGTCTCAAGCCGGAGCTGGTCAGCCCGCTGGTGGTGTACCTGGGCAGCGAGGCGTGCCAGGAAACTTCGGGTCTGTTTGAAGTGGGCGGCGGTTGGATCGGCAAGACCCGCTGGGAGCGCAGCCTGGGCGTGGGCTTTGATCCCGAGGCCGGCTTTTCGCCCGACGAAGTGGCGGCACACTGGCAGCAGATCTGTGACTTCGACGGCGCGGCT
Source organism: Pseudomonas sp. FP597 (assembly GCF_030687435.1). Taxonomy (NCBI): domain Bacteria; kingdom Pseudomonadati; phylum Pseudomonadota; class Gammaproteobacteria; order Pseudomonadales; family Pseudomonadaceae; genus Pseudomonas; species Pseudomonas sp. FP597. The sequence goes on along the minus strand of NZ_CP117432.1, from coordinate 5,339,124 downwards.
CATCCCAAGGACAACATTGAAGCGTTGAAGGAGATGATGGCCAACTTGCAGAAATACAGCCTGTGATCGTTGCTTGAACACCATTGAATCTAACGGGGCGCTGAAGGCGCCCCGTTTTATTTTTGGCATAAAAAAGGCCGCTGCAAACGCAGCGGCCGAAGTAAGACGTTGGATCAAGGAGCGACAAATCAACGTCAGTGAACAGCGGTAACAGATTGAAAAAAAGCATCAATCCATTTGAGTCTGGCTTTTCTTCCGGTGTCGAAAGCGGGCGGTTTGCCCTGAAAGCCCGGCCAGAATAGTCGCTTGTCAGCGAATGAGTAATAGCCGTTCGGGACAAGGACTGTTACTGAAACGGCAACAGTCGTGGGCGGCGCCATCCATTCCCCTGATAACCCGCTATCCAGCCGATGCATGTCATCGCCCAGACCCAGGCCAGAGCGCCCGGTAATCCTTTCGAGCGACAGCACGAATCCCTCCTTGGTGCGCTTATCGCTCCCGGTGCGCGGCAGTAGGGTGAAGCCTTCTGTCACTCACCGGGGAAGACGCATGACAAAAACAACAATGCGCGCCATCTTCACGCCACAGGCGCTGGCCGCTGCGGTTGCGTTGGGTTGCTGTGCCCAGGCACAGGCTGTTTCGTTCAACATTGGCGAGATCGAAGGGCAATTCGACTCCTCGCTGTCGGTGGGCGCGAGTTGGGGCATGCGCGATGCCGACAAGAGCCTGGTCGGCACCGTCAACGGCGGCACGGGGCAGGCGTCCACCGGGGATGACGGGCGTCTGAACTTCAAGAAGGGCGAGACCTTCTCCAAGATCTTCAAGGGCCTGCACGACCTGGAGCTGAAGTACGGCGACACCGGTGTGTTCGTACGCGGCAAGTACTGGTACGACTTCGAACTCAAGGACGAGGACCGCGAGTTCAAGCAGATCAGCGACCACAATCGCAAGGAAGGCGCCAAGTCCAGCGGTGCGCAGATCCTCGATGCCTTCGTCTACCACAACTACTCCCTCGGCGATCTGCCGGGCACCGTGCGCGCCGGCAAGCAGGTGGTCAGCTGGGGCGAAAGTACCTTCATCGGCAACTCCATCAACAGCATCAACCCGATCGACGTGTCGGCGTTCCGTCGGCCAGGCGCCGAGATCAAGGAAGGCCTGATCCCGGTGAACATGCTGTTCGCCTCCCAGAGCCTGACCAACCAATTGACCGTGGAAGGCTTCTACCAGCTGGAATGGGACCAGACCGTACTGGACAACTGCGGCACCTTCTTCGGCGGTGACGTGGCGGCAGATGGCTGCACCGGCAACTACACGGTGGGCAGCCCGGGGATTGCGCCGCTGCAACCGATTGCCGCCGCCCGTGGTCAAGGCTTCGTGGTGACCCGCGAAGGCGTGGTGGTGCAGCGTGCCGGCGACCGTGATGCACGGGATTCCGGCCAGTTCGGCGCCGCCTTGCGCTGGCTGGGTGACGACACCGAATACGGCCTGTACTTCATGAACTACCACAGCCGTACTCCGACCGTGGGCACCATTACCGCCAATACCAACCTGGCGACCATCGGCGCGATCAGTGCGGCCACCCCGGCGGCCTTCCGTGGCGCCCTGGCCCAGAGCACCATGCTTGGTCGTGGCCAGTACTATCTGGATTACCCGGAAGACATCCGCCTGTTCGGTGCGAGCTTCTCCACCACCTTGCCCACCGGCACCGCGTGGACCGGCGAGATCAGCTACCGGCCCAACGCCCCGGTACAACTCAACACCACCGACCTGACCCTGGCACTGGTCAACCCGATCGCCAACCAAACGGCCTCGCCCATCCGCAGCAATTTCGGCAGCGACAACAAAGGCTATCGCCGCAAGGAAATCACCCAGATCCAAAGCTCCATGACCCAGTTCTTCGACCAGGTGCTGGGCGCCGAACGCCTGACACTGGTGGGCGAAGCGGCCGTGGTGCACGTGGCCGGCCTGGAAGACAAATCCAAACTGCGTTACGGCCGCGACTCGGTGTACGGCGCTTATGGCTTCGAGGGGGACACCGACGGTTTCGTCACCTCCACCTCCTGGGGCTACCGTGCGCGGGCAATCCTCGACTACAACAACGCGATCGCCGGGGTGAACCTCAAGCCCAACCTGTCCTGGTCCCATGACGTGGCCGGCTACGGCCCCAACGGTCTGTTCAACAAAGGCGCCAAGGCCATCAGCGTCGGCGTGGATGCGGATTACCGCAGCACTTATACCGCCAGCCTCAGCTACACCGACTTCTTTGGCGGCGACTACAACACCCTGACCGACCGTGACTTCCTCGCCCTCAGCTTCGGCGTGAACTTCTGATTTGGCTTAAAGAAGGACAAGAACCTATGCGTAAGACAATTGCAGTGCTGGCCCTGAGTCTGTTGGCCGCCCACGTGATGGCGGCGGTGTCGCCGGAAGAAGCCGCCAAGCTGGGCACCACCCTCACGCCGGTCGGTGCCGAAAAGGCCGGCAACGCCGACGGCTCGATCCCGGCCTGGACCGGCGGCATCCCCAAAAACGCCGGCGCGGTGGACAGCAAAGGCTTCCTGGCCGACCCGTTCGCCAGTGAAAAACCGTTGTTCGTGATCACCGCCGCCACCGTCGACAAGTACAAGGACAAACTCTCCGACGGCCAGGTGGCGATGTTCAAGCGCTACCCCGAGACCTACAAGATCCCGGTGTACCCAAGCCATCGCACGGTCAACCTGCCGGCGGATATCTACGAGTCGATCAAGCGCAGCGCGCTGAACGTCAAGGCAATCAACGACGGTAACGGCCTGGAGAACTTCACCGGCAACCGTTACTACGCGTTCCCGATTCCGAAGAACGGCGTGGAGGTGCTGTGGAACCACATCACCCGTTACCACGGCGGCAATCTGCGCCGCATCATCACCCAGGCCACCCCGCAGACCAACGGCAGCTACACGCCGATCCGCTTCGAAGAAGAAGTGGCCGTGCCGCAAGCGATCCCGGATATCGACCCGGCCAAGGCCGCCAACGTGCTGAGCTATTTCAAGCAATCGGTCACCGCCCCGGCGCGCCTGGCGGGCAACGTGCTGTTGGTGCATGAAACCCTCGATCAGGTGAAAGAGCCGCGCCTGGCCTGGATCTACAACGCCGGCCAGCGCCGCGTGCGGCGGGCGCCGCAAGTGTCCTACGACGGCCCGGGCACCGCATCCGACGGCCTGCGCACCACTGACAACTTCGACATGTTCTCCGGCGCCCCCGACCGCTATGACTGGAAGCTGGTGGGCAAAAAAGAGATGTACATCCCCTACAACAGCTACAAGCTCGACTCGCCAACGCTCAAGTACGACGACATCATCAAGGCCGGCCACATCAACCAGGACCTGACCCGCTACGAGTTGCACCGAGTGTGGGAAGTGGTCGGCACGGTCAAGCCCAGCGAGCGGCATATCTACGCCAAGCGGCACATGTACATCGACGAAGACAGCTGGCAAGTCGCGCTGGTGGATCACTACGACGGCCGTGGTCAGCTGTGGCGGGTTGCCGAAGGCCATGCGCAGTTCTACTACGATCACCAGGTACCGGCCTACACCGTCGAAACCCTGTATGACCTGATCGCCGGGCGCTACATCGCGCTGGGCATGAAGAACGAGGAGAAGAGCAGCTTCGTGTTCGGCTTCGCGGCCAAGGCGGCGGACTACACCCCGGCGGCCTTGAGGGCTGAAGGCGTACGCTGAGCCCAACCTGAAATGTGCCATCCACTGTGAAATGCAATCCACTGTGGGAGGGAGCAAGCCCCCTCCCACATTGGGTTGTGTGTACATTCGGTTTTGTGCATGGCCTTCAATCACCCCGCTGAATACTTCTTCAACAACCGCCCACCACAGGACTAGGGTACGCATCAGGTTGCATAACAATAAAAACGCAGGATGCAGCAATGACCGCCATGACACGCTGCCTGGACCGTCCTGGATTCATGCCTCGGCTGTCCGCCCACCATTTGCTGCGCCCGCGCCTGGCCGAGCCTTTGCTGGCGTCGCAGGTGCGGGTCAAGTTGTTGTGCGCGCCCGGCGGCAGCGGCAAGAGTGCCTTGCTCGCCGAATGCGCGTTGCAGGCGCCGACGGGCTGCCAGGTGTACTGGCTGCCGCTCAATGGCGCTGTCCTCAGCCCGCTCGATCTGTGCCAGCGCCTGGCGCAGAACCTGGGCCTGACGTTTATCGATGAAGCCACCTTGCTGCTCGACCTCAGCCGCTGGCAAGCGCCGGCCTGGCTGTTCCTCGATGATTTCTGCCGCCTGCCCGCCCCCGACACCGATGCCTTGCTCGACCACCTGCTCACCGCCAGCAGCCCGGCGCTGACCTGGTGGCTGGGCGCGCGACGGCGGCCGGTGTGTAACTGGCCGCGGCTGCTGCTCGACGATGAACTGCTCGAGTGTGGCGCCGAACTGGCGTTCACCCCGGCGGAAATCCAGCCGCTGCTCAACCACGCGCCCGGGCAATCGGTCGACAGCGTGCTGCAGTTCAGCGCCGGCTGGTGCGCCGGTGTGCGCATTGCCTTGCTGGGTGACGGCCATCCCGACAAAACCCTGCTCGACTATCTACAACACGAACTTTTCAGCACGTTGCCGCCCGAACTGGCACAGGCGTGGCAGGTGCTGGCCCATTTGCCGCGTTTTAACGTCGGCCTGTGCGAGTACCTGTTCGGTGCGGGGGAGGGTGACCAGTATTTGCGCGATCTGCAGGTACTCGGTGCGTTTATCCAGCCGTGGGAAGACACCGACTGGCTACAGGTTTTCCCGCCGCTGGCGCGGTTGATGCGCGATGCTCCCTGGCCGGCCAAGCGTTCGTGGCATCGACGAGCGTGCCAGTGGTTCTGTGCCGAACAGGATTGGCAGGCCGCCTTCGAGCAGGCGCTGCTGGCCGAAGAATATGAAATGGCCGTGAGTCTGTTGCAGCACTTCAGTTTTGAGGACCTGTTCCGCCAACACAACGCGGCGCTGTTGCTGCATCTGCATGAACAACATGGCGATGAATTGATGCTCGGCTCGGCGCAATTGGTCGGGCTGGTGACCGCGGCGTTGCTGTTTGCCGGACGCTTTGACCAGGCGGCGGTGTGTATTGATCAGCTCTCGCGGTTTGCCCCGCAACCGACAGCGGCCAAGCAGCGACACCTGCTCGCGCGTTGGCAGGCGCAGTGGGGCTGGTTGTTGCACCTGGGCGGCGACGCCGAACGCTCGCGCGTACAGTTTCTGGAAGCGCTGCACGCCTTGCCCGACAGCGCCTGGACCTCACGCCTGATGTGCCTGTCGGGGCTGACCCAGCAAGCCTTGCTGCGTGGTGAACTGGACGTCGCCCAGGGCCTGAACCGTGAAGCGTTGTGCCTGGCCCGTGCCCATGGCTCATTGTTGTTGGAGGCCCTGCTTGAGCTGGATCACGCGCAGTTGCTGGAACAGCGCGGCGCGCCGTATCGGGCGCAAAGCCTGCTGGAAGGGGTGCAGGCGATGTTGCTCAAGCAACGGCTTGACGCGGGGCCGCTGGTGGGACGTATCGCGCTGCGCCGTGGGCATCTGGCGCTGCGCCAGGGGCAGGACAGCCTGGCCGTCGAGTGTTTCGAGAGCGGCATGAAGATGTGCCTGCATAGCCAGGACAAGCGCGTGCTCTATGGGTTTCTGGGCCTGGCGCTGGTGGCGGCCAATCATGGCGATTACGCCCAGGCCTTTTTCCAACTGCGCGAGGCCGAACGGCTGATGCAGCAACGTCAGGTGCCGGACACGGTGTACCGCGCGGTGCTGTTGTTGGTCAGTGGGCACTTCTGGTTGCAGCAGGGCCGCGCCGAATTGACCGTGGAAGCGGTGCGCCGCGTATTGCGCCACTTCCGTGGGCCCCAGGCCAAACAGGCACCGCCGGCCACCCTGGAATTGATCCCGCGTCTTGAGTACCTGTTGGTGCTGGCGGAGGTCAAGCTGGGCTGCGCCGAGCAACCGCTGGCGCGGCTCGGCGCGCTGCTGGAAACCACACACCAGCGCGGCATGCTCTGCCTGGAAACCGAACTGCACCTGGTGCTCGGTGAAGTGGCCTGGCAATTGGGCGACCCCGGCCTGGCGCGGCGCTCACTGCAAACCGGGCTGGAGCTGGCGGCGCGTTGCCAGGTGCAGCAGGCGATTCGCGAGCTGCGTTTGCGCGCGCCGGGGCTGCTCAGTGAGCTGGGCATGGAACCCCAGGCGTCGACCGCGGGCGTGGTGGAAAACCCCTTGAGCCAGCGAGAACTGGAGGTGTTGCAGTTGATCGCCCTGGGCAGCTCCAACCTGCAAATTGCCGACCGGCTGTTTATCTCCCTGCACACCGTCAAGACCCACGCGCGGCGTATCCACAGCAAGCTCGGTGTGGAGCGACGCACCCAGGCGGTGGCCAAGGCCAAGACCCTGGGCTTGATGGTTTAGCTGAAGGCTTGGCGGTAATCGCCAGGCGTGGCGCCCATGGCCTGGCGAAAGCGATGGGTGAAGTGGCTGGCGCTGGAAAAACCGCACAGCAGGGCGATCTCGCCGAGGGGCAGGGCACCGCCGCGTAACAGGTGCTGCGCGCGGGTAAGCCGGCGCGCCAGCAGGTACTGGTGGGGCGGCAGGCCGAAGCTTTGGCGGAACATCCGCGCAAAATGGTATTCCGACAGCGCGCACGTCCCGGCCAATTGCCCGAGGCTGATCGGCTCTTCCAGGTGCTGGTCGATGTAGTCCACCAATAACCGTCGCTGGTACGCCGCCAGCCCGCCTTTGAGACGCAAGCCGTCGCGCGCGCCCACCTGGTTGAGCAAGGTGTGGCTGAGCAGTTCATGGGCCAGGCTGCTGGTCAGCAGGCGTTCGGCGGGTTCGTGCCAGTTGAGCGCGATCAATTGGTGGAAGCGCCGGGCCTGGCGGGCGTCTTCGAGGAACGTGCTTTCACGCAACGCCAGCGTGCGCGGTTCGCGGTCGAGCAGGGTGATGCAGCCCAGGGCAAATTGCTCCGCGCTGAAATACACATGGGCCAGGCGGATCTCGCCGTTGATCACCCACGCCGACTGGTGCTCGGCCGGCAGAATGCACAACCTGTCGGGCCCGCCCTTGGTGCCTGGTTGGTCACGCCGAAACGTGCCGGTGCCGCCGCCGATGTAACAGGACAAAGTGTGATGGCTGGGCGCCTGGTAATCCTGGGCGTCATGGTGGTTGCTCCATAGGGCCGCGGACAAACCGTCACCGAGCTCGGCGCAGGCCTCAAGGCGTGCGTTGGGCGAGCGGTTAAGGGCTTGAAAAACGTGCAGCGATTCCAGGTCTGGCATGGTGAGTTCTCTTTGACGCCTTGCATCCTACTCCGCGAGGCGGGCGCTGTGAGCCCAGCGCCCCGACAAAAGCGCAAGAATGTGCAAGAGCGTTGCACGGCGTGCGGGCGACACTGTGGCTCTATTGATGGAGCCCGCGATGAACCTTTCTCTGTATTTACTCACTGTGCTGATCTGGGGCACCACCTGGATCGCCCTCAAATGGCAACTCGGCGTGGTGGCCATTGCGGTGTCGATTGTCTATCGCTTTGGCCTGGCGGCACTGGTGTTGTTTGTGCTGTTGCTGATCAGCCGCAGGTTGCAGGTGATGAACCGGCGCGGGCACTTGATCTGCGTGGCTCAGGGCCTGTGCCTGTTCTGCGTCAACTTCATGTGCTTTTTGACCGCCAGCCAGTGGATCCCCAGCGGCCTGGTTGCGGTGGTGTTTTCCACGGCCACGCTGTGGAACGCGCTGAACGCCCGCGTATTTTTCGGCCAGCGCGTGGCGCGCAATGTGTTAATGGGCGGCGGCCTCGGGCTGGCCGGGTTGGGCTTGCTGTTCTGGCCGGAACTGGTGGGGCATACCGCCAGCCCGCAGACCTTGCTTGGCCTGGGTCTGGCGTTGCTGGGGACGATGTGTTTCTCGGCGGGCAATATGCTCTCGAGCCTGCAACAGAAGGCCGGGCTCAAGCCGTTGACCACCAATGCCTGGGGCATGGCCTATGGCGCTGCGATGCTGGCGACCTATTGCGCGGTGCGCGGGATTCCGTTTGAGATGGACTGGAGTGCGCGGTATATCGGCGCCTTGTGGTACCTGGTAATTCCCGGATCGGTGATCGGGTTTACCGCTTATCTGACCTTGGTAGGTCGCATGGGGCCGGAGCGGGCGGCGTATTGCACGGTGCTGTTTCCGGTGGTGGCGCTGAACGTGTCGGCGTTCGCCGAGGGCTACCAATGGACCGCGCCGGCGTTGGCGGGGTTGGTGCTGGTGATGCTGGGGAATGTGTTGGTGTTTCGTAAGCCCAGGCCTGCGAGTCCTGTCCTCAAGGCGAGCGCTATCTAAAAATGTGGGAGGGGGCAAACCCCTCCCACATTTGACCGAGTTGACCCTTCTATTTCATTCCAAGGCGCCTGGCCATGCGGCCCAGGTTGGCGCGGTCCAAGCCCAGTTCGCGGGCGGCGCTGGCCCAGTTGTGCTGGTGGCGTTCCAGGCTGGCGCTGATCACCTGGCGCTGGTAATGCTCAGTGGCCTGGCGCAGGTCGCCGGTTATCGCCGCTACTGGGGTGGGTTCTTCAATGACCGGTGCGCTGACATCGGGCAAATCCAGGTCCTGGGCGCTCAGGCTGAGAATCTTCGGACGCTCGCGACAGTTGCCCAGGGCTTTCAGCGCGCTGCGTCCGATCAAATGTTCCAGCTCGCGCACGTTGCCTGGCCAGTTATAGGCCAGCAGCGCCGCCTGGGCATCGCTGGTCAGGCGCAGGCTGCCCAGGCCCATGCGTGAGCGGTTCTGCTCGAGGAAAAAGCCCGCCAGCAGTAACACATCACGTCCGCGTTCACGCAGGGCCGGTACTTGCAGTGGGTACACGCTGAGACGGTGGTAGAAATCGGCACGATAGCGGCCGTTACGCACCTCAAAGGCCAGGTCGCGGTTGGTGGCGGCAATCAGGCGCACGTCGACCTGGTGTTCCTTGTCCGACCCCAACCGTTGCAATTGGCCGCTTTGCAGCACCCGCAGCAACTTGGCCTGCACGGTCAGCGACAGCTCGCCCACTTCGTCGAGGAATAATGTGCCGCCGTTGGCCAGTTCGAATTTGCCACGGCGCTCGTTCAACGCGCCGGTAAACGCGCCGCGCACATGGCCGAACAGCTCGCTTTCCACCAGGGTTTCCGGCAGGGCGGCGCAGTTGAGGCTGATCAGCGGCTTGTCTGCCCGAGACGAGGCTGCGTGAATGGCTTGGGCGACCAGTTCCTTGCCCACCCCGGTTTCACCGGTAATCAGCACGGTGAGGTCGCTGCCGCCCACCAGTTTGATTTCCTCGACCAAGCGTTTGTGCGTCTTGCTCTGCCCGATCATTTCTTTGTGCTGCTGGCCGCTGGCCTGGCGGTAGATCTCGGCGCGCTGGTGCTCGTCTTCGGCGCGCAAGGCCAGGCGCTCGATGCGTTCGGCCACGTTGACGGTGGCCGCCGCGAGGCTGGCGAAGGCTTGCAGGGCCTCCAGTTCAACCCGCTCGAAGCGTTCGGTGTCGAGCGCGTCCAGCGTCAGCAGGCCCCAGGGCTGGTCGTCGACGAACAGCGGGCAGCCCATGCAATCGTGCACTTGCAGGTGCCCGTGCAGGCCATCCACCAGGCCGTCATAGGGGTCGGGCAATGGGCTGTCGCTGTCGAAGCGGGTCGGGCCGGGGCTGCTCAACAGTACGGCGAAGCGCGGATGTTCGCTGACCTTGAAACGCCGTCCCAAGGTGTCGGCGCTTAAGCCGTCGACAGCCAGTGGCACCAGCCATTCGCCGTCCAGTCGTAACAGGGCGGCGGCATCGCAGGGCAGCAGGGCGCGCATGGCTTGCAGCAGGCGGCGGTAGCGCTCGCCTTCGGGCAAGTCGCGGGACAGATCGGCGACCAGGGGCAGTAGGGTGGTGAGCAGCGATTGCGCAGTCATAATGACTCCTTGTAGTCCTTACGACTATAAATCGCAGGAAGTCATAATGACTACATTTAATTTAACCTATTGAAAAACAAAGATTTATAAGTTGGCACGAATGCTGAGTAGGTAAAGGCAATCAGTAAAGAAGCCCAGGAGGCTCCCATGCTCAATGCCCAAGACCGTGCCATCGTCAAATCCACCGTGCCCTTGCTGGAAAGCGGCGGTGAAGCGCTGATCACCCATTTCTACCGCATGATGCTGTCCGAGTACCCTGAGGTGCGTCCACTGTTCAATCAGGCCCATCAGGCCAGCGGCGACCAGCCACGTGCCTTGGCCAATGGCGTGTTGATGTATGCGCGGCATATCGACCAGCTCGACCAGTTGGGCGACCTGGTCGCAAAGATCATCAACAAGCATGTGGCGCTGCAGATCCTGCCGGAGCATTACCCGATCGTGGGGGCTTGCCTGCTGCGGGCGATTTCCGAAGTGCTGGGCAGCGAGATCGCCACCCCTGAGGTGATGACCGCCTGGGGCAATGCCTACGGCCAGCTGGCGGATATCCTGATCGGCGCCGAGGCCGCGATCTATCAAGAAAAGGCCCAGGCTCCCGGCGGCTGGCGCGGTGCGCGGGCATTCAGCGTGGTCAAGCGCGTGGAGGAAAGCGCCGAGATCACCTCGTTCTATTTTGCGCCGGTGGATAACGGCCCGATCCTCAGCGCGGCCCCCGGCCAGTACATCGGTATGAAGCTGGTGCTCGATGGCGAAGAAGTGCGCCGCAACTATTCCCTGTCGGCCTTGACCGATGCCGGCCAGTACCGCATCAGCGTCAAGCGCGAAGCGGGTGGGCGGGTGTCCAACTACTTGCATGACCAGTTACAGGTCGGCGCGACGATTGACCTGTTCCCGCCAGCGGGCGAGTTCACTCTGGCAGACAGCGACAAACCGCTGGTGCTGATCAGCGGCGGAGTCGGCATCACGCCAACCCTGCCGATGCTCGAAGCGGCCCTGGCCACCGAGCGTCCGGTGCACTTCATCCACTGTGCGCGCAATGGCGGGGTGCATGCGTTTCGCGAATGGGTGGATGCACTGGCGGCCAAGCATCCGCAACTCAAGCGCTTCTACTGCTATGCCGAGGACGATGGTGTGAGCGCGGCGGCGGATAAGGTCGGGCTGCTGAGCCAGGAGCAATTGGCGGCGTGGTTGCCTGAGCAGCGTGACGTGGATGCATACTTCCTGGGCCCTAAAGGCTTCATGGCGGCGGTCAAGCGCCACCTCAAGGCCTTGGGCGTGCCGGAGAAGCAGAGCCGCTATGAATTCTTCGGCCCGGCAGCTGCCCTGGAATAGATTTTCCGAAACAACACTGTTCAAAGTGTGGGAGGGGGCAAGCCCCTCCCACATTTGCTTCTCTCATTCTTCCCGATTAATCCCCCGTTAACCCCCTTCTGTTTTAACCACACTCTGTGTGTAAACTTGCGGCCATAGCCACAACCAAACTAAGGAATACGGGGATGAGTGACGAACTGCGTTTAGGCAAGGAGCGGCGCTTTCTGGTGTTGCTGGGCATCATCTGCCTGGCGCTGATTGGCGGGGCGTTGTACATGCAGGTGGTGCTCGGCGAGGCGCCATGCCCGCTGTGCATCCTGCAGCGCTACGCACTGTTATTGATTGCGGTCTTCGCGTTCCTCGGCGCAGCCATGCGCAGCAAGGGTGCCCTGACCTTTTTTGAAGGCCTGGTGGTGCTCAGCGCCCTCGGCGGGGTGGCTGCGGCCGGCCACCATGTGTACACCCAGTTCTTTCCGCAGGTCAGTTGCGGCGTCGATGTGCTGCAACCCATTGTCGATGACCTGCCGCTGGCCAAGGTGTTTCCGCTGGGCTTCCAGGTCGATGGCTTCTGCAGCACGCCGTACCCGCCGATTCTTGGGCTGTCCCTGGCGCAATGGGCGCTGGTGGCGTTCGTGCTGACGGTGATCCTGGTGCCTCTGGGGATCTATCGTAATCGCCAGCGCAAGGCCTGAGCCATTCACTGAAACGCCCCGGCCCTTCTGGAAAGAAGGCCGGGGCGTTTTTGCATGTGCGGGTTTTGTGAACAGAGCGTGACGCCGGACAATTTTGGGTGCGCGCAGTGTGCGACATGTTGTCACACGGAAGTTGCCGCAGGACGTTTCTGACCCGCTGTGGCAGCGCTTAAATTTGCACTTTTGGGCCAAATAGTGCTGTCAGTTCGTGGTTCGGGTCCTGCCTTGGACCTCACGCCGGATGCGCCTTTGCCCGATGTCCGAACGCCTTGTGTTATGGGGACTTGGAAAGGTTTTGCAGGCCCTTACCGGGGGTAAGGGGCGTGGCATTTCGCCCTATAACACGGCAATTTTTGTGGTTTTTGTTGAGAATCGAACACGATAAGATCGCGAACCTTTGCAATATTGGTGAAGGATTATTGCTGCTTTCGATAAAAATTATTTCTTTATAAGACATGGTTTATACATCGCCAGCTAACTACAATCGCCCGCACTGAATGTCCGATGCTGTTCAATATTTGAGCATCGGAGCGGTCGAGGAGCAGATGGATGGCTCTGTGCGACCCCAAGGTTCCGGCAGCCTTTCAACTATCCGCACCAAACGGAATTGGTCTGTAACAAGGCCTTTAACCACGAAATCGAATAAGAACTCACCGCAGGTCCGTGAAGCGTACGTGTATGACGTGACGGGCAGGCTCTTATTCAATCGAAGAGAAATGCCAACCCTTGGCAGGGTGAAGTGTTGGCGATCAAAACCCAACTGCATTGCGCAAGCTGCTTTAGAGGTCGTGAGATGAGTAAAAACAGGTACCCCCGATTACTAGGCTTTTTGCCGCTGCTTGGCATGATGTTAATGCTGGGAGGCTGCAAGTGGACCTTGCTCGACCCAAAAGGACAGGTCGGTCTGGATGAACGCAACCTGATCATCACCGCCACCCTGCTGATGCTGCTGGTCGTGGTCCCTGTGATCATCATGACCTTCGCCTTCGCCTGGAAATACCGTGCGTCGAACACCAGCGCCACCTACGCGCCGAAGTGGTCGCACTCCACCAAGATCGAAGTCGCAGTGTGGCTGGTCCCGATCCTCATCATCATTGCCCTGGGTTATGTGACCTACAAGTCGACCCACGCTCTGGACCCGTACCGTCCGCTGGAATCCGATGCCAAGCCGATCAACATCGAAGTGGTCGCGCTGGACTGGAAGTGGCTGTTCATCTACCCGGACCTGGGTATCGCCACGGTTAACCAGATCCGCTTCCCGGAGCACACTCCGCTGAACTTCAAGATCACCTCCGACGCCGTGATGAACTCGTTCTTCATCCCTGCGCTGGGCGGCCAGATCTACGCGATGGCAGGCATGCAGACCAAGCTGCACCTGATCGCCAACCAGAAAGCTGAAATGGAAGGCATCTCCGCGAACTACAGCGGCGCTGGCTTCACCGGCATGAAATTCAAAGCGATCTCGACGAGCCAGGAAGACTTCAACGCCTGGGTAGCCGAAGTCAAGGCCGCACCTAAACAGCTTGATCAAGCTGAATACGACGCCCTGACCAAACCAAGCCAGAACAACCCAGTCGCCCTGTACTCCGCGTACGAGCCGAACCTGTTTCAGAAAATCGTCGACAAGTACGAAGGCATGAAACCAGGCAAGCCGGTCAAGCACGAGAAGAAAGAAGTGGCCGCGGTTGAAGGTTCTGACACGGGCGCGCATTCAACTGCTGGGGCAGAGGAGTAAACGATGTTTGGTAAATTAAGTTGGGATGCGGTCCCGTTCCACGAGCCGATTGTGATGATTACCATCGCCATGATCGCGCTGGGTGGTCTGGCACTGTTTGCAGGTATCACCTACTTCAAGAAGTGGACCTACCTGTGGACCGAGTGGCTGACTTCGGTCGACCACAAGAAAATCGGCGTGATGTACATCATCGTTGCCATGGTCATGCTGCTGCGCGGCTTTGCCGACGCCATCATGATGCGTACCCAGTTGGCCATGGCCACCGAAGGTTCGCCTGGCTACCTGCCGCCTGAACACTATGACCAGATCTTCACCGCTCACGGTGTGATCATGATCATTTTCATGGCGATGCCTTTCTTCACCGGCCTGATGAACCTTGCGGTGCCGCTGCAGATCGGTGCGCGTGACGTTGCCTACCCGTTCCTGAACTCCCTGAGCTTCTGGCTGCTGGTGTCCGGCGTGGTGCTGATCAACGTTTCCCTGGGTGTCGGCGAATTCGCCAAGACCGGTTGGGTTGCGTATCCGCCACTGTCGGGGATTCAGTACAGCCCTGGCGTGGGTGTGGACTACTACATCTGGGCGCTACAGTTATCAGGGCTCGGGACGACGCTGACGGGGGTCAACTTCCTGGCCACCGTGCTGAAGATGCGCGCCCCTGGCATGAAGCTGATGGACATGCCGATCTTCACCTGGACCTGCACCTGGGCAAACGTGCTGATCGTGGCTTCGTTCCCGATCCTGGCCGCTACCATGGCGCTGCTGTCGCTTGACCGTTACCTGGATTTCCACATTTTCACCAATGAACTTGGTGGCAATCCAATGATGTACGTGAACCTGTTCTGGGCATGGGGTCACCCTGAGGTGTACATCCTGATCCTGCCGGCGTTCGGTATCTTCTCCGAAGTGATCTCGACCTTTACCGGCAAGCGCCTGTTCGGTCACCACTCGATGGTCTACGCCTCGGGCGCGATCTCCGTGCTGGGCTTCATGGTATGGCTGCACCACTTCTTCACCATGGGGTCGGGGGCCAGCGTCAACGCCTTCTTCGGCCTGGCGACGATGCTGATTTCCATCCCGACGGGGGTGAAGCTATTCAACTGGCTGTTCACCATCTACCACGGTCGTCTGCGCATGACCAGCCAGGTCCTGTGGACCCTGGGCTTCATGGTGACCTTCGCCATCGGCGGCATGACCGGCGTACTGCTGGCCATCCCGGGTGCTGACTTCGTGCTGCACAACAGCCTGTTCGTGATCGCGCACTTCCACAACGTGATCATCGGTGGTGCGGTATTCGGCTACATCGCTGGCTTCAGCTTCTACTTCCCGAAAGCGTTCGGCTTCAAGCTGCACGAAGGTTGGGGCAAGGCTGCCTTCTGGTTCTGGATCTCGGGCTTCTTCGTCGCGTTCATGCCGCTCTATGCACTGGGCTTCATGGGCATGACCCGTCGTCTGAACGCCACCACCAACCCTGAGTGGGTGCCGTACCTGTACGTCGCCATGTTCGGTGCGGTGATGATCGCTGTGGGTATCGCCTGCCAGCTGATCCAGCTGTATGTCAGCGTGCGTGATCGCAAGCAGAACATGTGCGAATCCGGCGACCCATGGAATGGCCACACCCTGGAATGGTCGACCTCGTCGCCACCGCCGTTCTACAACTTCGCCGTGATCCCGACTGCGAACACCATCGATGCGTTCACCGAAGCCAAGGAAGACGGTACTGCGTACCAGCAACCCAAGCACTACGAACCGATCCACATGCCAAGCAACACCGCCACGGGCGTGGTGATGGGGGCGCTGTTGACCGTGTTCGGTTTCGCGATGATCTGGCACATCTGGTGGCTGGCAATCGTGAGCCTGGTGGGCACCATCGGCTACTTCATTGTCCACGCAGCACGTGATGATCAAGGCTACATGGTGCCGGTCGAAACGATCGAGCGCATCGAAGCCGAGCAGCACGCTCGCCTGGTCGCCGAGAAGAAAATTCCGGCCAACCGTGTAGAAACCTCGTTGGAACAGGCTTAAACCATGTCGAACTTAGTGACCAATGCTGGACACGCCCATGTCGATGACCATGGGCACGATGACCATCACCACGACTCGGGGCCAATGACCGTCTTCGGTTTCTGGCTCTACCTGATGACCGACTGCATCTTGTTTGCGTCGATCTTCGCGGTGTACGCGGTACTGGTAAACAACGTAGCGGGTGGCCCGTCGGGCCACGACATCTTCGAACTGCCCTACGTGCTCGGCGAAACCGCCTTGCTGTTGTTCAGTTCGATCACCTACGGCTTCGCCATGTTGGCCTTCTACAAGGGCAACAAGAAAGGCGTACTGAGCTGGCTGGGCCTGACTTTCCTGTTCGGCCTGGGCTTCATCGGCATGGAGATCAACGAGTTCCACCTGCTGATCTCCGAAGGCTACGGCCCGCACCGCAGCGGCTTCCTGTCGGCGTTCTTCACGCTGGTCGGCACCCACGGCCTGCACGTTTCGGCCGGCCTGCTGTGGATGGCGGTGATGATGTATCAGGTCAATAAACACGGCCTGACCAACACCAACAAGACGCGCCTGAGCTGCCTGAGCCTGTTCTGGCACTTCCTGGACGTGGTCTGGATCTGCGTATTCACCGTCGTCTACTTGATGGGGACTCTGTAATGGCTAATGCACACTCCCATGACAGCCACGATGCAAGCCACGGCAGCGTAAAGTCTTACGCTATCGGCTTCATCCTGTCGGTCATCCTGACCCTGATCCCGTTCGGCCTGGTGATGTACCCCACCTTGCCGAAGTCGATCACCTTGATGATCGTGTTGGCGTTCGCGGTGATCCAGGTGCTGGTTCACCTGGTGTACTTCCTGCACCTGGACCGCTCCGAGGCCCAGCGCGAGAACGTGATTGCGTTCGTGTTCGCCGGCCTGGTGATCGTTCTGCTGGTTGGTCTGTCGCTGTGGATCATGTTCAGCATCCACACCTACATGATGGCGAAGTGAGGTAAGACCCGATGTCGCTTAAGCACTTTATCCAAATCACCAAACCGGGGATCATTTTCGGTAACGTGCTTTCTGTGGCGGGCGGTTTCTTCCTGGCCTCCAAGGGACATGTCGATCTGGCCATCTTCCTGGCTGCAATGATCGGCACGTCCCTGGTGGTAGCTTCCGGATGCGTGTTCAACAACTGCATCGACCGTGACATCGACATCAAGATGGAGCGCACCAAGAATCGCGTGCTGGTCCAGGGCCTTATCTCCCTGAAGCTGGCACTGATCTTCGCGACCGTCCTGGGTGTTGCCGGTGTAGTGCTGTTGTACAAGGTGGCCAACCCGCTGGCGGCGCTGTTTGCCGTGATCGGCTTTGTCATCTATGTCGGCCTCTACAGCCTCTACCTCAAGCGCAAGTCGGTGCACGGCACGCTGGTGGGCAGTCTGTCGGGGGCGATGCCGCCGGTGATTGGTTATGTGGCTGTAACCAATAGCTTCGACATGGCCGCGCTGGTGCTGCTGGTGATGTTCAGCCTGTGGCAGATGCCGCATTCCTACGCCATCGCGATCTTCCGTTTCAACGACTACCTGGCTGCTTCGATCCCGGTCCTGCCGGTCAAGCGTGGCATCCAGGTTGCCAAGAAACACATCCTGCTCTACATCCTGGCCTTCCTCGTGGCGACCTTGATGTTGACCTTCAGTGGCTACGCCGGCATGAGCTACCTCGCCGTCGCCGCCGCCATGGGCATGTACTGGTTGTACATGGCCTGGACCGGCTACAAGGCGGTGGACGACACCGTCTGGGCGCGCAAGCTGTTCGTGTTCTCGATCTTCACCATCACCGCGCTCAGCGTGATGATGTCCCTGGATTTCCAAGTGCCGAAAGAGCTGTTGCTGACTTACGCACACTGAGTGGTCCGAGCAACAAAAAGCCCCGCCTTCGCAAGAAGCGCGGGGTTTTTTATGACATGGCCTTTAAACTGTTTCTATCTCCTCCTGATGCAGGAAGCAAACCCATGAGTAAAAAAGCCGTTATGGTGTTCAGTGGCGGCCAGGATTCGACGACCTGTCTGATCCAGGCGCTGGCGCTGTACGACGAAGTGCATTGCATTACCTTCGATTATGGTCAGCGCCATGTGGCGGAAGTCGAAGTCGCCCAGAAGCTTGCCAGGCAGTTGGGCGCCACTGTCCACAAAGTGATGGATGTGTCGTTGCTCAACGAACTGGCCATCAGCAGCCTGACCCGCGACAACATCCCGGTACCCACCGTGAACAGCTCGGGCGACAGCCTGCCCAGCACCTTTGTGCCAGGTCGCAATATTCTGTTTTTGACCCTGGCGGCGATTTACGCGTACCAGGTCAAGGCTGAGACGGTGATCACCGGCGTCTGCGAAACCGACTTCTCCGGCTACCCCGATTGCCGCGACGAGTTCGTCAAGGCGTTGAACCAGGCGCTCAAGCTGGGCATGGAATACGACGTGCGCCTCGACACCCCGCTGATGTGGCTGAACAAGGCTGAAACCTGGGCATTGGCCGATTATCACGATGCCCTGGAGCTGGTGCGTGACAGCACGCTGACCTGCTACAACGGGATCATCGGCAGTGGCTGCGGTCACTGCGACGCGTGCAACCTGCGCGCGCGCGGTTTGAGTGATTACCAGCAGAACAAAGCGCAGGTCATGCAGAGCCTGAAGCACAAGTTGCAACTGGCCTGACCCCAACCGTCGTCGTAGCGGCGGCAAGGCAGCTGTGTGTCAGGCAGACCGCAGACGCAGCCTCGCCGGGGCTCGACGGCTGCTACGCAAGGTATTGGCGAGCAAGCCGAACCGTCGCCACGTTTAGTCCTGGGTTACTGCTGCGCGATGCTGTATCCGTCAAAGGCACTTTGCTGCTGCAAGGCCGTGATCACGCTCTTGCGGCTCAGCGGCTGCTCGACGCCGGCGTTATCCACAAAGCTCTCCACTGCCAGCTCGGCTTCATCACCGTCACCCACAAAGCTGAAGCCCAGGAACTCGAACGCTTCACGGTCGACGTTCAGCTTGGAACGTGGCGTGCGCAGCGGCAGGGTGACGCTGATGCCATCCTTGCTGATCACAAACACTTCGGTTTCTTTCTTGGGGCGGGCGGCCTTGCCCTTGCCGGCGCTCGGATTGCTGATGGCCTGGTGAGACTGGTTCAGCACTTTGAGGGCCAGGCCGTAGACCAGCTCCTGGAACTCGGGGTCGTCCTTGAAGCTGGACAGGATGCGGCTGATCGAGAATTTGCTGCTCAGGTCTTCCAGCGCGATGTTGTCGGCGGCCTCGGCGTCTTTCAACTGCTTGAGCTGGCCCATCAGGTCGTAGGCCTTGTCGTCATCGAAGGCATCGTGGGCCTGGCGGATGGCGATGCGCAGCTCGCGGATCTGATCGCTTTCCTTGGAGGTGTGGAACGCGTCCAACACCATCTCGCTGATGATCTTGGCCGCAGGCACATGCTGTGAAAGATTGATGGCGTTTTCGTATTCGGCTTTGGCGTGCAAGGCGACTACGGATTCTTCGGTGGAGTGTGCGGTGTAAGAATCGGACATTGAAATTTCACTACTTCAGTAAACGGAGAAGACAAAAAAGCGTCGCGCATTTTCAGGGGGGAGGGGGATCAGGTCAAGGCAGCACAATGCCCTTATCGCGCGGTCAGGCTGCCGGTCGGCGGATGCCGGGGGTTAAACCAACTGCTTGAAGCACGCTTCAAGGATATCCAGCCCTTCTTCCAGTACTGCAGGTTCAATCGTCAGCGGCGCCAGCAAGCGGATGATGTGCCGAGACTTGCCACTGGGCATCAACAGCAAGCCGGCATCGCGCGCCAGGTTCAGCAACTGGGCCAATTGCTTGGGGGCGGGTGTACCGTCGGCACACGCCAGTTCTATGCCGCGCATGGCACCCACGCCGGTCAAACGGCCCAGATAAGGCGACAGGTGCTGCGCGCGCCAGGCCTCGTAGCGACTGACAATGGCTTCTTCTTGCTGGGTGCCCCATGTCTGTAGATGCTCATCCGTCATCACATCGAGGGTTGCCAATGCCGCCGCACAGGCGATGGGGTTACCGGAATAAGTCCCGCCTAGGCCACCCTTGGGCAGGTTGTCCATCAACACCTTGCGCCCGACCACCGCACCCAACGGCACTCCGCCGGCGATGCTTTTGCCGAGCAGGATCAAGTCCGGTTCGATGCCCAGGCGCGAGAAGGCAAAGCGTTGGCCGGTGCGGCCGAATCCGGACTGGATCTCGTCGGCAACCAGCAGGATATCGTGCTCATCGCAAAATCGCCGCATGGCCTGGGCGAACTCGATGTTCAACGCCAGGAAACCGCCTTCGCCCTGCACCGGTTCGATGATGAAACACGCCACATCGTTAACGTCGATTTCCACGCTGAACAGACGGTCCATGGCCTTCAGCGCTTCGGCACAGGTCACGCCATTATCGGCACTGGGGTAAGGCAGGTGATACACCGGGCCGGGCAGTACGCCGACCTTCTGTTTGTAGGGCGCGACCTTGCCGTTGAGGTTGAGCGTGGCCAGGGTGCGACCATGGAAGCCGCCATCAAAAGCGATCACCGCCGTACGGCCAGTTGCGCCGCGCACGATCTTCAGTGCGTTTTCCGCCGCTTCCGCGCCGCTGTTGGTGAGCATGCCGCTGACCGGGTAGCCCACCGGGATAAACGCCGTCAGACGATCCATCAACTCAATGTAGGGCGTGTGTGGTGCAGCGTTGAACGCGTAATGGGTCAGCCGGGTTGCCTGTTCACGAATCGCTTCCACCACGGCCGGGTGGCAATGGCCCAGGTTGAGTACGCCGATGCCGCCGACAAAGTCGATATAGCGCTTGCCCGAGGTGTCCCAGACCTCGGCGTTGTTGCCGTGGCTGAGGTGGATGGGGTGAACGAAGGAAATCGATTGGCTGATGGTTTCGCGGCTCATGACTCTGGGACTCGGCAGTGGCGGGCTCCTTTTTATCTAAGCCGTGGGCCTGGCCTTGTCGCAAACGAAATAAAGTCGCCGGGTCATTCCAAATCGGAAGGAGCTGTTGCCAAAAGGTCGTTTGTGGCAACGCTGCAATGCCATGGATACTGCCGGACAACAAAAAATGGCGTGGGTGGTACGGCGCCGACCTATAAAGTTCGACAAGGAGTGAGTCGCATGAAACACCTCAAGACCTCATTGGCCGCGGTCAGCGTCGCCGTCATCCTGGGCCTGGCCGGCAGTGCCCACGCGGGTACCACGCTGGACGCGATCCAGAAAAAAGGCTTTATCCAGTGCGGCGTGAGCGACGGGTTGCCAGGCTTTGGCGTCCCTGACAGCCAGGGTAAGATGACCGGCATCGACGTGGATGTGTGCCACGCCGTGGCGGCCGCTGTGTTCGGTGATGCCTCAAAAGTGAAATTCACCCAACTGACCGCCAAAGAGCGTTTCACCGCACTGCAATCCGGCGAAATCGATCTGATCTCGCGCAACACTACGTGGACCAGCTCCCGTGATTCGGGCATGGGGCTGGTGTTTACCGGCGTTACCTACTACGACGGCATCGGCTTCCTGGTGAACAACAAGCTCGGCGTGACCGCCGCCAAACAATTGAACGGCGCCACCGTGTGCATCCAGGCGGGCACCACCACCGAACTCAACGTGTCCGATTACTTTCGCACCCATGGCATGAAATACACGCCGATCACCTTCGACACCGCTGACGAAAGCGCCAAGGGCCTGGAGGCCGGGCGTTGTGATGTGCTGACCACGGACCAGTCGGGCCTGTATGCCCAGCGCATCAAGATGGCTCACCCGGAGGAGTTCGTGGTGCTGCCGGAGGTGATTTCCAAGGAGCCCCTGGGACCGCTGGTGCGCAAGGGCGATGACGAGTGGTTCAGCATCGTCAAGTGGACCCTGTTCGCCATGCTCAACGCCGAAGAGATGGGCATCACCTCGCAGAACGTCGAAGAGCAAGCCAGGACCAGCAAGAACCCGGACGTGGCGCGGTTGCTGGGGGCTGATGGCGAGTACGGCAAGGACCTGAAGCTGCGCCGGGATTGGGTGGTGCAGATCGTCAAGCAGGTGGGCAACTACGGTGAAGTGTTCGAGCGCAATATCGGCCAGGGCAGCGTGTTGAAGATCAAGCGCGGGCTCAATGCGCTGTGGAACAACGGTGGCATCCAATACGCGCCGCCGGTGCGCTGACAAGGGGCCTACGCTGACACGCTATTTTTCCCCGCTGCCTTGGCGCGATACAACGCTGAATCGGCACGCGCCATCAGTGCGGCGGGGGATTCATCCGTAAGGTGCTCGGCCACACCCAGGCTCAGGGTGACGTTAAAACTGTCGTGCACCGGCGTGTTTCTTATCTGTAGGCAGATGTTTTCGGCCAGCGCTCTGGCCGTGTCCAGCGAGCTTTCGGGCAGGACCACCATGAACTCATCATCGCCCCAGCGGGCCAGCAGATCACCGGGGCGAACGCAGCTTTCCAGGCACTCCACCACTCGCAGCAGGATCTGGTCGCCCACGGCATGGCCGTAGCGATCGGCGATCGGTTTGAAATTGTCGATATCTATTGCGATCAGCGCCAACGGGAGACAAAAGCGCTGGGCGCGGTTGCACTCATCCAGCAGCACTTTTTGCAGCCGATAGCGGTTGGCGATCAGGGTCAGCGCGTCACGCTCGGCCAAGAGGCGATTTTCGTTGATCTGCAGTTGCAACTGCTGGTGGACGCGCGACAGTTCTTGAGTGCGTTCCGCCACCAGGGCCTCAAGCGACAGATTGCGTTGCTCCAGTTGTTCGAGGGCGCTTTTGCGTACCTGCAGGTCCCGCAACGCCCCGACCATTCGCGCCACCGAGCCGTCGGGGTTGCGCGCAATCACGTAGGCCCGGTCTTCGATCAGCAGATAGCCGCCATCTTTTTTGCGGCACCGGTATTCGGTTTGGAAGCTGGGGGAACGACGGTGGAGGTAGTCGTCAAACAGCGCCATCACCTGGTTGTAGTCGTCGGGGTGGATCACGTTTTCCCAGGTGAATATGTTGTTATCCAGGGAGTGGCGGGGATAGCCCAGCATTTCGTACCAACCCGGGTTGCGGTAGACGAACCCCGTATTGGCGTTCCAGTCCCAGATCCCATCGCTGACCAATTCGAGGAGGGTATGCAATATATCGGCGTTGACGAGAGCGGCATCCTGCGTCAACGAGCGATTGCCGGAAATATCGTTCATCTTTGCGCTCCTTGCCTGGGCGGGCTACCGAGGCGGACCCATGTTGACGCCGATACTCCGTGGCTGGGGCTAACTGTACAACGTGGCTCGGGCGCTTTGAATAGGGTCACTGCATATTAGGCGTTAAGTGGCAATTGGCTATTGCTGCGGCGCTTTCATCCGCGTGCGTGGCTTGCCGTTGGCGTTGTGCTGGTAGATCGCTTCAGGCTGGCCTTGCTCATTGAAAAATACCTGGCCGATCCCGGCTGAATTCCACAGCCGCTCACCGGCCTCGGCATGTTCCGGGATATGCGGCACCACCTGCATGGTGCGTCGGCGCGTGAACCAGTTGAGCGGCGAGCGTGGCGAATAGAGCCAGCGGTTGAGGCGGTCGAACCATTCCAGCAAGCGCGGGGGGAATTCGTTCTTGATGCCGCTGCTGGTGATCTGCCAGATCCGTGGGCCGGCGTTGCGATGGCGGATCAGCACCTCATAGACGAACGAGTAATGCACGTCCCCCGAGAGAATCACGTAGTTACCGGGTGTGCGCGAGTGGCGGAAGATGTTGAGGATTACCTGGGCCGCGCCACGGTGGGCCATCCAGTTTTCCGCATCCACCAGCAGCGGATGACCGCACCAACTGAAGATCTTCTGCACGGTTTCGATCAGCTTGACGCCAAAAATGGGCGCGGGCGAGACGATGATGGCCGAGGGGTGGTCGAGCAGTTCCTGTTGCAGTTCGCTCAACGCTTCCCAATCCAGCAGGCCGGACGGCTGTTTGAGGGTGAACTCACTGCGCCAACGCCGGGTACGGGTGTCGAGCACCACCAGCGCGGGGGTCGTCGGCAGTACGTAATGCCACTGTTGGAACCTGAACAGGGTCGCCAACAGGTCGTCCTGCGTGGCGGCATCCAGGTGATTGTCGTGCGTTTGGGTGGTCAGTCTTCGGGTTTGCTCCACCGGGTCGCCGAAGGCATCCGGGTTGTTGCCCCAGCCCTGGCATAGCAAGTAGGCGAGCAAGGCATTGCCGATGATACGTTTTGAAAACGCATGGCCGTAGGCGGTTTCTTCCCACTGGGCGCTGAGGTTCCAGTCGTCTGTGATGTCGTGGTCGTCGAAGATCATCAAGGTGGACAGATGGGCGAATGCCCGTGCAACCCCTGGTAAACCTTCGCGGAAGGTGTCGATCCGTGCCTGCTCGCGGGTGTAACGCGACTGTTCTTCAGCGCCTAATTGCGGCGGTTGCGCGGTGATCAGGCGCCAGGGTATGGGTGACCACACCAGCAAGTACATGGCCATGACTTCGGCGAAGGTCACCAAGTGATTGTCCGCGGTGCTGCTGGTGAAAATCGGCTTTTTCGCGCCGCCGAAAAACCGCTCGCGCAGCGTCTCATTGCTGTCCAGCGCCGGCAACAGATCGGCGCGATGGTAGTAACTGGCGTGATGTTCGTAGAGGCTGGCGCTGTCATCCACCACGGCGCCCTCCAGATGCTCATCGAACAGGCCCAGGCGCGCGATCAGCGCATGGATCGCCCGTAACATCGGCCCCGCCACATCGTCGGCGTACACCTGGTCGCCGCTCATCATCAGCAAGGCCGGGCGATCGGCCGAGGTAGTGGTGTTCGCCAGCAGGCGATCGACACAGAGCAGGCCTTCGTTGGCGCTGTGATGAGGTTTGCGGCACGAGCCATGCACCAATTGATGGATACGGCTGTGCAACATGAAATTCGGGGTTTGCCGGTTGGCATACAGCAGATGCGGCGCCCACTGTGTAATGCCGATACCGTCGACCAACAGGTCGTAGTCGATGGCCACATCCAGCGGCAGCGCGTCGTCCAACGGCACGTCGATCAGATGGATAAACGCGTGGCGCCCCACCGGAATGACCTGGCAGTGAACCTGGCCTAGGGGTATATCCAGGCATTGCTCGGCCACGTGCAGTCTCAGGATCATGTCCAGAGGACGGCTACCGACCAGCCAAAGTACCAGGCGTCGGGGCTCAAGCCGCCGCAGCAGGGGACCGACGATAACGTCCGGCAGGGTGTCAGGGTGCGGCATGCAGGAAGAGGCTCGACCAGGGTTGAACCGGCAAGGTTAACGCAATGAATGTCAGTGTTTTGTTAAGGCTGGCCGTTATGAAAATACGAAGGGCCGTGCACAGCCCTTCGTATCAAGGGTTAGAGCAAGTTGCCCTTGCCCAGCGAGTCCAATCCGCCGCTGCGGCCCCTGCGCGCGTCAGTGTGCGTCGAGCCGTCAGATTCCTGAGCGTTCAGTTGAAAGGGGTATTGCTCAATGCTGCGCTTCTTGCGCTGGGAGATTGCATCGTCCTGCTGCAGGGGAGGGTATTGGAAGTTGCCCAGTGTAGAGTTGATAGCGCCAAGCATAAGAGTTTCCTTTTAATAAGTATGGAAAAAAGCTTCACCTGCCAAAGTGAAGCCGGACCAACTTAATAGCGGCGCGGGGCGGGCTATCTATAAACAGCTTGTGGCAAAACGTGACGGCTATGCCTCGATCCTTCTCGAGCATCATCGCTGCGGTCGTTGATGCCAACATCAGCGGTGGGAGGAGGTGGGAGCGTCCCTGGCCTCCAGTACAAACGCAGCGCGATTGTGTGCCAACCCATTTCGCAATGCGCTGTAATAGTCGCGCATTGCTACCGCGTCAGGAAGGTGAGCTTTCCAGCACCTTGGGCACCGTGAATCGGAACTCACTGCCGCGGCCCACTTCACTCTCAGCCACAATCTTGCCGCCATGGGCCTGGACAATACCTTGGGTAATGTACAACCCCAGCCCGCTTCCTGTGGGATTGTTCTCGGTCTGGGTCCAATAGCGGTCGAACACGTAAGGCAACTGCTCGGGCGCGATGCCTTCGCCGGAGTCGCGTACCGAAAACACAATCTCTTCGCCATTGCTCATGGCGCTGATGCCGATATTGCCCTGGCGCGGAGTGAACTTGATGGCGTTGCCGATCAGGTTCGACAGCACCTGGAACAAGCGCTCCGGGTCGCCGTTGATTTGCAGACCAGGCTCGGCGTTGAACGACAGGTCGATGCCCTTTTCCATCGCCAGCGGCGCGAGCAACGAATACGCTTCTTCGAACATCTGGCTCACGTCCAGTGCCACCGGCTTGACCACATAGCGCCCGGCCTCGATTTTCGAGGTGTCGAGCAAGTCTTCCAACAACACATTCATACGCCCGGCGGCCTGTTGCATGGTGTCGATGGCAGAGGAAATCCGCCGCGAGGTGTGAGGGCCTTCGGAGCTGAACGCTTTTTGCATCATGCCGCAGAGCATGGAGATGACGGTCATCGGGTTGCGCAGGTCGTGGGACACCACCGCCACCAGATCATCACGCGCCCGTACGGCTTGTTGCTCGCGCTTTACCTGGCGTGCCAGGTCGTTTTCCAGGGCCGAGCGGCGCAGGTCGTTGGCGGCGAACAGGTCGCCGTGACTCCACTTGGTGGAGATGCCGGCCATGACCACTTTCCAGATTTCAAATGAGGTGCGTGGGCGAAGACGCAGGCCGGCGTCCGAGCTTTCCAGGTTGAGCGGTTTTTCAGGGTCGCCGCTCCAGTTGATGTTCTCTTTCACTTCCGGGCGGAACCACAGCACGCCGTTGTCCACCGGCTTAGGCAGGCTCATGGCCAGGACACCGCTGGCCACCTGCTGGAACTCGAAGGCCGGCGCATACACCGAAACCAGGTTATGACTGGAGAACACCGGCTCGCCGCGTTCTTGCAGCCACTTGTGCAACGCACGGATCTGCGCCGGCTCCGGGCAGTTACCGTAGCGGTGCAATTGTTTGTCTTCAATGATTGCTACGCCGCCGGCCAGCGTCAGGTCCATCAGCAACTGGCCTTGTTGGGCCAGCCCATCGAACACGTTGTCGTCCGACGCTTTCATCGCCCGGTCAAGGCGCGCCAGGGCATCGACTTTTTCTTCGCGCTGACGGCTCAGGTCCAGCGCTTCCATGGCGCTGATCTGCAGCGACAGCACCTGGCCGATCGTCTGGCAGGCGATGCGCAAATCGTGAGGCACCATCAGTGGTTCACGGTTGCCGCAACTGATCAGGCCCCAGAGTGTGTCGCCCTTCATCAGCGAGATACTCATGGACGACAGCACACCCATGTTCTGCATGTATTGGCAGTGAATCGGCGACACACTGCGCAAGGTCGCAAAGCTCAGATCCAGCGGCTCGCCGGTGTCGGGACGCAACTTGGGCAGCAGTGGCACCGGCTCGTAGGCGGCGTTGGGAATAATGCGCAGCCAATTGGTGCGATACAGTTCGCGCGCTTGCTCGGGAATGTCGGACGCGGGGAAGAACAGCCCGTTGAACAGCTCCATGGACGGCCCCGACGCTTCGGCGATCACCTGGCCATGGCCTTCTTCTTCGAAACGGTAGATCAGGACGCGGTCATAGCCGGTCATGGCCTGAATTTCATTCACGCTGATTTCGTAGAGCGCCTGCAGGGTTTTCGCCGACTGCAAACGTTGCAACATTTTGCCCAGATTACTCGTGCGGCCTTGCAGCGCGCGCGGTTTGAAGCCCTCCAGGTGTGGTTCGAATTCCAGCACCAGCACGTTTTGATGGCGATGCAGCAAGCCTTCGAACGTCGCCCCATTGAGGGTGACATGCAGCGTCGGCGCGTCGAAGAACGTGTTGTGCTCCGCCATGGTCTGCACGGCCTGCGCGTGCTCCGCGCCGATCAACGTGTGCAGCGGCTGGCCCAGCAGCGCCTCGGGCGCACGGTTGAGCAATGTGCCGACGTTGGCGCTGACCTGGATGATATTCAGGCCAGGTTCCGACAACGTCAGCAGTACACCATGAGGCTGGATCGCTCCCGGAAAGCGAATGGGCTCGTCGGCGCAGTTGGCAAGCAGCTCTTCAAAATCATCGGGTTTCATAGCAGTACCTCCTGGCTGTCGAGCCATTGCTCAAAGCAGCTGAATGTCGATCGGGCCGCTTGCGCCGCCCTCTGTGTAGCTGAGGTGTCCAGTGACATGCGACCCAGGTAATCGAGAAATTCCTTCCAGCGTCGACCGGTTTCGGCACCGTATATATTGAGGAACGCAGTGCCGCTACTCTCGTCCAGCCCTAGACGCCGGAGCATTTCCCGGCGCAAAACCTGGCCACCCAGAGTCGCGCCTTCCAGCACATACAGCGCCCCGAGACAGGCGGCCGGGGTGTCGAGGCATGGCAAATGGGCGCAGCGGGGCAGGGCGCTGATGGCCTTGTCGCTCAGGCCGAGGGCGCGCAGGTCGCTCACCAGGGTCGGCGTTTTTACACGCAGTGCCTGGTCGAATCCTTCAGGGATCAATTCACAGTCACGCAACGCCGCTTCCATCGGCGCGTAAAATCCGTAATACGCCTGGAGCAAGCGTCGGTAAGCGCCGGCATCCAGGCAGTCGGAAAAAAACGGCAAGCGTTTTTCCAGGGCTACATGCAGCAGGGCCGTGCCCTTGCGCAATGCTTCCAGCAATGGGGGCGCACTGACGTCATGGGCCTGTGAATGCATTCAATAAGCTCGAACTGTGGGCCTGCCGGCCATGAATGACGCAAGAAAATGGGCGACGATTCTACACAACTCATGACCATTCTCTGTACGCGCAAAACGAAAAACCTGACCAGCTATCAGAATAATCGCTCGTTGCTCTCTAATGACCGCAGCGGCTACCTTGAAGTTCGGTTTGGATGATGTCGCGACGCTATCAGTGCATGCACGGCCCCTGCGAGGCCAGCGCCGTTTGCACACATTCAAGCAGATGTCGGGTGCTCCAGGGTTTGGGCAGGAACCGCACCGATCCGCCCAGTTGCGCCGCGAGCTTGGTGTTGCCGGATGTGAGCAACACTCGCACCTCCGGCCAGCGGTGGGCCACCACGCGGCTCAAGTCATAGCCATTGAGCAATCCCGGCATCTGGATGTCGCTGACAATCAGGTCCACCGGTTCATCGCCCCGTTCCAGGTAAATCATTCCGTCATCCGCCGAAGGAAACGACGTCACTACTGCGCCGAAATCTTCCAGCACATCCACCATCAACGCCCGAATGATCTCGTCGTCTTCCAGCACCAAAATCGATGGCTGAGCCATGATCCTTACTCCACCATCAGGGTTCAGTTAGGTGGAGTGGGCAGTGGAGGATTAGGTTCGATTGGATGTTTTTTAAACGATGGGTGGTCGATCGAGCTGTCTAGGTTGCGTGTTTGCCGGGATGTACGGCACGATCCTGGCAAGCAGGCATAATTCGCCGTACCCGCCAATGTGGAACCCGCCATGAAGTACGCCTTACTCACTTTCGTCCTGATCCTCAACACCGCCCCGGCTCTTGCGGACGGTGACGCCGAGGCGGGCGGCAAGCTCTTCACCAAGACCTGCGGTGGCTGCCATAGCGTCGGCGAAGGCGCACGGGGTGGGTTTGGACCGCAGCTCAATGGCATCATCGGAAGGCCGGCGGGAACCACGACCGATTATCAATATTCCGATGCAATGAAAAACTCCGGCGTGGTGTGGACTCGCGACAAACTCGCCGCTTATATCGAAGCGCCCAAGAACGTTGTGAGCGGCACGCGCATGATCTTCTGGGGTATCAGTGACCAGGAGAAGATCGAAAACATCCTGGCCTACCTTGAGACCTTTCAGCCCAGGTAGCATTGTCGCACCGGCATGGCGGCCTACCTGGCCTGGATGTTGATCGCAGACATTATTGGATGTCTTTCAGATAGTCCTTGAGGAGGGCTAGCGGCGGGCGAAGTTCGTTGAGCTGATGGATGTTCTGCACATCGTTGGCCAACCGCTGCAGTTCGCGGCCCAACACAGTGTTAACGCCTCCCAAGCAATTCAGCAGTTGCGTAACACATTCATCAATCTTAAGCAGGATCCCGCGAAGATCCCCCTGCCGCACCAACAACCCAAACACCTCCCGCTCATACCCGTCCATTACCAGGTCGTCTCTCAACACCGGGCTGCCGTCGTCTGTCTCGTGCACGAGCTTGAGTGCAAAGAGGGCAACAGCTTCCAGCATCAATTCCATGGTTTCGGTTCCTCGCGGTTGGGGGAGGCGATGATCACTGTTCCTCGTGTGAAAAAAAAGACCTGCTGCGGTTAAAGCATCGTCCAGGCGCTTGGCTGCATCTATAGAGGGTCCAAGGGGGAGGATGCGTGCGGCCCCCGCCTTATATAAGGAGGCGCCTTTGGCGCCGCGGTTAAGTCAGGGAAAAGATTTCTGAAAGGGGGTTGACCACGTAATTCAATGCTGTATTATTCGCCTCCCGCTGACGAGAGATCTGAAGCGCAAGTGGTTGAAGTTGTTGAAGAAATCTTCGAAAGCTTCTGAAAATAACCGCTTGACAGAAAATGAGGCTGCTGTAGAATGCGCGCCTCGGTTGAGACGAAAGCTCTTAACCAACCGCTCTTTAACAACTGAATCAAGCAATTCGTGTGGGTGCTTGTGGAGTCAGACTGATAGTCAACAAGATTATCAGCATCACAAGTTACTCCGCGAGAAATCAAAGATGTAACCAACGATTGCTGAGCCAAGTTTAGGGTTTCTTAAAAACCCAAAGATGTTTGAACTGAAGAGTTTGATCATGGCTCAGATTGAACGCTGGCGGCAGGCCTAACACATGCAAGTCGAGCGGTAGAGAGAAGCTTGCTTCTCTTGAGAGCGGCGGACGGGTGAGTAAAGCCTAGGAATCTGCCTGGTAGTGGGGGATAACGTTCGGAAACGGACGCTAATACCGCATACGTCCTACGGGAGAAAGCAGGGGACCTTCGGGCCTTGCGCTATCAGATGAGCCTAGGTCGGATTAGCTAGTTGGTGAGGTAATGGCTCACCAAGGCGACGATCCGTAACTGGTCTGAGAGGATGATCAGTCACACTGGAACTGAGACACGGTCCAGACTCCTACGGGAGGCAGCAGTGGGGAATATTGGACAATGGGCGAAAGCCTGATCCAGCCATGCCGCGTGTGTGAAGAAGGTCTTCGGATTGTAAAGCACTTTAAGTTGGGAGGAAGGGTTGTAGATTAATACTCTGCAATTTTGACGTTACCGACAGAATAAGCACCGGCTAACTCTGTGCCAGCAGCCGCGGTAATACAGAGGGTGCAAGCGTTAATCGGAATTACTGGGCGTAAAGCGCGCGTAGGTGGTTTGTTAAGTTGGATGTGAAATCCCCGGGCTCAACCTGGGAACTGCATTCAAAACTGACTGACTAGAGTGTGGTAGAGGGTGGTGGAATTCCTGTGTAGCGGTGAAATGCGTAGATATAGGAAGGAACACCAGTGGCGAAGGCGACCACCTGGACCAACACTGACACTGAGGTGCGAAAGCGTGGGGAGCAAACAGGATTAGATACCCTGGTAGTCCACGCCGTAAACGATGTCAACTAGCCGTTGGGAGCCTTGAGCTCTTAGTGGCGCAGCTAACGCATTAAGTTGACCGCCTGGGGAGTACGGCCGCAAGGTTAAAACTCAAATGAATTGACGGGGGCCCGCACAAGCGGTGGAGCATGTGGTTTAATTCGAAGCAACGCGAAGAACCTTACCAGGCCTTGACATCCAATGAACTTTCTAGAGATAGATTGGTGCCTTCGGGAACATTGAGACAGGTGCTGCATGGCTGTCGTCAGCTCGTGTCGTGAGATGTTGGGTTAAGTCCCGTAACGAGCGCAACCCTTGTCCTTAGTTACCAGCACGTTATGGTGGGCACTCTAAGGAGACTGCCGGTGACAAACCGGAGGAAGGTGGGGATGACGTCAAGTCATCATGGCCCTTACGGCCTGGGCTACACACGTGCTACAATGGTCGGTACAGAGGGTTGCCAAGCCGCGAGGTGGAGCTAATCCCACAAAACCGATCGTAGTCCGGATCGCAGTCTGCAACTCGACTGCGTGAAGTCGGAATCGCTAGTAATCGCGAATCAGAATGTCGCGGTGAATACGTTCCCGGGCCTTGTACACACCGCCCGTCACACCATGGGAGTGGGTTGCACCAGAAGTAGCTAGTCTAACCTTCGGGAGGACGGTTACCACGGTGTGATTCATGACTGGGGTGAAGTCGTAACAAGGTAGCCGTAGGGGAACCTGCGGCTGGATCACCTCCTTAATCGACGACATCAGCTGCTCCATAAGTTCCCACACGAATTGCTTGATTCATTGAAGAAGACGATAGAAACAGCTTTAAGCTCCAAGCTGATAGCTCTTAGCTAATCAGTTGCGCTCGAAATTGGGTCTGTAGCTCAGTTGGTTAGAGCGCACCCCTGATAAGGGTGAGGTCGGCAGTTCGAATCTGCCCAGACCCACCAATTTTGTTATGGGGCCATAGCTCAGCTGGGAGAGCGCCTGCCTTGCACGCAGGAGGTCAACGGTTCGATCCCGTTTGGCTCCACCATTAACTGTTTCTGCTGTTAGAGTTTAGAAATGAATATTCGTTGATGAATATTGATTTCTAGTCTTTGATTAGATCGTTCTTTAAAAATTTGGGTATGTGATAGAAAGATAGACTGACCGTTACTTTCACTGGTAATGGATCAGGCTAAGGTAAAATTTGTGAGTTCTCTTAACGAGAAATTCGAATTTTCGGCGAATGTTGTCTTCACAGTATAACCAGATTGCTTGGGGTTATATGGTCAAGTGAAGAAGCGCATACGGTGGATGCCTTGGCAGTCAGAGGCGATGAAAGACGTGGTAGCCTGCGAAAAGCTTCGGGGAGTCGGCAAACAGACTTTGATCCGGAGATGTCTGAATGGGGGAACCCAGCCATCATAAGATGGTTATCTTGTACTGAATACATAGGTGCAAGAGGCGAACCAGGGGAACTGAAACATCTAAGTACCCTGAGGAAAAGAAATCAACCGAGATTCCCTTAGTAGTGGCGAGCGAACGGGGACCAGCCCTTAAGTGGCTTTGAGATTAGCGGAACGCTCTGGAAAGTGCGGCCATAGTGGGTGATAGCCCTGTACGCGAAAATCTCTTAGTCATGAAATCGAGTAGGACGGAGCACGAGAAACTTTGTCTGAATATGGGGGGACCATCCTCCAAGGCTAAATACTACTGACTGACCGATAGTGAACTAGTACCGTGAGGGAAAGGCGAAAAGAACCCCGGAGAGGGGAGTGAAATAGATCCTGAAACCGTATGCGTACAAGCAGTGGGAGCCCACTTTGTTGGGTGACTGCGTACCTTTTGTATAATGGGTCAGCGACTTATTTTCAGTGGCGAGCTTAACCGAATAGGGGAGGCGTAGCGAAAGCGAGTCTTAATAGGGCGTCTAGTCGCTGGGAATAGACCCGAAACCGGGCGATCTATCCATGGGCAGGTTGAAGGTTGGGTAACACTAACTGGAGGACCGAACCGACTACCGTTGAAAAGTTAGCGGATGACCTGTGGATCGGAGTGAAAGGCTAATCAAGCTCGGAGATAGCTGGTTCTCCTCGAAAGCTATTTAGGTAGCGCCTCATGTATCACTGTAGGGGGTAGAGCACTGTTTCGGCTAGGGGGTCTCACGACTTACCAAACCGATGCAAACTCCGAATACCTACAAGTGCCGAGCATGGGAGACACACGGCGGGTGCTAACGTCCGTCGTGAAAAGGGAAACAACCCAGACCGTCAGCTAAGGTCCCAAAGTTATGGTTAAGTGGGAAACGATGTGGGAAGGCTTAGACAGCTAAGAGGTTGGCTTAGAAGCAGCCACCCTTTAAAGAAAGCGTAATAGCTCACTAGTCGAGTCGGCCTGCGCGGAAGATGTAACGGGGCTCAAACCATACACCGAAGCTACGGGTATCACGTAAGTGATGCGGTAGAGGAGCGTTCTGTAAGCCTGTGAAGGTGAGTTGAGAAGCTTGCTGGAGGTATCAGAAGTGCGAATGCTGACATGAGTAACGACAATGGGTGTGAAAAACACCCACGCCGAAAGACCAAGGTTTCCTGCGCAACGTTAATCGACGCAGGGTTAGTCGGTCCCTAAGGCGAGGCTGAAAAGCGTAGTCGATGGAAAACAGGTTAATATTCCTGTACTTCTGGTTATTGCGATGGAGGGACGGAGAAGGCTAGGCCAGCTTGGCGTTGGTTGTCCAAGTTTAAGGTGGTAGGCTGAGATCTTAGGTAAATCCGGGATCTTAAGGCCGAGAGCTGATGACGAGTCGTCTTTTAGACGACGAAGTGGTTGATGCCATGCTTCCAAGAAAAGCTTCTAAGCTTCAGGTAACCAGGAACCGTACCCCAAACCGACACAGGTGGTTGGGTAGAGAATACCAAGGCGCTTGAGAGAACTCGGGTGAAGGAACTAGGCAAAATGGCACCGTAACTTCGGGAGAAGGTGCGCCGGTGAGGGTGAAGGACTTGCTCCGTAAGCCATGCCGGTCGAAGATACCAGGCCGCTGCGACTGTTTATTAAAAACACAGCACTCTGCAAACACGAAAGTGGACGTATAGGGTGTGACGCCTGCCCGGTGCCGGAAGGTTAATTGATGGGGTTAGCTAACGCGAAGCTCTTGATCGAAGCCCCGGTAAACGGCGGCCGTAACTATAACGGTCCTAAGGTAGCGAAATTCCTTGTCGGGTAAGTTCCGACCTGCACGAATGGCGTAACGATGGCGGCGCTGTCTCCACCCGAGACTCAGTGAAATTGAAATCGCTGTGAAGATGCAGTGTATCCGCGGCTAGACGGAAAGACCCCGTGAACCTTTACTATAGCTTTGCACTGGACTTTGAATTTGCTTGTGTAGGATAGGTGGGAGGCTTTGAAGCGTGGACGCCAGTTCGCGTGGAGCCAACCTTGAAATACCACCCTGGCAACTTTGAGGTTCTAACTCAGGTCCGTTATCCGGATCGAGGACAGTGTATGGTGGGTAGTTTGACTGGGGCGGTCTCCTCCTAAAGAGTAACGGAGGAGTACGAAGGTGCGCTCAGACCGGTCGGAAATCGGTCGTAGAGTATAAAGGCAAAAGCGCGCTTGACTGCGAGACAGACACGTCGAGCAGGTACGAAAGTAGGTCTTAGTGATCCGGTGGTTCTGTATGGAAGGGCCATCGCTCAACGGATAAAAGGTACTCCGGGGATAACAGGCTGATACCGCCCAAGAGTTCATATCGACGGCGGTGTTTGGCACCTCGATGTCGGCTCATCACATCCTGGGGCTGAAGCCGGTCCCAAGGGTATGGCTGTTCGCCATTTAAAGTGGTACGCGAGCTGGGTTTAGAACGTCGTGAGACAGTTCGGTCCCTATCTGCCGTGGACGTTTGAGATTTGAGAGGGGCTGCTCCTAGTACGAGAGGACCGGAGTGGACGAACCTCTGGTGTTCCGGTTGTCACGCCAGTGGCATTGCCGGGTAGCTATGTTCGGAATAGATAACCGCTGAAAGCATCTAAGCGGGAAACTAGCCTCAAGATGAGATCTCACTGGGACCTTGAGTCCCCTGAAGGGCCGTCGAAGACTACGACGTTGATAGGTTGGGTGTGTAAGCGCTGTGAGGCGTTGAGCTAACCAATACTAATTGCCCGTGAGGCTTGACCATATAACACCCAAGCAATTTGCTGACCTGAGAAGGCGCCAGATTGCGGTGTGTGAAGACGAGATGAACCGAAAGTTCGACGCTCACAAAACACCAATTGCTATCACATACCCAATTTGCTGAAGCGAGGCCATCAGGTCACGACTCAGTACCCGAATTTCTTGACGACCATAGAGCATTGGAACCACCTGATCCCATCCCGAACTCAGAAGTGAAACGATGCATCGCCGATGGTAGTGTGGGGTTTCCCCATGTGAGAGTAGGTCATCGTCAAGATTAAATTCCGAAACCCCATTTGCGAAAGCAGGTGGGGTTTTGTTTTGGGCGCTCGGAAAGTGTCGATCTATTTCTGCGTGCTTAACCTAACTCCCTGGTATTCGCCTACTCCCTGATACACGCGAGCTACTCCAATTCGGACGGCGTCGAACTCTCTGTAAGCGTCCAGTCAACACACCTTCCGAACTTCAGCCCCCGGTCGTTCCGCTGTACAGCAGTTGCGCCAAGTGGCTGGTTCGCGAATAAGGCTCCAGCGGCCTGTAGAGCGCCTCACAGGGTTTTGATCGCCGTTACAGCTCCATGGGGTTGGAGGCTGCTACTTGCTTTCTGGGCGCCCTCCAGGCTCCCGGAGAGAGACTGGCACTTTTCTTCAGGCGAAAAAAAAGACCTTGAAATTCAAGGTCTTTCTTTAAGATGGTGCCCGAGGGAGACTAGAGGGTTCCATATAACACTTGGCTTGCAGGCGAATTATACAGCTGGGGATACACGCTGGGATACACGGTCATAGCTGTTAGCTACATCCAGATGCTTCAACCTCGCGCCTGACGTAATCTCATGCAGGGTCTTGATCGGTCGTGCCGATTTTGATGACTTTACTTAATCGAAAAATGTAGGGCGGGATATCCGTGGCTGCCGATTTCGGAGGAGTCGGATTGAAGCGAGCGCCAAGAACATCGTCGATTATGAGAGGAACGAACGTTTCATTTTCCACTTCAATCGGGTCACCCAGGTGTGTCCTAAGATCTACCTCAACGCAAAGGTCAGCTCCGGCTTTAAATGGGGCATGAGACAGAGCCGTCAAGAACTGGTCTCGGAGGCCGCCCGGAAGACCTGCAACCAAATGTGTTAATAGCTCGGGTTTAAAGTCGAAGCTAACGCAATGATTTATACCAGCAAACTCAGTGTTTACTGTCACAGTATAGAGGTCTGCAGATTGCTTAGCGAACATCCCGAGACGGACGCCGATCATGATGAGTTCCGAGTTTGCCGCCAGCCCCAGGCGAGAAACCGCAAAACCAAAGTCAGGCGCAAAATTTCGTAGTTCCGGCCGCAAAAGGTATTTGGGGGCAAGATGTTTTTCAATGTCTTCCCAGCGTGATTCAAATTCCTCGAAGGGAATATCAAGGATTGGCTTAGGACTTTCTACGGTGTAAACCGCAAGCCTTTTCCCGTTACAGAGTGCAAAGTGGTTGACTCGGACCTCTGGATGGATGGCGTAACTGTAGGCTTGCTGTATGTGAGCGGTCGACGTGACATTTTCAGTAGGGCTTTTGGCATCAAGTACTAAGATTGGTCGTTCTTGATGGTAGAGGGTGTAGTCCGGGATGATTGTCACCGAATGCTTTCGAGTTCCCACATAGATAAAAGGTTGAGTTAAGGTCTTGCTTCTTACGACCGTTTGGGTAC
Source organism: Pseudomonas sp. FP597 (assembly GCF_030687435.1). Taxonomy (NCBI): domain Bacteria; kingdom Pseudomonadati; phylum Pseudomonadota; class Gammaproteobacteria; order Pseudomonadales; family Pseudomonadaceae; genus Pseudomonas; species Pseudomonas sp. FP597. Next base: position 5,302,102 of record NZ_CP117432.1, on the reverse strand, counting down.
CGATTGGGTGGTAGCCCAATCGAGAAAGCATCGGCGTGATGATCACCTCGCGAACAGAGTCTTCCTTGAAATTTGGATCTGAAAAGAGTTTTGGATCGAAGTGATTAAACATAGGCTTCCTATCCTTCGTACGCGCTACGACAGTTCGCAGACATTGATCCCACGCTAAGGCCTAGGAGTCTACCTGTCCAGTGACAGTACTGGATGCAGGCTACGATCGATCACTTCGATATCACTTCTCAGGCTGAAAGACCGGGGGCCCCTGGCAATAAGCATCCAACACGGGGCATGAAACCCGCGGGATCGTGGTAGCGGCAGCCGCACCAGCTTACTGAAATTTCAACGTTGAAATTGAAAGGATCTTGAAGAGAAAAGTGCATCCTTACCGGATCTGTAACGGTCATGGGTTTCGTTCAGGATAGTGAACGATTGGCCTGGTCAACTCGGTCAACCAGTCAACTAACTTTGGAGCCCAGCCACTAACGAGATCCGGCGGGTGCTATGCCCCGTGTCTATCCGAAATGCCCAGGGTCCCCAGTGGCTTTCCTATTCATTGGGCAAATGCACTGGTGAACAGCAGTTCACCCGGTTCACCTGTTCACTAAGCTGGGCACCTTTCTGCTGACACGATCACGCGGGTTTCCTACCCCGTACCTTCAAGAGTGCTCCAGGGTCCCCACAACCGAACCAAAGCTAAGAGCATGACCCACATCGCTTCGCTGGAGGAGCAATACTAATGGGGCTAGGGGGATACCCTAATAAAACCGTGTTACGGGTGTTACGCGTGTTACATTGTTTTATAAGTATATGACTTTAAAGGGTTTTTGTGGTGTTACACAGCTGTGGCTGATTTGCCGATATGCGTGTTACATGGCAAATAGGTGTTACATCAATGAACGCCTTGGGAGGAGCTGTTTGTGATGATTACGGCGTGTGTCATCGAACTAGGGGCTTTCACTTAGAAGGGCCGCTACCGGCCATTAGCGGACACTAAGGCCGTACGTGAAACCTGAGACGACTCATACAACGCCTTAGATCAGCCAAAGCAGAGAGTTTCTAGCACCCTAGATTAAACCCGTTGACTTGGCGGTATTGATTTCGACCCATGCAGCAAAGGCGTCAATGAATTTTTTCAAGAACTGAGTAGTTCCGTCGTCATTCAAATTTCCGCCTGGCCCCAGTAGCCTTGTCGCCCCACCGATATACGCTTCCGGCTGCTGCAAAAGTGGCATGTCCAGAAATACCATAGACTGACGTAAATGATGGTTAGCACCGAAGCCGCCGCTGGCACCGGGCGATACGCTTACGATAGCTGCGGGTTTGCCTGCCCACACAGACTCGCCGTAAGGGCGAGAACCAATATCAATGGCGTTCTTCAATACACCAGGAACTGACCTGTTGTATTCGGGAGTGAAAAACAGTACTCCATCTTTCGACGCCATATTTTGGCGAAAACGAGTCCAGGCTTCAGGGGCACTCTTACCGTTTTCTTCCAAGTCTTGGTTAAACAGATTCAGTTCATTGATCTCGACTATTTCTAATAAAAGGCTCGGTGGCGCAAGCGCGATTACTTCTTGAGCAAATAGGCGGTTCAACGACTCTTTGCGCAGGCTGCCGACAATGACGGCAATCTTTTTAGGCGACATGATGGGACCTTGATTTAAGTGGCTTTAAAGGGGGTAATCAATTTGAAAAGAACAAAAAAACGGACGTCGAACGGTGGCCGAACGATGAGGACTGCCCCACCGCCTGGTCATGTGGGTCTGCCCTATACTTTGGCGGCGCCGTTGACAACCAGGTGATGACCGGAAATCCAAGCTGCATCGTCACTTGCCAGGAAAAGCACGGCGCCTTCGACATCGGCGACAGAGCCCAAGCGCGCAAATGGCGACAACTGTGCCAATGCCTGATAGTCATTTTCCTGAAGGTTTGCGATGACACCGGCGTCACGTAGCGGCCCCGGTACCACACCGTTCACCGTGACGTTACGCTTGCCCATTTCCTGCGCGAGACATTCAACGTAAAGCCGGCCGGCGGCTTTGCTTCCGGCATACGCGGTGAAGCCTGCGTTCGGTACGATCGTCGTAGTGGACGAAATCACGATGATGCGTCCACCATCGGTAACATGGCGCGCACTTTCGCGAAGCGTATAGAAGGTGCCAAACACATTGGTTTTGGTGACAGCCTCGAACATCGCGTTATCGATTTCCGTGATCGGTGTGTCGATAAGCTCCCGCCCGGCATTGGCCACGACAATATCGATGCGCCCAAATCGAGCCAGCACTGCTGCGAATATGGCTTTGACAGCGTCCGGGTCGCTGATGTCTCCCCCGATGGCCATTGCTTGAGCGCCCTCAGCAACGAGCGCCTCGACATTTCGGTCGGCTGCAGCAGCGTCAGTGTTGTACGTCAACGCAACGGACGCCCCCTCTCTGGCAAAACGACGCGCCAGGGATAATCCGAGCCCGCGCGATGCGCCGGTAATCAGTACAACTTTGTTGGTCATTCGCATAATCAGATTCCGTTGATGCTGCGTTCTGTAGAGGTTGCGTTGCCCTGCCACTGGACAAGTTCCTGCTCGACTTTGGCCATTTTTGCACGCATTCCGCCCATCGCATCGGCACCCAAGGCCGCGTGTACGGGTGGATGATCCGCCTCCATCAGGTTGATAATCGCCAAAGCCCCTTTTCCTGGAACATTCGGCTGCTTACCTTGCAGACCACCTATAGCTACACGGAACTTACCGACGGGTGTGCCTTCATAGTCATCGATTTTTTGCTCGACGTAAGCCAGTGAGCGACCCGCAAATTGGGTCTCGAATACACCGATGGTCAACACAGTCGTGGCGATGTTAAAGGGTGCAAGTTCACCTGCCAGTGCTTCACCCAGGATGTCAGTAGCGCCCTTCGCGGCCGAGTACACGCCCATGCCCGGGTAGCCAATGAAGCCACCGATTGCGGAGAATTGAATGATGTGCCCGCTGCGCTGCTCGCGCATCGCAGGGGTTACAGCGCGAATGATGTTCAGGCCGCCAAAGAAATTCAGATCGAATACACGCCGCGCTTCTCGATCCGTCATTTCTTCAACTGCACCCACTGTGCCAGCACCCGCACAGTTGGCGACAATGTCGATACGGCCAAAGTGAGCCAGCACCTGGGCCACACCCGTTTTGACCGCCACATCGTCTGTCACGTCTACCAAAACGCCCATGCCCTGCGCAGCATGTTTACCGTTATAGAAATCCACTTCTTCTTGCTTGCGAAAGGTGGCTGCGACTAGCGCACCTTTTTCCAGCAGTTGATGCACTAACTCGCGCCCCAATCCCGATGAGGCACCAGTAACGAGGACGACTTTGCCGTTTATTGATTTCATTCTCTGCTCCGGGGTTTGGCTATTCACCGGATGTTAGGTATTGGGCCTCCCCCCAACAAGCCGGTTTGGCCAGATTCAACTTCCCGCTCATTGGACGCTCCTTCCCAGCGAAACATTGCCAAATAACCACATAGTTCTAGACGGTACCCTTGGAACTCTTCAAGATTAAAAATTGCCTTCCTATGATTGGGCCATACGTGAATCGGCTGGACCTGAACGATCTGTTTATTTTTGTCAATGTGGTCGATCGCGGTGGGTTTACTGCCGCAGTTGCAAGTACCGGTATGCCCAAGTCAACGCTTAGCCACCGCATGCAACAATTGGAGGGCGAATTAGGTGTGCGTTTGCTCAGCCGAACGTCGCGTCGCTTCGGTATGACCGAGGCAGGAGAAGAGTTTTACCAGCACGCGCTGGCCGCGCTGCGAGAAGCGGAGATGGCAGAAATGTCAGTGCGTCAGCGGTTGTTGGAGCCCGTCGGGACCATCCGGTGTACCGCTGGAGTCGCGACCATGAATTTCGCCATGGCGGGCATGATCGCTGACTTCCTTCGTGTCTATCCCAAGATCAATATGGTCGCTCATGCAGCCGATCGAACCATCGATATTGTTGGCGAAAATTACGACGTCGCCATCCGGGCGCATGAGGCTCCATTGCCGGACTCCGATCTTGTCCAGCGCATGCTCGGGGTCGCTCCCTGGTTTCTGTTCGCCGGATCAAGCTATCTGGCCGAACATGGCGCACCGGCCACGCCAGCGGAGCTAAGCAGCCACGCCTCGATTTTCTTTGCGCGAGCTAATGCCCCCATGAACTGGCGGTTGCGCCATGTCACTTTATCGATCGAAGAAATTGCTGTGCCCATCATGCCGCGGCTGCAAAGCGAGGACATGCTCAGCCTGCAACATGCAGCTATCAGCGGGCTTGGGATTGTGGCCCTGCCGAGTTACATCGCGCGGGCGGCCGTTGCGCGTGGTGAGCTTCATCGAGTTCTGCCCGAATGGATAGCTGGCGATGCCAGGATCACTGCACTGGTACCTTCCCGCAAAGGATTACTGCCGTCAGTACGTGTTTTCTTGGATCACTTGGCTTCGGAGTTTCCCAAGATCCTCTAGCTGTAAAGCCATCCTTAATACGCTGGGCAAATCGTTGCAGCGGCTTCTCCGTGAATACAGCACATTTTTTTACCGAATACAGCAACTACGGCGGCACTACCGAGCGGGTAGGCGCCGAAGATAGGGGGAGTTCTCGACGTCCATTCCACCGGACACAGATTCCAGAAACCCCGTCTTGCTGGGTCAGGTACGCGTTCCTACCATGGTTTCTTGCCTCTCATCCTCGACGGCACTAACGATACCTGATCTGGAATCTATGACTTTGACAATCACACGACGCGGCGCGATAGCTTTGGGAGCACAGGCAGTGCTGGTTGCAATGACGGCAGGCGCTGCTACGTTTGCCTCTAGTGCAACGCGCAGCTCCAGTAAAACTAAAGAGACCCCTCGGACTGGCAAGCAGTTTGACGTGGTGATCGTCGGTGGTGGATCTGCCGGTGCCGTCCTTGCAGCACGTCTCAGTGCCGACCCGCTGCGCAGTGTGCTGCTGCTCGACGCAGGTCCCGACTTTGCGCCCGACCGGTATCCAGCAGTGCTGACGAACGCCGACCTAGTTGCCGCCTCTCCCGAATACGACTGGCATTACCATAGTGACGACTCAGCTCGGATAGGTCACGACATAGCCATCCCACGCGGCCGAGTGATCGGTGGTAGCTCCGCGGTCAATGCTGCTGTGGCGATGCGTGCGCGTCCTGCCGACTTTGCGCGCTGGGCCGGACGCGGAATCGAAGGTTGGGCTTGGCCGGAAGTGCTGTCCGCCTACCGAGCGATGGAAAACACGCCAACTGGCGAAGATGCATGGCATGGCCGTACCGGCCCATTTCCAGTGCGTCAGCGCACTGCTGCGCAGAATACTATCTCAATGCGTGCTTTCGTGGCGGCTGCCGAGTCAGTTGGACTGCCGCTCGTGGATGACTTCAACGGCGCGCGCCAGCACGGCGTAGGTCCCTACCCGTTGAATGTCATCAACGGCACCCGAATCAATACCGGCATGGCTTACCTGAGTGCAGACGTGCGGGCTCGCGCCAACCTCACTATCCGCGGCCACGCTGAAGCCGACCGCGTCCTGATAGAACGAGAACGCGCCATAGGTGTATTGCTAGTAGACGGCGAGATAGTTCCAGCCGGCGAAGTAATCTTGTCGGCCGGTGCCATAGGCAGCCCCGCTATCCTGCTACGCTCCGGTATCGGCCCACAAGGCCATCTTCGCGAGATGGGAATCGCCACCGTCGCTGATCTACCGGTAGGTGAACGGTTGCAAGAACATCCGTTTTTCTTCAACGTCTACGCGCTGAAGACCTCCGCAATTGCTATGACCCCAGCCGGCGGCGCCATCGCCTGGACTCGTTCGCAACACGCCGCACCGGACGATCTGGACTTACATATCTCCGGTACACACCTGATCGACCCAAAGGCAAGCCCTACCGGCGGTGCGATAGTGCTGGCATGCGCCGTCACATTACCTAAATCCAACGGTAGCGTACGCTTGACCAGCCGTGACCCCCGAGTTGCGCCGAACATTCGGTACAACTTTTTTGAACAGGAAAATGACTTGGATCGCATGGTCGAAGCTGTAGAACTGTCTCGCAAGATTGGCCGCAGTGCACCGTTTGCTGACTTGGTTGACCATGAAATGACACCGGGTAGCAGCGTACTTGAAGGCAAGGCTTTGCGACAAAACATCGTAAACAATGTCGCCGGCTATCAGCACCCCACGTCGAGCGTGCCGATGGGCGCGGACGGTGACAAGGCCGCCGTAGTCAACAATTGGGGCGCGGTGCGAGGTATCGCGGCACTGCGTGTTGTGGATGCCTCTATCATCCCGGATATCCCATCGGTGGCGACAAATCTTACTACTATCATGCTAGCCGAACGCATTGGTGCCCACCTGACTCGATAATTTCCCCGAACGCAGTGTAAAACTGGAGCATCAATGATTGGATCGCTAAAGCCGAACTCTGCAATAAGAACCATAATCTGAAATTGAATAAAATATACGGAGACCGTTGAGCAAACGCCGTCAATAGACGATAAATTGCAAATTAGAAGTTTGGCCGAAACAGCGCCGCAACTGCGGCGCGAGCCAAGAATGGTTTATTTTTATGTCGGGCATATCTAGTGCTTATAAAAAAGAGCCAAACTACAGAAAGACTATTTATAATTACCCTAAGTATCACACATATAACTATAACCATTAAATAAGATAAATAAAGCCAGGAAGTTAATGCCTTACATTAAGAGAATTGAAATCTTAGAGAACTATAGAGAAGGGAATAATTTCCCCTTCTATTTGCCTTCAATTCAATCAATTAGCAAAATCGAGCTTCATCCCGTGATAAATTTTTTCGTTGGAGAAAACGGTAGCGGTAAGTCAACCCTCTTAGAGGCTATTGCAGTTTCATGTGGCTTTAATCATGAGGGAGGCAGTAAGAATTTCAAGTTTTCTTCCAGCGATGAAAAATCCTTACTGTCCAAGGCATTGCGCTTGTCACGCACAGCAAAGCGACCTCGAGATGGCTATTTTTATCGCGCAGAAAGTTTTTATAATGTAATTACAGAGATGAATAAGTTGGATTGCGGACCTGGCGGGCCAGCTATTAAGGACTCATACGGGGGAAACGATCTTCATACGAGGTCTCATGGGGAGGCTTTTATGGATCTGATTTTACATCGATTCGGAGGAAACGGATTGTATTTACTAGACGAGCCTGAATCTGCGCTATCTCCCCAACGCCAATTATCTCTGCTGGTACGTATAGCGGAACTCGCAAAACAAAATTCGCAGTTCATAATTGCAACTCACTCACCAATTTTAATTGCTTACCCGGGCGCCAGAATTTGGGAGTTTACCAATAGTGGATTGGTAGAGAAGGAATATTCAGAAACTGAAAACTACCTAATTATGAAAAGTTACTTTGCTAACCCTGAAAGCTTTATGAGCAAACTATTTGATGAAAAGCATGATTTTTAGTTAGTTCAGGCACTGAAGAACATCGATGGCTAGAGCGTTTATCAAGATCGCTGGCGCAAAAAAATGAATTGTTGCCGATCGCGGCTTAATAAGTACGACGGCATTATTGCCTTGTTTAGCGTAGATCGAGATGCCGCCGATTTTGAGGAGAATGGCCACTTCTTGCCGAAAGCGGTAGCCTGGTACGGCAGGTTTCGGCTAGAAGCGCACTCGACAGTTAGCCGCTGATGTCTCTACGCTGATCGATCTGGTGAAAGCACACCACTAAAAGGAGCAGTCATGTTGGTAGTTGCCGTTGATCGAGATAGCGTTCATGCGGGAGATGATCTGGAAAGTCATGCAATATCGATCACATTCGATCAATCAGCAACACTGCGCACCTTGATCGAAGTGATACAAGATATGGACTACCTACCTCGTATCAGTGGAGGCAAGGCCACTTGGGTTGTTTATTCATCTGGCAAACCATTAGGTGTTTTAGCCCAGCAATGGCCAGAACCTAAATTGGTCGTGCGCCCCGAGAGCATCGTGGATCAATATTTCGGAAATATCGAGCCTCGCCTACTTTTCAGATATTGGTGTCAGGCAGATCCAGATGAGGTCTTTTCGGATGCCCAGGCCGGAAATGAACTGCCATCACGATTTTAGGATGGGCAGGAGGCATTGCTTTAAATCAATGCGAGATTACTGCTGTGGGTCGAGAGCCGCCTCCCGTGAACGACTGCTTTTGGCCGAAAGCGGTCCTAAGCCCACAGCCGCCAAAAATCAGAAGCCAGAAAAATCTGGAGGCTTGTTTCGTAATGTGAGGATCTAGCGAAGCGAAAGTTGATTAAGCTTCCGCCACTTAATCAGTCACCTTTTCTTTTGAGTTGGAGGTCAATGAAGGCAAGCTCTGCCTTGATTGCATCAATCGTAAGCGTCTCGATTCGAGTGCTTTTATTTGCTTTTACATTGAGCTTCTTCATGCCAGCCATGCCGACAATTATCCCGTTCAAATGCAGCTTTCGGGCCTTTAGGTAATCAGGCATCTGAGCACTGTTCTGTGGTGGTTTATTCATGGTTAGACCGATGGTTGGCCCGAAGCAGCCGACCCTCGCCGGTTGCTTCGGGGAGGGTTCAGGTTAGGCCGCCAGTAGGTCAATGAGACTGTGTTGGCGCGATCGATCTATGAGTTCTCGCCAAGTCCAGCTTCCAAAGTGCTCCCCCTGTTCAGGGATATCCAGTTTCATCAGTGCAACAGGGTCACGGCTAATCAGGTTGCGTGCTGCCCACAGCTTGCCGCCGGTTTCTAGCAGCTCTTTCGCAGCCTCGTTCCACTTTTCTTCTAGTACTGTGTTCGCCAGATGTGCCGCTTGGTTCTCGATCTTGGCGCGTTCTTTTTGTGCCTCTGTAATATGCAGATCAATCGTCATCAGCTCCTGCTCTAGGGCGGTGATGAGCAGTTGTTGGCGGCGGTGATGCTCAGCCGCGGCGGTTAGGTTCTTTGCTGCCTTTTGAGCTTCTGCGTTAGCTGCTTTCTCGCCCTCCACATCGCCCCAGGCGACGGCCTGCGCATAAGCGGTGGCAGCGTCCGTTTCAGCTTGTCGGGCCTTTGCCATGTCTTCCTGAGCGTTTTGACGGACCTGCTGCAACCGGGTCTCGATGCTGCTGCGCTTTTCGTTGAGTTCCATCTCGTCAGCTTTCCAGTTCGCCATATCGCTGAGATAGCCCGCAGCCAAGCTCTCACGGTTCGCCAATGTCTCAAGGCGATCAATCTTCTGGTTCAGTTTGCTGATCTCGAGGTTTCGCGAGTCGATGCGTCTTTTGTGATCGTTGATTTCATCCTGCACGGCCCGTTGACGGCCCTGCTGGATGACCTCTGGGCTTTCCAGCGCCTCTTCGAAGGGAGCCAGGTCGCGCTGTATGCTCTCCATTTCGAGGGTCAGTGTGTCGCGGCGGTCTTTCAGTTCTTGGATAGTGTTCATCTGTATTGTCTCTGGGTATCGCGGTTGATAGGGATGGTTGTTGAACGGCTGGCGAGGCCGGGAATGAGCCGGCGCTACCTCGATCAGTAGGCAGGCCGTCAGGCGGCTTTGGCCTCGCTTTCATCCGTTCCGGGAACTGTCTTCACCACATAGCAGCGTTGAGGTCCTAACCCGGGCAGGCGAATCAAGCTATACGCCTTGCCGTCACTTCCCGGCTCAAGCACGCCCCGTTGCAGCAACTCCTTGTTCACCGCACTGATGTTCATGCCCTTGAAGATTTCGGCCCTCCAGGCTTCAGGCAGCACATAGTAGGTATTGGTGGTGTGCAGGGCATCGCCCATGCCGTGTTCCATGGTCTTGCGAAAACCCAACCGATCAATCGTGCGTGGGCCGTGCTCGTCGATCTTGGCGGCGGCAGATTCCCAGCGGGTGAAGCGGCTTTCTCCAAAGCGCTCGATGACCTGGCGCAATCGCGCCAGGATCGCATCGCCCTCGAAGTTACCGGCGCCGCCGCGTTCGGCCAGCCACGCATGCAGACAAACCCGTGCCGCGGTAGTGGCTGTGCCGTCCGGCCAGCCGGTGACGCCAAAAGCGGTAGCCAACTCTCCGGCCGCTGCTGCGAGGCCAAAACGAAGTGCGGCACGCTGCGCTTGACCACTGGCCGATGCAGGCAGGTTTTGGGTGATGAACTGCTCTACTGTGCGGCGAATGATCACCGTCCATCTGAGCATTTCTCCTGGCGCACACAGTGCGTGCAGGAAAGCGGTGAGGGGAGTGCCGTAGTATTTGGCTACACGGGCCTTTAGCGCATCGGAGAGGGCAGCAGCATCCTCAAAACCGTTCAGCACATCGAACATGCCGAGACCTTTGCTCGCATCGGCTGGCACCGCAAGCATGCGCACCTCCATACCCGCTTTCAGCTCCTTGTTGGCATCCGCCATGTGCTGCGCCAACGTCTTCTCGCCGGTCGAGAGAAACAGCAAGCGCCACTCCTGCACCTGTCGGCCCGCTTGTCCTCGATCATTCGCTCGGGCCTTACCGGTGCCGTTGCCGAGCATGTAGACCGTCTCGCCAATAATGCGCGGGTCGCACATGCCGATTTCATCCAGCAACAGGAGACCGTCTGAGTGTGCAGCGGCGATGGACTCCAGGGCGTTATCTGTCGAGCGCCACGAACGCACCAAACGCGGCCCGCCATAAACCGATGCAGCAACTTGCAGGTGGGTGGTCTTACCTCCGGAACTGTCGCCGTAGAGGTGGAAGCCGCCCGACTCATGCCCAAGCATGTTCAGCAGAGGCCCAGCAAAGGCCACAGAGACGACAAACGCCAAGCGGTGATTACCAACGCACAGCGCGCCGATTTGCTGCTGCCATTGCTCCAGAGAGCCGGCCTCGCTGATCGGTGGCAGTTGGGCACCGGCTTCATAAAAATGCAGGTGCTCGGAGTGTGAGCCGATCTGTTGTTCGGGTAGAAGGAAGGCGTTGTCGTGCCAACCCAGGCGCGTTACCAGACGTGCGCGCTGGGCGCTGTCGAAGCCACCGAGGTAACTCTGCAGATCATTGCGTGCGTTACGTCCAGACCGGCTTCCCGCGAGGCGCAGGCCCATGTCGACCAGCGGCCCGAGTACATCCTTGCCGAAGTCGCCGGTCATGGTTCGTGCCGGAATGTTCCAGCGTTTTTTGGCGCCGTCCGGGTCGTCGAACTCGACCAATAAGCCCCAGTTGTGGCCCTTGTCGTCGCGAGTACGGGCGATGATTTCCAGAGGCGAGCACACGGGGCGCGCCTCACCATCGTCGCCGGAATAAAACACCCCCTCAGGCGTCAGGCGAAAGCCGCCCGGCAACAGGTCATTTTTTGATTTCGCAGGACGTTTGGCGGGCGCCTTGGCCATCGGTTGTTGAGGTTCAGTTGGCTTAGCGGCACTGCCGAAAAACTCACCGCTGCGCACCAGCTCGGCGACGTGGGCAGCGGTCCAGCCTTTGGCTAACGCATCCGCTGCATCGTCGCCGTCTGCACATTTTCCACCCTTGATGAGCGTGGGCTTTCCGCCTTTGCTGCTGGGCTTGAGCTTGAACACGTCGAGCGAGACTCGTTGTACCGAAGCGACGCCCAGCTCAATCAGCTTGAGCTCGATGGCGTCCATGCAGGTCTTGCCGCTGGCATCGTTATCCGGCCATAGCACCACCGTGCGCCCTTTGAGTGGCGTCAGGTCGGCCTTGTGCCAAGAGTTGGAGCCGTTCGGCCAGCACGTGGCTACATGGTCGGGCATCAGTTCAGCGGCGGCATCAGCAGCCTTCTCGCCTTCACATAGCGCCACAGGCGCATCGGCCCGCTGTGCCAGCTCATCCAGGCGCAGCAGTGGCCGAGGCTCCAGCAATCCTTGCCAGCGCCATTGTGTGGTTTGCCCATCGGAACGTTTGCACCAGGTCAACGGCGCAAAGACCTTTCGCGGTTTGCCGTCCTCATCTGGGCCCAAGTCGAAGCGATACAGCGCCATGACCGGTTGGCTCTGTGCATCGCGATAGATCCACACCTTGGACGGAACTCCGTGTTGCCGGTGTTTGGCTGGGCACTTGTTCATGGCCTCGGCCGGGATCGGTTGAATCGCGATCCACTCCGGCGTTGCGCTCTTGGCCGGTGCGCTTTTGGTTGTCGCGGAGTCAGCGGAAACACTGAGCAGATCCGACAGCTTTTTGCAGGCCTCAACGTCCGTGCCGCCGTCGATGTAACGCACCAAATCGATCAGGTCTCCGCCCTTATCGCCAGTGGCAAAGTCCGCCCAGGTGCCTTTGCTCAAATTGACCTTGAGTGAGCCCGCACGTTTGTCAGAGCGGGTAGGGTTTGGTGCTGTGTATTCCTTGCCGCCGTCGACACGTTTGCCGTTTGGCAGCCAGTGAGCAAGTACACGATCGATGTTCGTAAGAGCGGCGCTTTTTACGTCGGCAAAGCTGGGGCGTTTTGAGGTGTTGCCGGTGCGCGGGGTCATGGCGCTTTACTCGCTGCACACAGCGCATCGTTCACGTCATCTATCAGCGCTTTAGCCATCTCGCCCAGGTAGAACGCCGGCCAACTGAAACGCTCGCCTTCGTCACTCATGGCGGCATCGAGAGTCAGTTGATTGGCGTAGTGCTGAAACAGTGAAATTGCTTCAAGCGCATCCTCAAGCGGCACGCCTGCATTCACCCGAAATAATTTCTGGTGGGTGTCGTTGGCACACGAGAACTCGGCACGCCCAAGAGTAGTGGCAGTGTTCACAGGGCACCGCCTTTCTGGCCCATTGGCACAGAGGAGGCGTCACCGTACAAGGCGAGTGTTTTGATCAGACCCAAGGTGCCGCGCACGTCCCAAATAACGGATGACAGCACGCGGTTGGAGAGTACGGGTTTATCGCCGTCTAAATGATCTTCCAGCAGCATCAGGACTGAATCGGCACGGTCGAGGGCGCAGGTGATGGCATCGATGGGAATACCGGCTTCAGCGTCCTGGCTGACGCAGAGCAGATCCTCGGGCAGTGAGAAGCCTGGGAGCATGCTCATTGGGCACCCCCAGCGGCTTCCAAGGCGCGAGCTTTTGACATATGGGCGTTGTAACGGGAGAGGCGTGTAGCGAGGCTGGAGTTGGCATGTAACGCGGCGAGAGCCATTGCTCGATGAGCAGCAGCACGAATTTTGGACGGATTGAGGGCGTGCATGTGTGGAGCTCCTTCTTAAGTGGGAACTGCCACAGTTCGTCGCCAAACGAATTAGGGTGGCAGCTGTGCGCAGGTTGGCGAACCGGGTAAGAAGGAACCCGGCAGACCCGAAGGTCTCCCGCGCACAGCCGCCATAAAGCAGGAATGCGGACACAAAAAAAGCGCCTGCAATCTTAATGGGGGCGCCTATGCGCCTTCTTAAACTCGGGTCGCCAAACCCGGTCGCTGAATTTGCAGCGACGTTCAGAGAGTAACGCCCGTTTTTTGAAAGTGCAACTGTGCGGATCACTTGCGGATTTTTTCGATGCGGCATAAATTGATCAGGCATGTAGATTTACCTCAACGCCTCCGGTTGCCGCCGGGGGCGTTTTCATTTCAGGCATGGACTTCCCAACGCAGGGAAACAAAGGGCAAGAAGTCGCTTTCGAGGCAGGCGCGTGCATCTTCGTAGGCGTCGATTTGTTGGCCTTCGTCGACGATGATTGCTTGGGGGGCTTGGCAGGGAACTGACAATGCGCACCAGATGCCATCTCTCCATCGCATCACCATGACGTCCCGGTTAAGGCGTTTTTGCTCCGTGCGGTAACGTTCAAAACGCTGCATACCGCGTGATGAGAAACCCACTTTTCTGAGTACAGAAAAGGGCTGCAGGACGGCCCCGTTGGCGACTCGATTTTTCATGCTGCCACCTGATCGCGGGCAGCGATGCGTGCCCGTGTCCATGCCTGAACTTCCCCCAATACCCACGCAACCGGAGCGCTTCGGGCATTGCTGTTACTCAGCTTTACCGGCAACGGGAATCCGCTTTCAGGTTGACGCATCAGCTTGTAGATAGTCGGGCGTGCGAGCCCTACGATTGAAATGACCTCGGGCATGCGGATGAGGGTCATTGAGGGGTCATGCGAGGGAATTGCTTTTAATACGGTAGTCATAGCGAGCTAACCCTTTGTTAATTGAGACAACGGGTCATACGCTACGCAGGGGAGGGAGAGTGGACTGTGTCCGCTCCCTTTTATTTCAGAGGCCTAAGGCCCAGGGCGGTCAAATGCTCTCGAATGGTTTTTTTTGTGCCGAGGCCTTCCCGTTTGGACAGGATATTGGTCAGTTCAGCATCGGTCAGATTTCGCATTTCAATTTTCCGACCGTTAATGATTTGCTCAGCAGCCGCCTTAATTCTTGCTCGTCTATCCATTGTGTCGGTCTGTATTTTTGAGCTGGGGTCTCGGTTCCCCTTGCCGGCTTCCTGGCCCCTTCTTGTTGCCTTTGTCGAAAGAGCGTCGTCGAGAATTCGATGCATCAGGCTTGATGTGTTGAATCCTTTTTTAAACACATCCATCAGCTCCACTTGGCGATAAAGACTCGCCATCAACAGTGCCTGATTCGCCTCTCCTAATAACGTAGCGAAGTCTTCTCGTGCTCGGATTTCGTTTCCGCTACTGCGGTCCCGCTCTTTTTCAATCAGGGCAAGGTACTGGCGTGGTGAGTCATGTTTCAGCTGCACTATCAGGTCTGCATCAATGCCGTAAGTGGTGAGCTCAAGGTCGAACAGCCAATTTGCGAGTGTCTCAACCGCCTGCGTTGCAAGTACCAGGGCATAGGTCGCCACAATCTGTGAATCTGCTGCGGAATGACTGACCCCAAGAAACCGTCGAATGACACTAGGCAATGATCCTGCCTCTGCATAACTGGCATGCTCGCTAATTGCATCGCGAAGTCGATAAAGGGTTCTTGTTACCGACTCTGCGCACGGAGCATAGGAGCCGTCCTCAAGCCAAAACGATGTAGCGGTGCTGATCAGATCGAAGGCATCTTTGAAGTGTTCTTTGAACTGCGGAAACAGCACAAGATTGCGAACGGCAATCTCGACTTCGTCCTGATCCCACACCAGACACGTTACGTCGACGCCTGCAATTTCTAGCTCCTCTGCCTCGATGCCTCGCTCAATGTCCATTTAGGTCTTCCCGACGCCCCGAGGTCAGTGGGCTAACGCAGCGATTTGCGGATAAAAACGCCGATGCCAGCAGGGTCACGGGTGTGGCCGTTCTGTAACACGACTCCTCCATGTAACACGTGCTGCTCACAAGTTTTTCAGCGCGTGTAACGCTGAATATATTCAATAAATACAATGGTTTATTGGTTTTCGTAACACCCGTAACACCCGTAACACGATTTTTGAGGGGGTATAGGGTTGACGGCTTCACACGACCTTCCCAAATTGACCTTGCACTACATTTCCGGCCTCTAGGGAATCAAGGTGATCGGCGTACCATTGCATCATTTTTACGCGTTGCTCAAAGTATTGGGCCTTGTTGTATACCCCCGAGATGCCTTCCTCTTTGTGAGCCAACTGCGCTTCAACGTGTTCCTTCGGCCAGCCGTGCTCTCTAAGTAACGTGCTCGCGGTGTGTCGAGTGCCGTGGCCTACGAGACGACCTTTGTAGCCGATGGTTGCGAAGACTTTGTTGATTGTGTTTTCGCTGATGGTTGGGTTCTTCGCTCCCACACCGGGGAAAAGCCAACGACTCCGCCCCGTTAAGCTGTGCAGATCCCTCAAAGTTGTAACTGCTTGATGGGGGAGGGGGCATACAAAGTCTCGGCGCATCTTCATTTTGGCAGCAGGCGTCGTCCAAATTGCCTTCTCAAGGTCGAACTCTTTCCATTCAGCCAAGCGGACCATGCCTGGTCGGGAAGCCGTCCAGATACAAAGCCATGCGGCGGTGCGTGCCGTCAGTCTGCTCGGAGTGTTTTTGAGTGCTTGGAGGAACTCAGCCAATTCAGGCTCCAGCAAGTGTGGATGCTGCTGAGTCTTGGGTGCCTGCGCGGCAATATCGCGAAGTCGGCTACCTGGATCGTTTTCGGTGAGTCCTAAACCAATCGCTCGGCCGAAGATTTGGTTGATCCAGGTGCGGCACTTTTCCGCCACGTTATGAGCGTCTCTGGCTTCGAGGGATGCCTGGAGATCTGCACAGTCGGTACGGGTGATTTCGTCGAGGGGCTTGTCTCCCAATGCGGGGAGTATGTCCTTGTCGAGGTAAGTGCGGATTTTGTGAAGGGTGGAGGGGGCGAGGCCCTTTTCTTCCTTGGCCTTGAGCCAAGCTTCAGCAGCAGCTCTAAAAGTTCGGGCTTTGGCCGCATCGATTGCAGCTTTAGCGGATCGTTTCTGCTCAAGCGGATCGGCACCGCTACTCACTACTTTGCGTAGATCGGCAGCTTTGTCTCTTGCCAGCGCACCACTGACCTCTGGGTAACCCCCGAGCCCCATCCAAGCCCAATTGCCTGCCGGACGTTTGTAGCGTAGCTGCCAGGATTTACCACCATCAGGTTTGACCCTGAAGTAGAGGCCGTTTCCATCTAGCTCCCGGTATTCCTTTGACTCCGGCTCCAGCCCTGCAAGCGTTGTGTCTGCGAGAGGGCGGCGCTTGATATCTGCGCGCTTCATCCTTGTATCCCAAAGTTCGGTATTTTTCTCAGGATACAAGCAGGGATACAGGGATACAACGGATAAGGGGATACAGAGGTAGATAGCCAGACACAAAAAAACCGGCTCAAGTGGCCGGTTTCTTTGGTGCTGAGAGTCTGGTAGAGACTTTCAGATACTGCTATATGGTGCCCCGAGGGAGACTCGAACTCCCACTCCTTTCGAAAACGGATTTTGAATCCGCCGCGTCTACCAATTCCGCCATCAGGGCTCAATGGCGGCGAAGTATAGAGATGAGATTACCGTTGGTCAATCACGTTTCATGGTCTATTTTCACTATTTCCGCTAGACTTCCCGGCCCTGCTAGACGAACCCCATCATGCGCGTTGCTGACTTTACTTTTGAACTGCCTGATTCGCTGATTGCTCGCCACCCTTTGGCCGAGCGTCGCGCCAGTCGACTGCTGACCCTGGACGGGGTCAGCGGTGCCCTCGTACACCGTCAATTCACTGATTTGCTTGAGCATTTGCGGCCGGGCGACTTGATGGTATTCAACAATACCCGGGTGATTCCGGCGCGTCTGTTTGGCCAGAAAGCATCCGGTGGCAAACTGGAGATTCTGGTGGAGCGGGTGCTGGATACCCATCGCGTACTTGCGCATGTGCGCTCCAGCAAATCGCCTAAGCCGGGGTCGATCATCCTGATCGACGGCGGTGGTGAGGCCGAGATGGTGGCGCGCCATGACGCGTTGTTCGAGCTCAAGTTCGCCGAAGAAGTGCTGCCCTTGTTGGAGCGCGTGGGTCATATGCCGCTGCCTCCTTACATCGATCGCCCCGATGAAGACTCGGATCGTGAGCGCTATCAGACGGTCTACTCGCAGCGCCTCGGTGCGGTGGCCGCGCCGACTGCCGGCCTGCATTTCGATCAACCGCTGCTGGATGCGATTGCCGCCAAGGGCGTCGAGACCGCCTATGTGACTCTGCACGTGGGGGCCGGTACGTTTCAGCCGGTGCGTGTGGATAACATCGAAGACCATCATATGCACAGCGAATGGCTGGAGGTCAGCCAAGACGTCGTGGATGCCGTTCAAGCGTGCAAGGCGCGTGGAGGTCGAGTGGTGGCGGTGGGTACGACCAGTGTGCGCTCCCTGGAGAGTGCGGCACGTGATGGCGTGCTCAAGCCGTTCAGTGGCGACACCGATATTTTCATTTTTCCGGGCAGGCCGTTCCATGTGGTCGATTGCCTGGTGACCAACTTCCACTTGCCGGAATCCACGCTATTGATGCTGGTGTCGGCATTTGCCGGTTACCCGGAAACCATGGCCGCCTATCAAGCAGCCATCGATAACGGGTACCGTTTTTTCAGTTACGGTGATGCGATGTTTATCACCCGCAACCCGGCGCCACGCGGCCCAGAGGAACAACTATGAGTCGTATGTCGTTTGAATTGCTCGCCACCGACGGCAAAGCCCGTCGGGGACGCCTGACCTTCCCGCGCGGCACTGTGGAAACCCCGGCGTTCATGCCAGTCGGCACCTATGGCACCGTCAAGGGCATGCTGCCGCGCGACATCGTCGCCACCGGTGCCGAGATCATCCTGGGCAATACCTTTCACCTGTGGCTGCGTCCTGGTACGGAAGTGATCAAGAAGCATGGCGACCTGCATGACTTCATGAAATGGCAAGGTCCTATCCTCACTGATTCTGGTGGTTTCCAGGTGTTCAGCCTGGGTGCCATGCGCAAGATCAAGGAGGAGGGCGTGACCTTCGCCTCGCCGGTGGACGGCTCGAAGGTGTTCATGGGGCCGGAAGAGTCAATGCAGGTACAGCGTGACCTGGGCTCCGACATCGTGATGATCTTTGACGAATGTACGCCGTACCCAGCCGATGAAGACGTGGCGCGGATCTCCATGGAGCTGTCGTTGCGTTGGGCCCAGCGTTCGAAGAACGCCCACGGTGACAACACCGCCGCGTTATTCGGTATCGTGCAGGGCGGCATGCATGAAAGCCTGCGCAAGCGCTCGCTCGAAGGCCTCGACAAGATCGGTTTCGACGGCCTGGCCATCGGCGGTTTGTCGGTAGGCGAGCCAAAGCACGAGATGATCAAGGTGCTGGATTACCTGCCGGGCCTGATGCCCGCTGACAAACCTCGTTACCTTATGGGCGTTGGCAAACCGGAAGATCTCGTAGAGGGTGTGCGCCGCGGTGTGGACATGTTCGATTGCGTGATGCCAACCCGTAATGCCCGCAATGGGCATCTGTTCATTGATACAGGCGTGCTCAAGATCCGTAACGCGTTCCATCGCCATGATGATTCGCCGCTGGATCCCACCTGTGATTGCTACACCTGCCAGAACTTCTCCCGTGCCTATCTGCACCATCTGGACAAGTGCGGGGAAATGCTGGGTAGCATGTTGAATACCATCCACAATTTGCGTCATTACCAAGTCCTGATGGCTGGTTTGCGCGAGGCTATTCAACAGGGTACATTGGCCGCCTTCGTCGATGCCTTCTATGCCAAGCGCGGGCTGCCTGTGCCGCCCTTGGGCTGAGTTTTCCGACCCTAAGATTCACTATTTGCAACTGGAGTGCTAAATGAGCTTTTTTATCTCTAACGCCATGGCCGACGCCGCCGCACCTGCTGCTGCCGGCCCTATGGGCGGTGGTTTCGAGTGGATTTTCCTGGTCGGCTTCCTGGTCATCTTCTATCTGATGATCTGGCGCCCCCAGGCCAAGCGTGCCAAAGAGCAGAAAAACCTGCTGGGCAGCCTGCAGAAAGGTGACGAAGTGGTGACCACTGGCGGTATCGCCGGCAAAATCACCAAGGTTTCCGATGCTTTCGTGGTATTGGAAGTCTCCGACACCGTAGAAATGAAGTTCCAGAAGGGCGCCATCGCCGCCACGCTGCCAAAAGGCACGCTCAAAGCGATCTAAGTAACAACCTTTACCAATCGACGGGGCGCGCAAGGCGCCCCGCGTTATAAGCGGGCGGCGTGATGCTGAACAAATACCCTCTGTGGAAATACGTACTGATCCTGGCGGTGCTGGCGATCGGTTTTATTTATTCCGCTCCCAATCTCTATCCTGATGACCCTGCGATCCAGATCTCTGGCGCCAGCACTTCGCTGCAGGTCAATCAGGCTGACCTGGAGCGTGCGAGCAAAGCGCTCAACGACGCAGGTATCCAGGTTAAAGCGGCAACCTTGGCAGCTGGTTCGAAGGGCGGTTTGTTGCGCCTGACCAAGCAAGAAGACCAATTGCCGGCCAAAGATGTCGTGCGCAAGGCCATGGGTGACGACTACGTTGTCGCGTTAAACCTGGCACAAACCACGCCACAATGGCTGCGCAGCATTGGCGCGCACCCGATGAAACTGGGTCTGGACTTGTCCGGTGGTGTGCACTTCCTGCTGGAAGTGGACATGGACAAGGCCCTAGACGCCCGCCTGAAAGTCTATGAAGGCGACGTGAAGAGCCTGCTGCGCAAAGAGAAGTTGCGTTATCGCAGCCTGCCGCAGCTTAACGGCGCCATCCAGCTGGGCTTTACTGACGAAGCCTCCCGCGAACAGGCCCGTGCGCTGATCCGCAAAAACTTCAATGATTTCGACATCGTACCCGCCGACCTGAATGGTCAGGCGGTACTGCGTTTGGCGATGAGCCCGGCCAAGATCGCGGAGATCCGCGAATACTCCATCAAGCAGAACTTGACCACGGTACGCAACCGGGTCAACGAGCTGGGTGTGGCCGAGCCGATCGTGCAGCGCCAAGGCGCAAACCGTATTGTGGTCGAGCTGCCGGGCGTGCAGGACACGGCTGAAGCCAAGCGTATCCTCGGCAAGACTGCCAACCTGGAGTTCCGCCTGGCGGCCGAGCCGGGGGCTTCCCGCGCGACGTCCGAGGAATTCGAGTTCCGCGAAGGCAACCGTCCTCCAGCGCTTATCGAGCGTGGCCTGATCATCACCGGTGACCAGGTGACCGATGCCAAGGCGGGTTTCGGCGAGCACGGTACCCCTGAGGTGAACATCCGTCTGGATGGTCACGGCGGCGAACTGATGAGCCGCGCCACGCGCAGCAACGTCGGTCGCAGCATGGCGGTGATCTTCATCGAGCAGCGTCCTGTTACTACTTACACCAAGCAAATGGTCAACGGCGTCGAGAAAGACGTGCCGGTACAAACCTTCAAGGAAGAGAAAAAGATCATCAGCCTCGCGACCATCCAGTCGCCGCTGGGTGCTCAATTCCGCATCACTGGCCTGAACGGTCAGGGTGAATCCTCGGAGCTGGCCCTGCTGCTGCGTGCCGGTGGCCTGGCTGCGCCGATGTACTTCGCGGAAGAGCGCACCATCGGCCCGAGCCTGGGCGCCGACAACATCACCAAGGGTGTGGATGCCGCGCTGTGGGGCATGCTGTTCGTCTCGCTGTTCATCATCGCTATCTACCGCTTCTTCGGCGTCATCGCCACCGTGGCCCTGGCGGGCAACATGGTGATGCTGCTGGCCCTGATGTCGCTGCTGGGCGCTACGCTGACCCTTCCGGGTATCGCCGGTATCGTGCTCACCATGGGTATGGCGGTGGACGCCAACGTGCTGATCTTCTCGCGGATTCGTGAGGAAATCGCGGCGGGCATGACCGTGCAGCGTGCTATCAACGAAGGCTTCGGCCGGGCATTTACCGCGATCCTCGACTCCAACCTGACCACCCTGTTGGTCGGCGGGATTCTCTTTGCCATGGGCACAGGCCCGGTCAAAGGTTTTGCGGTGACCATGTCCCTCGGTATCTTTACCTCGATGTTCACGGCCATCATGGTGACCCGCGCAATGGTCAACCTGATCTTTGGCGGACGTGACTTCAAGAAGTTGTGGATTTAAGGGGCTGCCATGTTACGTACAATCAACTTCATGGGCGTTCGCAACATTGCGTTCGGCGCCACTGTGCTCCTTACCGTTCTGGCGTTGTTCAGCTGGTTCCATAAGGGTCTGAACTACG
This sequence comes from Pseudomonas sp. FP597, assembly GCF_030687435.1. NCBI lineage: Bacteria > Pseudomonadati > Pseudomonadota > Gammaproteobacteria > Pseudomonadales > Pseudomonadaceae > Pseudomonas > Pseudomonas sp. FP597. Next base: position 5,280,595 of record NZ_CP117432.1, on the reverse strand, counting down.
GTCTGGACTTCACCGGCGGTACGCTTATCGAGCTGACCTATGAGAAGCCGGCCGACGTTACCCTGGTGCGCAACGAACTGGTCAAGGCCGGTTATCACGAGGCCATCGTGCAAAGCTTTGGTGCGACCACCGACCTCCTGGTGCGCATGCCTGGCGAAGACCCGCAACTGGGTCACCAGGTAGCCGAAGCCTTGCAAAAAGTGGGCGGCGACAACCCGGCGTCGGTCAAGCGTGTCGAGTTCGTGGGGCCGCAGGTCGGTGAAGAGCTGCGCGACCAGGGCGGCCTCGGCATGCTGATGGCGCTGGTCGGTATCATGATCTACCTGGCTTTCCGCTTTCAGTGGAAGTTCGGTGTCGGCGCCATTGTGTCGCTGATCCACGACGTGATCGTGACCGTGGGCATCCTGGCCTACTTCCAGATCACCTTCGACCTGACGGTGCTGGCGGCTGTGCTGGCGATCATTGGTTACTCCCTCAACGACACCATCGTGGTCTTCGACCGGGTTCGCGAGAACTTCCGCGTACTGCGCAAGGCGACGTTGATCGAGAACATCAACATCTCCACCACCCAGACCCTGCTGCGGACCATGGCGACCTCGATCTCCACCTTGCTGGCGATTGCTGCGCTGATGATCTTTGGTGGCGACAATCTGTGGGGCTTCTCCCTGGCGCTGTTTATCGGTGTTCTGGCGGGGACCTACTCGTCGATCTATATCGCGAACGTGGTGCTGATCTGGCTGAACCTCAACAGCGAAGACTTGATCCCTCCGGCCAGCACTGGCAAGGAGGTCGACGACCGCCCTTGATGGGTGGTTGTTGATCGGCTGTAACAAGAAAGGCGCGAGTATTGAACTCGCGCCTTTTTTTTTGCTCCAAGGCTGGGTATAGCGCGGATCTTTCGATCCGTTTGTGATGGTCAGGAGGTTCAACGTGAACAAGTCGTTACTGGTTGGTGCGGTATTGGGTGCTGTCGGTGTGACTGCCGGGGGTGCTGTTGCCACCTACAGCCTGGTAAAAAGCGGCCCTGAGTATGCGCAAGTGCTGGCAGTGCAGCCGGTGAAAACCCAGATCAAGACCCCTCGCGAAGTCTGTAAGGATGTCGCAGTGACCCGGCAGCGTCCGGTGCAGGATCAACATCAAATCGCCGGTACCGTCGTGGGCGCCCTTGCAGGTGGCTTGCTGGGCAACCAGATCGGTGGCGGTAACGGTAAGAAGCTGGCGACTGTAGCGGGTGCAGTCGGTGGGGGCTACGCCGGTAACAAGGTTCAGGAAGGCATGCAGAACCGTGATACCTACACCACCACGCAGACTCGTTGTAATACCGTGAACGACATCAGCGACAAGGTTGTCGGGTATGACGTGCGTTACAACCTCGATGGCAAGGAAGGTTCGGTGCGCATGGACCGTGATCCCGGCGGCCAGATTCCAGTCGACAAAGAAGGTCGTTTGATTCTGGGTCAGAACCAGCAGTAATTCCAAGCCTGGTGCAGTTCAACATGTGGGAGGGGGGCTTGCTCCCGATAGCGGTGTATCAGTCAATGAGTCTGTAACTGAGTAACCGCAATCGGGAGCAAGCCCCCTCTCACATTTGATTGGTGTTGTTGCTGAGGCTTAGGCCTGGCTCAAAATCCAGGCATAAAAAAAGCACCCCTCGGGGTGCTTTTTTGTGCCCGCTCGCTTAACGCTTCAGCGAAGCCGGCAAGTGCGGCTGGATTGCCGTCAGTACCGCCTTGAAGCATTTGGTGTTGCCGGCAACCACATGGCCTTTTTCCAGGAAATCGTGACCGCCGGTGAAGTCGCTCACCAGGCCGCCGGCTTCTTGGATCAGCAGGGCGCCTGCAGCCATGTCCCATTCGGACAGGCCCGACTCCCAGAACGCATCAAAACGTCCGGCAGCAACATAAGCCAGGTCCAGGCTGGCTGCGCCCGCGCGGCGGATGCCGGCGGTCTGGCCAACCAGGGCGCGGAACATGCCCAGGTAATTTTCCAGGTTGTCCATCTGGTCGTCCCGAAACGGGAAGCCGGTACCCAGCAGGGCGCCGTCCAGGCTGGTGCGGCCGCTGACGCGCAGGCGACGACCGTTCAGTTGGGCGCCACGGCCACGGCTGGCAGTGAATTCTTCCTGGCGAACCGGGTCGAGTACGACGGCGTGTTCCAGGCGACCGCGGTATTTGCAGGCGATGCTCACCGCAAAGTGTGGGATGCCGCGCAGGAAGTTGGTGGTGCCATCCAGTGGGTCGATGATCCACAGGTAGTCTTCGCCTTCGCCACTACCTTTGTGCAGGCCGGTTTCTTCGCCGAGGATGCCGTGGGTAGGGTAGGCCTTGCGCAGCGCGTCGATGATTTTCTGTTCGGCGGCGCGATCCACCTCGGATACATAATCCTTGGCGTCTTTTTCGTCGACCTTGATGGTATCCAGGCGCTCGATGGAGCGGAAGATCAATTCACTGGCGCTGCGGGCGGCGCGCAGCGCGATATTCAGCATGGGCTGCATGGATAGGTCACCTAAGGTTGTTAAAGAAAGCCGAGCATTCTAGCAGAAACTTTCTTCAGGTGAAGGACGACGTTAGCTTTCGTGGCATAACCTTGGGCTGTTCTGTAAGATTTGCTCCCCTTTACCGTGTCCGAGAGCGCCTCCCTTGCTGCAAAACATCCGTGTCGTCTTGGTCAATACCAGTCACCCCGGCAACATCGGTGGGGTGGCGCGAGCCATGAAAAACATGGGGCTGACGCGTCTGGTGCTGGTCGAACCGCGCGTATTCCCGCACCACGAGGCTGATGCCCGCGCATCCGGTGCCAACGATCTGCTTGAAAAAGCGCAGGTCGTCGCCACCTTGGAAGATGCGCTGGTCGGTTGCAACCTGGTGCTCGGCACCAGTGCCCGTGACCGGCGTATCCCCTGGCCACTGCTGGATCCGCGTGAATGCGGATCCAAGGTGGTGGAGGAGGCTGTCGGTGGCGCTGAAATTGCTCTGGTGTTCGGCCGTGAAGATTCCGGCCTGACCAATGAAGAGCTGCAGCGATGTCACTACCACGTGCACATCCCATCAGACCCCGAGTTCAGTTCGCTGAACCTCGGGGCAGCGGTGCAGGTGTTGACTTACGAAGTACGCATGGCGTGGTTGGCGGCTGCCGGCCAGCCCAGCAAGATGGAAAAGGAAGAGGTTGCATCGACCAAAAGTGGCGAGTTGGCCACCATGGACGAACTGGAGCGGTTCTATGAGCACCTGGAGCAAACCCTGGTGGCCATCGAATTCCTTGATCCGGAAAAGCCGCGGCACTTGATGGCGCGCCTGCGTCGGTTATACGGACGCAGCTCGGTCAGTCGAGCGGAAATGAATATATTGCGTGGCATCCTCACGGAAACCCAGAAAGCGGCTCGTGGCGAGCTTCTTAAGCGGAAGGATTAAAAATGTTCGAGCGTTTGCGAGAAGATATCCAGAGTGTTTTCCACCGTGATCCCGCGGCGCGCAACGCCTTCGAAGTGCTGACCTGCTATCCGGGCATGCACGCGATCTGGATTCACCGGTTGTCCGGCGCCTTGTGGGGTATGGGCTGGAAATGGCTGGCGCGGCTGGTGTCGAACTTTGGTCGCTGGTTGACCGGGATCGAGATCCATCCGGGCGCCAAGGTGGGCCGTCGATTTTTTATCGACCATGGCATGGGTATCGTCATTGGTGAGACGGCAGAAATCGGTGATGACGTGACGCTGTATCAGGGCGTGACACTGGGGGGCACCAGTTGGAATAAGGGCAAGCGCCATCCGACGCTGGAAAACGGCGTCGTCGTCGGGGCGGGTGCCAAAGTGTTGGGCCCGTTTACCGTGGGCGCGGGGGCCAAGGTAGGCTCCAATGCGGTCGTCACTAAGGCCGTGCCGCCTGGCGCAACCGTGGTGGGTATTCCGGGGCGCATCATTGTCAAGCCTGAAGTCGGCGACGAGCAGGAGGCCAAGCGCAAGGCCATGGCCGAGAAGATCGGCTTCGATGCCTATGGTGTCAGTGAGGACATGCCTGACCCGGTGGCCCGCGCCATCGGTCAATTGCTCGACCATCTGCAGGCAGTGGACGGCAAGCTGGACGGTATGTGCGGTGCGCTGAAGGAGTTGGGCAGCAGCTACTGTGCGAAAGATCTGCCTGAACTGCGCGAAGAAGACTTCGCCGAGATCAAGGACGAAGCCGCCACCAAGGCAAGCTGAGGTTTCATCATCACGGAGAATCCCCTGTGGGAGGGGCTTGCCCCCGATAGCGGTATGCCAGACACCCCATATGTCGACTGATCCACCGCCTTCGGGGGCAAGCCCTCTCCCACATTTTGACCTCCATTGGTCCCGCATTCGTGGTTTGGCCCCGTTCCTGCTGGTCGATCCAACCCCGTCCTGCTATGATTCGCGCGCCCTTTTTGCGGGTAATCCTGACTAAAGTACTAGGTCTTATAGTTGACTTAAATACTCGGGAATCGCATACTTGCTCCCATTCTGAAACACCTTGGTACTTGTCCATGAGACTGACTACAAAAGGCCGATACGCGGTGACTGCCATGCTCGACCTGGCTTTGCACGCGCAAGCTGGGCCGGTGTCCCTGGCCGATATCTCCGAGCGCCAAGGCATTTCCCTGTCCTACCTCGAGCAGCTGTTCGCCAAATTGCGCCGCAGTAATCTGGTTTCCAGCGTACGAGGGCCGGGTGGTGGCTATCAACTGTCCCGCGACATGCAGGGCATTCAGGTAGCCCAGGTGATCGACGCGGTCAACGAATCCGTCGATGCGACCAAATGCCAGGGCCTGGGTGATTGCCACGCCGGCGACACCTGCCTGACGCACCACTTGTGGTGTGACTTGAGCCTGCAGATCCATGAGTTTTTGAGTGGTATCAGCTTGGCTGATCTTGTGACTCGCCGTGAGGTGCAAGAAGTAGCCCAGCGTCAGGACCAGCGCCGTTGCAACACCAAGGCGCCGCGTCTGGACAAGATCGAAGCGTCCGCCGTCGAGTGACAGCCGAAGAGCTAACGGCACGCCAGCCAGCCTGATTTAGGAGAAAGTCCATGAAATTGCCGATTTACCTTGATTACTCAGCGACCACCCCGGTTGATCCGCGTGTCGCGCAAAAGATGAGCGAATGCTTGCTGGTCGACGGAAACTTCGGCAACCCGGCCTCCCGTTCCCACGTATTCGGCTGGAAAGCCGAGGAAGCGGTCGAGAACGCTCGTCGCCAGGTCGCCGACCTGGTTGGCGCAGACCCGCGCGAAATCGTCTGGACCTCCGGTGCCACCGAGTCCGACAACCTGGCTATCAAGGGCGCGGCGCATTTCTACGCGACCAAAGGCAAGCACCTGATCACTACCAAGATTGAGCACAAGGCTGTCCTCGACACCATGCGCCAACTGGAGCGTGAAGGTTTTGAGGTGACCTACCTCGAGCCTACCACCGACGGTATCGTCACCCCGGCCATGATCGAAGCCGCGCTGCGCGACGACACCATTTTGGTTTCGGTGATTCACGTAAACAACGAAATCGGCACCATCAACGACATCGAAGCGATCGGCGAACTGACCCGCTCCAAGGGCATTCTGCTGCACGTCGACGCTGCTCAGTCCACCGGCAAGGTCGACATCGACCTGTCCAAGCTGAAAGTCGACCTGATGTCATTCTCCGCCCACAAGACCTATGGCCCTAAAGGCATCGGCGCCCTCTACGTAAGCCGCAAGCCGCGCGTACGTATCGAGGCCACCATGCACGGCGGCGGTCACGAGCGCGGCATGCGTTCGGGCACCCTGGCGACCCACCAGATCGTGGGCATGGGCGAAGCCTTCCGTGTAGCCAAGGAAGACATGGCTGCCGAAAACATCCGTATCAAGGCGTTGAGCGATCGTTTCTACAAGCAGGTCGAGAACCTTGAAGAGCTGTACATCAACGGCAGCATGACCGCCCGTGTACCGCACAACCTGAATTTGAGCTTCAACTACGTCGAAGGCGAGTCGCTGATCATGGCGCTCAAGGACCTGGCGGTTTCGTCCGGTTCGGCCTGCACCTCGGCGTCCCTTGAGCCTTCGTACGTACTGCGCGCCCTTGGCCGCAACGACGAACTGGCTCACAGCTCGATCCGCTTTACGTTCGGCCGCTTCACCACCGAAGAACAAGTCGATTATGCCGCGCAGAAAGTCTGCGAAGCCGTCAACAAGCTGCGCGTTCTGTCGCCGCTGTGGGACATGTACAAAGACGGTGTCGACATTTCCAAGATCGAGTGGGCGGCACACTAACTATAGAAGCCGCCACCCCAGCTCTGTAGGAACGTGGCGGAAAACGCAGGCGTTTCTACAGGGTTCCAGAGCGGCCCTGATGAGTGAGGATTCAGTACCATGGCTTACAGCGAAAAGGTCATCGACCACTACGAAAACCCGCGCAACGTCGGCAAGATGAACGCGGAAGATCCTGATGTCGGCACCGGCATGGTCGGCGCTCCGGCGTGCGGCGACGTGATGCGCCTGCAGATCAAGGTCAACGACGCTGGCGTTATCGAAGACGCCAAGTTCAAGACCTACGGCTGCGGTTCGGCCATCGCCTCCAGCTCCCTGGCGACCGAGTGGATGAAAGGCAAGACCCTGGATGAGGCTGTCACTATCAGCAACACCCAGCTGGCCGAAGAATTGGCCCTTCCGCCGGTGAAAATTCACTGCTCCGTGCTCGCAGAGGACGCCATCAAGGCGGCCGTTCGCGACTACAAGCAGAAGAAAGGCTTGATCTAAGTGTTTGGCGACGAGTAAGGAGTCAACGATGGCTATCAGCATGACAGAAGCGGCTGCGCAGCACATTCGCCGCTCCCTGAATGGGCGCGGTAAAGGTGAGGGGATTCGTCTGGGTGTACGCACCACAGGCTGTTCCGGCCTTGCCTACGTGCTGGAGTTTGTCGACGAGGTGGTTGCGGAGGACCAGGTGTTCGAAAGTCACGGCGAGAAAGTGATCATCGACCCGAAAAGTCTGACCTACCTGGACGGCACCGAGCTCGATTTCGTCAAGGAAGGGTTGAACGAAGGCTTCAAGTTCAACAACCCCAACGTACGCGGTGAATGTGGCTGCGGCGAAAGCTTCAACATCTGAGGCTATTCGTGGGTACTCCTTGTCATTTCGCTTTATTCGATCTGCAACCGAGTTTTCGGCTGGACCTCGATCAGCTTGCCACGCGCTACCGTGAATTGGCGCGTAGCGTGCATCCGGACCGCTTCGCTGACGCTTCCGAGCGTGAGCAACGCCTGGCGCTGGAGCAATCGGCCAGCCTCAACGAAGCCTATCAGACGCTCAAAAGCCCCCCCAAGCGCGCGCGTTACTTGCTCGCGCTGAACGGTGGTGAGCTGCCACTTGAAGTCACGGTGCACGACCCGGACTTCCTGATGCAGCAGATGCAATGGCGCGAAGAACTTGAAGACTTGCAGGACGACGCCGATCTGGCGGGTGTCGCGGTCTTCAAGCGCCGTCTGAAAGCCGCCCAGGATGAGCTCAACGAAAGCTTCGCAGCCTGTTGGGATGATGCAGCGCAACGCGAACAGGCCGAACGCCTGATGCGACGCATGCAGTTCCTCGACAAGCTCACCTACGAAGTGCGCCAGCTAGAAGAGCGCCTCGACGATTAACCCAGTGTGCTGCCCGTGATGCACGCCTGATAGACAGATAAGACCTGATTACCATGGCTCTACTGCAAATCGCCGAACCCGGCCAAAGCCCTCAACCGCATCAGCGTCGTCTGGCGGTGGGGATTGACCTGGGCACCACCAATTCCCTGGTTGCTGCCGTGCGCAGCGGCCTGTCCGAGCCGCTGCCTGACGCCGACGGCAAGGTTATCCTGCCGTCTGCCGTGCGTTATCACGCCGATCGCACCGAAGTCGGTGAATCGGCCAAGCTGGCGGCGTCCGCCGATCCCTTTAACACCGTGCTCTCGGTCAAGCGCTTGATGGGGCGTGGTCTGTCCGACGTCAAGCAGTTGGGTGACCAGTTGCCGTACCGCTTTGTCGGCGGTGAATCCCATATGCCGTTCATCGATACCGTCCAAGGGCCCAAGAGCCCGGTGGAAGTGTCGGCCGATATCCTCAAGGTGCTGCGCCAGCGTGCGGAAACCACCTTGGGCGGCGAGTTGGTCGGTGCGGTGATCACGGTTCCGGCCTATTTCGATGACGCTCAGCGCCAAGCCACCAAAGATGCGGCAAAGCTGGCCGGACTGAACGTGCTGCGTTTGCTTAATGAGCCGACCGCTGCCGCCGTGGCTTACGGCCTGGACCAGCACGCTGAAGGCCTGGTCGCCATTTACGACCTGGGCGGCGGCACCTTTGATATTTCGATCTTGCGCCTGACCGGCGGCGTCTTCGAAGTGCTGGCCACCGGTGGCGACAGCGCTCTGGGGGGCGATGACTTCGATCACGCTATTGCAGGCTGGATCATCACCAACGCAGGCCTGTCGGCCGACCTCGACCCTGGCGCGCAGCGCAACCTGCTGCAAGCCGCCTGCGCTGCCAAGGAAGCGCTGACGGATGCCGCATCCGTTGAAGTTTCCTACGGTACCTGGTCGGCCCAGCTGACCCGCGAAGCCTTCGATGCGCTGATCGAGCCCATGGTCGCTCGCAGCCTGAAAGCCTGTCGCCGTGCGGTGCGCGACTCGGGTATCGAGTTGGAAGACGTCGGCGCTGTCGTCATGGTCGGCGGTTCCACTCGCGTTCCGCGTGTGCGGGAAGCCGTCGCCGAAGCGTTTGGCCGGGAGCCGTTGACCGAAATCGACCCGGATCAAGTAGTCGCCATTGGCGCCGCGATCCAGGCCGATACCCTCGCGGGCAACAAGCGCGAGGGTGGCGAACTGCTTCTGCTCGACGTGATTCCATTGTCCCTGGGCCTGGAAACCATGGGCGGCTTGATGGAGAAGGTGATCCCGCGCAACACCACCATCCCCGTCGCCCGTGCCCAAGACTTCACCACCTACAAAGACGGCCAGACGGCCATGATGATTCATGTGCTGCAAGGTGAGCGTGAGCTGATCAGCGACTGCCGCTCCCTGGCACGCTTTGAGTTGCGCGGTATCCCAGCGATGGTCGCGGGTGCCGCGAAGATTCGGGTGACCTTCCAGGTTGATGCTGACGGCCTGTTGAACGTGGCTGCGCGTGAGTTGGGTTCGGGCGTCGAGGCCAGCATCCAGGTCAAGCCGTCCTACGGCCTCACCGATGGTGAAATCGCCAAGATGCTCAAGGACTCCTTCCAGCATGCCGGCGACGACAAGGTCGCCCGTGTATTGCGTGAGCAGCAAGTGGATGCCCAGCGCCTGCTCGAAGCGGTGCAGGGGGCCCTTGATGCTGATGGCGAGCGCCTGCTTGACGCCGAAGAGCGCATGGTCATCGACCTGCAGATGCAGGAGTTAGCCGAATTGATGAAGGGCAACGATGGTTACGCCATCGAGCAGCAGACCAAACGCTTGTCGCAGGTCACTGACGCCTTTGCCGCCCGGCGCATGGACCAGACGGTGAAAGCCGCACTGGCCGGGCGCAACCTGAATGAAATCGAGGAATAATTAATGCCGCAGGTCATTTTTCTGCCACACGCCGAGCATTGCCCGGACGGTATGGTTGTTGAGGCTGAGACCGGCAAGTCCATCCTCGAAGTTGCCCATGACAACCACATTGAGATCGAGAGTGCCTGTGGTGGTGTCTGTGCTTGCACCACTTGTCACTGCATCATTCGCGAGGGGTTCAACTCGCTTGAAGAGGCTGACGAGCTGGAAGAAGACTTTCTCGATCGCGCCTGGGGCCTGGAGGCGACTTCGCGTCTAAGCTGTCAGGCAAAGGTCGGGACCGAGGACATCACTGTCGAAATTCCGAAATATTCGCTTAACCATGCGGCCGAAGCGCCGCACTGATGGTGACACTGTCATGAGCTATGGTTGGAATGATGTACAACGCATCGCAGAAGAGTTGGCCGAAGCCAAGCCGGATGTGAATCCGTTGACCGTTAATTTTGTCGATCTGCAGCATTGGATCATGAAGCTTCCCGATTTCGACAGTACCTCTGGCCGTTGTGGCGAGAAGGTTCTGGAGGCTGTCCAACAGCTCTGGATCGAAGAAATCGACTGATCGACCTTGCAGGTTAGGCAATACCCCTGAACCCGCGTATAATTCGCGGGTTTAATTTTTCGTAAATTACCGTTTCTGGAGTTACACCATGGCTGTTCAACGTACTTTCTCCATCATCAAGCCTGACGCTGTTGCAAAAAACGTCATCGGCGAGATCACCACTCGTTTCGAAAAAGCCGGCCTGAAGGTTGTAGCTTCGAAACTCAAGCAACTGTCCAAGGCTGAAGCTGAAGGCTTCTACGCTGAGCACAGCGCACGTGGCTTCTTCGGCGACCTGGTTGCATTCATGATCTCCGGTCCGGTTGTTGTTCAGGTTCTGGAAGGCGAAAACGCTATCGCTCTGAACCGTGAGCTGATGGGTGCTACCAACCCTAAAGAAGCCGCTGCCGGCACTATCCGTGCTGACTTCGCTGAATCCATCGACGCCAACGCTGTACACGGCTCGGACTCCGAAGCTGCCGCTGCTCGCGAAATCTCGTACTTTTTCGCTGCTACTGAAGTAACCGCTCGCTAAGCATCGGCTTAAAGAGTGAGGGTGAATCCATGACTATATCGACTGTTAAAACCAACCTGCTGGGGCTGACCCAGCCGGAAATGGAGAAATTCTTCGACTCAATCGGGGAGAAGCGTTTCCGTGCCGGTCAGGTAATGAAATGGATTCACCACTTTGGCGTCGACGATTTCGACGCCATGACGAACGTCAGCAAGGCCCTGCGCGACAAGCTCAAGACCATTGCCGAGGTCCGTGGTCCCGAAGTGGTCAGCGAGGACATCTCCAGCGACGGCACCCGTAAGTGGGTGGTGCGCGTGGCGTCCGGCAGCTGCGTCGAGACCGTGTACATTCCCCAGGGCAAGCGCGGCACTCTGTGCGTTTCGTCCCAGGCGGGCTGTGCCCTGGACTGCAGTTTCTGCTCCACCGGCAAGCAAGGCTTCAACAGCAACCTCACCGCCGCCGAAGTGATCGGCCAGGTGTGGATTGCCAACAAATCCTTTGGCAGCGTCCCGGCGACCGTCGACCGTGCCATCACCAACGTGGTGATGATGGGCATGGGTGAGCCGCTGCTGAACTTCGACAACGTCATTTCAGCCATGCACCTGATGATGGACGACCTGGGCTACGGCATCTCCAAGCGCCGCGTGACCCTGTCGACCTCCGGCGTGGTACCGATGATCGATGAGCTGGCCAAGCACATCGACGTCTCCCTGGCGTTGTCGCTGCACGCACCCAATGACGCATTGCGTAACCAATTGGTGCCGATCAACAAGAAATATCCGCTTAAGATGCTGCTCGAATCTTGCCAGCGTTACATGGCTACCTTGGGTGAAAAACGCGTGCTGACCATTGAGTACACTCTGCTCAAGGACATCAACGACAAGGTCGAGCACGCGATCGAGATGATCGAGTTGCTCAAGAACACCCCGTGCAAGATCAACCTGATTCCGTTCAACCCGTTTCCCCATTCTGGCTACGAGCGGCCGAGCAACAACGCCATCCGCCGTTTCCAGGATCAACTGCACCAGGCCGGCTACAACGTCACCGTACGCACCACGCGTGGTGAGGACATCGACGCCGCCTGTGGACAATTGGTTGGGCAGGTAATGGACCGTACCCGTCGTAGCGAACGTTATATCGCCGTGCGTGAACTGAACGCCGCCGACGATATGCCGCAAATCGCTGTGAATCGAATCTGAGAGAGGATCTCTATGCCCTTGCGCCTTGCGCTGCTTCTGCTTGTTACCGGCCTGGCGGCTGGTTGTGTTTCATCGGGCCATGACAGCCCTTTGCAAACCGGCAAGGGCCGTGACGAAGCGCGAGTTGCCTATGTGCAGTTGGGCTTGGGCTATTTGCGACAAGGCATGAGCGAGCAGGCCAAGGTGCCGTTGAAAAAGGCGCTTGAACTGGACGCAGACGATGCTGACGCCAATGCCGCGCTCGCCCTGGTATTTCAGGCCCAGGCGGAGCCGGCACTGGCCGAGCAATACTTCAACAAGGCGCTGTCTACCCGGCCTGCCGACCCGCGTCTGCTGAACAATTACGGCAGTTTTCTGTTCGAGCAGAAACGGTACGACCAGGCGGCCCTTTATTTCCAGCGAGCCAGCGCCGATACCCTCTATCCTGAGCGTTCGCGGGTGTTTGAGAATCTGGGTGTGACCTCGATGCGTCTCGGCCAGCGCGACAGTGCCCGCCAACAGCTGGCAAAAGCCCTGCACTTGAACGGTCGTCAGCCTCGCGCATTGCTTGAAATGGCTGAGATGTCTTACGAAGACAGGCATTATGTGCCGGCACGTGACTATTACGCGCGTTTTAGCCTGCTCAGCGGGCAAAATGCACGTAGTCTATTGCTCGGCGCGCGCCTGGCGACGGTTCATGAAGAACGCGACACGGCCGCACGTTTTGGCCAGCAACTCGAACGACTCTATCCCGGTACGCCGGAATATCAGCAATACCTGTCGGAGCAATGATGAAAGCGGCGCACCCGGAAGTTGTAGCAGCTAATCGCGTAAACCCAGGCGATACCTTGCGCCAGGCACGCGAAAGCAATGGTTGGACGCTGGCGGAAGTGGCCCTCAAGCTCAATTTGACCACCACGTCGCTGGCCAACCTGGAAGCCGGCGCGTTCGATAAGCTGCCTGGGCATACCTTCGCCCGTGGCTATATCCGCGCCTATGCCAAATTGCTGGGCGTCGATCAGGCCGTCTTGGTCCAGGAATTCGACCAGTTCACCGGTACCGACTCCCAGGGCAGCAATGTCCACGGCCTGGGCCGTATCGAAGAGCCTGTGCGGGTGTCCCACACCATTTTGCGCATTGTCAGCCTGTTGCTGCTGATCGCCGTGATCGGCGGCGGTTTTGTCTGGTGGCAGGACCAGGCCTCCCAGCGCACCAAGGACCTGACCAGTAACGCCATGGAGCACGTCGAAGTCGAAAGCGCCGACGGCACCACCCAGATCCATCCGTTGGATGAGCCGGAGGACCAGGCGGTTGCCGAAGGGCAAGCCACGCCTGAAGCGCCGCTCGCCACTGAGCAGCCAGCATTGGAAACGGCGCCTGCCACAACCGCCGCTGTGCCTGCTCCGGCCGCGCCGGCAGTTTCGGCCGCCCCGGTTCATACGCCTGCCGCATCCGCTTCAGCGGCAGCTGCGCCCGTCGCTCCGGCGGCGCCTGCCATTTCGCCGCCTACCACGCCGGCATTGATCGCCGGTGATGGCCGTGTACAAATTACCTTCGTCGCTGACTGCTGGACGCAACTCACCGATGGCAATGGCAAAGTGCTGTTTAGCGGTCTGAAGCGTAAGGGAGATACACTCGACCAGGGCGGCAAGCCTCCTCTGACGCTGCGTCTGGGCTTTGCCCGTGGCGCGCAAGTGGCCTACAACGGCCAGCCTGTGGACGTGGCGCCGTTCACCAGTGGCGAAACCGCTCGCCTCAAGTTGGGACAATAGTCATGCACGGCGAATCTCCAATCAAACGTCGCGTATCGCGCAAGATCTGGGTCGGCTCGGTGCCGGTGGGTGGCGACGCCCCCATCGCGGTGCAGAGCATGACCAACAGCGACACCAACGATGTCGCCGCCACCGTCGCCCAGATCAACCGCCTGGAAGCGGCCGGCGTGGACATCGTGCGGGTGTCCGTACCGGACATGGACGCGGCCGAAGCCTTTGGCCGCATCAAGCAGTTGGTCAAGGTGCCGCTGGTGGCCGACATTCACTTCGACTACAAGATCGCTCTGCGCGTGGCCGAACTGGGCGTCGATTGCCTGCGAATCAACCCGGGCAACATCGGTCGCGAAGACCGCGTGCGCGCCGTGGTGGATGCCGCTCGTGATCGCGGTATTCCAATCCGTATCGGCGTCAACGCCGGTTCCCTGGAAAAAGACCTGCAGAAGAAGTACGGCGAGCCGACACCGGCGGCGCTGGTCGAGTCGGCGCTGCGCCACGTTGAGCACCTCGAACGCTTGAATTTCCAGGATTTCAAGGTCAGCGTAAAGGCCTCCGACGTATTCATGGCGGTAGAAGCCTACCGCCTGCTGGCCAAGGAAATCGTGCAGCCATTGCACCTGGGGATCACCGAAGCCGGCGGTTTGCGCTCAGGCACAGTGAAATCTGCGGTGGGCCTCGGTATGCTGCTCGCCGAAGGGATTGGCGATACTATCCGTATCTCGTTGGCGGCAGACCCGGTAGAGGAGGTGAAAGTCGGCTACGACATTCTCAAATCCCTGCGTTTGCGCTCCCGCGGTATCAACTTCATTGCCTGCCCGAGCTGCTCGCGGCAGAACTTCGACGTGGTGAAAACCATGAACGATCTGGAGTTGCGTCTCGAAGACCTGCTGGTGCCGCTGGATGTCGCGGTGATCGGCTGCGTGGTCAATGGGCCGGGCGAAGCCAAGGAGGCTCACGTGGGTTTGACCGGCGGTACACCGAACTTGATCTACATCGACGGCAAGCCGTCGCAGAAGCTGACGAATGACAATCTGGTGGATGAGCTGGAAAAGCTGATCCGCGAGAAAGCGGCCGAAAAGGTCGCGGCTGACGCAGCGCTGATCGCGCGCGGCTGAAAACGAATTTAAGGATTTGATGTGAGCAAGTCTCTGCAAGCCATTCGTGGCATGAACGACATCCTGCCTGAACAGACGCCGCTGTGGCGCTACGTTGAGGGCACTGTTGCGCGCCTGCTGGATAACTACGGTTACAAGCAGATCCGCATGCCGATCGTTGAGTTCACCGAACTGTTCAAGCGCTCCATCGGTGAAGTGACCGACATCGTCGAAAAAGAGATGTACACCTTTGAAGACCGCAACGGCGACTCCCTGACCCTGCGTCCGGAAGGGACCGCTGCGTGCGTGCGCGCCGTGCTTGAGCATGGCCTCACCGGTGGCGGTCAACCACAAAAGCTGTGGTACATCGGCCCGATGTTCCGCCATGAGCGCCCGCAGAAAGGTCGTTATCGCCAGTTCCACCAGATCGGCCTGGAAGTGTTCAACCTCGATGGTCCAGACATCGATGCCGAGCTGATCGTACTGACCTGGCGTCTGTGGGGCATGCTGGGTATCCGCGATGCGGTCAAGCTTGAGCTCAACAGTCTGGGTACCAGCGAGTCCCGTGCGCGCTACCGCGAAGCCCTGGTGGAATTCCTGTCCGCACGCCTGGACATGTTGGACGAAGACAGCCAGCGCCGTCTGAAGACCAACCCATTGCGCGTATTGGACACCAAGAACGCCGATACCCAGGCCGCACTGGTCGACGCGCCGAAAATGGCCGACTACCTGGACGACGAGTCCCGTACGCACTTCGAAGGCCTCAAGGCTCGCCTGGATGCCGCCGGTATTCCGTACGTGATCAACCCGAAACTGGTGCGCGGCCTCGACTACTACAGCAAGACAGTATTCGAGTGGGTCACCGACAAACTCGGCGCCCAGGGCACCGTGTGTGCCGGCGGCCGTTACGACGGCCTGGTCGAACAAATGGGCGGCAAGCCGACCACGGGCGTAGGTTTCGCCATGGGCATCGAGCGGCTTATCCTGCTGCTCGAAACCCTGGAGCAGGTCCCGGAAGAAATCGCCCGTCAGGTGGACGTGTATCTCTGCGCATTTGGCGAGGCGGCTGAACTGGCTGCCTTGGCCCTGAGCGAGAAGGTGCGTGACCAGCTGCCCAACCTGCGCCTGCAGATCAACGCCGGCGCCGGCAGCTTCAAGAGCCAGTTCAAGAAAGCCGACAAGAGCGGTGCGTTGTACGCACTGATCCTCGGCGATGACGAGTTGGCCCGGCAAGTGATAGGTTTCAAACCCCTGCGTGGCCAGGGCGAGCAACAGAACATTGCCTTCGATGCGCTTGCTGCGCACTTGGCCACCTGCGTCGTGCAGGGTTGAAGCTGTCGAACAGCCGAATTTAGCGATTAAGGAGTATTGGGGTGTCGAGTACTGATGATGAGCAGTTGGCCGATTTCAAAGACTGGTGGCAGCGTAACGGCAAGCCCCTGGTTACTGGCGGCCTGCTGGCTTTAGTGGTGGTGTTCGGCTGGCAAGCCTGGCACAAGTATCAGGCCAACCAGTCCCAGGGCGCCTCGGTCCTCTATCAGCAATTGCTGGAAAGCACCCTGACGCCTGACGGCAAGCCCGACGCGGCCAAGGTTGCGTATTTGGCAGGCGAACTGAAAAAAGATTTTGGCGGTAGCACCTACGCCCAGTACGGCAGCCTGTTTGTCGCGAAAGTCGCGGTCGACTCCGGCAAGCTGGATGACGCGTCCGTCGAACTTAAAGCCATCGTCGACAAACCGACCAACCCGACCCTGGGTGAAATCGCACGTCAGCGCCTGGCCCAGGTATTGGCGGCACAGAGCAAGGCTGACGAAGCACTCAAACTGCTCGACGGCGATGCGGACAAAGCATTTGTAGCCACTCGTGAAGAGCTCAAGGGGGACCTGTTGGTCCAATTGGGTCGTACCGACGAAGCCAATGCTGCGTATAAGAAAGCCAAGGCGGCGCTGTCTGATGAAGCGGCAGTCGGTGGCTTACAAATCAAGCTGGACGACTTGGCCAAAGGGGATGCGTGACGTGATCCGTTGGAAACATGCAGCATTGCTGGCTCTGGCCGTTCTGGCCGCGGGTTGCAGCAGCAACAGTAAAAAAGAACTGCCTCCGGCCGAGCTGACCAGCTTCAAGGAAGAAGTGGTCCTGCAAAAGCAGTGGAGCCGCTCCATCGGTGACGGTCAGGGCGAAACCTACAACATGTTGGTACCGGCAATCGACGGTGACAACATTGTGGCTGCTGACGTGACCGGCGTGGTGGTCTCCATGGATCGCATGAACGGCGACGTCAAGTGGAAGAAAGACCTCGAATTGCCCGTCTCCGGCGCTGTCGGCGTGGGTTACGGCATGGTCCTGCTCGGCACGCTCAAAGGCGAAGTCGTGGCGCTGGATTCCAGCACCGGTGAAGAGAAATGGCGCGCTCGCGTGACCAGTGAAGTCCTCGCGCCGCCTGCCACCAACGGCGATATCGTCGTGGTGCAAACCCAGGACGACCGCGTCATCGGTCTGGACGCCAGCACTGGCGAACAGCGCTGGTTGTACGACAGCACCCCGGCAGTGTTGACCTTGCGCGGTACCAGTGGTCCGGTTGTGACCAACAATCTGGCCGTTGCAGGCCTCTCGACCGGTAAAGTGGTCGCCCTGGACACCCGCAATGGCGTGCCGGCCTGGGAAACCCGTGTGGCCATCCCGCAAGGCCGCTCCGAGCTGGACCGCGTGGTGGACATCGACGGCGGCTTGCTGCTGTCGGGTGAAACCCTCTACGTGGCTACCTATCAGGGCCGCGTTGCGGCGCTGGACCTGCAAAGTGGCCGCGTCAACTGGCAGCGTGATGCTTCCAGCTACGCGGGTGTCGCCCAAGGGTTTGGCAGCGTCTACGTAAGCCTGGCGTCCGGCACTGTTGAAAGTGTTGACGAGCGTTCCACCACTGCGTTGTGGAGCAACGACTCCCTGGCCCGCCGTCAGCTGTCGGCACCGGAAGTTTTCTCCAGCTACGTAGCGGTCGGCGACTTCGAAGGCTACCTGCACCTGCTGAGCCAGGTGGACGGTCGCTTTGTCGGTCGTGAGCGTATCGACAGCGACGGCCTGCGTGCGCGTCCGCTGGTGGTGGGTAACATGCTTTATGTGTATGGCAACAGCGGCAAGCTGGAAGCCCTGACCATCAAGTAAGAACCATGCTTGGGGTAACACCCAGGCGGCCCTGCTTCGGCGGGGCATGCGGCATCTGACGATGCTGCCCCGAGCACCAGCCGCTGCCTTGCAGCGGCTTTTGTATTTTCTGAAATAACGAAGTGGAGAGCCGCATGGTTCCCGTAATCGCCCTGGTGGGCCGACCTAACGTCGGCAAGTCCACCTTGTTCAACCGCCTGACCAGGACTCGTGACGCCATTGTCGGCGACTTGTCCGGTCTGACCCGTGATCGCCAATACGGTGAGGCAAAGTGGCAGGGGCGCTCCTACATTATTGTCGACACCGGTGGTATCTCCGGTGACGAGCATGGCATGGACGAAAAAATGGCCGAGCAGTCGCTGCTGGCCATTGAAGAAGCCGACGTCGTGTTGTTCCTGGTGGATGCCCGCGCGGGCTACACCGCTGCCGACCAGATGATTGGCGAGCACCTGCGCAAGCGCAACAAACGTTCCTATTTGATCGCCAACAAGATCGACAACATCGATCCTGAACAGGCCCGCGCCGAATTCAGCCCGATGGGCCTGGGCGACGCGATCCCGATCGCCGGTGCCCACGGTCGCGGCATCACCCAGATGCTGGAAGTCGCCCTGCGCGACTTCCCGAAGGATGACGCCGAGGAAGAAGAGGGCGAGGAAGAGATCGTTGCCGAAGGTGAGGAAGCCAAGCGCATTCCTGGCCCGAGCGAAAAAGACGGTATCAAGATCGCCATCATCGGTCGCCCGAACGTCGGCAAGTCGACCCTGGTCAACCGCATGCTCGGTGAAGACCGCGTCATCGTCTACGACCAGCCCGGCACCACCCGCGACAGTATCTACATCCCGTTCGAGCGTAACGACGAGAAGTACACGCTGATCGACACCGCCGGTGTGCGCAAGCGCGGCAAGATCCACGAGGAAGTTGAAAAGTTCTCCGTGGTCAAAACCCTGCAGGCGATCAAAGACGCCAACGTGGTGATCTTCGTGATGGACGCCCGCGAAGGCGTGGTGGACCACGACCTCAACCTGCTGGGCTTTGCCCTGGAAGCCGGTCGGGCGTTGGTGATCGCGATCAACAAGTGGGACGGCATGACGCCGAGCGAGCGCGATTTCGTCAAGATCGAGCTGCAGCGTCGCCTGTTCTTCGTCGAGTTCGCCGATATCCACTTTATCTCGGCCTTGCACGGCACGGGCGTGGGCAATCTCTACGCCTCCGTACAGAACTCGTTCAAGTCCGCGGTAACCCGTTGGCCGACCAACCGTCTCACCCAGATCCTGGAAGACGCGGTCGGCGAGCACGCGCCGCCGATGGTCAACAACCGCCGGATCAAGCTGCGTTACGCCCACTTGGGCGGTGCCAACCCGCCGATTATCGTGATCCACGGTAACCAGATCGAGAAGGTGCCCAAGTCCTACGTGCGTTACCTGGAAAACACCTACCGCCGAGTCTTGAAACTGGTCGGTACGCCGATCCGTATCGAGTTCAAGGGTGGTGAGAACCCATACGAAGGCAACAAGAACACACTGACGGACCGTCAGGTGAACAAGAAGCGTCGCTTGATGACTCACCACAAGAAGGCCGACAAGAAGCGCCGCGATAAAAAGTGAAGCAGCGGCTAGTGAAAAGTTGCAAGCGGCAAGTAAAAGCTGGATCACTTGTGGCTTGAGGCTTGTAACGTGCAGCTCAAACCGCCAGGTACAAAAAGGGCTCTGAATGAGCCCTTTTTCGTGCCTGGCGGTTTGCCCCTTGACCCGCTTGTTGCTTGCAGCTTACAACTTGCAGCTCACCCGAAGGGGGCTTCCATGATCACCAGCAAGCTGCCGAATATCGGTACGACCATTTTCACCACGATGTCGCAATTGGCCGCCGAAACCGGCGCGCTCAACCTGTCACAGGGTTTTCCCGACTTCAACGGCCCCCAGGGTTTGCTCGATGCCGTGGGCAGGCACGTTGCCAGCGGGCATAACCAATATTCGCCGATGACCGGTCTACCGGCGCTGCGTCAGCAAGTGGCGGCAAAGATCGCGCGCAGCTACGGCGTCACGGTCAATGTCGACAGTGAAGTGACCATCACCCCCGGCGCCACCGCTGCGATCTTCTGTGCAATCCAGGCGGTGATTCGCAGTGGCGATGAAGTCATCGTGTTCGACCCCTGCTACGACAGTTACGAGCCTTCGGCGGAACTGGCCGGTGGTCGTTGCGTGCATGTGCAACTGAGCCTGCAGGGCTTTGCGCTGGACTTCGACAAGATCAAGGCCGCGCTGTCGCCGCGCACGCGCATGATCATTCTCAACACCCCGCACAATCCCACGGGCGCGCTGATCAGTCGTGCCGAGCTGGACCAACTGGCCGAGCTGATACGCGACCGTGATATCTACCTGGTCAGCGACGAGGTCTACGAGCACCTGGTCTTCGATGGCATGTCCCATGTCAGCGTGCTGGCTCACGAAGAGCTGTATCAACGCGCATTCGTCGTCAGCTCCTTTGGCAAGACCTATCACGTGACCGGCTGGAAAACCGGCTATGTCGTTGCACCGCCAGCGCTCACTGTTGAGCTGCGCAAGGTGCACCAGTACGTCAATTTCTGTGGTGTGACGCCGTTGCAGTTCGCGCTGGCCGACTTCATGGCCGAACACCCGGAACACGTCGGCGAACTGCCAGCGTTCTACCAGGCCAAGCGCGACCTGTTCTGTGACCTGCTGGCGCCGTCGCGTTTGAGTTTCACTCGGGTCGCCGGTACCTACTTCCAACTGGTGGATTACGCACAAATCCGCCCCGATCTGGACGACGTCGCCATGTCACTGTGGATGACCCGCGAGCACGGCGTGGCGACCATTCCGGTGTCGGTCTTCTACCAGCACCCACCCCAAGGCCAGCGCCTGGTGCGCCTGTGCTTTGCCAAACGCGAGGAGACGCTGCGACAAGCGGCTGAAAAACTATGCGTGATCTGAATGCATTGCCCAACCTGACAATCGCCCTGGTCCAGACCACGCTGGCATGGCATGACCGCCAGGCTAACCTTGAACACTTCGACGCATTGCTTGAGCAGGCCAGGGGCGCCGACCTGATCGTGCTGCCGGAGATGTTCACCAGCGGGTTTTCCATGGAGTCGGCCAGCCTGGCCGAGCCCGAGAAAGGCCCGACCCATCATTGGCTGCAAGCTCAGGCGGCGAAGTACAACGCGGTGGTTACCGGCAGTGTGATTATCCAGGCCGCCGATGGTAGCCATCGCAATCGACTGCTGTGGGCGCGGCCGGATGGCGAGGTGCTGCATTACGACAAGCGTCATCTGTTTCGTATGGCCGGTGAACATAATCACTACACCCCCGGCGAGCGCCAGGTGCAGTTTGAGTTGAAGGGCTGGCGTGTTCGGCCGCTGATTTGCTACGACCTGCGTTTTCCGGTGTGGAGCCGCGATGCCCAAGATACGGACCTGCTGTTGTATACCGCCAACTGGCCGGGTGCGCGGCGTCAGCATTGGAACCGCTTGTTGCCCGCGCGGGCGATTGAAAACCTGTGTTATGTGGCGGCGGTGAATCGAGTGGGCACGGATGGCAAAGGCTTTGCCTATACAGGCGACAGCCAGGTGCTGGATTTCCAGGGCGAAACCTTGCTGAGCGCGGGGGAGGCGGACGGGGTGTTCCAGGTGATTCTCGATGCGGCCGAGTTGTCTGCCTATCGCAGCAGATTCCCGGCGAATCTGGATGCCGATAGCTTTCAGTTTGTCTGACGGACCGCTATCGGGGGCAAGTCCCCAATGAGGCCCTGTCAGGCAACCCAAATCTGAAACTCAATAAAAAGGCCCCTGGATTCGCATCCAGGGGCCTTTTGCATTGCGGCGATAAAGCTTACGCCGCTTTGGCTTCCTGCTGGCTCAACGAACGGTTCAGCGCGCTGAACAGCGCCTTGAAGCTGGCGGTGGTGATGTTTTCATCAATGCCCACGCCGTGTACCGGACGTTCGCCGTTCACCCGCAGCTCGATATAAGCTGCTGCCTTGGCGTTAGTGCCGGCGCCAATGGCGTGTTCGTTGTAGTCCATGATTTCCACGCCAATCGGCAAACCAGCCACCAGCGCTTCCAGCGCGCCGTTGCCTTTGCCTTTCCAGTGCAGGTTGGTTTCGCCCTGGCCCTTGCCTGAGACTTCCACCTCGACAAAGCTGTTGCCGTTCTCTTCCTGCAGGCGATGGCTGACCAGTGCATACGGCGTATTGGCCTGCAGGTACTCACGTTGCAGCAACGCGTAGATCTGCGGCGCGGTCATCTCCAGGCCCACGCGGTCGGTCTCGGCCTGTACCACCTGGCTGAACTCGATCTGCATGCGCCGCGGCAAGCTGATGTCGTATTCCTGCTCCAGCAGGTAGGCGATGCCGCCCTTGCCCGACTGGCTGTTTACACGGATCACCGCCTCGTAGCTGCGACCGATGTCGGCCGGGTCGATCGGCAAGTACGGCACTTCCCACAGCGCATCGTCTTTCTGCTGGGCGAAACCCTTGCGGATTGCGTCCTGGTGGGAGCCGGAGAACGCGGTGTGGACCAGGTCGCCCACGTACGGGTGACGCGGGTGCACCTGGATCTGGTTGCACTCTTCAACGACTTTGCGCACGCCATCGATGTCGGAGAAGTCCAACTGCGGGTCAAGGCCCTGGGTGTACATGTTCAACGCCACGGTGACGAGGTCGACGTTACCGGTGCGCTCGCCGTTGCCGAACAGGCAGCCTTCGACACGGTCGGCACCGGCCATCAGGCCCAACTCGGTGGCGGCGACGCCGGTGCCACGGTCGTTGTGGGTGTGCAGGCTGATGATCACGCTGTCACGACGGTTGATATGGCGACCAAACCACTCGATCTGGTCGGCATAGATATTCGGCGTGGCGCATTCGACGGTGGCCGGCAGGTTGAGGATCACCTTGTGCTCGGGCGTCGGGTTCCACACCTCGATCACCGCGTCACAGACTTCCTTGGCGAACTCCAGCTCAGTGGCGCTGAAGGTCTCCGGGGAGTATTCGAAGGTCCACTGGGTTTGCGGCTGCTGGGCGGCGTATTTGACGAACAGCTTGGCTGCGTTGACCGCGATGGCCTTGATACCGTCCTTGTCCTGGTTGAACACGATGCGGCGGAATGACGGCGAGGTGGCGTTGTACAGGTGCACGATGGCTTTCTTGGCGCCGCGCAGGGATTCGAACGTGCGCGCGATCAAGTCTTCACGGCCCTGGGTCAGCACCTGGATGGTGGTGTCCTCGGGGATGTGATTGTCTTCGATCAGGGTACGCACGAAGTCGAAGTCGGTTTGCGACGCGGCGGGGAATGAGGCTTCGATTTCCTTGACGCCGACGGCAACCAGGGTTTTCCAGAAACGCAGTTTTTTCGCCGCGTCCATCGGTTCGATCAGCGACTGGTTGCCATCGCGCAAGTCGGAGCTGCACCAGATCGGCGCTTGGGTGATGGTCTTCGAGGGCCAGGTGCGGTCCGGGATATCGATGGTCGGGAACGCGCGGTACTTCGAAGACGGGTCTTTGAGCATGCTCATCGGGAAATCCTTTGTTGTAGGGCCGAGAAAAGGCGGCCTGCCGTGGAACTGTTTTGGGGATAAAGCTTGAAGACGAGGCAGATCGATTCAGCCTGGCAGTCGTGCGCTGACGAGGCACAGGCTGCGGTGCTGGCGGAGCTGAATGAGGGTGTGAGAGGTTTTCATAAGTCCAACCCTAACCTCAGGGGTGAAAGATGGCAAGCAGTCGCTAAAAATTGAGAGAAGTTCTTTTATCTGCGTATGAAACGGGATTTTATGGTTGGGAATAGTGCTCAGGCTAGATTAAATTGCGCGCCCGTTATCAGGCGCGCAATCGCGTCATTCAAGGCTGGAAGGCGCCGATGAAAATCGCCGGGTCGACCCGTGCATCGTTCAGGCTGACATTCCAGTGCAGATGGGGCCCGGTGGCCCGGCCCGTCGAGCCGACCTTGCCGACCACTTCGCCACGCGCCAGTGATTGTCCAGCTTTCACATCGATCTTGGACAAGTGGCAAAACATGCTGATAAAGCCTTGGCCGTGATCAACGAATACGGTGTTGCCGTTGAAAAAATAGTCGCCGGTGCGTATGACTTTACCAGCGGCCGGGGACTTGATCGGTGTGCCGGCGGGCACCGCAAAGTCCAGCCCTGCGTGGGGGTTACGTTCCTCTCCATTGAAGAAGCGGCGCACGCCGAACTTGCTGGAGAGCGGGCCATTGACCGGTTTGTCCAGAAGCAGGTTGCTCGGTGTATTGGGGCTGAACGTGCGATACGCGCCAAGCTGTAGCGGGATTTCACTTTCGATGCGTTTGACGTCGACGGGGTTCGGGTTGACCTGGCGTTTGTTTTTCAGGGTGATGCGCTGTTCGGGGTACTTCTTGTAGCCCACGATAAACGGCAAGGTCTGGTTACCGCTGATGATGCGTTCGTTGCCAGGCTTCACGGTCAGCGCAATGCCGACAATCGCCAGCCAGGTGTCCTGCTCCCTCACCACCAGTACCGGTTTGCCCTGGTAGGTGGCTTTCGGAGCAGTAGCCGAGGGGCCCAGGTCCACTACCGCTACCCCGCCGGGCACCGGTTTGTTCAGCATCCGAGTAATGTAGCTGTCGGCCTGGGCGTTAAGGGTCAGGCAGAGCAGCACGAGCGAGGCGAGAAGGCGCGGCATAAAGAAATCAGTCCAATAGAGAAAGGGTAACGGGTGTCAGATGGTTGTCTTCCACCCGCACTTGCAGCTGGCCTTCACCGAGGCGCGCGGTGAGGCGCTGGCCGGTATGGGTTTGCGCGGCGCTGCGAATGGCCTGGCCACGTTCATCCAGCAGGATGCTGTAGCCACGGCCCAGGGTTGCCAGCGGGCTCACCACCTGCAACGTCTGCACCTGGCTCTGCAGTTGCAGGCGGCGCGCTTTGAGGCCTTCGCGCATGGCGCGGGGCAAGCGTGCGGCAAGGCTGTCCAGACGCTGGCGCAGCAGGGCCAACTGGCGGCCGGGGTGTTGGCCGGCAAGGCGCGTTTCCAGGCGGATCAGGCGTTCGCGCCGGGTATTGAGGCTACGCTCGAAGGCGCGGCGCAAGCGCATGTCCAGGTCATCCAGGCGTTGGGCCTGCTGGCGCAGACGCTCGCCGGGGTGGCGCAGGCGTCGAGCCATGCCTTCCAGGCGCAAGCGGTCGTGGGCCAGGCGATTGCGCATCAGCATCACCAGGCGGCGATGCAGGTTCTCCACTTGGCGCACCAGATGACTGGCGTCCGGTGCCAGCAGTTCAGCAGCGGCGGAAGGCGTAGGGGCGCGAACGTCCGCGACAAAGTCGCTGATGGACACATCGGTTTCATGGCCGACGGCACTGACGATGGGCGTCACGCAGGCATCCACCGCCCGCGCCACGGCTTCTTCGTTGAAACACCAGAGGTCTTCCAGCGAGCCACCGCCACGGGCCAGGATCAGCGCGTCAAAACCTCGGGCATCGGCGAGTTTCAACGCTCGCACGATCTGTGGGATCGCTTCGCGGCCTTGTACGGCGGTCGGGATCAGGGTCAGTTCAATGTTCGGCGCGCGGCGGCGGAACACGCTGATGATGTCGCGGATCACTGCGCCGGTGGGCGAGCTGATAATGCCAATGCGCCGAGGGTGCGCCGGCAACGGCACCTTGCGCTCGGCACTGAACAGGCCTTCGGCGCTGAGCTTTTCCTTCAGCGCATCGAACGCCAGGCGCAGCGCACCATCGCCGGCTGGCTCCACGGTGTCGAGGATCAGTTGGTAATCACCCCGGCCCTCGAACAACGAGACCTTGCCGCGCACCTTTACCGCCAGGCCGTCCTTCAAGGCCTGGCGTACCCGCGCGGCGTTATTGCGAAACAGCGCGCAACGCACCTGCGCACCGCTGTCCTTGAGGGTGAAATACACATGGCCGGAGGCCGGGCGGGCGAGGTTGGAGATCTCGCCTTCGACCCAGATATTGGTGAACACGTCTTCCAGCAACACCCGCGCACGGCCGTTGAGTTGGCTGACAGTCAGGACTTCGCGGTCCAGGCCCAGGCGGGCAAAAGGGTCTTTAATCATGGGCGGCAGTTTATAGGCATTCGTGCAAGGTTTGGCAGAATTGCTCCACCAACGGTCCCGGTGCCTGCTGGCAGGCCAACGCCACGGTGCTCAGGCAGTCCGGGTCGGCCAGGGGTAAAAAACGCACGTTGGCGGGGGCGATGTCCTGCATGGATTTTGGTAACAAGGCTATACCGAAGCCGGCCTGGATCAACTGCAACTGGGTGGTCTTGCGCGACATGACGCGTGCGGCCTTGGGGAAAAATCCGGCGCGCATGCACAATTCGGCTGACAGATAACTCAGACCGCCACGCTGTGGATGAGGGATCGAGATAAACGCCTCATCCTTAAGCTGCTCCAGTTCGACGGGCGTATCACGGCGTGACAACGGATGATTCGACGGCACCGCCAGCAACACAGGTTCGCTATATAAAGGCAACACGCTCACACCTTCGCGCTGGCGCAACACCGGCAAGCGCAATAGCCCGACGTCCAGGCGGCCCTCGGCGATTTCTTCCAACTGGGCTTCGGAAGACAGTGTGGCGATATCCATCGCCACCCCTGGGCAGCGCTCCAGCCACGTGCTGATGCCTTGCAGCAAACGGCCGCTCATCGGCACGGTGCTCGAATGGCTCAAGCGCAGCGTGCCGAGTTGACCATTGCCGACTTGGGTGGCCATTTCACTGACCTTGAGCAATTCACTCAGCAGGTTGCGCGCGCGTGGATAGAAGGCTTCACCGGCGGCCGTCAGCCTCGGTTGGCGCGCCGTGCGCTCGAACAGCGGGGTTTGCAGCTGGGCTTCCAGTTCCTTGATCTGCCGGCTCAAGGCCGATTGCGCCACGAACAAACGTTCCGCGGCGGCGCTGAAGCTGCCACTGTCGGCGATTTCAACGAAGTAGCGCAGTTGGCGAGTGGAAATCACGCGTCATGCCTTTTTGAGATAGGTGTGGGGCTTTGAAGATATTAGTCGCATCTCTCGTCGATGGCTAAAGTGAACGCTGTCTTTTACAAGGAATCGTTCATGAGCCCGATTGAACTGATGAGCCAGTGGTCATTTGGCGCTGTGGATTGGCTGGTGATCGGCGTGGGTGTGGTGGTGGCGTACATCGTGTTCGGTATCGCCGGCTTCGGTACGGCGCTGGTGGCCGGGCCTGTGCTGATTCTGTTCATGCCATTGTCGAAGATTATTCCGTTGCTGGTGTTGCTGGATTTTGTCGCAGCCTTTGGCGGCCTGCTGCAAACACGACGGGATGTGAACAAACCGGAGCTGCTTCGACTGCTGCCGTGCATGGCCATCGGCTGTACGCTGGGTGTGGTGTTTTTGCTCAACCTGCATTCGGACCTGTTGCTGTTATTGATGGGCCTGTTTATCAGCGCCTACGCGGTTTACAGCCTGGCAGTAACAGCCCGGCCCACGCAGCTCGCCAAAGGCTGGTCGATCCCCATGGGCACCGTCGGCGGGCTGTTTGGTGCGCTGTTCGGCAGTGGTGGCTTTTTATATGCGATCTACCTGAACAGTCGTCTGCCCAAGGACGCGGCACGTGCTACGCAAAGCGCGCTGATCAGTTGCAGCACGGTGGTGCGCCTGAGCCTGTTCCTGATCGCCGGGGTCTATGCTGATTTGCCACTGTTGATGCTGGCGCTGTGCCTGCTGCCGGCGATGGCCCTGGGGTTGTGGTGCGGGCGCAGGTTGACGATGCGCATGTCCCGTGAGGCGTTTGTGCGGTTGGTGACCTGGTTGGTGTTGGCCAGTGGCATTGCGCTGATCGGGCGTTACTTGAGTACTTGACCTGCGTGGGGCAGGGATTAAGCTGCCAGCCTTCAGGGCCTCATCGGGGGCAGCAGCCACACCGCAGGACTTACATGAACTCCCAAAGCATCCTTGTCCCCAAAATCTCCACCTTACCCGTCCACGAACCCCGTGCCCGGGCGATCGTGCGCTGGCTGGTGCGCAAGAACATCATCAAGGAAGAACTGACCACCTGCGGTCGTACCGGCAACCGCATGGCCTACGCCCTGGCCGACGGTGCCCGCGCCGTGGTGCTGCACCCCGAGGCGCTGCCGTTCAACGAGTCGGTCAATGGCCTGGAGATTATCTACAAACGCTGCATCTACACGCCGGCCAAGGGCTTTCTCGAAGAAGCCGGCTGCCCGGAGTGCCGCAAGGAAGTCGGCGAGGCGCTGTTCGAAAGCCTGGAAGACTGGATGCCGGGCCACACCGACAACTTCACCTGCCCGCTGTGTGGGCATGAAGATGACATCAACGGCTTCCTGTTTCTGCAGGAGTGCGGGTTTTCCAACCTGGGATTCATCTTCAACAACTGGGCAGAGGCGGGTTTCAAGCAGAGCTTTATCGACGAATTTGCCGATTGGCTGGACCAGAAGATCAGTTGGGTCAAAGTCGAGCTTTAATCCATCTATCAGTATTACCAAGTTTGTCAGAGTTTTACATTGAGCCCGACAGGGTGCATGTATATAATGGCGCGCTTCCATTTTCCCGCTCGGGAGCCCCCGCGATGCTGCGTATCAGCCAAGAAGCTCTGACATTCGACGACATTCTCCTAGTGCCCGGTTATTCCGAGGTGCTTCCTAACGAAGTCAGTCTCAAGACCCGCCTAACCCGTGGCATCGAGCTGAATATTCCCCTGGTTTCCGCTGCGATGGACACCGTTACCGAAGCCCGCCTGGCCATTGCCATGGCGCAGGAAGGCGGTATCGGTATCATCCACAAGAACATGACCATCGAGCAGCAAGCTGCCGAAGTGCGCAAGGTCAAGCGTTACGAAGCCGGTGTGGTGAAAGATCCGATCACCATCGAAGCCGACGCCACCGTGCGTGACCTGTTCGACCTGACCCGCCTGCACAACATCTCCGGTGTTCCCGTGCTGCATGATGGCGACCTGGTCGGCATCGTCACTTCCCGTGACGTGCGCTTTGAAAACCGTCTTGAAGTGACCGTCCGCGAAGTGATGACGCCCAAAGAGCGCCTCGTCACGGTCAAGGAAGGCGCCGACAAGAACGATGTGCGTGAACTGCTGCACAAGCACCGCATTGAGCGCGTACTGATCGTCGACGACAAATTCGCCCTCAAAGGCATGATGACCGTCAACGACATCGAAAAAGCCAAGGCTTACCCGCTGGCCAGCAAGGATGACCAGGGTCGTCTGCGCGTTGGCGCTGCCGTCGGTACCGGTAAAGACACCGGCGACCGCGTTGCCGCGCTGGTTGCCGCCGGTGTGGACGTGGTGGTGGTTGACACTGCCCACGGCCATTCCAAAGGCGTGATCGACCGCGTGCGTTGGGTCAAGCAGAACTTCCCTGAAGTACAGGTGATCGGCGGCAACATCGCCACCGGCGCTGCCGCCAAGGCCCTGGCCGAAGCGGGCGCGGATGCCGTCAAGGTCGGTATCGGCCCAGGCTCGATCTGCACCACGCGTATCGTCGCCGGTGTAGGCGTGCCGCAAATCAGCGCCATCGCCAACGTCGCCGCCGCCCTTGAAGGCACCGGTGTGCCGTTGATCGCCGACGGCGGCATCCGTTTCTCCGGTGACCTGTCCAAGGCCATCGTCGCCGGTGCTTCGTGCGTGATGATGGGCTCGATGTTCGCCGGTACCGAAGAGGCCCCTGGCGAGATCGAACTGTTCCAGGGCCGTTCGTACAAGGCTTACCGCGGCATGGGTTCGCTGGGCGCCATGTCCCAGGCCCAGGGTTCGTCCGACCGTTACTTCCAGGACTCTTCGGCAGGCGCCGAGAAGCTCGTGCCGGAAGGTATCGAAGGCCGTGTGCCTTACAAGGGCACCCTGAGCGCCATCATCCATCAACTGATGGGCGGTCTGCGTTCCTCGATGGGTTACACCGGCAGCGCCAACATCGAAGAAATGCGCACCAAGCCAGAGTTCGTACGGATCACCGGCGCCGGCATGGCTGAATCCCATGTCCACGACGTGCAGATCACCAAGGAAGCGCCAAACTACCGCGTAGGTTGAGGCTTCCAGCAAAATGTTAAGTAACCGGGGCTGTTCTTCAGCCCCGAGTTGTTTCTGATTCATTAGACGAGACTGACTTCATGGCCCTCGACATTCACGCCCACCGCATCCTGATCCTCGACTTCGGTTCCCAGTACACCCAGCTGATCGCCCGCCGCGTGCGTGAAATCGGCGTGTACTGCGAACTGCACCCGTTCGACATGGATGACGAAGCGATCCGCGAATTCGCACCGAAAGGCGTCATCCTCGCCGGTGGCCCCGAGTCCGTGCACGAAGCCAACAGCCCGCGTTGCCCGCAAGCCGTATTCGACCTGGGCGTACCGGTCTTTGGCATCTGCTACGGCATGCAGACCATGGCCGAGCAGCTGGGCGGCAAGGTTGAAGGCTCCGAACTGCGTGAATTCGGTTATGCCCGTGTGGACGTAGTCGGCAAGAGCCGCCTGCTGGACGGCATCGAAGACCACATCGACGCCGACGGCCTGTTCGGCCTCGACGTGTGGATGAGCCACGGTGACAAGGTCACCAAAATGCCGGAAGACTTCCACATCCTGGCCAGCACCCCGAGCTGCCCGATCGCCGGCATGTTCAGCGACGAGCGCCGTTACTACGGCGTGCAGTTCCACCCGGAAGTGACCCACACCAAGCAAGGCGGCCGTATCCTGTCGCGCTTCATCCTCGACATCTGCGAGTGTGAAGCCCTGTGGACCCCGTCTAAAATCGCTGAAGACGCCATCGCCCAGGTGCGCGCCCAGGTTGGTACCGACAACGTGCTGCTCGGCCTGTCCGGCGGCGTTGACTCCTCCGTGGTCGCCGCGCTGCTGCACAAGGCCATCGGCGACCAGTTGACCTGTGTGTTCGTCGACAACGGCCTGCTGCGCCTGCACGAAGGTGAGCAAGTGATGGCCATGTTCGCCGAGAACATGGGCGTCAAGGTGATCCGCGCCAATGCCGAGGAGCAGTTCCTCAACAACCTGGCCGGCGAGTCCGACCCGGAGAAAAAGCGCAAGATCATCGGCCGCACCTTCATTGACGTCTTCGATGCCCAGTCCAACAAACTGGACAACATCAAGTACCTCGCCCAGGGCACCATCTACCCCGACGTGATCGAGTCGGCCGGCGCCAAGAGCGGCAAGGCCCACGTGATCAAGTCCCACCACAACGTAGGTGGCCTGCCTGAGGAAATGAACCTCAAGCTGGTAGAACCGCTGCGCGAACTGTTCAAGGACGAGGTCCGCCGCCTTGGCCTGGAACTGGGCCTGCCCTACGACATGGTCTACCGCCACCCCTTCCCAGGCCCAGGCCTGGGTGTGCGCATCCTCGGTGAAGTGAAGAAGGAATACGCCGACCTGCTGCGTCGCGCCGACCACATCTTCATCGAAGAACTGCGCAAGGCCGACTGGTACCACAAGGTCAGCCAGGCGTTCGTGGTGTTCCAGCCGGTCAAATCCGTTGGCGTGGTAGGCGACGGCCGTCGTTACGCGTGGGTTGTGGCCTTGCGTGCGGTGGAAACCATCGACTTCATGACGGCGCGTTGGGCGCATCTGCCTTACGAGCTTTTGGAGACGGTCAGTGGCCGGATCATCAATGAGATTGAAGGTATCTCGCGTGTTACTTATGACGTGTCGAGCAAGCCGCCGGCGACGATTGAGTGGGAATGATTGGACGTCCGGCATTGTCCGGCACAATCTAGCAAGAAATGCCCTGGAGCCCGCGTAATTGCGGGCTTTTGGCTTTTTGGGTCTGGCAAATTCTGGCAGCTTTGTGCATCGCCAAGCACCGTGTTTGTATGGCATTGTACGGGGCATTGACTGAGCCAAATGCCATGTTCGGTGCTCGATGCCATGTCGCCCTAGTAGGGCAGGGCATGGTATCAAATCTCATCATCAGCCCGGTTTCATTGGGTTTTATCGTGGTGCATGAGTGCTTTTCTGAGCATGGTATTTTTTCAATGGAATCCGTAACTGCTATGCTGACCGATACCAAGCTGCGTAACCTCAAACCGCAAGAAAAACTCTACAAGGTGAACGACCGTGACGGGCTGTACGTGGCCGTCACTGCTGCCGGTTCCATCTCCTTTCGTTACAACTACTCAATCAATGGCCGTCAGGAGACCATCACGTTCGGTCGTTATGGCGTGGGTGGCATCACACTTGCGGAAGCCAGAGAGCGCTTGGGCGAGGCTAAAAAGATGGTTTCGGCGGGTAAGTCACCTGCCAAAGAGAAAGCCCGTGCCAAGGCACGCACCAAAGGGGCAGAGACGTTTGATGCGTGGGCGGAGAAATGGCTGCGTGGGTATCAGATGGCTGACTCGACGCGTGACATGCGCCGATCGGTTTACGAGCGCGAGCTAAAGCCGCACTTCGGTAATCAGAAACTGGTGGAAATCAATCATGAGGATCTGCGTACCCTGACAGATGCAATTGTGGAGCGTGGAGCTCCAGCCACGGCCGTGCACTCCCGCGAGATTGTGATGCAGGTGTTCCGGTGGGCGATAGAGCGTGGCCAGAAGGTTGAGAATCCGGCTGATCTGGTGCGTCCTGCAAGCATCGCTAAATTCGAGCCACGCGATCGCGCTCTAGGGCCTGACGAAATCGCGTTGATGTATCAGTACCTGGACCGCATCGGCACTGCCTCATCCGTGAGAGTCGCCGCTAAGCTGCTGTTGCTGACCATGGTTCGCAAAAGTGAATTGACCAACGCTACTTGGAACGAAATCAATTTCAGCGAAGCCCTTTGGACCATTCCGAAAGAGCGGATGAAGCGGCGCAATCCCCATTTGGTGTTCTTATCTCAGCAGGCGCTGGATTTCTTCATTGCTCTGAAGACGTTTGCCGGTGGTTCGGATTACGTCTTTCCCTCTCGGTACGATTCTGATTTGCCGATGAGTACCGCGACGATCAATCAGGTGCTGACGCTGACCTACCGGCTTGCGCAGAAAGAAGGGCAGCCGTTGAGCAAGTTCGGACCGCATGATTTGAGGCGCACAGCGAGCACGCTGCTGCATGAGGCGGGTTACAACTCAGATTGGATTGAGAAGTGCCTTGCGCACGAGCAGAAGGGCGTACGGGCCGTCTACAACAAGGCTGAATACCGTGATCAGCGCCGGGCGATGTTGCAGGATTGGGCGGATATGATTGACGAATGGACGCGTAAGAGAACACGTTCAGAGAGTTGATGGCGTTTTGCGTGATGAGGTAGTCGGGAGCTGATCTAGTTTTCTCTATCAAAAAACCACATTCGTGGTTTTTTTTCTGTCCGGAAACTACCCGTTTGTGGGACACATTTTTCCTGACGTCTTTGACGAAAAAAACTCCTGAAAGAACAACGACATCGCGTTGTTTTTCTGTCCCGAAACTATACGTTTGCAGGACAGTAAGATATTGATTTTAAAGGGAATAAATCCATAAATATCTGTGGAATGCTCTGGAAATATGGGGCAATAATCGAACCTCAAATGCGACAAAACGAGGAGTTCGGTGTGGAAAAAGAATCGAGGAAGTCGAGCAAAGTGCTCATCAGCAAAAAGCAATTGCTGGCAATGATCCCCTTGTGTGAGCGGACGATTTATAACTTCGAAAAGCAGGGGAAATTCCCTCGTCGTATTGCCGTTAGCAGTCGGAAGGTCGTTTGGGATTTGGAAGAGGTCGAGACATGGATTGATACGTGCAGGCAATCCGGCCCGGCCACGCGTCCCGGAATGGGAGCTTGAGTTGTGGCGATTGACTTACGGGCAGCATTCGAGAACGAACCGCCCACACTGGACTTCATATGGCCTGGCTTCCTCGCTGGCACAGTGGGAGCATTGGTAGCTCCCGGAGCTACAGGGAAGAGCTTCTGGGCGTTGGAGGCGGCGATGGCTATCGCATGCAGCGTTGCCGGCGGTGATCTTGTAGGGCTTGCCCCCTCATGCGCTGGTCGAGTGGTCTATTTCGCCGGAGAAGACCCCGAAGTCGCGTTGGTGCGCCGCATTCATGCCATAGGCCAGCACTTAAATCAGCAGGCACGCGAGGCCATCGCGAAGAACCTCGTCCTTGAGTCGATCATGGGCAAACGACTAAACGTCATGGATGATCGGCATCTTGCCCGTATCACCGAGTTTTGCATCGGTGCCCGGTTGATCGTACTGGATACACTTAGCCGGATTCACGACCGTGACGAGAACAGCAACGGCGACATGTCTCGGCTTGTCGCCACGCTTGAGCACGTTGCGGCCAGCACCGGAGCATCGGTGCTTTACCTTCATCATGTCAGTAAAGGCAGCGCTCGCGAGGGTCAAGTCGATCAGCAGCAGGCAGCGCGGGGCGCATCAGCTCTAATCGATAACGCCCGTTGGTGCGGCTTCGTGGCCAAGATGACAGAGGACGAGGCAAAGCGACTGAGTGATCGCACCTATGAGCGACAGGCCATTGGCAACGATAGGCGCAAGTTTTTTGTTCGTTTCGGTGTTAGCAAGCAGAACTACGACGCCACCCCCCTCGACCAATGGTACCAGCGCCAGGAAGGAGGCGTTCTTGTGCCGGTTGAGTTGGCGGAAATGAAGAAAGGTAGCCCGCTGCAAGTCGTAAACGGAAGTGACGATGAGCGGTGGTAACGCCGTGGTCCCCACCAGCTCTATCGCACAGGCCAGAGTGATGCTCTATCAGCCTAGCCAGCGCCCGCGACTGCGGGAGGGTAATTGGGCAGAAACATCATTTGGGCGCTGCCGCGTGACAGGCAGACTAGGGCAGAGGCACGCGGACATACTGGAAGCTGTTCTGTACTGCGCAGAACGTCGACGGTCTGTCTCAGATGGTGGCGTAGAACTTCTGGTAGATCCCGCGCGTGTGAGAAAGACACTTTCCGATAGTCGCTACAGCTTCACACAGATCGAAAAGCTGCTCGCCGAACTGCGAGCCGCAACGATCACAATTGAAACGCCGCAATTTGATTTTCCAATCATCGGCGGATTGATTGACCACGTCATCCCTTCACCCATGACACGTCCCGATCCTCTGACAGGAGGAGCCCGGA
Organism: Pseudomonas sp. FP597; assembly: GCF_030687435.1. Classification (NCBI taxonomy): domain Bacteria; kingdom Pseudomonadati; phylum Pseudomonadota; class Gammaproteobacteria; order Pseudomonadales; family Pseudomonadaceae; genus Pseudomonas; species Pseudomonas sp. FP597. Next base: position 5,245,774 of record NZ_CP117432.1, on the reverse strand, counting down.
ACCTATGGCGGGTGCGGCTCGGAATTGCGCTTGTAATGCTCCTTGAGCATGATCTGAGTCTCTACTACGACCCAGCTCCCATTGCGCGCCTCCAGCACGGCATAAGCCAAGCGGTAGCTCGGCACGTTTTGAGCCACAAGGTAGTGCCTACAGGCGGTTGGTATCTAGACACCGTTATCGTGGCGGTAGCCGGACAAGCCTCAAGTCAGGACATGCGCAATGCGCGGCGAAGGCTCAAGGAGGAAGCTGAAGATCTAAGGGGAATTGGGCTTGTACTTGATGGTGACCGCATCAAGAAAAGCAGTGCTTGCAGCAGCTGAAGCGTGCCATACCCGCCCGATGGCGTGTCACACCCGCCCGGTAACGCGTCACACCCGCCCGGAACGTGCCACACCCGCCCGGGGTTAGCAGGATCTTCAGGATATTCAGTTCCTGCGCGGCGCAGCCCGCGCTTGAGGCGCGGTCTGGCCTTGCCAGTGGCCTTCGGCCGTTGGGCACCAAAAAGGGGCAAATAGAGAAACTGAAAAAATCGTACGCTAACTTGAATTCTGTCAGGTTGAGGTCCTAGCAGTTGACGGCGATCCATCAGGAAATACATAAACCGCCCTAGGCTGATGCGGTGCCGGTGAGCGGCCTGACACCGGGTTGAGGTGTACTTCAAACGGACACATCTAAAAATCGTAAGTCTTTGAAAGGTATTGTTAGCTTTCTAAAAACCTGACCGCAAACGATGGCCTCACGTACTATTTTTCCGAATTCTGCGGGCTCCCCGTATCAGGGCCTCTGAGTGAGCTGGTGAATCGGTGCGCTACGCTTCCATTTGTTCTAAAGCAAGCGCTGCAGACACCAGGTCGTCATATGTTCAGCTAGACGGAAAAAATAATATTATGAAAACATTATGATTTCTTTATATTTTGAGCTATGCTCTCTTCTCACTCACAAGGTAGGAAGCAGCACTATGTTTGGTTTCGGAGGCGGTATTCATGCCGCAGTCACAAAAGCAATGTTCGACAACATGAATCGGAAGGATCAGACGGATGTCCTTCAAAAGCTATACGACCAAGGTTACTCAGGGAAAGACATCGCTAGTTTTTTTGAACTGAATGTTCAGACAGTTTATAGCAGAATCAACGCACACAGGGGTCGGGGGGCAGGCTTTCCAGCATAATTTTTTATGTCAGGCCTTATCATCGTTGCGGAATTGCCTGAAACACATAGTTTCAGGCAACTCCGTTTTTTAGCGTACGATTTTTTCCATTTTCTCTATCAACCCCAAAAATAAAGGGTTGTTCGCTTCCTCGAGCTCATGCATCTTCAAGAAACCGGCAAGTCGTGCCGCCTGCGGTCTTTGAATGGGCATCGAAGAAGGAAAGGGCCCTTAGCCGGATCATCTCTTGTGCTTGTCAGAACCCACAGAAACGCCTCAGAAGCTCACGTATTGATCAGGGTTGCCGGTGCCCTAAACATTGATCAGAACGCAGCGTACAACCAATCAGCGATGTGGATAAATGGTACTGAGATAAGTACGTGCGTATTACTGAGGGCGGAGTTTCGCGGAATTTGACCGCATCTGTGATGCTGGTGAAAGTATCTCCTGATTCTTCCCAAATTGGGCATACGTGGCCGCTGCGCCTGGAAAGCAAAACCCCGCGCTGAGGCGGGGTAGTGTGGGGCTGGTCAGCGATCAGCGCTTGCCGCGCTTTTCTTCCCTCTCCGCTTCCTGCGCGGCTCGGATGGCCATCAACACCTGCCGGTTCAGAACGTCGCTACTCTTGCTGCCCAGCAGAGGCAAACGATTCAGGGTATGCGCCCCGGCAAACATGCGATAGGAAGTCGACAAGGCCAGCGGGCTTACTCGAAGCTGCAATGCCGTGTACTGCCGATCCAGCTTATCTAGCTGTGGCCCGTAACCTTTGCTTCGTAGCCACCGGCCGAGTGCCCACATGCCGATGGCGAACGTAAAGGCGAATACTACGAATCCAGCGAACATCAGAAAGCCCATCATGGTTATTTCTCCGGTTGATCGTTCGAGGTCATTCCCGGCACCTTGAGCGAGGCGAGGCGGCCGGGAGCAGAGTTAGTGTCCGAGGCCGGACGGATGACGTTAGGCTCAGCTTGTGAAGCTTCCGTGGCCGATTCTGCTCCATTGGCTGGAGTGGTCGAGTTGGTATCGTCGGGAGCTGGTGGGGGAGATCCTGCACCAAGAGACAAGGCGTGCGCATTCTCCATACCTGGCACTGCCATTGAGGCCATCACGCCGAGCATCTTTGCGCCACCGTCGGCCGCTTGGGAAAGTGCGCTGCCTGAGCTGACAACTCCCCCTTTGGGTGTTGTCTGCTGGTCTTTGTCGTCGTTGCCCTGCGCGGTCTTTCCGGCCTGCTTGGCGGCCTGCTGTACGCCGCTGATTGGAGAGGACGGCGCGGCCGACGCCTGCCCGGGAGAATTGGTGGAGCTGCCGCCGACCTTCGCGCCTGCGGAACTGGCACCCTTGGCCGCTGCGCCGCCGGTGCTGGCACCCACGCCGGAGGACGCCGCTGAACCCATAGACGACGCGGCACCACCTGCGGAGCTGGCACCGGCAAAGCTGGAGTTAATCGCCCCCGCCAGGCCGCCGCCGAGTCCACCGACACCCGCCGCCCCGGCCCCGGCTGCGCTACCAGTACCGGCAGCACCGAGGGCTGCAGCAGGAGCCGCCGCCCCGGCTGTGGCGATGGTGGCCGCCGCAGCCGCCGCCCCGGCAGCACCGGCCACAGCCATCCCACCAATGGCCGAGCCGCCGCCCATTGACGTCCCGCTAATCATGCCACCGATCAAGTCAGGAATTGTCTTCGTGAGGTAACAGCACACTAAGGCCAAACCGACCATCGTCATCAATGACGCTTCGTCATTGGTGTAGGCGGCCAACCACTGTTTTGCCGACTGTACGATCAGGCCGACAATCAGGGTTAGTACAAATAGCTTGGCGCCAATCGCAACGGTGAAGCGCATTGGCGCAATTGCAAAATCCCGCGTCCATTGCGAACCGCCAAAGCCGAAGAACAGCACGGAAGCATTGATGATGACGTAAGACTCTACGAGCGTGACAAACATGAATGCAGCGATGAAGGCGAAGCATGCCAACACAAGGATTGCGCATACAGCGATCAGAAGTCCCTTGGCTGGGGAAAATACTGAAATGCCCTCCACCATGGTGCGGCCAAAATCCAGCGCAACTGCCAGCATATCGCCGGGTTCTAATGCACGCCCGAGGCCGCTCGCCGATGCCGCCGCATCGCGGAAGCTATCCACAATGGCCGTCGACCATTCCACCGAGTACTTCATGACTGCAAGGAAGAAACCGATCACCAGAATGAAGCGCAGCAGCTCGCCGACAATCTCGCCGAAATCGGCTTGCTTCATGACCAGAGGCATGAACGTCCAGATGAACTGGATCGAGGCCAGCAGCCAGAACAGTCTGATCGCATAGTCATACAGCTTCCCTGACCACTGGTGCGACTGTTGCAAAACGAGGTCGAGTAGACCCTGAATCGATGTATCGGCATGGGAAAGGTCGGTTGCGGCCACAGCATCTCCGCCCACGAACACACCAGCCAAGGCGAGGAGCAACAACAGACGACGATCCATCGCTAGTACCCCTTCACGCCGCCGCGAGTGTTCGGGCGCGCCTCAAATGAGACATCAGCGTCACGCTGCTGCCGTTGTTGCTCAGCCACGGCATTACATTTGCTGGTGCTTTGAACTACCACGGTGACCAGGGAACCGGCCAAAGCGGACCCGGCGCACATCAACACGATGAGCCATCTCGAAATAGTCATTCTCAGTACTCCTTCACGCCGCCGCGCATGTTTTTGCGCGCTTCAAACTGCTGTTCAGCTGCTTCGCTAGCGGCCTTCCGGTCGCCTTGCTGGGCAATGTAGTTGCCCTGCATGTGGATTTGGGTGGCCGTCAGATCGCGCAGTTTCTGAAGTTGCTGCACGTTCTGCGAGGCGATTTCGTTGCCTGCCTGTATAGCTTGCATGCGGCCTACGGCTGACTGCGAACGGGCCACCATGCGATCAAGCTGGACGTCTTCAGACTCGAGCGTGCTGGTATTGAGGTTTGCCGCCTCAAGTGCCGTCTTTATGTTGTCGCTGCCTTGTTCCGACCACTTCTGATATCGATCCCGCGCAGGAACTCCTGCTGAGTTCGCTGCTTGATTCAGGTAGGACTCGAAGCCTGGGAAAGCGGTGTTGAACTGAGAGTCCATATTCTGGATCTGGCGGCCTAGGGACTGCGAACGGGTGTAAATGTTGGTCACGTTTTTAAGGTCGGCCGCGATGCTGCCAAACATGGTGCTTGGCAAGCCCGTGCCCTGGGTGACCATGTTCTGATACTGCTGAATCTGCGTCTGTAGTTGCTCGGCAGTGTTTAACGCTGTGTTGACTGCCTCGGCGTACTCAAACATCTGTTGATAGAACGTCGAGCAGTTTGAGCAGTAGATGGCATACGCAGGTGAGGGGGCCAAGTAAAGGCCCACACTAAGACTTGTGCTTTTCATTGCTAAAACAAGGGCAGTTCGTATTCTCGATTTCCGAGCCGATGAAATCGGCGATTTCAGCAATTCCGTATTCATGCCGAACACCTCGTTTTGTCATGGTTCGAGGTTTGATTATTGACAAATTTGGTGTGGTTTGGAATATGCGGATAAGTATCTATCCGCATATAAATCAATGGGTTGCGGGCGCTGGTTGGGTGGGATTGACACGCAGCAACCTAATTTTTCTGGCATTTTCTTTATGCTTGGACCTGTCTGTCTTTCCAGCGTGATGTGTTTTTACGGCCAAAAAAAGCCCACCGAAGTGGGCTTTTGATGAATGGCGTAGCGCATTAGTGGGCTGAGTAATAGGGGTTCTGGGTCCGATAGTGACCACGCTCCGTTTCAGGGATGTGTAGTGTTTCTAGGTGCCAGTTTTCGAGCGAGGAAGCCAACTCTGCCGCAATGCGTTGGGCTTCTCTAACGGCTTTACTAGGTCGCCCGCTGGCTTGACCGAGGTAGGCTTGCAGTTCGTTGAGTTGGTTGGCCAATGCGCTGATGCGGTGAGCAGTTTTCATGATCAATCTCCCTTTCTAATCCTTTCTACAATATTGTCGAATTCTTCCCGAATCTGATCGTCTGTAATTTCAAGATTAACCAATCCTGATTTGATTGCAATTCTTCCAATTCTTTCAGCCGCCTCATTATCCAATTTCGCCAATCTTGCTTTAGCTGTTTCCAGCTCTGAAAGGGCGTCAGAACGGCGTTCTGCGAGAGTTTTTCGAGCCATGGGTTCACCGTTTTTAATGAGGTAAATTTATACAGACTGAAAAGTTCTACCTCATTTTCGCTCCCAGATTAAAGGGGCTACACGGCCTCGCTGTTTCGTGGAGCGTCAGATCAGGTCGTCCCGAGTGTTTCCACTATTTGGGTTGTGGTCGAATACCGCACGTTTTGAGCCGGGTTTGGAAGGCGGTGTGGCGCTGTGCTCCGGCTGTCCTCTTACGACTCCTGTCGGGGCTGGTGAGAGGCTTTGCGATGTGAATTGCCCAGAGCCTTTCCTTTGGTGCCCATCGTCTTTTTCTTTTTGTACATACCTGCCGACGTATTTGGTGAATTGCGGGTAGCCAATGCCAAGCTGTTCTTCGTAATCGTCATAGATCGCACGTAGCGGATGCCCTGCGTCTATCAGCTTACGAAAGTCATCAAGCCTGGCCAGAAAGGCAACTCGCCCTGCGCCGCGATACACCTTTTTCGGCCCATCTGTCATTTGGCGTCTCCTGTCTATGTGGTCACACTAGTGGTCAGCATTTGCTTTAGGCAACTCAAGGAAATTCTAGGAAATTAAAGGAGATTTTTCATATCTGTAACGCAATTTAACGCAACTCAAAGAAATTTAGGGCAATTATAGGTCAGAAATGACCGAAAGTGCGGTAAGGCGAACCTAAGGCGGGCAAGTTGCCTAGAATTGCAGAAGATCAGACGGCAAGATGTGTGTTGTAGGCCTACGCTGCTCCGCAGCTAGGGCCTCCACCACCTACCCTTATTCGCCTTCGGCTCAACGGATCTTGCTCTGCGAGGCCAACAGTCGCTGCCGCGCCTAAGGATGGAAAATTGATACCGATCACAGGAACCATAAGGGGTAGATGACGCCATCCGAATACATCGATTCTCATAGGCAGCAATCCAATCGACGCTGGCCTGTCGCGGTGGGTCTGCGGTCGCGCGCTCTTCAACCGACCCTGCGGGTATCGGTTTTACTGGAGTAAATGAAAAGTGGGCTGGCCCGACAGCAATGTCTACGCAGCCGCCATGAGGAGCCATAGGCATGGCTGGCCTAAACTGTCACTACTGAGCGGTTCCCAGCTCTGCCTGTGCCAAAGGCACCGAAATTTCTCGACATTTGCTTTTCATAGCGGTGAGATTGCGTCCGAGAATGCTACGATGTCGCGCGTGCGTGCGAAGGCGTGGGTGCCGGTCGTACGTGCCTAGGAGCTCTCCAAGAGTTCTACGGCCACGACGCTGCGCCGAGGTGGATTCGGCAGATATTTAACGATTCTGGTCCATAAGCTAGCAATTGGAAAATCATGGGTGATGAAATGAGTTCGCGTTACGATAGGGATATTTGCAGTGACTCTCCAAAACTCGAAGTTGCGGCTATCCAGAGGATGAAGGTATCTGAAGGTGAGGTCGGCGAACTCTTAATCTCAGAACAGGTTTGCTCGTCGGATAAATTGATTGTCCGTGGTAGACAGGATGCCGCTCTGGTGTCAAAAACCGCCTTTGGACAAAGTCTGCTAGTTCCAGGTCATGACCGACGTTCACGTGTGCTAGACACCAGTTTTGACCCATGGCGTAAAATATGTGCGTTAGAAATAACATCGAAGGACGGTGACTCATGTATCGGCACAGGCTGGATCGCTGGGCCACGGCTAATTATTACTGCCGGTCACTGTGTGTTTAATGACGTATATAATGGGTGGATGAAAAGTATTGATATCATTCCCGGGCGTGATGGCGAATCAGAGCCGTTCGGGCGATATCGTTCCGAGAGTTTCTGCTCGATGGAAAGATGGACTGCTGCTGGCGATGAAAATTACGATATTGGTGCGATAATTCTTTCTGAGGATTTGGATAGCAGGCTTGGATGGTTCTCTTTTGGATCTTACCCAGAGTCGCATCTAACAGCACAAATGGTGAACATATCGGGTTACCCGATTTGCGTGGTGGGTGAAGAGCAGATGCATCACTCCAATAGGATTTGCGCTGTTACTGATCATAAACTTTACTATGATGTAGATACAGAGGGTGGGCAAAGCGGGTCCCCAATTTGGCTTTACCCCAATGGCTCTAATACTCCGGTAGTTGTTGGTGTTCATAGTAATGGTGCTGGTAGGTCACTTAACGCAAATTCGGGGGTCAGAATCACTTCGCTTTTGGCCGATAAAATCGCCGAGTGGCGCTCGCGTCAATAAAGGTGCGACGATGAAATCGAAGATAGTTTGCGGGTGTGTGATAGATGATATGGGGCACCCTGTAAAGGGTGCATTTGTCGTAGTGGAGAGTTCTGAAGTACCTGCTAAAGATATAGCGATTGTTACCAACGAGTACGGCGCTTTTAGACTGGAGCTGCCAGGGGGGGATTGCTGTATATCCGCAGTCACGAAGTCAGGAATGAAAGGTGTGAAGAAAATATCGAAATACGCACCTTCAAACGTAACACCAACAATTTGCGTGCATAACTGATATGGCAAGAAGTGACCTTGTTGTAAAACTCGCCCAAGCAGGCTTAAGTGGCGATAAAGCCTCCGTTCGGCGTGTGGTCGAAGCTATAGTATCCGAGGAGAGTGCTAGGCAACACCACATATACGCCCAGAAATTAACGGATACCCTCCGGTCCGCGAGATGGAGTAATTCCGAAGAGTCTGTACCTAAGGCTGAGGCGTTTTCATATGGTCATGCTTATCAAAAAGAATCAGCTCAAGATTTGTACTCTGAGGTCGTGAGCACGCGAGGTGTTTCAGATCTTTATTTAGCACCTGAAGTAAAGCTTGCGTGCGCGGAATTAGTTGAGGAGCATCAGCGAGCTGATTTGTTGCGATCATTTGCTTTGGAGCCGCGCAGTAAAATTTTACTGACCGGCCCCCCAGGCAATGGTAAAACTAGCTTGGCTGGCGCTATCGCTTATGAGCTTGGTCTTCCTTTTTTCGTAATGCGATACGAGAGGATTATTGGCAGTTATCTAGGTGAGACTGCAGCAAGGCTTCAAGCTGCTTTTGATTTCTTTAGAACGCGGCCATGTGTTGTCTTTTTTGATGAGTTTGATGCAATCGGTAAAGAGCGAGCTGATGCGAATGATGCGGGAGAGATAAAAAGGATCGTTAGTACCTTGCTTCTACAGGTAGATGATCTCCCATCATATAATGTGTTTATCGCTGCAACCAACCATCCAGAAATAATCGATAGGGCAGCCTGGCGCCGATTTCAAATTCACGCCAATCTTGATTCGCCAAATTCAGAGCAGATCGGAGAATGGTTGGGTAAATTTGAGGTTTTAGTTGGTGAACGCTTTGATGATTTCAAAAGTGATTTTGTTAATGCGCTAGATGGAAGTAGTTTTTCGGATATCGAGCAGACGTTGCTCGATATCCGTAGAAAGTTGATTCTCTCTGAAGGTCGGCTGAGTTTAAAGGTCGCTGTCAAACAGCGTCTATCGCAGTGCCGCCCTAGTAACTCGACTAAGGATGATCGTAGATATCATGGAAAAGCTTCCACTGCTGATTCTAAATCCACCAAGCCAAGACGCTCGCCTGAAGGGCAGTCAGAAATTTTTCAGCATCTCGACACCTAGTTCCGATCGTCAATTAGTTAGGCTGGGCCCGAAATTTGAAACTCTGAGGCGTTATTCCCAAAACCCTGTTTCTAGCGGGACTATTTCAGATGATACAGATGGTTTGCATCCTGAAAAAGCAATTGTATTTGAGCTGGCTCAATCGAAACAAGAATTCAAGAAAGCCGCCGAAAAGCTAGGATTGACTTGGGTCGATGAAGCAGATTTCTCATATTCGAGCGATGATGACTTCTTTGATAAAAAGAAGCCAGATAAGACAATGGAGGGACGGCTTTACCTAACAGTTCCCAATCAGCGAGCAATTGGTGAGTTACTAAAGCTTTGGACAATCTATAGCTCTGGCAAAGAGCTTCCTAGAGGTTATGGGGATTGGAAAAAACTGTTTTCTCATTTGTTGGATATTCGAGCCTGGGGGGCACAGGATAGGCTTACGCCCGAAGCAGCAAGGTACATTGCGGGTTTAGGGGAGTCGAATGGCGATAATGTTAATTTCGAGTTGGAACTCGTATTCCATGGTAATAAAAACCGTGATGAGGCCGCGGAAAAATCTCTGTTGGAAAAAATTGATATTGAATCTACAGAGGTTTTAGATACGTCGTATATTCCCGAAATTAGGTATCATGCTCTCCTTGTTTCCATTTCTAAAACGGAAGCTAGAAAATTACTGGATCTAGAGTCGGATTTGTTAAGTCTCGATGAAATTGCCTATCTGCGCCCGCAGGCAATGAGTGTTTCGTCCTCAGATCCTGACGATATAGAGCAGGTTGTAGAGTCGTCTGATAAAGTTGTGTTGCATCCCCCCGTTGCTGCATTGTTTGATGGAGTGTTGGTGCAAAACCATGAGCTTTTAAAAGGGCGTCTTGTAATTGATGATGGTGAAGATCTGGAAAGGACATCTCCAGTCCACACACGACATCATGGCACCGCTATGGCATCACTAATTTTACATGGCGACCTTGCAAAGGAAGAAGCCGCTCTACAGCGTAAACTTTACGTGCAGTATCTGCTCGCTGCAAGTCAGGAGTCTTCAGTCGAAACAACGCCTCAGTCACGACTTTTATTGGATGTGATATATTCGGCCGTTTTACGTCTAAAACAAGCACCAAAAGAGTTGGGTGGCGATGTTTTTGTCATCAATTTATCATTGGGTGATATCAATAGACCATTTTCAGGGCAGATGAGCGCTTGGGGCAGGTTGATAGACTACCTCGCGTGGAAATATAATTTGCTGTTTATAATTAGTGCTGGGAATATAGTCGAAGGCTTATCTCTAGCTACTATCAAACAGCCAATACAATTGACTAAGCTGACGGATGATGAGCGCCATCTGCTTTTTGTTACAGCAGTCCAAGCTAAAATGGCTCATAGGAGCATATTTTCACCTGCAGAAGCTATTAACGCTCTTACTGTAGGTGCGAGTCACTCTGATGGCTGTTCTGCCGCTCCAAGTCCATATCTTATCGAGCCGTACTCTAGTGAAAAATTTCCTAGTTTGATATCTGGTTTAGGGTTGGGCTATAAACAGGCTGTTAAGCCTGAGGTGCTGAATTGCGGAGGGAGGGCTCTCTACTCTTATATCGCGACTGCAGACGGGCTTATGTTGGTTCCTGGAAAGGCTGGGCGCTACTTTGGGCAACAAGTCGCCGGTGTTTCCAGTACCACTGATCTTGTTCGTACTATTGGTACAAGCAACTCTGCCGCACTAGCGACTAGGGCTGCCGTAATTATTCATGATGAGCTCAAGTCTCAGTTTTCGGCGCCGGAGTTTGAGCGTATTCGATCCTTTTTACCTTCAATTGTTAAGGGCTTAATTGTGCACTCCGCTAGTTGGGGGAGCGCCGGTTCTTTTCTAGAGGGTGCTCTGGAGCCAAAAAGTGGGAGACTATGGAAAAATAGACGCTCCAACATCACTCGTTTTCTAGGCTACGGAAAAATCGAGCTTTCTCGAGTTCTCGAATGCACTGAGCATCGAGTTACCATGCTTGGCGTTGGTGCGTTGCGGAGTGAAGGCGCAGGCCTTTTCAGTTTTCCATTGCCTAAATCTCTTTCAGGTAAGAAAGATGTTAGGAGGCTAGTTGTTACTTTGTCTTGGCTTAGTCCTACAAAACCCGCAGAGCAGTTTTATAAGGATGCTCTTTTAGATTTTATAACTGAAGATACTAATGGATCCCCGATTGGAGTTTCTCGAGTACCTGCGAATCAGCCACCTTCAGATACATCTCGCCGTGGCACGGTGATACATGAGATTTACGAAGGGGAAGATGCGGTGCCAATTGGCGACGATGATATTTTACGTATCAGAGTAGAATGTCGTACGCAGGGAACTGGGGCTTTACCCCCCATTCCATATGCGTTGATAGTGACTTTCGAGGTCTCAGATACGCTGAAGGCTAATGTTTACTCCGAGATTAGGGATAAAATCAGGCTGCCTTTGCGCAGCAAAGTTCAGAGTTGAGGATGCCCTCGAGAGCCGCCCTAGAGTTTTTATAAGAAAACTCTTGGCGCCTACCGAGCTAATCTTGAGTCGCCCGCTTAACTGATAGGATGGTGCCAGATGAAAGATCGATCCCACGACGAAGCGATGGCCGAGCAGTTCTTGCTCTATCCCGAATATGCAGTCGAGTTACTGACTGAGGTACGCCGTAATGGGGACCCTGCAGAGTTGGCCATCCTACTAAGGCAAGTGGCCAAGGCGTTTGTCCCGGAGGAGGGGACGGCCGAGCTGACAAGCAACTCTCCATACGCCTGATGGGATGGTATATTTCATGGCATAAGCGCTGCTGTATATTTTAAAGCTCTGAAATGTAAGTATTTTTTTGAAGTATTGATAATAGAGTGGGAATGAGCCTGCGCCCCCTAAGGCACCTGTGTTGACTAACAAAAATGCCCGCTGAGTTGCGGGCCTTTTGCATTTGTCACCCTCCGAAACTGGCGGACCTGTTTAAAGGCAACTCAACACGATCAGAATCTCAAGACCGGGATGCGAGACATTTTGGATGTCTACGGTGAGGCCGCCAGGCTGGGCTCGCTGCTGCCGAGATGAGCCGCAAGGCCAGCCTGACGGATTACGAGTTCGCGGCCTTTGAGAGTGCGCACGACAAGACGCCCGTCCGGACAGTGACCTTTGAATGATCGTTCTTGATACGAATGTAATTCGGAGCCGTTACGACATTTGCCTGGGCCAGCGTGATTGAACGTATTGACGCACTACCGCTGCAGATGCTTTTCTGTCAGTAATGACTGATGCTAAGCCATGCGCTGGCGTGGCACTGATGCCAACCAGCAAGCGGCGTACAACGCAGTCGATGGCTCGGTGTATCTTGCCTCTCAGTGTGCTACCGTGTGAGTAGAAATTGATCAAACCGTTTGGGGTACTCATGTCATGAACCACAAGCTGAACACTTATGGCGTATCCATAGTAGAGCGGCCTAAAGTTAAAGCCATCAAGAAGCTGGATTTGGGTGGCGATTCGGGTAAGCAGATCGTTTATTCAGAAACCAAGCTCGTTCTCAGGACTCACAAGAAGACCTTTCAGAAGTTGGCTGACATGTAATGGAATTGATCTTCTTTCCATTTGAACGTGTTATTGAGATAAACACTCAGATCTTGACTACCGAGCCCGGTATGAAGGGGCCAATAAATATTCCGCTTTTACAAGGCGCGCTGGCTCGAATCGACAACGCGATTGCCTATAATGGCCTCGACGATGTATTTGAAATTGCCGCCAAGTACACTGCCAGTATTGCGCAAGGCCACGCACTGCCTGATGCTAACAAGCGCACCGGGCTTGCAGTCGGCTTGGAGTACCTTTCGCTCAATGATTATGAAATTACTCTAGACAATGATCTGATAGCGGATGCCGTTAGGGATTTGGTTATCGGTGATATCAACGAGCATGATTTCGCTGATATTCTTTACTCCTGTTTCATCGCCTCTCAGGATCAGGTTTAACTCTAGGAAGGTCTGTCAAATTCACTGGCTCGATTAGCCGTAGTCATGTGGGCAATAACAGAGTTTTCCAGGCTGGTCCGAAGAAGTCACAAGCGGTGCTCACACAGGTCTTTACAACGCGCGTGGCGTTCATTTTCGTGGGGAGGGTGGCGGGCAGGAAAGGGAGCTTGCAGACAAATATCGCAATTGGGCAGAAACTATTCAGTTCACGCATCCTTTCGTCGCGTCTTCACTCCTGATGTCTCTGGTGAGGACGTATGAATGGGAAGCCGAGCGACATGACACGGAGGCGGGGATACGGCGTCGCTTAAGGCACTAACAGTGCTAAAAGCATTTTCTCGCGCTCCATGGCTTGGGTTTTTGAATCAGTGTGCCTACCTGTACCAGGCTAGGGGTATGGTGTTTTTTATGGTATCCATGTGGTTTTTAGTTTTAAGTCATTGTAATTTAAAGAGTTAATTTCAATTTAATAATAGAGTGGGAATAATCCTGCGGTAACAAATGGGTGCTGAATAACAAAACCCCGGTCTTTTGGCCGGGGTTTTGTGTTTTCGGAGCGTCAGCCTTATCAAGAAACGGATCCATATAAAACACTATTCAGGACTTTTTGCATCTTATATAGTGCATTAATTCAATTTTTGCAATTTTTGCATTGTATAGGATGCGTTTTGGTATGGGCGATTTAGGTATATTGATCAAAAATCTGCGCAAGGCCGCCGGCCTCTCACAAGCCCAGCTCGCGCAGCGCCACGGCATGAGTCGCGCCACTATCTCGGGGATCGAGAACAACACCATCCCGGAAGTGGGGATTCGCAAGGTCGGGGCGATCCTCGAGGGGTTGGGGTATGAGTTGACTGCCATACCCAGGCATCGTCGCAAAACTCTCGATGAGCTGAAATCAGGAGGCATCCATGACTAGTCGACGTGATCGGTTGTATATCGGTGCTGGGGGTGTGCCTGCTGGAACGCTCGGGCGCGGTGAAGACGACCGGCGTGATTCGGTGTTCTCGTATAACGAAAAGGTTGCTGAAGAGAACGCAGTTTCCCTGACCATGCCCGTGCGCTTGGAGAGCTACAACTGGAAGTATGGCGTCCATCCGTTGTTCGAGATGCATATCCCTGAGGGGCATCTCAAGGACGAACTTGTGCGACGTTTCAGCAAGTCGGTACACGGCTTTGACGACTTCACCCTGCTGGGCATTGTGGGCCCACACCAACTGGGTCGTATCAGCGTTTCTCGTGCCGCGGGTGGTGAGTCACTGCCTGAGATCAAGCTCGCAGAGTTATTGGTCTATGACGGGGCAAAAGACCTGTTCGATGATCTTCTGAAAACCTACGCGGCCTATTCCGGGGTCTCGGGTGTTCAACCAAAGGTGCTGGTGCGCGACCTGAACGATACGGTCCCCGGCATTGAACGTCTCACGCATAGGGGCGCCACGCATCTGGTGAAAACGTTCAATGAATCTGAGTTTTCACAATTGGCCGCCAATGAGTTTTTCTGCATGCGGGCCGCAGTCCATTGCGGCTTGGAGGTGCCTGAGTTTCAGCTCAGTCAGCACGGGAAATTCCTGGTGGTGAAACGGTTCGATATCGGTGCAAGCGCCTACCTCGGATTTGAGGACATGTGCGTTCTATCGGGATGGGGAACCGCCAGGAAATACGACGGCAGCTATCAGGGATGCACGAAGCTGATCAGGTCATTTGTCACACCCAGCCGCGTCGTCAGGACACTGGAAGACTTCTTTTTGATGGTGGCGCTTTCTGCCGGGATCCAGAACGGTGACGCGCACCTGAAAAATTTCGGCCTGCTGTATGAGAATTGCGCAAAGGACGCGGACGTTTGGCTCGCCCCGGCTTACGATCTGGTGACCACCACGGTGTACAGCGGCAACGACATCATGGGTTTGCTGCTCGGCGGGTCGAAGGCTTGGCCAAAGCGCAAGATGCTGGTCCAGTTTGGACGCAGTTCGTGCGGTTTGACAGAGACCCGTTGCAATGAACTGCTTGCCAGGGTGCAAGACGGCATGGCTCGCGCGATGGCGGAGCTTTCAGAATACCGAAGCACTCACCCGGAGTTCGAGGCAGTAGGGGAGAAGATGACCGCTGCTTGGGCAGCAGGACTGGCGAAGAGTATCGCAGTGTAGTGATCTTCCCGGCTTACGATTACCGCCGTGCAATATCCGAAAAGTAAAACTTATCCAACGTATGCCGCGACTCGGTGTACTCGAACTGCCGCCCATCCTGCAAAAACGTCTGGTTACTCACCACGATCACATGGCTTTGCCCATCCAGGTCCAGGTGCGCCTGGTCGTCCTTGCTGCGGGGCAGGGCTTCGATGGTGCGTTGGGCGTAGCTGATCTGCAACTGCAAGGTCTGCTCGATGAACGCGTAGATCGACTGCCCGGCAATCGCCTGGTCCAGCCCCGGGATCACGTCGGCGACGAAGTGGTTGATGTCGAGGATCACCCGTTTGCCGCCAATGCGTCGTACCCGCTTGATCTGCGTGATCAGGCTGCCGGGTTCGGCTTCGATGTGTTCGAGCAGCGCGCCCTCCAGGGCGAACTGGCTGAACTGCACCACTTCGGTCTGTACGTCATCGCCCAGGTCGGCATGGGTTTCGCGAAAGCTGACGATGCCGCCCAACTGGAACTCGATGGGGTTGGGCGACAACACAAACGTGCCCTTGCCATGAATCTTTTGCGCGAAGCCCCGCTCCTGTAACTGCTCGATGGCCCGGCGCACGGTGCCACGGCTGGCCTGGTAGGCGCTCATCAATTCGGTTTCGGAAGGCAGGCGGGTACCACGCTGCAGCCGTTCGGTCGTGATGCTGGCAAGCAGATCGGTATAGATCTGGTTGTATTTGCTCATGTTGGAGGGCTCTGTACCGCGTTGGCGTTCAAGGCAGGAACCTTAGTGGCAGTGCCGGGGCGTTGTCCATTCAATCGATTTGAAATTTCAGAAGTATCCGACACAGAAAACAGAAAATTAATCCATTTTTAAACTCGTCTGTACGAGTTGTTGATTTAACTCGTACAGACGAGTACTTTTGACGTCGTTGGACTGCCAAGGTCACTCCCGATAACAAGAAAAGTGGAAGAAAACCCATGAGCCACGACTACCCCAACATTGCCCGCGAGTTGCTCCAGCACCTCGGCGGCGCCGATAACCTGGAGCAGGCCGCGCACTGTGTGACGCGCCTGCGCCTGGCCCTCAAGGACCAGAACCTGGTCAACAGCCCGGCACTGAACCAGGTCGACCTGGTCAAGGGCTCCTTCTTTACCGGCGGCTTGTTCCAGGTCGTCATCGGCCCCGGCGAAGTGGAAAAGGTCTACGCCGCCCTGCGCGAGCAGACCGGCCTTGCCGCCTCGACCATTGCCGACGTCAAGAAAGCCGCCGGCGACAAGATCAACCCCCTGCAACAACTGGTGCGGGTGTTCTCCGATGTGTTCATGCCGATCCTGCCGGCGCTGATCATTGCCGGCCTGTTGATGGGCATCAACAACCTGATGGGCGCCAAGGGCATGTTCATCGAGGGGCAAACGCTGCTGGAGGCCTATCCGAACCTGGATGGCCTGTGGAGCCTGATCAACCTGATGGCCAACACCTCGTTCGTGTTCCTGCCGGCGCTGGTGGGCTGGTCGGCGGCCAAGCGGTTTGGCGGCAGTGAAATCCTCGGCATCGTGCTTGGCCTGATGCTGGTCCACCCCGACCTGCTCAACGCCTGGAACTACGGCAAGGCCGTCGCCGGCCTCGACGGCCAGAGCCTGCCGTACTTCGATATCTTCGGTTGGTTCCAGATCGAAAAAGTCGGTTACCAGGGGCAGATCCTGCCGATCCTGCTGGCCGCCTACGTCATGAGCGTGATCGAAAAATGGTTGCGCGCGCGCGTGCCGAATGCCATCCAATTGCTGGTGATCCCCATCACCACCATCGTTGTTACCGGCGTGCTGGCGCTGGCGATCATCGGCCCGGTGACCCGTCACCTCGGCATCCTCATCACCGAAGGCATGGTCACCCTGTTCGACCTGGCGCCCATGGTCGGCGGCGCACTGTTCGGCCTGTTGTATGCGCCGCTGGTCATCACCGGCATGCACCACATGTTCCTCGCCGTGGACCTGCAACTTATTTCCAGCCAGGGCGGCACCTTTATCTGGCCAATGATCGTCATGTCCAACCTGGCCCAGGGCAGCGCGGCACTGGCGGTGTTCTACATGACCCGCAACGCCCGTGACAAAAGCATGGCCTCGACCTCGGCGATTTCCGCGTACTTCGGCATCACTGAGCCGGCGATGTTCGGCGTCAACCTGCGCTTCAAATTCCCGTTCTACGCGGCGCTCGCCGGTTCCGCGTTGGGCAGCATTTTCCTGTCGCTGAACAAGGTCCAGGCCTCGGCTATCGGTGTGGGTGGCCTGCCCGGTTTCATCTCGATCATGCCTGAGTTCATCCCGTTGTTTGTCGTCGGCATGACGGTCGCGATCGTGGTGCCGTTTGCGCTGACCTGTGTGTTGAGCATGAAGATTGTCCGGCCGGGTTATCGGGTTGCCTGAACTATCGCTGATGAGGCCTTCAAGGCCAGTACAAAATTCTACTCGAGGACCCACCATGCAAGCCTGGCAACACTCGGTGATCTACCAGATCTATCCCAAGAGCTTCCACAGCCATGCAGGGAACGCGACCGGCGACCTGCTGGGCATCGTCGACAAGCTCGACTACCTGCAATGGCTGGGCATCGATTGCCTGTGGGTCACCCCGTTCCTGCGCTCGCCCCAGCGCGACAACGGTTACGACATCAGCGACTACTACGCCATCGACCCCAGCTACGGGACCATGGCCGATTGCGAGCTGTTGATCCACGAGGCGGCCAGGCGCGGCATCAAGCTGATGCTGGATATCGTGGTCAATCACACGTCGGTCGAGCATGAGTGGTTCCAGCAGGCGCGCAGCAGCCTCGACAACCCGTACCGTGACTTCTACATCTGGCGCGACCAGCCGAATAACTGGGAGTCCAAGTTCGGCGGCTCTGCCTGGGAGTACGAGGCGCAAACCGGCCAGTATTACCTGCACCTGTTCGACCATACCCAGGCCGACCTCAACTGGGACAACCCCCAGGTGCGCGCCGAAGTGTTCAAGATGATGCGCTTCTGGCGCGACAAGGGCGTCGGTGGCTTCCGGCTGGATGTGATCAACCTGATCTCCAAACCGGCGGACTTTGCGCAGGACGCCAGCGACGGTCGGCGTTTCTACACCGACGGCCCGAACGTGCACCGGTACCTGCAGGAAATGCACCGCGAAGTGTTCGAGGGGTACGACCTGATCAACGTCGGCGAAATGTCGTCCACCAGCCTTGAGCACTGCATTCGCTATTCGCGGCCCGAGTCGAAAGAGCTGTCGATGACGTTCAACTTTCATCACCTGAAAGTGGATTACCCGAACCTGCAAAAATGGATACGGGCAGACTTCGATTTTCTGCAGCTCAAACGCATCCTGTCCGATTGGCAACTGGGTATGCAGGCCGGTGGCGGCTGGAACGCACTGTTCTGGTGTAACCATGATCAGCCGCGAGTGGTCTCGCGCTTCGGTGATGACGGCGAGTTCCGCGTGGTGTCGGCCAAGATGCTCGCCACGGCGCTGCACTTCCTGCAGGGCACGCCGTTCATTTACCAGGGCGAAGAGCTGGGCATGACCAACCCGGGTTTCGAGCGCATTGAGCAGTACCGGGATGTCGAGACCCTGAACATCTATCGCCTCAAGCGCGATGCCGGCGAGTCCGAGGCGGCGAGCATGGCGGCGATCATGCAGAAGTCCCGCGACAACGGGCGCACACCGATGCAATGGAACGCCGGGGAAAACGCCGGCTTCAGCCGTGGTGAGCCGTGGATCGGTCTTGCGGCCAACGCCGCGCTCATCAATGTCGACAACCAGCGCGACGACCCGCATTCGGTGCTGCATCACTACCGTGCCCTGATTGCCCTGCGTCGGCACCAGCCGCTGATCCAGGACGGGGTGTATCGCCCGTTGCTGGCCGAGCACCCTCAAGTGTGGGCGTACCTGCGCGAAGGGCAGGGCGAGCGCCTGTTGGTGCTGAACAATTTCTACGCCGCACCGTGCCAGATCCAACTGCCCCCCGATGTCATCACCGAGGCGACCGAGCAACGCCTGCTGATCAGTAACTACCCCGACTGCCCGCCACGCACAGGCACTGTCTCGCTGCGACCTTACGAGTCGTTCGTGCTGCTGCTGAGGGGCTGAAACACCCGCTGTATGACGCGACAAACACAATAAAAATAAAAGGAGTGCCTCATGAAAACCACCCTCAAACTGGGCTTTGCAGCCTCGTGCCTGACGTTGCCGTTGGCGGCGCATGCCCTGGAATTTGCCGGTTATTTGCGCAGCGGGGCGGGGACGTCGACCGGCAGTGGCCCACAACAGTGCTTCCAGTTGCCGGGCGCGCAAACCAAATACCGCCTGGGCAACGAATGCGAACAGTACGCGGAGCTTGAGCTGCGCCAGGACGTGTTTACCCTGGATGACGGCTCGGTGCTCAGCGTCGATGCCATGGCCTCGCTGTACAACAAGTACGACCGCGCCCTGAAATTCCAGGGCGAAAACAACGGCTCGGCGCGCATGCCGCAGATGTATGCGCAGTGGTCGAACATGCCCAGTCTCAACGGTGGCTCACTGTGGGCCGGGCGTCGGTACTACAAGCGTAATGACATCCATATCTCCGATTTCTACTACTGGAACCAGAGTGCCACCGGTGGCGGTATCGAAGACGTAAAAATCGGCGACCTGAAGTACAGCTACGCCCTGTCGCGCAAGGACAACCTCTACCAGAAAGCCTACGTGACCCGTCACGACTTCAACGTCGCCGGCTTCAAGACCAACCCCGGCGGCGAGCTGGAGCTGGGCCTGAGCTACCTCGAAAAGGCCGGTGGCCGCGACGCCAACAGCGGTTGGGCGCTGACCGCGCAGCATGTGCAGCAGGCGTTCCTCGGCGGCAAGAACAAATTCGCCTTGCAGTACGGCGAAGGGCCGGGCACGGGCCTGGGCTACACCGGCAACACCGCGCTGGACAACAGCAGCAAAAGCTACCGTGCGGTGGAATTTTTTGACTGGCAAATGACGCCGCGGTTTGGCGGCCAGATCGAAGCGGTGTACCAGAAGGACGTACGTCCCGGCAGCCAGGACCAGACCTGGATGTCCCTCGGCGTACGCCCGGTCTATGCCCTGACCGAGCAGTTCAAGCTGGTGGCCGAGCTTGGCCACGATCAGGTCGACGCCACCGGCGGCACGCGCAAGTTGAGCAAGTTCACCTTCGCTCCGACCTGGTCGCCCAAAGGCCCGGAATTCTGGGCACGGCCGGAAGTGCGCCTGTATTACACCTATGCCACCTGGAACGCCGCCGCCAAGCGTGCCGCCAATGAACTGGCAGCCGGCTCGGCCTTGTCCGACACCGGCAGCTACGGCACCGCGCGGCATGGCTCCAACGTCGGGGTGCAGGTCGAGTACTGGTGGAAATAATTTTTATCTGCCGGCGCGAGTGTGCTCGCGCCGCCAGGCTATTCACAGAACACAACAACAGGTGATGTCATGACCACAATCCAACCCTTGGTATTGCTGGCACCCTTGGCCGGGGTGCAGCTGCCCCTGGATCAAGTGCCCGATCCGGCATTCTCCAGCCGCCTGCTTGGCGATGGCCTGTGCATCGATCCGACTTCGCAGACCCTTTGCGCGCCCATGTCCGGTGTGATCAGTAACATTCAGGACAGTGGGCATGCCGTCAGTGTCACCAACGAGCACGGCGTGCAGGTGTTGATGCACATCGGCCTGGACACCGTGAACCTGGCGGGCGAGGGCTTTACGCCGCTGGTCGAAGATGGTCAGCAGGTGCAGGCCGGCCAGCCGCTGATCGAGTTCGATGCCGACTTCATCGCCCTCAATGCCCGCAGCCTGCTGACCTTGATGCTGGTAGTCAGCGGTGAGCCGTTCGAACTGTTGGTGTCCGCCACCAGTACGGTCGAGGCCGGCCAGCCGGTGTTGCAGCTCAAGCCTGCCACGGCCACCGTGGAGGTGGCGCAAGAGCAGGGCGATGCGCTGTTTTCCAAACCGTTGACCCTGCTCAACGCCCACGGCCTGCATGCGCGCCCGGCGGCGGTGTTCGCCCAGGCGGCGAAAGGGTTCAATGCGAGCATTTACCTGCATAAGCAGACCGAGAGCGCCAATGCCAAATCCCTGGTGCGCATCATGGCCCTGCAAACCGTGCGCGGCGATACCTTGCAGGTCAGCGCCGCCGGCGAAGATGCAGCGGCGGCGATCGAGGCCTTGGTGGCATTGCTCGCCGACGGCTGCGGCGAAAACGTGGTCGGTGTTGCACCGGCCAGCACCGCCGAAACGCCGGCGCCGGTCAGCTCCACTACCTTGTTGCGGGGTGTGTGCGCCTCGCCGGGATCGGCGTTCGGCCAGGTATTCCAGATCAAGGAAGCGGCGCTGGTCATTACCGAGGCAGGCCTCGGTGAAGCGCAGGAGCGCGCCACCCTGACGCTTGCCTTGAGCGATGCCGATCGGGCCCTGCAAGCCATGCAGGCCAACGTGAGCAGCGCCCAGGCCGAGATCTTCCGCGCGCATCAGGAATTGCTCGAAGACCCGACCCTGCTGGAGCAGGCACACACCCTGCTGACCGAAGGCAAAAGCGCTGCGTTTGCGTGGAACAGCGTCACGGTCGCCACGACCCGGCTGTTCCAGGGCCTGGGCAATACGCTGCTTGCCGAGCGCGCGGCCGACCTGGACGATGTGGGCCGGCGTGTGCTCAAGCTGATCCTGGGCATCCAGGACGACGCCCAGGAAGTGCCGGAACGTGCGATTCTGATTGCCGAGCAACTGACCCCGTCGCAAACCGCCAGCCTGGATACGCGCAAGGTGCTGGGGTTTGTCACGGTCGGCGGCGGTGCGACCAGCCACGTGGCGATTCTTGCCCGGGCGCTGGGCCTGCCGGCGATTTGCGGGGTGCCGACTTGCGTGCTGGCGCTGAGCAACGGGAAACAGGTATTGCTCGATGCCGACAAAGGCGAGTTGCACCTGGAGCCCGACCCGGTCGAGATCGAACAACTGGAGACCGCGCGCCATCAACAATCGCTGCGGCGCCAGCGTGAAGTGGCGCAGGCGTCATTGGCCGCCGTCACCCGCGACGGTCATGCCGTGGAGGTCACGGCCAATGTGGCCTCGTTGCAGGAGGTGGAGCAATCCCTGCTCCTGGGCGGGGAGGGTGTGGGCCTGCTGCGTTCGGAGTTTCTCTATCTGGACCGCAACCGAGCACCGAGTGCCCGCGAGCAGGCCGACACCTACAGCGCCATCGCCCGTGCACTTGGCCCTGAGCGTAACCTGGTGGTGCGTACTCTCGATGTGGGCGGCGACAAGCCCCTGGCTTATGTTCCGATGGACAGCGAGACCAACCCCTTCCTCGGCTTGCGCGGCATTCGCCTGTGCCTGGCGCGTCCTGAACTGCTGCGTGAACAGTTCCGGGCGATCCTCGCCAGTGCCGGTCAGGCCCGGCTGCATATCATGTTGCCGATGGTCAGCCTGTTGTCGGAGCTGCACCTGGCGCGCCGGATACTGGAAGAAGAGGTCCAGGCGCTGGGGCTGGCAGAGCGGCCCAAGCTGGGCATCATGATAGAAGTGCCCTCGGCGGCGCTGATGGCGGATCTGTTTGCACCGCATGTGGATTTCTTTTCCATCGGCACCAACGACCTCACCCAGTACACCCTGGCCATGGACCGTGATCATCCACGGCTGGCCAGCCAGGCCGACAGCTATCACCCGGCCGTGCTGCGCCTGATCGCCAGCACCGTCAAGGCGGCCCATGCCCACGGCAAACCGGTCAGTGTGTGCGGCGCCCTGGGATCAGAAGTACTGGCGGTGCCGATGTTGATCGGACTGGGGGTGGATGAGTTGTCGGTCAGTGTGCCGTTGATCCCCACCATCAAGGCCACCGTGCGTGAGTTGCACTTGAAAGACTGCCAGTGCATCGCTCGCCAGGTGCTGAATCTGGAAGAGGCCGTCGAGGTACGCGAAGCCCTTTACCAGTTCCACACCGCCACTGCCGGCACCTCACCTGTCCTGGAGAACTGAACATGTTCGAGAAATTGCAGCAGGCATTCTGGAAAGCCCTGACCCCGGACCTGGTCGCCGAGGCCGTACCCGCGCCTGAAGGCGAACACCTGTTATCGGCCGGCGTGCTCGGTGCGCTGGGCGGTGCGGATAACCTCACGTCCCAACGGCGCGTCGCCCTGACACGGGTGCGCGTGCAACTGCGCGATGCGGGGCGGTTGGATGAGCTGGCGTTGAAGGCAGCGGGTGTGCCGGCCGTGATGGTACTGGCGGGGGGCGTGGTGCATTTGCTCACGGGCCTGCAACCGGCCTGAAGATCAAAGCAGATCGATGTGGGATCAGGTTGCCAGTCAAGAGATAGCGCGGGCGAAAAGAAGCCTGTGGCGAGGGAGCTTGCTCCCGTGACGGCCCTGAAGCTGGCGACTATCTAACGGACACCCCGCGACCTGAATGTGGGAGGGGGCTTGCCCCCGATGGCGGCTTGTCAGACGACTATTTTTTTGGATCTGACCGAGTACATATCCGTTTCTGCGGTAACGGCTACTTAGGGATGCACCCTCAAGCCCGGCTCCCACAGGTTTTTGCAGCGTCGTTAAGCGACTGTTTACAACTGTGGGCTATCTTCCGGCGGCTTGGTCTTGTCCACACCCGGCACGTGCAGATTACCTTCCACCACCTGGTTGCCCTCCAGCTGCGGCTGGGTCACCCAGGTGAGGATGTCGTAGTAACGTCGGATGTTCGCCACAAAATGCACCGGCTCACCACCACGGGCGTAGCCGTAGCGGGTCTTGCTGTACCACTGCTTCTGCGACAGACGCGGCAGCATTTTCTTCACATCCAGCCATTTGTTCGGGTTCAGGCCTTCTTTCTTCGCCAAAAGCCGCGCGTCGTCCAGATGGCCGGTGCCGACGTTGTAGGCGGCGAGGGCAAACCAGGTGCGGTCCGGTTCGGCGATGCTGTCGTCCAGCTCATCCTTGATCTTGGCCAGGTACTTGGCGCCGCCCATGATGCTCTGTCTGGCGTCCAGGCGGTTGGATACGCCCATCGCCTGAGCGGTGTTCTGGGTCAGCATCATCAGGCCGCGCACGCCGGTCTTGGAGGTGACCGCCGGTTGCCACAGCGATTCCTGATAACCGATGGCCGCCAGTAAGCGCCAATCGACTTTTTCTTCCTTGGCGTAGGCGCGAAAGTGCTTCTCGTACTTGGGCAGACGTTGCTGCAAATGCTGGGCGAAGGTATAGGCGCCGACATAGCCGAGTACATCGACATGCCCGTAATAGCGATCCTTGAGACGCTGCAGGGTGCCGTTCTTTTCCACCTTGTCCAGGTAGCTGTTGATCTCGTTGAGCAGGCTGTTGTCTTCGCCTGCCGCCACGGCCCAGCTCTGATTGCTGGCGTTGCCCAGGTCGAACGCCACGCGCACGTTGGGGAAGTACACCTGGTTCATCGCCACTTCGTTGGAGTCCACCAGGGTCAGGTCGATTTGCCCCTCGTCCACCATGCGCAACAAATCGACGACTTCAACGGCGTCGGACTCTTCGTATTCGATTGCAGGATTCTGCTTTTTCAACTCGGCCAGTTGTTCGGCGTGGGTACTGCCCTTGAGCACCATGATCTTCTTGCCCACCAGATCCGCGGCGTTGGTCGGGCGCGATTGGCCGTTGCGGTAGATGATCTGCGGGGTGACTTCAAGGTAAGGGTGGGAGAAACGTACCTGCTGCTGGCGCTGCTCGCTGCCAACCAGCCCGGCGGCGGCGAGAACCGGGCCGTTGGGTTTGCCCAACTGGCCGAACAGGTCGTCGAGGTTGTCGGCGGTTTCTATCTCCAGCTTCACGCCCAGGTCATCGGCAAAACGCTTGACCAGTTCGTATTCGAAACCGGTTTCACCGTTGCGGTCCTGAAAATACGTGGCCGGGCTGTTCCGGGTTATCACCCGCAAGACGCCATCCTCCTTGATTCGCTCGAGCGTGCTGGGTTTATCAACACAGGCGCTGAGCAATAAAAAGAGTCCGGTGGCGACGAGCCATTTGGCGCATCGCGGGCGCAAAGCAGTTGGTGAGAACATCTGCGCAGTATACGCAAACGGCTCACGGCGCCATATCTCGACAGCGGCGGACTTGTCTGCTAGCGCCGTCAAAACTGTGCTGCAGCCCGCAGAAACGTGGGTTGACGAGCAATTGTGACGGTTAAAATAACTGTGCGGAATGTCTGCGATAGCGCCTCGATACCGTGCAATCGGTGCCAACTGACGTTCGGCAGCAGCCAGCCGTGCCGTTTCGGGTGCCGTTGGCGCAGGTTTACGCTAGAATGCACGGCCTCAAAGCACACCCCTTCCCGAGGCTGTCCCGAAGATGTTGATCCTGCGCGGCGCTCCTGCCCTTTCTGCCTTTCGCCACAGCAAACTCCTTGAGCAACTGAGCCAGAAGGTTCCAGCTGTCACTGGCTTGTATGCTGAATTTGCTCACTTCGCCGACGTTACCGGCGTCTTGACCGCCGACGAGCAGCAAGTGCTGGCACGCCTTCTGAAGTACGGCCCAAGCGTTCCCGTTCAAGAGCCGACCGGCCGCTTGTTCCTGGTTCTGCCACGGTTCGGCACCATCTCGCCCTGGTCGAGCAAAGCCAGCGATATCGCGCGTAACTGCGGCCTGGATAAAATCCCGCGCCTGGAGCGTGGTATTGCCTTCTACGTCGAAGGTGGGTTCAGCGATGCCGAGGCCGAGCTGATTGCCAGCAGCCTGCACGACCGCATGACCCAGATCATCGTCAGCCAGCTGGAACAGGCCGCCGGCCTGTTCAGCCACGCCGAACCCAAGCCGCTCACCGCGATCGACGTGCTCGGCGGTGGCCGCGCCGCCCTCGAGAAGGCCAACACCGAGCTGGGCCTGGCCCTGGCCGAAGACGAGATCGACTACCTGGTCAATGCCTTCAACGGTCTCAAGCGCAACCCGCACGACATCGAACTGATGATGTTCGCCCAGGCCAACTCCGAGCATTGCCGTCACAAGATCTTCAACGCCAGTTGGGACATTGACGGCCAGAGCCAGGAAAAAAGCCTGTTCGGCATGATCAAGAACACCTACGTGATGCACAGCGAAGGCGTTCTGTCGGCTTATAAGGACAACGCCTCGGTCATCGTCGGCTCCGTCGCCGGCCGCTTCTTCCCGGACCCCGAGACCCGCCAGTACGGCGCGGTGCAGGAGCCGGTGCATATCCTGATGAAGGTTGAAACCCACAACCACCCGACCGCGATTGCCCCGTTCCCGGGCGCCGCCACCGGTTCCGGCGGCGAGATCCGCGACGAAGGTGCCACCGGCCGTGGCGCCAAGCCAAAGGCGGGCCTCACCGGCTTCACCGTGTCCAACCTGCAGATCCCGGGCTTCGAACAGCCGTGGGAAGTGCCGTACGGCAAGCCTGAGCGCATCGTCACCGCGCTGGACATCATGATCGAAGGCCCGCTGGGCGGCGCCGCGTTCAACAACGAATTCGGGCGTCCGGCGCTCACCGGCTACTTCCGTACCTTCGAACAGTCCATCACCACCCCGCGTGGCGATGAAGTGCGCGGTTACCACAAGCCGATCATGTTGGCCGGCGGCATGGGCAACATCCGTGAAGGACACGTCAAGAAAGGCGAGATCCTGGTCGGCTCCAAGTTGATCGTACTCGGCGGCCCGGCCATGCTCATCGGCCTGGGCGGCGGCGCCGCTTCCTCCATGGCCACCGGCACCAGCTCGGCCGACCTGGACTTCGCTTCCGTACAGCGCGAAAACCCGGAGATGGAACGCCGCTGCCAGGAAGTCATCGACCGTTGCTGGCAGTTGGGCGACAAGAACCCGATCAGCTTCATCCACGACGTCGGTGCCGGCGGTTTGTCCAACGCCTTCCCGGAACTGGTCAACGATGGCGACCGCGGTGGCCGTTTCGAACTGCGCAACATTCCAAACGACGAGCCGGGCATGGCCCCGCACGAAATCTGGAGCAACGAATCCCAGGAACGCTACGTACTGGCCGTCGGTCCTGAAGACTTCGCACGCTTCCAGGCCATCTGCGAACGCGAGCGTTGCCCGTTTGCCGTGGTTGGCGAAGCCACTGCCGAGCCGCAGTTGACGGTCACCGACAGCCACTTCGGCAACAGCCCGGTGGACATGCCGCTCGAAGTGCTGCTGGGCAAGGCCCCGCGCATGCACCGTTCGGCCGTGCGTGAAACCGAGCTGGGCGATGATTTCGACCCAAGCAACCTCGACCTGACCGACAGCATCGAACGCGTGCTGCACCACCCGGCCGTGGCGAGCAAAAGCTTCCTGATCACCATCGGCGACCGCACCATCACCGGCCTGGTAGCCCGTGACCAAATGGTCGGCCCGTGGCAGGTGCCGGTGGCCGACGTTGCCGTCACCGCCACCAGCTTCGATGTCTACACCGGTGAAGCCATGGCCATGGGCGAGCGCACGCCGCTGGCCCTGCTGGACGCTCCGGCATCGGGCCGCATGGCCATTGGTGAAACCCTCACCAACATCGCCGCTTCGCGTATCGGCAAGCTGTCCGACATCAAGTTGTCGGCCAACTGGATGTCCGCCGCCGGCCACCCCGGTGAAGACGCGCGTCTGTACGACACGGTTAAAGCGGTCGGCATGGAGCTGTGCCCGGAGCTGGGTATTACCATTCCGGTGGGCAAGGACTCCATGTCCATGGCCACCCGTTGGAACGATGAAGGCACCGACAAGAGCGTCACCTCGCCGCTGTCGCTGATCGTCACCGGTTTTGCGCCGGTCACCGATATCCGCCAGACCCTGACCCCGCAACTGCGCATGGACAAGGGCACCACCGACCTGATCCTGATCGACCTGGGCCGTGGCCAGAACCGCATGGGCGCATCGATCCTGGCGCAGACCCACGGCAAGCTCGGCAAGCAGGCCCCGGACGTCGATGACGCCGAAGACCTCAAAGCCTTCTTCGCCGTGATCCAGGGCCTGAATGCCGACGGCCACCTGCTGGCCTACCACGACCGTTCCGACGGTGGTCTGCTGACCAGCGTCGTCGAGATGGCGTTTGCCGGTCACTGTGGCCTGAACATCGTGCTCGACAGCGTTGCCGAGGACGCCGCTGAAATCAACGGCATCCTGTTCAACGAAGAATTGGGTGCGGTGATCCAGGTGCGCCAGGACGCTACCCCGGACGTACTCGCACAATTCAGCGCCGCCGGCCTGGACGACTGCGTGGCGGTGATCGGCCAGCCGATCAACAACGGTGAAATCAATATTTCCTTCAACGGCGACACCGTGTTTGCCGGTCAGCGTCGTCTGCTGCAACGCCAGTGGGCCGAGACCAGCTACCAGATCCAGCGCCTGCGTGATAACGCCGACTGCGCCGAGCAGGAATTCGACACGATCCTGGAAGAAGACAACCCGGGCCTGAGCACCATGCTCAGCTTCGACGTCAACCAGGACATCGCCGCGCCTTACATCAAAAAGGGTATTCGCCCACAGGTTGCCGTGCTGCGTGAGCAAGGCGTCAACGGTCAGGTGGAAATGGCGGCGGCGTTCGACCGTGCCGGCTTCAACGCAATCGACGTGCACATGAGCGACATCCTCGCCGGTCGCGTTGACCTCAACGAGTTCAAAGGCCTCGTGGCCTGCGGCGGTTTCTCCTACGGCGACGTGCTGGGTGCCGGTGAAGGCTGGGCCAAGTCGGCCCTGTTCAACAGCCGTGCCCGCGATGCGTTCCAGGGCTTCTTCGAACGCAACGACAGCTTCACCCTGGGTGTGTGCAACGGTTGCCAGATGATGTCCAACCTCAGCGAACTGATCCCGGGCAGCGAGTTCTGGCCGCACTTTGTGCGCAACCGTTCCGAGCAGTTCGAAGCCCGCGTGGCCATGGTGCAGGTGCAGGAGTCCAACTCGATCTTCCTGCAAGGCATGGCCGGTTCGCGCATGCCGATCGCCATCGCCCACGGTGAAGGCCATGCCGAATTCAGCAGCGAAGAAGCGTTGCTCGAAGCCGACCTGTCTGGCTCCGTGGCGCTGCGGTTTGTGGATAACCACGGCAAAGTCACCGAGACCTACCCGGCCAACCCGAACGGCTCGCCGCGCGGCATCACCGGCCTTACCAGCCGCGACGGTCGCGTGACTATCATGATGCCGCACCCGGAACGTGTATTCCGCGCCGTGCAGAACTCGTGGCGCCCGGAAGAGTGGAACGAAGACGGCGCCTGGATGCGCATGTTCCGCAACGCACGCGTGTGGGTGAACTAAGGCCGTGTACAAACTCGCCTTCTTCGTGCCCGACAGCCATGTAGAGACGGTAAAAACCGCCGTCTTCGCAGCCGGCGGCGGGCGCATCGGCGACTACGACCGCTGCGCCTGGCGAGTGCTGGGCCAGGGCCAATTCCGCGCGTTGGATGGCAGCCAGCCGTTTATCGGGCAGGTCGGCCAGGTTGAAGTGGTTGAAGAGTGGAAGGTTGAGTTGGTGGTGGCGGATGAGTTGATTGTGGCTGTAGTGGCTGCTTTGAAGCTGAGCCATCCGTATGAGACACCGGCGTATGAGGTGTGGCAGTTGGCGGATTTCTGATTCGTTGGCTGTGAAAACAAGAAACCCGCTGGGCCAGTTTGGTCAGCGGGTTTTTTGTTGTCTGTCAGGGCCTCCGATGGCGTCTGTACAGGCGCCTCAGAACTTTCCGACAAACCTTTCAGGTTGTCCCTCGGAACTCGCACGACTAACCTTCGCCAGTCGCTGCTAATTCAACGACCGGGACTGCAAGCCCGCCGAAACCTCACCAGTTAGTTACAAGCGCCTTTATAATTGCGGCGCTTTTTCATGGTCGCCATTTATGGCGGCTGTGTGCGGGAGACCTTCGGGTCTACCGAGACTTGCTGGTGACTCTCGGTCTTGCAGGCCCGCATACAGCTGCCACCCATCATCTGCAAGTGATGCTGGCAGTTCTTACTTCACACCAGAGGTTTACCATGATCAAAGACAGTCCAAACCCCCCATCTGATTCTCAGTCTGCCGACCAAATCTTCACCGTACTCCCCAACCTGAACAGCGAAACCCTGCTCGCCAACGCCTCCCAAGACCTGGCATCCGTACAGGCACTGGCGGGTAATCTGGCTTTTGAAATCGACGGCCCGCACCGTGATGCAGTGCTGGGGATTCATCGAATGGTGGAGGGTATTCAGTTGATGGTGGATCGAGTACTGGATCTACAGGAAGTACCCATCAGCAACTGAATAAACCACACTCTGTGGCGAGGGAGCTTGCTCCCGCTGGGCTGCGCAGCGGCCCCAAAAATCCTGGGAGCGCTTCGCACTGGAGCGCCAGCCCGGTCCAGCGGGAGCAAGCTCCCTCGCCACAGGGTGATCAGGCGTTGATCGGGCGGGCAACCAACCGCTCCAGCGCCTCACCCAATCCGGACGCCTTGTCGCCCATCAACAAGTGCCAAACCCCGCTCTCAAGCTGACTCACACCCTGGCAACCAAGCGCAGTAAGCTGAGCCTCGGACACCACCGAATCATCCCCCAACTCCACCCGCAACCGGGTCATCGCCACCGCTTCCAGCTGGCGCACATTCCCCCGCCCACCCAAGGCATCCAGCCATTTCTCAGCCTCTTGCACATTCACCGCAACCGACTTATCCACAGGCGCAACGGCAACCGGCGCACTCGCAACAAACGACGGCATGGCGAGGCGAATCTCATCGGCAATACTATCGGCCATCGGCCCGACCACCACCTGCAAACTGCCGCCGTTCCCCGGCCGCACCACCGCCATAGCGCCCAGCGCTTTCAACTCGGCATCCACCGCCTTGTTGCGATCCACCATGTCCAAGCGCAAGCGCGTGGTGCAAGCACCGACACTCAACAAATTATCTGCACCGCCCAATGCCTGGATATACGCCGTGGCACGCGTTTTATCGCTCATCACTTCAGCCTGCACCACCTGGATATCTTCCCGGCCCGGCGTCTTCAGGTTGAAGCGGCGGATGCAGTAGCTGAACACCGTGTAGTAGATCACCGCGTAGGCCAGGCCCACCGGCACCACCAGCCAGCCATTGGTGGACTTGCCCCAGCCCAGCACCATGTCGATAAACCCACCGGAGAAGGTAAAGCCCAGGTGGATATTCAGCAGGTCGGTGACCGCCATCGACAGGCCGGTGAGCAGCGCGTGAATCAGGTACAGGAATGGCGCCAGAAACATAAACGCAAATTCAATCGGCTCGGTCACCCCGGTCAAGAACGAGGTCAGTGCCATCGACAGGAAAATCCCGCCCATCACCTTGCGTCTCTCCGGCAGTGCATTGCGGTACATCGCCAGACACGCAGCGGGCAGACCGAACAGCATCACCGGGAACATGCCGGTCATGAACTGGCCGCCTTTGGGGTCGCCGGCGAAGTAGCGGGTCAGGTCACCGGTCACCACGGCACCGGTCACCGGATCGGTAAAGGTACCAAACACGAACCACGCCATATTGTTGAGAATGTGGTGCAACCCCGTGACGATCAGCAGGCGGTTGAAGACGCCGAACACGAACGCGCCGAGGCTACCGCTTTCCATCAACAGCACGCCGAAGCTATTGATGCCGCTCTGTACCGGTGGCCAGATCAGGCCGAAAATCACGCCCAGGCCGACCGCACTGAACCCCGTGATGATCGGCACAAAGCGCCGCCCGCCAAAGAATGCCAGGTACTCCGGCAATTTGATGTCCTTGAAACGGTTATACAGCCCGCCCGCCATCAAGCCGCTGGCGATACCGGCAAGCATGCCCATGTTGATGGTCGAGTCCATCACCTTGAGCGTGGAGACCATCACCAGGTAACCAATCGCGCCGGCCAGCCCCGCGGTGCCGTTATTGTCGCGGGCAAAACCGACGGCGATGCCAATGGCGAAGATCAGCGCCAGGTTGGCGAAGATCGCCTGCCCGGCATCGTGCATCACCGCGATGTTGAGCAGGTCGGTGTCGCCCAGGCGCAGCAAGAGGCCGGCGATCGGCAGGATCGCGATCGGCAGCATCAGCGCCCGGCCCAGGCGTTGCAGGCCTTCGATAAGGTGTTGGTACATGGCGTGTCTCCCTGTTTTTGTTGTGGTCAGCTCAGCGGCCAGTGGTGTTGACAGGCTTGGCGAACGGCCTTGGCGCTGCTCAGGTCGAGCAGGCCAAGGCTGCGTTGCCGGCATTGCGCCGCATCCAGATGGCGGACGCGGTCCTTGATTTCGCCGATCTGCGGCGGGCTCACCGACAGCTCGCGCACCCCCAGGCCGACCAGCACCGGTGTGGCCAGCGGGTCAGAGGCCAGGGCGCCGCACACACCGACCCATCGCCCATGTTTCGCGGCACCGGCGCAGGTTTGCGCGATCAGCCGCAGCAAGGCTGGGTGCAGCGCATCCACGCGGGCGGCGAGGCCGGCGTGGTCGCGGTCCATCGCCAGGGTGTACTGGGACAGGTCATTGGTGCCGATGGACAAAAAGTCCGCATGTTCGGCCAGTTGCTCGGCCATCAGCGCGGCGGCGGGGACTTCGATCATCACGCCCAACTCGGGGCGTTGCGTCAGCTCAAGTTCCACACACAGTTCATCCAGGCGCCGGCGGATCTGTAACAGTTCATCCACTTCGCTGACCATCGGCAGCAGGATGCGACAGCGTGCCAGCGGCGTGACCTGCAGCAGCGCACGCAGTTGCTGGTCAAGCAGTTCCGGGCGCACCTGGGCCAGACGAATGCCGCGCAGGCCCAGCACCGGGTTGGCTTCCACCGGCAGCGGCAGGTAGTCGAGTTGCTTGTCGCCGCCCACGTCGATGGTGCGGATGATCACCGACTTATCGCCCATGGCATCCAGCACGGCTTGATAGGCTTGGCGCTGCTCCTGCTCATCCGGTGCGGTGCGGCGGTCGACGAACAGGAATTCGGTGCGCAGCAGGCCGACGCCATCGGCGCCGTTCTCAAAGGCCGCGTGGGCCTCGCTGCTGGAGGCCACATTGGCGGCCACTTCAATATTTACACCGTCTGTAGTGTGCGCCGGCAGTTGAGCCTGGGCCTGTTGCTGTTGACGGCGCAGTTTTTGCGCGTTGCGAATCTGGTGCACTTGCGCGTGACGCGCTTCGCTGGGCGCCAGTTCCAGACGGCCGTTGGCGGCGTCGAGTACCACGTGCTGGCCCTGGGGCACATCGAGCACGTCGGCGCCCAGCGCGACCACACAGGGCAAGCCTTTACTGCGCGCCAGGATCGCCACGTGTGAAGTGGCGCCGCCTTCGGCCATGCAGATGCCGACCGCCTGTTGCGCGCTCAGGTGCAGCAAGTCCGACGGGGTTAATTCATGGGCGCTGACAATCGAGCCGGGCGGTAACTCGAAGTGCCAGGCCTCACCCAGCAACGCGCGCAACACGCGTTGCTGCAGATCGCGCAGGTCATTGGCGCGTTCGGCAAACAGCGGTTTGCCCAAGGCCAGCAACACCGCGCACTGGGCCTGGATTGCATCGCGCCAGGCATGGGTGGCGGCGCTGCCGTGTTCAATGGCGTCGCTGGCGGCTTCGAGCAGGGCAGAGTCTTCGAGCAAGGCCAGGTGGGCGGCGAAGATCTCTTCTTCCTCGACGTGTTTGCGCTGGCGAGCGTGGTCCAGGGTGCTACGGATTTCACTGCGCACCTGCTCCAGGGCCGTGTCCAGGCGTTGCCGTTGGTCATCGACCGAATGTGTGCCGCTGTCCGCCGTCAGTTCGATGCCGGTGAGGCGCAACAACGGCCCGCACACCAGGCCAGGGGCCGCGCACACGCCTTGCAATACGTTGGCTTCGGTACTCGCCCGACGGGGCGTAACGGCGACCGGTGCCGTGTGTTCGTCTTTCACCGGCGCTGACAGTGCATCAATCAGCGCTTGCAGCGCCGCCTCGCAATCCTTGCCCCGGCAACTGACGCGCACCTCGTCGCCTTCGCCGATCCCCAACCCCATCAAGCCGATCAGGCTGTCACACGGCGCCGATTTATCACCGTAATGCACGCGCGCCTGGCTGCTGAACCCCAGCGCGGTCTTGCGGATCAACGCCGCAGGGCGCGCATGCAGACCGCCCCGATGGGTCACGCGTACGCTGGCGGCGGCTTCGGCGGCCGAGTTATCCACAGCGGTTTCATCGCCGGTGGTCAAGCGAGCGAGTATGCGTATCAGCGGCTCGCCGACCTTGACCGTCCTGCGTGCCAGAGGCTGCACCTCAAAGCGCTCGCCATTGGTCAGGATGATCGGGCTGACCAGGCTTTTGCACTGGCGCGCAATGCGGTCCAGATCAATGCGCAGCAGCGCCTGGCCCTGGGTCACCCGCGCGCCGGCCTCGACCAGCAACGCGAAGCCTTCGCCGTCCAGTTCCACGGTGTCGATGCCCACATGCATCAGCAACTCGGCACCGTTGTCGGCGCGGATCGTCAGCGCATGCCCGGTGCGCGCGACATGAATGATCACCCCGTCACACGGCGCATGCAGGCAATCATTCAGCGGATCGATGGCAATGCCGTCGCCCATGGCGCCGCCGGCGAACACGTCATCGGGCACGTTGCCCAGGGCCAGCACCGGCCCGCTGAGGGGAGCGCTTAGGGTCAGTACATTATTGTTGGTGGACATGGGCACGGTACTCATCAGGAAAACACGGCAAACCACTCAGTGGGTGCGGGTGACTTTGCTCAGGTGGCGCGGCTGGTCCGGGTCCATGCCACGGGCGACCGCCAGGCCGGCAGCCATCACATAGAAACTCTGGATCGCCAGGATCGGGTCCAGGCTCGGGTGTTCGGCGCGGCTCAGGGTCAGGTCGCGTTCGGCGATATCGTCCGGCGCGGCCAGTAACACGCGGGCGCCGCGTTGGCGCATGTCCTCGGCCAGGCTCAACAAACCGGCTTGCTCGGCGCCGCGCGGGGCGAACACCAGCAACGGGTAATGCTCGTTGATCAAGGCCATCGGTCCGTGACGTACTTCGGCGCTGCTGAAGGCTTCGGCTTGGATCGCCGAGGTTTCCTTGAGCTTGAGCGCGGCTTCCTGGGCGATGGCAAACCCGGCGCCACGGCCGATGACCATCAAGCGCTGGCTGTCGCGCAGGGCATCGATGGCTGGGCGCCAATCCTGTTTGGCGGCGTCGCGCAGGCCCTCGGGCAGCGCCTGGCAGGCGTGCAACAAGTCCGCTTGCTGGCTCCAGTGCCCGACCAACAGGGCGCTGGCGCTGAGGGTGGCGATAAAACTCTTGGTCGCGGCCACGCTGAGCTCCGGCCCGGCGCACAGCGGCACATGGAATTCACACGCGGCTTCCAGCGGCGAGTCTTCGGCATTGACCAGCGAGATGCTCAAGGCGCCGCGCTTGCGCAGCAGGCGCAGGCTGTTGACCAGGTCCGGGCTTTGCCCCGACTGGGAAAACCCGAATGCGACCTGGCCGCTGACTTTCAATGGTGCCTGCAGCAAGGTCACCACCGACATCGGCAATGACGCCACTGGAACTCCCACATGCTGCATGGCCAGGTAGGCGAAGTAGCTGGCGGCGTGATCCGAACTGCCACGGGCGATGGTCATCGCCACCTGCGGCGGCTGGCGGCGCAGGCGACCGGCGATTTCTTCCAGCAGTGGGTTCAGGCGCTGCAATTGGGCGGCAACCGCGTCACGGGAGGCCAAGGCCTCTTCAAGCATTTTTGAAGTCAAGGCGTTCTCCTTCGACCATTACGTCGGTCAGATGCAGGGAGCGGTCCAGGCGCACGCAGTCGGCAAAACTGCCGGGCTGCAGGCGCCCGCGTTCTTCCAGGCCCAGGTAATCCGCAGGAAATTGCGACAGGCGTTGTGAGGCTTCGCTGATGGGCAGGCCGATCTTCACCAGGTTGCGCAGCGCCTGGTCCATGGTCAGGGTGCTGCCGGCCAGGGTGCCGTCGGCCAGGCGCACACCGCCCAGGCATTTGGTCACGGTGTGGCTGCCCAGCTTGTATTCACCGTCGGGCATGCCGGCGGCGGCGGTGGAATCGGTGACGCAATACAGGCACGGGATCGCGCGCAGGGCCACGCGCATGGCGCCGGGGTGTACGTGGAGTAAATCCGGGATCAATTCTGCGTACTTGGCGTGGGCCAGCGCGGCGCCGACGATGCCGGGCTCGCGGTGATGCAGCGGGCTCATGGCGTTGTACAGATGGGTAAAGCTGGTGGCGCCGGCGGCGAGGGCGGCGACGCCTTCTTCATAGCTGCCCAGGGTGTGGCCGATCTGCATGCGCACGCCGCGTTCGCTGAGAGCGCGGATCAGCCCGTCGTGGCCGGCGATTTCCGGGGCGATGGTGATCACCCGGATCGGCGCCAGGCGCAGATAGGCTTCGACTTCTTCCATTAAAGCGGTGTGGGCGAAGTTGGGCTGCGCGCCGAGTTTGCCGGGGTTGATATACGGCCCTTCCAGATGCACACCGAGTACCCGGGCGCTGCCGGCGGGACGTTGCTCGCAGAAGGTGCCGAGTTGGCCCAGCACACGGGAGATTTCATCCACCGGCGCGGTCATGGTGGTGGCCAGCAGCGAGGTGGTGCCAAAGCGCAGGTGGGTGCGGGTGATGGTTTCGAAGGCGTCGATGCCTTCCATGACGTCCTTGCCGCCACCGCCGTGCACATGCAGGTCGATAAAGCCCGGTAGCAGGTAGGGCAAGTCGTTTTCCGATGGGTCGCATGGCGTGCCTTCAATGGCGGTCACTTTGCCGTGCTCGTGCAGCAGACGGCCGCGAATCCAGCCGTCGGGCGTGAGGATATTGTCTTCGGACATGGCAGTTCCCTAGGGCCGCAACTCGGCGGCAAAGTCGTACCGGCGCAGCTCTGCGACAAAGTCGTAGTAGTCGTTGCGGCAGTAGGTGTCGGTGATTTCAATCGGCGTGTTGTCGACGGTGTAGCCCACGCGGGTCATCAGCAGCATGGCGGTGCCGGGGGCGATGCCCACCAGGGCGGCGAACTCGTCCGAGGCGTTGACCGCTTGCACATGCTGCAGGGCGCGGACGATGGGCTTGCCGATGCTTTCGAAGTATTCGTACAGCGAGCTGCCCAGCGCCTGCGGCTGTGGCAGCACCGAGGCGGGCACGGCGGTCATCTCGATGGCCATGACCGTGTCGTCGGCTTTGCGCAGACGCTTGAGGCGCGCCACTTTGTCGGTTGGGGACAGGGCCAGGCGGATCAGTTCTTCATGGGTGGGCGGGGTAATGTCGCGCTCCAGCCATTGCGAGCCTGGCACGAAGCCTTTGAGGCGCAACATTTCGCTGAACCCCGACAGGCGTGACAGCGGTTGTTCCAGGCGTGGCGTTATAAAGGTGCCGGAACCCTGGCTGCGGCGGATCAGGCCCTGGGTAAACAACACTTCCAGGGCTTTACGGGCGGTCACCCGGGAAATGCTCAACTGCTCGCTGAGCGCGCGCTCGGACGGCAGCGCCTGTTCGGACGTCCACTGGCCGGCATGGATCGCGGCTTCGAGTTTGCGCGCCAATTGCAGGTACAGCGGCGTGGATTGTTTATCGTCGGGGCGCAGGGCCAGGATGGGATTCATCTGTCAGGTTTCCGATGCGTTATTGGAGTGTTGTCGCCCGGTAATGGCCGAAAATTAATACCACTTAAATACCATGTCAATGCAGCCAAAACGGTGCATTCAAGGGTTTAAAGGCTTCGTAATGGGGCCTGGTATCAAGTGGTATTAGAGAGGTCTTTATGGCGCGCAGAACGGCGCAGCCTCGCGCGGTGAACTGGTATTCACCGGCGGGAGGGGGGCGGGGCAGGAAATATTTTTGAATTAATTTACGAACGGTCGGGGTTTACGGGCGAATCTCGATCAGGGTGCCGTCCTTGACCAGGTTCCAGACTTCGCGCATGTCGACGTTGCGCATACCGATGCAGCCGTCGGTCCAGTCCAGGGTGTGGAACCACTGCTCCGGGTAGTCTTCGGTGTCGGGGGTGCCGTGGATCATGATCATGCTGCCGGGCTTGACGCCTTCGCGGCGCGCGCGCGCGGCGTCGCTGATATTCGGGTAGGAGATGTGCATGGCCAGGTTGAAGCGGTCGCTGGTCTTGCGCCAGTCGATCCAATAGAGACCTTCCGGGGTACGACGGTCGCCTTCGATCAGCTTGTGGCCCTTGGGGTTCTTGCCCAGGGAAATACGGTAGGTCTTGAACGGCTTGCCGTCATTGATCAACTGCAATTGGTGGGCGGATTTAAGCACCAGGACTTTCTCGACCGTTTTACCGCCCAGGGTTTGCGGGGTGGAGGCCGGTGACAGCGTGGCGAACGACAGGCAGATCAGAGCAAGCAACCAACGCATTGAAACGGTATCCCTTTAAAGGCCATCTGCCGGGAGGTTAGAGGGCGGGCTTGCCCATCGGCGGCACAGCCTCGCTGCGCACCGGGTACGATTGTTGCCGGCGGTCAGCGAAAAAGCATTCTAAAGTACGTCCCACCGTGCGGAAAGCCAGCTCGGACCAGGGGATGTCGGCTTCGTCGAACAGCTGTACTTCAAGGCTTTCGATACCGGCGGCGAAATCCAGGTCGACCAGCTCGGCACGGTAGAAAATGTGCACCTGGTTGATGTGCGGCACGTCGATCAGGGTGTAGATGTTGAGGTTGCGCACACGGGCGCAGGCTTCTTCCAGGGTTTCGCGCAGGGCCGCCTGTTCGACGGTCTCGCCGTTCTCCATGAAGCCCGCGGGCAGGGTCCAGTAACCCAGGCGTGGCTCGATGGCGCGTCGGCACAGCAGCACTTTGTCGCCCCACACCGGCAGGGTACCGGCAACGATATTGGGGTTTTGATAATGGATGGTCGAGCAGTGATCACAGACGAAGCGCAGGCGGCCGTCGCCTTCGGGAATGCGTTGAATGACCGGTTTACCGCACTGGCTGCAGAAGTTCATGCTGGGGTTCCTGGAAAGTGCGTCTATCTTGGCGTGGCGGGCAGGGCGCTGCAAGTTGTCGTTTAGCGACACCGCCGGGGTTTTGGGGTTGGGCGCCCGCGCGCTTTGGTGCATGATGCAAGGTAGCCAACAGACCGAGATGACTCATGCTGGACGAGCTACTTCGCCGGGTAAGCAACCACACCCCCCACACACTGGAAACCGACGGGCGCTTCCCCGAGGCCGCGGTGCTGGTGCCGATTACCCGCAGTGACGAACCTGAGCTGATACTGACCCTGCGCGCCAGCGGCCTGTCGACCCACGGTGGCGAAGTGGCCTTTCCCGGCGGACGCCGCGACCCCGAAGACCCGGACCTGGTGTTCACCGCCCTGCGTGAAGCCGAAGAAGAAATCGGCCTGCCGCCGGGGCTGGTCGAGGTGATCGGCCCGTTGAGCCCGCTGATTTCCCTGCACGGTATTCGGGTCACGCCGTATGTGGGCGTTATTCCAGATTACGTCGAATACCTGGCCAACGACGCCGAAATCGCCGCAGTCTTCAGCGTGCCTTTGGATTTTTTCCGACAGGACCCACGCGAACACACCCACAGAATCGATTACCAGGGCCGCAGTTGGTACGTGCCCAGCTATCGGTTCGGCGAGTACAAGATCTGGGGGCTGACGGCGATCATGATCGTCGAGCTGATCAACCTGCTGTATGACGACGCCAAGATCAGCCTGCACCAGCCGCCCAAGAGCTTCGTCAATCGCTAAGCCATCGATTAAATGCCAGCCTGAGGACACACCATGAAATACCGCCTGGGCGACGCCCGTGTTGAGACTCACCCCCACAGCTGGGTGGCACCCAATGCCACGCTGGTGGGCAAGGTCAAGCTGGAGGAGGGCGCCAACGTCTGGTTCAACGCGGTGTTGCGGGGCGACAACGAACTGATCCTGATCGGCAGGAACAGCAACGTGCAGGACGGCAGCGTGATGCACACCGACATGGGCTACCCGCTGACCCTCGGCACCGGCGTGACCGTCGGCCATAACGCCATGCTGCACGGTTGCACCGTTGGCGACTACAGCCTGATCGGCATCAACGCGGTAGTGCTCAACGGCGCGAAGATCGGCAAGCATTGCATCATCGGCGCCAACTCGCTGATCGGTGAAGGCAAGGAGATTCCCGATGGTTCGCTGGTCATCGGCTCGCCGGGCAAGGTGGTGCGCGAACTGACCGAAGCCCAGAAGCAGATGCTTGAAGCCAGTGCCGCGCATTATGTGCATAACGCCCAACGGTATGCCCGTGACCTGGCCGAGCAGCCGGCATGAACCGTCCCGAACGCCCCGTCGCCTCGCCATGCGTGAGCATTTGCGCACTGGATGACGACGACCTGTGCATCGGCTGCCAGCGCACGGCGGTGGAGATTACGCGCTGGGGGCGCATGGACAATGCCGAGCGGCGCCAGGTGCTGGTGCTGTGCCATGAGCGCGCCAGGGCCGGCGGCCTGCTGTTTATGGCCGACGCCAAGCCGGGTGCTTGAAACCCGGCGACGAATTCCTTGAATGACTTGCAACTAACCGGTCGTCGGTTAGTTGGTTTTGATTGACTACTAATTTAGTGCTATTGCACTAAATTAGTAGTGTTTGATGCTTCTGTTTGCTCTAGCGCGGCAGGAGCAATCATATTGTTTTGATTTTATAGAAAATGTAGTCCGCTTCTTACAGCTGCATTTAGATATTGTTCGAAATCGCGGTTTTTTCATATTGTGTCGACGGCTAGTTAACTACGAGTGACACAGAAGCCTCCTGCTTACTTTCTGTTGTTTTCAATTAATACTCTTCCGGCGTCGAACTTTCGGTCTGACAACAGCGGGTTAACCGTTCTGTCATGCGAAAGGGCCGTCTCCTATGGATGTTAATTAATCTCAACTGAAATGCAGGTACCTACATGTTCAAGAAAATCGCAATCGCCGCGCCATTGGCCTTCCTGGCGTTGAACTCTTCCCTGGCTTTCGCGGCAGGCGAAGGGCGTGCGTCCATCAACCTGGTGGCCACCGTGCCGGCCACCACGTTTCACGTTCAACCGGTCGATCCGGACCTGATCGTCAAGGACCAGGTACTCAACTACAACCCCGCCAACGGTGACCTGAGCAACCTGCGTGCGCAGTTCGACACCCGTCACACCGCCGGTCGAATCGATGCCAGCCTGGAGTCCGCCGCCGTGCTGTACAACGGTTCGGCGTCGGTTCCGCTGGGCGTGACCTTCAACGGCGTCACCCTGACCGTGGGGACCGCCAAGCCGGTGGTCACCAAGGAAGAAGCCAGTGCCGGTCGTCGCGTCGACATGGTGATCACACCGACCAAGCCCGGCAGCGGCTATGAGCCGGGCAACTACACCGGCCAAGTGCACATGGTCTTCGATGCTGTTGTCGAGGCGTGAAGCCGGTTCTAACTCTTTGAGTGGTTAACTCACTCATTGAGTCATCTTGCCGCCTGGCAGGTGAGCGATCTCCTGTCAGGCGGATTCTGAATCGCTGGCCATTGTAATAAGAGTACTCCGTTCATGTTTCCGATGACTCCCGTCGCGGCGGCGCTTGCGCTCTTTATATGCGCAAGTGCGTTGGCCGCTCCTGCTCCCGATACAACAGTGCGAAGTCTTTTGGCTCAAGCGGAAGGTTTGCCCTCGGACTTTGAAGAGCATTTCTTCGACGTGCCACTGGCGGTTCGGGTGGACTTGGATGGGCAGCTTCTTGGCGAGGCGATGATTGTATTGTCTCGCGATGACCAATTGACCTTGCTGGACTTTACCGACAGCGGCGACAGCCAGTTCACCCCGGCCGAGCGTGATGTATGGGCCACTTATCTACAGCAAGGTATAACGCTCGGCGCCTGCCAGGGCCGTTGCCCACAGCAGATGCTGGCCGTGCATTACAACCTGGAAAGCTCGGTGGTATCGATCCTCACCGAAAATGCCGAACGCGACACCGAAGCCAAGCGCTATTACGACCAACCTGAAGGCGGCAGTACCGGCCTGATCATTCGCAACCAGTTGAACCTCAACGGTGGCAAGGACCAGGACCTGGGTGGGCGTTACGGCCTGGAAACCAGCAGCAGCCTGGGCAACTGGACCCAGAGCCTGAACATGCAACTGGCGCGCATGGGCGGGCCGGATGACAAGCTTTACCACGCGGTACACGAACTCTACTCACAGCGTGAACTGGCCGGCCGCTTCCTGCGCATGGGCTACTTCATGCCCAGCTCCGAAGGCTTGAGCCGCCAACCGCGCGCGTTCGGCGCCAGCCCCGACACGGCGGTGGGCGTGATGTACGGCAGCTCCGACAGCCTGGCCATCCACAGTGCCAAGCCCAGTGTCTACCCGATCTACGTCACCGCCAACCGGCAAGGTTCGGTGGAGATCTACCGCAACGGCTTGCTGATCAATACGCAGCCGGTCGAAGCCGGCTTGCGCACCCTCGACACGCGGCCGTTGCCGGGCGGTATCTACGAAGTGGAAGTGCGCCTGATCGAGGACGGGCAAATCACCTCCACCACCGAAGAGCTGGTGTACAAACCGAGCAACTGGCGTAACGCGGACGAGCGCTGGCGCTACAACCTGTTCGCCGGGCAGGAAAGCAAACTGTTGAGCAACTGGGATGAGCAGTCGTCGGGCAAGGTCGCCGCCGGCGCCGCGCTCAACTACCTGCTGCACCCGCGAGTGATTCTCGGCGTCTCGGCGCGCCAGGTGCGCGAGATGCTGCAATACGGCACCTCCATCGACTGGACCGTGGCCAATAACGTCAACGTCTTCGCCAACGTCTACAAAACCGAAGACCACGGCACCGGTCTCGACCTGCAAACCATGTACAACTACGGTTCCGGCAGCATTTTCGCCACCCACACGCGCAGTTGGCTGGACACCACCAACACCTACGAAACCTTGCCGGACGGCACGCGGGTTCGTCAGCGCAATGTGTTTATCGGCCAGACCAGCAACTCATCGCTGTCGGTC
The DNA here is from genome assembly GCF_030687435.1 of Pseudomonas sp. FP597. NCBI lineage: Bacteria > Pseudomonadati > Pseudomonadota > Gammaproteobacteria > Pseudomonadales > Pseudomonadaceae > Pseudomonas > Pseudomonas sp. FP597. The sequence continues at coordinate 5,203,014 of NZ_CP117432.1, read as the reverse complement.
AACCATCGCCTGGACAGCAGGAACACCCTCAATGCGCGGGTTTCCCACAGCACCGGCAACACCGAAGGCGTGGCACTGGACCTGGGGTGGGCGCAGCGTACGTCGCTGTTCGGCAACGACGGCAACTGGCGTTTTTCGGTGTTTGATCGTCCCGGCAGCTACAGCAGCGGCGATGCACGCAATCGCGGGCTCGACCTGACCGTCAGCCTGGCCCTGGGCAGTGCCGGCGAGCAGCTCTCCGGCAGCGTCGGTACGCGCACCTCGCGCGATGGCGGGCGCGACAACAACGCCTCGCTCACCTATCGCAAAGACTTGCAGGGCCATGTGCTGCAAAGCGTCTCGGCCACGGCGATCACCGACACCTATGGCGTGGGCATGTCGGGGCTGGCCAACTTCAGCAGCGACCATATCAACGGCGATGCGTTTATCCAGCGCTCTTCCTACAACGGCAACCTCACCGGTGGCCTGAACCTGGACAGCACCGTGGCCTTCAGTGGCGAAAAACTGGTGATAACCAGTCAGCATCAGGGGGCCGGCGCTGGAATGATCGTCGATGTGGAATCGGACCTGGATGACATCGCCCTGCGCGCCGACGACCTGAGCGGGGGCAGCGCGCACCTGCGGGTGGGGCGCAACTTCATCCCGATCACGGCGTACAAGAACAGCACGGTGAATTTCGACTTTGAAGGCAACGACGTGCCCTCCGCGAGCATTCAGCCGGCGCGTGCCAGCTATCACCTGAACAAGGGCGGCGTGGAGTACCGCAAGATCACCGTGAGCAAGACCGTGACCGTGCTCGGCCGCCTGGTCGACGCCCAAGGCCGTCCGCTGCGCGGGCACCACGTGATCAACCACGCCAGCCGTGGCGTGAGCGAAGCGGACGGGTTCTTCTCGATGGAAATGAATGCCGGCTCGCCGACCCTCGAAGTGCGCTCCAAGAACCAGTTGTTGTGCCAGTTCCGCCTGGACCCGGACAACGCACGCCGCGAGAACGACGTGCTGATGATCGGCGACCTGCGCTGTACCCCAGACACCTTGGCCGATACGGCCACCCAGCCGGCGATCGCCGGTTAAGCATAAGTAGAGGTTGAAAAGTGATGAAACGCTGGTGGGCTGTTCTCGGTTTTTCGTTGTGCTCCAGTGCCGCCCTGGCCGGGCCGCAGATCAACGTCGGGGTGGTGTACGACTACCTGGAGGGCGATAAAAGTACCTATTTGAAACGTGTGTTCAACGGTGGCGACAGCACGGCTTTCGTCAAGGTGAACATCTTCGAGATCCTCTATGACGCCGACGGCAGCCACCGGGAAATACCGCTGCAGTCGCAGCCCGACATGGCCGCCCGCGACGGCCTGATGGCCAGCCCCGCGCGGTTGATCGTACCGGCCAACGGCGTGCAGGGCACGCGCTTGTTGTACATGGGCGAGCGTGACAAGGAGCGCTACTTCCGCGTGCGCTTCATCCCGGTGGTGCCGGAGAAGGACGATGAATTCGCCATCACCCCCGAAGAGCGCGAAGCGTACAAAAAGGACCTGTCGGCCGGGGTCAACATCCTGGCCGGCTACGGCACCGTGTTTTTCGTGCGGCCCAAGGATTCGCGCTACGACAGCGTGGTCAAGGACACGCCAAGCCACTACAGCCTGCGTAATAACGGCAACACCGTGGTGGTGATCCGTGAATTCAAGGACTGCTCGATCAAGCAGGAAAACGACTGCCAGCCCACCACCAAGCACCACGTGCTGGCGGGGCGCACCTTCAAGTTCGATAAACAGGCCGGGCGCGAATACCGCTTCGATCTGGTCGAGGGCACGCAGACCCAAAAAGTGCGTGTGGTCGGCCAATGAAAACGCTTTCGACCCCAACCCCATCGCGCCCAGGCAAGGATGGAAAACATGCTGCGTAACTCACTCATGGCCGGCCTGTTGGCAATCACCTCGGCGCTGGCCCCCGTGGCCTTGGCCGCGCGCTTTGTCGAGCAGTTCGAAGTATCGGTCACCATTCCGGCCGCCAGCTTTTTTGTGCTGCCGGTAGACCCGCAACTGCTGGCGCGTGAACAACGCCTGAACTGGAACCTGTCCACCTCGACCCTCAGCCCGCTGCGCGCCCACTTCGATGTGAAGAACATCAACGGCGGCATCAATGCGCGCCTGAGCGAGCGGGCCTATCTGTCCAACGGTCGCGACGAGATCGACCTGAACGTGGCGTTCAACAAAGTGGCGCTGTCGCTGGACAGCCAGCCAGTGGTGGACGACGCCCGGGCGGGCGGGCGGGTGATGCTGGAAATTGCCGCGGTGCAGGGGGAGGAGCGCTTCAAGGCCGGGGATTACCACGGCACCGTGCATATGATTTTTGAAGCGATGAGTCCATGAGTGGGCGCCACCCTATCTTCAGGAGATTTTAATGAGAGCAATCACGAAGCGCCGTGGTGACTGGTTCGGACGAGCGCGATGGTATGTGTATGGCCTGTTATGGGCATTCTCTCTGCCGTCGTACGGGGCGTCGGTGGAGGTGACCGCGCGTTTTCGTCCTGATGCAGCCAACCCCATGCTTAATAGGTTTGAAAACACCACGCCAAACCGGGGCACCTGTGCCGAAAACCCCGCGTATTGCAACTCGCTTGGGCTGCAGAGCTTGCTTGCACCTTTGAGCTTTCGGACCCAGGTCCCGATCCGGGCCGGGCACAGTGAGCGTGAAGGTCCGATGGTCAAGGTCCCGGCCAATTGGCGGTCGTTGAACGTGGCTCATGAGCAGACGGGGGAAAGCCGAGAGTTGAAGGTGCGTATCGCAGCGTTCGGCGCTTCCTATCGAACGCCCATCGGCATTGTCGAGATTGTGGGTGGGGGCACTTCCTGGGAGGACATTAATAAAAAACTATGGGGCGGTCGGCTGGCACGATATGCAAGGGCACCTTGTCTGTCGACATCGGTCTGGCACGCGACCTACGGCAATGGTGGATACTTCTTCTGGCAAACGCCGGTCGGAGCCGAAGCGGCTTGTCCTTTGCAATCGGCTTTCGACATTCCAGCCGGTTTTATGTTTGGTGACGGTGGCCTGAACCGATTCAACTTCGGGTATCAGATCGAAACGCCCGACCCTCTCTCCATGTCCTCGGGCATCTATACCGGCAAGATCGCCTATACGGTCGGGCCGAATATGGATTTCGACATGGGCGACTTATTGCTTCCTACCGATTCCTTGCTTGAAATCAATTTTACGCTCACCGTCGAGCACACCCTCAAGGTCGAAATCCCTCCCGGCGGAAATCGCATCCAATTGGAGCCCCAGGGCGGCTGGCAAGCCTGGCTCAACCAGGGCCGTAAACCCGCGCGCCTGTTCCGCGACCAGACCTTTAATCTCTCGGCCAGCTCACGTTTCAAGATGCAGCTCGAATGCGGCACCGGCCAGATCGGCGATACCTGCGCGGTTAAAAACGCCGCCGGCGACCAGGTGCCGTTGGACGTGCTGGTCAGCCTGCCCAACGGCATGACCAACACCGATGGCGCGGCGGTCAACCGCCTGCCGTTGCGGGTCAGCGGCACGGGCAGCGAGTTGTTTCAACCGTCCTTCTATGTCGACCGCCGGCCGGGCATCTTACACTTCGAGGTGCAACGCGAAGGCGTGGAGGAGATGCTCAAGCGCGAGGGCGAGACGTGGTCGGGCAGTGTCTCGGTGATCTGGGATTCGGAGGTCTAGGGCGTGCAGCCCGGCGCCGATCAGTGGAGTCGGCACGGCGCGTTCATGTATTATCGCGGCCTTTCTCCCCCTGATCCGCTCCCTTGAGGACTTGAGATGACCCGAATCGGAACTCCACTGTCGCCTACCGCGACCCGCGTCTTGTTGTGTGGCTGCGGCGAGCTGGGCAAGGAAGTGGTAATCGAGCTGCAGCGCCTGGGCGTTGAAGTGATTGCCGTGGATCGCTACGCCAACGCGCCGGCCATGCAGGTGGCGCATCGCAGCCATGTAATCAACATGCTCGACGGCGCCGCCCTGCGTGCGGTGATCGAGGCGGAGAAACCGCATTTCATCGTGCCGGAAATCGAAGCCATCGCCACCGCCACCCTGGTGGAGCTGGAGGCCGAAGGCTTCACGGTGATCCCGACCGCGCGCGCCACCTCGCTGACCATGAACCGCGAGGGTATCCGTCGCCTGGCCGCCGAAGAGCTGGACCTGCCGACCTCGCCGTACCACTTCGCCGATACCTTCGAAGACTACAGCAAGGCCGTGCAGGACCTGGGTTTCCCGTGCGTGGTCAAGCCGGTGATGAGTTCGTCGGGCAAGGGCCAGAGCCTGTTGCGCGGCACTGATGACGTGCAGAAAGCCTGGGATTACGCCCAGGAAGGCGGACGTGCCGGCAAGGGCCGGGTGATCATCGAAGGCTTTATCGATTTCGACTACGAAATCACCTTGTTGACCGTGCGTCACATCGGCGGCACCACCTTCTGTGCCCCGGTCGGTCACCGTCAGGAAAAAGGCGATTATCAGGAGTCCTGGCAGCCGCAGGCCATGAGCCCGGTGGCCCTGGCCGAATCCGAGCGCGTGGCCAAAGCCGTGACCGAGTCCCTGGGCGGGCGTGGTCTGTTTGGCGTCGAATTGTTCATCAAGGGCGATCAGGTGTGGTTCAGCGAAGTGTCGCCGCGCCCGCATGACACCGGTCTGGTGACCCTGATTTCCCAGGACCTGTCGCAGTTTGCCCTGCACGCGCGCGCGATCCTCGGCCTGCCGATTCCATTGATTCGCCAGTTCGGGCCTTCGGCGTCGGCGGTGATCCTGGTGGAAGGGCAGTCGACCCAGACGGCATTCGCCAACCTCGGCGCCGCACTGAGCGAGCCGGATACGGCGTTGCGTCTGTTCGGTAAACCGGAAGTGAACGGTCAGCGCCGCATGGGCGTGGCGCTGGCGCGGGATGAGTCGATTGACGCGGCTCGGGCCAAGGCGACTCGTGCTTCGCAGGCGGTTGTTGTAGAGCTCTAAAAGCATCGGGAGCAAGCCCCCTCCCACCTTTGAATGTATTCACACATCTAATTATGTGAACCCGATCAAATGTGGGAGGGGGCTTGCTCCCGATAGCGAACTATCAGGCCACGCGATTCAAGTCATTATCCCGCGTCTCTTTCAGGCACAGCACCGCAATCAAGCTGAGCAACGCCGCCGCCGACACATACCCGCCGACATAACTCAGCCCACCCATCGCCACCAGCTTGGTCGCGAAGAACGGTGCCGCCGATGCGCCGACAATCCCACCCAGGTTATACGCTGCCGAAGCCCCGGTATAACGCACGCGGGTCGGGAACAGTTCCGGCAACAGCGCGCCCATCGGGGCGAAGGTCACCCCCATCAAGAACAGCTCCAGTGCCAGGAACAGCGCCACGGCCCAGGTCGAACCGTGGGTCAGCAGCGGCTCCATGGTGAAGCCCGACAGAATGGCGAGAACCGCACCGACGATCAGCACCGGCTTGCGCCCGTAGCGATCACTGGCCAGGGCTGCCAGCGGTGTCGCCAGTCCCATGAACAACACCGCAAAACACAGCAGCGCAAGGAAGGTTTCGCGGCTATAGCCCAGGGTCGATACGCCGTAACTCAGGGAAAACGCCGTGGTGATATAGAACAGCGCATAGCACACCACCATCGACGCGGCGCCCAGCAGCACCGGCAACCAATGCTGGCTGAACAACTCCACCAATGGCACTTTCACCGGTTTTTCCTTGGCCACGGCATTGGCGAACACCGGGGTTTCGTGCAGCTTCAGGCGTGCATACAGGCCGACCATCACCAGTGCGGCGCTGAGGATGAACGGGATACGCCAGCCCCAGCTGCGGAACTGCTCGTCGTTCAGGCTCATGGCCAGGATCAGGAACAGGCCGTTGGCGGCCAGGAAGCCAATCGACGGGCCCAGTTGCGGGAACATGCCGAACCAGGCGCGCTTGCCCTTGGGGGCGTTTTCGGTGGCCAGCAGCGCGGCGCCACCCCATTCGCCGCCAAGGCCCAGGCCCTGGCCAAAGCGCAGCACACACAACAGGATCGGGGCCCAGGCCCCGATGCTGTCATAGCCGGGCAGCAAGCCGATCAGCGTGGTGCACACGCCCATCAACAGCAGCGAAGCCACCAGTGTGGATTTGCGACCGATGCGGTCCCCGAAGTGGCCGAACAACGCCGAGCCCAGCGGCCGGGCGATAAAGGCGATGCCGAAGGTCAGGAACGACGCCAGCATCTGCGCCGTGCCGGAGCTCTGTGGGAAGAACACCGGGCCGATCACCAATGCGGCGGCGGTGGCGTAGATATAAAAGTCATAGAACTCGATGGCGGTGCCGACGATGCTCGCAGTGGCAACCCGTGCGGTCGAGTTGGTCGGCGCGGCGCTCGCGGCCTCATTGTAGGTGGTGCTCATGGCGGTATCCCTGACGGTCATTGCGCGTTTGGACGCGGATTATTATTGGTCGAACACCCATGGATCAGGGTTGTGCACGGAGTGGCTCGGGATGGGAGCGAACACCGGTCAGACACGATAACGGTGCCTGGACGCGTTCAGTGCGGGTAGCACGCGGTCGGGCGGGGCTTGGGTAAGCCGCAGGGATTATAGGAAGGGGTTTGGAAATACAACAAGTGGCTTCAAACACGACAAATCCAATGAGGGAGGGGCGGTGCGACGATTCGACTTGCCCTGCTAATGCCCGTCAGTTAAGGGACAACACTGTATTTGTGGCGAGGGAGCTTGCTCCCGCTGGGGCGCGAAGCGGCCCCTCTCTTTGTTTACACAGAATGGGACTGCTGCGCAGTCCAACGGGAGCAAGCTCCCTCGCCACAGGTCACTTTTTACCCCTTCAAAGCCTTAACTGACAGGCATTAGGACTTGCCCCCGATGGCCATGGGTATCGCAGGCAAGCCCCCTCCCAAATTGGATCGGGCGCGTCAGAAGGTTATGCCGCCACCGGCACCCGGCTGGTGTGCCAGATCAGCACCTTGCTCACCCGGTTGTCCTCGGTCTCAAGGATCTCCAGGCGATAGCGGCCGATCTTCAGGCATACCGCGCAATCCGGAATGGTCTCCAGTGCTTCGGTGACCAGCCCGTTGAGGGTCTTGGGGCCGTCGCTGGGCAGGTGCCAGCCCAGGCTCTTGTTCAATTCGCGGATCGAGGCGGCGCCGTCGATGATGTAGCGTCCGTCCGGCTGGGGCTCGACGTGCGGGTTGTCGGCACCTTGTTCGCTTTCGAACTCGCCGACGATCTCTTCGAGGATGTCTTCCAGGGTGACGATGCCCAGTACCTCGCCGTACTCGTCCACCACCATGCCCAGGCGCCGCTGTTGCTTGTGGAAGTTCAGCAACTGCAGTTGCAGAGGCGTGCTTTCCGGCACGAAGTAGGGCTCGTGGCAGGCGGCGAGCAATGCGTCCTTGGTCAGGCTGGCGTCGGGCAGCAGATGCTGGACCTGCCGTGTATTGAGCACGGCCTGCACCTGGTTGATATCGCTGTGGAACACCGGCAGGCGGGTGCGCGGGGAGTTGCGCAGTTGTTCGATGATGTCTTCGATCGAGTCATCCAGGTTGATGCCGTCCACTTCGCTGCGGGGCACCAGGATGTCGTTGACCGTGATGTTGTCCAGGGCATGGATGCCGGGCATGCCGGGCGCGCGGTTTTCATCGGCGTCGGGCTCGGGTTCGTCATCGTGATCGGGTTGTGGTTCGTCGCTTTTTTTCACCACGCCCGATTTGCGTGCAAATGGGCGCAACAGCAGCAGGCTGATGCCATTGAGCAGCCAGGCCGCGGGGTAGAGGATTTTCAGCGGCACGCCCAGCAGCGCATTGCCGAAACCCAGCACCGCTTGCGGATAACGGGTGGCCAGGGCGCGGGGCAGGTAGTCGGCCAGCACCAGCAGCACCGCGCAGGAGATCAACCAGCCCAGCCAGGGGCCGTTCTGCGCCCAGGCGTAGATCGCCAGCAAGGTGCACAGAATCACCACGGCGGCGCGGCACAGGCTGTTGCACAGGATCAGGCTGTTGCGCGGAAAATTCAGGCGGGCGGCGGCCTTGTCGCCCTGGCGGGTGCCGGGGCGCAGCGCCAGCAGGTGCTGTTGGGCGGCTTCAATGGCGGTAAACAGCCCGGCCCATAACACCAGCAAGGCGATTACCGCGAGCATCGGCCCCAGGGGCAAGTTGTCCATGATTGCTGCCCGTCAGATATGCAGGATGTATTCGCGAACCAGCTTGCTGCCGAAATAGGCCAGCATCAGCAGGCAGAAACCGGCCAGCGTCCAGCGGATTGCCTTGTGCCCGCGCCAGCCGAGGCGGTTACGGCCCCACAGCAATACGCTGAAGACGATCCAGGCCAGGCACGCCAGCAAGGTTTTGTGCACCAGGTGCTGGGCGAACAGGTTCTCGACGAACAGCCAGCCGGAGATCAACGACAGCGAGAGCAGGGTCCAGCCGGCCCAGAGAAAGCTGAACAACAGGCTTTCCATGGTTTGCAGCGGCGGAAAGTTCTTGATCAGCCCCAAGGGATGCTTGTGCTTGAGCTGGTGGTCTTGCAGCAGCACCAGCAACGATTGGAACACCGCGATGGTGAACATGCCGTAGGACAGGATCGACAACAGGATGTGGGCGAGCATGCCCGGTTCCTCATCGATCACCTGCACTGTACCGGGAGGAGCGAATTGCGACAGCAGCACCGTGAGCAACCCCAGCGGGAACAGCAGGATCAGCAGGTTTTCCACCGGGATGCGCGTGCAGGCGATCAGTGTCAGAGCGATCACGGCGGCAGCGATCAGGCTGGCCGCGCTGAAGAAATCCAGGGCCAGGCCGTCCGGCGTCATCAAGTGAGTGAACAGACTCGCGGCGTGTGCCAGCAGGGCGAGGACGCCAAAACCTGCCAGCAGGCGTTTGTCGGCCTTGGCGCATTGGGCCAGGCGGGTGCCCTGGTAGAGGGTCGCAGCGGCATATAGAAGTGCGGCGGCGAGGCTGGGTAGCAAGCTGGGTGACAAAGGGAGCATAAATCCTGTTAGGCAAGCCCGAAAGGCGCTGAGTTTGGCATACCCAGGCCGTGCACGAAAGACTCCCGCACCAGACAGCGGGTGTGCATGGGCGCAGTCTTCGCTATAATCCGCGACCTGCCCACGCCGCAGGCTCGCCGAGCGCTGTTTTAATAGCGATTTGCTAGAGCCTGGGCCGCCATTACCTCGGTCTACCTGCATTTCGATGAATAGGGCCTGAAAGGATCGCGCATGTTTGAAAACTTGACTGACCGTCTCTCGCAGACGCTGCGCCACGTAACCGGCAAGGCCAAGCTGACCGAGGACAATATTAAAGACACCCTGCGTGAAGTGCGCATGGCGTTGCTGGAAGCCGACGTGGCCTTGCCCGTGGTCAAGGACTTCGTCAACTCGGTCAAGGAGCGTGCGGTCGGCACTGAAGTGTCGCGCAGCCTGACGCCGGGCCAGGCCTTCGTGAAAATCGTCCAGGCCGAACTCGAAAGCCTGATGGGCGCTGCCAACGAAGACTTGAACCTCAGCGCCGTGCCGCCGGCCGTGGTACTGATGGCCGGTCTGCAAGGCGCGGGTAAAACCACCACCGCCGGCAAGCTGGCGCGCTTCCTTAAAGAGCGCAAGAAGAAGTCCGTGATGGTGGTCTCGGCGGACGTCTACCGCCCGGCGGCTATCAAACAGTTGGAAATGCTTGCGGGCGAAGTGGGCGTGACCTTCTTCCCGTCCGACCTGAGCCAGAAGCCGGTCGACATCGCCAACGCGGCCATCAAGGAAGCCAGGCTGAAATTCATCGACGTGGTCATCGTCGATACCGCCGGTCGTCTGCACATCGACGAAGAGATGATGGGCGAGATCAAGGCGTTGCATGCCGCGATCAACCCGGTCGAGACGCTGTTCGTGGTCGATGCCATGACCGGCCAGGATGCGGCCAACACCGCCAAGGCCTTCGGTGATGCACTGCCGCTGACCGGCGTGATCCTCACCAAGGTCGACGGCGACGCCCGTGGCGGTGCCGCGCTGTCGGTGCGTGCCATCACCGGCAAGCCGATCAAGTTCATCGGCATGGGCGAGAAGAGCGAAGCGCTCGAACCGTTCCACCCCGAGCGTATCGCCTCGCGTATCCTCGGCATGGGTGACGTGCTCAGCCTGATCGAGCAGGCCGAAGCCACGCTCGACAAGGACAAGGCCGACAAGCTGGCTAAAAAGCTGAAGAAGGGCAAGGGCTTCGACCTCGAAGACTTCCGCGACCAGCTGCAACAGATGAAGAACATGGGCGGCCTCGGCGGCCTGATGGACAAGCTGCCCAACATCGGCGGTGTGAACCTGGCGCAAATGGGCAATGCCCAGGGCGCGGCAGAGAAGCAGTTCAAGCAGATGGAAGCCATCATCAACTCCATGACCCCGGCCGAGCGCCGCGACCCTGAGCTGATCAGCGGTTCGCGCAAACGTCGGATCGCCATGGGTTCCGGCACCCAGGTGCAGGACATCGGTCGCTTGATCAAGCAGCACAAGCAGATGCAGAAGATGATGAAGAAATTCTCCGCCAAGGGCGGTATGGCCAAGATGATGCGCGGCATGGGCGGTATGTTGCCCGGCGGCGGCATGCCCAAGATGTAAAGTATTCGAGCGGGAGCCTGGCTCCCGCTCCGACCCACAGGGATGTGGGATCTCCAGCAAACCCGCCGTTGGCGGGGGCTGACTCGCCGTTTTAATCGACGGCTCTATGGCAGATCTGAATGGCCCGCTGATAGGCGCCAGAAAAAGACATTTGCAAAAGTCCGGATATTCCTTAGAATATGCGGCCTTTCGGGCACCTATGCCCGCTGTGCATTTAGATTTGCAGCACCGACTACAGGAACGATGTTCACATGCTAACAATCCGTCTTGCCCTTGGCGGCTCCAAAAAGCGCCCGTTTTACCACTTGACCGTAACCGACAGCCGCAACCCGCGTGACGGTTCGCACAAGGAACAGGTTGGTTTTTTCAACCCTGTTGCTCGTGGTCAAGAAGTTCGTCTGTCCGTGAACCAAGAGCGCGTAGCCTACTGGCTGAGCGTTGGCGCACAGCCATCCGAGCGCGTTGCAAAACTGTTGAAGGACTCGGCTAAGGCCGCAGCCTGAGCAATATGAACGCGACGCCAGCGGTTGCTGATGATTTGATCGTTATCGGCAAGATTTACTCTGTTCATGGCGTTCGCGGCGAAGTGAAGGTGTATTCCTTTACTGATCCGACCGAAAACCTGTTGCAGTACAAAACCTGGACGCTCAAGCGCGAGGGTAGCGTGAAACAGGTCGAGCTGGTCAGTGGACGCGGGAGCGACAAGTTCCTGGTCGCTAAGCTCAAGGGTCTTGATGATCGTGAAGAAGCGCGTCTTCTGGCCGGTTATGAGATCTGCGTGCCGCGCAACCTGTTCCCTGAATTGACCGACGGCGAGTACTACTGGTACCAGCTGGAAGGTCTGAAGGTTATTGATCAACTCGGGCAATTGCTCGGGAAAATCGACCATCTTCTGGAAACCGGCGCCAATGATGTAATGGTGGTCAAGCCTTGCGCTGGCAGCCTGGATGATCGCGAACGCCTGTTGCCCTATACCGAGCAATGCGTGTTGGCCGTCGACCTGGCCGCGGGCGAGATGAAGGTGGAATGGGACGCGGACTTCTAAGCGTGGCTAATTTGCGCATTGAAGTGATCAGTTTGTTTCCCGAGATGTTTTCCGCCATCAGCGAGTACGGCATCACCAGTCGGGCGGTGAAACAGGGGCTGTTGCAGCTTACCTGTTGGAACCCGCGAGACTACACGACGGATCGACATCACACTGTGGACGATCGCCCATTTGGCGGTGGCCCGGGCATGGTGATGAAGATCAAGCCCCTGGAAGATGCGTTGGCTCAGGCCAAGGTCGCCGCCGGGGAGAAGGCGAAGGTTATTTACCTGTCCCCTCAAGGCCGCCAGCTGAAACAGGCTGCGGTACGCGAACTGGCGAATGAGGAAGCACTGATCCTGATTGCCGGTCGCTATGAAGGCATTGACGAGCGCTTTATTGAGGCTCATGTCGATGAAGAGTGGTCGATTGGGGACTATGTCCTGTCTGGCGGCGAGCTGCCGGCGATGGTCCTGATAGATGCGGTTACACGACTGCTGCCTGGAGCTTTAGGGCATGCGGACTCCGCGGAGGAAGATTCCTTCACGGATGGTTTGCTGGATTGCCCGCACTACACCCGACCGGAGGTGTATGCGGATCAGCGTGTTCCCGACGTATTGCTAAGTGGCAATCACGCACACATCCGGCGTTGGCGTTTACAGCAGTCCCTTGGTCGGACCTATGAACGACGCGCCGATCTTCTGGAAAGCCGCTCGCTTTCTGGAGAAGAGAAGAAGCTGCTCGAGGAATACATCCTCGCGCGGGACGATAGTTAACAACGTATCGATGGTGGGTCCATTGACTTACCTTAGGAGCACAGCATGACTAACAAAATCATCCTTGCACTCGAAGCAGAGCAGATGACCAAAGAGATCCCTACCTTTGCCCCGGGCGACACCATTGTCGTTCAGGTGAAAGTGAAGGAAGGCGACCGTTCGCGTCTGCAAGCGTTCGAAGGCGTGGTAATCGCCAAGCGTAACCGTGGTGTGAACAGTGCTTTCACTGTTCGTAAAATCTCCAACGGTGTTGGCGTAGAGCGTACTTTCCAGACCTACAGCCCGCAAATCGACAGCATGGCCGTTAAGCGTCGCGGTGACGTACGTAAAGCCAAGCTGTACTACCTGCGTGACCTGTCCGGTAAAGCAGCTCGCATCAAGGAAAAACTGGCTTAAGTCCAGCTTCCCGATGCAGAAAAAAGCAGCCTGCGGGCTGCTTTTTTGTGCCTGGAATTTGTCTGAAAGCTACCCGGCATTTGATTGTTCCCATGCAGAACGTAGGAACGATCCTATGCGGTTCGATCAAGATGTATAGATACTCATGCTGCGATAGGATCTACCGGATATCACCGTAATCAGCCTGAGCCCCCCATGCCCGCCATTGACCATCCCCTGATCGACCGCTTCCTTGACGCCCTGTGGCTGGAAAAGGGTCTTTCAGACAATACCCGCCAGGCCTACCGCAGCGACCTGGCACTTTTCAACGGCTGGCTCCAAGAGAAACACCTGGAACTGATCAACGCCGGCCGCGAGTTGATCCTTGACCACTTGGCCTGGCGCCTGGAACAGAACTACAAGCCACGCTCCACCGCGCGATTCCTCTCGGGTGTGCGTGGGTTTTATCGCTATTTGCTGCGTGAGAAACTGATCACCCTCGATCCCACCCTGCAAATCGACATGCCGCAACTCGGCAGGCCGTTACCAAAGTCCCTGTCGGAAGCCGACGTGGAGGCGTTGCTCGCCGCTCCCGACCTGAGCGAAGCCATCGGCCAACGTGACCGCGCGATGCTGGAAGTGCTGTACGCCTGCGGCCTGCGGGTGACCGAGCTGATCAGCCTGACCCTGGAGCAGGTCAACCTGCGTCAGGGCGTGCTGCGGGTGATGGGCAAGGGCAGCAAGGAGCGACTGGTGCCGATGGGGGAGGAGGCGATTGTGTGGGTCGAGCGCTATATGCGCGAGGCGCGTAGCGAATTGCTCGGCGGGCGCCCCAGCGATGTGCTGTTTCCCAGCCTGCGCGGCGAGCAGATGACCCGCCAGACGTTCTGGCACCGCATCAAGCATCAGGCCAAGGTCGCCGGGATCGGCAAGACCTTGTCACCCCACACCTTGCGCCATGCGTTCGCCACCCATCTGCTCAACCATGGCGCCGATTTGCGTGTGGTGCAAATGCTGCTCGGCCACAGCGACTTATCCACCACCCAGATCTACACCCATGTCGCGCGCGCACGTTTGCAGGATATGCACGCCAAGCACCACCCGCGAGGCTGAAAACCGCCAATTTCTACCGCCACGGGCTGCCCTGCGGCCCAACTGTGGTAGGCTTTGCCGGTTAGCAAAGGTGACGGTCCCGACCCGCGTCCATCGATCGCGATGTTCCTTCCCGTCCCTGCATCTGCCTTCAGGAGTTCCCATGCGCTTGACCCAGATTATTGCCGCCGCAGCGATTGCGTTGGTTTCCACCTTTGCCGTCGCCGATGACGCCGCCGAGCAGACCATTCGCAAGAGTCTGGCCAACCTGCAGCTCGACACGCCGATCGAGAGCATCAGCGCAAGCCCGATGGCCGGCCTGTATGAAGTCAAGCTCAAGGGCAGCCGCGTGCTGTACGCCAGTGCCGACGGCCAGTACATCGTTCAGGGTTACCTGTTCCAGTTGAAGGACGGCAAGCCGGTCAACCTGACCGAGAAGGCCGAGCGCCTGGGCGTGTCCAAGCTGATCAATGGCATCCCGGTGGCGGAAACCGTGGTTTACCCGGCTATCGGCGAGACCAAGACCCACATCACCGTGTTCACCGACACCACCTGCCCGTACTGCCACAAGCTGCACGCCGAAGTGCCGGCGCTGAACAAGCTCGGTGTGGAAGTGCGCTACGTTGCGTTCCCGCGCCAGGGCCTGGGATCACCGGGTGACGAGCAGTTGCAGGCAGTCTGGTGCTCGGCCGACAAGAAAGCGGCCATGGACAAGATGGTCGACGGCAAGGAAATCAAGGCTGCCAAGTGCGCCAACCCGGTCTCCAAGCAGTTCGCCCTGGGCCAGTCCATCGGTGTGAACGGTACGCCGGCCATCGTTTTGGCTGACGGCCAGGTGATTCCGGGCTACCAGCCGGCACCACAAGTTGCCAAACTGGCGCTGAGTGCCAAATAAACCAGCATCGTCGAACCTTTGACGATCATGGCCCGTTGATAAGTCGACGGGCCATCAATTGAAAGCCGCAGTCGTGCGGCTGTTTTCCACGGCCGACCTCGCGTCGGCCGTTTCATGGGGAGTTCTTCAGTGAAACCGGTCAAAGTAGGCATCTGTGGGTTAGGGACCGTCGGTGGCGGCACCTTCAACGTACTTCAGCGTAATGCTGAAGAAATTTCCCGCCGTGCAGGGCGTGGGATTGAAGTGGCGCAAATTGCCACGCGTTCGCCGAAGCCTCAATTCGAAACGACCGGTATTGCGATTACCAACGATGTGTTCGCCGTTGCCACCAACCCTGAAATCGATATCGTCATCGAACTGGTGGGCGGTTACACCGTGGCCCGCGAGCTGGTGCTCAAGGCCATCGAGAACGGTAAGCACGTGGTCACCGCCAACAAGGCGCTGATCGCCGTGCACGGCAACGAGATCTTCGCCAAGGCCCGTGAAAAAGGCGTGATCGTGGCGTTCGAGGCCGCCGTGGCCGGTGGGATCCCGGTGATCAAGGCGATCCGTGAAGGCCTGTCCGCCAACCGCATCAATTGGGTGGCCGGTATCATCAACGGCACCGGTAACTTTATCCTCACCGAAATGCGCGAGAAGGGCCGTACCTTCGAAGACGTACTGGCCGAAGCCCAGGCCCTGGGTTACGCCGAAGCCGACCCGACCTTCGACGTGGAAGGCATCGACGCCGCTCACAAGCTGACCATCCTGGCGTCCATCGCCTTTGGTATCCCGCTGCAGTTCGACAAGGCCTACACCGAAGGCATCACCAAGCTGACCACCGCCGACGTGAACTACGCCGAAGCCCTGGGTTACCGCATCAAGCACCTCGGTGTGGCGCGCAGCACTCCAGCCGGTATCGAGTTGCGTGTGCACCCGACGCTGATCCCGGCCGACCGCCTGATCGCCAACGTCAACGGCGTGATGAACGCCGTGATGGTCAACGGCGACGCCGCCGGTTCGACCCTGTTCTACGGCGCCGGCGCCGGCATGGAGCCGACCGCCTCGTCGGTGATCGCCGACCTGGTGGACGTGGTTCGCGCCATGACCAGCGACCCGGAAAACCGCGTACCGCACCTGGCCTTCCAGCCGGATTCGCTGTCGGCCCACCCGATCCTGCCGATCGAAGCCTGCGAGAGCGCGTACTACCTGCGCATCCAGGCCAAGGATCACCCGGGCGTGTTGGCTCAGGTGGCCAGTATCCTGTCGGAGCGCGGTATCAACATCGAGTCGATCATGCAGAAGGAAGTCGAGGAGCAAAATGGCCAGGTGCCGATGATCCTGCTGACCCACCGCGTGCTTGAGCAGCACATCAATGATGCCATCGAGGCTCTCGAAGCGCTCCAGGGCGTAGTTGGGCCGGTCGTCCGGATTCGCGTCGAACATCTCAATTAATTCAGCTGCAAGCTATTAGCTGCAAGCTGCAAGTAAAAGCCGATCAGTTTTAACTTGCCGCTTGTCACTTGAAGCTTGCAGCCCAAACCGAAGGTTTGCCCCTATGCGTTACATCAGCACCCGCGGCCAGGCACCGGCCCTGAATTTCGAAGACGTCTTGCTGGCAGGCCTTGCCACCGACGGCGGCCTGTATGTGCCGGAAAACCTGCCACGCTTCACCCAGGAAGAAATCGCCTCCTGGGCCGGCCTGCCGTACCACGAGCTGGCGTTCCGGGTGATGCGCCCGTTCGTCACCGGCAGCATTCCGGACGCCGATTTTAAAAAGATTCTGGAAGAAACGTATGGCGTGTTTTCCCACAACGCCATCGCCCCTCTGCGCCAACTGAACGGCAATGAATGGGTACTGGAGCTGTTCCACGGCCCGACCCTGGCGTTCAAGGATTTCGCCCTGCAACTGCTCGGTCGTCTGCTCGATTACGTGCTGGAAAAGCGCGGCGAGCGCGTGGTGATCATCGGCGCCACCTCCGGCGATACCGGTTCGGCGGCCATCGAAGGCTGCAAGCATTGCGAAAACGTCGACATCTTCATCCTGCACCCGCACCAGCGGGTATCGGAAGTGCAGCGTCGCCAGATGACCACCATCTTTGGTGAGAACATCCATAACATCGCCATCGAAGGCAACTTCGATGACTGCCAGGAAATGGTCAAGAACAGCTTCGCTGACCAGAGCTTCCTAAAGGGCACGCGCCTGGTGGCGGTCAACTCGATCAACTGGGCGCGGATCATGGCCCAGATCGTCTACTACTTCCACGCGTCCCTGCAGTTGGGCGGCCCGGCGCGTTCGGTGTCGTTCTCGGTGCCTACCGGCAATTTCGGCGATATTTTCGCCGGTTACCTGGCGCGCAACATGGGGCTGCCGATCAACCAGTTGATCGTCGCCACCAACCGCAACGACATCCTGCACCGCTTCATGAGCGGCAACGGTTACATCAAGGAAACCCTGCACGCGACGCTGTCACCGTCGATGGACATCATGGTCTCGTCGAACTTCGAGCGCCTGCTGTTCGACATGCACGGTCGCAACGGTGCGGCCATTGCCGAATTGATGAACAGCTTCAAGAGCGGCGGCGGTTTCAACGTCGAGCAAGAACGCTGGACCGAAACCCGCAAGCTGTTTGACTCCCTGGCTGTGGACGATGCGCAGACCTGCGAAACCATCGCCGAAGTCTATGCCCAGACCGGCGAGTTGCTCGACCCGCACACCGCCATCGGGGTGAAGGCCGCCCGCGAATGCCGTCGCAGCCTGGACATTCCGATGGTGATCCTTGGCACCGCGCACCCGGTCAAATTCCCGGAAGCGGTGGAGAAGGCTGGTGTCGGCAAGGCCCTGGAACTGCCGGCGCATCTGGCCGACCTGTTCGAGCGGCAAGAGCGTTGCACGGTATTGGCCAATGATTTGAAAGCTGTGCAGGCGTTTGTCAGCCAGCATGGCAACCGGGGTAAGCCGTTGTAAGGCGAACCGCGTATACAAAAACGCCGCTTTCCCTCCCTTGGGTCAGCGGCGTTTTTGGTTTCTGTGCCAACGTTTTTTCATTGTCATGTTGCAGGCGCATGCTGGAAACGTCATCCCCGCAACAACGAAAAAGCGAACTTTCCTACGTCATAACCAGTCACTTAGGATAGATGCTGCACCCGTTGAAACGATTGTTCCCGAACTATTGAGTGGTGATCGAGATGCAAAGTATCAGCCTATTGCTCGAAGAAGCACTGAGCCCTTATCAGGTTACGCTGACCACCGCTGGTGTGCTGGGCGAATGCCTGGTGACCGTGAAGAACCCAAGTGGCGCCATCATGGTCGAGCGCGAATTCAACCGCGCGCAATTAACCGACAAGCGCGCGTTGGTGGATGTGGTGGATTGCCTGCTGCGCGATCTGAAAATCGCGGAAGGCCGCCTGGAACCCTCGGTCATTGCAGCCTTGCGCAATGCTGCCATGACGCGTGCGCCGGTGTGCGCATGAAGAATTATTTATCCTTCGAAACTTCCTACGGCATGGCCTGTCAGATTTTTTAACAGCAAGAGCAAACATTGTGCTCCGGTGTTTGTGGCTTGTTGTACTGGTCATTGTAAGGCCACGTTTAACCCCGAAGTGTCTCCCCACGCTTCGGGGTTTCTTTTTGCCTGCGATTCAGATGGCGCCCTGTTCGCGCAGGCGTGTGATCGCGGCGGCGTCGTACCCCAGCTCATTGAGCACGATGCTGTTGTGTTCACCGAGCTGCGGCCCGACCCACTCGCAGCTGCCGGGGGTGTCCGACAGCTTTGGCACGATGCCCGGCATCTTGAAGTCCTTGCCGTCGGGCAACTGCGCCTTGAGGAACATCTCTCTGGCGAGGAACTGCGGGTCGCCGAGCATATCTTCGGCGCTGTAGATGCGGCTGGCGGGCACTTCGGCCTGGTTGAGCTGCTCCACCACCTGTTCCAGCGGCAGCGAATTCACCCAGCGATCAATCACCCCATAAAGCTCGTCACGGCGGCCGTCACGCCCGTCATTACTGGCCAGTTGCGGGTCGTTGGCCAAGTCGTCACGGCCGATGGCGCTCATGAAACGCTTGAAGATTGCATCACCATTGGCGCCGATCTGCACGTGCTTGCCGTCGGCGCTGGTGTGGATGGAGGAGGGAGTAATACCAGGCATGATGTTACCGGTGCGTTCGCGGATAAAGCCGAACACGTCGAATTCGGGAATCATGCTTTCCATCATCGCAAAGATCGCCTCGTACAGGGCCACGTCCACCACCTGGCCCAAGCCACCATTCACTTCGCGATGCCGCAGCGCCATCAGCGCACCGATCACCGCCCACAAGGCGGCTATGGAATCGCCGATGGAAATGCCGGTGCGCACCGGCGGCCGGTCCTCGAAACCGGTGATGTAGCGCAGCCCGCCCATGGATTCGCCCACGGCTCCAAACCCCGGTTGATCTTTCATCGGGCCGGTCTGGCCGAAGCCCGAGAGCCGCACCATCACCAGTTTCGGGTTCAGTGCGTGGAGGGTTTCCCAGCTCAGGCCGAGCTTCTCCAGCACGCCGGGGCGGAAGTTTTCGATGAGAATATCGGCGTCCGCCAGCAGCTCTTTGAGGATCGCCAGGCCATCCGGGTGCTTGAGGTTCAGCGTCAGTGACTTTTTGTTGCGTGCCTGTACGAACCACCACAGCGAGGTGCCTTCATACAGCTTGCGCCATTTGCGCAGCGGGTCGCCGCCGTCCGGGGATTCGACCTTGATCACCTCGGCACCGAATTCGGCACAGATACGTGAGGCGAACGGCCCGGCGATCAGGGTACCGAGTTCGATGACTTTCAGGCCGGCAAGCGGTTTGGCATTAAACGACATGGGGATCCTTCAGACGCTGGGCAGATGTGTGATGCCTTTTAACATAGGCGAACGGCCAGGGATAAGGTGGATGATTCGTTGAATCACCCCGCCATCGGTTAGACTGGCGCCTTTCCCTGTCTTTAGAAGCCCGTTCATGGCCCAGCCGTCCACGACCTACAAATTCGAACTCAACCTCACCGACCTCGACCGTTCGGTGTATGAGAGCGTTAAACAGACCATCGCCCGTCACCCTTCGGAAACCGAAGAGCGCATGACCGTGCGCCTGCTGGCCTACGCCCTCTTTTACAACGAGCAATTGGCGTTCGGGCGTGGTCTGTCGGATGTAGACGAACCCGCCCTGTGGGAAAAAAGCCTGGATGACCGTGTGTTGCACTGGATCGAAGTCGGCCAGCCCGATGCCGACCGCCTGACCTGGTGTTCGCGCCGCACCGAGCGCACCAGCCTGCTGGCGTACGGCAGCCTGCGCGTATGGGAAGGCAAAGTGGTGCCGGTGGCGACTAACCTGAAGAACGTGCACATCGCCGCCGTGCCGCAGGAAGTGCTGGAGACCCTGGCCAAGGACATGCCGCGCGTGATCAAGTGGGACGTGATGATCAGCGAAGGCACCGTCTTCGTCACTGACGACCGTGGTCAGCATGAAGTGCAATTGCAATGGCTGGTTGGCGGACGCGATTGAAAAATAAATGTGGGAGGGGCGGTGCGACGATTCGACTTGCTCCCTCCCACAGTGATTTGTGTTGTTTGAAGAATTGTCGTTTAACCGTTGTATCCGTAGAGAAGTCATCACCTCCGTATGCGTATCGATCCCCGCCCGTTGCCCGCTGTCCTGCCATTCCTTGGTGAATTGCCACCGCTGTTGACCCGTCTCTACGCCGCACGGGGGGTGCAATCCGAGGCCGAGCTGGATAAAAGCCTGGCGCGGTTGATTCCCTATCAGCAGCTCAAGGGTATCGACGCGGCGGTGGACCTGTTGGTGACGGCCCTGGAACAACGCCAGCGCATCCTGATCGTGGGTGACTTCGATGCCGATGGCGCCACTGCCAGCACCGTGGGCACCCTGGGCCTGCGTTTGCTTGGTGCGGCCCATGTCGATTACCTGGTGCCCAACCGTTTCGAATATGGCTACGGCCTGACGCCGGAAATCGTCGCGGTGGCCCTGCAGCGCGAGCCGCAATTGCTGATCACCGTGGATAACGGCATCTCCAGTGTCGAAGGTGTGGCTGCCGCGAAAGCGGCGGGGCTGAAGGTGCTGGTCACCGACCACCACTTGCCCGGTGACGAGTTGCCGGCGGCGGACGCCATCGTCAACCCGAACCAGCCTGGCTGTGAGTTTCCGAGCAAGGCCCTGGCCGGCGTGGGGGTGATTTTCTACGTGCTGATGGCATTGCGTGCGCGTTTGCGGGACCTGGGCTGGTACGCGAACACGCCGCAGCCGAACATCGGCGATCTGCTCGACCTGGTCGCCCTGGGCAGCGTTGCCGATGTGGTGCCCCTGGACGCCAACAACCGCATCCTTGTGCATCAAGGCCTGGAGCGTATTCGCGCCGGTCGTGCGCGGCCGGGGATCAAGGCGATCCTTGAGGTGGCCAAGCGCGACGCGGCGCGCATCACCTCCACCGACCTGGGGTTTATCCTCGGGCCACGGCTCAACGCGGCCGGACGCCTGGACGATATGAGCCTGGGTATCGAATGCCTGCTCACCACGGACGCCGCGGCGGCACGGGAAATGGCCGCGCAACTGGACGGCATGAACCAGGACCGTAAGTCCATCGAGCAAGGCATGCAGCGCGAGGCCCTGGCCCAGCTCAAGGACTTGCCGGTGGACTCGATGCCCTACGGCCTGTGCCTGTTCGACCCGGAGTGGCACCAGGGTGTGATCGGCATCCTGGCATCGCGCATGAAGGAGCGCTATTTCCGCCCGACCATCGCCTTCGCCGACGCCGGTGATGGCCTGCTCAAGGGCTCAGGGCGCTCTGTGCAGGGTTTTCACATCCGTGATGCCCTGGCGGTGGTTGCGAGCCAGCATCCCAACCTCATCGCCAAGTACGGCGGCCACGCCATGGCGGCGGGGTTGACGTTGCCCGAGGCAAACTTCCCTCTGTTCGCCGAGGCCTTTGATGCCGAAGTGCGTCGTCAATTGCGCGAAGAAGACCTGACCGGTCGCCTGCTGTCCGACGGCACCCTGGCGGTGGAAGAGTTTCACCTGGAACTGGCCCGCGCATTGCGGCATGCCGGCCCGTGGGGGCAGCACTTTCCCGAGCCGTTGTTTCACGGGGTATTCCAGTTGGTGGAACAGCGCGTAGTGGGGGAGCGGCACCTCAAAGTGGTGCTCAAGAGCGAATGCGGGTCGGTGAAGCTCGATGGCATTGCGTTTGGTGTGGACCGAGAGGTCTGGCCGAACCCGACCGTGCGTTGGGTGGAGTTGGCCTACAAGCTGGATGTTAACGAGTTCCGTGGGAATGAAACGGTGCAACTGATGATTGCGCACATCGAACCGCGCTAGAGTTTATGAACACCGCAAAACAACTGTGGGAGGGGGCAAGCCCCCTCCCACATTTGGTCCTGTGTGTTGCCTGGAGTTACTCGGCCTTGGCCTGGTGCTTGACGATGATATCCACCAAGCGCTTGGCCAGCGCCGGGTAGTTTTCGTCGAAGTGATGCCCGCCTGGCAGCTTCACCGCCTCGCCCACCGCCGTCTTGTCGGTGCAGCCACTCTCATCGACTTCTTCCTCGCCGTAAATGCACACCACCTTGTCCGCCGGCAGCTTGGCCATTTCCGGGCCGGTGGCGGCTTCCTTGCCGGCATTGCCCAGCCAGCCTTCCACTTCGATCTCGAAGCTGCCGGTGCGGGCGAAGGCCAGCAGGATGATTGCATCGACCCGCTGCTGCTCGTTCTCCGGCATACGGTTGTAGATGGCGGGCAGGACGTCGGCGCCGAATGAATAGCCGGTCAGCACAAAGCGCTTGGTGCCCCACTTCTGCCGGTAGTGCTGCATCAGCTCGGCGAGGTCCTTGGCGCTTTGTTCCGGGGTCTTGTGCTGCCAGTAGTAACGCAGGGTGTCGATGCCGACCACCGGGTAGCCGATCTTGGCCATTTCGCCGGCCACGTCGCGGTCCAGGTCACGCCAGCCGCCGTCACCGGAGAGGAACAGGGTGACCGTGTCTTTGGCCTGGCCCGCCGGTACTTCCACCACCGGAATCGCCAGGCCGCCGTTGTCCGAACCCACCAGTTGCTTGCGCAGTTCGTTGTTCAGGACTTGCGGGTAGTGAATGTCGTAGTCGCTGATGCTGGTCGTCGCGCGCGGTGTGTCGCGTACGAAACTGGCGCTTTCATCATCAGGGTTATCGTTCCAGGCCACCAGCCAGTTGCCGTGGGCGGCAGTCTTGGGCAGTGGGTCTTTGCAGCCTTCCTGCACCAGGGCGAAGCCGACGGAGATGGCGTTGGCCTTGTCGTCGTTCTGGGCGGCCAGCCAGCGCCAGGCGAGGGCGGCGCCAGGGCCGATGCCGCTGACCAGCGTCGCCGGGCCCTTGAGCTGGCCCAGGGCGCTTTGCAGCGCTTGTTCCTGCAGCTTGCAGTCATCTTTTGGCACGATCACCTGGACGATCTGGGCCTTGCCGCCCTGGCTCAGGGCAATCAGTTGGCTGTCGGTCAGGGTTTCGTCGGCCATTACCGCCACGGCGACGCGGGCTTTGGCTGTGCCGGTCGGAGTAACGCGGGTCATCACCGAGCCATCGGCCTGGGGCAACTGCTCCAGGGTTGGCTGCGGGGCAGGGCGGTTCCAGTACCAAAAGCCGGCGCCCAGGACCAGGGCGAGCAGCACTACAAAGGCCAATACATACCGCCAGGAACGTCGAATCATCAGCGTTTCACCAATCCAGTCAAGCCGCCCGCGATCAGGGCGGCGGTATCGGCCAGCGCCACCAGCGGATCAAGTCCCGCGGGCACGGCCATGTAACGGGGTTCCCAGTCAGGCTGGAACTTGTCTTTGAAGCGGCGCAGACCTTGGAAGTTATACAGTTGCTCGCCACGCCGGAACACCATCGAACCCAAGCGCTGGGTCAATGGCGCACCGCGTCGCGGTTGCAGGCCCGACAACGGCACCATGCCGAGGCTGAAGCGGGCGTAGCCGTGACTCTTATAATGTTGAATCAGACCGACCATCATGAATTCCATGGTCAGCTTGGGCGCGTCCGGGTGGGCACGCATCAGGTCAAGGCTGGCCAGGTCATGGTTGTAGGTTTCAAGCAGGTTGGCAAAGGCCACCGGGCGCCCTTCGAAGCGAATGATCGCGATACGGAAGTGTTTGAGGTAGTCGTCGCTGAAGCGCCCCAGGGAAAAGCCCTTTTCGCGCACATTCTTACCGGTAAGCCAGGCGTCCGAGATAACTTTTAATTCATCCATCGGCGCCGTGCCCGGCTCGCAGATCTCCAGGGACAGGCCGTCCCGGGTGCCACGGTTCCAGGTGTAGCGCAGATCCTTCATCTCTTTGCCCTTGGCTTCCAGGTCAAAGCGTTTGAGGTCGACGCGGGCTTCTTCGCCCAGCTTGATCGCGGTGAGGCCGATGTCCATGTAGTACGGCAGGTTCTCCGCCCGCACCTGGTAGAACACCGGGCGCGCATGGTGGATGTCGCACAGGTCGCGGAACTGCCAGATCATCTCGGCACGCGGTTGGGTCGGGCCGATCGGGTCGTACAGGGCCACCAGGCTGCGGCCGCGACGGGCGTACATCAGGAAGGCTTCGTCGTTGGGATGGAACAGCAGCGCCTTGTCGCCGGTCAGCGCCAGGCCACCGTCCGGCTGGGACGAGGCCATCAGGATCTTGGTGGCGCGTTCCAGCTCTTGCGGCGTCGGCAGGTGGATCACCGGTCGCGCGGTGCGCAGCAGCCAGGTCAGTGAGACGATCACCAGCAACACGGCGGCCCCCAGCAACGAACGCAGGCCGCGTGGCGCGTTGGCGTCGAGGGTGAACTGCCACCATAGTTGATGGCTGTAAGGCACGTCTTGATAGGCAAACAGCAGCAGCCAGATCGAGGCCCCCAGCACGCAGACGCTGGACACCAGGTACAGCGGCGAAAACGGCAACTCGGTCAGGCGGCTGGCGCGGTAGAACGAGCGACGGAAGATCGCCAGCAGAACCGCCGTCATGATCATCAGGCTGGCTTCTTCCCAGTCGAAACCTTTAAGCAATGAGAGCAGGGCGCCCGTCAGCAGGAGCACCATGGTCAGCATCCAGGCGGCCGACAAGCGTCGACGCAGGCCCTGGGCCAGCAACAGGCACAGTACGCCGATCAGGCTGGCGCCGAAGTGCGACGCGTCAATCAGGCGGTGGGGAATCAGGAAGCCGATGTTTTCCAGGCGTGAGTCGATCTCCGGCGTGGCGCCGGAAAACAGCAGGACCACGCCGGACAAAAAAACCAGCACGGCCAACACCGGTGCCGCGAGGCCCGAGGCCACGCGCAGGCTTTGTTGGGTCTGGAACAGGCGCTGGGCCTCGTTGACCAGCAGGAACACGCAGGCAATCAGCAGCGGCAGCACCACATAGATCATGCGATACAGCAGCAGCGCGGCGGCCAGTGGCGCGGCGCCGAGCTTATCGGCGAAGGCCGCCAGCAGGATCGCTTCGAACACCCCGACGCCGCCCGGTACATGGCTGAGTACGCCAGCGGCCAGGGCCAGCAGGTACACCAGCAGGAACGGGCCGAACGGCGGGGCTTCCGGCAGCAACATATAAAGAACCGCGGCGGCGGCGGCGACGTCGAGTGCGGTGATGACCAACTGCAGGAACGTCAGGCGCCGGCCAGGCAGGCGCAGGGTGCGACGGCCAACCCTGACCAGCAGGTTGTCCGGGTACGGCTGTTCCGGCAGGCGACGGCGATAAATACCGATGCACAGCATCGTCGACAGCAGCAGCACGGCGCCGGCAACGCCGCCGAGCACACTTTGCGGCAAATGCAGGTAGGTCGATGCGGCCGGCAAGTTGCTCAGCGTGGCCAGTGCGGCCAGCGGTGGCAGGGCGCAGCCCAGGGCCAGGCTGGCGAACACGGTCATATGGGCCACTTCCGAAGCCCCGATGCCATGGCGCGCATATAAACGATAGCGCACCGACCCGCCCGAGAGCATCGACAGGCCAATGGCATTGCCGATGGCAAACGCGGTAAAGCCGCCCAGGGCCAGGGTTTTGGCGGGTAGGTTTACGCCGGCGTAACGCGCGCCGGAAAACTCATAGCCCAATAGGATGATGAACCCGGCGACGGCTGCGGCAAATGCACCCAGCAATGCCGGCTTGGGCACTTCCAGGATCGAGTCGTGGAGGGCATAGAGATCCAGCTCCAGCAGCAGGTGTCGGCAGGCGATCAGAGCGATTGCGAACAGCAGCAAGGTAACGGCCAGCCCGATGGGTTGCCGGTATTTGCTCAACAGATCCAGCCAGCGCAAGCGGGTGGGTGTGATCGGTTGTTCTGCTGTGACGGTCTCTTGTGGTTCAGACGAGTTGGCGCGCATCAATCACCTCGTGGATTGTGCGCGACAGGATGGAGGTATCCAGCCAAGTTACCAATCCCTATGGACAAAATAATTACAAATATTAACGCGGATCACCGGGTGGGGCGACTGCGGCCATTGGTCGTAGAGGCGTAAGCATAGCGTGCGATGAGATGGACTCAACAAACCGCGCAGGGTTTCATGAAAGATGCCATATCATTGTTTCAGAAGAACTTTTTTGCCAGATACAAAAAAGGCCACTCTTTCGAGTAGCCTTTTTTGATGTTTGGTTGCGGGAGCCGGATTTGAACCGACGACCTTCGGGTTATGAGCCCGACGAGCTACCAGACTGCTCCATCCCGCGTCTGTGGGCGGCATTCTACAGCCCAGCGACGAGGTGTCAACCGTTAATCAACCGATGGGTCAAATAAGTGCGAATTAACCCTGAAAGGGTGGCTGTGCGCCTGTAAGTGCGCGTGAGGAAAGGTTTTTTGTTCGACAATCCGCGATTTGCCTAAAATGAGCAGGCACAAAAAAGGCCACTCTTTCGAGTAGCCTTTTTTGATGTTTGGTTGCGGGAGCCGGATTTGAACCGACGACCTTCGGGTTATGAGCCCGACGAGCTACCAGACTGCTCCATCCCGCGTCTGTGTGTCGGCATTCTACAGAGGAACGCGAGTGTGTCAACCCGTGATTCAAAGAAAAGCGCTTGTGGTTCAAGCGGTTAGCTCTCCACGCCGGGCCGTTTGAGCGGTGCGGGCTAGTCGGGCCGTGGCTTTCAGCTCTATCGGAAGGCTAAATTCGATTGAGAAAATAAATTCATCCAGGAATTTTCCTACCGCTTAGACGGAAGATTCAAACTACTGGTGCTATATACAGGGGTGAATGCGATACTGGCCACCCGTTGGATTGCCTCCTTTATATGACACAGCGCAAAATCATCCACGTCGACTGTGATTGCTTCTACGCCGCCATCGAGATGCGCGACGACCCGAGCCTGGCGCAAAAACCGCTGGCGGTGGGCGGTTCGGCGGATCGACGGGGGGTGATCGCTACGTGCAACTACGAGGCGCGGGCGTATGGGGTGCGTTCGGCCATGTCGTCGCGACATGCCTTGAAGCTCTGCCCGGACCTGACCATCGTCAAGCCGCGTATGGATGCCTATAAAGAAGCGTCGAAGGAAATTCAGCTGATCTTTCGCGATTACACCGACCTGATCGAGCCGTTGTCCCTGGATGAAGCCTACCTGGACGTCTCCGACAGCCCGCATTTTGGCGGCAGCGCCACGCGTATCGCCCAGGATATTCGTCGTCGCGTCTCCAACCAGTTGCACATCACCGTGTCCGCAGGCGTGGCGCCGAACAAATTCCTGGCCAAGATCGCCAGCGACTGGAAAAAGCCCAACGGCCTGTTCGTCATTACCCCGGACCAGGTCGAAGACTTCGTTTCCCAGTTGCGCGTGAGCAAGCTGCACGGCGTAGGCAAGGTCACTGCCGATAAGCTGGCGCGCCTGGGGATTGAAGACTGTCTGCAACTGCGCGAATGGAACAAGCTGGCACTGGTGCGCGAATTCGGCAGTTTTGGCGAGCGGCTCTGGAGCCTGGCGCGTGGGATCGATGACCGCGTGGTGCAGAACGACAGCCGACGGCAATCAATCAGTGTGGAAAATACCTACGATGTAGACCTGCCGGATCTTTCAAGTTGCCTGGCAAAACTCCCGGAGCTGATGGAAACCCTGACCGGGCGCATGGCGCGTATCGACAGCAGCTATAAGGCGGGCAAGCCGTTCGTTAAGGTGAAATTTCACGATTTTACCCAGACGACGCTGGAACAGTCCGGGGCGGGGAGGGACCTGGAGAGTTATCAACAGTTGCTGACTCAGGCGTTTAACCGCGGAGGGAAACCGGTGCGGTTGCTGGGGATTGGCGTACGGTTGCTGGACCTGAGCGGCGGCAACGAACAGTTAGAGTTCTCTTGGTAGAAACCGGAACAAAATGTGGGAGGGAGCAAGCCCCCTCCCACATTTGATCTGCGCCAGGCTTCAGATTCAACGTGCCCCTGGATCCGCCACCAACCGCCCCGCATCCTTGGTCAGCGCTTGCAGAAACTCCTGCTGCAACTCCGGATCATTACGGGTCAGTTCGATCAGGCTTTGTTCCAGTTCGCTGGCTTCTTCTTCCAGGCCCAGCTCCGACAGGCGCTTGACCCGGTGCACCCATTGGCTGACTTCGTCGTCCTCCAGGTCGTCGTAAATCAGGCCGTGGGCTTCCAGCAACTTGCCGCGCAGGGTGCTGCTGATCGCCAGGGTCGAGTCCGAATGCACATCGTCCTGGCCATCCTGCACGCTGATCTTCAAAGTCGTGACGTGGTTCAGGTCCTGTTCGGCAAACGGGCTGTCCAACAGGTTAAGGCGCAGAACGCCGTTGCGGTCGGTGGTCAGCTCATGGGTCTGTTTGCCGGCGAAGACCTGTACCGGACGCTCGCTCCAGGGCAGGCTCGAATACTCCAGGCGCTTGTCGCGCTGGACTTCATCGATACCCGCCAGGTTCTGCTGCGCGCGGCCATGGGACTGCACGTTCATGAACGGGTTGAGGCCGTCCACGCCGTAGGTCAGCCAGTCGTGAGTCATGCTGGTGGGCAAGTTGCCAAGGGCGAAGATATTCGCCACGTTGGCACCGGCGCCCGCCACCAACGCCACCGCACCCAGGGGCATCTCATAGAGTTTGCGCCAGGGCTGGTAGGGCGTGTAGCGGTCGTAACGACGGGTGACTTCGAATTCGGTGACCTCGAAGGTCTTCTGCTCATGAATGCGAACCCGGCGTTGCGGCAGCTCCAGCACTTTAGGTTCGCCTACATCGATCTGCAGGCTATGGTCGAGCAACTTTCGCTCGACCCGCTCCTCGTGCTCACTGCGTTGCGACATCTGGTTGGCGCAGCCGCTGACCAGCAGGGCGCCGCACAAGGCGGCGCCCCCCAGGGCTCTGGTGTTTCGCTTGAACATGACTTCTCTTGATCTGGTTTTCAGCGACGAATACGCGCCTGGAGGAAAGACAGCACGTCAGCCACCGGCAACGGTTGGGCTTCGGCTTCGGTCCGGCTCTTGTATTCCAGATTGCCATCAGCCAGGCCGCGGTCACTGACCACGATGCGGTGCGGGATGCCAATCAGTTCCATGTCTGCGAACTTGATGCCCGGGCTGGTTTTCTTGTCCCGGTCATCGAGCAACACTTCAAAACCGGCGGCCGTCAGTTCGGCATACAGTTTGTCGGTGGCTTCGCGTACTTGCTCGGTTTCGTAACGCAGCGGTACCAGGGCCACCTGGAACGGTGCCAGGGCGTCGCTCCAGATGATGCCTTTGTCGTCGTTGTTCTGCTCGATGGCGGCGGCAACCACGCGGGATACACCAATGCCGTAGCAGCCCATGTCCAGGGTGATCGGCTTGCCGTTCTCGCCCAGCACTTCGCACTTCATCGCCTTGCTGTACTTGTTGCCCAGCTGGAAGATGTGCCCGACTTCGATGCCGCGCTTGATTTCCAGGGTGCCCTTGCCGTCCGGGCTTGGGTCGCCGGCAACCACGTTGCGCAGGTCGGCCACGGTCGGAACCGGCAGGTCACGCTCCCAGTTCACACCGAAGTAGTGCTTGTCGTCGATGTTCGCGCCGATACCGAAGTCGCTCATCAGCTCGACCGAGCGGTCAATGATGATCGGCAACGGCAGGTTCAGCGGGCCGAGGGAGCCGGCACCGGCGCCAATGGCGTCACGCAGTTCGGCATCGGAGGCCATGACCAGCGGGCTGGCAACGCCAGGTTGCTGGGCAGCCTTGATTTCGTTGAGTTCGTGGTCGCCACGGATCACCAGGGCGATCAGCTTGCCTTCTTCCTCGGCGTGCACGATCAGGGTCTTGATGGTCTTTTCAATCGGCAGATTGAATTTCTCCACCAGGGCCGCGATGGTCTTGGTGTCCGGGGTGTCCACCAGGCGCAGTTCTTCAGCCGGCGCCGGGCGCGAGGTTTCGCGCGGTATGGCTTCGGCCTTCTCGATGTTCGCCGCGTAGTCGGAACCGTTGCTGAACACGATATCGTCTTCGCCGGACTCGGCCAGCACGTGGAATTCGTGGGAGCCGGCGCCGCCGATGGAACCGTTGTCCGCTTCAACCGGGCGGAATTTCAGGCCCAGGCGCGTGAACACGTTGCAGTAGGCCTGGTGCATGCGGTCATAAGTGACCTGCAGCGATGCCTGGTCGGCGTGGAACGAGTAGGCGTCCTTCATGATGAATTCACGGCCACGCATCAAACCGAAGCGTGGGCGGATTTCATCGCGGAATTTGGTCTGGATCTGATACAGGTTCAGCGGCAGCTGTTTGTAGCTGCTCAGCTCATTGCGCATCAGGTCGGTGATCACTTCTTCATGGGTCGGGCCGGCGCAGAAGTCGCGGCCATGACGGTCCTTGAAGCGCAGCAGCTCAGGGCCGTACTCTTCCCAGCGCCCGGATTCCTGCCACAGCTCAGCCGGCTGGGTGCTCGGCATCAACACTTCCAGAGAGCCGGCAGCGTTCATTTCTTCACGAACGATGGCTTCGACCTTGCGCATCACCTTCAAGCCCATGGGCAGCCAGGTGTACAGGCCGGAGGCCAATTTGCGGATCATGCCGGCGCGCAGCATCAACTGATGGCTGATCACGACCGCGTCGGAAGGCGTTTCTTTCTGTGTGGCGAGCAAATATTGACTGGTACGCATGGTAGGCCGTTGTCGGTTGCTTGGACTTGAAATGACTTGGGATTGTACGGGCGCAAACTGCCGCCGTACAGGCATCAGAATGTAGGGCTGTCTGTAGGAGCAGAGCTTGCTCGCGATGGGGGCGCCGCGGTCTGGCTTTTAAAGGGCCCCCAAAAATCAGTCCTCGGCGGGCGGATTCAATTTGATCCGCCGGTTCTCCTGATACCAGTGCAACGCAATCAGCAGCAGCGTCGGCACTCCCAGTATGCAAGTGATCAGGAAGAAGTTGTGGTAGCCGAACTTCTCCACCATCACCCCCGAATACCCGCCGATCAGACGCGGCAGCAACAGCATGATCGAGCTGAGCAGTGCGTATTGGGTGGCGGAGAACTTGAGGTTGGTCAGGCTCGACAGGTAGGCCACGAAGGCCGATGTCGCCAGGCCCGAACTGAAGTTATCCAGCGAGATGGTGAAGATCAGCATCTGCAGGTCCGGGCCCCGGTCGGCGAGCATCACGAACAGCAGGTTGGTGCCGGCCGAGGTCACGCCGCCGATAAACAGGATCGGCAGGATGCCGAAACGCACGATCAGCAGGCCGCCCATGCCGGCGCCGAGCAGGGTCATGATCAGGCCGAAGATCTTGCTGACCCCGGCAATCTGGTCCTTGGTAAAACCCTGGTCGATGTAGAACACGTTGGCCATCACGCCCATCACGGTGTCGGACATGCGATAGGTGGCGATCAGCCCCAGCAGCAGCAACGCCTGCCATCGGTAGCGCAGGATGAAGTCATTGACCGGCGTCAGCACCGGTGCCAGCCCGCGGCGGCCCATGGCCGACAGGCACAGCGCCGTCAGCGTGATATAGAGGATGGCACGCAGGAAGGCACGGTCTTCCATCAGCAGGTCCCACAGGCTGACGCCCTGGAACAGCACACTGGCGAAATCGGTATTGAACAACTGGGTAAACATCGCCGGAACCGACACCAGCAATACGATCAGCACAAACACCGACACCAACTGATGCACGAAACTGTAGCGCCCGGCCTGCAATTGGGTACGCAGCGGCACGTTCGGTTCGCGCATGAACAGCGTGGTGAGCAGCGCCGGGACCATCAGCACGCCGAACAGCACATAGGTGCCGGTCCACGCCGCGTGCTTATAGTTGAAACCGGTGGAACCGAAGCCTTCGGCAAAGAACAGAGCACCGGCCGTGGCCAGCAGGGCGGCGATGCGATAACCGGACATATAGCTGGCGGCCAGGGCGGCCTGGCGGCTGTCGTCGGCGATTTCCAGGCGATAGGCGTCGACCGCGATGTCCTGGGTGGCGGACGCGAAGGCGACGATGACGGCAATGGCGATCAGCCAGGACAAGTGTTTCTGCGGGTCGCAGAAGCCCATGCCGATCAACCCGAGGATCACCAGCGACTGGGACAGCACCAGCCAGGAACGACGGCGTCCGAGTTTGCCCAGCAGTGGCAGGCGCCATTGGTCGAGCAGCGGCGACCAGACCCATTTGAACGCGTACGCCAAACCGATCAGGCTCGCATAGCCGATGGTCTCGCGGGCCACACCGGCCTCACGCAGCCACACCGAAAGCGTCGAGAACACCAACATGTAAGGCAAGCCGGCGGCAAAGCCGAGCAACAACAGAACTAACGTCGAGGGGCTGGCATAGGCAGCGAGCGCGGCGCGCCAGGTTTTACGGGGCATGGGCTGGAGTCTGCCTCAGGTTTGCGGAAACAAAGCGCGCACTCTAACCGCTGTGCTCTACCGGGCGCCAGCCATGGCGCTGAATATCCACGCGATTATTGCGGACCGTAATGCCTTCAGCGCGCAAACGCGCGCGTTGTTCGTCGCCCGAGGCACTGCCCACCGGCAGGCTTATCCGACCGCCGGCGCCCAACACGCGGTGCCAGGGCAACCGAGTGCCCTCGGGGAGTTGGCTCAAGGTCCGTCCCACCCAGCGCGCCGCGCGGCCCAGCCCCGCCAGTTGCGCCAGCTCGCCGTAACTCACCACGCAGCCTTCGGGTACTTGCGCCAAGGTCAGGTACAGCGCGGTGCGGCGCATTTCGGCGGGGTTTTCGGCAGGGTCGTTCACTGTGAGGCTATCCGTTGAAATCGTCGGCATTCTTGTAAGAAACGTCTGTAAACATCGCGCTGAGCATTGAACTCATGCCGGATCCTTGAGTCAGTGCTTGCTAAGCCATTATCTAACACGATAATGCCCTCTTTTCGCCAACTCCGAGCCTCGAATCCGCTTATGTTGTCCAGAACCCTGCTGTGCCTTGCTGTTTTCAGCGCCTCAACGCCCTTGCTCGCAGACACCGTCTGGTTGAAGAACGGTGACCGCCTGACCGGCAAGATCAAGGTCTTCGACGGCGGCAAACTGCTGATTCAGACCGATTACGCCGGCGCTGTCCCGGTGGACTGGAAGCAGGTCAAAACCCTGGAAAGCGACCAGGAACTGCTGGTCAAGCAAGATGCCTACACCGGTGAAAAGGCCAAATCCCTGCAAGCGGCGGATGACGGCAAAGTAGTGCTGGCCAACGGCGAGGCGCCCAAGACCGTCGACCTGGCGAGCATCCAGCAGATCATCAAGCCCAAGCCTGTGATCGAAGACCTGGTGTGGAAGGGCAATGTCGACATGGCACTGGACTACAAACGTGCCGAGAAAGACACCAACGACTACGACATCGACTTCAAGACCACTGCCCGCCATGGCCAATGGCGTCATACCGGTCAGGGTGAATACAACCGCGAATTCCAGGACGATGTGACCACCACCGACAACTGGGCACTGGAATACGACCTCGACCGCTTCATCACCGAACACTGGTTCTGGCAAGGTCGCTTGACCTACAAGCGCGACAAGGTAGAAGACCTCGCGCGCCAGCGCACCGTGGGTACCGGCCCGGGCTACCAGTTCTGGGACGATGAACTGGGCGCGTTCTCCCTGGGCTCGCTGGTTAACCGCACCGATTACGAATATGCCGACGGCGGCAAGGACAACTTCTATTCGCTGGCCATGAAGTGGAACTACAACCGCTACCTGGTGGGCAAGACCGTCGAGTTCTTCACCAACGGCGAATTGGGCAAGCCTATCGATGCACCCGCCGATTACTCCCTGGATGCGGAAGTCGGCCTGCGCTACAAGGTCACCGAGTGGGCATCGCTCAACCTCAAGGCCGAGCGCGACGTGATCAGCGGCGACTCCGAAAGCAGCTTGAGCAAGACCCGCTACACCGCAGGCTTCGGCGTCGCCTGGTAACACAGACCTTCTGGCAACCGGCGCGTATATTGATTACCTTGAGTTGAGATCCATTCCCATAGACTGTGGGTGGACCATTACCCGAGGAGTCAAACGTTGAGCGCACAGGTTGCCAGGAACGCCCGAGAGCTGTTGCTCAAGGAATACCGTGGGGCTCTCTCCACATTATCCAAGGCCATGCCCGGCTTTCCCTTCGGCTCGGTCGTGCCGTATTGCCTGGACGAGCAGGGCCGCCCGCTGATCCTGATCAGCCGCATCGCCCAGCACACCCACAACCTGCGGCAGGATCCCAAGTGCTCGTTGTTGGTAGGGGAGCGCGAGGCGGATGATGTGCAGGCCGTCGGGCGCCTGACCTATCTGGCCGAAGCCGAGAAGCTGGCGGACGCCGTCGCCATCGAGGCGGCCGCCGAGCGTTATTACCGCTACTTCCCCGATTCGGCCAACTATCACAAGGCCCACGATTTCGACTTCTGGGTGCTCAAGCCGGTCCGTCACCGTTATATAGGCGGGTTCGGGGCGATTCACTGGGTCGATCAGTTGACCCTGGCCAACCCGTTCTTCGGCAAGGCCGAGCGCAGCATGGTCGAACACATGAACACTGATCATGCCCAGGCCATCGCCCATTACGTCGACTTGGCGGGATTATCTGTCAGCGAGCCGGCACAGCTGGCCGGCATCGACAGCGAGGGCATGCACCTGCGCATCGGCCAGGCGCTGCACTGGTTGCCGTTCGCCGAGCCCTGCAACACTCCGACACAAGTGCGCGAAGCCCTGGTTTCAC
Source organism: Pseudomonas sp. FP597 (assembly GCF_030687435.1). Lineage (NCBI taxonomy): Bacteria > Pseudomonadati > Pseudomonadota > Gammaproteobacteria > Pseudomonadales > Pseudomonadaceae > Pseudomonas > Pseudomonas sp. FP597. Next base: position 5,168,199 of record NZ_CP117432.1, on the reverse strand, counting down.
TGGCCCATGCCGAGGCCTGGCCGAAAAAAGAACCGGCTTCAGCTTGAATTCAGGCAGGGGTGGCGTCATCTAGTGTGTACTGGCAAGGCATTCTTGCGTTGAGGAACCATTTGATGCGCCCTTTTTTATTGCTCTTTCTGCTGTTCCCGGTGCTGGAGCTGTTCGTATTCGTTCAAGTCAGCAGCGCGATCGGGTTTTTCCCGGCTCTGTTGCTGATCATCCTGGGCTCGATGCTCGGCGTCCTGGTGCTGCGCGTCGCCGGCCTGGCCACGGCGCTGCGTGCCCGTGAAAGCCTGAACCGCGGCGAACTGCCGGCCCAGACCATGCTTGAAGGCCTGATGATGGCCCTGGCCGGTGGTCTGTTGATCCTGCCGGGTTTTGTCAGCGACGTGGTCGGACTGTTTCTGTTGCTGCCGTTCACCCGCAAACTGCTGGCCGGCAAGATGCGCCAGCGCGCCGAAGAGGCGGCGCTGCGCCAACGTGCGTTCGCCGACGACCTGCAACCCCGTGGCGGCCCGGCTCCACGCCAGCCGTTGGGGCGTGAAGGCGATGTGATCGAAGGCGAGTTCGAACACCGCGACAGCAAATAACCGCTTCATTGGCACGGCACCTTCGGGTGCCGTGTTGCATTTTCCCGGCCGCAGACACAAAAAATTTCATCTGCGTCCCCTTGTAATCAGCTTATGCGCCCTTATGTATCGGTCACCGCAAGGTTTCTGGTGGTGACACTAGACAGACTTCCGCGTTTCGCCCAGCGAACCGCGACCGGCACCGCCGGAATTTAACCCGCCGGAATTGATACCGGCCGATGAAAAACACAATTAGGAGAGATCGACAATGAGCAAGCTTCGTCCTCTGCACGACCGCGTCGTCATCCGTCGCAGCGAAGAAGAAAAGAAAACCGCTGGCGGCATCGTTCTGCCAGGTTCGGCTGCTGAAAAAGCCAACCACGGTGTGATCGTCGCTGCGGGCCCAGGCAAGACCCTGGAAAACGGTGATGTCCGCGCCCTGGCCGTGAAAGTGGGTGACAAGGTTGTTTTCGGCCCTTACTCCGGCAGCAACACTGTGAAAGTCGACGGCGAAGACCTGCTGGTCATGGCTGAGAATGAAATTCTCGCCGTACTGGAAGACTGATTTCCCCGCTCATTTTCCCGTTACTACAAAGTATTTAAGGAATATCGATCATGGCTGCTAAAGAAGTTAAATTCGGCGATTCCGCCCGCAAGAAAATGCTCACCGGTGTCAACATCCTGGCTGACGCAGTAAAAGCGACCCTGGGCCCGAAAGGTCGTAACGTGATCATCGAGAAGAGCTTCGGCGCTCCGACCATCACCAAGGACGGCGTTTCCGTCGCCAAAGAAATCGAACTGGAAGACCGTTTCGAAAACATGGGCGCGCAGCTGGTCAAAGACGTTGCCTCCCGTGCCAACGATGACGCAGGCGACGGCACCACCACCGCCACCGTTCTGGCTCAGGCCATCGTCAACGAAGGCTACAAGGCCGTCGCTGCCGGCATGAACCCGATGGACCTCAAGCGCGGCATCGACAAGGCAACCATCGCCATCGTCGCCGAGCTGAAAAACCTGTCCAAGCCATGCGCTGACACCAAGGCTATCGCCCAGGTAGGTACCATCTCCGCCAACTCCGACAGCTCCATCGGCGACATCATTGCCGAAGCCATGGAAAAAGTCGGTAAAGAAGGCGTGATTACCGTTGAAGAAGGCTCGGGCCTGGAAAACGAACTGTCGGTTGTAGAAGGCATGCAGTTCGACCGTGGCTACCTGTCCCCGTACTTCGTCAACAAACCAGAAACCATGGTTGCCGAGCTGGACAGCCCGCTGATCCTGCTGGTTGACAAAAAGATCTCCAACATCCGCGAAATGCTGCCAGTGCTGGAAGCCGTGGCCAAAGCCGGCCGTCCACTGCTGATCATCTCCGAAGACGTTGAAGGCGAAGCCCTGGCGACGCTGGTTGTGAACAACATGCGTGGCATCGTCAAAGTCGCAGCCGTCAAGGCTCCGGGCTTCGGCGACCGTCGCAAGGCCATGCTGCAGGACATCGCCGTATTGACCGGCGGTACCGTTATCTCCGAAGAGATCGGCCTGAGCCTGGAAAGCGCCACCCTGGAAAACCTGGGCAGCGCCAAGCGCGTGACCATCTCCAAGGAAAACACCATCATCGTTGACGGTGCTGGCGTTGAAGGCGACATCCAGTCGCGCATCAACCAGATCCGTGCCCAGGTTGCCGAGACTTCCTCGGACTACGACCGTGAAAAACTGCAAGAGCGTCTGGCCAAGCTGTCCGGCGGCGTTGCGGTGATCAAGGTTGGCGCCGGTTCCGAAGTTGAAATGAAAGAGAAGAAAGCCCGCGTTGAAGACGCCCTGCACGCAACCCGCGCAGCCGTCGAAGAAGGCGTGGTACCTGGCGGTGGCGTTGCGCTGATCCGTGCTCTGGAAGCCCTCACCGGTCTGACCGGCGACAACGCAGACCAGAACGTCGGTATCGCGGTACTGCGCCGCGCCGTTGAAGCACCGCTGCGTCAGATCGCTGCCAACTCCGGCGACGAGCCAAGCGTTGTGGTCAACGAAGTCAAGAACGGCAAGGGTAACTACGGTTACAACGCTGCGACGGGCGTCTACGGCGACATGATCGAAATGGGCATCCTGGACCCTACCAAGGTGACCCGTTCGGCGCTGCAGGCAGCATCCTCCATCGGCGGTCTGATCCTGACCACTGAAGCGGCGATCGCTGATGCACCGAAGAAAGAAGGCTCGGCTGGCGGCGGTATGCCAGACATGGGCGGCATGGGTGGCATGGGCGGCATGATGTAAGCCAGCCTTACCCCTGTACTGAAAAAGCCCCGCCTGCAGTGATGCAGGCGGGGCTTTTTAATGGAACAAATAACCACCGCGAGATTTCGGGGCGCAGAAGCCATTGTAGTGAGCGGGCTTGCCCCGCGCTGGTGGCGAAGCCACCCCAAATCAGGCGATCTAAATGCATCTGGAGCTCCACGGTGGCTTTATCTGGGGCCGTTTCGCAGCCCCGCGCAGGCAAGCCAGATTTGTCAGCCTTTGAAAGGCATACCAAGAGGCAATGGGTGACGATTTTCTCTGTGCCACTGTGGTCAGCCTGTGAAGATATAGTGAAAATCTCGTTCGATTGAAATATCGGTTGAAAACCTATATCGATAGCCTTCCGTGGTCTATCCCTGAGCCCCGCTTGGCCTTAAGCTGCGCGAGCCAACACGGCCGTTACCGCGTACGGAGACACTGCCCATGCGAATTTTATTGGTTGAAGACAACCGCGATATTCTGGCCAACCTGGCGGATTACCTGGGCCTCAAGGGCTACACCGTGGACTGTGCGCAGGACGGTTTGTCGGGCCTGCACCTGGCGGCCACCGAGCATTACGATCTGATCGTGCTCGACATCATGCTGCCCGGTATCGATGGCTACACCCTGTGCAAGCGCCTGCGCGAAGACGCACGTCGCGACACACCGGTGATCATGCTCACCGCTCGTGACCAGTTGGACGACCGGTTGCAGGGCTTCAAGTCTGGCGCCGATGATTACCTGCTCAAACCGTTTGCCCTGTCGGAACTGGCCGCGCGTATCGAAGCCGTGCTGCGCCGTGCTCAGGGCGGCGGCCGCCGCGCCTTGCAGGTCGGCGATTTGAGCTATGACCTCGACACCCTGGAAGTCACCCGCGAAGGGCGCCTGCTCAAGCTCAACCCGGTCGGCCTCAAGCTGCTGGCGGTGCTGATGCAAAAAAGTCCTCACGTGCTGCGCCGCGAAATCCTGGAAGAGGCGCTATGGGGCGACGATTGCCCGGACAGCGACAGCCTGCGCAGCCACGTCCACCAGTTGCGCCAAGTCATCGACAAGCCCTTCGCCAAGCCGTTACTGCAGACGGTGCACGGCGTTGGTTATCGCTTGGCCGAGGGGCGTGATGGAGTTTAAGCAAAGCCTTTCCCAGCGGATCATCATCGCCTTTGCCTTGATGAGTGCGTTGGTGGCGGGTGCCTTCGCCATGGGCATCGTCGCGACCGTGCACCTGGTGGAAGAGAAGTTGATCTCGGCGGGCCTTGGCGGTGACTTGCAACGCTTGCTGCTGATGGACACGGTCGAAGACTGGCGCCACCGACCCGAGCCGGACCAATTGTTCTATTTCAGCGGCGGGCCGGGTGACTTTGAATTGCCCAAGGACCTGCGTCACCTGGAACCAGGTTTTCACGAAGTGTTCCGCGAATCACTGTCGTACCACGCCATGGTCGAAGTCATTGATGGCCGGCGCTATGTGCTGTTGCAGGACCAGAGCGATTTCGAAGAGCGTGAGCGCGTGCTGTTCGCCGTGGTGCTGGTGGGCTTCGTGCTCAGCCTGGCGCTGGCGGTGTTCCTCGGCTGGGTGCTGGCGCGCAAGGTGATGGCGCCGGTGGTGCGCCTGGCCCGCCAGGTGCGTCACCGCGACCAGTTGCTGGGCCTGGCGCCGCCCCTGGCGCCGGACTATGCGGCCGATGAAGTGGGCGAGCTGGCGGTGGCGTTCGACGCCACGTTGGGGCGGCTGCGCGCGGCCTTGTCGCGCGAGCAGTTGTTTACCAGCGATGTGAGCCACGAATTGCGCACGCCGTTGATGGTGCTGGCCAGCTCCTGTGAGCTGTTGCTGGAAAACCCGGCCATCGACCAGCGCGGGCGTAACCAGGTGCAGCGCATTGCCCGTGCCTGCGAAGAGATGCGCGAGCTGGTGCAGACCTTCCTGATGCTGGCCCGCGCTCAGCATAACGATGCGTCGATGTCGCCCCAAGTGACCCTCAGCCAGGTGGCTGAGGACTTGCTCGGCATTTGGCGTGAGCCAATCGAACACAAGGGCCTTGAGCTGATCTACCAGCCGGGCCAGCCACTGGACACGCGCTACAACACCACCTTTCTGCACGCGGTGATGGGCAACCTGCTGCGCAACGCCTTGCACTACACCGAGCAAGGTTTTATCCGGCTGACCCTGGAGCCCTGCGGGTTCGTGGTGGAGGACAGCGGGGTGGGTATTCCAGAAGAGAAGCGCGAAGCGATGTTCGAGCCGTTCGTACGCGGCAGTGAAAAACGCGGGGATGGCCTGGGGCTCGGTTTGTCGCTGGTGCAGCGTATCTGCGAGAACCAGGGCTGGAGCGTCAGCCTCAGCACCATGGAGCCCAACGGCTGCCGCTTCCACGTCGAACTGGGGCCGGACAAGGCCTGACCTTGCCCTCTGCCGCTATCCTGCCAGACCTACCCGCAATTCGGCGAAGATGGCCCCATGCTACTGTTTGTGCTTGTAAAGTCTTGAAATGTATGGGATTGGACAGGACAAGTTTTTCACACACGGTTGACCTGTTGATCACAGTGCGCTGCTTAAGGTTGTAGGCATCAGTAACTGGAGATCAGTGATGCCTAACCCCATCAAGCTCGAATTTTCCGAAAAGTACGACGACGAACACGCCCGGGAATATTTGCTCAAGCATCAGGACAGTCTGGCGCGTCGCTTGTCCCATAAACGCGATGAGCAATTGGCCCGTGGCGCCCTGGCGATGGCCGGTGAGCCGGGCTTGGTGCTGGACTTGCCGTGTGGTGCCGGGCGTTTCTGGCCGCTGTTGGCTGAGAAACCCAACCGAGTGATCATCGGTGCCGACAATTCGGCCTCGATGTTGAAAGTCGCGACTGTCGCCCAACCGGCGCAGGTGGTGAAACGGGTACGGCCCTTGCAGACATCTGCCTTTGATATCGATTTGCCCGATAACTCGGTCGACAGCATTTTCTGCATGCGCCTGCTGCACCACATTGGTGATCCGGCGCACCGAATGGCGATATTGCGCGAGTTTCAGCGGGTTACCCGTGACAGCGTAATTGTTTCGCTGTGGGTCGACGGCAATTTCAAAGCGTGGAAACGCAAGCGCCTGGAAGGCCAGCGTCGCAAAAAAGGTGAGCAGGAAAGTTACCAAAACCGGTTTGTGTTACCGGCTGCTACCGTCGAAGCAGAATTCGAGGAAGCCGGTTTCCGTGTTCAGGAGTCCCTGGACTTCATACCGCTCTACGCCATGTGGCGAGTGTACGTATTACGCAAGAGGTAACAGGATGGCAGTTGAGTGCGTAGCAGGCAGTCACGTAGCTCCAGAGGAACGCTTTGATTATTTCTGGCGCCAGCAAGGCGAATGGGTCGAGGAACCCAACCGTCGACGCGGCGGTGAGAGTGGTGTGCAGCGCGTAACGAGCGCCAACGGCCGCCTGCTCTACAGCAAGCGCCAGACCGGCCACATCTACCGCAGTTGGCTGCACCCGTTCGGCCGTCCCACCGTGCTGCGCGAGCGAGATGCCCTGAAGGGCCTGCGCCTGCTGGATGTGCGCGTGCCTGAGCTGGTGTTCTGCGAGGCACGGCGTGATGCCGAGCACCAGTGGAAGGCCTTGCTGGTGACTGCGTCACTCGACGGTTTCGAAGAAATTGAACACTGGTACGCCGGCGGTGGCCGTGAACGCTACGGCGAGCGGGTGCACGAGCGTGTCCTCAAGGAATTGGCCGGCACCCTGGCGCGTATGCATAAAGGGCGCTGGCAGCACGGTTGCCTGTATATCAAGCACATCTTTGTGCGGGTAACCGGCGAGGGCGACGCGGCCAATGTGGAAGTGGCCCTGCTGGATTTTGAGAAGTGTCGCCAGCGCCTGACCGCTCATCGGGCGGCGTCCCATGATATGCGGCAACTGCGCCGCCATTCGTCGTGGAGCGATAGCGACTGGCAAAAACTCAGCTACTTTTATGAGACGGCGTTTGGCAGCGCTATCAAGGGTTTAACCAAATGAAGCTAGAAATAGCACGAGGTGTGTTCCTGGTGGGGGCGTTGGGCGTTGCAGCCCTGGCCCTGGCCGCGTGGGAGCAGCCTCGCACGCAGGTACTCAGTGCAACGCAGGACGGCGCGCAATGTTTGCTGCCGCGCGTTGCCAAGGCGAGTGTGGCGGCCAAGCCTGATCACGAGCTGCTGCTGTTCATGTTTGGCCTGTCTCAAGGAATGAGGCCGCAGAGTTGAAACGATTGAAACCACCCGAAAAGGGCCTTGCGATGCGAGGCCCTTTTTTTTGCGTGCGCCAGGCATGGCGCGTTGCGCGTAAGCGCAACCAGCTTGGCTGTGGTGGCCACGCTGGTGACTTGGAGGTGAAAGTCCTCTACACACCCGGCAAGGGGAAGTGTTAGCCAGAGGCAAGGGTGTCGCGGGTGACTGCGAATCTGAAGGAAGCCCGAGGCAAAATGCTGGCCTGACGAACAGGAAGCGGATAGAGGCGGCGTAGCGGGGTAAGACGGCGCAAATCGTTAAAGCCCAATACTTGCACGGAACGCTACGACGTAGATCCGACAGGCATAAGCAGGAAGGTCGCGCGAATTACCCTGGGAGATCTGTAGGTTTGCCACTGTGCTACCGGGCGTCGAGAGGCGACGGGATGAACCTGCAGAAGTCAGCCGAGGCCGTAGTAAGTGACGAATAACCACGTCATCAAGGGCTGAACAGGTTATGCCGCCGGTAGGCGTCAGAGTCTCGTTGAATACCGAAATGCAGAAATTTCTCCCAGAGAAAACTGTTACTCCGAGTTCCGGACAGTATCCGAGGATGACGGCTGACAGCGCAGAGGTATCGGCGGCGTCTGTGGCGCGGACGAAAGCGGAGCCGGACACGCTGATGGCGCGGGTGCTCGCACCCGTCAACCTCAAGCGTGCGTATCACCGTGTGGTCAGCAACAAGGGCGCGCCGGGTGCCGATGGCATGACGGTCGAGCAATTGGCGGACTACACGAATCAGTATTGGCCGATCCTCAAGGCTCGGTTGCTGGCCGGTGAGTATCACCCGCAAGGTGTACGCGCCGTTGAAATCCCCAAGCCCAAGGGAGGAACGCGACAGCTGGGCATTCCCAGTGTAGTGGACCGCCTGATCCAGCAGGCTTTGCTGCAACAGCTCACACCGATCTTCGACCCTCTGTTCTCGGATTACAGCTACGGCTTTCGTCCGGGCAGAAGCGCTCACCAAGCTATCGAAACAGCTCGCGCCCATGTGGCGGCGGGGAACCGCTGGTGCGTGGAGCTTGATCTTGAGAAGTTCTTTGATCGAGTCAACCACGATGTATTGATGGCCTGCATCGAACGTCAAGTCGAAGACAAGCGAGTGCTCAGGCTGATCCGTCGCTACCTCGAGGCTGGAGTCATGTCGGGTGGGATCGCCAGCCGACGGCAGGAGGGGACGCCGCAAGGCGGTCCGCTCTCGCCGTTGTTGTCGAATATCCTGCTCAACGAACTCGACCGTGAACTGGAACGACGGGGCCACCGCTTTGTACGCTATGCCGACGACGCGAACATTTATGTGCGTAGTCGTCGCGCAGGCGAGCGTGTGCTGGCCGGGGTTGAACGCTTCCTGAATCAACACCTGAAATTGACGTTGAATCAGGAAAAGAGCCGTGTGGCACGGCCCTGGGCCTGTGACTACTTGGGTTATGGGATGAGCTGGCACCAACAGCCGAGACTAAGAGTGGCGACGATGAGCCTGGATCGCCTACGCGATCGGCTCAGAGCACTGCTGCGTAAAGCCCGGGGCCACAAGATGGCTAACGTCATTGAGCGGATCAACCCGGTGCTGCGTGGTTGGGCGGGTTACTTCAAGCTCAGCCAGAGCAGGAAACCACTCGAAGAATTGGACGGTTGGGTAAGACGTAAGCTTCGATGTGTCGTCTGGCGTCAATGGAAGCGGCCCTCTACGAGGGCGCGCAACCTGATGCGCCTGGGGATCCATGAAGGACGTGCTTGCACATCAGCGTTCAATGGCAGAGGTCCTTGGTGGAACTCGGGAGCGTCACATATGAATCAGGCGCTGCCGAAGAAACTGTGGAACCAGCTCGGACTGGTCTCGATACTCGATACGATCAACGGCTTATCCGCATGACCTGAACCGCCGTATACGGAACCGTACGTACGGTGGTGTGAGAGGACGGCGGATGTAAATCCGCCTCCTACTCGATTTGTCGATCAGCGCTGGGGGCAGGCGCCATCTTGTTTAAATCAGGTGCAGGTGGTTATCCCAACGTCCCGCCGGCAATGCCAACGGTGTGGCTACCAACGGTTGCTGGCGGCAATCGTAGAACCGACAACGCCCCTGGCCCGAGGTGACGACAAACCCATCGGCCACCGCACCGACGCCCGCGCAATCGGGTAACGGCCCATCCAGGCGCAGCTCGCCGCTGTCCATATTCCAGATAAAGAAGCGGTTGCCCCGTGGTGCCGTCAGCGCTACAAGGCGCAGTTCACTGTGCACGGCGACGCTGGCGGTGTAGTGCCCCATCGCCTGCAACTGCTCATCAGCCACCGGGAACGCCACGAACGGTTGCCCCGGCCGCTTGATCGCCAGCAGATCGGAACGCTCCTGGGACGGTCCCATGAATTGCTGACCGGTCAGGATGGTGCCGTCGCTGGCGATGCCCATATGGCGCACGCTGTTCATGGGCTGGCTGAGCGTTTCCTTGCTGATCAGGGTGCCGTCGCGCCGCATCAACACCAGGCTTGGTTCCATGGCGTTGAGGTTCATTTCCACACGGCTTTCGGCTTCGGTGCGAATGCCGCCGTTGGCCACCACCAGGGTTTCGCCGTCGGGCATCCATGACACCTGGTGCGGGCCGATGCCGTGGGTGGAAAGCTCGCCGCTGTGCACCAGCCGCTCGCCTTCGAACTTATACACACCGAGCAGGCCGCGGCCGGGGTCGGACGTGTCGTTCTCGGTGGCGTACAGCCAGTCGCCGCTCTTGTGGATGACCGCGTGGCCATAGAAGTGGCGATTGACGTTCGAGGTGATGGTCTGCAGCAAGGCGCCATCACGCAGGTCGATCAGGTAGCTCTCGGTGCCCGGGCGACGGGCGACAAACAGTGCAATCGGCTGCGTCGGGTGGTTGATGATGTCGTGGCAACGTTGGCCGACCTGGGTGGCAAACACTTGCTTGCCGTCCAGCTGATAACCCATGGCATAGTGCTTGCCGTCCGCATCATCCCGTGCCGACAGCAGCAGCGGACCTTTGTCTTTTTGCTTGAACAGCGTCCAGCCACCCAATGTGAGTGCACTGAGGAGCACGCTGCCAATGGCCAAAGCCTGTCGCCTGAGCATCATCAGTCACCGTCGTTGGCGTTAAAGCCCAGTTGGATGCCCAGCGCCTTGGCCAATTCGCCTTCGTGCAGGCGGTGAACCACGTTGAGGCTGTCGTAAAGGTCATTGAGTTGCTGGCGCCCGGCGTCATCGTTCAACAGTTCGTTGAGGGTGCGCTGATTGCTGGCGAACAGTTTCAGGGACGCGGCGTAGGCGGCGTCGATCTTGTCGGCCAATGGCTTCTGATCCGCCGGCAACAGGCCACGCAGACCCTTGTTGTCGACGCCGACCCACACGGTCCGGGCGGCGGTGAGGCTGGCCTCCAGGCTCTGCAGGGACGACTGGCTGCGCCACGCATCGGCCTGGAACGGCTGCGGGATGCCCTTGGTCTGACGGCCCATCGGCGTGCCGAGTTTTTTCTTCAGGGTGTCCAGTGCCGTCACCTGGACGCGCAGCAGATCGGCGATGGCCTCGTGGGAATCGGCGTAGCGCTGGTTCGGAAACTTGGTCATCTGCGCAAGCATGCCGTCGGTGCTGTTCCAACTGGCCAGGATCTCTTCGGCCAGGGCTTTCTGACGCTCGCCGATCGCCACCAGCAGTGGGCAATAGCGGGCTTTCTGCGCGTCGTCGGCAAGGTCGGTCTTGGCGTCGTAGAGGATGTATTCGTAGGCCGACAGGCCTTGCACTACCACGCTGGACTTGGCCAGGGCGGCGCCGTCGATCTGCGGCTGGGCTTCGACCAGTTGCTCGACCTGGCGACCTACCAGGTTCTTCTTGTCCGGCCAGAACTGCACCTGCCAGGAACGGTTGCCTTCGGCCAGCGGGCCGATCAGCAGCGGTTGCAGCTCGGCCCAGGCTTTTTGCGCGTGAAGGAAGTCGGCGCGGGCGGTGTCCAGGTTTTCCTTGCCCTGGCAGTAGGCCAAGGCGCTGACGGCGAGTTGGCGGTCGGCTTCGACCCAGCGGCTGTAGGTCGGCAGGATCACTTGTTTGGCGATTGCCGCCGAGGTCACGGCTTGTGGGTCTTGTGGCGAGCAGGCGCCGAGGGCGAGGGCGGCAAGGCTGGTGAACAACAACTTGGGACGGAACATGTCGAGCTCCCTTGTGTAAGTGGGGCGAAGCTTATAAAGAATTCAGGAACGCCAGCAACGCAGCACGCTGCTCGGCATTGAAGGACAACACATGCTGTTGCGCGGCTTGTGCCTCACCGCCGTGCCAGAGCACGGCTTCCAGCAGGTTGCGCGCGCGGCCGTCATGCAGAAACTGGGTATGGCCACTCACGGTTTGCGTCAGGCCGATACCCCACAACGGCGCGGTGCGCCAGTCGCGGCCGCCGGCCTTGAATTCACTGCGATCGTCGGCAAGGCCTGGGCCCATGTCGTGCAGCAGCAGGTCGCTGTAGGGGCGGATCACCTGGTTGGCCAATTCAGGTTCGGCAGCGTTTGCCGCCGTGGTGAATGTCGGTTTATGGCAGCCCTGGCAACCGGCCTGGTAGAACAGGTTCTTGCCGGCCAGCACCTGCGGGCTGTCGACGTCGCGGCGCGTGGGCACGGCGAGGTTGCGGGTGTAGAACAGCACCAGGCGCAGGATGTTATCGCTGACTTCCGGCTCGCCGTCGGGGCCATTGCCGTTGGGCGCCTGCTTGCAGGCCACTTGGGTGTCGGTGCAGTCATCGAAGGGTCTCAGGGAGGTGGTGAGGCCCATATCACCAGAAAACGCGTGAACATTTTGTTGATTGAGGTTGGGTTGCCCGGCTTTCCAGCCGAATCGCCCGAGGACGGTTTTTTCTTGAGCGTCGTCCCAGACCCAATTGGCGTGGCCGACGAGGGCTTCTTTATCAGCGGTTTTCGCGTCGGTGTTACGCAGCACATCCGCATCGCTGATGGCTTCGAGCAGGCCCAGGCCGATCATCGGTGGGGCGATGCGCGCCGAAAAACGCGTATCGGGGTGCATCGGGCCATAGCCGAGCTGGGTGATCTGCAGGCTGGGCTTGCGCAGCTCGACGACGCTGCCGTCCTTGAAGGTGACATTCATAGGCGTGTAGTCGACGCGCACCTTGCCTTCCGGCACGACGCCCGGCACCGCCATGTCCTGCAACTGCCCGCCATAGACCGGCTCCGGCACGACGCCGGCCTGCTCGATGAGCTTGGCGTAGGCCGGCTGCTCCTGGCTGGACAGGGGAATCGACAGGCGCACCAGCATCGATACCGCATTGGTCGCGTCGGGCAGCGGCGGATGGCCGCGACCGTCCTTGATATGGCAGTTCTGGCAGGCATTGGTGTTGAACAACGGGCCCAGGCCATCACGCGCGGTGGTGGTGGACGGCGCGATCACCCAGGGGCTGCGAAAGAAGCTGTTGCCGACGCTGAAATCCACGCGGCGCGTTGGCGGCAGGTTGGCCGACGGCAAGGAAAACGCGTTCTGGTCACGCTTGTTCACCGTCGCCGCGCCGCCCGCGCGTGCTTCGCCCGGCTCGGCCTTGGCAAACCTTGGGGCGTCGTCGCATGCAGTCAAGCTCAAGGCCATGCAGGCGACGGACAGGCGAAAAAGCGAACGGAACATCGAGTTTCCTGGACCAAGGCGAAAAATGCGGTCGCAAAGTCTAACAGGGCCGGGGGGAATGAATAAGAGCAATTATCGTTTGGTGATAGCCGATTCATTCCCGCTAGAATGACCGCACATTTTTTTCTGGAGGTGGCCAATGCAGGCTCTCGACGCTTTGCTCAACCGTGTTTCCGTGCCGCGCTTGCTGGAGCCGGCACCGACCCAGGCGCAGCGCGACGTGCTGTTCGCCGCCGCCATGCGGGCGCCCGACCACGGCCAGTTGCGGCCTTGGCGTTTCCTCACCGTGGAAGGCGCCGCCCGCGAGCAGATGGGCACGCTACTGGCCGAAGCCGCGCGCCTGCAGGACGCCGACGCCCCGCAAGCCGTCATCGACAAGGCCCAGAACGGCCCCTTGCGCGCACCGTTGGTGGTGGTGGTGATTGCGCGTTTGCAGGAGCACTTCAAGGTGCCCAAGTCTGAGCAACTGCTGGCCGCTGCCTGTGCGGCCCACGGTATTTTGCTGGCGGCGTACGCCCAAGGCATTGGCGCGGTGTGGCGCACCGGTGAGTTGTCTTATTCAGCCCATGTCGCCCAAGGCCTGGGGCTGACGGCGGATGAAGAGGTGATTGGCTTCCTTTACCTGGGCACGCCGCAGAACCCGCCGCGCACGGCGCCGAAAGAAGATCTGGCGCAGTTTGTTCAGGCCTGGACAGGTCGGTAACCCCCCCCGCGTCCTGCTGTATGGGTGAGCTGGCTTACGGCAACCGAGGGTTCAGATGGGCGCTACGAATCGCTCGGGGCGCGACCAGATCCACAGGTTGCCCAGGCCCATCCCGGCAATGGCCAGGTAGATCGGCCAGCCGTGGTCGAGCATCACCAGCATCAACATCGCGCACAGCACCATGCTCACCGTCGCGCTGACTTTGGCCCGGCGCGCGATGATCCGGCCGTTGCGCCAGTTGTACAGGATCGGTCCGAACAGGCGATGGTTTTCCAGCCAGGCGCTCAGGCGGGGCGAGCTTTTAGTGGCGGCCCAGGCGGCCAGCAGGATGAATTCGGTGGTGGGTAACCCCGGTATGACAATCGCCACCAGCCCGATGCCCAGGCTGACATAGGCCAGCAGGCCGAAGAGGAGCTGGGCGATTTTCGAGGGGGATTGGGTTTTGCCGGTCATGGGTATTTGCAAAGTATGAAAAAAATCGGCTTGAAATAATGTAAGTGTGGGAGGGGCGGTGCGACGATTCGACTTGCTCCCGATGGCAATGGTTTGTACCGGAGCAAGCCCCTCTCACACTTAAATTGCATTTCAATTTGGGGGATCAGGCCAATTCAGGTGCAGTAGCGTACGCCTGTTCCAGCAACACGGTGAAGCGCACAAACGCATCGACCGCGCCTTTTTCCACGGCGGCTTCTTCTTCGGCGCTGAACTCCAGAGCGTCGAGGGTTCGGGTAAAGCGCTTCCAGCCTTCGGCGCGACCGCCTGCCGGCTCACCCAGGTGGCGGGCACCGAAGGTTTCGCTCAGGCCCAGGCCCACGGCGCGTTTGATCAGGAACGCGGCGCCCAGCTTGGAACCTTCGGACACGAACAGCCAGCCCAGGGCCTCGGCTTTGCTTGGGTTTTTCACCGCGCCGGGTACCGGTGCTGGCACTTCGGTATCCAGGTCGCTCAGGTCAAGCTTGGCGGCCTCGGCGCGGCAGCGTTCGGCCAGGTCGGGCACGAGTTCGATCAGTTCGGGGTCGTTGTACAGCGCCACCAGTTCCGACTGGAACAGGTACTGCGCCACCACGAACCGCGCGAAGTTGGCCTGGGTTTCAAACGGCGCGTGAGCCTTGACCAAAGCGTCCAGCTTGGTGTGCGGCTCGTTTGTAATCTGGTTCAGGCGCTGGGAGCGCAGGCTTGGGCGTTCTGTGGTTGTGGAAACGGTCATGAAAAAGTCCTTGGGAAGGGAAGCGCCTGGTTGCCCGTAAAGAGAGCTGTTATCAACTAGACGAACAAGAAGACGCGGCACAGTAAAAAATCCTCACCCCGCCGATGAAATGTCGGCGGGGTGAGCGGGCGGTGTTATCAGATGTCCCAGATCACATTGATCGCAAAGTTGCGGCCGGGCTGGGTCAGGCGGTCGAGGTTGGCGGGCGAGGTCACGCCGGCTTCGCCGACACCGTCGTAGCTGCGCACGTCGTCCCAGTTCCAGTACTTCTTGTCGGTGAGGTTGTAGAGACCGCCGTTGAGCGTCACGTCCTGGGTGACTTTGTAGAAACCGGTCAGGTCGACGATGCCGAAGCCTGGGGTTTTGAACGGGCCATTGCTGGAATTGCCGTCAGGCGCGAAGAAGGTGGTGCTGTCGACGCGGTTCTGTTTTTTGACCAGCGTCCAACTGACCAGCGCGCCGTACTGCGCCTGCTCATACCCCAGGCCGAACACACCCTTGAGCGGATTGACGCTGTTGAGCGGCTGGCCGGTGTCGTCATTGCGGCCATGGGCGTAGCTGATCGCCCCCTGCGTGTAGAGCCCTTGCGGTGCACCCAGCGCGTCCAGGTCGAGGCGCCCTTTGGCTTCCACGCCCTTGATGGTCGCGCGTTTGATGTTCTTGGCCTGGAAGGCTTCGACGGTACTGCCGGCGACCACCGCGTCTTCATCGATAAAGTCGCGGTATTTGTTATAGAACACGGCGATGTCGAAGGAGCCGGCGTCGAAGTTGCCGCGAATGCCGGTTTCGATGCCCTTGCTGGTTTCCGGCTTGAGGTTCGGGTTGGGCTCGACGGTGTAGCCCTGATCGAGGTTTTCAAAGCGGCCATACAAGGCCTTGGCCGACGGGGTGCGGAAGCCTTCCGCATATTGGCCAAACCAGGTGTATTGCTCGGTCAATGCGTAGGTCAGGCCGAATTTCGGCGTGACGCGGTGCCAGGTTTTCTCGCTGTCACTGTGATCGTAGATCCGCGTTGGGTCGACGGTGTTGAGGAATGCCTCGGTCAGCTTGGGTTTGAGCTGGGTGTAGTCGTAGCGCACGCTGGGCAGGAAGGTCCACTTGTCCCAGGCGATCTGGTCCTGGGCAAACAGCGAGTAGGTGTTGATGGTCGGGTCCGGGAAATCGCTGGCGCGCTTGACACTGTCGCTGGCCGATGGACTGGGAGCGCCGATGGCCGTGCAGCCGCTGCCGACTGTCAGGCAGGTGGCGCTGCCCTCACGCGAGCCGGTGACTTTCTGCTGCTTGAGGGTGGTGCCGTAGGTGACTTGATGATCGGTTGCGCCCAGGCTGAAGGCCTTGTCCAACTGTGCGTCGAAGACCCATTGTTTTTCTTCGTAGAGCGTCTCGCGGGTGCGCAATACACGGCGTGACGGTTGATAGATTTCGGCGGTGGTCTGGTTCGTCTTGGCGATCTGGTAATTGAGGCTGGTCTTGATGCGGTCGGCAATCGGCGACTCAAGCGCGAAGCTGTTTTCCAGGCCGAAGCGCTCACGGGTGATGGTGTCGTTGCCCGAACGGGCACGATAGAAGTTGAAGCCGCGTCCCCCGGTGAACGGCCCGCCGACGGCGTTTTTAAGGTTGATGTCGCGATCATCCTTGTACTTCTCGTAGGTCAGGCCCAGGCGATTGTCATCGCCGTAGTTCCAACCCAGTTTGGCCAGGATGTTGGTGGTGCGTGCGTCTTCCGGGTTGGCGCCGGTGCGGGCCAGGCCGGTGGCATTGTTGCCGTCGTAGGATTCGGTTTCGTGGCCGTTGCGCTGGCTCAGGTGCAGCAAGCCGTCGACGTTCTGTACGCGACCGGCGAAGGTGCCGGAGGTGAGCCAGCTCTCGTCGGCGGAGCTGTAGCCGGTCTTGAGGCGGGCGCCGACATCCTGGCCGGGCTTGATGATGTCATCCGGGTCGAGGGTGAAGTAGCTCACCGCACCGCCGATAGCGTTGCTGCCGTACAGGGCCGAGGCCGGGCCGCGCAGGATCTCCACACGCTTGACGATTTCCGGGTCGACGTAGTTGCGACGCGTCTTGGCGTAGGGGCCGTTGAAGAAGTTATTCGGCACTTCCACGCCATCCACCTGGGTGAGGATGCGGTCGCCGTCGATACCGCGAATGTTGTAGCCCGCATTGCCCGAACGGCTGCCGGCACCGCCCACCGATACGCCAGGCTCGTAGCGCACCAGTTCGCGAATGTTATTCACGTTCTGGCGGTCCAGTGCTTCACGCTCATACACGCTGACCGTGCTTGGCACGCTGGTCACGTCCTGCTCGTTGCGGGTGGCGCTGATGGTCACCTGTTGCAGGTTGAGGGTGCTGCCGGCCGCATGTTTTTCCAAAACGATAGTATTGCTGCCCAGTTTGCGATAGCTCAGGTTGGTCCCCACCAACAGCCGGTCCAGGGCTTTTTCCGGCGTCAACGGGCCGTGCGCGCCAGGCGACGACACGCCCTGGCCCAGCTCCGCCGGCAGGCCGACTTGCCAGCCGGTCACCGCGGTAAAGGCATTGAGCGCCGAAACCAGCGGTTGCTGTTCAATGCTGAAGGTGTAATTGCCGTGGCTGTGGGTTGCAGGTTCGGCGGCGCTGGCGGTCATCAGCGGCGCGCCGGCCAGCAGAATGGCGGCGGTCAGCAAGGACAACACGGGCGAAGAAGACCGGTGGTTGAAACGAGAGGACATCGAGAGCGCTCCGGGGTACGAATCTTTATAGTTGCGAACCGAACCAAATAGGAATCAGTTGCATTGGCTAAGACGAGACGTACCACCGACGGCTATCGAGTAAAAATAATTCTCATTTAGTTCAGGATCACCAGCGCCGGGAATTCCGAGAGCTTGGCTGAGGTGATGTGCGCCAGGGAGCGCACCACGTCCAGCGGCTGGTCGAGGCGATAATTGCCGGTGACGGCGACGCTGGCGAGCCTGTCGTTGGTGTTGACGATCCACCCTGGGTAATAGCGGCGCAACTCGGCGAGCACTTCGCTCATCGGGCAGTTTTCGAAAACGAGCCGGCCTTGCACCCAGGCCAGGTCCTTGTCGGCGTCCAGCTTGGCCGGCGGGCCGAAGCCCTTGGGGCCGATGCGGATGCTTTCCCCGGCGCTGAGGCGCACGCGGGCATCGTTGATGGTGTTGCTCAGGTCCACATCACCGCGCTGCACTTGCACTTGCGCCTCGCCATTGAGGTAGCGCACGGCGAAGGCGGTGTCGCGCACGCTGGCGCGTACCGGGCCGGCGTCGATTTGCAGGGGCAGGTCGTGGCTTGGAGGGATGTCGAAAAACGCTTCGCCCTGGTAGAGGCGGGCGATGCGCTGATGGCCCAGCACGGTGCTGGAAAACGCCGAATTGGTGTTGAGCAGTACTTTGGAGCCGTCGTCCAATTGCAGGCGCTGGCGTTCGCCCACCACGGTGAGATGGTCGGCTTGCAGGCGCACCGGCAGGTTGCTGAAACTGAACAGACCGATCAGCAGCACGGCGGCCGTGGCCAGCGGTTTCCAATGGGGTTTGATCCGGCGCCAGGCGCTGGGCTTGCGCGGCACCGCCAGGGCCACGGCGGCGCTGTGCACCGGCGCGCCGCCCCAGGCGGCCTGGGCCTTGCCGAACGCGAGCGCGTGGGCCGGATCGCTGGCCAGCCAGGCTTCAAATTCCGCCTGCTGCCCGGGTTGCGGGCATTGCAAGGCAATCAGCCAATCGAGGGCCTGGTCCATCGCCGTGTCTTGCAACACCTCATGAGCCAGCTCATGGGGGCGCAGTTTATTCGGGTCCGTCACGGTGTGCCTCGGGTCTTCGCCACGTTCTATTCATCTTCTTACGACCTGGGTCGACATTTCTGTCGGATGAAGCTTAAGGCCGATCCAGCCGTTCGGCCACACCTACGCAGATGGCCATGATCAATTTCAATTCCTTTTGCACGGTGCTCAAGGACACATCCAACTGATCGGCGATCTCCTGATAGCTGCAACCATGCAGGCGGCTGAGGATGAAGATCTGTTGCTGGCGCGCGCTCAGTTGGCCCAGGCTGACGCTCAGGTGCTCCAGCAGCTGCTCGGCATGGGTCGCGTCTTCGGGGGTACTGATGGGGGCGGCGACGCTTTGCAGGATGCCCAGCGGGACATCTTCCTGCAGCGTGCGCGCCTGGATCCGACGCGAGCGCAGGTGATCCAGCGCCAGGTTGCGCGCGGTTTGATAGACGAAGGGTTCGAGGTGATCGATCGGCCGCTCGCTCAGCGCCCGCGTAACGCGCAGGTAGGTTTCCTGCAGCAAGTCCTCGGCGGTGCTGTGGTTATGCACCATCCGCTGCAAGGTACGCAGCAGAATCACCCGTTGGGTGAGAAAGACATGGTTGAAGCGAGATTGGCTCACACTGATACCAGACCGATTTGCAGTGAATGATAATGCTTATCATCAACCGAAATGGCAAGTGGCTATTTCCCCAGGCCTACGATAGGAAAATGTGGGAGGGGCAAACCCCTCCCAAGCAAAAGCTCTTCCCTCAAGGAATTACTCGGCGTTACACAATGCCAGGCAGTTATCCAGCATGCGGTTGGAGAAACCCCACTCGTTGTCATACCACGCCAACACTTTGAGCAACTTGCCACTCACCTTGGTGTGGTTGGCGTCGAAGATCGACGACAGCGGGTTGTGGTTGAAGTCGCTGGAGACCAGCGGCAGCGTGTTGTAGCCGAGGATTTTCGAGTGCTGGCTGGCTTCCTTGAGCAGCGCGTTGACCTCTTCGGCGGTGGCTTCTTTTTTCAGTTGTACGGTGAGGTCGACCAGCGACACGTTGATCACCGGCACGCGCACGGCCATGCCGGTCAGCTTGCCCGCCAGTTCCGGCAGCACCAGGCCCACCGCTTCGGCGGCGCCGGTCTTGCTCGGGATCATGTTCTGGGTGGCCGAGCGCGCGCGGTACGGGTCGGTGTGGTAGACGTCGGTCAGGTTCTGGTCGTTGGTGTAGGCATGGATCGTGGTCATCAGGCCGCTTTCGATGCCCAGCTCACGGTGCAGCACCTGGGCGACCGGCGCCAGGCAGTTGGTGGTGCACGAGGCGTTGGAGATGATCTGGTGGGATTGACGCAGAATGTCATGGTTCACGCCGTAGACCACGGTCGCGTCCGCGCCCTTGGCCGGTGCCGAGATGATCACCTTGCGTGCGCCGGCAGTAATATGGGCGGCAGCCTTGTCACGGTCGGTGAACAGGCCGGTGCATTCGAACACCACGTCGATCTTGTGGGCAGCCCATGGCAGGTCGGCCGGGTTGCGAATGGCACTCACGGCAATCCGGTCACCATTGACGGTCAGGCTTTCCTGATCGTGGGCGACCTCTGCGTCGAAAGTGCCGTGCACGGTGTCGAATTTGAGCAGGTGGGCATTGATTGAGCTGTCGCCCAAATCATTGATGGCGACGATCTGCAAATCCTGGCGGTAGCCTTGGGTATACAGTGCGCGCAGGACATTACGGCCGATACGGCCAAAACCATTGATTGCGATACGAAGAGTCATTGGAAAGTGCCTGTCGTCGATTTGTTGTAAGAATTACAAGATTATTCGCATAAAAATAGAAAACAAGCCTTTTTAGTGGCAATATTTTGTTCAATCTACAACGAGTGACCTGAATCAACTGGTCCGATGATTTAAACGACACCCTGCCATCCCATGCGCTGCGGGCGTTTGATCAGCATAGGAACGAGGGTCACCACATCCGTTAGCCTGGAGTTCTACACATGCATCCCCGCGTTCTTGAGGTCACCGAACGGCTTATCGCCCGCAGCCGCGCCACTCGCGAGGCTTACCTTGCGCTCATTCGCGGCGCTGCCAGCGACGGGCCGATGCGCGGCAAGCTGCAATGCGCCAATTTCGCCCACGGCGTGGCCGGTTGCGGCACCGAAGACAAAAACAGCCTGCGCATGATGAATGCCGCCAACGTGGCAATTGTTTCTTCATATAACGACATGCTCTCGGCGCATCAACCGTACGAACACTTCCCGGAACAGATCAAGAAAGCCCTGCGCGAAGTCGGCTCGGTCGGTCAGTTCGCCGGCGGCACCCCGGCCATGTGCGACGGCGTGACCCAGGGCGAGCCGGGCATGGAACTGAGCCTGCTCAGCCGTGAAGTCATCGCCATGTCCACGGCTGTCGCGCTGTCCCACAACATGTTCGATGCCGCGCTGATGCTGGGCATCTGCGACAAGATCGTTCCCGGCCTGATGATGGGCGCGCTGCGCTATGGCCACCTGCCGATGATCTTCGTGCCGGGCGGGCCGATGCCTTCAGGCATCTCCAACAAGCAGAAGGCCGATGTGCGCCAGCGCTACGCCGAAGGCAAGGCCACCCGCGAAGAGCTGCTGGAATCGGAGATGAAGTCCTACCACAGCCCCGGCACCTGCACCTTCTACGGCACCGCCAACACCAACCAGTTGTTGATGGAAGTGATGGGCCTGCACCTGCCGGGCGCGTCGTTCGTCAACCCGTACACGCCGCTGCGTGATGCGCTGACCCGCGAAGCGGCGCATCAGGTCACGCGTCTGACCAAGGCCAACGGCAACTTCACGCCGATCGGCGAGATTGTCGACGAAAAATCCATCGTCAATTCCATCGTCGCGCTCAATGCCACCGGCGGTTCCACCAACCACACCCTGCACATGCCGGCCATCGCCATGTCCGCGGGCATCATCCTCACCTGGCAGGACATGGCCGACCTCTCCGAGGTGGTGCCGACCCTGTCCCACGTGTACCCGAACGGCAAGGCTGACATCAACCACTTCCAGGCGGCGGGCGGCATGTCGTTCCTGATCCGCGAGCTGCTCGAGGCCGGCCTGCTCCACGAAGACGTCAACACGGTCGCGGGCAAGGGCCTGAGCCGTTACATCCAGGAACCGTTCCTGGTCGATGGCGAGTTGGTCTGGCGCGACGGCCCTATCGAGAGCCTCGACGAAACCATCCTGCGCCCCGTGGCCCGTGCGTTCTCGCCCGAAGGTGGCCTGCGCGTGATGGAAGGCAACCTGGGGCGTGGCGTGATGAAAGTCTCCGCCGTGGCGCCGGAGCACCAAGTGGTGGAAGCACCGGCGGTGGTGTTCCAGGACCAGCAGGACCTGGCCGATGCGTTCAAGGCCGGCCAGTTGGAAAAAGACTTTGTCGCAGTCATGCGCTTCCAGGGCCCGCGTTCCAATGGCATGCCCGAACTGCACAAGATGACCCCGTTCCTCGGTGTGTTGCAGGACCGTGGTTTCAAGGTGGCATTGGTGACGGACGGGCGTATGTCCGGCGCGTCGGGTAAGATCCCCGCCGCGATTCACGTCAACCCCGAAGCCCAGAGCGGTGGGCCACTGGCGCGAGTGCGCGATGGCGATATCATTCGTGTGGATGGCGTGACAGGCACCTTGGAGCTTAAGGTGGACGCCGAAGAATTCGCAGCGCGCACGCCTGCCACGGGCCTGTTGGGCAATAATGTGGGGGCAGGTCGCGAGTTGTTTGCATTTATGCGCTTGGCCGCAAGCTCCGCAGAGCAGGGCGCCAGCGCCTTTACCTCTGCCTTGGAGACGCTTAAGTGAAGTTAGCGCTGGTCGGTGATATCGGCGGTACCAACGCGCGTTTTGCGTTGTGGCGGGATTCGGCACTGCATTCGATTCGTGTGCATGCCACGGTGGACTACTCCAGCCCCGAAGAGGCGATCAAGGTCTATTTGCGCGAAGAAGGCCTGAACGTCGGCGATATCGGTGCAGTGTGCCTTTCGGTGGCCGGGCCGGTGAGCGGCGATGAATTTAAATTCACCAACAACCACTGGCGCCTGAGCAAGACTGCGTTTTGCAACACGCTGCAGGTGGATGAGCTGCTGCTGGTCAATGACTTCTCGGCCATGGCCCTGGGCATGACCCGCTTGCAACCCGACGAATTCCGCGTGGTCTGCGAAGGCACGCCGGAGCCGTTGCGCCCGGCGGTGGTGATCGGCCCGGGCACGGGCCTGGGAGTCGGAACGTTGTTGGACCTCGGTGCGGGTCGCTACGCGGCATTGCCGGGGGAGGGCGGGCATGTCGACCTGCCGCTGAGCAGCCCGCGGGAAACCCAGCTGTGGCAGCACATCTACAACGAAATCGGCCACGTCAGCGCCGAAACCGCCTTGAGCGGTGGCGGGTTGCCGCGTCTGTACCGGGCGATTTGTGCGGTCGACGGCCATGTGCCGGTGCTCGAAACGCCCGAAGCCATCACGGCGGCGGGTCTGGCCGGTGATCCGATCGCCATGGAAGTGTTGGACCAGTTCAGCATCTGGCTGGGTCGGGTTGCAGGCAATAATGTACTGACCACCGGTGGGCGCGGTGGCGTATACATCGTGGGCGGGGTGATACCGAGGTTTGCCGACTTCTTTATCGCCAGCGGTTTCGCCAAGAGCTTCAGTGACAAAGGCTGCATGAGCGACTACTTCAAAGGTATTCCGGTGTGGTTGGTGACGGCGCCGTATTCCGGGTTGACCGGGGCGGGCGTGGCGCTGGAGCAGGCTTTTGCCTAGGCAGTGATGGCCCCATAACAACAAGGAGGACCTCGTGAGCGTAATCAGTAAATCGATTCTCCTCGTCGACGACGACCAGGAAATCCGCGAATTGCTGCAAACCTACCTCAGTCGCGCCGGTTTCCAGGTGCGTGGCGTGCCGGATGGCGCGGGGTTTCGCCAGGCGATGAACGAGGCGCCGTGCGACCTGGTCATCCTCGACGTGATGTTGCCCGACGAAGACGGCTTCAGCCTCTGCCGCTGGATTCGCCAGCACCCGCGCCAGGCGCAGGTGCCGATCATCATGCTCACCGCCAGTTCCGACGAAGCCGACCGTGTGATCGGCCTGGAGTTGGGCGCCGATGATTACATCGGCAAGCCGTTCAGCCCCCGTGAATTGCAGGCGCGGATCAAGGCCCTGTTGCGCCGCTGCCAGTTCGGCCAGGAGCGCAGTGGTAGCGCCGATGTGCTGGTGTTCGACGAATGGCGCCTGGACATGATCAGCCACCGGCTGTTCCACGTGGATGGCGAAGAGGTGATCCTTTCCGGTGCCGACTTTGCCCTGCTCAAATTGTTTCTCGACCACCCCCAGCAAATCCTCGACCGCGACACCATCGGCAACGCCACCCGTGGCCGGGACCTGATGCCGCTGGACCGTATCGTCGACATGGCCGTGAGTCGCCTGCGCCAACGCCTGCGCGACACCGAAAAGCCCCCGCGGCTGATCCGCACCGTGCGCGGCAGCGGTTATCAACTGGCAGCCAGCGTGGTTGCCGGCAATGCCCACTGAGCCTGTAACCGAACGCCGCCGTCGCTTCCCGGTGCCGCGCTCATTGCTGGGGCGCATGTTGCTGCTGACCTTGCTGGTGGTGCTGTTCGCCCAGGCGCTGTCCAGCGTGATCTGGGTGTCGCAGTTACGCGCGACCCAGCTCGAAGGCCTGGTCACCAGCGCCCGGAGCCTGGCGCATTCGATGACGGCCAGCGTGAGCTATTTCCGTTCGTTGCCGGTGGCCTACCGGCCGTTGGTCCTCGATCAGTTGCGCAGCATGGGCGGCACTCGGTTTGTGGTGACCCTCAACGATCGCCCGCTGGAGATGCAGGTCCTGCCCGAGACCCCGCGCAAACAGGCCGTGCTGGTCGCGGTGGATGAAGTACTGCGCCAGACCCTGGGCGCCGACGTGGTGATCTCGGTGGAGTTCGTCAGTGCCGAGGAGCTGCGCATCTTCAATGCCGGTCTCAAGCTCGATGAGTTGCCGCGTTCCTGGGCCCATTACGCATTGACCCTGGAACCGGTGAACCCGCCGGTCTTGGTCACCCAGATCCAACTTGCCCCCGGCGAATGGCTGTACATCGCCTCGTTGCTGCCTGAGCCCTACACCAGCCTTGAAGAACAAGGCCTGCCGTCCCAGCAGGTGTGGTTCATCGTGCTGACCAGCGGTTTTCTATTGCTGTTTATCGGCCTGCTGGTGCATTGGCAGAGCCGCCCACTCAAGCGCTTGGCGCGGGCGGCGCGGGACATGTCCCTGGGTGCCGATGTGGAGCCGGTGGCCGAAGGCGGCGGCAGCGAAGTGGTGGAAGTGGGTCGCGCCTTCAACGCCATGCGCGAACGCATCAGCCGTTACCTGACCGAGCGCAGCCAGTTGTTCAGCGCGATTTCCCACGACCTGCGCACACCGATCACCCGCCTGCGCCTGCGCGTGGAACTGCTGGAAGACGAGAACCTGCAAACCAAATTCGGCCGCGACCTGGACGAATTGGAATTGCTGGTGAAGGGCGCGCTGCAATGCGTGAAAGACACCGATATCCACGAGAACATCCAGCCGGTCGACCTCAACCATGTGCTCGAATGCCTGGTGGAGCCTTACGTCGCACCCAACGGCAATGGCCGCGTGACCCTGGATGGCTACGCTCTGGCGGCCTATCCCGGCAAGCCGTTGGCGCTCAAACGCTGCATCGGCAACCTGATCGACAACGCTTTGAAGTACGGGCAGAACGCGCATTTGCACATCGAAGACGATGGTGCGCAGTTCATCCTGCATGTGGATGACGAAGGACCGGGTGTGCCCGAGCAGCGTTTGGAGCAGGTATTCGAACCGCACTTCCGCCTGTCCGGGCAGCAGCAGGGTTATGGGTTGGGCTTGGGGATTGCACGCAATATTGCCCACAGCCATGGGGGGGAAGTGAGTTTGCAGAACCTTCGCGAAGGCGGCCTGAGGGTGACCCTTCAGCTTCCGCGAACGCTGGACTAAATGTGGGAGGGGGCTTGCTCCCGATAGCGGTGTGTCAGCCAGCTGTTTGTAGCTGACACACCGCTATCGGGAGCAAGCCCCCTCCCACATGTTGATCTCTGTGGGGTCAGATGCTCTGGCGCAGCCTGGCCAAGTCGCGCAAGGGCGGCGCACCAAATAACCGGCTGTACTCCCGGCTGAACTGCGACGGGCTTTCGTACCCCACCCGATACCCGGCCGCCGAGGCTTCGAGCCCTTCGGCAATCATCAGCCTGCGCGCTTCCTGCAAGCGCAACTGCTTCTGATACTGCAGCGGACTCATGGCCGTGATTGCCTTGAAGCGATGGTGCAGGGTCGAGACGCTCAGGTTCACTTCCTTGGCCAGGTCATCGATGCGCAACGGTTGTTCGTAGTTGCCATTGAGCCACTTGATCGCCTGGCTCACCCGATGGCTCTGACTGTTGGCCACGGCAATTTCATACAGACGATAGCCCTGTGGTCCACGCAGCAGGCGGTAGAGAATTTCGCGATTGATCAACGGCGCGAGCATCGCGATGTCTTTGGGCGTATCCAGCAAGCGCGCCAGGCGCAGTACCGCGTCGAGCAGTTGATTGTCGATCCGGTCCACGTACATCCCGCGCGATGTCGGGCGCGTGGGCACGCCCATGGGGCCGGCCTCGGCGATCAGCGCTGTGAGCTGCGCCGGGTCGATATTAATGCGCACCGACAGGTTCGGGTCATCCGGCGTGGCATCGATGATCCGTCCGGCCACCGGCATCGCCACCGAGAACACCAAATAGTTGAGCGGGTCATAGGCGAAGATTTCATCGGCCAGGCGCACTTCCTTGCTGCCGTTGGCGAGGATGCACAGCGCGGGCTCCACCAGCACCGGCATGAAATCGCGCGGCGTGTTGTGACGGTTCAGGTACAGCGAGGTGATCGCCGTGCCGTAGGAACCGTCCTCCCAGGTATGGCGGTGCACGATGCTGGCCAGCTCGGCACGCTGTTTTTCCATCTCGGCATCGAGGGGGGTGGGCTGATGGTCGGGCGACGACATGGCGCGTCCTCTGCTGGCTGCTTTGATGGGGGTCAGCTTAGCGGCGACGTTTCAAAAAGTGTTAGGTCGATTCTGCACAATCCTTGCCTGATCCTGCGGCCTGTCGTCAATCAGGCAAGCGCGAGGCCGGTCATCTGCCTGAAATCCGGCGTTTGCGCGTGGAATAAAACCGCTGGACCAACGTCCTATCTACGCTTCTCGCAGGATCGTGCAATAAGCCGGCAGGAATCGACTAACCGCAGGTGTACCCGCGCCGTTATCGTTGATCCTGTGGCAACACACCCTCACAGTGCTTGCCGAGCATCACTTCTCAACGGGAGAGTCGAATATGTCCACCCCCATTCCCGCGAGCCATATGGCCTTTATCCGCGCCCGCACCGGGTGCAGCACCCAGCTGGGTGCACGCTTGAGCAGTTTGATCGAACCGGGCCGCCAGGCTCAGGGTTGCCTGCAGTTTTCATTGCAGCATTCCCAGGTTGACCCCGACGTGTGGCTGGTCTCGGGCTTTTGGAGCAGCGAGCAGGCGATGAGCGACTACTTCAGCTCTCCGGCGCTGATGATCTTCACCGAGCTGTTGAATGACGGCGTGCTGCGCAGTATGGACTTCCAGACCTTCACCGATGCATCCGCCGCACACGCCTACGGCGAGTACCTGCAACTCGCTGGTTGAACCGGTTTAGAATGGCCGCCTTTCCATTGGCCAGGACCTGCAACATGGCACGTAAACAATTTGCCCACCACGAAGCCGTTTCCGCCGTCGTACCGGGAGAAGGGGGCTACAGCGCCGCCGTTGCCGTCAAGGCACTGGATGGCATGGGCGCCCCGCGGTTTCACAAGATCCTGGAGGGGCAGAGGTTCAAGACGGCTTCGGATGCGGATGATGCGGCGACTGTGCAGCTTGAGCGCCTGATCGATGTCGACGAAGAAGGCCAGTTGACGTGGGGCTCTGCGGCAAACTAAAGCACGCCGCATTCCAATCAGGGTTTGGTGGCGCCTGGGCGGTACATCTTGAACAGCGCCTCCGGCCCCAACTGGAAGTAATCCGCCGGGCCGCCACCGCGTAAAATCGGTTCGGCGGCAGCGGTGTCATAGATGCCATCCTTGAGCAGCCACTTGGCAATGTGCACCGCGACCACCTCGCCCAGCACCAGCCAGCTCGGCACCAACCCCTTGTCGGCGCGTTGCAACTGGATGATCTGGGTCACCTTGCATTCGAACGCCACCGGGCTCTCGCCCACGCGTGGTACGCCAACGATTTTTGAAGCCACCGGCGTCAGGCCGGACAGCTCGAACTCATTCACCTGCGGCGAGACCGCCGCGCAGCTCTGGTTCATCTGCTCGGCCAACGGTCGGGTGGCCAGGTTCCACACGAATTCGCCGGTCTGTTCGATGTTGTTCAGGCTGTCTTTGCGCCCGACACTGGAAAACCCAATGATCGGCGGAATGTAATTGAACGCATTGAAGAAACTATAGGGCGCCAGGTTCAGGCGGCCTTCACGGTCGTGTGACGAAATCCAGCCGATCGGCCGTGGGCCGACGATGGCATTGAACGGGTCATGGGGCAGGCCGTGGCCGTTGGCGGGTTCGTAGAAATGGATAGCGTCGGACATGGCTTGTTCTGCTCTCGGTTTCGGGGCAATCATCATATCCAATGTGGGAGGGAGCAAGCCCCTCCCACAGGTTTACCGGGTCAGACGTTTAGTCCGTGGTGATGCGAGAGTGCTTACGGGTGTCCTTCATGGTTGCATAGACCGCCAGCGACACCGCGATACACGCAGTCACATACCAGTAGTACCCGGTTTCCATGCCGATGCTCTTGAACCACAGGGCGATGTATTCAGCGGTGCCGCCGAAGATCGACACGGTCAGCGCATACGGCAGGCCCACGCCCAGGGCGCGGATTTCGGTGGGGAACAACTCGGCCTTCACCACGGCGTTGATCGAGGTGTAGCCGCTGACGATGATCAGTGCGGCCATGATCAGGAAGAACGCGCCCCACCAGCTTTGGATGGTGTGCAGGGTGGTGAGGATCGGTACGGTGAACAGGGTGCCGAGGATACCGAAGGCGATCAGGATCGGACGACGGCCGACCTTGTCCGACAGCCCGCCGATGATCGGTTGCAGGCACATGAACAGAAACAGTGTCGCCGCCGAGATGGTGGTGGAGTCGGAAATGCTCATGCCGACGGTGTTCACCAGGTATTTCTGCATGTAGGTGGTGTAGGTGTAGAACGCCAGGGTGCCGCCCATGGTCAGGCCGACCACGGTCATCAGTTCCTTGGGGTGGCGCATCAAGGTGCGCATCGCGCTTTCCTTGGCTTTTTCCTTCTTGGTGAACGACTCGGTTTCTTCCATGCCACGACGCAGGTACAGGGCGACCACGGCACACAGAGCGCCGATGGCGAACGGGATACGCCAGCCCCAGGCATACAGCTGTTCGGTGGTGAGGACCTGTTGCAGCACGATCAGCACCGCCAACGCGATGAGCTGGCCGGAGATCAGGGTCACGTACTGGAAGCTGGAATAGAAACCACGCCGTTCCTTGGTCGCCATTTCGCTGAGGTAGGTGGCGGAGGTACCGTATTCGCCGCCGACTGAAAGTCCCTGCAACAAACGGGCAAACACCAGCAGGATGGGCGCTCCGATACCAATGATTTCATAGCCTGGGCTCAGGGCAATCAGCAGCGAGCCGAAGCACATCAGGTAGACCGAGGCCATCAGGGCTTTTTTACGCCCGACTTTGTCGGCATACAGGCCCATCAGCCAGCCACCGATCGGCCGCATCAGGAAACCCACGGCGAAGATCGCGGCGGTGTTGAGCAGTTGAGCGGTGGTATCGCCTTTGGGGAAGAAGGCTTTGGCGAAGTACAGCGAGAAGGCGGCGTAGACGTACCAGTCGTACCACTCGACCATGTTGCCGACCGATCCGCTGAAGATCGATTTGATGCGGCTGGACGTGGTGCGTTCTTTTGCCGGCGCGGCCGCCGAGCCCAGAGGCAGGGAGTTGGAGTTATCCATCGAAGGATCCTTCATCTAGTTGTTTTTATGGAGCGGCGCGAACGCTGCCTGGCTGGGGCTATAGCAGGAGCTGTGCCAGGTGGATGAAGGCCCGGTCTAGAGGGGTAGGCGGATTTTCTTGAGCGGAATGTCGCTGATGTTTTTGCAGTAGTGAGCGGAAATCCGCTCATTGATCCTTGAGAAACATGTCCCGTGCGAGGCCATGGCGCTGCATCTTTTCATTGAAGGTTCGGCGAGGCAGTTGCAGCTCCGCCAACACCGCTTTGATATCGCCCTCATGGCGGGTCAATGCAGCTTTCAGGCAATGGGCCTCAAAGGCTTCCTGCTGCGCGGCGAGGGATTGCCCGGCTTCGATGCCTTCCGGTTCCGGCTCACCCAGCCCCAGCACTTGGCGTTCGGCGACATTGGCCAGCTCCCGCACATTACCCGGCCAGTCGTGGCTGAGCAGGCGCCCCAGCTGTGCGCCGCTCAGGGGCTCGACGCTGCGGCCCAGGCGTTCGGCGGCGCTGTGTGCAAAGTGATCGAACAGCAGTGGAATATCTTCACGGCGCTCGCGCAGCGGTGGCAGGCGCAGTTGTGCAACATTCAGGCGATAGGCCAGGTCTTCGCGAAAGCGCCCGGCGCGAGCTTCTTCCAGCAGGTCCGGCTTGGTGGCGGCGATGATGCGCAAATCCACGTGGATGCTCTGGTTGGAGCCCAAGCGCTCCAGTTTTTGCTCCTGCAGCACCCGCAGCAGTTTCACTTGCTGGGCCAGCGGCATGCTTTCGATTTCATCCAGGAACAACGTACCGCCGTGGGCGTATTCCAATTTGCCGATGCGTTTGCTTTGGGCGCCGGTGAACGCGCCGCTTTCGTGGCCGAACAGCTCGGCTTCGAAGAGTTGCTCGGGGATCGCCGCGCAGTTGAGCGCTACGAACGGTTTTTTCGCCCGTGGGCCGAAATCATGCAAGCAGCGGGCGACCAGCTCCTTGCCGCTGCCGGTTTCGCCACGGATCAGCACGTTGACCGGCAAGCTCGCCAGGTCGAGCACCTGGCGGCGCAGGTTCTGCAGGCTTCGAGATACGCCAAGCAGGCTGGATTCGAGTTGCGCGCGGTGACCGGCCTGTTGATGCAGGCGGCGGTTTTCGAGGATCAACCCACGTTTATCCAGGGCGCGGCGCAGGCTGTTGAGCAGGGCGTCGGGGCTGAAGGGTTTTTCGAGGAAGTCATAGGCCCCGTCGCGCATCGCCTCGACGGCCATCGGCACATCGCCATGGCCGGTGAGCAGGATCACCGGCAAGTCGGTGTCGCGACGCTGCACCTCGGCCAGCAGCTCCAGGCCGCTGAGCCCCGGCATGCGTACGTCGCTCAGGATCACCCCGGGAAAGTCCCTGGGCAATTGCGCCAGGCATTCTTCGGCACGGCTGAACAGTTGCACATCAAATCCCGACAGGCTCAACCACTGCTCCACGGCCGTGCGAATGCTGGCTTCGTCATCGACCACAATCACCGCATTCAACATAGGTCCGGCGTCTCCAACGCGATGGGCAGGGTCAGCGTGAACACGGCGCCGTCGCCACGGTTACCGGCGATCAGGCGTCCGCCCAGTTCGTGCACGATAGCGTAGGACACCGCCAGCCCCAAGCCGAGACCGTCGCCCACCGGCTTGGTGGTGAAGAACGGGTCGAACACGTTGTTCAGGTGTTCTTCGGCAATTCCGCCGCCGCTGTCGCTGACGCTCAAGACCCACAGCTGCTGGTCGGCATGCAAGCGGATTTCCAGGCGTTTGCGCGGCTTGTCGGCCATGGCGTCGAGGGCGTTGCGCAGCAGGTTGATCAGCACCTGTTCCAGGCGGATCGCATCGCCGCGTACCCAGGCCGGGCGGGTCAGGTCCAGCATGACGCCGATGGCTTCATCACGCAGGCGCGCGTCGAGCAAGTGCAGTGACTGGTCGACCACGGTGGCCAGGTCCAGGCGTTCGCGCAGGCCGCTGGGGCTTTTGCGCGCAAAGGTCTTGAGGTGGCCGGTGAGCGCGGCCATGCGCGTGAGCATGTCGTCCAGCGGCGTGAGGGCCTTGTAGGCGTCGTCCACGCGGCCGTGGTCCAGCAACAGTCGCAGCGTGGCCAGTTGCATGCGCTGTGCGGTCAGTGGTTGGTTGATTTCATGGGCAAGGGCGGCGGACATTTGCCCCAGCGCGGCCAGCTTGGCCGATTGCACCAAACCATCCTGGGCGGTGCGCAGGGCCTGGGTGCGTTCTTCGACCAATTGCTCCAGCTCCTCGCGGCTGCGCTGGCGCATGCGGGCCAGGCGCCAGCGTTGGCTCAGGAACAGTGCCAGGAACACCAGCGCCAGCCAGGAACCCGCGGCGGCAAGGCCGGCGTTGCGTTGGTCTTCGAAGGCGAACTGAGGTTTGCGCAGCAGGTGCAGGGTCCAGCCTTCGGCCTTCAGTGGCAGGGATTCCCAGATGTAATTGGCGTTGCCGTCGGGGCCGTTGATGCGCATCAAATGGCTGTTTTCGTCGAAGCGTTGCAACGTCTGGGTGTCCAAAGGCTGCAGTTGCTTCTTGTCATATTGGCGCGTGGCCTTGAGTTCGGCCAGGTCGCTGTCCGATAACGGGCGCAGGTTGCGATAGCGCCAGCCCGGTTGATTGGCGATGAACACGATGCCGCGCGCATCGCTGACCAGCAGCAGGTCATTGCCCTGGGCCCATTCGCGTTCAAGCTCGGGGAATTCCAGTTTCACCACCATGGCACCCAGGAACTGTTCGTGGTCGTCGAGCACTGCGCTGGAGAGGAAGTACCCCGGGATCCCAGTGGTCACCCCCACTGCGTAGAAGCGTCCGGTGCCCTGGCTTTTGGTCTGGATGAAATAGGGGCGAAACCCATAGTTATGGCCCACATAGCTGCTCGGCAACGCCCAGTTGCTGGCGGCCACGGCCAGGCCGTTACGGTCCATCAACTCCAGGGTGGAGGACTGCGCGGCACCGTTGATGCGTTCGAGTTTGCGGTTGAGTGTGTCCTGCGTGGCAGCATCCACCGGGCCTTTCAGCGCGCTGATCATTTCCGAGTCCAGCGCCAGCACGGCGGGCAGGGCGCGGTAACGTTCGATCAGGGTATGCAGGGAATTGGCGTACAGCGCCAGCTGTTGATTGGCACGGGCGGCGTCGTCCACCAGCGCCTCGCGTTCTGCATGGCGCATGGCCAATGTCGCGGCAAGCACCGCACCGGCGATGATCATCAGGGAATAGAAGGTCAGACGCAGGGGGCGAGGTATCGCGATCATACGGATATGAACAGCTGCAATAAGGGAAGGCACCATACCATGCGCCATAAAAAAGGCGACTGGGCCTTGGTGCCGCAGTCGCCTTTATCCTTGCAGGAAAAGTGCTTACTGCACCTCTACCGCCAGGCTTTCACTGATCTTTTTCTGCCAGATGGCAGGACCGGTGATGTGGACGGATTCGCCCTGGCTGTCCACCGCGACGGTGACCGGCATGTCTTTGACGTCGAACTCGTAGATCGCTTCCATGCCCAGTTCGGCGAAGGCGACAACGCGCGACTTCTTGATGGCTTGCGCCACCAGGTAAGCGGCGCCGCCCACGGCCATCAGGTACACCGCCTTGTTGTCCTTGATCGCTTCGATCGCGGTCGGGCCGCGTTCGGATTTGCCGATCATGCCCAACAGGCCGGTCTGCTCGAGGATCTGACGGGTGAACTTGTCCATCCGCGTCGCGGTGGTCGGGCCAGCCGGGCCAACCACTTCTTCGCGCACCGGATCCACCGGGCCGACGTAGTAGATGAAGCGCCCCTTGAGGTCCACCGGCAGGCTTTCGCCCTTGTTCAGCATCTCGACCATGCGCTTGTGCGCCGCGTCGCGACCGGTGAGCATCTTGCCGTTGAGCAGCACGGTTTCGCCCGGCTTCCAGCTTTGCACGTCTTCCGGGGTCAGGGTGTCGAGATCGACGCGCCGGGCCGATGGGCCGGCCTCCCAGACGATTTCCGGGTAGGCGTCCAGCGGTGGTGCCTCCAGTGATGCAGGGCCCGAACCGTCGAGCACGAAGTGCGCGTGACGGGTGGCGGCGCAGTTGGGGATCATGCACACCGGCAACGAGGCGGCGTGGGTCGGGTAGTCCATGATCTTCACGTCGAGCACGGTGGTCAGGCCACCCAGGCCCTGGGCGCCGATGCCCAGTTGGTTGACCTTCTCGAACAGCTCCAGGCGCATCTCTTCGATACGGTTGGACGGGCCGCGCTTGATCAGCTCGTGGATGTCGATGGATTCCATCAACACTTGCTTGGCCATCACCGCGGCTTTCTCGGCGGTGCCGCCGATGCCGATGCCGAGCATGCCCGGTGGGCACCAGCCGGCGCCCATGGTCGGAACGGTCTTGAGCACCCAGTCGACGATCGAGTCGGACGGGTTGAGCATGGCCATCTTCGACTTGTTTTCGGAACCGCCACCCTTGGCTGCCACGTCCACTTCCACGGTGTTACCCGGGACGATGGAGTAGTGGATCACGGCCGGGGTGTTGTCCTTGGTGTTCTTGCGCGCGCCGGCCGGGTCGGCGAGGATGGACGCCCGCAGCACGTTTTCCGGCAGGTTGTAGGCGCGACGCACGCCTTCGTTGATCATGTCGTCCAGGCCCATGGTGGCGCCATCCCAACGCACGTCCATGCCCACGCGCACGAACACGGTGACGATACCGGTGTCCTGGCAGATCGGGCGATGGCCGGTGGCGCACATGCGCGAGTTGATCAGGATCTGGGCCATGGAGTCACGGGCTGCCGGCGACTCTTCGCGCAGGTAGGCCTCGTGCATCGCCTGGATGAAGTCAACGGGGTGGTAGTAGGAAATGAATTGCAGGGCGTCGGCAACGCTCTGAATCAGGTCGTCTTGCTTGATCACGGTCATGAGTCGCGCTCCTCTATAAGGGAACATTCAATAAAGGTGGCTTCA
Organism: Pseudomonas sp. FP597; assembly: GCF_030687435.1. Classification (NCBI taxonomy): domain Bacteria; kingdom Pseudomonadati; phylum Pseudomonadota; class Gammaproteobacteria; order Pseudomonadales; family Pseudomonadaceae; genus Pseudomonas; species Pseudomonas sp. FP597. The sequence goes on along the minus strand of NZ_CP117432.1, from coordinate 5,133,861 downwards.
GTGAAGTGCATCGGTCGGCTGAAGCCACCTTTCCAAGGCGCGTCGCCAAGAAGAGCAGGTATTGTTGGCGCGACGCTAAAAAGGCGCGGCAGTATAACCCGGCACGGTGGCCGATACACCCGACTATGGTCAAACTGTCGCCGGCATGATTCCCTGTGCGGGCCTTTTTGATTCGAGAGTATCCATGCCTGAACTGCACGTCGGCGAACGCCACTGGTCGGTATCCACCGGCAGCAACCTGTTGGACGCCTTGAACCAGGCGGGTGTGGCCGTGCCCTACAGTTGCCGGGCGGGCAGTTGCCACGCCTGTCTGGTGCGTTGCCTGGGTGAGGTGGAGGACGCGCAGCCCGATGCCCTGAGCCCGGCGCAACGCCAGGATGGCTGGCGCCTGGCGTGCCAGTGCCAAGTGACGGGGGATGTGCGGGTTGAAGCGTTTGACCCGCTGCGTGAGGGTTTGCCGGCCCAGGTGGTGGGGGCCGATTGGCTGAACGCGACGGTGTTGCGCCTGCGCCTGCAACCGGAGCGTGGTTTGCGCTATCGGGCCGGCCAGCATCTGGTGCTGTGGGCGGGGCAGGTGGCGCGGCCGTATTCCCTGGCGAGCCTGCCCCAGGAGGATGCTTTTCTGGAGGTTCATATCGATTGCCGTCTGCCCGGTGAATTCTGCGATATGGCCCGACAGATGCGGGTCGGCGACCGTCTGCGCCTGGGCGAATTGCGTGGCGGTGCGCTGCAATACGACCCTGACTGGCAATCCCGGCCGCTCTGGCTGCTGGCGTCCGGCACCGGCCTGGGGCCGCTGTGGGGCGTGCTGCGTGAGGCGTTGCGCCAGGATCATCAGGGGGCCATTCGCGTCATTCACCTGGCCCACGATGCCGATGGCCATTACCTGGCCGAACCCTTGTCGGCGCTGGCCGCCAGCCATCCCAACCTTACGGTGGAGTTGTGGACCGCGGCGCAGTTGAGCCAGGCATTGACGCAACTGCGGGTGGTTTCGCGGCAAACGCTGGCCTTGCTCTGCGGGCATCCTGCCAGCGTCGAAGCCTTTTCCAAGCGCTTGTTCCTGGCGGGGCTGCCGCGCAATCAACTGCTGGCCGATGTGTTCCTACCCCGAGGTTGAGCGCTGACTGTCGAGTACAGGCTTTGCGGGTGTACGCGATTAACGGATCGACATTGGGGCCAGTCCGCTCACCACAACAGCTCATTAGTCTTGGAGTTTTCGCTCAACGTTTGTGTAGATACCTATGCCCCGATGAGGCCTGACGGTTCAACACCTCAACCGGCATTTGAAATGCAAAAAGCCCTGCCATTCTCATGGCAGGGCTTTTGTTTTTTCAGCGTGTCACTCAGACCTGCGGGTCGCCCACGTGCAGGATCTTCATGCCATTGGTGCCACCGGTGGTGTGGTAGCTGTCGCCCTTGGTCAGGATGACCCAGTCGCCTTTCTCTACGACGCCGCGTTTAACCAATTCATCGATAGCCTTCTGGCTGACTTCGTTCGGTGCCAGCGAAGCCGGATCGAACGGAATGGTGTACACGCCACGGAACATCGCCGCGCGGGCCTGGGCTTCGCGGTGAGGAGTGAACGCGTAGATCGGTACCGACGAACGGATGCGCGACATGATCAACGGCGTGTAGCCACTTTCGGTCAGGGCGATGATCGCTTTGACGCCCGGGAAATGGTTGGCGGTGTACATCGCTGCCAGGGCGATGCTCTGGTCGCAGCTTTCGAACTCTTTGCCGATACGGTGGCTGGAGGTCTTGCTGGTCGGGTGCTTCTCGGCGCCGAGGCAGATACGCGCCATGGCCTGCACGGCTTCCAGCGGATACGGGCCCGCGGCGCTTTCCGCCGAGAGCATCACGGCGTCGGTGTAGTCGAGCACGGCGTTGGCCACGTCGGATACTTCGGCGCGGGTGGGCATCGGGTTCTGGATCATCGACTCCATCATCTGGGTCGCCACGATCACCGCTTTGTTGTGACGGCGTGCGTGCAGGATGATCTTTTTCTGAATACCGATCAGCTCGGCGTCGCCGATTTCCACGCCTAGGTCACCACGGGCAACCATCACCGCGTCGGAGGCCTTGATCAGGCCGTCGAGGGTTTCGTCATTGGCCACGGCTTCGGCGCGTTCGATCTTCGCCACCAGCCAGGCGGTACCGCCGGCTTCGTCGCGCAGTTTGCGGGCGTATTCCATATCGGCGGCGTCGCGTGGGAAGGACACGGCGAGGTAGTCCACTTCCATTTCAGCGGCGAGCTTGATGTCGGCCTTGTCTTTTTCGGTCAGGGCCGGCGCCGTCAGGCCACCACCGCGACGGTTGATGCCTTTGTGGTCGGACAGCGGGCCGCCGATGATCACGGTGCAGATCAGCTCGGTGCCGGTGGCGGTGTCGACGCGCATGACCACACGGCCATCATCGAGCAGCAATTCGTCACCGACGCCACAATCCTTGACCAGGTCCGGGTAGTCGATACCCACGACTTGCTGGTTGCCTTCGGTCAGCGGGTGGCTGGTGGAGAAGGTGAAGGTGTCACCGATCTTCAGCTCGATCCGCTTGTTGGCAAATTTGGCGATACGGATTTTCGGGCCTTGCAGGTCACCCAGCAGTGCGACGAAGCGGCCGTGCTTGGCGGCCAGGTCACGCACCAGTTTGGCGCGAGCCTTGTGCTCGTCCGGGGTGCCGTGGGAGAAGTTCAGACGGGCAACGTCCAAACCAGCCAGAATCAGCTGTTCGAGGACTTCCGGCGAGTTGCTGGCCGGGCCAAGGGTGGCGACGATTTTGGTACGACGGACGGACATGCACAGACTCCTGAGTTCAAGCGCTGGGGAAGGCTACTATGCTCTTTCGTTGTAGTCATTGTTCGTTTGCACTACTTATTGACGATTGAGTTGTTTCGCGGCGGCTGAAAAAAACCAACGTCCTTGAAGATTTTCGACGAGGGGTCGATATATTGCTCAAGACAGGAGAACCCTCATGCGAATTTTGCTTATTGCCGCCCTGGCCGTCAGTGCGGTCGGCTGCACCCGCTGGTCGATGGACCATCATTTGAACAACGCCTATCGTGCCTACAAGGTCGGTGATTGTGAGCGCGTCACCCTGGAGTTGTCCCAGGTGGACCGTGAAAGCCGTAGCCGCCGTTACGTGCAACCGGAGGTTTCGATGCTGCGCGGGCAGTGTCTCGAACGACAGAAGCTGTTCGTCGATGCGGTCCAGACCTACCAGTTCATCATCAATCAGTACCCGTCGAGCGAGTACGCTTACCGCGCCCGTGCGAGACTGGATACCCTGCAACAGCTGGGACATTATGGCGGGGCAAGCGTCGCTCAGCCGCGTCCGGCCTCTTTGTGAGGCTATTCGTCGTTTTATAAGTGGCCCGTTGCCAGTCTTGGGCTATTCTTCGAATATTGGTTTGTACAACTTTATAGTCGAACAAATGCAAGGCCCGGATTCGGCAGATGTCTGGTGGCAAAACGTAGTGCGTTGTCACACCGAGATCCAGGGAGAGCGAGCGTATGCTCGTTCCGAATCACTGGCACGGCCGAAGTCATGGCCCACGGATGGCGATCTCAGCATGTTTACCGACCGACGGATCGAGCGGCATCAACTCACTTGTTTCCTGCAAGTGTTTAACCGTATCACCGACAAGCCCATCGGCTTTTTGGGCAATGTTTCGCAAGACGGGCTGATGTTGATCAGCCAGTTGCCGATGATGGTGGGCGTTGACTTCGAGCTGCGCTTGAAGCTTCCCGAAGCTGACGGAAGTTTTCGTCCGATCGATATCACCGCGAGCTGTCTGTGGAGCCGTGAAGATATCAATCCCCAGCATTACGACTCAGGGTTCAGCGTGCTTGACGCGTCCGAAGACTATAAGCAACTGATCAGCGCGTTGCTGCATTACTTCAGCTTTGATCCTTTGCGGGCCCTTTCTGGATAACACCGGACTCGCCCTGCCGTGGCCGGGCGTTGTTTCTTACAATACCCCGGCTTTTTTCCATCCCAGGTAGCGTGTGACCAGCGCCGCGCCCATGTCTGACGGCAAGGTATCCAATACCGACAAGCCGTGAGCGGCCAGGCGGTCATGCAGTTCATCCCGCGCATTGAGGTAATCGACGGTGCCGCTGTAGGCCAAGGCTTCGGGCAAGGTTTGCACGGGGGCCTGGCGCAGGTGATCGAGTACTTCCTCGCGCAGGCTGGCGACCATCACCCTATGGTGCCGGCTGATGCGCTTGACCGCGGTAAGCAGCGCTTCATCGTCCTCATCACGCAGGTTGGTCACCACAATCACCAATGCCCGACGTTTTTGCCGTGCCAACAGTTGGCTTGCCGCGGCTTGGTAGTCGGCCGTTCGGCGCGTGGTGTCCAGGTCGTAGACCGTGTTGAGCAACACGTTCAATTGGCTGCTGCCCTTGACCGGCGCCAGATAGCGCGGCTCGTCGGCGGCAAAGGTGCACAGGCCCACGGCATCACCCTGACGCAAGGCGACATAGCTGAGCAGCAGGCAGGCGTTGAGGGCATGGTCAAAATGCGACAGCTCGTCATCCTGGCTGCGCATGCGTCGGCCGCAATCAAGCATGAACACGATCTGTTGGTCGCGTTCATCCTGGTATTCACGGGCAATGGGTGTGCGTTGCCGCGCGGTGGCTTTCCAATCGATTTGCCGCAGGCTATCGCCTTCGCGAAATTCGCGCAGTTGATGAAACTCCAGCCCAAGCCCCCGCCGTTGGCGTTGACGTACCCCAAGCTGGCTCAACCAGTTATCCACGCCCAACAGTTGAGCACCGTACAGGCGGGCGAAATCCGGGTAGACGCGGGTGGCATCCTTGACCTCGATCACGCGCCTTGCCGACCACAACCCCAATGGGCTGGGCAGGTGGATTTCGCAGCGGCTGAACTCGAAATGCCCACGTCGCAAGGGCCGCAAACGATAGCCAAGCTCACTGCGTTCACCGGGACGCAGTTGGATGGACTGCGGCATGCTCTCTACGCTCAGCCCGTCCGGGACGTGATCGAACACCTGCACCGTCACGGGCTGTCGGGAAGTGTGCTCCACCGCAAGGCGCACTTCGCCCCAGCGCCCCAGTGCCAGGCTGCCCGGTAACTGCCGATGCACCTGCGGGGATGCACGACGGCGCAACCGCAGGGCGTCCAGCAGGGCGAGCAGCAACAGTGCCAGGAGCAAGCCCCACACCACCGAGTGCAAGGTATCGGGCACCTTGAACTGCAAGGCTTCGGCAGCGCCCAACAGAATGCTCAAGCCCAGCAGCGCACCAAGCCAGATCAACAGCAAGCGGGTCGGTTTCATGGGCGTGTCATTGCCGAGGCGCCGGAATCTGATCCAGCATCTGCTTGAGTACCTGATCGACCTCCAGCCCATCGATGTCCAACTCCGGCGCGATACGTACGCGATGGCGCAGTACCGCCAGGGCACATCCCTTGATGTCGTCAGGCGTAACAAATGCGCCACCGCGCAACAACGCGCGGGCGCGGGCGCCGCGTACCAGGTCGATGGACGCGCGTGGTCCGGCGCCGATGGCCAGTCCTGGCCAACTGCGGGTAGCTCGCGCCAGGCGTACGGCGTAGTCGAGCACGTGTTCATCCAGGGCCAGCGCACTGGCGACCTGTTGCAGTTGCAGCACGTCCTCGGCCTGCAGCACGGTGCGCAGCGGCTGCACATCCAGCATGTCGGCGCGTGATGAGCGCGTCACTTCGCGCACCATTTCCAGTTCCTGTCGGGCATCGGGATAATCCATGCGCACCTTGAGCATGAAACGGTCCAGTTCCGCTTCGGGCAGAGGGTAGGTGCCTTCCTGCTCGATAGGGTTCTGGGTGGCCAGCACCATGAAGGGTTGGTCGATGGGCAGCGCCTCGCCTTCGAGGGTGACTTGTCGTTCCTGCATGGCTTCCAGCAGGGCCGCCTGGGTCTTGGCCGGCGCCCGATTGATTTCGTCGGCCAGCAACAGGTGAGTGAATACCGGCCCTTTGCGCAACTTGAACTGTTCCGAGTGCAGGTCGTACACGGCATGGCCGGTTACATCGCTGGGCATCAGGTCCGGGGTGAACTGGATTCGCGCGAAGTCTCCGTCGAAGCAGCGGGCCAGGGCACGCACCAGCAGGGTCTTGCCCAGTCCGGGCACGCCTTCGAGCAATACATGGCCGCCGGCGATCAGTGCGGTGAGTACGTCATCAATCACCAGGTCTTGCCCGATCACCGCCTTGCGCAACTCAATGCGCAGGGCCTGTGCCTGCTGGGTGGCGCGTTGCAACGTGTCGTCGGTCAAGGCGGTAGCGCTGGAAAAATCACTCATAAGGCATTCCTGAGGGTTTGCAGGCACGCCACCTGTCGGCTGAAGTCGGCGCTGGACAGCCGCTTTTCCGGGAGTGGGCCGAGGGCCTGGCTGATGATATGAGAGGGTTGGTGCGTCAGGTGTTCAAGCACGCGCCACTGTTCTGTATTGTCGAGGTGCTCAAAACCGGGGTGGCGGCGCCGCGCGGCGCGCTGGATATCACGTTGCAGCGCGTGCAACAGCGTGCCTTGGCCGTTGCGCCGCAGCAGGAAGTCGGAGCTGGCTTTCAAGTGTTCCTGCAACTGTCGGCGGGCCCTGGAGGCGGGCGCCTGGATCGGGCCCTGCCGCATGCCTGCGTGCCAGAGAGCCAGAGCGATCAGGGCAATGAGCGCGACCAGTGCCTGGGGGAAATAACGTACCAGCAGGGTGAGCAGATCGTCGACGTCGCTGTTGAACAGCAAGGTCACGGCAGTTCCCTGGTTCAGGTACCACAGCAGCCAGGCATTATCGTGTTTGCCGATGTCCGGTGTTTTCCACAAGTCACTGTCGGTGATCACGGTGACGCGACCGTTCCCGACCTCGAGTTGCATCAGGTGGCTCGACTGGGCGCTATTGGCCGAAAACTGTGCCAGGTGCCCGGGGTCTATGAGGTTGAAGTCGGTGTCAAAGCTGAAGTAGGCCGGGGCGGTTTCGTTGTCGACATAGAGTTTGGTCAGGTCCGGCGCGTTCTTTTTACGCGCCGGGACGGGTTCTTCGGGTTCGTCACTCAAGGCCTGGTGGATATTCAGGCGATCGAGCAGCAAGTCACCGCTCTTGCCGGTTTCTTCGTCCCATAGTGCCTCCGCCACCACTAACAGGTGACCGCCGGATTTGGCCCAGTCCAGCAGTTGGCCCACCTGACGTGGCGACAGGTTGCTTCGTTCGCCCAGCAGCAAAAGGCTATTACCCTTGGATGCAAGGGTGTCCAGATGGGCAAGGCTATTGGCATGCTCCACGCTCAGGCCTTGCTGGCGCAGGAAGTGCTCGGCCGCGAGGTAAGGGTTGGCCAGTGCTTGGGGCGCTGGGCCTCTGTCGACCACGACGTCGTACGGAATCGCTTTGCGCCAGGCATAAAAGCCGCCCGCTCCGAGCAGGCACGCCAGTATTAACAGTACCCACGGCAATGGCCGGTTCATTGAGTGCCCCCCGAACTGAACAGGGCGCGCCAATCGCTGCATAGTTTTTGTTGGGCGGAGGCGGGAGGGAGGTGATGGCCATAGGCAAGGTTTTGCCAGTGTCGGGTCAGTTCATCACTGAAGGCCAGCAATGGCGGTAGCTGCAGTTGGTGCACGCGTTCCAGTACCTGCCCCTCGGTGTCGGCGCTTTTAAGCGGCACGTTGTAATCATGCAATAGGCGGCTGAGCAGACCGCGGTACAAAAGACCAAGGGCTTCCCGTGGCTGGGTGGTCCAGAGGTGTTCCGCTGCGCTGGCGATATCCAGAGGCAAGGTTTCTGTGCCCAGTTCCAGGCCGAAGAGTTGCGCAGGTACCTGTCGGGTCTGTTCAGGCTTGCGTGGCCCTCGTCGACTGACAAACGTGCGCAGCCAATCGCGATAGCGCCACACCAGCAGGGCGATGCCGCCCACCAGTAGACTCCACAGCACGACTTCCAGGCCGCGTGCGACGTGTTTGAAGGCATCGCTGTTGAGGTTGTCCAGCAGTGATTGAAGCCAGGCCGGTAGCTTTCCGTCACTGTGGACCTTGTTTTTTTTCACCGTGGTTTTTTGTTCTTCGCCGAACCGGTAGCGGGTAACGGTTTCCGGATTTTTAAAGGGCGGCTTTTCCAGCAATGACTTGATCGATTGTCTGGAGTCCTGGGTGCTCAAGGGTTTGGTTTCAGCGGCCATTGCGGGCGTTACGAATGGCTGTAGCGTCAGCCCGATCACCAGCAATAAAAGCGCCACCCCGCTGCTCAGACGCTGGCGCAGGTGCCGGAATACCAGCTCAAGATCCCATGCCTCGAGCACGGTGCGTCGATTGAGATAGAGGCTGAAACCGCAGGCGACATAGATGGGCTCCCAAAACACCAGGATCAAGGCGTAGAACGCATTGCTAAGGTGTGACAGCCAAAGCACTTCGGCATTCGCCGCCAGCGCCAGACGTTGCCAGTCCCAATCCAGTTCAAGTTGCTGTGGAATGAGCAGATAGAACAGCGCCAGGCAGCCGAACCAGAGCCCGCTTTCCAGATGCACACCGACGAACGTCAGCCAGCGTGCGGCCCCCGCGTTACGTTGTTGCAACACGCCCAGGCGTTTTTGACGCGCCTCGCCGTCCAGGCCCTCAAGCTGGCTGACCGGCATCACGAAGCTGCGGCTGAGGCTCAGTCGCCGCCAGGTCAGGCTGGCCAGCAATTGGCCTTTAAGCAGGCGTGGCCACTGGCGCACGGCCTGCTTGAGGCTGGGTGTTTCGCCGAACAGCGCCTTGGACAGGATATACAGAGGCAAGCGCTCGAATGCCGGTTTGAACCACCAGAACAGGAACATGGCCATGGAGGGATATTTCCACAACAGCGCAGTGAGCAAGGCAAATACCGGCAAGGTCACCAGTGCCCAACTGCCCATCAGCAGCACACGATATTCACGGGCCATCAGTGCGCCCAGATCCATGGCTTCCCAGGCAGTGCGCGGCCTGATCACCACGCTCGCATCACTCAGGCGCATGGCGGGTCCGTCCGGCAAGGGTCAGGTAGGCGCCCACCAGTATCCACAGTGCGGCTCCTACCAGGTATTTGACCCCCGGAGCGATCTGTGTGGTGGAGGACCAATAGGCTTCGATAAACGCTGCGATCAGCAGAAACAGCATGACACCGCATAGCAATTGCACACTTTTATGGGCGGCGAGCCGCAGGGATTCACCTCGCGTCAACTGCCCCGGTGCGATCAGCGCCCAGCCCAGTTGCAGACCGGCGGCGCCGGCGAGGGCGATGGCCGTCAGTTCAAAGGCACCATGACCGATGACAAATGACCAGAAGGTCTGCCCATAGCCGATTTCGGTCAGGTGCCCGGAGATCGCGCCGATGATCAACCCGTTGAAAATCAGGAAAAACACACTGCCCAGGCCAAATAGCAAACCGGCTGCGAACGTTTGGAAGGCGATGCCGATGTTATGCATCACGTAATAGCCGAACATCATCCAGTCTTCGCTCGATGCGCGTTCGGCGGCGCGGCCCAGGCGACTGGCATCGGGATCGTACATGGCCTGCATTTCGGCAACCTGCGAGGGGCTGACGATGCTGTAGATCAGGTCGGGAAACAGGTAGACCAGCAGGGCGATCCCCAGCAGGCTGCCAAAGAACAGCAGGCTGGCGGCCAATACGAAAAGATACTGCTCGCGCACCAGCCGTGGGAAACCCGCCAGCAGGAAGCTCAGCACGTTCGCCGCCAACTGGCCACGATGTCGATACAGTTGTTGGTGGCCGCGCAGTGCCAGTTGTTGCAGCGGGTCAACCAGATAACTGCTATAGCCGCGCTCCTGGGCCAGGGCCAGGTGCTGGCACAACCGCCGGTATTGATGCGGGAAGTCTGCACTGTCACCGGCCTTGGCTTTACCTCGTTCCAGCTGCTGGAGCTGTTCGGCAAAGGCTTGCCATTGCGGTTGGTGGCGACTTTCGAAAAGACTTTGTTTCATGTCGGCCCCAACAGGCCACGGGCCACGCCATTGAGCTGTTCCACGGCGCGTGCCGGTGAAACCTGCAAGGGGGTCGCCAGGATCGAGGCCAACTCGTGCGTGCGCTCGGCAGACAGTTCGCCCTGGCGTTCGGCGAAGGCCAGGATCGCCCGCTGCTCGCTCAGTTCCAGGGCAAAAGGCAGTCGCAGGGCTTTGGCTTGAGGCACTTGCGGGCGCGCCAGCGGGAGTTCGCGGTAGACCACAAGGGTGCCTGCCGCGAGGTCGCCAAGGCGTTTGAAGTGAGGATGCTGCAGGCAGCTGATTGAGCCGAGGAAGTAGCCGAAAGGCAGCATGTCGACAAACCGCAGCAGGTTACGGATGAGCGATGCGGACCAGCCGATGGGCGTGCCGTCGTCCTGTACCACGCGCAACCCCATGACCTGTTTGCCCGGCGAACAGCCTTGATTGAGTACTTCGAACAACACCATGTACCACCAGCTGACCAGGAACAGCAGCAGCGAGCCCAGGCCTATGCCAATGTTGCCGAGCAATGCCAAGGGCACCAGCAGGACGCCCATGAGCACGCCGCGCGCGCCCAGATCGAAGGTAAAGGCCAGCGCGCGCGGAACCAGGCCGGCCGGGCGCAGTGGCAGGTCGATTCCCTCCGGGGTTTCGATCTGGTAGCGGGTGTCCAATGGGGCTGATGGCATCGCGATCCTTGGCAGTGCAGAGCGGCTGGGAGATACGGATGCTATCAGTGTCGGCGGTGGAATCAATCATTCAAGTTTTTGCTGGATGTTTGTACAGTTGAATTGAGGCTGGCCCCTGACGCTGTTCAGCGCCTAGACTCTGTCGATCTTCAGTACAGGAACAGCCCGTGACCTCCATTTTCTGGTACGACTATGAAACCACCGGCATTAACCCGCGCAATGATCGTCCTCTTCAGGTAGCCGGAATTCGTACCGATCTCGAACTCAACGAGATCGGCCCCCCGGTCAATCTCTATTGCCGTCCCAGCGACGATATCCTGCCCCACCCCGCCGCGTGTGCGATCACCGGCATCACGCCCGGCGTACTCGACGAAAAGGGCCTGGCCGAGGCCGATTTCATGACTCGGGTTCATGCCGAGCTGGCCGCTCCGGGGACGTGTGGTGCCGGCTACAATACCTTGCGATTTGACGATGAAATGACGCGCTACAGCCTGTATCGCAATTTTTTCGACCCCTATGCGCGGGAGTGGCAAGGGGGAAACAGCCGGTGGGATTTGATTGACGTGGTGCGTACCGCCTACGCCCTGCGTCCGGAGGGCATCGAATGGCCGCAGCAGGACGGGCGCGTGACGCTCAAGCTTGAGCGCCTGACTGCCGCGAACGCCATCGACCATGGCCAGGCCCACGATGCGTTGTCCGACGTGCGCGCCACGATCGCCCTGGCTCGGCTGGTTCGCGAGAAACAACCCAGGCTCTACGACTGGCTGTTTCAACTGCGCAGCAAACAACGGGTGATGGATCAGGTGCGCCTGCTGCAACCGGTGGTACATATCTCCGGACGTTTTTCCGCCGAGCGTCATTACCTGGGCGTGGTGCTGCCCCTGGCCTGGCACCCGCGCAACCGCAATGCGCTGATTGTCTGCGACCTTGGGCTCGACCCTCAGGGGCTGCTGGACACCGATGCCGAAACCCTGCGTCAGCGGCTCTACACCCGTCGTGATGACCTGGCCGAAGGGGAGCTGCCCGTCCCGCTCAAGTTGGTGCATGTCAACCGTTGCCCGGTGGTGGCGCCTTTGAGCGTATTGCGGGCTGAAGACCGTGAACGCCTACAATTGGACATGGCTGTTTATCAGGCGCGAGCACTGCGGCTAACTGACGCACAGGAACTTTGGCGCGATAAATTGGCGGCCATTTATGCGCAGGAAGAATTTGCGGCGAATGCGGACCCGGAACAGCAGCTCTACGATGGTTTTATCGGTGATCGCGATCGACGCTTATGCGAACAAGTCCGAATGGCTGAGCCATCGCAGTTAGCTCGCGCGCAGTGGCCCTTTGATGATCATCGCCTGCCTGAATTATTATTTCGCTACCGCGCGCGTAACTTCCCCGATACGTTGGACAGCGAGGAGCAACAACGTTGGAAACTTTTCTGTCAGCAACGTTTGTCAAATCCCGAGTGGGGCGCGCCGAATACCCTTGAGGCATTTAAGCAGGCCCGGCTGGAGTTGGCGGTTAGTGCGACGCCGTTTCAGCAGCAGGTGTTGGGGCAGTGGCAGGAATATGCCGATTCTTTGGCGGCCCGTTTGAATCTCTAATCAGCCTGCAGAATAGACAGGCAATAAAAAACGCCAGCAAGCTGGCGTTTTTAATATGTTGCGTATCCGCGTCGGCTTAGCCCAGCAGGGTAGCCCAGCCTTCAACCACGTCACCGCCCCACTTGGCTTTCCACTCTTTCAGGGTTTTGTGGTTGCCACCCTTGGTTTCAATCACTTCGCCGTTGTGCGGGTTCTTGTACTGCTTGACCTTGCGAGCGCGCTTGGTGCCGGTAGTTTTCACGGCGCCACGAGGTGCTTTAACTTTCGACTCTGGATCCAGCAGCGCAATGATGTCGCGCAGGGACTTGGAGTATTCACCCATGAGGGTGCGCAATTTACCTTCGAATTCCAGCTCGGTTTTCAGTTTGTCGTCTTGGGACAGGTTCTTCAAACGGGCTTGCAGCTCTTTGATAGCTTCTTCGGTGGCACGGTATTCGTTGATCAGGGACATGTGGACTACCTTATGGAGAGCGCTGATTGGACAGTGAACGTTGGCTAATAATAGTCAGGCAGTTTCCTCAAGTAAACATTTAAGGCCGCATTTATGTGAATTAGGTTGAATGTTTGCGGCAAATCCCTGCGACCTCGTTAATTACAACGGTGTAGAACGAAACATAATCTCGCGGGAAATCACCACACGCCTGGAAGGACACAGTAGCGTCATATAAGGGCGGTAAAACCCTGGGCGATTAAGGGGCAATGCACGCGTCCCCGATCAGAATAAGCGCGAACGAATACTGCAGTTTTCCTGCGCAATCGCTAGAATGGCGGCCTTTGCGAAGTTCTGGAGTTTTCCCCTAATGCGCACTTTTCGGCTGGTGATTGCTTGCCCGGACCGGGTCGGCATCGTTGCCAAGGTCAGTAACTTTCTGGCCTCCCATAACGGTTGGATCACCGAAGCGAGCCACCACTCGGACAATCTGAGTGGTTGGTTCTTCATGCGTCACGAAATTCGTGCCGACACGTTGCCCTTTGGTCTTGAGGCCTTCCGCGAGGCGTTTGCGCCGATTGCCGAAGAGTTTTCGATGACCTGGCACATCACTGACACCGAGCAGAAAAAGCGCGTGGTATTGATGGCGAGCCGCGAATCCCACTGCCTGGCTGACTTGCTGCACCGCTGGCACAGCGATGAGTTGGACTGCGAGATCGCCTGCGTCATCTCCAACCATGACGACCTGCGCAGCATGGTCGAGTGGCACGGCATTCCTTACTACCACATACCGGTCGACCCACAGGACAAGGAGCCGGCGTTCGCCGAGGTGTCCCGTCTGGTCAAGCAGCATGAAGCCAATGTGGTCGTACTGGCGCGCTACATGCAGATCCTGCCTCCGCAGTTGTGCCGTGAATACGCGGGCAAGGTGATCAACATTCACCACAGCTTCCTGCCGTCGTTCGTGGGCGCCAAGCCTTATCACCAGGCGTCCCTGCGTGGCGTCAAGCTGATCGGCGCGACCTGCCACTACGTGACCGAGGAGCTGGACGCCGGCCCGATCATCGAGCAGGACGTGGTACGTGTCAGCCATAGCGACAGTATCGAAGACATGGTGCGTTTCGGCCGTGACGTCGAAAAAATGGTGCTGGCCCGCGGCCTGCGTTACCACCTGGAAGATCGCGTACTGGTGCACGGCAACAAGACCGTGGTGTTCTGATCGACACCTGTTGAACAATCAAGGGCCTGGGCGTTAAATCGCTTCAGGCCCTTTTTTTTCACTGCATGGCAGGACCGCGCAATGACCGACCCTCTCGATAAAGCCACCGCCAAGGCGCCCGCGACGTTGGGGGAAGGATGCCTGAGCCGTTATGACCCGGATGCACTGGATGCCGAGGACGGTACCGAGTTTCCGGGCGCCGCCCAATTGTGGGAGCAATTGCAGGAGACGGACAACCCTCCAAGTGCATAGGATTTGGACCGAGGGCATCAGTTAGAGACTCGTCGGCTGTCAGGCCGCCATCGGGGCATAGGTATCTACACAACTTCCGCTGAGCGAATAATCTAGGGTCAATGGGCTGTTGTGGTGAGCGGGCTTGTCCCGCGCTGGGCTGCGAAGCAGCCCCAATAAAGTCACCGCGGTGTGTCAGAAGTAACCGAGGTGCAGGTTTTAGGGCTGCTTCGCAGCCCAGCGCGGGACAAGCCCGCTCACCACAGAGACCCGTTTCAGCTTTTAGAAATTGTGTAGATACCTATGGCCATCGGGGGCAAGCCCCCTCGCCACAGGTTCAACCTACTACCCGAGAGGTGTAGATACCCAAGTGCCGGCCAAGGATTGACCCCTTTCACGCCGTGACCCCTTGGCTCAAGGTTGCGCCGCCAGCCAGGCGGCTTTGGTCTGCGGGATTCGTCCAGCCTTCAGCAACCGCTTCAAGGTGTCGAACCAATAGCGTCGGGAAAATTCGTGGCGCATATCGACCGGGTGCAGTCCCAAGCGAATCACCGGAGCGTCCCGCCAACGCGCTTCCCGGTAGTCGCTGATCACTTTGGACATGCCTCTGCGCCAGGCACTGCGGGCGCTCCAGACCAGGCCGGGTGCGTCGATGCGGCTGAAGTCGGGCAGCCGATACAGGTGCTGCGGGTCGCTGGTGTAGCAAAACGGCAATTGGCGCAATGCCTCACGGGTGCCTTGGCTCATTAGCCAGGCGGGCGCGACAAATCCCTGCAACGGCCAGTCGTTGCGGCGAAATACCTCAATCCCCGCACACAGACGCTGCAGTGCCTGGGCCTGTGACAGTTGATAGAACTCGCCCTCATGGGTGTAGATCCGGCGCATGAACCAGTCCCTGGCCGTGCGCGGGGCGGGCTGGTCGTCGCGATGGTAGTAGCCGTGCAAGGCCAGTTCGTCGCCTCTTGCAACCCGGCCATCCAGCAGCCGACGGAAATCGCCGTGAGCGGTCAGGGCGTCGTGATGGTGGAAGTCGGGCACCACCAGCCAGGTGATCGGTACAGGGCCCAGCGCATCGACAGCCTCGACAAACGGGCGATAGTCGGCCCAATTGTGCGGCGCCACATCGTGCAGCACCAACAGCACCGAGCGCTCAGCCATGGGCGAGCATGGGGGTGTGGCTGCCTGTGACCGCGTGATAGTGCCCAAGCAGGCTGTCGACCACCGTATCCCACGCATACCGCCGTTCTACGTGATCCCTGGCCTGCGCGCCCAAGCGGCGGCTGTCGGTGCTGAACAGTTCGCGCACCGCGTTGGCCATCGCCTGTGGGTTGTTGGGCGCACACAACAGGCCGCAGCGTTCATCGACAATTTCATTGAAGGCACCGGCGGCCACGGCGATCACCGGTATGCCACAGGCCATGGCCTCCAGAATGACCAGGCCAAAGGTTTCCTGGTCGCCGGCATGCAGCAGCGCATCGGCACTGGCCATCAACCGGGCGACATGCGGGGCGGGGCGGAAGCTATCGATCACGCTGACGTTGTCCGGCACGTTGTTCGGCATGCCGGAGCCCACCAGCAGCAAGTGATAGCGGTCACCCAGGCGTTTCATGCAGTTGAGCAGCACCGGCAGGTTTTTCTCTTTTGAACCGCGCCCGGCAAAAATCAGCAGACGCGTGTCCTCGTTGATGCCCAATTCTGCGCGCAGTCCAGGGTCGCGCGCGTCCGGCGTGAAGGTGTGCAGATCCACGCCCAGCGGCTGCACGAAGACATTTCTCACGCCAAGGCCCACGAGTTTGTCGGCCATGACCTGGCTAGGGGCCAGTACGCGGTCGAAATTCCCATAGAGTTTGCCGACGTACGCCTCGACATTCGGCGCAAACCAGGGCCCCATCCGGTTGCTCACCAGCAGGGGCAGGTCGGAGTGATAAAACCCGATGACCGGCACATCCCGTTGGCGCCGAGCATCCAATGCGGCCCAGGCAGTCAGGTAAGGATCGCCCACTTCTATAAGGTCGGGCTGTAAATCACGCAGGACGTTTCGCCATGGCGCCAGCCGCAGTGGGAAACGATAGCCCTTGCCGAAGGGTAGGGGAGGCGAGGGCACGGTGAATATCCCATCGTGTTCGCCAAACTGTGCGCCTGGGATCAACAGGCTGTGGCGGATACCGGACTTGAGCGCCAGACGCCGGTGCTTGGCATCCAGGTAGGTGCGCACGCCGCCGCTGGCCGGGGCGTAGAACATGGTTATGTCAGCGATATGCACGATGAACGTCCCTCCGATCCATTGCTCTCCTTACGTGGACCTTCGGTAAGAATAGATGTTCGGTTGGCGTTCATCGCAGGGCGTCAGTGCAGGCGCCGGACCGGCGCCTGCGGTGGATCAGATCCGGAAACTGCCCACCAGTTGCTTCAAGCGCGAGGCTTGGCGCTCAAGGTCGGCGCAGGCGCGCAGGGTCGACTGCAGGTTTTCCACGCCTTCCTGGTTCAGGGTGTTGATCTCGGTGATGTCCATATTGATCGACTCCACCACTGAGGTTTGCTCTTCGGTGGCGGTCGCGACCGATTGGTTCATGCCGTCGATCTCGCCAATGCGCTGGGTCACGCTGTTCAGGCGCTCCCCGGCCAGGTTGGCGATCTCCACGCTGTCGTGGCTGTGGCGCTGGCTTTCCCCCATGGTGCTCACGGAGTCGCGGGCACCGACTTGCAGCTCCTCAATCATGGTTTGCACCTGTTGCGCCGATTCCTGGGTGCGATGGGCCAGGTTGCGCACTTCATCGGCGACCACGGCGAAACCACGCCCGGCCTCGCCCGCCCGCGCAGCCTCGATGGCGGCATTCAGCGCCAGCAGGTTGGTTTGCTGGGAGATGCTGGTAATCACCTCAAGAATCTGGCCGATGTTCACCGTCTTGCTGTTAAGTGCTTCGATATTGCTGCTGGAGGCGCTGATCATCGCGGACAGCTGGGTCATCGCCTTGATATTGCGCTCTACCACCTGTTGCCCATCTTCGGCCAGTTGGCGGGCATCGCTGGCCTGATTGGACGCCTGTGCCGCATTGCGCGCAATTTCCTGCGCGGCGGCGCCCAGTTCATTGATCGCGGCCGCGACGCTGTTGGTGCGGTTGGCTTGCTCATCGGAGTTGACCATCGAGGAATTGGACGCGCTGACGACGCGCAGTGCCACTTCGTTGACTTGCTCCGTGGCCGAGGACACCTCGCGGATGGAGGTATGAATACGTTCCACGAAGCTGTTGAACGCGTCACCCAAGGTGCCGAACTCGTCATGATTCTGGATGGCCAGGCGGCGCGTCAGGTCACCCTCGCCATCGGCGATGTCCTGCATGGCGCGGGTCATCAGGTGCAGCGGTTGCAGCAGGACGCGGATCAGCATGCCCAGCAGCGCGATGATGATCACGACCGCGATCACGGTGGCAATCACCGCTGATGTGCGGAATTTGCTGAGCATTGCGTAGGCTTCGTCCTTGTCCACCGATACCCCCAGGTACCAGTTCACCGAGGGCAGGCCTTTGATCTGTGTGAATGTGACGATGTTGTCTTTGCCGTTGGCCTGGACTTCGCTGAAGTCGCTGCTGATTTTCGGAGTGTTCTTCGGATACACATCGGCGAGGGTCTTCATCACCAGGTTCTTGTCCGGGTGGACCAGCACTTTGCCGTCGGCACTCACCAGGAACGCGTAGCCCATGCCGCCAAACTTCAGCGCGCCGATGTTATCCACCAGGGTTTGCAGGCTGAGGTCGCCGCCGACCACGCCCACGGCCTCGCTGGCCCGGGTGCTTGGGGTTGCGATGGAGATGATCAGTTTGCCGGTGGCGGCGTCGATGTAGGGTTCGGTCAGCGTTGAGCCATTGCTGGCCTGGGCGCCTTTGTACCAGGGACGAACGCGGGGGTCGAAACCGTCCGGCATCTTGGTGTCGGGACGGATGGTGAAGGCACCCTTGCTGTCGCCCACGTAGGTCGCCATGAATGAAGATGTCAGGGTTTTCTGATCCAGCAGGCTGGCAACGACAGCGGGTTCAGGGTTGATTGCGATGTTCTGTGCTGCGTTTTCCACCAGCGCGATACGCCCGCTCAGCCAGGTTTGGATACTGTTGGCGGTGACATCGCTCATCTCATGCAGATAACTATTGAGGTCGTCACGGATGGCGTTGCGTTGCAGGTAGTCGTTGTAGAGGGTAAACAGCGAAAAAGCCACGATCACGATAAGGGAGGCTGCAAGCAGGATTTTATGGCTGAAACGTAGGTTTTTATTCATGGCTTGTAGGGTCCGCTAAGGTCTTAATATCAATATCCAAGGCGCGCTCTTGTGGAACATGCCGAAGATTCGCGTCAAAAAAAGTTTGATATTTCCGTTGCTCCCTGTAGGAAGTATCCGAGCGTTTTTAGACTTTTATGGGTCTCACATCTGTTTTATCGACCTGGCGACACTAAAGATTAACCATGGGTGACGAAATGCCTGACTCCACGCAACTCCTTATCGGCGCCGACCTTGACGGCCAGCCCATCGCCCAGGCCATGCGCCTGGCCAATCGTCACGGGCTGATTGCCGGCGCCACGGGTACGGGCAAGACCGTCACGCTGCAGCGCCTGGCCGAAGCCTTCAGTGATGCGGGCGTGGCGGTATTCGCCGCTGATATCAAAGGGGACCTCTGTGGCCTGGGGGCCGCTGCCTTCCCTCAGGGTAAGGTGGCGGAGCGTATCGCCGGCATGCCTTTCCTGAATTACACGGCCCAGGCGTATCCGGTCACGCTGTGGGATATACACGGGGTGTCCGGCCATCCGTTGCGCACCACCATCAGTGAAATGGGCCCGTTGTTGCTCGGCAGTTTGCTGGAGCTGACGGACAGCCAGCAGTCGGCTCTCTACGCGGCATTCAAGGTTGCGGATCGCGAAGGCTTGCTGCTGCTGGACCTCAAGGATCTCAAGGCGCTGCTCAATCATCTGCGCTATCACCCGGAGTTATTGGGTGACGACGCCGCGCTGATGACCACCGGCTCCAGCCAGGCCCTGTTGCGGCGCCTGGCGGTGCTCGAACAACAGGGCGCGGAGGCGTTGTTCGGCGAACCGGCCCTGCAGCTTGAAGATCTCCTGCAACCGGCCAGCGACGGGCGCGGGCGCATCCACCTGCTGGATGCCAGCCGCCTGGTGCACGAGGCGCCGAAGGTGTACGCGACCTTCCTGCTGTGGCTGTTGGCGGAATTGTTCGAGCAATTGCCCGAGCGCGGCGATGCGGAAAAACCGCTGTTGGCACTGTTTTTCGATGAGGCGCATCTGTTGTTCGCCGACACCCCCAAGGCTTTGCAGGAGCGCCTGGAGCAAGTGGTGCGGTTGATTCGTTCAAAAGGGGTTGGCGTGTATTTCGTCACTCAATCGCCTGGCGACCTGCCGGACACGGTGCTCGCCCAACTCGGCTTGCGTATCCAGCATGGCCTGCGCGCATTCACCACCAAAGAGCAGAAATCCCTGCGCGCGGTGGCAGACGGTTTTCGGCCAAACCCGGCGTTTGATGCCTTGGCGGTGCTCACCGAGCTGGGCACCGGGGAAGCGCTGGTCGGAACCTTGCAGGAAAAAGGTACGCCGCAAGTCGTCCAGCGGGTATTGGTTGCGCCACCGCAATCGCGGATCGGACCGCTTACCGAGGCAGAACGCGTCGCACTGATCGCGCGTTCGCCCTTGCAGGGGCGCTACGACAAACCGATTGACCGGGAGTCGGCCTATGAGGTGCTGATGGCCCGCAAGGATTTGGGCCCTGCCGAAGACGCCACGCCGGTTGCCGAGGAGCCGAGCTTTACCGATAAGGCAGGGGCGTTTCTGGGCAGCGCGGCAGGCAAGGCGCTCAAGTCAGCGATGCAGCAGGCCGCCAATCAGATGGGGCGGCAATTGGTGCGTGGCTTGTTGGGGTCTTTGCTGGGCGGCGGCAAGCGCAAGTAGCGGCTCAGGTCTTGGGCTTGGCGTGGGCGGCCAGCCGCTCAAGCGCTGCGCGCAGGCCCGGATCCTTGATGCCATTGGCGGTGGCCTGAATGGTTTCGCCCGCACTCACCGATAAGTCGATGGTATGCCCGACCGCGCCTTGCTGGACGGTGGGGGGCTGTACCTTGAACTGGATGCGTGTGAGGTTGGCGAATTCATCAAAGGCCATCAATTGCCGCTGCAGGCGTTTTTGCTGGTAGCGCAGGCGGGTCGCCCAATGGCCATCGGTGACAATCAGCAGCAGGTTGCCTTCGCGCCAGGACGCTACATGGCAATGTTCGCGCGCGGCCGGTTGCAGTTGGCTTTCGAGCAGTCGCTGCAAATGGCCCAAGCGTTGCGCATGGCCAAAGATGGCTTTCAACGGCTTGGCTTCGCGAAGCAACGCGCCAGGAGCGCGGGCTGTAAGAGGGCGAAATGCCATTATTGGACACCTTAAGTAACAGAGCGGCCATCTTAGCAGAAAGCGCCTGCATGCCCCCAGGCAAAGCGTCAATGAGGCTTTGCCTGTCAAATCAATAGGTAACTTCTGCGCTCCATGGGTTGAAGTTCGCGCAAAAGCCCTTATTTTAAACAGGCCCTCTCACGGCGCCATGCCAGCATCTAGGAACAACGCCACTTTCCTCACCCACGATTCCGGGTAGAATGCGCGTTCGCATGCGGCCGTGAGGGCTGCTCGGGCCACTCACGGTGCGCCCTCCATCCCTATGTGTGGAAGAACCTGCCGATATGTTTGCGCCTTTGTTAAAGAAACTTTTTGGAAGCAAGAATGAGCGCGAAGTCAAACGCATGCTCAAGACGGTGCAGCTGGTCAATGCCTTCGAAGAGCAGATGGTTGCCCTGTCGGACGAGCAATTGCGCGCCAAGACCCAAGAGTTCAAGGCCCGCATAGCCAAAGGTGAAACCCTCGACAAGCTGCTTCCCGAAGCCTTTGCGGTCGCCCGCGAAGCCGGCAAGCGCGTCATGGGCATGCGCCACTTCGACGTCCAGTTGATCGGCGGCATGACCCTGCATGAAGGCATGATCGCCGAAATGCGTACCGGTGAAGGCAAGACCCTGGTAGCGACCCTGGGTGTTTACCTCAACGCACTGTCCGGCAAGGGCGTGCACGTGGTGACGGTGAACGACTACCTGGCTCGCCGGGACGCCAACTGGATGCGCCCGCTGTATGAATTCCTCGGCCTGACCGTCGGCGTCGTGACGCCGTTCCAGCCGCCGGAAGAAAAACGCGCCGCCTACGCCGCCGACATCACCTACGGTACCAACAACGAATTCGGATTCGACTACCTGCGCGACAACATGGCGTTCAGCATGGAAGAAAAATTCCAGCGCGAACTCAACTTTGCCGTGATCGACGAAGTCGACTCCATCCTGATCGACGAAGCCCGTACCCCGCTGATCATCTCCGGCCAGGCCGAAGACAGCTCGCGCCTGTACACCGAGATCAACAAGTTGATCCCGCGTCTTGAGCAGCACATCGAGGAAGTGGAAGGCGTGGTGACCAAAGAAGGTCACTTCACCATCGATGAGAAGACCCGTCAGGTCGAACTCAACGAAGCCGGCCACCAGTATGTAGAAGACATGCTGACCCAGATCGGCCTGCTGGCAGAAGGCGAAAGCCTGTACTCGGCGCACAACCTGGGCCTGCTGACCCACGTGTATGCCGGCCTGCGCGCCCACAAGCTGTTCCATCGCAACGTCGAATACATCGTGCAGGATGGCCAGGTAGTACTGGTCGACGAACACACCGGCCGCACCATGCCGGGTCGCCGTCTGTCCGAAGGCCTGCACCAGGCGATCGAAGCCAAGGAAATGCTCAACATCCAGGCCGAAAGCCAGACGTTGGCGTCCACCACCTTCCAGAACTATTTCCGCCTGTACAACAAGCTGTCCGGCATGACCGGTACGGCCGACACCGAAGCGTTCGAGTTCCACCAGATCTACGGTCTGTCGGTGGTGGTCATCCCTCCGAACAAGCCGCTGGCGCGTAAAGACTTCAACGACCTGGTGTTCCTGACCGCCGAAGAGAAATACGCGGCGATCATCAACGACATCAAGGACGGCCTGTCCAAGGGGCGCCCGATCCTGGTGGGTACCGCGACCATCGAGACCTCCGAGCATGTGTCCAACCTGCTCAACAAGGAAGGCATCGAGCACAAGGTCCTCAACGCCAAGTTCCACGAAAAGGAAGCCGAGATCATTGCCCAGGCCGGTCGCCCAGGCGCACTGACCATCGCCACCAACATGGCCGGTCGTGGTACCGACATCCTGTTGGGCGGCAACTGGGAAGTGGAAGTCGCCTCCCTGGACAACCCGACGCCTGAGCAGATCGCCCAGATCAAGGCTGATTGGCAGAAGCGCCACCAGGCCGTGCTGGAATCCGGTGGCCTGCAGGTGATTGCGTCCGAGCGTCACGAATCGCGCCGTATCGACAACCAGTTGCGTGGTCGTGCCGGTCGCCAGGGTGACGCCGGTTCCAGCCGCTTCTATCTGTCCCTGGAAGACAGCCTGATGCGCATCTTCGCCTCGGACCGCGTGAAGAACTTCATGAAGGCCCTGGGCATGCAGTCCGGCGAAGCGATCGAGCACCGCATGGTGACCAACGCCATCGAGAAGGCCCAGCGCAAGGTTGAAGGGCGCAACTTCGACATTCGTAAGCAACTGCTCGAGTTCGATGACGTCAACAACGAACAGCGTAAAGTGATCTATCACATGCGTAACACGTTGCTGGCCGCCGACAACATTGGCGAGACCATCGCCGATTTCCGTCAGGACGTGCTCAACGCCACCGTCAGCGCGCACATCCCGCCACAGTCCCTGCCTGAGCAGTGGGATGTTGCCGGCCTGGAAGCTGCGTTGAAGAGCGACTTCGGTGTCGACCTGCCGGTCCAGCAATGGCTCGACGAAGACGACCACCTGTACGAAGAAACCCTGCGTGAAAAACTGATGGCCGAGCTGCTGGCCGCGTACAACGAGAAAGAAGAGCAGGCGAGTGCCGAAGCACTGCGCACCTTCGAGAAGCAAATCGTACTGCGCGTGCTGGACGACCTGTGGAAAGACCACCTGTCGACCATGGACCACCTGCGTCACGGTATCCACCTGCGCGGCTACGCCCAGAAGAACCCGAAGCAGGAGTACAAGCGCGAGTCCTTCACGCTGTTCTCCGAGTTGCTGGATTCGATCAAGCGCGACTCGATTCGCGTGCTGTCCCACGTTCAGGTGCGTCGCGAAGACCCGATCGAGGAAGAGGCGCGCCTGCGTCAGGAAGCCGAGGCACTGGCGGCGCGCATGCAGTTCCAGCACGACGAAGCACCGGGCCTGGACGCGCCTGAAGTATTGGGCGAGGAGGTCGATGTGGCCCTGGCTCAATCGCCAGTGCGCAACGAGCAGAAACTGGGCCGCAACGAGCTGTGCTACTGCGGTTCGGGCAAGAAATTCAAACACTGCCACGGCCAGATCGAATAAGATTTTCGCCTGACGCTGCAACACCCCGCGCCGCGACCGGCCTCTGCCGTCGCGGCGTTTTGCCATTAATTCCCCCGTCGATAGCGACGGCACAGATATCACCTATTTTTTGAGGAGCGCATTCATGGCTGTTGGTCTTGGTCCTTTGCCCACGCTGCACCCGGTTGCCGGTTTTGAACTCGGTATCGCTTCTGCCGGCATCAAACGTGCGGGGCGCAAGGATGTAGTGGTGATGCGCTGTGCCGAAGGCTCGACCGTCGCCGGTGTGTTCACCCTCAACGCGTTCTGTGCCGCGCCGGTGATCCTGGCCAAACAGCGCGTTGCCGGCGCTATTCGTTACCTGCTGACCAACACCGGCAATGCCAACGCAGGCACCGGTGAGCCAGGTCTTGTTGCCGCCGCGCGCACCTGTGCGAAGCTGGCTCAACTGACCGGCGTGGACGCCAGCCAAGTGCTGCCGTACTCCACTGGCGTGATCGGCGAGCCGCTGCCGGTCGAGAAAATCGAAGGCGCCCTGCAAGCCGCGCTGGACAATCTATCTGTGGATAACTGGGCGGCGGCGGCCACCGGCATCATGACCACCGACACCTTGCCAAAAGGCGCGAGCCGTCAGTTCGTACACGATGGCGTGACCGTGACCGTGACCGGCATCAGCAAGGGCGCGGGCATGATCCGCCCGAACATGGCCACCATGCTCGGCTATATCGCTACCGACGCCAAAGTCTCCCGCGAGGTGTTGCACAGCCTGATCCTGGACGGCGCCAACAAGTCGTTCAACCGCATCACCATCGATGGCGATACCTCGACCAACGACTGCTGCATGCTGATCGCCACCGGCCAGGCCAACCTGCCGCAAATCACCGAGGCCAGCGGCCCGCTGTTCGCAGCGTTGAAGCAGGCGGTGTTCGAGGTGTGCATGGAGGTGGCCCAGGCCATCGTGCGTGACGGTGAAGGTGCAACCAAGTTCGTCACGGTCGAAGTCAACGGCGGCGGCAATCACCAGGAATGCCTGGATGTCGGCTACACCGTGGCCCATTCGCCGCTGATCAAGACGGCACTGTTCGCCTCCGACCCGAACTGGGGCCGCATCCTCGCCGCGGTTGGCCGTGCCGGAGTGCCGGACCTGGACGTGAGCAAGATCGACGTGTTCCTCGGTGACGTGTGCATCGCCAGCCGTGGCGCCCGCGCCGAGAGCTACACCGAAGCCCAGGGCTCGGCGGTGATGCAGCAGGAAGAGATCACCATCCGTATCGAACTGGGTCGCGGTGAGTGCAGCGAAACCATCTGGACCACCGACCTGTCCCACGAGTACGTGAAGATCAACGCGGAATACCGTACCTGAAGCCTGGAGGATGAGCGCGGTGAAACGAGTGCATGTAGCAGCGGCGGTGATCCGCGGTGTCGACGGCAGGATCCTGCTGGCGCGCCGCGCCGATACCCAGCATCAGGGCGGCCTCTGGGAGTTTCCCGGCGGCAAGGTGGAGGCCGACGAGTCGGTCGCTGTGGCCCTGTCCCGCGAACTGCAGGAAGAGTTGGGCATCCAGGTCACCACGGCGCGGCCGTTGATCAAGGTGCACCATGACTACCCGGACAAACAGGTGTTGCTGGATGTCTGGGAAGTCTCGGCCTTTACCGGCGAGCCGCACGGTGCCGAGGGGCAACCCCTGGAATGGGTGGCGCCGCGGGACCTGATCAACTTCGCGTTCCCGGCCGCCAACGCGCCGATCGTGGCTGCCGCGCGCCTGCCCGCCGAGTACCTGATCACGCCGGGCGAACTGGAAACCCCGACGCTGTTGCGCGGGATTCAGAAGGCTATTGCCGGGGGCATCAAGCTGGTCCAACTGCGCGCACCCAATGGCTACGACCCCAAATACCGCGACCTGGCGGTGGATGCGGTGGGCCTGTGCGCCGGCAAGGCACAGTTGATGCTCAAGGGACCGTTTGAATGGCTGGGAGATTTTCCAGCGGCCGGCTGGCACATGACCTCGGCCCAACTGCGTAAATACGCCAGCAAAGGCCGGCCGCTGCCGAAGGACCGCTGGTTGGCTGCGTCGTGCCACAACGCTGAAGAGCTGGCACTGGCGCAATTGATGGACGTGGATTTTGTCACGCTGTCGCCGGTGCAGCCGACCCGGACGCACCCTGATGCCCAGCCATTGGGTTGGGAGCAGGCGGCACAGTTGATCCGTGGGTTCAGCAGGCCGGTGTTTCTGCTGGGTGGGGTGGGGCCGGGTGAGCGGGAGCAGGCTTGGGAAGCCGGGGCGCAAGGAGTGGCAGGTATCAGAGCGTTCTGGCCGCAGGTTTGATGCTGTTCTGACTTGCCCTATCGGGAGCAAGCCGCTTCCCACATTCGACCGAGTTCCACCTTTGGAATGTGGACAAAATGTGGGAGGGGGCTTGCTCCCGATGAGGTCCTGTCATTCAGCTGAAAAATCTCAGTGTGGCTTGGCCGCCGCCTGCCACAAAACCTCAGCCACACCCTGGCGCCTGGCAATCACCCGCGCCGCCACAAACAGCAAGTCCGACAACCGATTGATATACGCCAACCCCACTCCCTCCAACGGCTCCACCGCGTTGAGGTGCTGACAGCGCCGTTCCGCGCTGCGCGCCAGACTGCGGCAGACATGGGCCTGGGCAATCAACGCGGAGCCTCCGGGCAGGATGAAGTTCTCCAGCGGCCCGACCTCTTCATTCCAGCGATCAATCGCCGCTTCCAGCCGATCCACTTCCGCCGCGCTCAACGCCTTGTACACCGGCATCGCCAACTCACCGCCCAGATCGAACAAACGATGCTGGCAAGGCGTAAGTACCTCGATCACGTCCTTGAGTTCAGGGTGCTTGCCGCTCTGCTCTTCAAGACCGGCGAGCAACAACCCCAGTTGGCTGTTCAGCGTATCGACCTCGCCGATAGCGTCCACCCGCGGGTGGTCCTTGGGCACACGGCGGCCATCACCCAGCCCGGTTTCGCCCCCGTCGCCGGTGCGTGTGTAAATTTTCGACAGGCGAAAGCCCATGGTCAGTGCTCCAGTTGGGTCGGTTCATAAGGCGGCAATTGGCTGCCGGCCAAGGGAAGGCGCAGGGTGAAGCAGGTGCCTTGACCAAGTGTGGAATGCACTTCCATCTGGCCTTTGTGGTTGTTGGTAATGATGAAATACGACACCGACAAGCCCAGCCCGGTGCCCTGGCCGATTTCCTTGGTGGTAAAGAACGGTTCGAAGGTGCGTTTGCGCACGTTCTCGCTCATACCGATGCCGTTGTCTTCCACCTGGATCTCGGCCCATGGCGGATTGAGGCGGGTGCGCAGGATGATACGCCCCGGTTCGCTGTCGCCTTCGCGCAGGTGAATGGCTTGGGCGGCATTTTTCAACAGGTTGAGCAGGACTTGTTCCAGCTCGTTGGCGGTGCCGGGCACGGGGCCGAGCTGTGGGTCGAACTGACGGATGATGGCCTGGCCCTTGAAGTCGAAGCCGATGGTCAGGTCGAAGTCGTTACCGGCAATTTCCACCGCCTGGTCGATCAGCGCCGGCAGGTCGCAAGGTGCCATCTGTCGGTTGCTGCGACGGCTGAAGCTGAGCATGTGGGTGACGATTTTGGCGGCGCGTGCCCCGGCTTGCTGGATGCCATCGAGCAGTTGCGGCACTTCACGCCCCTCCAGGTAGCGATTGACCGTCGCCAGCTCGATGCCTGCCTGTTCGGCATATTCGAGGTTCTTGGGCAAGTCGGCGGACAAGCGGCGGCGGATGTTCTGTACGTTATGCAGGATTGCCCCGAGCGGGTTGTTGATCTCATGGGCCATGCCGGCGGCCAGCCCGCCGACGGAGAGCATTTTTTCCGACTGCACCATCATTTCTTCCAGGGACAGGCGCTGGGTAATGTCGTCGATGCGGATCACCACGCCACGCCCGGCACCGCCCATCAGTGGATAGAAGGTCAGGGCGTAATGCTTGGGCTCTTCGTCCTTGATCCAGGTGACACGTTCGATGCGTTCTACCGTGTGTTGTTCGATCGTGGCCTTGATCTGCGGCAGGAACGGTTTGATTGGTTCGAAGGCGAGATAGATCGGCTGGTTCAGGGCCTCGTCCAGGCGCGTACCGGAAAGTGCGCTGGCTTCCTGGTTCCACTGGGTGACATAGAGCTGCTCATCCAGGGCGATCAGCGCCGAGGGCATCGAGTCGATGATGCTGTTCAGGTAATTCTGAAAACCGGTGAGTTTTTTCTCGATCTTGCTGCGGACCTGCACCTCCAGTTCCAACTTGCGGTTGGTATGGCGGGTCTCTTCGGCCAGCCCCTGGGCCTGGTCATAGGCGGCCTGGGAGTCGTCCCGCGCGCGCTTGAGTTGCTGCTCACGGGCTTCGATGCGCGACAGCATGGTATTGAACGCTTCGGCCAGGCTGCCGATTTCATCGCGGTTGCCACGGCCGGCGCGCAGGGCATAGTTTTCTTCACGGGTCACCTGGCGCGACAGTTCTTCCAGCTCGTGGATCGGCCGAGTAATCAGGCGCTTGATCTGCCGCGCGATCACCAGCCACAGCAGCACACTGAAAATCAGGATGCCGAGGCTGGCCGTCAGCGTGCCGGTATAGAACGCCACCGGCAGTTCGCTGCTGGCCACCAGCAACAGATGCCCGGACGGTTGGCCGACGCGGGGCAGGGTGATCACCTGGTTGCTGCGAAACTCGGTCACGCGCCAGGCTTCGATATGCCGGTAGTGATCCGGCAGATGCAGGCGATCACCGTGTTGCATCTGCGCCAGGCGGTTGCCTTCGCCGTCGTACAGGGCGGCAGCGCGCAGCGGCGAATAGCTGGTCAGCTCGTTGAGCAGCGCGTCGGCCTTGGCCGGGGATTCGAGGGCTTCGGCGGCAAGGGCCGGGTTGGACACCAGTCGTCCAATCGCCTGCAAGGCTTGAGGGGCCATGCTTTCCTGGGAGATCCAGTAGGCGGCGCTGATAAAGGTCAGGTTGGCCACCAGCAGTACAGTGGTCAGCAGTACCAGCAGGGCGGCCAGCAGTTTCTGCCCTACCGGTAAGTTTTCAAGACGCTGGCGCAGCGGCATCAGGGTTTTCCCAGGTGATAGACAGGTTGGCAGGGTAGCGCGTGCCTCAGTCGCGGGGCAATCCGCGTGCGGCCAACAGGTCGATCAAGCGCACCTGCAACTGCTGCAAATGCGCCAGCTTCAGTTGGTGACGAGCGGCCGCCTGGCAAGCATAGCCCAGCAAGTAGCTGATTTCGGTGCGGCGGGCGTTGGCCACGTCCTGGTACATGGAGGAGTAATTGGCGGCGGTGGCGTGGATCACCCGTTCCACTTCGTGCTGCAGATCCTGCGCGGCGGCGGGTTGGCCGCAGCATTCCAATAGTTCGCCGAGTTCGGCGCACAGGGTTGCCACTTCGCAGTGGTGGTCCTGCAACTCGCCGTTGCGGCACTGGTAAAGCACAGTCAGTGGATTGATTGCGCAATTGAGGGCCAGCTTGCGCCACAGTCGCGTCAGGATGTCGGTGCTCCACGCGTGGGGGATGCCGGCGGCGTGCAGGTCGTCCAGCCACAGTGGTGGGGTGGGGTGGCCCGCGTCCCCCAGCCAGGTGTAGCCATGACCGGCGAACACCACGCGCCAGTCGCCATCGCGAAATGCGCCCTCGGTGCTGGAGGCAAAGATGCAGCGTGCCTGGGGTAATTGCGCGGCCACCGCGTCCTGGCTGCCGAGGCCGTTTTGCAGCAGGATCAGTTCCGCGTCGGGCACCAGGCGATGTTGCAGCTGTGCGACAGCGCTTTGCGCGTCGTAGGCTTTGCACGCCACCAGCAGGCGACGGATCGGTTCCGGGCTGTCGGGCGTTTCGCCAACCACCGGGTAGGTGTGGGCGATGCCCTGTTCCACCAGGGTCAGGCCCGTGCTCGACTGATAGCTGGCCAGGCGCGCCTCATCGCGCAGGATCAACCGCACAGGCAGCCCGGCGCGGGCCAGGCGCGTGGCCCAGAGTGTGCCCAGGCTGCCGGCGCCGAGAATATGCCAGGTGGTCGACATCAGTGTGTGCTCCGTAGGGTCATCAGCGGTGAACGGGACGAAAGAACCGCTATAATGCCCCGGCATTTTAGCTCGGGCGCGCTCCATCTCTACTGAGCCCGCCCCTTATATTGGAGAAATCACATGCCTTCGTTCGACGTGGTATCTGAACTGGACAAACACGAAGTCACCAACGCCGTCGAGAACGCCGTCAAGGAACTGGACCGTCGCTATGACCTCAAGGGCAAGGGCAGCTTCGAGTTCAAGGAAAAGGAGCTGACCGTCAACCTGACCGCTGAAGCCGATTTCCAGCTGGAAGCGATGATCGAGATCCTCAAGCTGTCGCTGGTCAAGCGCAAGATCGACGCGCAGTGCCTTGAAATCAAGGACGCCTATGCCTCCGGCAAGCTGATGAAGCAGGAAGCCGTGCTCAAGGAAGGCATCGACAAGGAGCTGGCGAAGAAAATCGTCGCGCATATCAAGGATGCCAAGCTCAAGGTCCAGGCCGCCATCCAGGGTGAGCAGGTGCGCGTGACCGGCAAGAAGCGTGACGACCTGCAAGAGGCCATTGCGGCCCTGCGCGCCAAGACCTTCGACATGCCGCTGCAGTTCAATAACTTTCGCGACTGATGGCACTTTGCGGAACCTGCGGGCGTTTTTGACGTCCCACGCCGCAGAATCCGTGCCTACACTTGAGCCCTACGGGGCTCATTTGCGTTTTTAGGCAGTCAATAAAGCCGCACATCCGCCACACAGGAGAAGCTACATGGATTTAAACGCTGAAATGGATCACTTGATCAAGACCTCACAGTCGTGGATCCCGATGATCATGGAATACGGCAGCCGCGTGTTGCTGGCGCTGCTCACCCTGGCCATCGGCTGGTGGCTGATCAACCTATTGACCCACCGCGTGGGTCGCCTGCTGGCCTTGCGCAGTGCGGACCTGGCGCTGCAACACTTCATCACCAGCCTTGCGAATATCGCGCTCAAAGTCATGCTGGTGGTCAACGTGGCCTCGATGATCGGTGTGGCGACCACCTCGTTCGTTGCCGCGATTGGCGCGGCGACCCTGGCTATCGGCCTGGCCTTGCAAGGCAGCCTGGCGAATTTCGCCGGTGGCGTGCTGATTCTGTTGTTCCGCCCGTTTCGCATTGGTGATTGGATCGAAGCGCAGGGCACCTCGGGTACCGTCGACAGCATCCAGATCTTCCACACCGTGCTGCGCACCGGTGACAACAAGACGGTGATCATTCCTAACGGCAGCCTGTCCAACGGCATCATCACCAACACCAACCGTCAGCCGACCCGCAAGGTGGTGTTTGACGTGGGCGTGGATTATGAGGCGGATTTGCAAAAAGCTCGTGAAGTGTTGCTGGAGCTGGCCAAGGATCCACGCGTATTGACCGATCCTGCTGCGGTGGCGGTGGTTTCGACCTTGGGCGACAGCTCGATCACGGTTTCCCTGCGCTGCTGGACCAACACCCCGGATTATTGGGATGTAATGTTCATGCTTAATGAGCTGGCGCGTGATCGTTTGAAAGCGGCGGGGATTGATATTCCATTCCCGCAGCGGGTTATTCGTGTAGTGCAGGAAACGTCTGCCAAGTAATTAGCAATAATTCTCGATGGTAA
Organism: Pseudomonas sp. FP597; assembly: GCF_030687435.1. NCBI lineage: Bacteria > Pseudomonadati > Pseudomonadota > Gammaproteobacteria > Pseudomonadales > Pseudomonadaceae > Pseudomonas > Pseudomonas sp. FP597. The sequence goes on along the minus strand of NZ_CP117432.1, from coordinate 5,102,676 downwards.
ACTTGGCCGATGAATCAAGTTTCGAGTCAAGGCTAAAAGATAGTTTGCTAGCTATTTAGTTAAGATGGTTGAATTGTCATTCTGTTGTAATAAAAAAACCGCGTACCTCAAAAGGTACGCGGTTTTTTATTTGTATTTAACCGGGATGGAACTCGCGGTTATTACAAGATGCTCAGCGGGTATTCAACGATCAGACGGGTGTCATTGTTGTCGGCCGAGTAGCCACTGTAGGCGCCGTTAGAGCGATACATGGCGAAGCGCAGACGGAACGACAGATCCTTGGCCGGGCCGCTTTGCATGACGTACTTGGACTCGGCGTTCCACTCGTTTTCCTTGCCTTCACCCAGACCGTTGGTCTTGATGTTGTCGCCTTTGACGTAACGGGTCATGAAGCTCAGCCCAGGAACGCCGTAGGTCGCCATGTTAAGGTCGTAGCGAGCTTGCCAGGAACGTTCTTCCCTGCCCACGAAGTCGGAGATCTGGATGGAGTTGGCCAGGAAGACCGTGCCGTTGCCGTCCACGCCGTAGTAGTAACCGTTGTCACCGCTGGAGCGTTGGTGAGCGAGGGTGAACTTGTGCGCGCCGACGCTATAGGCGGCTTGCAAGCTCCACACGTTGTTGTCGACCCCGGTGGTGCCGTCGCCGATCATGTCGACGAGGTCGCCGCGCTTGTCGCCGCGGGTGCGGTAGCCGTTGAAGTCGAAGTTCAGCGACTGGGTGTCGCTCATCGGCAGGGTGTAGTTCAGGTTGACGTACTGCTTCTTGAAATACTGATCAACGTCGGAAGCCGCGAAAGTACCGGTGAAGCTATCGGTAAATGCGTACGTCGCGCCGAAGATGTTGGCTGCAGTCAGGCCCTTGCCGTTGTCGAAGCCATCGGAAACACCACCGATGCTGTCGCGCCCCATGCCGGTTTGCTTGCTCAGGGCGGTGAAACGACCTGCGCTCAGCTCCAGACCTTTGATTTCAGTGGAGGTGATCATGGTGCCGGTAGCGATTTCAGGCAGCAGACGGCTGTCGTCAGTCGAGAACACAGGGCTGGCGACGGTTTGCTGACCATACTTCAAGACGGTGTCGGAAATGCGGAACTTGATGGCTGCGCCGCCCTTGGACTGAGTCTTTTCAGGGTTGCCATCACTGTCGTTGGCAAACAGGCCGTTACCGCGACGGCCCGAACCGCCGTCCAGCTTGGCCGAACCCATGACGAATGCATCGAGGCCAACGCCAACGGTGCCTTGCGTGAAGCCGGACTTGTATTGGAGCAACTCACTGATACCGGTATCTTGACGATAGCCGCTTGTGCCCGAAGAAGGGTTACTCGCCCCATTCTTGTAATCACGGTTCATGTATTCCATGCGAGTCTTGGCCGTGAGGCTCTGATCTTCGATGAAACCCTTGGAGTCGTCCTGGGAGGACGCCATTGCGAACTGCGAGGTGCCTGCTGAAACAGCCAGGGCGATCATGCTCCACTTCATCACGCGCATCGTGATTTGCTCCTTTGGTTTTCGGAAGAGTACTGCCGTCCCACCTGTATTTTTATCTGGGCGGCTCTTTCTTTTTTGTGTCGGCGCAAAGTTATATCACGCCGGCTCTATTGACGATACTTACCCATCTTTCCTTTCAGCTTCTTTACGAGGCTGTCGTAAACTGCTAGCTCCGTGTCGCAAATTCACAGCCCGAGTGTAGCCGGGCTGACAACTTCAATACTGTTTCAAACGCCTTTCGAAGTTTGAATCCTTCCTTGATCTGCATTGAAACGCTGCTGTTTCTTATCGCGTAACACCTGCTTCCCGCTGGGTGTCGTTGCCGACGATAGCGGGGTGAATGCAACAAGCGCGCCCAAACCGGTAATCAAATGTCATTTTTTCGTGAAAAATGTGATGGTCCTGTAAAAGCCGCATAAACACGGGCTTTTTACGCCGTTTGGTTTGGGCTTGACGCCCACGTGTTACTTCTGTTCGCACGTGCGAAAAACCTGTTCCGGTGAAAAACGTTACCGGTCCACCCCGTTGAGTGGGTAGTCGGCGGTTCTCTTTGAAGCACAAGTGGGTCATTTTGGTGCATCCCGGTGAGGCCCGAGTTAGCGTAGCTCAAATAACGATCTGCATCGAAAGGGTGCAGATTTTTTATCCAATTGCGCAGGTGTGTGTGCAATCGCCGTGAAGCCTTGGGCATTCAACGGTATGCTGGGCCCTGAACCTGACCTGCCGAATGGAGTGCCCGCGGTGTTCGCCCTAGATCAACGCCTGCAACAAGACACACTGGTCCTCGGGGACTTCCCGCTGTGCCGCCTGCTGCTGTCCAATGACTCGAACTACCCCTGGTTCATTCTGGTGCCGCGTATCAACGGTATCAGCGAAGTGTTTCAGCTGGGTGTCGCAGATCAACAAACACTGTGGCAAGAGACGACGACCCTGGCGCAATTGCTGAACGAAGGCCTGGGCGCCGACAAGATGAACATTGGTGCGCTGGGTAACGTTGTCAGCCAATTGCATGTGCATGTGATCGTACGCAAGCGCGATGACGCCGCCTGGCCGGCACCGGTGTGGGGCAAGCACCCGGCGCGGCCGTATACTGACGAGCAAGTGGCGGGCATCCGTGCACGCCTGCGCGAGCTGCTGCCCGCCGATTTCAAATTTACCCAGGGCTGAATCATGGACCTGCAAGCACGCGTTACCGACCTGGAAAGCCGCCTGGCTTTTCAGGACGACACCATCGAGACCCTCAATGACATTCTGGTTGCCCAGCAACGCGCGGTTGAACGTCTGCAACTGCAGATGACCGCGCTGCTCAAGCGCCAGGAAGAAATGGGCGGCCAGTTCGAGACGTCCGAAGAAGAAGCACCGCCGCCGCACTATTGATCGGCGTGCAATAAAAAACCGCGATCCAGTCAGCGCTGGATCGCGGTTTTTTTTGCTGCGAAGGCGGGTATCAGCGACGCGGCAGTGCCGCGATCACGTCTTCGGCTTGCAGGCCTTTGTCGCGATTCATCACGGAGAACTCCACGCGCTGGCCTTCCACCAGGACGCGATGGCCTTCGCCGCGAATGGCCCGGAAGTGGACGAAGATATCGTCGCCCGAATCACGGGAAATAAAGCCGAAGCCTTTGGACGTGTTGAACCACTTGACGGTACCGGTATCCCGATTGGTCATGTCGTAGGTTTGCGACGCGGCCGCCGGGGACGAGCGGTAGAAGCTGATGGCCAGGTGAAGAACGATGGCGACCACAGCGATCACCAGGCTGAGCAGGATGGCCGGGTGGCCGCCGACTTCAGGCATGGGTGCCAGGAGGGTGAGCGTTTGTACAACGACGGTCAGTACCAGCAGCGCGCTGACCAGGTTTTGCAGTTGATGACGGGTGCCTTTGTTCCAGTAAGGGATTACCGGGGCGAGCGTCAGGTTGAGAAGGCCGAACAAGGCCAGGTACAAAGCATCATGTTGTTGCAGGTAGGGCAGGCTTTCAGGCTGCAGGCTCGGGATAAAGGACAGCAGCAACGCTGCAACGCCCGTTAGCAGGTGGACGATTTTCAACATTTTGATTAACTCACGTTAAGACGGATCACAAGGAAGAGCTGACTGGCACGGTTCGCTTCTGAACAATGGGAGGCGCTGGGCACGTGCACGGGTATCAGCCTATGTCGCTTGCCGTGGACATTAACGACGGCGACACGCTGCCTATTTAACAGCAAAGGCCGTGCCTACTCAAATCAAGCCTTTGCGGGCGTTGCGAGGCTTCGGGCATTTCCAGGGCAAACGCTTGTCCTAGACAGGTGCGGACGATTTGCCGCACGTCGCCTGGGTGTGTCGGGCTGCGCATTGCCGGCGCTCTTGCTAGAGTGGGGCGGCACCTGGTCAATGAATGTTGCTCAATTGAAGGGGATAAACATGGCAATCGATATCGGTATCAGTGAAGAAGATCGCAAATCCATCGTCGACGGGCTTTCGCGTCTGCTTTCCGATACTTATGTGCTGTACCTGAAGACCCACAATTTCCACTGGAACGTCACCGGCCCCATGTTTCGTACACTCCACTTGATGTTCGAGGAGCAGTACAACGAGCTGGCGCTGGCGGTCGATTCCATTGCCGAGCGTATCCGTGCCCTGGGCTTCCCGGCGCCGGGTGCCTATTCGATCTACGCCCGCCTGTCGTCCATCAAGGAAGAAGAGGGCGTGCCCAGTGCCGAAGAAATGATCCAACAACTGGTGGCGGGTCAGGAAGCGGTCACGCGTACCGCGCGCGGTATCTTCCCGCTGCTCGACAAGGTCAGCGACGAGCCCACCGCCGACCTGCTGACCCAGCGCATGCAGGTTCACGAAAAAACCGCATGGATGCTGCGCTCCCTGCTCGAAGACAAGTAAGGCTTGCGCCTGAGCGGTGTCGTCCTGATGCCGCTCGCTTGTTTCTCCGTGTTTCCTGGCGTTGTCCTACAACTATCGACTCCGCGTCTTCTGGCTGTGCCCTCGCTTCCTGCTGTTTTATAGGTTCACCGCCCAATGGGAGCAACCCATGGGCAGCTGTTTGGCAATGGAGTGTCAGGTGTATGTCACGCGCAGTAGGTAATGGAGTGATGGAAGCCTGTGGTTTTCATAAGATAAAAGTCGATCCTTTCAGCAAGGGGTTCGACATGGGACTGGCCAGGCCATTGTCTCGATCGGTCAGGCTCAACGGGTTTTCAACGTGCCTGCGGCTCGAACAGATCTATTGGAATATCCTCACGGAAATCGCCAGGATCAACGCGTGCTCAGTCAGCGCGTTGTTGTCTTACGTCGATCGGGAAGTGCACTTGCGTTACGGCGGGGTGAAGAACTTCAGTGGGCTGGTCAGGGTGGTGTGCGTGGTTCACGTCCTCACAGGCCGTGTCGCCTCGCCCAACCCCGAGTAATCGGGGCGCTCCGGGGCCGGCTCGCAGCACAGGCGGGCAAGGCTCCGGTCAGAAAGCCGGCTGCGCTGCCTCGATTTACCAGATATAATCCCGCGCTTTGCCGCGCATGTGCTCAACCTTTGGGGCCGGCGTGGCGCAGTAACGATCTGATCGCCGAGACATCGCCATGCCCATGTACGATTATCAATGTGCTTCCTGTGGTCATCAGTTGGAAGCCATCCAGAAGATCAGCGCAGCGCCGCTGGTCGATTGCCCGGCCTGCAAGGCCCCTGAGCTCAAGAAGAGCTTGTCCATGCCGGGCTTTCGCCTGAGCGGCAGCGGCTGGTACGAGACCGACTTCAAGACCGGCTCCAAGAAGAATCTGGCGGGCGGCGATAAAGCAGACTGAGTTGAACTCAACGCGCAGGCTCCTGCATTATCCGTCCCCTGCTTAACTGTACGGTGACGAGGCACGCCTGCCACCGAATTTCGAATTACGAGAAGTGAAACCACGACCATGATGCGCAGCCACTATTGCGGCCAACTGAACGAGACCCTGGAAGGTCAGGAAATTACCCTTTGCGGATGGGTTCACCGTCGCCGCGACCACGGCGGGGTGATCTTCCTCGATATCCGTGATCGTGATGGTCTGGCCCAGGTGGTGTTCGACCCGGACCGCGCCGAGAGTTTCGCCGCCGCCGACCGCGTGCGCAGCGAATACGTGGTGAAGATCACCGGCAAGGTGCGCCTGCGTCCGGCCGGTGCCGTGAACAAGAACATGGCCTCCGGCGGTATCGAGGTGCTTGGCTACGAGCTGGAAGTGTTGAACGAGTCGGAAACCCCGCCGTTCCCGCTTAACGAATACTCCGACGTGGGCGAAGAAACCCGCCTGCGCTACCGCTTCCTGGACCTGCGTCGTCCGGAAATGGCCGAGAAGCTGCGCCTGCGTTCGCGCATGACCACCAGCATCCGCCGCTTCCTCGACGAGAACGGCTTCCTCGACGTCGAAACGCCGATCCTCACCCGGGCCACCCCGGAAGGCGCGCGTGACTACCTGGTGCCGAGCCGTACCCACGCCGGTTCGTTCTTCGCGCTGCCGCAATCGCCGCAGCTGTTCAAGCAACTGCTGATGGTGGCCGGCTTCGACCGTTACTACCAGATCGCCAAGTGCTTTCGCGATGAAGACCTGCGCGCCGACCGCCAGCCCGAATTCACCCAGATCGACATCGAGACCAGCTTCCTCGATGAAAAAGAGATCATGGGCCTGACCGAGCAGATGATCCGCAACCTGTTCAAGGAAGTGCTGGACCTGGAATTCGGTGACTTCCCGCACATGACCTTCGAAGAAGCCATGCGCCGCTACGGTTCCGACAAGCCAGACCTGCGTAACCCGCTGGAACTGGTGGACGTGGCCGACCAGTTGAAAGAAGTCGACTTCAAGGTGTTCAGCGGCCCGGCCAATGATCCTAAATGCCGCATCGCCGCCCTGCGCGTGCCTGGCGGCGCGAGCATGCCGCGCAAGCAGATCGACGACTACACCAAGTTCGTCGGCATCTACGGTGCCAAGGGCCTGGCGTACATCAAGGTCAACGAGCGCGCCAACGGTGTTGACGGCCTGCAATCGCCGATCGTCAAGAACATCCCGCTGGACAACCTGAACGCGATCCTCGATCGCGTCGGTGCGGTCGATGGCGATATCGTGTTCTTCGGGGCCGACAAAGCCAAGATCGTCAGCGAGGCCCTGGGCGCGCTGCGCATCAAGCTCGGTCACGACCTGAACCTGCTGACCTGCGAATGGGCGCCGATGTGGGTGGTTGACTTCCCGATGTTCGAAGAGAACGACGACGGCAGCTTCAGCGCCTTGCACCACCCGTTCACCGCGCCGAAGTGCTCCCCGGCCGAGTTGGAAGCCAACCCGGCAGGCGCGCTGTCCCGTGCGTACGACATGGTGCTCAACGGCACCGAGCTGGGTGGCGGTTCGATCCGTATCCACCGCAAAGAGATGCAGCAAGCGGTCTTCCGCCTGCTGGGCATCAACGAAGCGGAACAGGAAGAGAAATTCGGCTTCCTGCTCGACGCCCTGAAATACGGCGCACCGCCGCACGGTGGCCTGGCGTTTGGCCTGGACCGTCTGGTCATGCTGATGACCGGCGCCCAGTCGATCCGTGAAGTGATCGCCTTCCCGAAAACCCAGAGTGCCGCGGACGTCATGACCCAGGCTCCGGGTGTAGTGGATGCCAAGGCGCTGCGTGAACTGCACATCCGTCTGCGCGAGACGCCGAAGGCTGAGTAAGGCTGCTGCATGAAAGCGCGAGTAAGATTGTAGGCAGTCAAAAAGGCGCATCTTCGGATGCGCCTTTGCGTTACAAGGGGTGCATCCCGCTTGGGGCGGGATTGATAAGGTTTCTATAAGAATTTCGGAGTTGTGTTATGGCTGGCCATTCCAAGTGGGCGAACATCAAGCACCGCAAAGAGCGTCAGGATGCCAAGAAAGGCAAGATTTTCACCAAGTGGATCCGCGAGCTGACCGTCGCCGCTCGCCAGGGCGGTGGTGACCCAGGCTCCAACCCGCGTCTGCGCCTGGCGCTGGACAAGGCCCTCGGCGCCAACATGAGCCGCGACATCATCGATCGCGCCGTGGCCCGTGGCGCCGGCGCGGCCGACACCGACGACATGGTCGAGCTGACCTACGAGGGCTACGGCCCCGGCGGTGTGGCGGTGATGGTCGAGTGCATGACCGACAACCGCAACCGTACCGCTGCCGCCGTGCGCCATGCGTTCAGCAAATGTGGCGGCAACCTCGGCACCGACGGTTCGGTGGCCTACCTGTTCGAACGCAAGGGGCAGATTTCCTTTGCGCCGGGCACCGATGAAGACGCCCTGATGGAAGCGGCGATGGAGGCCGATGCCGACGACGTAGTGACCAACGACGACGGCTCCATCGATGTGTTTACCTCGTTCGCCAGCTTCTATGCGGTACGTAACGCCCTGGAGACCGCCGGTTTCAAGGGCACCGACGCGGAAATCGTGATGCTGCCGACCACCAGTGCCGAACTCGACCTGGACGGCGCGCAGAAGGTGTTGAAAATGCTGGATATGCTCGAAGACCTGGATGATGTACAGAACGTGTATTCAAATGCCGACATTCCAGAGTCAGTGGCCGAACAGCTAGGCTGAAGTGCGATGTGGATTAATTGTGGGAGGGGGCAAGCCCTAATGCCAGTCACTTAAGGGACAACACTGTATCTGTGGCGAGGGAGCTTTTTACCCCTTCAAAGCCTTAACTGACTGGCATTAGGGCTTGCCCCCTCCCACATTGGATCTTCTGTGTATCAAAAAATGTGTTTACCCAACCCGCAGGCGTTATGACTTTAATCCTAGGTATCGACCCCGGTTCGCGCATCACCGGTTTTGGCGTGGTGCAACACACCCCGCGCGGCTGCGTCTACGTCGCCTCGGGCTGCATCCGTACCGGCGCGGGCGAGCTGGCCGAGCGTTTGCAGATTGTGTATCGCGGTGTGCGTGAGGTGATCCAGATCTACGGCCCGGTGACCATGGGCATCGAGAAAGTATTCATGGCCAAGAACGCCGACTCGGCGCTGAAACTGGGTCAGGCCCGTGGCGCGGCGATTGTCGCCGGAGCCGAGGAGGGCATGGAAATCGCCGAATACACCGCGACCCAGGTCAAGCAGGCCGTGGTCGGCACCGGTGCGGCCAATAAAGAACAGGTGCAGATGATGGTCATGCACATGCTCAAGCTCACCTCAAAGCCACAGATCGACGCCTCCGACGCCCTGGCCATCGCCATTTGCCATGCGCACACCCGTTCCAGCCTGCTGCCACATGGCTTGGGCACGGCACGCAGTCGTGGCGGGCGGCTGCGTCTCTGATAGCATCAGCGCAATCGTTATGTCGGGTCAGGCCTTGATCTGACCCCAAGTTTTAAGGATCTGAACCGTGATTGGACGCTTGCGCGGCACCCTGGCTGAAAAACAGCCGCCGCACCTGATTCTGGATGTGAACGGGCTGGGGTATGAGCTGGAAGTGCCCATGACCACCCTGTATCGCCTGCCGTCGGTCGGCGAGCCGATAACGCTGCACACCCACCTGGTGGTGCGCGAAGACGCACAATTGCTCTATGGTTTCATTGGCAAGCGTGACCGCGACTTCTTCCGTGAGTTGATTCGCCTCAATGGCGTAGGGCCGAAACTCGCCCTGGCCTTGATGTCGAGCCTGGAAGTGGACGAACTGGTGCGTGCCGTCTCGGCCCAGGACACCTCGGCGCTGACCAAGGTGCCGGGCGTGGGCAAGAAAACCGCCGAGCGCCTGCTGGTGGAACTCAAGGACCGCTTTAAAGCCTGGGAAGTGGTGCCGAGCATGTTCGCCCTGGTGCCGAACCAGCCGGACATGCCGGCGGGCCAGGTCGCCAGCGCCGAAAGCGATGCGGTCAGTGCGCTGATCTCCCTGGGCTACAAGCCGCAGGAAGCCAGCAAGGCCGTGTCGGCCATCAAGGACAAGAACCTGAGCAGTGAAGATATGATCCGCCGAGCCCTGAAGGGAATGATTTAAGTGATTGAAGCTGATCGTCTGATCGCCGCCACCGGCCCGCGTGACCGTGAAGAAGTCCAGGACCGCGCCATTCGCCCCCTGAGCCTGGCCGACTACATCGGCCAGCCCACCGTGCGCGAGCAAATGGAGCTGTTCATCCAGGCCGCGCGCGGGCGCAGCGAGTCCCTGGACCACACGTTGATCTTCGGCCCGCCGGGCTTGGGTAAAACCACCTTGGCCAACATTATTGCCCAGGAAATGGGCGTGTCGATCAAGTCCACCTCCGGCCCGGTGCTGGAGCGTCCAGGCGATTTGGCCGCGTTGCTGACCAACCTCGAACCGCACGATGTGCTGTTTATCGATGAGATTCACCGGCTGTCGCCGATCGTCGAAGAAGTGCTGTACCCAGCCATGGAAGACTTCCAGCTCGACATCATGATCGGCGAAGGCCCGGCGGCACGCTCGATCAAGCTCGACCTGCCACCGTTCACGCTGGTGGGCGCAACCACGCGCGCGGGCATGTTGACCAACCCGTTGCGAGACCGTTTCGGCATTGTTCAACGTCTGGAGTTCTATAGCACAGCGGACCTGGCGACCATCGTCAGCCGTTCGGCGAGCATTCTCGGCTTGCCCCTGGACCCCGAAGGCGCGTTTGAAATCGCCCGTCGTGCCCGTGGCACGCCGCGTATTGCCAACCGTTTGCTGCGTAGGGTGCGTGATTTTGCCGAAGTGCGGGCCAAGGGGCATATCACCAAGGCCGTGGCCGACCTGGCGTTGAACCTGTTGGATGTGGACGAGCATGGCTTCGATCACCAGGACCGGCGTCTACTCTTGACCATGATCGAGAAATTCGACGGTGGCCCGGTGGGCGTCGACAGCCTGGCGGCGGCCATCAGCGAGGAGCGCCATACCATCGAGGATGTGCTGGAGCCGTACCTGATCCAGCAGGGCTACATCATGCGCACGCCAAGGGGCCGGGTGGTGACACGCCATGCGTATCTGCACTTTGGGCTAAACATTCCGTCACGATTGGGTGAGATGCCCGTGGTAGACGAATTTCTCGATGCAGTGGACGATTAAAAAGGCGACGCGCGTCGATTTATTCAAGGTTTGTGCTGTCCCAGTGTCGGGCGTCGTCATTCAGTCGTAGGAAATGTCTTCGAGAATGCAAAAACAGTTGCCGATCCGGATTGGCAACCTCAGGAGTAAGCACTAGAGTATGCGCGCGCAAAACGGGGATCAGTCGTTCGCACATCGCTGTCGCGTTTATTACGAGGACACCGATGCCGGCGGCATCGTGTATTACGTCAATTACCTCAAGTTCATGGAGCGGGCTCGAACCGAGCGGCTACGGGAGCTGGGCTTTGCCCAGTCCACGCTTGCGGGAGAGGACCTGTTGTTCGTCGTGCATTCCAGCGAGGCGCGTTACCACGCACCGGCGCGACTGGACGACGAACTGCTGGTCAGCGCTGAAGTAATCGAATTGAACCGTGCCAGCCTGCGTTTCAAGCAGCAGGTCAGGCGGGCCACGGATGCAACGCTGCTCTGTGAGGGGCAGTTCCTGGTGGCGTGTGTGCGCACCAACAGTTTGAAACCTCGGGCCATTCCCGAAACTCTACGTGCGGCCTTTGCCGCCGTGAGCGGCGCGGGTAAACAATCAAAGCAGGAGATTTAGCGTGGAACCTACCGTCGTCGACCATTCCTCCATGTGGAGCCTGGTCAGCAATGCCAGTGTTGTGGTTCAACTGGTCATGCTGATCCTGGTAGCCGCATCGGTTACCTCTTGGGTCATGATTTTTCAGCGCAGCAACCTGCTGCGTGCCGGTCGACGTGCCCTGGAGAGCTTTGAAGAGCGCTTCTGGTCGGGTATCGACCTGTCCAAGCTGTATCGCCAGGCCGGCAGCAACCCGGACCCGGACTCGGGCGTCGAGCAGATTTTCCGTGCCGGCTTCAAGGAATTCTCGCGCCTGCGCCAGCAGCCAGGCGTTGACCCGGAAGCCGTGATGGAAGGCGTGGCCCGCGCCATGCGCGTCGCCATTTCCCGCGAAGAAGAGAAGCTGGAGCAAAGCCTGCCGTTCCTCGCCACCGTCGGCTCCGTAAGCCCGTACATCGGCCTGTTCGGTACCGTCTGGGGGATCATGAACTCCTTCCGTGGCCTGGCCCAGGCGCAGCAAGCCACCCTGGCCACCGTGGCCCCGGGTATCGCCGAAGCCCTGGTCGCCACCGCGATCGGCCTGTTCGCCGCGATCCCGGCCGTTATCGCCTACAACCGTTTTGCCGCACGCGGCGAAAACCTGATTGGCCGTTACTACACCTTCGCCGATGAATTCCAGGCGATCCTGCACCGTAAAGTGCACACCAGCGAAGAATAAGCAGGTACTCCCCGATGGCTTTAATCACTCGAGCTCGAACCAAGCGCAAGCCGGTCGCCGAGATGAACGTAGTGCCTTACATCGACGTGATGCTGGTGCTGCTGGTGATCTTCATGGTGACCGCGCCGATGCTCAACCAGGGTGTCAAGGTTGACCTGCCCAAGGTATCCAGCGAAGCCTTGCCTCAGGACAACAACACCCAGGTGCTGACCATTTCGATCAAGGCAGACAAGACCTACTACTGGAACCTCGGCAGCGAAGTCGACACCCAGAAGCAGCAGGACAAGGCCTTGACCCTGCCGGCGATGACCGATGCGGTGACCAAGATCATTCGCTCCGGCAACGAAGGCGGCAAGCACACCCAGGTGTTCATCCGCGGCGACAAGTCGGTCGACTACGGTTCCGTCATGGGCGCCATGGGCGGGCTGCAGAAGGCCGGCGTGGGTAACGTTGGCTTGATTACCGAGGCGCCCTGATGCAGCAACAGCGAGAGCCGTCCGCCTCGGAAAGCTACTTCTGGCCTAGCGTCTGGGCAATTGCCCTGCACATCCTGGTGTTTGGCATGCTGTTCGTCAGCTTTGCCATGACCCCGGATCTGCCGCCGGCCAAGCCGATCGTGCAGGCGACCCTGTATCAGCTGAAATCGAAAAGTCAGGCCACCACCCAGACCAATCAAAAGATTGCGGGTGAGGCCCAGAAGTCGGCTGCGCGCCAGACTGAAGTCGAACAGATGGAACAGAAGAAGGTCGAGCAGGAAGCGGTGAAGGCTGCTGCGGAACAAAAGAAAGAAGAGGCGGCTCAAAAGGCCGAGGAATCGAAAAAGGCGGATGAAGCCAAGAAGGCTGACGAGGCGAAAAAGGCTGACGAAGCCAAGAAAGCCGAGAAAGCTGCCGAAGCGAAAAAAGCCGAAGAGAAACAATTGGCTGATATAGCCAAGAAGAAATCCGAAGAAGAAGCCAAAAAGGCTGCCGAGGAAGAGGCCAAGAAAAAGGCCGCTGAAGAAGCCAAGAAAAAGATAGTCGAAGACGCGAAGAAGAAAGCCGCCGAAGACGCCAAGAAAAAAGCTGAAGCAGACGAGGCGAAAAAGAAAGTCGCCGACGACGCGAAGAAGAAAGCTGCCGCCGATGCCACCAAGAAAAAGGCCCAGGAAGCAGCGCGTAAATCCGCCGAAGAGAAAAAGGCCCAGGCCTTGGCGGATTTGCTCTCCGACACGCCGCAGCGTCAGCAAGCCTTGGCCGATGAACGTGGCGATGAAGTCGCGGGCAGTTTCGACGACCTGATTCGGGCGCGGGCAGCGGAAGGCTGGACACGTCCACCTTCGGCACGCAAAGGCATGACAGTAGTGCTACAGATCGGCATGTTGCCGGACGGTACGGTGACTTCGGTCAGCGTGGCCAAGGGCAGTGGCGATCCATCGTTCGACAGTTCGGCAGTTGCCGCGGTCAAGAACATTGGCCGGTTGACCGAGATGCAGGGAATGAAACCAAGCGACTTCGCTCCCTATCGTTCATTCAAGATGACATTCACACCTGAGGATCTAGCCTTGTGAGAAACCTTCTTCGAGGAATGCTTGTCGTTATTTGCTGTATGGCAGGGATAGCGGCGGCGGATGAAAAGAACATCCTGGTCACCAGCGGTAGTGATCGGGCCACCCCGATCGCCGTTGTACCGTTCGGTTGGCAGGGCGGCAGCGTGCTGCCGGATGACATGGCCCAGATCGTCAGCGACGACCTGCGCAACTCCGGCTACTACGCACCGATTCCGAAAGGCAACATGATCAGCCAGCCGAACCAGGCCAGCGAAGTTGTGTTCCGTGACTGGAAAGCCGTGGGCGCCCAGTACCTGATGGTCGGCAACATCACGCCGGCCGGCGGTCGCCTGCAGATCACCTACACCTTGTTCAACGTGGCCACCGAGCAGCAGGTCCTGACCGGCAGCGTCTCGGGCACCGCCGAACAACTGCGGGACATGGCCCACTACATCTCGGACCAGTCGTTTGAAAAACTCACCGGTATCAAAGGTGCGTTCTCCACACGTCTACTGTATGTAACGGCTGAGCGTTTCTCCGTGGACAACACGCGCTACACCCTGCAGCGCTCGGACTACGACGGTGCGCGGGCCGTGACCTTGCTGCAATCGCGTGAGCCGATCCTGTCGCCGCGTTTCGCACCGGACGGCAAGCGTATCGCCTATGTGTCTTTCGAACAGAAGCGCCCGCGTATCTTCGTCCAGCACATCGATACCGGCCGTCGTGAGCAGATCACCAACTTCGAAGGCCTCAACGGTGCGCCGGCCTGGTCGCCGGATGGTTCGCGCCTGGCGTTCGTGCTGTCCAAGGACGGCAACCCGGATATCTACGTGATGAACATGGCTTCGCGCCAGATCACTCGCGTCACCAGTGGCCCGGGTATCAATACCGAACCGTTCTGGGGCAAGGATGGTTCGACCATCTACTTCACCTCCGATCGCGGCGGCAAGCCACAAATCTACAAAACAAGCGTGGGCGGTGGTGGTGCGGAGCGTGTGACCTTTATTGGTAACTACAACGCCAATCCGAAGCTTTCGGCCGATGAAAAGACGTTGGTGATGATTCACCGTCAGGATGGTTTCACTAATTTCCGGGTTGCGGCCCAGGATTTGCAGCGTGGAACCGTAAAAATCCTTACAGATACCAACCTTGATGAGTCAGCCACTGTTGCGCCCAACGGCACCATGGTAATCTACGCCACCCGCCAGCAGGGCCGGGGAGTCTTGATGCTCGTGTCCATTAATGGACGCGTAAGGCTCCCGCTTCCTACCGCACAAGGCGAAGTCAGAGAACCATCCTGGTCCCCTTACCTGAACTGACGCGGCGCTACAAAAAGATTTGCTTAACACACTGGGGTTCATTAGGAGTTTCACGATGGAAATGCTGAAGTTTGGTAAGTTTGCTGCTCTGGCTCTGGCTCTGTCCGTAGCCGTTGGTTGCTCGTCCAAAGGCGGCGACAATGCCGGTGAAGGCGCAGCTGTTGATCCAAACGCTGGTTACGGCGCTAACTCGGGTGCCGTTGACGGTTCCCTGAGCGAAGAAGCTGCTCTGCGCGCTATCACCACTTTCTACTTCGAATACGACAGTTCGGACCTGAAACCAGAAGCCATGCGCGCTCTGGACGTTCACGCCAAGGACCTGAAAGCTAACGGCGCTCGCGTTGTTCTGGAAGGTAACACTGACGAACGTGGTACTCGTGAGTACAACATGGCACTGGGCGAGCGTCGTGCGAAAGCCGTTCAGCGCTACCTGGTACTGCAAGGTGTTGCTCCAGGCCAACTGGAACTGGTTTCCTACGGTAAAGAGCGTCCAGTTGCTACTGGCCACGACGAGCAGTCCTGGGCTCAAAACCGTCGCGTCGAACTGCGTAAGTAATTCGTCATGCGAACGTGCCGTCGTGCTCTAACTGTATTGGCTCTCAGCTTCGCACCGCTTGCGGTGTGGGCTGCGGTTCCTGTAACGGATAGCAACTCTGGCTATAACAATAGCGGGAGCAGTTATCCGCCAGCGGGTTATGGCACGAACGGCGCCTATGCTGGGGGAGCGGCTACGGCCGCGCCCTCGGCACAGGGCGAGCTGTTCAACCAGCTGCAACGCATGCAGGATCAAATCGCGCAGCAACAAGGCGCCATTGAAGTGCTGCAGAACCAGGTTAACCAGCTCAAGCAAGAAGGCCTGGAACGTTACCAGGATCTTGATCGACGTATAGGAGCCGGTGCTGCACCTGCCGCTACTCCTGATAATTCTTCTGCCGGTGGCGCGCCCAGTGCGGCCATCGGTGGTGCGGCAGCGGGGGCGGCTGCCAGCCAAGCCCCTGCCGCCAGCAGCGAACCGGGTGATCCGGCGAAGGAAAAACTGTATTACGATGCAGCCTTCGACCTGATCAAAGCCAAGGATTTCGACAAAGCCAGCCAGGCATTCAGCGCGTTCCTGCGCAAATACCCGAACAGCCAGTACGCGGGCAATGCCCAATACTGGCTGGGCGAGGTCAACCTGGCCAAGGGTGACTTGCAGGGCGCGGGCCAGGCGTTTGCCAAGGTCAGCCAACTGTATCCCAAGCATGCCAAGGTGCCGGATTCGCTGTACAAGCTCGCTGACGTAGAACGCCGCCTGGGTCATACCGACAAGGTCAAAGGCATTCTGCAGCAGGTCGTAGCCCAATATCCGGGTACTTCCGCTGCCCAGTTGGCTCAACGGGACCTGCAGCGCTTGTAAGCGATGCCGCCCGTTTAGAAGAAACCCGCGCCTGGCGCGGGTTTTTTCGTTAGAATCCACGCCCTTTTATGAAATACGCTCCTTGGGGCCCACGCGTTGGCGGGGTTCCTTGAAGTGCCTGACGGAGGCGGACAGCCTGTTCAGCTGTTACGCCCGTGGCGACTATGCAAGACACACTACGCATTACCGAAGTTTTTTACTCGTTACAGGGTGAAACGCGCACCGCCGGCCTGCCCACAGTCTTTGTGCGCCTGACCGGCTGCCCGTTGCGTTGCCAGTACTGTGACAGCGCCTACGCCTTCAGTGGCGGCACTATACGCACCCTCGACGACATCCTGGAGCAGGTGGCCGGTTACAAGCCGCGCTACGTCTGTGTAACAGGCGGCGAGCCGTTGGCCCAGCCCAACGCCATCCCTTTGCTCAAGCAACTGTGTGACGCCGGCTACGAGGTGTCCCTGGAAACCAGCGGCGCCCTGGATATTTCCGCTGTCGATCCGCGGGTCAGCCGAGTGGTCGACCTCAAGACCCCGGACTCCAAAGAGGCGCACCGCAACCGCTACGAGAACATCGAACTGCTGACGCCCAACGATCAGGTCAAGTTCGTCATCTGTTCCCGCGACGATTATGACTGGGCCACCTCCAAGCTGATCCAATATGGCCTGGAGCGCCGTGCGGGTGAGGTGCTGTTTTCCCCAAGCCATCACGACCTGAATGCACGCGAGCTGGCGGACTGGGTGGTGGCGGACAACCTGCCGGTGCGCCTGCAATTGCAGTTGCACAAGTACCTGTGGAACGACGAACCGGGGCGCTGAGAGGGCGTGCAAACAGCCGCTATGACGGCCCAGACGCGTTATTTCTGGTTTTTTTAAAATAAGGTGTTGAATAATCCTTAGAAATCAGTATTATACGCGCCACCACACAGCGGGTCGTTAGCTCAGTTGGTAGAGCAGTTGGCTTTTAACCAATTGGTCGTAGGTTCGAATCCCACACGACCCACCATTTTTGGCGGTTTAGAAAATCCGGAAGGCCCACGCAAGTGAGGATTTCCGGGTTTTTTTTTGCCTTGTGAAATCACACCTGCCTGTCACTGTTATCGGTGACTTACCGTTTCCAATGCCCGGTTAATGAGTGCGTGTCGTTTTTTTGACCTGGCGTTTGCTATTAATGGGCTGTCAATCGATCTCTGTCTTGGTTAAATTAAAGCCTGTTCAGTTCAAGACATGGATCGTCTCATGACCACTCTTTCACCCATTGCTGCCAATACCCTCATTGTTCGCCGACCAGAGAGCGTTGCCGCGACGCCGATACAAAGCAGCGACACCCTCTCTGCGCGTCCCTCCTCAGTGGTCAGTCTGGGCAATGTCGTCTCCGACACATTCGCCGATACCTATTCGCGCCGCGGACAGTTACCGGGTCACGAAAGCGTACGTGCCTGGGAAAGCGACAGCCAGAACGCGCTCGGCAAAACGATGGGTACCAACTTCAATTCATTGTCCACAGCCAGCCGCTTCAATGGCCTGGGCGCAGGCTTGCTTGAGCAGTTCGCCAAGGACGGCAGGGACATTTCCCAGTCAGTGCTCTACGCCAGCGCCGATCGTGCGGACAACGCCGGCGAGCTCAAAATCGACCAGTCGTTGCTGCACAGCAAGGCCGACAACCAGGTCAGCCTGAGTATCAAGACGGCCAGCGGCAAGACCGTCACCTTCAGCCTGTCCAGCCAGAGCGATGGCTTGGGCGTGCAGGCCACCGTGGATGGGGGTGAGTTGACCGCCGACGAACTCAAGGCCGTGGGTCAACTGGGCAGTGCGTTCCAGGCG
Organism: Pseudomonas sp. FP597; assembly: GCF_030687435.1. Classification (NCBI taxonomy): domain Bacteria; kingdom Pseudomonadati; phylum Pseudomonadota; class Gammaproteobacteria; order Pseudomonadales; family Pseudomonadaceae; genus Pseudomonas; species Pseudomonas sp. FP597. Next base: position 5,084,834 of record NZ_CP117432.1, on the reverse strand, counting down.
GCGGTAGATGGGCTTACCGCCATGCCGCCCAGGCTTGATTTAAGCAACTTGACTCAGGTCGACTCGAAGGTGCTGGCCTCGGTTGACCTCAACGCCAAACTGAAAACCTCGGCAGGGCAGGACCAGACCCTGGCCTTTCATGTGGACAGTCAAAGCCGCAGCACACGCATGAGCGGTCCGGACGGCGAATTGGACCTGTCCGTGGACCTGAAAAACGCGGCGATCCTGGGCAACGCCCAGCAACAGGCCAAGGCGCTGAAAAGCTACCTGGCACAGTTCGATCGGGTTCAGGAGCGTGGCAATGCGAAGGCGCAACTGATGACGATGTTCAAGGACGCGTTCAGCGCCATGAACAGCAATTATCCCCAGGGCCCCGGCGTTGCTGAGGCGTTGACCCTCAACCCGACCGACCAGGGCTTGCTGACCGGCCTGGCCGACTTCAAGGCGTCCATCAGGCAGGCCAGCGAATCCTCCAACCCGATGCGCCCGGCTGAAATCGACAGTTTTGCCTATAACGTGTCGCAGAAAACCCGTGTCAGCGGCGCCAGCGCGTTGGATCGCAGCATCACCCAGGACCAGAAGTCGAGCCTCTCGGCCAGCTATCACAAAGGCCTTGATGGCAGTAAAAACCCGAGCCTGGGGCGCGATCAAAACTCGCAAAACTATCTTTACGTTCAAGTCGAGGACAAGGCCACAAGTTCGGCCAATCTTTCCTACAAGAATGGCCTGCTGACCAACGCTTCCGTTTCCCAAGAGGCAAGCCAGACCACCCGCACGCAGAAGTACGTACTGGGCAAGCGGGTGGATGAGAGCTTCGTGCCCAAACAAGCCTCGGCTCAGCGTGACTACCTGGTGCTGTTGGAATACGCGGCCAAGGAGAGCAGGAAGTCCAAGGATGCGCTACAAGAGTCCACCTTGAAGGATGCCCTGACGACCCTGCATGAATCGGTGATGTTGCAGGAAGATCCGTCCGCCCTGGCACACTGAGGGTGCAATGAAAAAACGGGAAACCCCAACACGGGGTTTCCTTTTTTTTTGCCCGATAGACTTACCCTCGAATGCCAGATTAGGCTTTTGAAACCATTGGATATTCTGTAGCCTTGCGCAGCTTCAACCGTGCTTGATGAACACACTCACTTCGTCCGGCGGCGCCCGTAGGGCTCCTGAGCCGGTGGTACACTCGACTTTCGCGCAACTGCGCCTGCAGGTCTTGCGAACATGACGCATATTTCCGAACGCCTACTGGTTCAAGCCCACCTCGACGCCAAGCAGCCCAAGGCCCTCAGCGCCGACGAAGAGGCAAGCCTGCGCGCCGCCATCGCCGCCGAGCTCAAGGCTCAGGACGCGGTGCTGGTGGCGCACTTCTACTGTGACCCGGTGATCCAGGCCCTCGCCGAAGAAACCGGCGGCTGTGTCTCCGACTCCCTGGAAATGGCGCGCTTCGGCGCCGCCCACCCGGCCAAGACCGTACTGGTCGCCGGCGTGCGTTTCATGGGCGAGACCGCCAAGATCCTCACCCCTGAAAAACGCATCCTCATGCCGACCCTGGAAGCCACATGCTCCCTGGATCTTGGCTGTCCGGTGGATGAGTTTTCGGCGTTCTGCGACCAGCACCCGGAGCGTACCGTGGTGGTGTATGCCAACACCTCGGCGGCGGTCAAGGCGCGGGCCGATTGGGTGGTGACGTCCAGCTGCGCGCTGGAAATCGTCGAAAGCCTGATGGATAACGGCGAGACCATTATCTGGGGCCCGGACAAGCACCTGGGCACTTACATCCAGCGCCAGACAGGGGCCGACATGCTGCTGTGGGACGGTGCGTGCATCGTCCACGAAGAGTTCAAGTCCAAGCAGTTGGAAGACATGAAAGCGTTGTACCCGGACGCGGCGATCCTGGTGCACCCCGAATCCCCGACATCGGTGATCGAACTGGCGGACGCGGTAGGCTCAACCAGCCAGTTGATCGCGGCGGCGCAGCGTTTGCCGAACACGACCTTTATCGTGGCGACCGATCGCGGCATCTTCTACAAGATGCAGCAGCTGTGCCCGGACAAGGTGTTTATCGAAGCGCCGACGGCCGGCAACGGCGCCGCGTGCCGCAGCTGCGCACATTGCCCGTGGATGGCGATGAACACGCTGGAGCGCACGCTGCAGTGCCTGCGCGAGGGCAGCAACGAGATCTTCGTCGAGCCGTCGGTGATTCCGCAGGCGGTGCGCCCGCTCAAGCGCATGTTGGATTTCACCCAGGCGGCACGCCTGAAACTGGCCGGCAACGCGTGACCTGAGACTGGCTCGGTCAACAATGTGGGAGGGGCGGTGCGACGATTCGACTTGCCCCCTCCCACATTTAGATCGTCACTTGGCTGGGGTTACTTCTTTTGCTTCGGAATCCGCACCAGTTGCGTGTCCGAATAGATGTCATGCCAGCTGCGTTTGTTCTTATCGAACAACGACCAGATAAACCCCAGCCCCACGCACAACCACGACGCAATCGACACCACAAAGCGCAACAACGCCTGCCACAGGCTGATGCGTGAGCCGTCGGCGTTCTGCACGCGCACGCCCCACACCTGCATGCCCAGGGTCTGCCCCGAATGGGTCCAGAACTTGGCAAAGAAGCCAAACAGCACAAACAACAGGATTGTCGACAGCAACGGGTCACCGTCCAGTGCGCCGGATTCGGTGAGGGTGCGCATTTTTGCTTCGCCGACGAAGGCGATCCACACCAGCTTGTAGATAAACGCGGTGACGATCAGCAGGGCGGTGCACAGCAAAAAGTCATAGAACATCGCTGCCAGACGACGGCCCAGGCCAACAGCGGGAAATTCGCCCTGGGGGCTTAGCAGGGGGTTGGGCATGGCAGGGCTCTCGGAAGAAAAAACGCAGTTTACGGAATCGCGCCCATAAAAAAGCCCCTGATGTCATATCAGGGGCTTTTTGTCGCAGGAAGGATCAGGCTTCTGCTTGTACTTCGTCAGCCTGCATGCCTTTTTGGCCTTGCACAGCAACGAAGGTCACTTTCTGGCCTTCCTTGAGGCTCTTGAATCCGTTGCCCTGAATGGCGCGGAAATGCACGAACAGATCCGGACCGCTCTCCGGCGTGATAAAACCAAACCCTTTCTCGTCGTTGAACCACTTGACGGTACCGCTCTGACGTTGGGACATTTTCTTCTTTCCTTTGACGCTAAAATTAATGACAGCCCCTTTCACATGAAAGAGTACTGGGCTGGGTTGCAGGAAAGTAAGAGACGTCGAACGGGTTGTAGCATAACGACTTCAGCTACTGCCCAGGTCCAGGTTCCAAGCGACCCATGCAAACACAGTGGGCAAACTCTACGCCAACTAATATGAAAAAAACAACCCCTGGCAAACCCCAGGCTTTGCTCGGTTTCATGACGCTTCGTTGAATAATCCGGAACCGACTTATTCGATAGAGTTGGTCACTTGTTATAGGTGGATACCTATAACAATGACTATCGTGAGTGCACTGTTTTATGGCGGTTGCGTTACAGCTTAGTGCACGCTGACGCAACCGCGTTACTTATGGGAACAGTTACTCAGCCGCGATAGTAACGCTGCGGCACAAATGGCATTTTACTTACACGAAGTGGCACCCTTTTCCCACGCACCAACGCGGACACTTCGGTATCCAGTGCGGTGAATGCGCTGTCCAGGTAACCCATGGCCAGAGGGCCGCCCAGGGATGGGCCAAAACCGCCGCTGCACACGCTGCCGATCACGGTGCCCTCTGCGTCAACGATTTCCGCGCCTTCACGTACTGGCGTGCGTTCCTGCGGCAGCAGGCCCACGCGTTTGCGGCTGACCCCGGTTTGTTGCTGGGTGAAGATGCGGTCGGCGCCGGGGAAGCCGCCGGCACGTACGCCGTCGGCACGACGGGCCTTGGACATCGCCCACAGCAGGCTGGCCTCGATCGGCGTGGTCTCGGCGTTCATGTCGTGGCCATACAGGCACAGGCCGGCTTCCAGGCGCAGGGAGTCGCGGGCGCCCAGGCCAATGGCCTCGACTTCGGTCTCGGCCAGCAGGCTGCGCGCCAGGCTTTCGGCGCTGGCTGCCGGTACCGAGATTTCAAAACCGTCTTCGCCGGTGTAACCCGAACGGCTGACGTAGCAGTCCACGCCCAGCAGGCGCAGCGCGGCGAACTGCATGAAGGTCATCTTGCTGACTTCCGGTGCCAGGCGCGCCAGCACTTTCACCGCGGCCGGACCTTGCAGGGCCAGCAACGTGCGGGCTTCGAACAGTGGCTCGACGGTGCACTGGTCGCCGATATGCGCGCGCAGGTGCGCCAGGTCCTGGTCCTTGCAGGCGGCGTTGACCACCAGGAACAGCTCGTCGTTGCCCAGGTTGGCGACCATCAGGTCGTCGAGGATGCCGCCTTGTTCGTTGGTGAACATGGCGTAGCGCTGCATGCCCACCGGTAGGTCGATGATGTCGACGGGCACCAGGGTTTCCAGGGCCTTGGCCGCGTTGGCACCGGTGAGGCGGATCTGGCCCATGTGGGAGACGTCGAACAACCCGGCCTGATCACGGGTGTGCAAGTGTTCCTTCATCACACCCAGCGGGTACTGCACCGGCATGTCGTAGCCGGCGAAGGGCACCATGCGCGCACCCAGTTCCAGGTGCAGCGCGTGCAAGGGGGTTTTCAACAGGGTTTCGGTGGACATGTTCAGCTCCTGAAAAACGTGCCAGCGCGCCTTGAGGCGTCAGCACTCGATAATGTTGACCGCCAAACCGCCACGGGCGGTTTCCTTGTATTTGCTTTTCATATCGGCGCCGGTCTGGCGCATGGTGCGGATCACCTTGTCGAGGGACACGAAGTGCTGTCCGTCACCGCGCAAGGCCATGCGCACCGCATTGATCGCCTTGACCGAGCCCATGGCGTTGCGCTCGATACAGGGCACCTGCACCAGCCCGCCAATCGGGTCGCAGGTCAGGCCGAGGTTGTGTTCCATGCCGATCTCGGCGGCGTTTTCCACCTGCGACACGCTGCCGCCCAACACTTCGCACAAGGCACCCGCGGCCATGGAACAGGCCACGCCGACTTCGCCCTGGCAGCCGACTTCGGCACCGGAGATCGAGGCGTTTTCCTTGTACAAAATGCCGATGGCGGCGGCGGTGAGCAGAAAACGCACCACGCCGTCTTCGTTCGCGCCGGGGATAAAACGCATGTAGTAATGCAATACCGCCGGCACGATCCCGGCGGCACCGTTAGTGGGCGCGGTGACCACGCGCCCGCCGTTGGCGTTCTCTTCGTTGACCGCCAGCGCATACAGGTTCACCCAATCGAGCACCGACAAAGGGTCGCGCAGCGCCGACTCCGGGTGCTTGCATAACTGGCGATGCAGGGCCGCCGCGCGCCGCTTGACCTTCAAGCCCCCCGGCAGAATCCCTTCATTGCGACAGCCCGCGTCCACGCAGTCCTGCATCACTTGCCAGATGTTCAACAGGCCGGCGCGGGTTTGCGCTTCCGGGCGCCAGGCACTTTCATTGGTCAGCATCACTTGGCTGATCGACAGGCCATAGGTGGTGCAATGACCGAGCAGGTCCTTGGCGTGCTTGAACGGGAAAGTCAGGGGGGTGGTGTCCTCGACAATCCGGTCGGCGCCGGCGGCGTCTTCATCCACCACAAAACCGCCGCCGACCGAGTAGTACTCGCGGCTGCGGACCTGGATGCCGGCCGCATCGAAGGCGCGAAAGATCATGCCGTTGGGGTGGTAGGCGAGGGGTTTGCGAATCATCGCCAGGTGTTCTTTCTCGTTGAACGCAATGCTGTGTTCGCCGAGCAGGTTCAAGCGGCCGTTGCCGCGCATCTGCGCCAGGCGCGCGGCCACGGTTTCGGTGTTCACGGTGTCCGGGTGTTCGCCTTCGAGGCCAAGCAGCACGGCCTTGTCACTGCCGTGGCCTTTGCCGGTGGCGCCCAGCGACCCGTAGAGTTCCACCTTGATGCCGGTGGTGGTGCTCAACAGGTTGTCGCGCTTGAGGCCCTCGACGAATCGAGCGGCGGCGCGCATCGGGCCGACGGTGTGGGAGCTGGAGGGGCCGATGCCAATCTTGAACAGGTCGAACACGCTTAAAGACATGAGTTGTTCTCCGGTTTCTTATTATTCTTGAGATCGTACTCGGTCAAGTGTGGGAGGGGCGGTGCGACGATTCGACTTGCTCCCACATTTGATCGAGTTGACCCTTAAGTTACGCGTAACTCTCGATCGATGGGCATGCGCAGACGAGGTTACGATCGCCGAACACGTTGTCGACCCGGCCCACCGGCGGCCAGTACTTGCCTTCGACCAGCGACGCAACCGGGTACACCGCCTGCTCGCGGCTGTACGGGTGGCTCCATTCACCGACGATTTCAGCGGCGGTATGCGGCGCGTTCTTGAGCGGGTTGTCGTCCTTGTCCAGGGTGCCGTTTTCCACCGCGCGGATCTCTTCGCGGATGGCGATCATCGCGTCACAGAAGCGGTCCAGTTCTTCCCTGGATTCACTTTCGGTCGGTTCGATCATCAAGGTGCCGGCCACCGGGAACGACATGGTTGGTGCATGGAAGCCAAAATCGATCAGGCGCTTGGCTACGTCATCCACGCTGATGCCGCTGCTGTCCTTGAGCGGGCGCAGGTCGAGGATGCATTCATGCGCCACCAGGCCGTTGCTGCCGGTGTAGAGCACCGGGTAATGCTCTTCGAGGCGACGCGAAATGTAGTTGGCATTCAGGATCGCCAACTGCGAAGCGCGCTTGAGGCCCGCGCCGCCCATCATGCTGATGTACATCCAGGTAATCGGCAAAATGCTCGCGCTGCCGAACGGTGCGGCGCAGACCGCGCCTTCCTTGCGTTCCATGGCCGCGTGACCGGGCAGGAACGGCGTGAGGTGCGACTTGACGCCGATCGGGCCGACGCCCGGGCCGCCACCGCCGTGGGGAATGCAGAAGGTCTTGTGCAGGTTCAGGTGGGACACATCGCCGCCGAACTTGCCCGGTGCGCAGAGGCCGACCATCGCGTTCATGTTGGCGCCATCGATGTACACCTGGCCGCCGTTGTCGTGGATGATCGCGCAGATTTCGCGGATGCCTTCCTCGAACACGCCATGGGTGGACGGGTAGGTGATCATCAGCGCGGCGAGGTGTTCGCGGTGCTCGATGGCCTTGGCGCGCAGGTCTTCGATGTCGACGTTGCCGCGCGCGTCGCAGGCGGTCACGACCACGCGCATGCCGGCCATGTTGGCGGTGGCGGGGTTGGTGCCGTGGGCGGACGATGGGATCAGGCAGATATCGCGGCGGGCTTCGCCACGGCTCTGGTGATAGGCACGAATGGCCAACAGGCCTGCGTACTCACCCTGGGAACCGGCGTTCGGTTGCAGGGAGATCGCGTCGTAACCGGTGGCCGCACAGAGCATGGCTTCCAGGTCGGCGGTCAGTTGCAGGTAGCCGGCGCTTTGTTCGGCCGGGGCGAACGGGTGCAGGGCACCGAATTCGGCCCAGGTCACCGGGATCATTTCGCTGGCGGCGTTGAGCTTCATGGTGCACGAGCCCAGCGGGATCATGGTGCGGTCCAGCGCCAGGTCTTTGTCCGCCAGCTTGCGCAGGTAGCGCATCAGCTCGGTTTCCGAATGGTAGCGGTTGAACACCGGGTGGCTGAGGATCGGCGACTGGCGCAGCAGCGCGGCCGGCAGGGCGCTTTCTGCCTGGGCGAAAGCCGGCAGGGCCTTGCCGTCGGCGAAGATCGCCCACAGGGTTTCGATATCGGCCTGGGTGGTGGTTTCGTCGACCGACAGGCCGACACGCTCGGCATCCACCACACGCAGGTTGATGCGCTGGGCGCGGGCCTTGTCGTGCAGGGCGGCAGTGTTGGCGCCGGTGTTGAGCGTGAGGGTGTCGAAGAAGTTTTCTTGTTCGACCTTGAGGCCCAGGGCGGTCAGGCCCTTGGCCAGGATCGCGGTCAGTTGGTGAATGCGCTGGGCGATCTGGGTCAGGCCTTCAGGCCCGTGGTACACGGCGTACATGCTGGCGATGTTGGCGAGCAGCACTTGGGCGGTGCAGATGTTGCTGGTGGCTTTCTCGCGGCGGATATGTTGCTCGCGGGTCTGCATGGCCAGGCGCAGGGCCGGCTTGCCGAAACGGTCGACGGACACGCCGACCAGACGGCCCGGCATGTCGCGCTTGAACGCATCCTTGGTGGAGAAGTACGCCGCGTGCGGGCCACCGAAGCCCAGCGGCACGCCGAAGCGTTGCGCGCTGCCGATGGCCACGTCGGCGCCGAACTCACCCGGCGGGGTCAGCAGGGTCAGGGCCAGCAGGTCGGCGGCCACGGCGACCAGGGCGTTGGCGGCGTGGAAGCGTTCGGTCAGCGCACGGTAGTCGAACACATCACCGTTGCTCGCCGGGTATTGCAGCAGGGCGCCGAAGAAAGCGCTCACGTCGGTCAGCTCGCGCTCATCACCCACCACCACGTCGATGCCCAGCGGCTCGGCGCGGGTGCGCAGCACGTCAAGGGTCTGCGGGTGGCTGTGCACGGAGGCGAAGAAGGCGTTGCTGCCCTTGTTCTTGCTCAGGCGCTTGCAGAAGGTCATGGCTTCGGCGGCGGCGGTGGCTTCGTCGAGCAGGGATGCGTTGGCGATCGGCAGGCCGGTGAGGTCGCTGATCAGGGTCTGGAAGTTCAGCAGCGCTTCCAGGCGGCCTTGGGATATCTCTGGCTGGTACGGGGTGTAGGCGGTGTACCAGGCCGGGTTTTCCAGCAGGTTGCGCAGGATCGGCGACGGTGTGTGACAGTTGTAGTAGCCCTGGCCGATGTAGGTCTTGAACAGTTGGTTCTGGCTGGCGATGGCTTTGATCTTGGCCAGGGCCTCGGCTTCGCTCAGGCCGTCTTCCAGGCCGAGCACGCTGGTGCCCTTGATGCTTTCGGGGATCACGCTGGCGCTCAGGGCTTCGAGGGAATCAAAGCCCAGGCTTGCGAGCATTTGTTGCTCGTCTGCCTGGCGCGGGCCGATGTGGCGGGCGATGAATTCGTTGGCGGTGCTCAAATTAATACTCATGGCGCGCTCCTCAGGCTTGGGCATTGGCTTTGATCAGGCGGTCGTACGCATCCTGATCCAACAGCTTAGCCACTGCACCGGCATCGGCTGGTTTAAAGCGGAAGAACCAGCCTTCGCCCATCGGGTCTTCATTGACCAGCTCCGGGCTGGCGTCGAGTGTGTCGTTCACTTCCAGCACTTCACCGTCCAAAGGCATGTACACGCCGCTGGCGGCTTTTACCGATTCCACGGTGGACGCTTCAGCGCCCTTGTCGTAGGCCTGCAGCTCAGGCAGTTGCACGAAAACCACATCGCCCAGCGCGTTCTGCGCAAAAGCGGTAATGCCCACGGTAACGCTGCCATCGGCTTCGGCGCGCAGCCATTCGTGATCTTCAGTGAAACGCAACTCGCTCATGGAAACTCCTCGGGGCCAGAATCGTCTGGTGGACGGGATTGGGATAATGGGGAGTTGCTTAGCAAGAACGCGGCCAACGTTATTAATTCTTTATATTTCAATGAGTTAATAAAATTGGTTATGAGGTTATGCCATTTGTCTGTAGCGATTTCGCTACAGTTGAGCCTTGGAAAAAAAGCCTATGTGGATCAAAGCCTTGCATGGCGCGTAAAAAGCAGGGTTGTAGCGATATCGTTACGCTGTAGCGCTTTCAGTACACGGGATGTCGTTCTTGGACCAAAAATGCGGTCAATGTGGGAGGGGCGGTGCGACGATTCGACTTGCTTCCGATTGCGGTGTATCAGTGACATATGAATTGACTGACACACTGCTATCGGGAGCAAGCCCCCTCCACACTGGTTTGTATTTCACATTCAGATCCCATTTCCTTTGAAATCAGGGCTTGTTGGGGATGCCGTACTTGCGCAGGCGATGGGCGATTGCGGTGTGCGAAGTCTGCAACCGGCTGGCCAGTTGGCGGGTCGAGGGGTAGCTGGTGTAGAGCTTCTCCAGCAGGTCGCGCTCGAAGTCTTCCATGGCCTGTTCCAGGCTGTCGATTTCGCCGTCGTTCTGGCGTGCAACCGAGGTGCCGGCGATGTCCAGATCGCCGATGTCCACCAGGCTGCTTTCGCAGATGGCGGCGGCGCGGAAGATGACGTTCTGCAACTGGCGTACGTTGCCCGGCCAGCGGTTGCCCAGCAGCGCCGGATAGGTGCCGGGTGCCAGGCGGCACACCGGACGCTGGATCTGCGCACACGCCTGCTGCATGAAGTAGCGGGCCAGCAGCAGGATGTCCTGGCCGCGTGCACGCAGGGGCGGTACTTCGACGTTGAGGACGTTGAGGCGATAGAACAGGTCTTCGCGGAAGGTGCCTTCGCTGACCATTTTTTCTAGGTCGCGGTGGGTGGCGCTGAGGATGCGCACATTGACCTTCACTTCACGATCGCCCCCTACCCGGCGAAAACTGCCGTCGTTGAGAAACCGCAGCAGTTTGGCCTGCAGGTACGGCGACATCTCGCCGATCTCATCAAGGAACACCGTGCCCTGGTTGGCCAGTTCCATCAGCCCTGGCTTGCCGCCGCGCTGGGCGCCGGTGAAGGCGCCCGGTGCATAACCGAACAGCTCGCTTTCGGCGAGGTTCTCCGGCAGCGCCGCGCAGTTCAACGCCAGAAACGGCGCACTCTGGCGCGCGCTGGTGGCATGGCAGGCGCGCGCCACGAGTTCCTTGCCGGTGCCGGTTTCGCCCTGGATCAACAGCGGTGCATCCAGGGCCGCCACTCGCTGCGCACGCGCCTTGAGGGTGCGGATGACCGGCGACTCACCGAGCAGCGCATCAAAGCCTTCGGCATGGTCATGGTGCAGCGCCGAGAGTTGTTCGCCGATACGGTTGGGTTGGTACAGGGTCAGCAGGGCGCCGGCGTCGGTGATCGGCGTCGCGTCCAGCAGCAGGGTCTGGCCGTTGACACTGATCTCGCGCAGGGGCAAACGAAAGCCGTTTTCCAGCAAGGTCTCCAGCAGCGCGGGGTCGCTGAACAGTTCGGCGATACTCTCACCGGCCGGTTCGCGCCCGTAGAGGGCGATCAGCGCCGGGTTGGCCAGCAGGATCTTGCCCGCGCTGTCCAGGGCCAGCACCGGGTCGGTCATGGCGGCCAGCAGGGCGTCGAGTTGCAGGTGGCGGCGTTGGCCGGGAAGAATGTCCACCACCGTCACCGCTTGCACGCCGTGCACGCTGAACAGCGCATCGCGCAGCTCTTCCAGCACCTTGGCGCTGAGGGTCGGCGCGTCGATGTAGACGTTGGGCGGCACCATTTCCACCGCATCCAGGTTGAGATTGCGCCCACCGAGCAAGGCCAGGACTTCCTGGGTGATGCCGACTCGGTCGATGAAGCTGACGTGGATACGCATGGGGCGATTGGCAATTCTGGAGAGCTGGAGGCGGCAAGTATGCCTTGGCGCGGGGCGCAGGTGAAATCTGACAAATGATGGAGATCAAAATGTGGGAGGGGGCTTGCTCCCGATAGCGGTGTATCAGCCAATAAATACAGTGACTGAAACACTGCTATCGGGAGCAAGCCCCCTCCCACATTTGGACCGAGTTACGCCAGGTGTTCGGGCTTGACCGGGTCGCCGGATTTCATGTCCAACTGATGCCGCACATCTTCAAACATCAGATCGTAGTGCTTGTGGTCCGATCCCACGCTGCTGTGGTTTTTGGGGATGCCGTATTTCTCGACAATCCGGGTCACGTTGCTGGCGAAGTTGTAGGCCTGATCCTTGGGCAGAAAGAACGTTTCCTTCATGTCCTTGCCCTGGACGCTGCCATGCAGGGTGAACTGCATGCCTTTGCCCTCGCTTTTATCCGTGACGACTTCGTAGTCCAGGCACAGGTCGTAGCTGACGTCGTCCTTGTTCAGCGCATGGCGTTCGACATGCAGATGACCGGGTTCAAAGGTAGCCATAGGCGTATCTCCTCTACTTCACAGATAGGTGATGCCAGGTGTTGCCGTGCTGATGCGTGTACCGGCGTTGCCCTGGACGATGGCTTCGATGTCCGAGAGTGAACCGATCACCGCAGTTTTGCCAGTCTGGCGGGCGAACTCGCAGGCGGCTTGGACCTTGGGGCCCATGGAGCCGGCGGCGAAGCCGAGGTCTTCCATGGCGTCGGGGTGGGCCTGGGCGATGGCTTTCTGGGTCGGCTTGCCGTAGTCGATAAACGCTGCGTTGACGTCGGTGGCGATCACCAGCAGATCGGCGTCCAGTTGCGCGGCCAGCAAGGATGAGCACAGGTCCTTGTCGATCACCGCTTCAATGCCTGTGAGCTTGCCGTCTTCGTCATACATCGTCGGGATACCGCCGCCGCCGGCGCAGATCACGATGGCTTGTTTCTCCAGCAGCCATTTGATCGGACGAATTTCGAAGATGCGTTTCGGGCGCGGGCTGGCGACCACACGGCGGTATTTGTCGCCATCCGGCGCGATCGCCCAGCCTTTTTCGGCGGCGAGTTTTTCCGCTTCGGCCTTGGTGTACACCGGGCCGATCGGCTTGGTGGGGTTCTGGAAGGCGGGGTCCTTGGCGTCGACTTCCACTTGGGTGAGCAAGGTGGCGAAGGGCACTTCAACGTCCAGCAGATTGCCCAGTTCCTGTTCGATGATGTAGCCGATCATGCCTTCGGTTTCGGCGCCCAGCACGTCCAGCGGGTAGGGCGACACGCTGGTGTAGGCCGCCGCCTGCAACGACAACAGGCCGACCTGCGGACCATTGCCGTGGGCGATCACCAGTTCGTTGCCGGGGTGGATCTTGGCGATCTGTTCGGTGGCGATACGGATATTGGCGCGTTGGTTGTCCGCGGTCATGGGTTCACCACGGCGCAGGAGGGCGTTGCCGCCCAGGGCTACGACGATGCGCATAAGGAATGTCCTTCTAGAGTTCGATGTTGCGAACACAGGACCAAATGTGGGAGGGGAGCTTGCCCCCTCCCGCACTTAACCCGTGTAGCCTTTAGATATCCGCCAACGCCGACACCAGGATCGCCTTGATGGTATGCATGCGGTTTTCCGCCTGCTCAAAGGCAATGTTGGCCGGCGACTCGAACACTTCTTCGGTCACTTCCACGCCATTGGCCAGGTTCGGATACCGTGCGGCGATGTCCTTGCCGACCTTGGTTTCGCTGTTGTGGAACGCCGGCAGGCAGTGCATGAATTTCACCCGTGGGTTGCCCGAGGCTTTCATCATCCTGGCGTTGACCTGGTACGGCAGCAATTGCTCGATGCGCTCGTCCCAGGCTTCCACCGGCTCGCCCATGGACACCCAGATATCGGTGTGGATGAAGTCCACGCCCTTCACCGCCTCGGCAGGGTCTTCGGTGATGGTGATGCGCGCGCCGCTCTCTTCGGCGAACGCCTGGCATTGCTTGATGAAGTCGTCATGTGGCCACAGGGCTTTCGGCGCGCCGATGCGCACGTCCATGCCGAGCTTGGCGCCGATCATCAGCAGCGAGTTGCCCATGTTGTAGCGGGCGTCGCCCAGGTAGGCGTAGCTGATGTCATGCAGCGGCTTGTCGCTGTGTTCGCGCATGGTCAGGGTGTCGGCGATCATTTGGGTCGGGTGGAATTCGGCGGTGAGGCCGTTGAACACCGGCACGCCGGCGAACTTGGCCAGTTCTTCGACGATGTCCTGTTCGAAACCACGGTATTCAATGGCGTCGAACATTCGGCCCAATACGCGGGCGGTGTCTTTCATGCTTTCTTTGTGGCCGATCTGCGACGACACCGGGTCGATGTAGGTGACGTGGGCACCTTGGTCATGGGCCGCCACTTCGAAGGCGCAACGGGTGCGCGTCGAAGTTTTTTCGAAGATCAGCGCGATATTCTTGCCCTGCAGGTGCGGACGCTCGGTGCCGGTGTATTTGGCGCGTTTGAGGTCGCGGGACAGGTCCAGCAGGTAGTTCAGCTCGCGGGTGGTGTGGTGCATCAGCGACAGCAGGCTGCGGTTGCGCATATTGAAAGCCATGATGGAATCTCCTTAATAGTCGATTGGGTCGCGGATGATCGGGCAGGTCATGCAGTGGCCGCCGCCACGGCCACGGCCGAGCTCACCGGCGCTGATGGTGATGACTTCCACGCCGGCCTTGCGCAGCAAGGTGTTGGTGTAGGTGTTGCGGTCGTAGCCGATCACCACGCCTGGCTCCACGGCCACCACGTTGTTGCCGTCGTCCCATTGCTCGCGTTCGGCGGCGAAGCTGTTGCCGCCGGTCTCGACCACGCGCAGCGCCTTGAGGTTGAGGGCGGCGGCCACGGTTTCGAGGAAGTTGGTTTTCTCGCGCTGGATATCGATGCCGTGCGGCTTGCTGTCGTCAGGGCGCAGGGTGAACGGCACGATCTGGTTGACCACTTCGGGGAAGACGGTGACCAGGTCGCGGTCGCAGAAGCTGAACACGGTGTCCAGGTGCATCGCCGCGCGGGATTTGGGCAGGCCGGCCACGATTACGCGTTCCACGGCGTTGTTCTTGAACAGGTTGCGCGCCAGTTGGCCGATGGCCTGGTGGGACGAGCGCTCGCCCATGCCGATCAACACCACGCCGTTGCCAATCGGCATCACGTCACCGCCTTCCAGCGTGGCGGCGCCGTGTTCCTGGTCGGGGTCGCCGTACCAGATCTGGAAGTCGGCATTGGTGAACTCGGGGTGGAATTTATAGATGGCGCTGGCCAGCAGGGTTTCCTGGCGTCGCGCCGGCCAGTACATCGGGTTGAGCGTCACGCCGCCGTAGATCCAGCAAGTGGTGTCGCGGGTGAACTGGGTGTTGGGCAGCGGCGGCAGGATGAAGCTTGCGTGGCCGAGGAAATCGCGGAACATCTCGATGGTCTTGCCACCGAAGCTGCCGGGCAGGTCGTCGGCCGATACACCGCCGATCAGGTACTCGGCGATCTTGCGCGGTTCCAGGCTGCGCAGCCACGAGCCGACTTCCTCGACCAGGCCCAGGCCCACGGTGTTGGCGGTGATCTTGCGCGCCAGGATCCAGTCCAGGGCTTCAGGGTTGGCAACGATGTCGGTCAGCAGGTTGTGCATTTCCAGCACATCGATGTCCCGCTCGCGCATCTTGGTCACGAAGTCGAAATGGTCGCGCTTGGCCTGGGCCACCCACAGCACGTCATCGAACAGCAGTTCATCGCAGTTGTTGGGGGTCAGCCGCTGGTGGGCCAAGCCTGGGGAGCACACCATGACTTTGCGCAGTTTGCCGGCTTCGGAATGTACGCCGTACTTCACTTTTTCCGTGGTCATTACAGATCCTCCAATGAACAACAGTTACAACGTTAAGAAACCGTCATAGAGCCCATAGGCCGCCACCAGGGCGCCAATGACCACTGCGGCGAAAATCAGCTTCTCGACGTTGGTGAAAATGGGTTTGCCCAGTTCATGCTTGGCCTTGGCGAACAGGATCGCGCCGGGCGCATAGAGCAGGGCGGAGAGCAGCAGGTACTTGGTGCCGCCGGCGTAGAGCAGCCACACCGCGTAGATCAGCGCGACGGCACCGATGAACAGGTCTTTGCGGCGCTCCTTGAGGGCGTTTTCGTAGGTCTCGCCGCGTACCGCCAACAGCAGGGCATAGGCCGCCGACCACAGGTAGGGCACCAGGATCATCGAGGTGGCGAGATAGATCAGCGACAGGTAAGTGCTGGCGGAAAACAGCGTGATCACCAGGAACACCTGGACCATGGCGTTGGTCAGCCACAGGGCGTTGGCCGGCACATGGTTGGCGTTTTCCTTGCGCAGGAACTCGGGCATGGTGTGGTCCTTGGCCGCGGCGAACATGATCTCCGCGCACAGCAGCACCCACGACAGCAGCGCACCCAGCAACGAGACGATCAAGCCGACGCTGATCAACACCGCGCCCCAGTGGCCCACCACATGTTCCAGCACGGCGGCCATCGACGGGTTCTGCAACTTGGCCAATTCCGGCTGGGTCATGATGCCCAGGGACAGTACGTTCACCAGCATCAGGAACAGCAGCACGGTGATAAAACCGATCACGGTGGCCTTGCCCACGTCGCTGCGCTTTTCGGCGCGTGCCGAGAAGATGCTCGCGCCTTCGATGCCGATGAACACCCACACGGTGACCAGCATCATGTTGCGCACCTGGTTCATCACGCTGCCCAGGTCGGGGTTTTTCACGCCCCAGATGTCAGCGGTGAAGATCTCCAGCTTGAACGCGAACACTGCGATCAACACGAACAGCACCAGCGGCACAACCTTGGCCACCGTGGTCACCAGGTTGATGAACGCCGCTTCCTTGATCCCGCGCAGCACCAGGAAGTGCACGGCCCACAGCAACACGGAAGCGCCAATCACGGCAGCCGGCGTGTTGCCTTCGCCGAAGATCGGGAAAAAATAACCGAGGGTGCTGAACAGCAGCACGAAGTAACCGACGTTGCCCAGCCAGGCACTGATCCAGTAGCCCCAGGCCGACGAGAAACCCATGTAGTCGCCAAACCCGGCCTTGGCGTAGGCGTACACGCCGCCGTCGAGGTCGGGCTTGCGGTTGGCCAGGGTCTGGAACACGAACGCGAGGGTCAACATGCCCACGGCGGTAATCACCCAACCGATCAGCACGGCGCCTACATCGGCGCTGGCCGCCATGTTTTGCGGCAGGGAGAAAATACCGCCACCAATCATTGAGCCAACGACCAGCGCAACCAGTGCGCCTAAGCGAAGTTTTCCGCAAGATTCAGACATCGCATAACTCCAATGCAGGAGAAGAGAGACCACAGAATAATTCCGTGCGCTAATCAAACAGCTGACTCAGATCACTTCATTGGCACATTCCATTGTGGATTAATGACTTAGGCTGCAAATCCCTGAGCAATACTTGTGCGCGCAAAGCCGCTTTCCAGAGCGGTGCCTGCGTGTTGGTCACTTATTGAGTGCTACGTATGGACGTTTGACGCTAGACCGTTTTGTTGAATGTGCAAAACGTTTAGAGAGCAAACCGGCAAGTCGCTTGAAAAGGCTGAAGTATTCGACGTATTTAAATTATAAATACGTCTGAGCGTTATAAACTGTCATGCCGCTGGGTTATGAACGCGGGGCTTTTATCGCCATTACTAATAAACGCCGCACTCGCTGAATTAATTAAGTTGAGTGCACGATTGTCCGCAATTAAGTATTTCAGGAGTGTGCATGTCTCAACCGGCCCAGAAACTTCGACTCAGCGCCCTGATCGCCCTGGTGGTGGGGTCGATGATTGGCGGGGGGATTTTTTCCCTGCCGCAAAACATGGCGGCGCGGGCCGAGGTGGGCGCTGTGCTGATTGGCTGGGCGATCACCGCCGTGGGCATGTTGACCCTCGCGTTCGTGTTCCAGACCCTGGCCAACCGCAAGCCCGAACTGGACTCCGGGGTGTATGCCTACGCCAAGGCCGGGTTTGGCGACTACATGGGATTTTCGTCGGCCTGGGGTTATTGGATCAGTGCGTGGATGGGCAACGTCGGTTATTTCGTGTTGCTGTTCAGCACCCTTGGCTACTTTTTCCCGGTGTTTGGCCAAGGCAATACGCCGGTGGCCATCGGGTGTGCGTCGGTGCTGCTGTGGGCTGTGCACTTTCTGGTGCTGCGCGGGATCAAGGAGGCGGCGTTCATCAACCAGGTCACCACGGTGGCGAAGATCGTGCCGCTGCTGATGTTTATCGTGATCGCCGCCGTGGCGTTCAAGGCCGATGTCTTCACCCGCGATATCTGGGGCCTGGGCAACCCGCAATTCGGCAGCGTGGTGGATCAGGTGCGCAACATGATGCTGGTCACGGTGTTTGTGTTTATCGGCATCGAAGGCGCCAGTGTGTATTCAGCGCGGGCCGAGAAACGCGCGGACGTCGGCCGGGCCACGGTGATTGGTTTTCTCGGCGTGCTGGCGCTGCTGGTGATGGTCAATGTGCTGTCCCTGGGCGTCATGAGCCAGTCGGAATTGGCCGGTCTGCAAAACCCGTCGTTGGCGGGCGTGCTCGAGCACATCGTCGGGCCCTGGGGCGCCCTGCTCATCAGCCTCGGCCTGGCGGTGTCGCTGCTGGGCGCGTTGCTGTCGTGGGCGCTGCTCTGCGCGGAAATCCTCTACGCCACGGCCCATGACAAGACCATGCCGGCTTTCCTGAAAAAGGAAAACGCCAACCAGGTGCCGGTCAACGCGCTGTGGCTGACCAATCTGATGATCCAGGCGTTCCTGGTGATCACGCTGTTCTCCCAGAGCACCTACACCACGCTGATTTATTTGGCCTCGTCGATGATCCTGGTGCCGTACCTGTGGTCGGCGGCCTATGCGGTGTTGTTGAGCGGGCGCGGTGAAACCTATGAAGGCGCCCAGGGCCAGCGCCTGAAGGACTTGCTGGTGGGGTTGATTGCCCTGGGGTATGCGGTATGGCTGCTCTACGCTGGCGGCTTGAAGTACCTGCTGCTGTCGGCACTGCTGTATGCACCGGGCGTGATCCTGTTTGCCCTCGCCAAGCGTGAGCAGGGCCAGCCCTTGTTTACCCAACTGGAAAAAGGCATTTTCAGCTGCGTGATCGCTGGCGCCGGGCTGGCGGCGTATGGGCTGTATAGCGGGGGGTTGTCGTTGTGAGACTGGCGTATCAGCCGCCTTATGACTGGGCGGCGATGGTGGGTTTTTTATCGGCGCGGGCTATTGCTGGGATGGAGACGGTAGAAGCTGGCATCTACCGGCGCAGTATCAGCGTGAGCGGCCAGCACGGCTGGATCAGCGTGGCGCCGGGGGCTGGCGATTGGTTGGACGTTGGGGTGGAGTTTCCAGAGACTGCGGCGCTGCCTGAGATCGAACGGCGCCTGCGCAAGCTGTTTGATCTGGATGCGCAGCCCGAACTGATTAACGCGCAATTGGCGACGGACCCATTGATGGCGCAACTGGTTGCAGCGCGTCCCGGCCTTCGCGTCCCGGGTAGTTGGGAAGGGCTGGAATTGGCGATTCGGGCAGTGCTGGGCCAGCAGATCACGGTAGTGGCCGCGATTCGTTTGGCGGGCAAGTTAGTGGCGCAGTACGGCCAGCCGCTGGAAACGCCGCACACCGGTATCACTCATGTTTTTCCCACGCCCGAAGTATTGGCGGCGGCGGACCTGGCGACCTTGGGCATGCCCAAGGCGCGCGGGCGCACGTTGTCGGGTGTCGCGCAGGCATTGCTGGATGATCCTGAAGTGTTCGAACCCAAGGCCAGCCTCAAGGAAGGCGTGGCACGGCTGGTGGCCTTGCCGGGGATTGGTGACTGGACGGCGCAGTACATCGCCATGCGCCAGATGCGCGAGGCGGATGCGTTTGCGACAGGGGATATCGGGTTGATCAATGCGTTGGTGGCGTTGGAAGGTGGGCCGGTTTCGGCGCGGCAGTTGTGGGCGCGTGCTGAGGCTTGGCGGCCGCTCAGGGCTTATGCGGCGCAGCATTTGTGGACGTCGTTGAGCAGGGGGGATTGATGGTGATAGTTATGGCCTCATCACGGCATAGGTATCTACACAACTGCTTGTTCTTACGCTGTTGCTCTGGCTGTTGCTCTGGCTTTTGATCTTGATCTTGATCTCAGGCGCCCCCCCAAATCAATGTCGGATTACGGGCACACCGAGCCTAGGCGAGGTGCCGAGTGTTGGGCGTGGGCCTTTTGGTTACTTTTGTGCCTTTACAAAAGTGACACGCCGTAAGGGCGTAACCCTAAGTGGCCGTTACCGCAGGAATGGATATGTACTCGTTGAGCCAACATCCTCCTCAGCTGTCAGGCCGTCACAGGAGCACGCTCCCTCACCACAGGTCCAGGGCCACGCCAAAGTTGCGTAGATACCTATGCTGCGATTGCGGTGGTCAAGTCACCACTGCGGCCGGTGCGCCCCCAATTCCCCAGCCGGCAAATCCCACTGCAACGGCGTGCCGCTGATGGTCAACGGCGCCAACAACCGATGGGCCTGGCCCCAGGCTGTTTGTTCCACCACCAACCCCTGATCCCCCGGCGCTTCAGCCCGCAACGCCGGTTGCTCTGGCACCTGTCCTGCCTCCACTAACAACTTTGCCGTACGCGCCAACGACAAGCGCGCCGAACCGCCACGCCCGGTTTTCAGCCGTTCGCTCAATGCCCGAATCGCACTGGCCGCCATCAAATACCCGGTCGCGTGATCCAGCGCCTGCAACGGCAGCGGCACCGGTTTATCCGATTGTTTCCAGGCCATGCCCGCCTCGGCGATGCCGCTGCTCATCTGCACCAGGCTGTCGAAACCCCGGCGATTGCGCCACGGGCCGCTCCAGCCGTAGGCGTTGAGGCTGACGTCGATCAGGCCGGGGGCGAGGGCTTGCAGTTGGCCGGTGGTGTAGCCGAGTTGCTCCAGGGCGTCGGCGCGGTAACCGTGGAACAGGATGTCGGCGCCCTTGAGCAGGCTTTCAAACACCTGGCGGTCTGCGGTCTGCTTGAGGTCCAACCGGGCGCAACGTTTACCCAATGTCATTTCCGGCACCACGCCGGGTTCGTTCCAGGTGGGTGAGTCGATACGCAGCACATCCGCGCCCAGGCCGGAGAGAAAACGACTGGCCACGGGCCCGGCCAATACGCGCGTCAGGTCCAGGACCTTGATACCCGTCAGCGGGCGGGCCACCGAGCCGAGCCAGGGTGTGTCGCGGGTCGTCTCGACCGTCTGGCGCTGGATCAAGTCCTCGGCGTTCACCGCCAACCCCTGCGGATGGGTTTGCCAGGCCCGCCACGTGCGCATCTGCGCCGCGCAGCCGCCGGCCTCGACAATCGCCTGCTCCAGTTCGGCGGCCTGCCAGCCGGCGACGTTTGCGGCCATTGCGGCGCGGTCCGCGACCTTGCCGAGTACCCGTTCAGCGGCGGCACGGTGATGGGGCGCGTTGGTGTGCAGGCGAATCCAGCCATCGGCGCTGGCGTAGTCACCGGCCACCGGGTCCCACAGGGGCGGTACTTGCCAGCCCACCGGGCGAATCGATGAGGAGAACCAGAACGAGGCGAGGCGCCGGTCGACACTCACGCTGGGCAGGCGCCCGGTCTGTTGCCGGATCAGTTCGGCCACGGCCTGGCCGGCGACGCCGATGCTGGCGCCGGCCAGTTCGGTCACCGCGAAGGTCGAAGGCAGAGCGCCGGTTTCGGTAAGGGTCAGGGGCGTTGGCGGTAGATCGAGTGCGGCTTGGATGGGAGTCAGCAAGTCAGTCATCAAAGGCCCTCCGTAAGAGAAGGGCCACTATAAGAGATCATCACACCGCAGTGGTAACCCCCGGTTCCAACGGCAGGTCGATGCTGGCGATAAACCCGCCGTCGGGGTGGTTGGCCAGGATCAGGCTGCCGCCATGGCGTTCGGCGGCGCGCCGCGCAATCGCCAGCCCGAGGCCGTGGCCCTGGGCGGTCTGGCCGGGGGCGCGGTAGAACGGTTCGCCCAGTTGGCTCAGGTGTTCGGCGTCGACGCCGGGGCCATGGTCGCGCACGCTGATCAGGATGCGGTCGCCCTGGCGCTGTGCCTGCAATTGGATCGATTGGTCGGGCGGGTTGAAGCGTTGGGCATTGCGCAGCAGGTTATCCACCGCGCGCTCAATCATGGTCGGCCAGCCCTTCAGGTGCAGGTCGCTGTCGGTGCTCAGTTGCACCACCTGGTCCGGCGCGCTGAGTTGGGCGTCCTTCTGAAGGGTCTTGAGCAGCGCGATGAGGTCGACCTCTTCGGCGCTGGCGTTGTCGGCATCCACGCGGGCCAGCACCAGGATTTCGCTGATCAATGCTTCGAGGCGGTCGCACTCGCGGGTCAGGCGCGGCCAGAGTTTTTCGCGTTCTTCGGGGCCGGCGCGTTCGGCCAACGCCAGGGCGATGCGCAGACGCGCCAGGGGCGAGCGCAGCTCGTGGGACACGTCGCGCAGCAACTGGCGCTGACTGGCGATCAGGCTTTGCAGGCGTGCGCCCATGCGGTTGAAGTCGGTGGCCAGTACGCCGAACTCATCGCGACGGTTGGCCAGGCGCGCCAGGCTGTTCTGTTGATAGGTGGCCTGGCCGAGGTCATGCACCGCGCCGCGCAGGCGGCTAAGCGGACGGGTGATGGATAACGTGACGAACAGGCTGAACAGGGTCAGCACCACCAGCGCAATGGCCAGGGCGCTCAAGGGCCAGGTCAGGCTGCTGCGGTGCCACTGGTCGAGTTCCGGGTGCGGGATACGGTAGATCAACAGGTAGGTGTCGCCGGTTTTCTCGCTGGTGTACTCGGCGGTCAGGCGCCGCCAGGGCAGGTGGCCGTCTTTGTCGTCGTTCTGCCGCGCTTCGAAGGCGGCGGCGCGGCGCGGGAAGGTGCCGCGCACCACCGGCTCACCGCTTTCGTTCAGCACTTGCACGTCGATGTGGTACTGGCGCTTGCGCTGTTGCAGTAAGTCCTGGGCGGCGTCCTCACCCTGGGCTTCGTAGAGTTGGGTCCACTCCTGGGCCAGGTTATTGAGACCAGGGTGACGGCTGAGAATCCAGGCATCTTGATTGAGCATGTGCCCAAGCAGGATCGACAGCCCGGCAACCAAGGCGATGGCCAGCCAGAAACTGGCCAGGATGCGCCAGAACAATGAACGCACAGGAAACCCTCAAACTGGAAAAGCCCAGTGGCGGGGGCCACTGGGCTGGGAGCACTAACGCGAGGGCATTATTGCGCTTTTTGCGGCTGTTGCGCTTTCCAGGCTTGGAATTCCTTCCACTCGGCACGCCGCTGTTCTTGCTTCTTGACGATCTCGTCGAACTTCTTCTGCTGGTCCGGCTTGAGCACGGCGCGGATATCGGCCTGGGTTTTCTGACGGCCGGCGGCGATTTCATCCTGCATGGCTTTCTGGTCAGCGGCCGGGAGTTTGTCCAGGTACTTCCTGGTCAGGTCTTTGCGAGCGTGCCATTGGTCGCCCATCAGCTTGCCGATCTGCTCGCGCTGTTCGCGGCTCAGGTCCAGCTGGCTGAAGGGGCCGCCTTTGCCACGCGGACCGTGTTCACCGCCGTGGCCCGGGCCACCCATCATGTGGCCGGAAGGCTCGCCCATCGGGCCTGGGCCTTCGGGCATGGCGGCCATGGCAACGGTCGGCAGGGCAGCGGCGAACATCAAAGCGATAAGGGTCTTGCGCATGGTGAATCTCCTGTCTCTATTCCGGTGAGTCCGGATGTGAGTAGGTTACCCAGAGCAAGGTCAGCCGCCGTCAGGGGAGGGTAAAGGTTTGGTAAGGGGGAGGGGGGCAGCGGCAAGTTTTCAGCGGCAAGCTGCAAGTGAAGAGCTTGCAGCTTGCCGCTTGAAACTTGCAGCTGCCTCAAAGGCTGTAGTAATAGCCGCGGCTGCGCAACGCCACGATGCGCGGCCGGCCATCCGGGTGAGGGCCGATCTTTTTGCGCAGGTTACTCACGTGCATGTCCAGGCTGCGATCGTACAGGGTCAACTTGCGGCCCAGGGCGATCTGCGCCAGTTCCTGTTTATCCAGCGGCTCGCCGGGCTGGCGCAGCAAGGCTTCGAGCAGGCGGCTTTCGGAGACGGTGAGGGCGAACTCCTGTTCGTCGATGCTGACTACGCCACGCACCGGGCTGAAGCACAGGTCGCCCAGTTCCAGCTGGGTCGACACGGCGGCCGGGTGGCTGCGGCGCAACACGGCACGCAGGCGCGCGGTGAGTTCGCGGGGGTCGCAGGGTTTGGCCAGGTAGTCGTCGGCACCCAGTTCCAGGCCGAGGATACGGTCCAGGGGTTCGCCGCGGGCCGACAGCATCAGCACCGGCAGCTCCGGGTGGTCGTTGCGCAATTGCTTGAGCAACTCCAGGCCACTGCCGTCGGGCAGCATCACGTCCAGCACCACCGCGGCGGGCGCGCTATCGGCCAAGGCTTTGCGCGCGCTCAGGCCATCGTGGCAGGCGCGCACCTGGAAACCTTCCTGGCCCAACCAACTGGTCAGCAGCTCACAGAGCTCCTGGTCATCATCTATCAGTAACAGCTCGCTCATGACTCACTCAATTTAGCCATTGTCGACGGCGACGGTGCCCCCCGCTGGCGAAGATCCCGCACAGCAAGGCGATCAGTGCGACCGCCCCGCCAGTGACAAACCATTGCTGTTGCTCGGTCAGCCATCGGGTCAAGACGCCGCTTTGTGAATCTTTGAGTTGCTGGGTCAGCCGTTGGTTCTCTTGGCGAAGGCGACTCAATTGAGCGCTTTCGCGAGTAGCATCCGCGCTTTGCAGTTGCTTGCTCAGCTCTTCACGTTGCCGCTCGCTGTCTTTCAAGCGTTGCTGCAACTCGGTGATCTGGGCGCCGGCGCTCAAGGACAGGGGCGTGGAGCTACCGGTGTTCGAGGTTTCTTCAGCGTGGGCCGTAGCCCCGATCATTAACACTGCCAACAGACACAACTGACGTAAGCGCATCGGAACTCCTGATTCCACACGAATATTCAGTACGTTGTCGGCAGGTTACCGAGAATAATGAGCCATTTGGCGTGCGCCGAACTCAATAGGTTCGACGCAACCCGGATCAAGGCAGGACTTGCTTGAAGGGTTTGATCACCACGTCGGCATAGACACCTGCCGCGACATAGGGATCAGCCTTGGCCCAAGCCTGGGCATCGGCCAGTGAGGCGAACTCGGCAACGATCAGGCTGCCGGTAAAACCGGCGTCGCCCGGGTCGTTGCTGTCCACGGCCGGGTGCGGGCCGGCCAGGACGATGCGGCCTTCGGCTTGCAGCTGCTTGAGGCGCTCGACGTGGGCCGGGCGTACGGACAGGCGTTTTTCCAGCGAGTTTTCAACGTCGGTGGCAATGATGGCGTAGAGCATGTCAGTCCTCGGTTTTCGGCGTGGAAGGGTCGGTGTCATGCAGGTGGCGCGACAGGTAGATGCCCTGGCCGACCAGGAACAGCACGGTCATGCCCAGGCTGCCGAACACCTTGAAGTCGACCCAGTAGTCCTGGAAGGTAAACGCCACGAACAGGTTGGCGGCGCCACAGAAGATGAAAAACACGATCCAGGCCACGTTCAGGCGTACCCAGACCGGTTCCGGCAGGGTCAGCGCGTGGCCCATGATCCGCTTGATCAGCAGGCGGTCGCCGATGAAGTGGCTGCCGATGAACGCCAGTGCGAACAGCCAGTTCACCACCGGGGCTTTCCATTTAAGGAAGGTCTCGCTGTGGAAGGCCAGGGTCAGGCTGCCGAAGACCAGGCACGCGACCAGGGTCAGCCATTGGCTTTTTTCCAGTTTGCGCTGGGAAATGAACAGGGCGCCATAGACCACGATGGAGCTGATGATCAGCACGGCGGTGGCGCTGTAGATGCCGCCTACGGTGAGCTCATGGCCGGCCACGTCGACGACCCGAGGGTCAAGTTTGTAAACGATGAAAAACAGCAACAGCGGGATGAAGTCGATGAATTGTTTCACAGTAAGAGCCAGAAGCTGGATGTGGCGGCATAATAACAAACATCCTTGGTTGCGATAGCGCCAGCTGACTTGAGGTTACAGACCCCCGTGAATGTTGATTTGCACTGCCACAGCACGGCCTCCGACGGCGCCCTGGCGCCCGCGGTACTGGTTGCGCGTGCGTTTGAAAAAGGCGTGCGAGTCCTGGCGTTGACCGACCACGACACCCTCGAAGGCATCGATGAAGCCCGCACGGCGGCCCATGCCCTGGGCATGCAGTTGGTCAACGGCGTGGAATTGTCCTGCACCTGGGGCGGTGCCACCATTCATATACTTGGCTACGGTTTCGATCAAACGGCCCCGGCGCTGGTGCAGGCCATCGCCGATTTGCACGATGGCCGCTGGCTGCGGTCCGAAGAAATAAGCCGCAAGCTCAGCCTTAAAGGCATGCCCAACGCCCTCGACGGCGCCCGCGCCATCCAGCAGGAACTGGGCGATAGCGGCAACGCGCCGGCCCGGCCGCACTTTGCCGACTGGATGGTGCGTGAAGGTTTTGTCAAAGACCGCGCCGAAGCCTTTCGCAAATGGCTGGGCGCTGGCAAGTTAGGCGATGTGAAGCAGCATTGGCCGACCCTCGAAGACACCGTCGAGACCTTGCGTGCCTCCGGGGCCTGGGTCAGCCTGGCGCATCCCTGGCACTACGATTTCACCCGCAGCAAGCGTCGCAAGCTGATAGGCGACTATATTGGAGCCGGCGGCCACGCTATCGAAGTGGTCAACGGGCATCAACCTGCCGAACAGGTGGGCAGCCTGGCGATTCTTGCCCGCGAATTTGGTCTGCTGGTCAGCGCCGGCAGTGACTTTCATGGCCCAGGCGGCTGGTCCGAGATCGGCGAATATCGCGCCGTCCCGGACGACCTGCCGCTGTTGTGGGGGCGATTCAAGCATGACCCCATTATTGCCACCGTCTGAACAGGTAGAACACGTGAGTCAATTCTTCCAGATTCATCCGGAAAACCCCCAGGCGCGCCTGATAAAACAGGCCGTGGAGATTATTCGCGCCGGCGGCGTGGTGATCTACCCTACCGACTCGTCCTACGCCATCGGCTGCCAGATCGGCGACAAGGGCGCGGTCGAGCGGGTCAGACGCCTGCGTCAACTGGATGACAAGCACAACTTTGCGCTGATCTGCAGCGATTTGTCCCAGCTGGGCCTGTTCGCCAAGGTCGACACCGGTACGTTCCGCCTGCTCAAGGCTCACACACCGGGGCCTTACACCTTCATCCTCAACGCCACCCGCGAAGTGCCGCGCCTGTTGCTGCACCCGAAGAAGCGCACCATCGGCCTGCGTGTGCCGGAACACCCGATTGCCCTGGCGCTGCTGGCCGAACTGGGTGAGCCATTGATGAGCGTGTCCTTGATCATGCCCGGCGACACCGAGCCGCTGGAAGACCCGTACGAAATGCGCCAACTGCTGGAAAAGCAGGTGGACCTGATCATCGATGGCGGCTTCGGTGGCGGCAAGGCGTCCACCGTGATCAACCTGGCCGACGGTGAGCCCGAAGTGGTGCGTGTCGGCTGCGGCGATCCCGCACCGTTTATGGTCGAGGCCTGAATGTCGTCAGTGGAAACCGTCGACCCCCAGGCAGGCGCCCAGCAGGAGTTGCCGTTCGCCATGGTGTATGGCCAGGCGGTCATGGAAATGCCGCTGGACCTGTACATCCCGCCGGATGCCCTGGAGGTGTTCCTCGACGCTTTCGAAGGCCCGCTCGACTTGCTGCTGTACCTGATCCGCAAGCAGAACATCAACATCCTCGACATCCCGGTGGCGGAAATCACCCGCCAGTACATGGGCTATGTCGAATTGATGCAGTCGGTGCGCCTGGAACTGGCCGCCGAGTACCTGGTGATGGCCGCCATGCTCGCCGAGATCAAGTCGCGCATGCTGCTGCCGCGCTCGGAGACGGTCGAGGCCGAGGAAGACGACCCGCGCGCCGAATTGATCCGCCGTCTGCAGGAGTACGAGCGTTTCAAGGCTGCCGCTGAAGGCATCGACGGCTTGAGCCGGGTGGGCCGTGACGTGGTGGTGCCCAAGCTCGACGCGCCGGAGGCCCGTGCGCGCAAATTGTTGCCGGACGTGAGCCTGGAAGAGTTGCTGATGTCCATGGCCGAGGTGCTGCGCCGTGGCGACATGTTCGAAAGCCACCAGGTCAGCCGCGAGGCGTTGTCGACCCGCGAACGCATGAGCGATGTGCTGGAGCGTCTCAAGGGTGGCGGGTTTGTGCCGTTTGTCGAGCTGTTCACCGCTGAAGAAGGGCGCCTGGGGGTGGTGGTAACCTTTATGGCGGTCCTCGAATTGGTCAAGGAGTCCTTGGTCGAGCTGGTCCAGAATGAGCCTTTTGCGGCTATCCACGTGCGGGCGCGAGCCGAATAAAGAGCTGAAACCATGAACCTGACTGAACCCCGCGAACTGGCGCCCTTGCTGGAAGCCTTTCTCCTGGCCTCGGGTAAGCCGCAATCCCTGGAGCGCCTGTTCGAACTGTTTGAAGAGGCTGAACGCCCCGAGCCGCCGGTGTTCAAGAAGGCGCTGGAGATCCTGCGCAAGTCCTGCGACGGCCGCGCGTTTGAACTGCGCGAAGTGGCGTCGGGTTATCGCCTGCAGATCCGTGAGAAATTCTCCCCATGGGTCGGCCGCCTGTGGGAAGAGCGCCCGCAACGCTATTCACGGGCGATGCTCGAGACCATGGCGCTGATCGCCTATCGCCAGCCGATCACCCGGGGCGAGATCGAGGATGTGCGGGGCGTGGCGGTCAACAGCCACATCGTCAAGACGCTGCTGGAACGCGAGTGGATCCGCATCGTCGGTTACCGCGACGTGCCGGGCAAGCCGGCGATGTTCGCCACCACCAAGGTGTTCCTCGACCACTTCAACCTGAAAAACCTCGACGACCTGCCTCCGCTCGCTGAATTGCGCGAGATGGAAGCCGAGCCGGTGCTCGACTTCGACGACGCGCCGGTGCCGCAGGGCTTGCAGGAATTGGCCGATGCCAGCGCCGAGCCGGAGGAACCGAAGGACGAAACCAGTTTCCATACCTTGCTGCTGGAGCTGGATGACATGGAGCAGGGCATCAAGACCGACTTTGATGATTTGCTGCGTGATGGGGCGGCCGAGCCGGAAACCGAGGTGAACGTTGAAGTTGAGCCTGAGGTCGAGCCCGAAGAAGACATCCTCGGCGTGGCCGATGCCCGCGAGAAACTCCTGGCCGCCGTCGCCGCCCTCGAACAACCGCCGCTGAGCGATGAGGAAGACGAGGCCCGGGCACTGGCCGAGGCCATCGAAAACGAACGCCGCCAGTTCGAAGACTGACGCGGTCCCATGTGGGAGGGGTTAAGGCTTTGAAGGGGTAAAAAGTGACCTGTGGCGAGGGAGCTTGCTCCCGTTGGACTGCGCAGCAGTCCCATTCTGTGTAAACAAAGAGAGGGGCCGCTTCGCGGCCCAACGGGAGCAAGCCCCCTCCCACATTTGATCTCCATTGTTTGGGAGAAAGCATGAGTTCAACCAAAGACCCCTGCATCAGCCTCTGCAAGTTCAGCGACGATATCTGCGTCGGCTGCGGGCGCAGCAAGCGCGAAATCCGCGCCTGGAAGAAACTCGACAAGGTAGACAAGCGCGCGGTGCTGGCCGAAGCCGAGCTGCGCCTGCTGGTCTTGGGCGCCACCGGTCGGCGGAAAAGCAAATGACTTGGGCTGTATCGACTACTCTGTGATGCGCAATGCGCGTCATGCGCGTATGATTCGCGACCCTTTGCCGCCGTATTCGGCCAAAGCCCCGCTTTCAACACTCTTCAGGCCACGCCTGAATCGACCCACCGGGAGGTGCTTAAGATGAATGACCAAGACCATAAAGACCAGGAAATCGGCCCAGCAGGCGAAAAGCTGCAAAAGGTGCTGGCGCGTATCGGCGTGGGCTCGCGCCGCGACGTCGAAGCCTGGATCACCCAGAAGCGCATCAAGGTCAACGGCGTCGAGGCCACCCTCGGCCAGCGCGTCGACCTGCACGATGCGATCACCATCGATGGCAAGGTGATCAAGCGTGAAGAGGCCGCCGAATCGGTGCGCCGCGTGATCATGTACAACAAGCCCGATGGCGAGATCTGCACCCGTGACGACCCCGAAGGCCGTCCGACCGTGTTCGACAAGATGCCCAAGCCCAAAGAAGGCCGCTGGATCAACATCGGTCGCCTGGACATCAACACCACCGGCTTGCTGATGTTCACCACCGACGGTGAACTGGCCAACCGCCTGATGCACCCGTCCTACGAGATGGACCGTGAGTACGCCGTACGTGTACGCGGTGAAGTCGACGACGAGATGATCGAACGCCTCAAGGCCGGCGTGGTGCTGGAAGACGGCCCGGCCAAGTTCACCGACATCAAGCAGGCGCCCGGTGGCGAGGGTTTCAACCACTGGTACCACTGCGTGGTGATGGAAGGTCGTAACCGCGAAGTACGTCGCCTGTGGGAATCCCAGGGCCTGGTGGTCAGCCGCCTGAAACGCGTGCGTTTCGGCCCGGTGTTCTTGAACTCCGACCTGCCGATGGGCCGCTGGCGCGAAATGAGCCAGTACGAAGTCGACATCCTCAGCGCCGAAGTCGGCCTGACGCCGGTCGCAATGCCGCAGATGAACGCCAAGAGCAAAGACAAGCTTGAGCGTATGCAGCGTAAGTCGTCGCGTCCTGTCGCGCGTACCGAACGTGTGGCCCGCACCCTGCGCCCGGCGCTGGATGCACCGGCCACCGGCGGGCGTATCTCGCGTCAGCCGCAGATCGAGGGTGAACGTCGTCCAACGGCGCCATCGCGTCAGGAAGGCGAGCGTGCTCCACGTACGCCGCGCCCTGCGCCGGCCGGTGGTCGCAGCAACCGTGGTGAAGCGGATCGCCCGGCCGACAACGCCAGCACCAAACGTCCAGCCAAGCCGGCGGCGAATAAGCGCCCCGGTCCGAAACTGGTCGCCGACGAGCCGTCTGGCAAGCGCCGTGGCGCACCGGCCGGTTCGGGTCAACGTCCGGGTTTTGGTCGCAAGAAACCGCAGTGATGTAAACGCTGCACAAAAACGCCAACCTTAGGGTTGGCGTTTTTTTTTGGATCTTCATTTGATTCGAAATGGGTGCTCAGAACGCAAAGGCGCCATCGAATACCGGCTTGTCATCCAACGCCAACACCCCGCTGGCAAAGATCAGATCCAGGTGATGACTGCCTTTCTGCCCGCCGCCCAGCCCCAGGTGCAAGCCGCAATGGCGCTCCTCAAACCCGGCATTGCGCGCATATAAATCCTTGACCCCTTCATTGGTGCCAATGCCCAGTTCCTCCACCCGACGGTTGGACGGGTTGGCATTCAGGTATTTGTTGAAGTCATCCACCAGCCCCGGCACCTCGCTGGCCACGCTGCAGACGGTCGAGTTCTCGATCCACAACTCCAGCGGCGTCTCCAGCACGCCGTATTTGCGTGCAAACGGGATAGTGCTGAGAAAGGTGCCGACAAATCTCACCTGGCCATTGATGGCCTCACTGTGGGTGGCGATTTCGCCGGGTGCGAGGTCATGGTTGCCGACGCCGTTGATATTGGTCCACTTTTTGATGCTGCTCATCGGCGCTTCAAGACGTGAGCCGTGTTTGTCGGTAAAGCTCAGCACGTTGGCCTGGCCCATGCGCCGGATCAGCGTGGCGTTGAGGTCGGCGATGCGCTGCGGCTCGACGCTGAAGGTGTCGTAGAAGTAGTCGCCGTAGTCCTTGAACAGCAGGGATTTCTTCCAGTGTTCGGCCATCACCCCCTGCAGGGCGCGGATAAAGTTCGGGCCTTCGGCGCGTGGGTTGGGCAGTGTCGAGGCGTCGTAGAGAAACAGGTACAGGTCGCAGGCTTCGATGGCCTTGGCCAGGGTATCGCTGGCGGCCAGGTCCAGGCGCTGTACCTGGAAATTGAAGCGGGCGGCGCTGCTGTGGGTGATGGCGTGAGCAATGGCGTCGTAACGCTCGGTATGGCCCAGCAGCACAGTGGGGCAACTCAGCCCGTTGAGCGCCGGGTGATGGGCGAGGTAGTAAAGAAAGTGTTCGACGGCGCGGGCCTTGTCCATGACGGGTGTCCTTGTGTGCCTTGGGTAAGGGGGGCAGGTGCCGTGCACAGCACCTGCCGAATGCCTGTCGCGTCTTAGAAAGGCCACATCGCGGTGCCGAACGGCACGACGGCGTCGGCCTGCATCATTTCAACGGCGGCCTCATGGGTCGGCGCTTCAAACCAATCGTCGAGTTGCAGTTCGGTTTCCAGGTCGTTTTCCAGTGCTTGCATGGTGTATCTCCTAGAGGACGGTGTTTGAGAACGGCTTGCCAGCGGGCTTCGCTGGGCAAGTGGAATGAACCTAGGAGAGCTTGTTGGTTAATGCAAAAAATTTATTGACACGGTCTCATTTGGATTTTTTCTTCTGTTTTTCACCGTGAGTTTTTTATTCAGTAAAAACAATGAGCTGGCGCGGGTAATGTTTCGGAAATTTCTTACCGACATTTTTCCGTTTGCCGAAGGTCGACAGCTTGGCTGTAACGCTTATTTTCCACGGTGTAACGATAAATTTACGAGAAGCGCTCGGCATTATTGGGGCGCCTTTCGTCGTAACGAATGCCTGACAGATTGTCGCGTGCACTGTTGCAGGGCGTTCGCAAGCGGTCGAGCGGTGTACAATGCGCCGCGTTTTACTGTGACCCCTTGCGTAACCACGCAAAAGGCCAAGACCTCAGGGTTTACCCACCCTGATCACTCCGCCCGGCCACGAGCCCGGCGGGTTCGATTTCGTCACAGATAAAAACAAACAGGTGACGCATGAACGTTGGAAAAACGCTGTACTCCTGGTGCCTGCGCTGGGGTTTGAGCGGCGCTGCTTGAGTCGAGATTCAACGCAGCAACGTGCATTCACATCATCAAACCTTGCGTGAGACCCTTTTCATGAGTGGACCCCATTCTTCTTCAGGCGAGCTGAAACGCGGCCTGAAAAACCGTCATATCCAGTTGATCGCCCTCGGTGGCGCCATCGGTACCGGCCTGTTCCTGGGCTCGGCCGGGGTGCTCAAATCCGCCGGTCCGTCGATGATCCTGGGCTATGCGATCTGTGGCTTCATTGCCTTCATGATCATGCGCCAGCTCGGCGAAATGATCGTCGAAGAGCCGGTTGCCGGCTCCTTCAGCCACTTTGCCCACAAGTACTGGGGCGGTTTCGCCGGCTTCCTGTCGGGCTGGAACTGCTGGATCCTGTACATCCTGGTGGGCATGTCGGAGCTGACGGCCGTCGGCAAGTACGTGCACTATTGGTGGCCGGAGATCCCGACCTGGGTCTCGGCGGCGGCGTTCTTCGTGCTGATCAACCTGATCAACCTGGCCAACGTCAAAGTGTTCGGCGAGGCCGAGTTTTGGTTCGCGATCATCAAGGTGGTGGCCATCGTCGGCATGATCGCTCTGGGCAGCTACCTGCTGGTCAGCGGCAGCGGCGGCCCGCAAGCCTCGGTGAGCAACCTGTGGGAACACGGCGGTTTCTTCCCCCATGGCGTCGGCGGCCTGGTAATGGCCATGGCGATCATCATGTTCTCCTTCGGCGGCCTGGAAATGCTCGGCTTTACCGCTGCCGAAGCCGACCAGCCGCGCACCGTGATCCCCAAGGCGATCAACCAGGTGATCTACCGCATCCTGATCTTCTACATCGGCGCCTTGGTGGTGCTGTTGTCGCTGACGCCGTGGGACAGCCTGCTGGCCACCCTCAATGCGTCCGGCGATGCCTACAGCGGCAGCCCGTTCGTGCAAGTGTTCTCGATGCTGGGCAGCAACACCGCCGCGCACATCCTCAACTTCGTGGTCCTGACGGCGGCCTTGTCGGTGTACAACAGCGGCACCTACTGCAACAGCCGCATGCTGCTGGGCATGGCCGAGCAGGGCGATGCGCCCAAGGCCCTGTCCCGGATCGACAAGCGCGGCGTGCCCGTGCGTGCGATCCTCGCCTCGGCGGCGGTGACCCTGGTGGCGGTGCTGATGAACTACTTCGTCCCACAACACGCGCTGGAGTTGCTGATGTCGCTGGTGGTGGCCACGTTGGTGATCAACTGGGCGATGATCAGCTTCTCGCACTTCAAGTTCCGCCAGCATATGAACCGCACCGGCCAGGTGCCGTTGTTCAAGGCGCTGTGGTATCCGTACGGCAACTACCTCTGTCTGGCGTTCGTGGTGTTTATCCTGGTGATCATGCTGATGATTCCGGGGATCCAGGTGTCGGTGTACGCGATCCCGGTGTGGGTGGCGTTTATGGCGGTGTGTTACTGGTTCAAGAACAAGCGCAGTGCCGAAGCGGCGTTGGCGACGGCGAGTGCGGTGTTGAAGTAGGCAAACTGGGCAGGCTGTGTGAAAACGCTGCCTGCACCGGTTGAAAGCAAATGCCCTGACTTGTCGGGGCATTTGCTTTTCAGGGATGAAAAAAACAGATCTGGACGTCTGGTTTTTCCAGTGTTCATTTGTTTCGAAGACGTTGAGGTTTAAACGACTACTTTTTTAACCACGGCAGGACGCCATGAGCCGCACAGTTGCACTCCACTCCACTTATTTCATCTGCTGCCATACATTTCACGTCTACACAGCGCCGCCATATAGCCTCATTCACTACAAGACAACTGAAAAATGTAGTTCGGGCTATTGAAGGTCTTGCCGGTCATGCTTTCAAGAAGGCCGACTTGCTCTGGTGATAGGTCGTACTCATAGATCGCATCTTCAGGCTCGCTCCAGGACATTAGCTCCGATAATTTGTCGTACTGGTCGGCAGGAATTTCAATACTGAAAGCCAACTCCTCGGTTTTTTTATCAAATGCAAGAATTTCATGCTGCATGTCTGAGGCTCCTATCAAAATTATTTTGGCGTGGTTCGGCCTGGCTCGGCGTCCTTTGTGCGCTCTGCCGTTTTTCGGATAGGAGCGTTCAGACATGACGGGCTCACTTCCTTGTGTGGGGGAGTGAGCCTACGAGGGAGGATCAAGGAGCTGGAATCGGCAATATTCGATGGGAAACGTGGGAAAAGTAGACGGAATATCAGGGTGTTTCGAATACATTTTTTAAGAGGCATTCACCGGCTTTTTAAAATCACACCACTCATGTATTGATTCAAATCGCGAAAATCCTCAACGCTCCACGCATGCGGCGGTACGCGCACACCGTTCTCCTGCAGTGTTTTTGGAATCAGGTTCCCATTGGGACGAAGGATGACCGAAGACACAATTACGCCCGGATAATCAGCCAGGCGTTTTTTGAACGCGGGCGTCGTCAGGTCAGGTGTAGGCGGGCTGCTCTTCCTGGCCAGTGGTCCCGTTGCCTTGAGATCCGCTCCATGGCACATGGCGCATCGCTGTGAATACAGAGTCTTGCCGTTGGCACTATCGGCGAAGGACTGCGAAGTTTGAATGAGTGCTAAAGTGCCGAGCAAAGCGATCAAGGGTATTTTCATTCCACGGGTGACCTTGTTGCCTATGTTGTTATCCACGATTGGCTTATCCGTTGCCTAAGGTTTTTGAGTGATGCTGGTCATTTCCAACAACGTGCACCTGCCCGATGCCGAAATCGAGCTGACTGCCATCCGTGCCCAGGGCGCCGGTGGGCAGAACGTCAACAAGGTGTCGAGCGCGGTGCACCTGCGTTTTGATATTCCGGCGTCGTCGCTGCCGGATTTCTATAAAGAGCGGCTGCTGGCGCTGCGTGACAGTCGCATCACCAGCGACGGCGTGTTGATCCTCAAGGCCCAGCAATACCGGACCCAGGAACAGAACCGCGCCGATGCGTTGGAGCGCCTGGTGGAACTGATCCTTAGCGCCACCAAGGTGGAGAAGAAGCGTCGCCCGACCAAGCCCACCCTGGGCTCGAAAAAGCGTCGCCTCGAATCCAAGACCAAACGCGGGAGCATCAAGGCCGGGCGCGGCAAGGTCGATTTCTAAGCGTCGCGTGCCTCGCGCGCCTTGGGCGCCTGCCGGTACAGGTACACACTCAGCAACAGGCCACCCAGGGCGGCGAGGGCGGCGAACAGGAAGATCGACGCAAAGCCGAAGCCTGCCGCTACCGCCCCGGCCAACGGGCCGGTGATGCCCAGGGACAGGTCGATAAACAATGAATAGGCGCCGACCGCCGAACCCCGGCTGGACGCAGGCACCAGGTTGACCGCCTCTACCCCCAGGGCCGGAAACACCAGGGAAAACCCAAAGCCGCTCAACGCCGCGCCGGCCAGGGCCAAATTGGCATCCGGCGCCAGCCATAGCAACAGCAGGCCGAGGATCTCCACCGACAGGCAGGCGATTGCCACGCGAAAACCGCCGATACGGTTGATAAAATTGCCGAACAACAGGCGTGCGCCGATAAAACTGGCGCCGAACAGGCTCAGTGCCCACACCGCGTTATCCCAGTGCTGGGTGGTGTAATACAGGGTGATGAAGGTGGCGATGGTGCCAAAGCCGATCGAGCCCAAGGCCAGCGCGCAGCCGTGCGGGAGTACCCGACCGAGGACATTCATGAACGGCAGGCGCACGCCGGCGACAATCGGCGCGGCGACCTTGTTCCACCCCAGCAGCAAGCCCACCGCCGCCAGCAGGATAATGCTGACGCCCATGCTCCACAGCCCGAATTGCCTGACCAGCAACACTCCCAGCGGCGCACCGACCGCCAGCGCGCCATAACTGGCGATGCCATTCCACGAGATGACCTTGGCGGTGTTGGCCGCGCCCACCCGGCCGATGCCCCAGCCGATGGCGCCCGAACCCACCAGGCTTTCCGCGCTGCCCAGCACCAGGCGGCCAATCAACAGGCTGCCCAGGCTCAAGGCCGGCAGGCTTGAGGACCATGCCGCGATTAACATGAACACACCGCTCAGGCCGCATCCCGCCAGGCCGATCAGCACCGCTCGCTTGCTGCCCAGGTTGTCGATGAGTTTGCCCGCATACGGTCGGCTCAGCAGGGTGGCCAGGTATTGCACGCTGATCACCAACCCGGCAATCACCGCGCCATAGCCCAGTTCGCTGTGGACATAGCCCGGCAATACGGCCAGAGGGATGCCGATATTCAGGTAGCCGATAAAGGTGAACAACACGATGGAAACAACTTGCAGCGTGACCGCCATGGGGCGCTGGGTATCTGGCATGGGGAGAGGTCCACTGTCGCAGCAGGTAAAGATAGGCTGCTAATGATAGCGGTGCTTTGACCCGAGCAGGGCGGTAAAACGCAAAAACGTCAGAGGTCAGGGCTTGGCGGGGGCCAGCAGTTGAGTGGTGACCAATGCGGCCAACGCGTTTTCCTGGGTGCCGAAGCGCTTGAGCAGCACCGCTTGCTTGTCGGCGCTGAGGCGGTTCCACACCTCGACCATCTGCAAGGCTGCATCGAGGACGGCGGTGTCCCGGGTGTCGGGGAGGGTATCGGTCATGGCGGGTACCTCGGGTGATTCAGGCAGTGTGGAAAGCGCTCAAAGCTGCGCTTTCCACACGGTCTGGTACGGCGTCAGTCCTGGCGTTCGCTGTCGACTGGTTTGGCTTCTTTGGCCTCAGGCTGCTTGGGGCTGGCCTGTTGCGGTGTTGGCTGCTCAGTTTCGTGCAGGCTTGGGAAGGGGAGATTAGGTATCTCGTGCATCGTCGTCGCTCCTCGCAAAGTCTGTTTTTTCAATCGCAGGTGAGTCCGCGCTCTCAAAAAGCCTTCGCAGGATACAACACTGTAAATGACAAAAAGACTTTTATCTCGACGAGGAGCTAGAACGGCACCTTGCCCAGAATCATGTCGCGGTACATCACAAAATCCCCCAGCAAGCTGTAGAACGGGTGCTTGAAGGTTGCCGGACGGTTCCTTTCGAAGAAGAAATGCCCGATCCAGGCAAAGCCGTAGCCGGCAATCGGCACGGCCAGCAACAAGCCCAGTGACCCTTTGCCGATGGCGTAGGCCAGAATGCCGATCACTAATGTGGTGCCGATAAAATGCAGGCGCCGGCAGGTGCTGTTGCCGTGTTCGCGTAGGTAATACGGGTAAAACTCGGCAAAGCTGTTGAATCGATTGACGTTTTCCACAGTGACCGGCCCTTTGATTGTTATACCGCTCAACGGATGTTCGGCGGGGAGCTTATTTAAGTCTAGAGTGATCAGTGGTAACGGCCAGTGACATTGGATGCCACTTTAGTATCCTTGGCTTCCTGGCTGCCGTTTTCAGCCTGCTTTATTAAGAAGACGCCATGAGCGAACGAACAACTTCTGCAAGCTGGGCGATGGGGATAGTCAAGGCACTGGAAATGGACGGCCTTGATTGCCGCAGTCTGTTCAAGCAACTGGGCCTGGATTACGCCGCCCTCAACGACCCCGACGCCCGTTTTGCGCAGGATTCCATGACGCGCCTGTGGCAGCGCGCGGTCGAGCTGTCGGGCAACCCGGCGATCGGCCTGAACATGGGCAAGGTGGTGCGCCCAGCGTCGTTTCACGTCGCCGGTTACGCTTTGATGTCCAGCAACACACTGGCCGAAGGCTTTATGCGTCTGGTGCGCTACCAGCGGATCATCGCCGAAAGCGCCGACTTGAGCTTTCGCCTGTTGCCCGAAGGCTATGCGCTGATTCTGACGGTGCATGGCGATCATCTGCCGCCCACCCGGCAAAGCGCCGAAGCCTCGCTGGCTTGTGCTCTGGCGCTGTGCGGCTGGCTGACCGGGCGCACCCTGCAACCGCGCAAAGTCATGTTGCAGGGTGAGCCTCCGGTGGACCTGGCCCCTTACAAACAGGCGTTCCATGCCCCGCTGGAGTTTAATGCGGTGTACGACGCGCTGATCTTCGAACGTGCCGACATGGACGCACCGCTGCCCACGGCCAATGAAGCCATGGCGCTGCTGCATGATCGGTTTGCCGGTGAATACCTGGCGCGTTTCTCCGAAAGTCGTGTGACCCACAGGGCTCGCCAGGTGTTGTGCCGCCTGTTGCCCCAGGGCGAACCCAAGCGCGAAGTGGTGGCCCAGACCCTGCACCTGTCCCAGCGTACCTTGCAGCGGCGTTTGCAGGAGGAGGGCACCAGTTTTCAGACCCTGCTCGACGACACCCGCCGCGAACTGGCCGAGCAATACCTGGCGCAGCCGAGCATGACCCTGCTGGAAATTGCCTATCTGTTGGGGTTTGCCGACCCCAGTAACTTCTTCCGCGCGTTTCGCCGCTGGTTCGATGCCACGCCCGGCGAATACCGGGCGCGGTTGCAGGAGACATCGACGGTCAGTGACGCCAGAACGCCGGGATGCACAGAACAAAGACTGTGATGATTTCCAGCCGGCCCAGCAACATGCCCAGCGACAGAATCCACTTGGCCGCATCCGGCAGGCTGGCGAAGTTGCCGGCCGGGCCGATGGTTTCGCCCAGGCCCGGGCCGACGCCGGACACGGTACTGGCGGCGCCGGTGAGTGCGGTCATCCAGTCCAGGCCCAGCAGCGACAAGGCCAGGGCGATGGCGCAGATGGTGATGGCAAAGAAAAACGAAAAGGTCAGGATCGAACGCACGATCTCTTCGTCGAGACGATGACCGTTGTACTTCTGCTTGATCACCGCGCGGGGGTGAATCAACTGGTTCAAGTTGGCCTTGAGCAGGATATAGGCGACTTGGAAGCGGAAAATCTTGATGCCCCCCGCGGTGGAGCCGGAACAGCCACCGATGAAGCCCAGGTAGAAGAACAGCATCAGCGAGAAGTTGCCCCAGAGGCTGTAGTCCCCCAACGCAAAACCGGTGGTGGTGACCACCGAGGTCACGTTCAGCGCCACGTGGCGCAGGGCCTCCAGCCAATGCAGGTTGGTGGTCCACCAGTACCAGGTGCCGAGCACCAGCCAGGTCACCACCAGCAGCCCGAGCAGGCCCTGCACTTGTTGGTCCTTGATCAGTGCCTTGCGGTTGCCGCGCAAGGTGGCGACGTACAGGGTGAACGGCAGGCTGCCGAGGATCATCACCACCACCGCCACCCAGTGCACCGCCGGTTGTTTCCAGTGGGCCAGGGATTCGTCGGAGGTGGAGAACCCACCGGTGGAAATCGCCGACATCGCGTGGTTGATCGCGTCGAACAGGCCCATGCCGGCCCACCAGAACGCCAGGCTGCCGAGGATGGTAATCCCCACATACGCCGCCACGATCAAGCGCGCCACCATGTGCGAGCGCGGCATGACCTTTTCCGAGCGGTCCGAGGACTCGGTCTGGAACAGGCGCATGCCACCGATACGCAGCAGCGGCAGGATCGCCACCGCCATGCCGATAAAGCCGATACCGCCCAGCCAGTGCAGCAGCGAGCGCCACATCAGGATGCCCGGCGACATGCTGTCCAGCCCACTCAATACCGTGGAGCCGGTGGCGGTGATGCCGGACATGCTTTCGAAGAACGAGTCGGTGTAGCTGATGTGCTGGGTCAGCAGGAACGGCAGCGCGGCGAACACGCACACCACCAGCCAGCTGGTGACGGTGAGCAGGTACATGTCGCGCGGACGCAGGTGCACATGCTCGGGGCGACCGGGGATGACCAGGGCCAGGCCGGCGACAAAGGTGATCATGCTGGCCCACAGGAACGAGGGCAGGTCGCTGGTGCGTTCGAAAATCACCAGGGTGGCCATGGGCACAACCATGGCGATCGCGAGGGTGATCAGGAAGATGCCGATGATGAAACCGATGATACGTAGGGTCGGCAACGCCATGAAGTTCGCTCGATAGAGGGCAGAGGCGCCATTCTACCTGGGGTGCAGGGCATGTAAACCGGCGTACTTGGGACGATCTGGAGCAAATGAGGGGTCGGTGCGACGATTCGACTTGCTCCCGATATAGGTGGTTCAGCAGATACTTCCTTCACTGACACACCGCTATGGGGGTATGAACTCTCCCACAGCGTTTTGTGGTGGTTATTGGGCCGTGAAAGGCAGGCACAAAAAAGGCGACCCGAAGGTCGCCTCATTCGACACGGTGCAGATCAGAACTCGTGATCAGCGCTGTCCGGGTTCAGGTCGCTGATGCCCAGCTTGCCGGCCGCGGCTTCGATCGAGCCGGTCTGCTTGACCAGCGCCGCGATGGCGTCGCGCACGATCTGGTTGCCTGCCTCGTTACCGGCGGCGATCAATTGGTCGTAGTGCTCACCCTTGTTGGCGTGATCAACCATGACCTGGATCTTCGCCTCGGTGGCGGCCAGGTCGGCCTTCAACGCGGTATCGGCAGCCGGGTCGGCCTTGGCCACCAGGGACGACAGGCTGGCGCCGGTCATTTTGGTGCCGTCGACGCGGGTGTACTCGCCCAGGTAGACGTTGCGGATGCCCTTGGCGTCGTAAAAGTGCGAATTGTGAGTGTTGTCGCTGAAGCAGTCCTGCTCGTCTTCCGGCGAGTTGGCTTCCAGGGACACTTTCATACGCTCACCGGCCAGTTCGCCGAGGGAGAGGCTGCCCATGCCGAACAACATTTTGCGCAGGCCGTCGGTGGCAGGTTCTGCCTCGAGAGTGGCGCGATAGTTGTCTTCGACGTTGGGTTTCCAGTTGCCGACCATTTCTTCCAGGTCGCTGACCAGCAGTTGGGTCACGGCGCTCAGGTAGGCGCGACGACGCTCGTTGTGGCCGCCGGTGGCACCGCTACCGGTCAGGTAGTCCGATGCGGGACGCTTGCCTGCGCCGGGGCCGGTGCCGTTGAGGTCCTGGCCCCACAGCAGGAATTCAATGGCGTGGTAGCCGGTGGCGACGTTGGCTTCGGAACCGCCCAGCTCATTGAGGCTGGCGAGTTTTTCCGGGGTGATGACTTTCACGTCGATCTTGTCTTCGCCGATCTGGATCTGGGTGTTGGCGATGATGTTGGCGGTAGCGCCCGGGTTGCCCAGGGCATGCTCGTAGGATTTGTCGGTGTAGTCGATCAGGCCTTCGTCCAGCGGCCATGCGTTCACCTGGCCTTCCCAGTCGTCGATGATGGTGTTGCCGAAGCGGAATACTTCGCTCTGCAGGTACGGCACGCGGGCGGCAACCCAGGCGGCGCGGGCGGCTTTCAGGGTTTCGTCGTTCGGCTTGGCGAGGAACGCGTCGATCGCGGTCTGCAGGGTTTTCGCGGTGGATTCGGCGTCGCTGTACACCGCGAAGACCATGTCGGCGTAATGCGCGACCACGGCTTTGGCGGCGGTTTCGTCGACCTGGCCGGCAGGGGTGGCAGCCGCTGGAGCGGTAGTGCTGGCAGCCGGGGTCGGCGCCTGGTTGGCTGCGGGCTTGTCTTTACCTTCGCCGCAACCGGCGAGAGAAATGGCAATAGCCAGCAGACTGGCGGTGGCCAGGGGCATACGAATCATGGCGAACATCCTGCTTCGGTTGTTGATAGGACGCGCGGGGGGGCGCAAAAACTGCGACATAATGCGAAAGATTTGCATTTTGTGTAAAGGGTTATACGCGGGAAATATTAACTATCGTTTCGCCCTGTTACAGAATCATCGCGTTGTCCCGCTCGGCCTGCTTCAAAAAAGCCGCCAGCTCCCGAGCCTGCAAGGGTTTGCTGTAGTAGTAACCCTGACCTTCGTGGCAGCCTTCGGAGATGATGTAAGCCTCCTGTTCCGCGGTTTCCACGCCTTCGGCGATCACCTGCATGCCCAGGCTTTTGCCCAGTTGGATAATCGCTCGCACGATGGTTGCATCGTCGTCATCGTCCAGCAGGTCCTGGACGAAGCTCTTATCGATCTTGATCTTGTCCAGCGGCAGGCTTTTCAGATAGCTCAGCGACGAGTAACCGGTGCCGAAGTCATCGATGGCGATCAACGCCCCGGAACGGCGCAGGCTCAGCAGGTGCTGGGCGGCGGTGCTGATGTCTTCCATCAGGCCGGTCTCGGTGACTTCCAGCTCCAGACTGCGCGGTGGCAGGCGGTAGATCTGCATCAGGTTGTTCACCACGCGGGGCAGCTCGGTGTGGTGCAACTGCACGGTAGACAGGTTGACCGCCATGCGCAGGCCGGTGAACCCCTGGTCGTGCCATTCGCGCAGCTGGCGGCAGGCCTGGTCCAGCACCCACTCACCGATGGGAATGATGGTGCCGTTCTGTTCGGCCAAGGGAATAAACAGGTCCGGCGGCACCAGCCCGTGTTCCGGATGTTGCCAGCGAATCAGCGCTTCCACGCCCACCACATGCTGGTCGCGGTAACTGATCTGCGGTTGGTACACCAGGTGAAACTGATCGCGGCTCAACGCCTCGCGCAGGTCTTTTTCCAATTCGCGGCGCCGGCGCATTTCGCTGTCGACGCTGGCGATATAGAACTGATAGCGGTTGCGCGAGCGGCTCTTGGCCAGGGTCATGGTCTGCTCGGCTTTTTGCAGCAGCTTCTCGGTGCTGTCGCCATCTTCGGGGAACAGGGTGATGCCGATGGTGGCACGCAGGCGGATCGGTTCCTGATCGAGGGCGAACTCCGCTTCCAGGTCGTCGAGGATACTTTGCGCGAGTTCGGCGGCTTCGTAGGGTTGGTCGATATTGGCCTGGACCAGGGCAAACTGATCGCCGCCCAGGCGTGCCAGGGCGCCGAGGCGGCCGCTGTGGGCGCGCAGGCGGTCGGCCAGGGCCAGCAGCAACTTGTCGCCGGCCTGGTAGGTGAATTGCTCGTTGACGCTTTTGAAGTCATCCAGCCCCACGCACAACACGGCCACACGGCGCTGCCGGCGGCCGGCGTCGATCAGGATCTTGTCCAGTTGCTCCTGCAGTTTCTGGCGGTTCGGCAGGCCGGTCAGGAAGTCGTACTGGGCCATGCGCAACAGGCTGCTTTCCGCTTCGTGACGTAAGTGAGTGTTGCGCTCGATGGATTCGAGCAATTGGTTGGCGGTGTTGATCCACAGCCCCAGTTCGTTGCGCTCATGACCCTTGAGCTGCGGAATCTTGTGTTCGCTGGGGCGGTCCGGATTGATTGAGGTCAGGTGTTCGATGATTCGCGACAGCGGTTTGGTCAGCAGCCAGTGGTATACCAGGTACAGCACCAGGCCCAAGGCGAGCGCGCGCAGCACCCCGGAAATGAAGATGATCACCGAATTGACAATAAACCCCTGGCCATAGGTGGCGGTGTCGAGGGTAATGCTCAGGTCACCGTAATATTCACTGTAGGGGCCTTTGCCGACCAGGCTGGTGGTAAACGTGCGTTCCTGGCCAAGAATCAGGTCGGTCAGCCAGCGGCTGGAGGATTGCTGCAGCGCGCGGCTTTTTTCCGCCAGCATGGTTTCGTTGGGGTGGCCGATGGAGGCCATGCGCACGGCATCGTCCTGGAACAGCCCTTCGATCACCTGCATGCCCATCTCGCGGTCCAGGCTGTAGACGGCCTGGGTCGAAGGGTCCCGAAACATGTCGAGGATGCGCTGGGCATCACCGGCCACGGTCTGGCGCGTCTTATAGGCATCAAACACGATCTGGGCCACGCTCAGCGCCACGCCCACGATCAATGCCGACAGCAGCACCACCCGTAGCAACTTCACCGACAAGCTGTGTTTGAGTTCCAGCTTCAAAGGGGCATTCCTTGTCTCACGCGGGTGGCCTTCAATATGCCATGAGTATTGGCAATCTGGTAAGGGCCGTCAAAGGGACATTGGAAGACGCGTGAAATGGTGTGAAACCAGGAACCAAGTCTTGGGAAATTGCCACATAGGCCACGAGAGGAATAAGCCTTTCGGTCAATTTCGGAGTTTGTATTTATGATCGCAGCAGGAGCAGCAACAGCCGGCATCGCAGCGCTGGCCCCCATCGTATTGCCGTTGGCGGCTCAAGTAGCGGGGATGGCGGCGGATACTGCAAAGCAAGTGCTGGACCGCGCGGTGAATTTTGCCGATAGCAACATGAGCCAGCAGAAGCAAATTCGCTTCTGATAGCCAAGGGTGGCAAAGAGAGCGCTCTCTGCCACCCTTTGTTCTACTGTTTGAACGTGATCATCAGCTTTTCAATTTTTGCGTCTTTGGCAAATTCAATGGATTTGCTTGGCTGCGTCTCTTCTTCAGTGCCTATCTTCTTTGCGACGGCATCCGCGAACGGTTGGATCAGCGGCGTCACCGCTTTGACAATATCGCCAACCACCGGGAGTGCCGTTTTTAACAGGTCGCCTACTACGGGAAGTGCTGCCATTGCGCCGATTGCCATTGTTATTTCTCCGACAGGTTAGAGAGATCATTTCGTCTCGATGACTACGTGGCAATACACAATGACGGGGTTCCTGCGCAGGCATGACAATTTATGACAATCGAGTAGGAGGCGGATTTACATCCGCCGTCCTCTCACACCACCGTACGTACGGTTCCGTATACGGCGGTTCAGGTCATGCGGATAAGCCGTTGATCGTATCGAGTATCGAGACCAGTCCGAGCTGGTTCCACAGTTTCTTCGGCAGCGCCTGATTCATATGTGACGCTCCCGAGTTCCACCAAGGACCTCTGCCATTGAACGCTGATGTGCAAGCACGTCCTTCATGGATCCCCAGGCGCATCAGGTTGCGCGCCCTCGTAGAGGGCCGCTTCCATTGACGCCAGACGACACATCGAAGCTTACGTCT
Organism: Pseudomonas sp. FP597; assembly: GCF_030687435.1. Taxonomy (NCBI): domain Bacteria; kingdom Pseudomonadati; phylum Pseudomonadota; class Gammaproteobacteria; order Pseudomonadales; family Pseudomonadaceae; genus Pseudomonas; species Pseudomonas sp. FP597. Next base: position 5,039,928 of record NZ_CP117432.1, on the reverse strand, counting down.
TACCCAACCGTCCAATTCTTCGAGTGGTTTCCTGCTCTGGCTGAGCTTGAAGTAACCCGCCCAACCACGCAGCACCGGGTTGATCCGCTCAATGACGTTAGCCATCTTGTGGCCCCGGGCTTTACGCAGCAGTGCTCTGAGCCGATCGCGTAGGCGATCCAGGCTCATCGTCGCCACTCTTAGTCTCGGCTGTTGGTGCCAGCTCATCCCATAACCCAAGTAGTCACAGGCCCAGGGCCGTGCCACACGGCTCTTTTCCTGATTCAACGTCAATTTCAGGTGTTGATTCAGGAAGCGTTCAACCCCGGCCAGCACACGCTCGCCTGCGCGACGACTACGCACATAAATGTTCGCGTCGTCGGCATAGCGTACAAAGCGGTGGCCCCGTCGTTCCAGTTCACGGTCGAGTTCGTTGAGCAGGATATTCGACAACAACGGCGAGAGCGGACCGCCTTGCGGCGTCCCTCCTGCCGTCGGCTGGCGATCCCACCCGACATGACTCCAGCCTCGAGGTAGCGACGGATCAGCCTGAGCACTCGCTTGTCTTCGACTTGACGTTCGATGCAGGCCATCAATACATCGTGGTTGACTCGATCAAAGAACTTCTCAAGATCAAGCTCCACGCACCAGCGGTTCCCCGCCGCCACATGGGCGCGAGCTGTTTCGATAGCTTGGTGAGCGCTTCTGCCCGGACGAAAGCCGTAGCTGTAATCCGAGAACAGAGGGTCGAAGATCGGTGTGAGCTGTTGCAGCAAAGCCTGCTGGATCAGGCGGTCCACTACACTGGGAATGCCCAGCTGTCGCGTTCCTCCCTTGGGCTTGGGGATTTCAACGGCGCGTACACCTTGCGGGTGATACTCACCGGCCAGCAACCGAGCCTTGAGGATCGGCCAATACTGATTCGTGTAGTCCGCCAATTGCTCGACCGTCATGCCATCGGCACCCGGCGCGCCCTTGTTGCTGACCACACGGTGATACGCACGCTTGAGGTTGACGGGTGCGAGCACCCGCGCCATCAGCGTGTCCGGCTCCGCTTTCGTCCGCGCCACAGACGCCGCCGATACCTCTGCGCTGTCAGCCGTCATCCTCGGATACTGTCCGGAACTCGGAGTAACAGTTTTCTCTGGGAGAAATTTCTGCATTTCGGTATTCAACGAGACTCTGACGCCTACCGGCGGCATAACCTGTTCAGCCCTTGATGACGTGGTTATTCGTCACTTACTACGGCCTCGGCTGACTTCTGCAGGTTCATCCCGTCGCCTCTCGACGCCCGGTAGCACAGTGGCAAACCTACAGATCTCCCAGGGTAATTCGCGCGACCTTCCTGCTTATGCCTGTCGGATCTACGTCGTAGCGTTCCGTGCAAGTATTGGGCTTTAACGATTTGCGCCGTCTTACCCCGCTACGCCGCCTCTATCCGCTTCCTGTTCGTCAGGCCAGCATTTTGCCTCGGGCTTCCTTCAGATTCGCAGTCACCCGCGACACCCTTGCCTCTGGCTAACACTTCCCCTTGCCGGGTGTGTAGAGGACTTTCACCTCCAAGTCACCAGCGTGGCCACCACAGCCAAGCTGGTTGCGCTTACGCGCAACGCGCCATGCCTGGCGCACGCACAAAAAAGCCCGGCAATCGCCGGGCTCTTTTTACTGCAAGCGTTGCTTAGGCAGTGAAGGTCTTGCCTTCGAACTGCTCAGCCACGAACTTCCAGTTGACCAGGTTCCAGAACGCTTCCACATACTTTGGACGCACGTTGCGGTAGTCGATGTAGTAGGCGTGTTCCCACACGTCGCAGGTCAGCAGCGGAGTGTCGCCGTTGGTCAGCGGGTTGCCGGCGCCGATGGTGCTGGCCAGGGCCAGGGAACCGTCAGCCTTTTTCACCAGCCAGCCCCAACCGGAACCGAAGGTGCCGACGGACGTCTTGGTGAACTCTTCCTTGAACTTGTCGAACGAACCGAACGCCGCGTTGATGGCTTCAGCCAGTGCGCCGGTAGGTTGGCCGCCGGCGTTTGGCGCCAGGCAGTTCCAGTAGAAAGTGTGGTTCCAGACCTGAGCGGCGTTGTTGAAGATGCCGCCCGAAGAGGATTTGACGATCTCTTCCAGGGTCTTGCCTTCGAACTCGGTGCCAGGCACCAGGTTGTTCAGGTTCACGACATAGGTGTTGTGGTGCTTGTCGTGGTGGTATTCCAAGGTTTCCTTGGAGATGTGCGGCTGCAGGGCATCGTGTGCGTAGGGCAGCGGCGGCAATTCGAAAGCCATGATGATTCTCCTAATCAGGTCAGTTGCGGTGAGCGCAAGGCCGATCACGGGCGGCCAAACAAGCGCCGGGGAGTTTGTACTCTTTGCGGCGCAGGGGCAGGATCATAGCACCGGGGGTGCGGCAAAACCACGCAACAACTGTGTGGGATAGAGGTTCCAGAGCCTTTTGGAATAAGTTCACGGCGCGCTTATTAATTGGTAGGCCACGCTGAACATCATCGCCGCCACCAACAGGTCCAGCAGGCGCCAGGTCGCCGGGCGTGCCAACCACGGTGCCAGCCATGCCGCGCCCACGGCCAGGGTCATGAACCACAGGAACGAAGCGCTGGCGGCGCCGGCCACGTAGGCGCCGGGGTCGGTTTGTTGCGCGCCCAGCGAACCAATCAGCAATACCGTGTCCAGGTACACGTGGGGGTTGAGCAAGGTGACCGCCAAGGCACTGAGCAGTACCGCGCGCAGGGAGCGCATCTTGATATTGGCGCCTTGATCCAGGCTCTGTGTCGAACAGGCTCGACGCAATGCCGACACGCCATACCACACCAGGAACGCAGCGCCGCCCCAGCGCGCCACGCCCAACAGGATCGGGCTGTGAGCCAGCACCGTGGCCAGGCCGAATACGCCTGCGGTGACCAGCAACGCGTCGCAAATCACACACAGCGCCGCCACGGGCAGGTGATGTTCACGGCGCAGACTCTGCGCCAGCACGAAGGCGTTTTGCGTGCCGATGGCCATGATCAGGCCGAGGGCCACCAGCAATCCGTTCATATAGCTTTGCCACATAGATAAGATCCTCTCAACGATGCTGGTCATTCTCATGGTTCAGGCTGTATAAGAAAAACAAATCTTGCTCATCGCTCATTAGGGAAACTGATGTTCGAGTATAAATTGCTCTCCGCCCTGGCGGCCGTGGTGGAACAGGCCGGCTTCGAGCGCGGCGCTCAAGTGCTGGGCATATCGCAGTCGGCAATTTCCCAACGCATCAAGTTGCTCGAAACGCGCATCGGCCAGTCGGTGCTGGTACGTGCCACGCCGCCGACGCCTACCGATATCGGCCGGCGCCTGCTCAACCATGTGCAACAGGTACGCTTGCTGGAGCGTGACCTGCAAAGCCAGGTGCCAGCACTGGACGAGGAGGGCATGCCTGAACGCCTGCGCATCGCCCTGAACGCGGACAGCCTCGCCACCTGGTGGGCCGAGGCGGTCAGCGATTTTTGCGCCGAGCAGCATTTGCTCCTCGACCTGGTCGTCGAGGACCAGACCGTAAGCCTCAAGCGCATGCGCGCCGGTGAAGTGGCGGCTTGCATTTGCGCCAGCGAACGTCCGGTTGCCGGTGCGCGCAGCCTGTTGCTCGGCGCCATGCGCTACCGGGCGCTGGCCAGCCCGGCCTTTATCGCCCGGCATTTCCCGCAAGGCGTGCGCGCCGATCAGTTGGCCCGCACACCGGCGCTGGTGTTTGGCCCGGACGATTTCCTGCAGCATCGCTATCTGGCCTCCCTTGGGGTGGACGGTGGTTTCGAACACCATTTATGCCCATCCTCCGAAGGCTTTATCCGCCTGACGGAAGCCGGCCTCGGCTGGGGGCTGGTGCCTGAATTGCAGGTGCGCGACCAACTGGAAAGAGGCGCGCTGGTGGAGTTACTGCCAGATAAGCCCATCGACGTGCCGTTGTACTGGCATCATTGGCGCAGTGGCGGGCAACTGTTGGGCGTGTTGACCGACCATCTGGCTCAGGCGTGTGGTCAATGGTTGGTGCCGTTGGACTGATGGCGTGCGTCAAGGCAACAGCGATGAAAAAACGAAAGAACACGGAGTAATACATGAAGATTCTGGTCACCGGCGCAAGCGGCTTCATCGGCGGACGCTTTGCGCGTTTCGCCCTGGAGCAGGGCCTGGATGTACGGGTCAACGGACGCCGCGCCGAGGGTGTGGAGCACCTGGTACGGCGCGGTGCCGAGTTTATCCAGGGTGACCTGAATGATGCCGACCTGGTGCGCGACCTGTGCCGCGATGTCGAAGCGGTGGTGCACTGCGCCGGTGCCGTGGGGCTGTGGGGGCGTTATCAGGACTTTCATCAGGGCAATGTGCTGGTCACTGAAAACGTCGTCGAAGCCTGCCTCAAGCAACGCGTCGGGCGCCTGGTGCACCTGTCGTCGCCGTCGATCTACTTTGATGGCCGCGACCATCTGGGCCTGACCGAGGAGCAAGTGCCCAAGCGCTTCAAGCACCCCTATGCCGCCACCAAATACCTGGCGGAGCAGAAAGTCTTCGGCGCCCAGGAGTTCGGCCTGGAAGTATTGGCCCTGCGCCCGCGCTTTGTGACCGGGGCGGGGGACATGAGCATCTTTGCGCGCCTGCTGAAGATGCAGCGCAAGAACCGCCTGGCCATCGTGGGCGACGGCCTGAACAAAGTCGACTTCACCAGTATTCACAACCTCAATGAAGCGTTGCTCAGCAGCCTGCTGGCCCCCGGCTCGGCACTGGGCAGGGCCTACAACATCAGCAACGGCGCGCCGGTGCCGGTGTGGGATGTGGTGAACTACGTGATGCGCCAAATGGAGTTGCCCCAGGTCACTCGTTATCGCTCCTACGGCTTGTCCTACAGCGTGGCCGCATTGAACGAGGCGTTCTGTGCGATGTGGCCCGGGCGCCCGGAGCCTTCGTTGTCGCGCCTGGGCATGCAGGTCATGAACAAAAATTTCACCCTCGACATCAGCCGGGCCAGGCATTATCTGGACTACGAGCCCAAAGTCAGCCTGTGGACCGCCCTCGACGAATTCTGCGGCTGGTGGAAAGCCCAGGATCCCGGGCTCAAGTAAAGGTCACACCAGGCAACATATCGGGAACCGAATTCAGGGTTCCGGGTCGATCAGTGCGACGCGACTGCGGTTTATACTCCGCTCGCTCGGCTCTCCCGCCAGCCACCTCACCGATTCAGGGTTGATACATGCGTAACGATGCCAACGACGATTTCGACAACGTTCCCAGCCTGCGGGCCGACCTTGGGGATGACGATGATTTCGAACCTTCCCCGGCCACTTCGGTGCGTTCGCGAAACACGCCCGTGGTCAAGGTCAAGGGGGCCAGCACCGGCCCGCTGTGGGCGTTGATCGGTGCGCTGCTGATCGCCTTTGCCGGCCTGGCCTGGTGGAGCTTCCAGCAGATCTCGCTGATGGGCCAGCAGTTGGTCGCCACCCAGGAAAGCTTTGCGCGCATCAGCGAAGAAGCGGCGGGGCGCCTGCAGGATATTTCCGGCAGGGTGGTCGCCAGCCAGGCCAGTGTGAATAACGGCAGCGAGGCGCTCAAAGCGCAGATCAAGCAGCTCGAGAGCCAGTTGCAGGAACAGAGTAAGCAGCAGCTCGGCGTTGCCGGCCAGGCCACCGACCTGGACAAACGCCTGGCGCAAATGACCGCCAGTACTACCGAACTGTCGGGTGCCAATGCCAAGCTGCAAGGCCAGGTGCAAGCCCTGACCGATGCGGTAGCCACCCTCAAGGCGGCTCAAGGGGACGTCGGCAGGCGCGACAATGAGATCAAGGAACTGGCCGCCGACGTGGCCGCGCTGAAAAAACAAGGCAACCCAAGCGCCGCCATTGCCCGTCTTGAACAGGACTTGGTGGTACTCAAAAGCGCGCAGGACGCCCAGCCGGCCAATAACGATGCGCCGACCAATAAAGAGTTCGATGTGTTCCGCATCCAGACCACGCGCAATATCACCACTTTGCAGAGCCAGGTGCAGAACCTGCAACAGCAGCTCAACACGCCGGCGAAGATCACCCCGCTTGGTCAATGATTAAAACCTAATGCCAGTCAGTTAAGGGACAGCACTGTATCTGTGGCGAGGGAGCTTGCTCCCGTTGGGCCGCGAAGCGGCCCCTCTCTTTGTTTACACAGAATGGGACTGCTGCGCAGTCCAACGGGAGCAAGCTCCCTCGCCACAGGTCACTTTTTACCTCTTCAAAGCCTTAACTGACTGGTAGGGCGAGTCCCCTCCCACTTTTTGGATTGGCGCCAAGTTAAATAATGCTCGCTGGTAGCATTGTCACCACTCGGTGACATTTCCCATCCCCTTCGTTACTTGCCCCGTTCACGCCCTTGTTTAGACTCCTGTCACCCCACAAAAAACAATAAGGGCCGCCCATGACCACGCAACCACTGCCTGCCAGCAGTTGGCTCAACGCACCTGCCCATCACGCCTGGCTCGCCGCCGAAGGCCAGCGCCTGCTGTCATTCGCCAAGGCCTCCCGCCTGCCGGACGGCTTTGGCAACCTCGACGACAAAGGCCAGCTCCCATCCGCTGCCCACGCAGAGACCATGAACACCGCGCGCATGACCCACAGCTTCGCCATGGCGCATGCCATGGGCTTGCCGGGGTATGCCGAGCTGGTTGAGCACGGGGTGGCGGCCCTCAGTGGACCTTTGCGCGACAGTGAGCATGGCGGCTGGTTCGCTGCGCCGCAGGCGGTGGATGGCAATACCGGCAAGGCTGCGTATCTGCATGCGTTTGTCGCCCTGGCCGCCAGCTCTGCGGTGGTGGCGGGTGCGCCGGGTGCGCAAACCCTGCTCAATGACGCCATTCACATCATCGACCAGTTTTTCTGGAGCGAGGAGGAGGGCGCCATGCTTGAGTCCTTTGCCCGCGACTGGAGCGGCCTGGAAGCCTATCGCGGCGCCAACAGCAACATGCACGCCACCGAAGCGTTTCTCGCCCTGGCCGATGTGACCGGTGATACGCGCTGGCTGGACCGCGCACTGCGCATCGTCGAGCGCGTGATCCGCACTCACGCGGCCGGCAACCAATTCATGGTGATCGAGCATTTCGACAGCCAATGGCAACCGCTGCTCGGTTACAACGAAGACAACCCCGCCGACGGTTTCCGCCCCTACGGCATCACCCCCGGCCACGGTTTCGAGTGGGCGCGGCTGGTCTTGCACCTGGAAGCCGCGCGCCTGCACGCCGGGCTGGTCACGCCGGATGGGTTGGTCGGCGACGCCAAGGGGCTGTTCGCCAGTGCCTGTGAGTTCGCCTGGAATGTGGACGGCGCCCCCGGCATCGTCTACACGCTGGACTGGCAGCATCAGCCGGTGGTGCGCGAGCGCCTGCACTGGACTCACGCCGAAGCCAGTGCCGCGGCCCAGGCCCTGCTCAAGCGTACCGGTGAGACTCACTACGAAACCTGGTACCGGCGGTTCTGGGAATTTTGCGACACCCATTTCATCGACCGCCGCCACGGCAGCTGGCACCACGAACTCAGCCCGCACAACCAGCCCAGCAGCACCATCTGGGGTGGCAAGCCGGACCTGTACCATGCCTGGCAAGCGGTAGTGCTGCCTGCACTGCCCTTGGCGCCGAGCATGGCCAGTGCTTTAGGCGCTGGGCGCTATGTCACCAAGTGGTGACATTTGTGCATCCCTTTGTTACCTGCGCTCAAAAAAACCATGTTTAAACTCCGTGCAGCGCAAGCTCCAGACTTGCATGCATAACAACAAGAAAAGGTATTCAGATGAACGCGATTAATCGCCTCGCCGTAGCTATTTCCGTTGCCTCGTTGTTTCCTCTCAGTGCATTTGCCGCCGACTCCAAAGGGACGGTTGAAGTTGTGCATTGGTGGACCTCGGGCGGCGAAAAAGCGGCTGTAGATGTCCTGAAGGCCCAAGTCGAGAAAGACGGCTTCACCTGGAAAGACGGTGCCGTCGCCGGTGGCGGTGGCGCCACGGCCATGACCGTGCTCAAAAGCCGCGCGGTCGCCGGCAACCCGCCAGGCGTTGCCCAGATCAAAGGCCCCGACATCCAGGAATGGGCGTCCACAGGCCTGCTCGACACCGACGTCCTCAAAGACGTGGCCAAAGAAGAAAAGTGGGACTCCCTGCTCGACAAGAAAGTCTCCGACACTGTGAAGTACGACGGTGACTACGTCGCCGTACCGGTCAACATTCACCGTGTGAACTGGCTGTGGATCAACCCGCAAGTCTTCAAGAAAGCCGGCATCACCAAGAACCCCACCACCCTCGAAGAATTCTACGCCGCCGGCGACAAGCTCAAGGCCGCGGGCTTCATCCCGCTCGCCCATGGTGGCCAGCCTTGGCAGGACAGCACCGTATTCGAAGCGGTGGTTCTGTCGGTGATGGGCGCTGATGGCTACAAGAAAGCCCTGGTCGACCTGGATAACGCTGCGCTGACCGGCCCGGAAATGGTCAAGTCGCTGACTGAGCTGAAGAAAGTCGCGACCTACATGGACGTCGACGGCAAAGGTCAGGACTGGAACCTGGAAGCGGGCAAGGTCATCAACGGCAAGGCCGGCATGCAGATCATGGGTGACTGGGCCAAGTCCGAATGGACCGCCGCCAAGAAAGTCGCCGGCAAGGACTACGAGTGCGTAGCCTTCCCAGGCACCGACAAAGCCTTCACCTACAACATCGACTCCCTGGCGGTGTTCAAGCAGAAAGACAAAGGCACTGCTGCTGGTCAGCAGGACATCGCCAAAGTCGTCCTGGGTGAAAACTTCCAGAAGGTGTTCAGCATCAACAAGGGTTCGATCCCTGTGCGCAACGACATGCTGAACAAAATGGACTCGTATGGCTTCGACTCCTGCGCCCAGACCGCCGCCAAAGACTTCCTGGCTGACGCCAAGACCGGCGGCCTGCAGCCAAGCATGGCGCACAACATGGCCACCACCCTGGCCGTGCAAGGTGCGTTCTTTGACGTCGTGACCAACTACATCAACGACCCGAAAGCCGACCCGGCCGACACCGCCAAGAAACTTGGCGCTGCGATCAAGTCTGCCAAGTAACACCCTATGTAGGAACCCGATTGCTGTGGCGAGGGAGCTTGCTCCCGCAGGGGTGCGTAGCGCCCCCAAAGGCGGCGCTGCCGCGCAGCCGAACGGGAGCAAGCTCCCTCGCCACAAAAAGCGGGTTCCTACAGGCTGTAGTCCTTTTTCCTTGTATTGGATTTCCCCATGAGTTCTGTTGCTGTGTTCAGCAAAGCCTCGCCGTTCGATGCACTGCAGCGCTGGCTACCCAAACTGGTGCTGGCGCCCAGCATGTTCATCGTGTTGGTGGGCTTCTACGGCTACATCCTGTGGACGTTTGTGCTGTCGTTCACCACGTCCACCTTCCTGCCCAGTTACAAATGGGCGGGCCTTGCGCAATACGAGCGGTTGTTCGACAACGATCGCTGGTGGGTAGCGAGCAAGAACCTGGCGCTGTTTGGCGGCATGTTCATCGGCATCACCTTGGTGATCGGCGTGACGCTGGCGATTTTCCTCGACCAGAAAATCCGTCGCGAAGGCTTTATCCGCACCATCTACCTGTACCCGATGGCGCTCTCGATGATCGTCACCGGTACCGCCTGGAAATGGCTGCTCAACCCGGGCATGGGCCTGGACAAACTCCTGCGTGACTGGGGCTGGGAAGGTTTCCGCCTGGACTGGCTGATCGATCCGGACCGCGTCGTTTACTGCCTGGTGATCGCTGCTGTCTGGCAAGCCTCGGGCTTTATCATGGCGATGTTCCTCGCCGGCCTGCGCGGTGTTGACCAATCGATCATCCGTGCGGCCCAGATCGATGGCGCGAGCCTGCCGCGCATCTACTGGAGCGTGGTGCTGCCCAGCCTGCGTCCGGTGTTCTTCAGTGCGGTGATGATCCTGGCGCACATTGCGATCAAGAGCTTCGACCTGGTGGCGGCAATGACCGCCGGTGGCCCGGGCTACTCGTCCGACCTGCCTGCAATGTTCATGTACTCGTTCACCTTCAGCCGTGGCCAGATGGGCATGGGTTCGGCCAGTGCAATCCTGATGCTCGGTGCGATCCTCGCGATCATCGTGCCTTACCTCTACTCCGAGCTGAGGACCAAACGTAATGACTAGTCTCGCCTCCAAACCCGCCATCAGCCTGAGTCGCATCGCGATCTACGCGGTGCTGATTCTCGCGGTGCTGCTGTACCTGGTGCCGCTGGTGGTGATGTTGCTCACCAGCTTCAAGACCCCGGAAGACATCACCACCGGCAACCTGCTGAGCTGGCCGACCGTAGTCACCGGCATTGGCTGGATCAAGGCCTGGGATACGGTGGATGGTTACTTCTGGAACTCGATCAAGATCACCGTTCCGGCCGTGCTCATCTCCACCGCCATCGGTGCGCTGAATGGCTACGTGCTGTCGTTCTGGCGCTTCCGCGGTTCGCAGCTGTTCTTCGGCTTGCTGCTGTTCGGCTGCTTCCTGCCGTTCCAGACCGTACTGCTGCCGGCGTCGTTCACCCTCGGCAAGATGGGCCTGGCCAGCACCACCACGGGCCTGGTGTTTGTGCACGTCGTCTACGGCCTGGCGTTTACCACGCTGTTCTTCCGTAACTACTACGTGAGCATCCCGGATGCGCTGATCAAGGCGGCACGCCTGGACGGTGCGGGTTTCTTCACCATCTTCCGTCAGATCATTCTGCCGATGTCGACCCCGATCATCATGGTCTGCCTGATCTGGCAGTTCACTCAAATCTGGAACGACTTCCTCTTCGGCGTGGTGTTCTCCAGCGGCGACTCCCAGCCCATCACGGTGGCGCTGAACAACCTGGTCAATACCAGCACCGGGGCCAAGGAATATAACGTGGATATGGCGGCGGCGATGATCGCCGGGCTGCCGACCCTGCTGGTCTATGTGATCGCAGGCAAGTATTTCGTGCGCGGCCTCACGGCCGGCGCGGTCAAGGGGTAATCATGGCTACGCTTGAACTTCGCAATGTAAACAAGACCTATGGCGCCGGCCTGCCCGACACCTTGAAGAACATCGAACTGTCGATCAAGGAAGGCGAATTCCTGATCCTGGTCGGCCCGTCGGGCTGTGGTAAATCCACGCTGATGAACTGCATCGCCGGCCTGGAAACCATCACCGGCGGCGCGATCATGATCGGTGATCAGGACGTGAGCGGCATGAGCCCCAAGGATCGCGACATCGCCATGGTGTTCCAGTCCTACGCGCTGTACCCGACCATGAGCGTGCGCGAGAACATCGAGTTCGGTCTCAAGATCCGCAAGATGCCCCAGGCCGACATCGACGCTGAAGTGGCGCGCGTGGCCAAGCTGCTGCAGATCGAGCACCTGCTCAATCGCAAGCCGGGCCAGCTCTCTGGTGGTCAGCAACAGCGTGTGGCCATGGGCCGTGCGCTGGCGCGTCGCCCGAAGATCTACCTGTTCGACGAACCGCTGTCCAACCTCGACGCCAAGCTGCGCGTCGAGATGCGCACCGAAATGAAACTGATGCACCAGCGCCTCAAGACCACCACCGTCTACGTGACCCACGACCAGATCGAGGCGATGACCCTGGGCGACAAAGTGGCGGTGATGAAGGACGGCATCATCCAACAATTCGGCACGCCGAAAGAAATTTACAACGACCCTGCTAACCTATTTGTGGCAAGCTTTATCGGTTCACCACCCATGAACTTCGTTCCCATGCGCCTAAAACGCAAAGACGGTCATTTGGTTGCGCTGCTCGACAGCGGCCAGGCCCGTTGCGAATTGCCGCTGAGCATGAACGACACGGGCCTGGAAGACCGCGATGTGATCCTGGGCCTGCGCCCGGAGCAAATCGTGCTGGCGACGGGTGAAGGCAATGGGACGTCGAGCATTCGTGCCGAAGTCCAGGTCACCGAGCCCACCGGCCCGGACACCCTGGTGTTCGTGCAGCTCAATGACACCAAGGTGTGCTGCCGTCTTGCACCGGACGTAGCACCCCAAGTGGGGGAGACGCTGACCCTGCAATTCGACCCGGCCAAGGTCTTGTTGTTCGACGCCAACACCGGCGAGCGCCTGGGCACCGCTTCTTCATTGCCCGCACAGGGGCATGCCGACAATGTGGCCCAATTCAAGGGTCGCTGAAGCAGTTAACGTGTTGTTTTAATTGAAAAAAATGTAACCCGCGTTAGATAAAAACAGTTTAATAACAATAAAGACGAGGATGTAGGGATGAAAAAGCAACACAACAACACCCGGCTGATCTGCCAATTGTCAGCGGCAGCAGCCCTGGTATTGTCCGCCAATGCGATGGCGGCCGATGCATTCAGCGCCGATTCCAAGTGGATGACCGGCGATTGGGGCGGCGAACGTACCAAGCTGATCGAGCAAGGTATCGACATCAAGGCTGACTACGTAGGGGAGATGGGCTACAACGCCCACGGCGGTTATAACGACGACAAGACCGGTCGCTATTCCGACCAGTTCGGTCTGGGCGTGGCACTGGACCTGCAAAAACTGTGGGGCTGGGATAACACCCAGGCCAAGATCCAGTTCACCAACCGTAATGGCCAGAACATCTCCAACGACCGCATTGGCGACCCGCGTGCCGGCACGCTGAGTTCGTCCATGGAAGTCTACGGTCGTGGCCACATGGTGCGTCTGACCCAGTTCTGGATCCAGCACCAGATGTTCGACAACAAGCTGGATGTGAAGCTCGGTTACTTCGGTGAAGGCGAAGACTTCAACACCTTCCCATGCGACTTCCAGAACCTGTCGTTCTGCGGCTCGCAGGTCGGCAACTACGTGAACACCTGGTACAACTGGCCGGTCAGCCAGGCGGCGATCCGCGTGAAGTACAACATCACGCCAGAGCTGTATGCGCAAATCGGTGCCTACAACCAGAACCCATCGCAGCTGGAACACGGCAACGGCTTCAAGCTCAGCGGCAGCGGCACCAAGGGCACCGTGATTCCGGTGGAATTGGTCTGGTCGCCGAAGGTTAATAACCTGCCGGGCGAATACCGTGTGGGTTACTACAAGAGCGCGGCCGATGCTCCGGATGTACGTGAAGACGTCAACGGCGGCAATGCTGTCCTCACTGGCGCGGACTTCCGTACCCGCAGCAGCAAGAAAGGCTACTGGTTCGTCGCCCAACAGCAACTCACCACGCACAACGGCGACGCTTCCCGTGGTCTGAACATCGCGGCCAACGCGACCTTCCACGACAAGGAAACCAACCTGGTCGACAACTATCAGTCGCTCATGCTGGTGTACAAAGGCCCATTCGATGCGCGTCCAAAAGACGACGTCGGTATTGGTGCCGCGCGCCTGCACGTCAACAATGACGTGAAGAAAAACGCGGAACTGCTCAATGCCGCCAACGGCGTCAGCGACTACGACAACCCGTTGTACACGCCGATCCGCGAAACCGAATACAACTTCGAAATCAACTACGGCTTCCACGTTACCAACTGGCTGACCGTGCGTCCCAACCTGCAATACGTCGTGCAACCTGGCGGCGTGGATAAAGTCGACAACGCGTTGGTGGCTGGCCTGAAAATCCAGTCTACGTTCTAACGCTGTTGCGATAAGCTCCTTCTCTCTGTGCGCATTTTGCGGGTAGCCATGGCTATCCGCTTTTTTTTGGGTGGCACTGTGAAGATATTCAGGACCGTGGCACATGCATGAGCAACCGCTGCAACGTTTTTTCAGATCCCTGCGTGAACGTCCGGTGTTCGCCTGGGAGCGCTTTCAGCTGCGCGACGTGTTGGTGATCGACCACCCGCTGTGCCAGGCGGTGTTCAGTCGCCAGGGCGCACAACTGCTGCATTTTCAGCCCCGTGACCAGAAACCCTGGTTGTGGTGCGCGGCCAAGTGGCCGCAGGTCGGCGCCATTCGGGGCGGCGTGCCGGTGTGCTGGCCGTGGTATGGCCGTCACCCGAGCGAAAACGCATGGCCCTCCCATGGCTGGGCGCGGTTGATCGATTGGAAACTGCTCGACAGCAGCACCGACGACGACGGCGTGCGCCTGCATTGGCAATTGCAGCTGTGCGACTGGCAGGTCGACCTGCACGCGCACCTGGGCGAAACCCTGGAGCTGCGCCTGAGCACCGAGCATCAGGACGAGTTGCCGTGCCAGTTGAGCCATGCGTTGCACGCTTACTGGCGTATTGGTCACGTCGACGAGATAGCGCTGTCTGGGCTCGACGGTGCGCAAGGTTACGACCAGCTCAATCGCCAGGCTTGCCAGCAGGAAGGCGAATTGCGGGTGGAGGGTGGGTGCCAGCGAGTCTTCAGGCACGAGGGCGAGTTGCAGCTCAAGGATCACGCCTGGCAGCGCGAACTGTGCATCGACACCGGTGACAGCGCCAACACCGTGGTGTGGCACCCGGGCAGTCGGCCGCTATTGGGCGTGAGTTTCAACGAGGCGTCGGGGTTTGTGTGTGTGGAGTCGGCGATGGCCGGGGCCAGTTTGGCGCCGGGAGAGAGGGCACACCTGAGTCTACAGGCTAGAGCGGGGGCTTAGCGGTGTGGCTGATGGCCCCCGAAGAGGCCAGTGAAGCCAACGCACATACCGGCTTAGTTGAACTCATCCCCCACAGGATATCGGCTGTCATTCAGACTCTCTTTGATCTTGCGCAAATGCGGCTGGAAATCCACCCCGCGACGCAAGGTCATGCCGGTCGCCAGCACGTCCAGCACCGTCAATTGGATGATCCGCGAGGTCATCGGCATGTAGATATCGGTGTCTTCCGGCAGTGGAATGTTCAGGCTCACCGTACTGGCCTTGGCCAGCGGCGAGTTCTCGGCGGTTACGCCCAACACGGACGCACCGTTTTCGCGGGCGATACGCGCCACTTCCACCAGTTCACGGGTACGCCCGGTGTAGGAAATAATCACGAACAGCTCGCCGGTATGCGCGACCGACGCGATCATGCGCTGCATCAGCACGTCGGCATGCGCGGTGACCGCCAGGTTGAAACGGAAGAACTTGTGCAGCGCATCCATGGCCACCGGTGCCGAAGCGCCGAGGCCGAAAAAGTGGATCTGCCGCGCCTGGATCAACAGATCCACGGCCTTGCTGATAAGGGCTGGGTCCAGCGCCTGGCAGGCACTGTCCAGGGACGCGATGGCGCTGCCAAAGATCTTCTGGGTGTAGGCCTCGGGATTATCATCGGCTTCCACGGCGCGGCTGACATACGCGGCACCACTGGCCAGGCTTTGCGCCAGTTGTAATTTGAGTTCAGGGTAACCGCTGACGCCGAACGAACGGCAGAAACGGTTGACCGTCGGTTCACTGACCGAAGCGGCTTGGGCGAGGGCGGCGATAGAGAAGCGGGTCGCCTGCTGCGGGTTGAGCAGGATGACCTCGGCGACTTTTTTCTCGGCCTTATTCAATTCTTCGAGGCGGTTCCGGATCTGTTCCAGAAGATTTCGCACGCGGTCCATTCAGTCTTTCCTTCGGGCGACGATGCAAATAAAAGGCGGCAGCCAATCGACGAGTGGCTTTTCGCGGTGGCCTATCCTACTGAGGGTAGCTGAACACCACCACTCGGAATGCGTATTTCGGGAAAATGTTGTGGTTATTACTACATTTTTCCTTGAGTGATGCCTTGAAAAAAGGTATTTGTAGCTTAACTTGATAAAAGAACAAACATCATGCCTTTGATAACCGTAGAACCCTGCACCTTTGCCCTGTTTGGCGCCTTGGGTGATCTGGCGCTGCGCAAGTTATTTCCTGCCCTCTATCAACTCGATGGCGCCGGGCTGCTGCACGAGGATACGCGCATCCTGGCCCTGGCCCGTGAAGCCGGCTCCGAACAGCAGCACCTGGCCCATATCGAAAAAGAACTGCGCAAATACGTCGGCAAGGAACTGGAAGAGACCATCGTCCAGCGTTTCCTCGCGCGACTGACCTATGTGCATGTCGACTTCATGAAGGCCGATGACTACGTGGCCCTGGCTGAAAAAGCCGGCACCGAGCAACGCCTGATCGCCTACTTTGCTACCCCGGCGGCGGTGTACGGCGCGATCTGCGAGAACCTGTCCAAGGTCGGCCTGGCGGAAAACACCCGTGTGGTGCTGGAAAAACCCATCGGTTCGGACCTGGAGTCCTCGCGCAAGGTCAACGACGCCGTGGCGCAGTTCTTCCCGGAGAACCGCACCTACCGCATCGACCACTACCTGGGCAAAGAGACCGTCCAGAACCTGATCGCGCTGCGTTTCGCCAACAGCCTGTTCGAAACCCAGTGGAACCAGAACTACATTTCCCACGTGGAAATCACCGTGGCCGAGCAGGTCGGTATCGAAGGCCGTTGGGGTTACTTCGACAAGGCCGGTCAGCTGCGGGACATGATCCAGAACCACCTGCTGCAGCTGCTTTGCCTGATCGCCATGGACCCGCCGGCCGACTTGTCCGCCGACAGCATCCGGGACGAGAAGGTCAAGGTGCTCAAGGCCCTGGCGCCCATCAGCCCGGACGGCCTGACCACCCAGGTTGTACGCGGCCAGTACATCGCCGGCTACAGCGCCGGCAAACCGGTGCCGGGTTACCTGGAAGAAGAGAATTCCAATACCCAGAGCGATACCGAAACCTTCGTCGCGCTGCGTGCCGATATCCGTAACTGGCGTTGGGCCGGGGTGCCGTTTTACCTGCGCACCGGCAAGCGCATGCCGCAAAAGCTGTCGCAGATCGTCATCCATTTCAAGGAACCGTCCCACTACATTTTCGCCCCCGAGCAGCGCTTGCAGATCAGCAACAAACTGATCATCCGCCTGCAGCCGGACGAAGGGATTTCCCTGCGTGTGATGACCAAGGAGCAGGGCCTGGACAAGGGCATGCAACTGCGCAGCGGCCCGCTGCAACTGAATTTTTCCGACACCTATCGCAGCGCACGCATCCCCGATGCCTACGAGCGTTTGTTGTTGGAAGTGATGCGCGGCAATCAGAACCTGTTTGTTCGCAAAGATGAAATCGAAGCCGCGTGGAAGTGGTGTGACCAGTTGATCGCCGGGTGGAAGAAATCCGGTGATGCGCCCAAGCCGTATGCGGCGGGGTCATGGGGGCCGATGAGCTCCATTGCACTGATCACGCGGGATGGGAGGTCGTGGTATGGCGATATCTGAATTGAAACTGCCTCAGGGCGTGACTGCCCATGAGTACCGTTCGCCGGTGCTGCTGGCAGAGGGCCTGGCCAATGACGTGGCCGAGCAGCTGCGCGGGGCCATCAGTGCCCGTGGCGAGGCGACCCTGGTGGTGTCCGGTGGCCGCAGCCCCGTGGCGTTTTTCCAGCACCTGGCCAAGCAAGGCCTGGACTGGTCCAAGGTCACCATTACCCTGGCCGATGAACGTTGGGTGCCGGTGGAGCACGCCGACAGCAATGCCGGCTTGTTGAAGCAGCACCTGTTGCAGGGCCCGGCTGCCAAGGCCCGATTTCTGAGCCTGTACAGCGCGACGCCAACCCTTGAAGACGCCGCCGAGCAGGCCGATCGCCTGCTGGCCGAACTGCCGGCCATTGATGTGCTGGTGCTGGGCATGGGCGATGACGGTCACACCGCCTCGCTGTTTCCCAACAGTCCCAATCTCGCCGAAGCACTGAAGGCCGACGGTACCCGCCGTTGCTGGCCGATGCTCGCGCCGACCGTGCCGCACCAGCGCCTGACCATGAGTCGCGCCTTGCTGGCCACGGCCAATTACACCGTGCTGTCGATTTCCGGCAGTTCGAAGTTGACGACCTTGAGCGCCGCCCTGGCCAGTGACGACGTTGCTGCCATGCCGATTCGCGCGTTTTTGCAACCTACATTAGAGATTTACTGGTGCCCATGAGCCAAGGATCAGCCGCTATGAAAAGCCCTCAACCCACCGTGTCCATGGCGGACAAAGTTGCCCTGATCGACAGCCTCTGCGCCAAGGCGCGGATCCTGCCGGTGATCACCATCGCCCGTGAACAGGACATTCTGCCGCTGGCCGATGCCTTGGCAGCCGGTGGCTTGACCGCATTGGAAGTGACCCTACGTTCCGAGTTCGGCCTCAAGGCCATCCAGGTATTGCGTGAGCAGCGCCCAGAACTCTGCACCGGGGCGGGCACCGTACTCGACCGTCACATGCTCGATGCGGCTGAAGTGGCGGGCTCGCAATTTATCGTCACCCCAGGCATCACCCGCGATCTGCTGGAAGCCTCGGTGCACAGTCCTATCCCATTGCTGCCTGGCATCAGCAATGCCTCCGGCATCATGGAGGGCTATGCCCTGGGTTACCGCCGCTTCAAGCTGTTCCCGGCCGAAGTCAGCGGCGGCGTGGCGGCCCTCAAGGCGCTGGGCGGCCCGTTCGGCGAAGTGAAGTTCTGCCCGACCGGCGGCGTCGGTCCGGCCAACATCAAAAGCTACATGGCGTTGAAAAATGTCATGTGCGTGGGCGGTAGCTGGATGCTTGATCCGGAGTGGATCAAGAACGGCGACTGGGCCCGCATTCAGGAAGTCACCGCACAGGCGTTGGCGCTGCTGGATTGATCTGATCTACCGAATCGTTGTTGCTGTGCTTAACGGCATTTTTGCGGTGCACTTGGTCGGTGTACCGCTTTTTTTTGCCTGTAGAAAAATCGAGAGCGCCCCATTTTCAGTGTGTGTTCAACTGGGTAATGGCGGCGACCAGCAGATTCATGTCCGCCGCAGACGTCACCAACCCCGGCGTCACCCGAATGCAGGTACCAAACGCCGCCCCCGTGCGCGTGGTGGCAAACAGGTCGTATTCCTTGAGCAACCGATCCACCATGACTTGCTGATCGCGCCCAGTGAACTTGAACGCGGTAAGCGCGCAGTACAACCGCGGATCATCCGACGTCAGCACTTCAATCCCTTCCAGTGGCCGCACCTGCCTCACCCACAAATCCCGCAGGTAATTGACCCGCGCGCCTTTGGCCGCCGCGCCACCCAATGCCCGGTGTTCTTCAAACACCAGCGGCAGGGTCATCAGCGCCGGAAAGTTCGGCGTGCTGTAGGACGTACGTGCGCGTACATCGGTGGCGGGGTAGTGGAACTCGCCCATGTCCGGGTCGATGTCCTTCAGGCGTTCGGGGGCGATATAAAGAAAGCCCAGCGTCAGCGGCGCGCCAATCCATTTGTGCAGGTTGAAGCCCGCGAACTGGATACCCAGCTCCGCCAGGTTGAACTCGAGTTGGCCCAGGGCATGGGCGCCGTCGAGGATCACGTCGATGCCATGCTCCCGCGCGGCCTCGGCAATCGCCGCAACGGGCATTACCAGGCCGGTGCGGTGGGTGACATGGGTCAGCGCCATGAGCTTTAAGCGTGGATGTTGTATGAACGTATCGCGATAGGTCTGTACCAGGCTGTCGAAACTGGCCGGATGCGTGTGGGAAATCTCGATTATGTCCACGCCGCGAACACCGGCCAGCCAGCGCATGGCGCCCTTGACCGTGTCGTATTCCAGGTCGCTGATCAGCACCTGATCACCCGGTTGCAGGCGGTTGTAGTTGCGGATCAGCGATTGCAAGGCTTCGGTGGCGTTGCGGGTGAAAGCGAGCGCCTGCGGCTCGACGTCGATCAAGGCGGCCAGTTGGCGGCGGATCTCGTCGTTTTCGCCTCGCTCAAAGCGCTGGCGCACATGCACCGCGTTACTGCGGTTGATAAACGCCACGTGTTCCACGTATTGCGCCTGCACCGCACGGCTCATGCGGCCGAAGTAGCCGTTTTCCAGGTTGATCGGGCCTGGTTCCAAGTCATAGCGCCGAGCGATGGCCTGCCAGTGATGTTCGTTATCTGCGTTCCTTGGCATGGTGGGGCTCTTGGTCAATGGCGTGGGGCGGGTTTGCCGTGTTTCGCGCGCAGCGGTTCGAGTAATTCGGACAGGCCGTTGTGGTCGATTTCCTGCATCAATGCCAGTAAACCGCCCAGTTCACCGTGGGGGAAACCTTCACGAGCAAACCAGTTCAAGTAGGGGCCCGGCAAGTCGGCGATGATCCGGCCCTTGTACTTGCCGAAGGGCATTTGACGAGTGATCAGCAGTTCGAGTTTTTCGGGGTTCATAGGGCATCCGCTGCGTCAGTCGAGACCTTGGAAAATACAGGCATTCTGCATGAAGGCCAAATGACAGATCATGCAAATAACGAGCATACAGATGGTTCAATAATTCGTAACTTGTTGATTTTAAATGTTTAAATTGTTTTTAAAAACCTGGCACGAGCGCTGCAATTACTAAGGCAAGCTGAAACAAAGCTTCTTTAAGTGACCTCTTCAACCTGCCAAAGGAATTGAAAAATGACTGACATCAACAAAGAATCGATCTCCGTGCTCAATGACCTGATCGAAACCAGCATCGACGGTCAAAAAGGTTTCAAGGAGTGTGCCGAAGACATCAAGCACCCAGAGCTCAAGGCCCTGTTTGCCAAGCGTTCCGCTGACTGCGCGACGGCCGCCGCCGAGCTGAAAACCGCCGTGCGTGCGCTGGGTGGTGATCCGGAAGATTCCGGCAGCGTAGCCGGTGCATTGCACCGTGGCTGGGTCGACGTGAAGTCGATGGTCACCGGTAAGGATGAAGAGGCTGTGCTCAACGAAGCCGAGCGTGGTGAAGACCATGCACTCAAGGCCTACCGTGAAGCGATCGAGAAGATCAACAAGCACAACCTGCTGGGCATTCGTGACCTGGTTGAGCGTCAGTACCACGGCGTACAGCGTAACCACGACCAGGTAAAAGCCCTGCGTAACCAGGCTCGCGCTCAGTCGTAAGCCTACGCGCTAAATGCTGTAAAAAATCTGCTGTAAAAAATGTGGGAGGGGCTTGCCCCCTCCCACATTTTTTTGTGTCGACCTTGAATCAGCCGATGCTGATTGGCGGCAGCTCGGTCAGGGTCACGACCTGCTGTTTGCGCGGCGCGAGGATCTCGGCTTCGCCATCCACCACCAGCTCATCGCGCTGGTTGAACACCCGCGTGGCGATGCGTACACGAAACTTCGGCAGCTTCTCGAGGATTTCCAGGCGCACGGTCAGGGTGTCGCCGATCTTGACCGGTTTCTGGAAGCTCATCTGCTGGCCGATATAGATAGTGCCCGGCCCAGGCAGCTCACAGGCTACGGCTGCGCTGATCAGGGCGCCGCTGAACATGCCATGGGCGATACGCTCCTTGAACATGGTCGCCTTGGCGTATTCAGCATCCAGGTGCACCGGGTTGTGGTCGCCGGACATGGCGGCGAACAGCTGGATATCGCGCTCTTCGACGGTCTTGCTGTAGCTGGCGGTCTGGCCGACTTCGAGGGCTTCGTACGGGGTGTTGGTTACCTGGGTCATCTAAAGGTGCATCCTGTGGCTAATCGGTAATTTAACTGGCTGATATTAAAGGTAAATTTATTCGCAGCGGGCCGGCCTGCGCAAGGTCAGGGCCTGGTCGAGCCACGTCAGCACATCCGCGGTGACTTCATCGCGGTTGGTTTCGTTGAACACTTCGTGACGCGCCTGCGGGTAGATATTCAGTTGCAGGTGCTGACACCCGGCCTCACGCAACGCGTTGGCCAGACTGGTGAGACGTTTGCCCTCGCTCACCGGATCACATTCGCCGCCCATGACCAGAATCGGCAGGCCCGGATCGATCTGCGCGAGGTTGGACGCTTTGCTGATCTGCTGCAAGCCGCCGAGCAAGTCGACCCACAGCTGGTTGGTGCAGCGGAAACCGCACAGCGGGTCATTGATGTATTTGTCCACTTCCGCCGGGTCGCGGCTGAGCCAGTCGAACGCCGTACGGTTGGGCTTGAACGCTTTGTTGAATGAGCCGAACGACAGGTAATCGATCAGCGCGCTGCGGCCGCGTAGCCCCTGGCGCAAACGTTCGGCGCGGGCGATCACGCGTGCGGCGCGGTACAGCGCCACCGGCTGGAAATTCGAACCACTGACAATCGCCCCATGCAGGCTGGCGCTGTGGTGCAGCAGGTAGGCCTGGGCGATGTAGCTGCCCATGCTGTGCCCCAACAGAATGATCGGCAGCCCTGGGTGCTGCTGGCCAACGTGCTGATTGAGGCTGGCCAGGTCGCCCACCACTTTGTTCCAGCCATCCTTTTCGGCGTATAACCCCAGCGTGCCTTCGTCGGCGGTGCGGCCGTGGCCGCGCTGGTCCAGCGCATAGACAGCGTAGCCGGCGGCACACAGGGCATCGGCCAGCCGCGCATAACGGCCGCTGTGCTCTGCCATGCCGTGGGACAGCATCAGCACGGCCCTGGCCGGACCCTCCGGCATCCAGTGGTTGACGTACAGGCGGCTGTGGTCGTTCGCGGTCAGCCAGTGGGTGCTGTGGTTCATGGCGGTTCCTTGTTTCAAGGTCTGCTCGGTCTCGTAGCAGTGTATAGCGCATCCGCCGAAACGCGGGGTATCTGCCTACGCATCAGCAGCTAGATTCATACAATCAATGACAGGCCCGGCTGTATTTGCCTGTTTGGCCATAGCTGCTAACGTCCCCAAAGCTCCGCTTTTTATAAGTTATAAGCGGCCAGACACATTCAGGTACCGAGGACAAGAATAATGCAACCTGATTTCTGGAATGACAAACGCGCGGCGGGCGTCCCCAATGCCATCGACCTCTCGGCCTACAAGTCGGTGATCGAAGTGTTCGAGCGCTCCTGCAAGACCTTCGCCGACCGTCCGGCCTTCAGCAACATGGGTGTCACCCTCACGTACGCCGAGCTTGAGCGCCAGAGTGCGGCGTTCGCCGGTTACCTGCAGCAGCACACTGACCTCAAGCCCGGCGAGCGCATCGCGGTGCAGATGCCCAACGTGCTGCATTACCCGATCGCCGTATTCGGCGCCCTGCGCGCCGGACTGATCGTGGTCAACACCAACCCGCTGTACACACCGCGCGAGATGCGCCACCAATTCAAGGATGCCGGCGTGCGGGCGCTGGTCTACCTCAACCTGTTCGGTTCACGTGTGCAGGAGGTGTGCGCCGACACCGAGATCGACTACCTGATCGAAGCCAAGATGGGCGACTTTCTGCCAGCCGCCAAAGGCTGGCTGGTCAACACCGTGGTCGACAAGGTGAAGAAGATGGTCCCGGCCTATCACCTGCCACGCGCGGTGTCGTTCAAGCGTGCGCTGCGCATGGGAACGGGCCTGGGTATAACGCGCCATCCCGTGAGCCTGGATGACATCGCGGTGCTGCAATACACCGGCGGCACCACCGGCCTGGCCAAGGGCGCGATGCTCACCCATGGCAACCTGGTGGCGAACATGCAGCAGGTACGCGCCTGCATGTCGCAGACCGGCGAGGACGGCCACCCGCTGATCAAGGAAGGGCAGGAGGTGATGATCGCGCCGCTGCCGCTGTACCACATCTATGCGTTCACGGCCAATTGCATGTGCATGATGGTGTCCGGAAACCACAACGTGCTCATCACCAACCCACGGGACATCGGCGGGTTTATCAAGGAGCTGAAAAAGTGGCGCTTTACCGGGCTGTTGGGGCTCAACACGCTGTTTGTGGCGTTGATGGACCACCCTGACTTCAAGAGCCTGGATTTCTCCCACCTCAAACTTACCAACTCCGGCGGCACCGCGCTGATCAAGGCCACGGCCGAGCGTTGGGAGCAACTGACCGGCTGTGCGATTGGCGAGGGCTATGGCCTGACGGAAACCTCACCGGTCGCCAGCACTAACCCTTATGGCAACAAATCGCGCTTGGGCACCGTGGGCATTCCGGTGCCGGCGACGGCGATGAAGGTGATTGATGACGCTGGTGTGGAGCTGCCCTTGGGCGAGCGCGGCGAACTGTGCATCAAGGGCCCGCAGGTCATGAAAGGTTACTGGCAGCAACCGGCCGCCACCGCCGAGGCCCTGGACGCCGAAGGTTGGCTCAAGACCGGCGACATTGCGGTGATCGACGACGATGGCTTTGTGCGCATTGTCGATCGCAAGAAAGACCTGATCATCGTCTCGGGTTTCAACGTGTACCCCAATGAAATCGAAGACGTGGTGATGGCTCATCCGGGCGTGGCCAACTGCGCCGTGATCGGCGTGCCGGACGAGCGTACCGGGGAGGCGGTGAAGCTGTTTGTGGTGGCGCGTGCCGAAGGCGTGAGCCTCGAGGAGTTGAAGAGCTACTGCAAGGCCAACTTCACGGGGTACAAGGTGCCCAAGCAGATTGTGCTGCGCGATTCGTTGCCGATGACGCCGGTAGGCAAGATTTTGCGCAGAGAGCTGCGCGACATCGCCTGAATTGAAAGAGGGTCAAAGTGTGGGAGGGGGCTTGCTCCCGATTGCTGAGTGTCAGCCACTGCTTCCAGTGACTGACCCACCGCCATCGGGGCAAGGCCCCTCCTACATTTGTTTTATGTTGTGCTGTAAGCCTTATTCCAGAGCCCCTCGCTGTGGGATTTTAGCTTTGTTTGAAGTGTGACCAAATATTGTAGGACAGTCATGATAGTGACTGTAGGGCCCTCGTTTGGCTCTAGTCGGCCCTTGGCAAAGCTGCTACTCTCGGCGCGCTTTGTGACGTCTCGGCCTGCTTGAAAGCGCCAGATTCACCTTAAAAAAACATACACCAATAATAATCGCATCAAATGCGATGATGAATTCGCGTCGCTGAGGAGTGGGCTTCCATGCACGAAGACTTTTGGAAGGATAAGTACCCCGCCGGGATTGCTGCAGACATCAATCCAGACGAGTATCCAAATATTCAGGCGGTACTGAAGCAGTCCTGCCAGCGCTTCGCCAACAAACCGGCTTTCAGCAACCTGGGCAAGACAATCACCTACGGTGAGTTGTACGAATTGTCCGGCGCCTTCGCCGCGTACCTGCAACAGCACACCGACTTGAAGCCCGGCGATCGAATCGCCGTGCAACTGCCCAACGTTCTGCAATACCCGGTCGCCGTGTTCGGTGCCATCCGTGCCGGCCTGATCGTGGTCAACACCAACCCGCTGTACACCGCGCGGGAAATGGAACATCAATTCAACGACTCCGGCGCCAAGGCGCTGGTTTGCCTGGCCAATATGGCCCACCTGGCGGAAAAGGTCGTACCCAAGACGTCCGTCAAGCACGTGATCGTCACCGAAGTCGCCGACCTGCTGCCGCCGCTCAAGCGCCTGCTGATCAACAGCGTCATCAAGTATGTGAAGAAAATGGTCCCGGCGTATCACTTGCCGCAGGCGATCAAGTTCAACGACGTGCTCGCCAAGGGCCATGGCCAACCGGTCAACGATGCCGGCCCCGCCAGCGGCGATGTGGCGGTGTTGCAATACACGGGCGGCACCACCGGCGTGGCCAAGGGCGCGATGCTCACCCACCGCAACCTCGTCGCCAACATGCTGCAATGCAAGGCGCTGATGGGCTCCAACCTCAATGAAGGCTGCGAAATCCTGATCACACCGCTGCCGCTGTACCACATCTACGCGTTCACCTTTCATTGCATGGCGATGATGCTGATCGGCAACCACAACATCCTGATCAGCAACCCGCGCGACCTGCCGGCGATGGTCAAGGAACTGTCCAAGTGGAAGTTCAGCGGCTTTGTCGGCCTCAACACTTTGTTTGTGGCGCTGTGCAACAACGAAGCCTTCCGCAAGCTGGACTTCTCCGCCCTAAAGGTCACCCTGTCCGGCGGCATGGCCCTGCAACTGGCGGCCGCCGAACGCTGGAAAGCCGTGACCGGCTGTGGCATCTGCGAAGGTTACGGCATGACCGAAACCAGTCCGGTGGCCACGGTGAACCCGATCCAGCATATCCAGCTCGGCACCATCGGCATTCCGGTGCCTTCGACCCTGTGCAAGGTCATCACCGATGACGGCGTCGAGCTGGCCCTGGGTGAAGTCGGCGAGCTGTGCGTCAAGGGCCCGCAGGTGATGAAGGGCTACTGGCAGCGCCAGGACGCCACCGACGAGATGCTCGACAGCGAAGGGTGGCTGAAAACCGGGGATATCGCGATCATTCAGCCGGACGGCTATATGCGCATTGTCGACCGCAAGAAGGACATGATCCTGGTCTCGGGCTTCAACGTGTATCCCAATGAGCTGGAAGACGTACTGGCGACCCTGCCGGGCGTACTGCAATGCGCGGCCATCGGCGTGCCGGACGAAAAATCCGGGGAGCACATCAAGATTTTCATCGTGGTCAAGCCGGGGGCCACCCTGACCAAGGACCAGGTGATGGAGCATATGCGCGCCAACGTCACCGGCTACAAGGTGCCCAAGGCCGTGGAGTTCCGCGATGCCCTGCCGACGACCAACGTGGGCAAGATCCTGCGGCGTGAGTTGCGCGATGAAGAACTGAAGAAACTCGGTCTTAAAAAGTAACGCAATACAAATGTGGGAGGGGCGGTGCGACGATTCGTTGCACCACCCCTCCCACATTTTTTTGTCCTGTGTTTTTACAGGGCAAACTGCGCGAAGTTCACACCCGCACCCGCCGGGCGCACATCTTTCAAGAACGAATCCTTGTCCGCGCTCAGCTCCAGAGTAATCTCCGGCTTGCGCTTGCCGGCATTACGCACCACCAAGCCTTCGAGCTTCTCCCGCAGGAACGCCGTCGGCACCTTCAGGTGCAGCAACTGGTCGGACTCGGCGTTGTGCATCAACAGGTGAATCCACTCGTACTGGCCCACGGCAATCCGCGCCAGCGGCAGGTCGAACCACCAGATGTTGCGTTTGCGGTCCAGGTCGGTGAAGTGGCAGTTGTTGACGCCGAGTACGGCACCGCCCAGTTCCTGGTTTCTGCGGGCGATGGCCTGTGCTTTATTGAGTTTCATAACCTTCCTACGGGATCTGTTATTCAGCGGTATGGCCTGAATGTGCCGGGCATTCTCGTGGGTTGGCTGCAAAACATAAAGCCAAACCTGTTCCTTTCGATGAAATGCCTGCTGAAAATAATTGAAACTCTGCCGAACGGCCTCAGGTCAACTTCTACGTAGTGACCAAAAACCATTTGATTGTTATCAGGAGTCATACCATGGGCAGCACCTCCGATAAGGTAAAAGGCATGGCGAACGAAGCCGTCGGTAACATCAAGCAAGGTGTCGGCAAAGCCACCGATAACGACAAGTTGCGTGCTGAAGGCGTGATCCAGGAGAAAAAAGGCGAGGCTCAGCAAGCCATCGGCAAAACCAAGGACGCGGTCAAAAAAGCCACCGAATAAGTCGCTTCGGCGGGCTCATCCCAGCCGCCCGACGGCCATCCACGGATGGCCGTTTTTGTATCTGGCTGTGCAACTAAACTTTCGAAATTGTTTCAAAGTCGCCAAATGGGCTACTTTGATGTAGAAAACGGCCCCTGAGTCGCCCACGATCTCACCCTCTCTGCGGCGAAAAGGAGACGCTATGATCTTTCCGGTTCTCGATGGTCTCAAGCTGCACAAGGTGCTGGCGCGCACCGTCAAGGAATTCGTCGACGACGAGATGTCCACCTACGCCTCGGCGCTGGCCTACCAGATGCTGTTTTCGCTGTTTCCCTTCCTGCTGTTCCTGATTGCCCTGATCGGTTTCCTGCATTTGCCGGACTTTTTCAGCTGGCTGCGCCTGCAGTCGGAACTGGTGTTACCGCCCCAGGCCCTGGAGCAGGTCAACCCGGTGATCGACCAGTTGCAGCAATCCAAGGGCGGCCTGCTGTCGGTGGGTATCGTGATCGCGCTGTGGACCGCTTCCGCCGGCGTGCGCCTGATGATGAGCGCGATGAACGCCGCCTACGACGTGGTGGAAGGCCGGCCGATCTGGAAGCGCTTCCCGCTGTCGATTTTCTACACCGTCGGCATCGCCGGCATGCTGCTGGCCGCCGCCGCGCTGATGGTGCTCGGCCCGCAGGTGATGGAATGGCTGGCCGGGCAGATCGGCATGCAGGAATTCGTGGTCACCCTCTGGACCATCGTGCGCTGGCCGCTGATCGTGATTCTGCTGATGTTCGCCGTGGCCCTGATGTACTACGTAATGCCGGATGTCGAGCAGGAATTTCGCTTTATCACCCCAGGCTCGGTGCTCGCGGTGGTGGTGTGGATCGTCGCCTCGCTGGGCTTTGGCTATTACGTCAAGACCTTCGCCGACTACAACGCCATGTATGGCAGTATCGGTGCGATCATCGTGCTGCTGCTGTACTTCTACATTTCTGCCGCGGTGCTGTTGCTGGGGGCGGAGATGAATGCCGTGATCGAACACATGTCGGCCGAAGGCAAGGCGCCAGGCGCGAAGGATTTCGATGAGCCCGCGCAGGAAAAACAGCATGTCTCCGGCCTCGGCCGTGACCACTCCAAGCCCCTCCCTGATGAAGTCTGATCAATGATCCGTGAAATCCTGAAAATGGGCGATGAACGCCTGCTGCGTATCGCCCCTCCGGTTCCGCCGGAAATGTTCGACAGCCCTGAGCTGTGGCAATTGATCGACGACATGTTCCAGACCATGGAGCACGTGGGCGGTGTCGGCCTGGCCGCGCCGCAGATCGGCGTCGACCTGCAACTGGTGATCTTTGGTTTCGAAGCCAGTGAGCGCTATCCGGATGCGCCACCGGTGCCGCAGACCATCCTGATCAACCCGTTGATCACACCGCTCAGCCCGGTGTTGGAAGAGGGCTATGAAGGCTGCCTTTCGGTGCCTGGCCTGCGCGGCGCGGTGAACCGTTACCAGCAGATTCGCTACGAGGGTTTTGACCCAAAGGGCGAGCCCATCGTACGTTTCGCCGATGGCTTCCATGCGCGGGTGGTGCAGCACGAATGCGACCACCTGATCGGTCGGTTGTACCCGTCGCGGATTACCGATTTCAGCAAGTTCGGGTTTATCGACGTGATGTTTCCGGACATGGATCCGACGGCTGACGAGTAACTTGAACACGGCCCTCACGTAGGGGGGTGTGCTTGTTATTCGGTTCCAAACCCATCGCAATCATCGGCTTGTTGCGCTTATAGCGCACCAGCCGTTCGCTCAG
This sequence comes from Pseudomonas sp. FP597, assembly GCF_030687435.1. NCBI lineage: Bacteria > Pseudomonadati > Pseudomonadota > Gammaproteobacteria > Pseudomonadales > Pseudomonadaceae > Pseudomonas > Pseudomonas sp. FP597. Next base: position 5,011,056 of record NZ_CP117432.1, on the reverse strand, counting down.
CGACTGCGGCAGCACGGTGTCCTGGGAGAACCCCATGCGCTGATACAACCCTTCCAGGTCCGGATGGCACAGCAGCCACACCGTCCCTCCGCAGGAGGCCACTGCGTGAGCAATCAACCGCGCCGCCAACCCCCGGCCGCGATAATCCGGCGCCACAAACACCCCCGTCAGCCACTGCCCACCCACCACCGGCGTCAGGCACAACCCGGCGACAATCTCGCCATCGCGCGCCACCCACAAACGCCCGCCCTTGAGCGCCTTCATCGATGAATTGTGGCTGCGATAAAACTTGTTCAGCAGCGGCCACAGGGGTTCTGCCAGCAGATCGATGGGTAACTCGGGCATGGTGTTCAGGCAGGCGTTATGAAGGACCAGGGATTATAAGCGCCTTCTGCCGGGCAATAGGTGGTATACCCAATGCTGCATCCCTTCACAGTGGAGTACGCAGCATGGCCAAAGGTATGGATTCAAAGAAAGCCGCGAAGAAAAAACCGGCAAAGACTGCCGATGAAAAACGCGCCGACAAAAAAACCAAGAAGTCCGAGAGCGGGTTGTTCGGGCACTGATCACTGTCGAACTCAGGGATTTTCGGCGGCCAGCGCAGCAATCACCGTTGGCCGCTCATTCACTCGCTGTTGAAACGCCGCCAGCGCCGGCCAGTCGCGCAGATCGATCGCGTGAATGTCTGCCCAGCGCAGCACCACGAACAAATACGCATCCGCTACCGAAAACCGTGAGCCCATCAAGTAGTCTTGTTGTTCCAGCGTCTGTACCAGAATCGCAAAGCGCTTGAATAACGTGGTCGTGAACATCGCCTTGATGTCACCTTGGATGGCGCTGTTGAAAAAGACCGCCAACCCGCCATGCACTTCGCTGGCAATAAAATTCAACCATTCCTGCAAACGCACGCGCTCCCAACTGCCATTGACCGGAGCAAGATGAGCGTCGGGTTTCAGGTCGGCCAGGTATTGCAGGATGGCGCTGGCTTCGGTCAGTACCTGGCCATTATCCAGTTGCAGCGCCGCCACATAACCCTTGGGATTAATTTGCAGGAAATCTTCGCCATTGGCCGTGGTTTTTGCCTGGTTGTCGACCCGTATCAGGTCAAAGGGCAGCGCCAACTCCCGCAGCACGATATGCGGGGCAAGAGAGCAGGCATTTGGGGAAAAATACAGTTTCATCAGGGGCAGCTCCTTAGGATTTGCGCCAGTCTTGCGGGCATGCCACCGTGGGTAAAATTAATTCTTCAGCGCCCAGCCATAAGGACAGCGACTGCCATGATGAACCTGATGCACTGGCGCCTTTTGGTGGCCGTGGCCGACCACGGCAGTATCACCGCCGCCGCCGAGCGCGTGGGCATGACCCAATCCGCCGCCAGCCAGGCCATGGCCGGCATGGAGGCGGCCTTGGGGGCGCAACTGTTTACCCGAGCTCCGCGCAACACTTTGCCTACCGCTCTGGGGCTGAGTGTGATCGAACAGGCTCGGGTGATGCTGAACGCCTTGCAGACGATCCGCAGCACGGTGGATCAAGCCCGGCCCATGCTGCGTGGGAGTCTTCGCATCGCCAGTTTTCCCAAGGTTCTGGCTAAGTTTCTGACGCCGCAGTTGCAGCGTTTCGCGCAGCTGTATCCGGGTATCGAAGTCACTTCTCTTGAGGTGACCGACAACGAAGTGAACACCTTGCTTGATGCCGGCCTGATTGATCTGGGCGTAGTGCTCAACCCCGCGCCTGAGCGCAACGCCTCATTTCTAGGGCGTGACCTTTGGCTGGCTGTGTTGCCCACGAACCATCCACTGGCACAGCGCCCGGCGGGTGCCAGCGTGTCGTTGGAAGAACTGTTTCAACAACCCTTTGTGCTCGCCACCGGAGGTTGCACCGCCAATGCCCGCAGCCTTGGCGCCGAGGCCGGTCTGGCGCTGCGCGATATCCGCGTGCAAGTGCGCGAATGGAGCAGCGCGTTCAGCCTGGTGCGTGAAGGTGTGGGGGTGACCTTGGTCCCGGAAATGACCTTGCCTATCCAGCGCCTGGGCTTGCGCGTGATGCCGTTGACGGTGCCGGTGCAGCGAGAATTTGCACTGGTGGCAACACCACAACGCTCGCCATCCTCCAGTGCCCGTGCCTTGTTGCAAATGCTGGCTGAATAGCCGCCTTGCGTAGCGCAACCCCCTGTCGCCGCTTTGGTAACCTGATCAAGGTGGGAGCTGGCTTGCTTACGAGACACACAGGTATCTATACGTCTTCCGGTGAGCGAAAAATCTATGACAGATGGGCCGCTCACCACAGGAGGATTTTCAGCTTTTAAAATTGTGTAGAGACTCATGGCTATCGCTGCAGGCAAGCCACCTTCCACATTGAGTCAGCGGTGCGGCTCAGATCGCCGCCAGGGTCTCTTTCACCGCCTGTGCCTGCGGGTCGACCGTCTTCGCCGCTACCTGCTGCTCTTGCTGCTGCTTGAGCCGCTCGGCCACTTGCTTGGAAATAGCATCCTGTTTTTCCTGCGACATATTCTGCACATCCGCCTCGGTCAAGCCCTGCTCCTTGAGCAACTGCTCACGAATCCGCTCGGCCGGGGATTTGCTCATGTAGTCGGTGAACTCGGCGCGTGCGCCCGAGGCGGAACTGGTCGCCGGCACATCGCTGGTTGATGCGCTGGTCTGTAACTGCACACGGGTCTTGGCGAAGGCTTCGTCGATACGGTCGGTCGCCTTGTCCAATTCCTTCTGCACGGCCGGCACGGTCACGCTTTGTTGCACTGCTTGCAGGGCTCCGCTGTACAGCGCACTGGCGGCGGCGTTGGCGGGGTCCATGTCGGGCCGCTTGATCTGTTGCACCGTCGACACGGCTTGGGTGTTGTTGTTAACCAGCATGATCGGTCACCTGGGGAAATGTACGGTGTAACTGCTGGAGCAAATAGCGTGCCGGGCGCAAAACTCCCGTATCTGTTGGGAGGGGAGTGGCCGTCGCGGCAAGTATTGTCCCGCAGGCGGCCAAGCCTTGCCGTCAATGAGCAATATTTTCCAACGCCAGGTTACGCGTACGCGGCCCGAACCAACTGATGGTGATCATCACGATCAGCATGCTGCTGGCGATGAACGCCAACACGCCTGGCGTACCCAGGTGTTCGAGGATAAAACCGATCAACAGGCTGCTGAACACCGTCGACAAGCGGCTGAACGAGTAACAGAACCCCACCGCCCGCGCGCGGATATTGGTGGGGAACAGTTCGCTTTGGTACGAGTGATAACTGAAGCTCAGCCAGGCATTGCAGAAGGTGATCATCACCCCACACACCACCAGACCTACCGCCGTGGTTTGCAGGGCGAAGAGGCTGCCGAAGATCACCGCGCCCATGGCCGAACCGACGATCTGCCACTTGTTCTCAAAGCGGTTGGCCACCTTCACGAACAATAACGGCCCCAACGGGTAGGCGAGGGTGATGATGAAGGCATAGAGCAAACTGTGGGTCACGCTCACGCCCTGACCCGACAGCAGCGCCGGCAGCCAATTGCCGAAGCCGAAGAAGCCGATGGCCTGGAATACATGGAACACGATCAGCATCAGCGCGCGGCGCCGGTACGGGGGCTGCCAGATATCGGCGAAACGGCCGCTGCCCTGCACGCTGACGGCCTCCGGTTCGGGTTTATCCAGCGGTTTGCCATGATCCTTTTGGCAGCGTGTTTCCAGGCTGTCCATGATCGCCCCGGCTTCTTCAAAGCGGCCTTTTTGCGCCAACCAGCGCGGTGATTCCGGCAAGCGCTTGCGCAGTTGCCAGATAAACAGCGCAAACACCGCACTGCTCAGCACCACCCAGCGCCAGCCGGAAACCCCGAACGGCGCCTGGGGCACCAGCCACCATGACATCAACGCCACTGCCGGCACCGACAGGAACTGGATGAAAAACGCAAAGGCAAACGCCGAACTGCGCATGCGCTTGGGCACCAGTTCCGAGAGGTAGGCGTCAATGGTCACCAGTTCGATGCCCAGGCCGATACCCACCAAAAAACGCATGCAGATAATGCCCAGGGCGGAGGTCTGGATGCCCATCAGCACCGTGGCGACCGTGTACCAGATCAGCGCAAAGGTGAAGATCGCCCGGCGCCCGAAGCGGTCGGCAATCGGGCTGAGCAGGCTCGCGCCGAGGAACAGGCCCAGAAAGGTCGCCGAGGCGAACGCCGCCTGGTCGGAGAAGCCGAACACGCCTTCGCTGCCGGTGTGGAAGATCCCGTCGCTGATCAGGCCGGGGCTGATATAGGCGGTCTGGAACAGGTCATACAGCTCGAAAAAACCACCGATCGACAACAGCGCCACCAGGCGCCAGACGGTGGCGACGGCGGGCAGACGATCGATGCGGGCGCTGATATGGGCGGCACGGATGGGGTCGATGCCGTCGGTGGCAGAGAGTGCGGGCATGGCGGGAACGCTCAGTCAGTTATGGCCGTCGAGGGCGAAGGTCTTGAAGCCTTGATGTTGGCTGAGGCGTTCGTAATAGGCTGCGATGGCGGGGTAGGGCGGATGCTCCATGGGGGTCATGCGCCAACGGTGCACCGAAAGGCCGATGAGGATGTCGGCCAGGGTGAATTCCTCGCCGGCTACGTAGGCATTGGTGCGAACAAGCTGTTGTTCCAGCAGGCCCATCTTGTCGTTCCAGGCATGTACACCTGCCTTGATGCGTTGCGGGTCCTGATAGTCGGGGTTGCGGCGCACCAGGGCATGGAACGCGTAACCCCACGACGGGTTGAGTTCGGTGGCCTGCCAGTCCATCCACTGCTCCACCCGCGCCCGTGGCGCGGGTTCGGCAGGCAGCAGGTCATAACGTTGGTACAGGCCGACGAGGTAGCGGCAGATGGTGTTGGATTCCCACAGCACGCCATGGTCGTCGATCAGCACCGGGATTTGCGCGTTGGGGTTCAGCGCGAGAAATTCGGGGGATTGGGTGGGTTTGAAGCCGATGCCCCAGTCGTCCTGGTGCGTGTAATCGATGCCCAGTTCGAGGCAGGTCCAGAGTACTTTGCGCACATTGATGGAGGAGGTGCGGCCGAGGATTTTCAGTGAGTGGCCCATGGTGGTTCCCTGGCATTTGGAAAATGATCAATCTAGCAGGGGATAGGCAGCTGCGCGATATCTCAAGTGGGCACGGTTGAACATATGGGAGGGGCTGTTCGACGATTCGACTTGCTCCCGATAGCGGTGCGGATTACCTATATCGGGAGCAAGCCCCCTCCCACATTTTGACCGAGTAAAGGTCTCAACAGCGCGGTGTATGTTGGTCCATGGCTTTGCCGACCAGCAAGACGGACAGCTCGCTCAGTTGATGAATGGCCAATGCAACATCACGCTGTTTACCACTGAGGTCATTGGACAGGTCAAGCAACAAGGTACTGACGGAACACACGGTTTCGTAGCTGTTGATCAGCAGGGTTTCGGTGGAGACATCGGGAATGACGGTGAAGAGGGTGGTTGGCGGCGTATCGATTTCTTTGATCATTAGAGCATCCTGATAGGAGCCTTCACCGTATCGCTACTAAACAATGGGTGGCAGCTGTACGCAGGTTAGTAGACCGGTGGACACTCAAAGCCGGCGCATCCGAAGATGCCCTACGCACAGCCGCCATAAAACAGAAAAGGCTCGTGCACTAAGAGTGACCAATAGTCGGGCTACTAAACCCGATCACCGAAAAATTCAGCGACCGACAAACCTTAAAGACCGCCACCCAGGCGCACAAGCCGGCGGATTCTGACGTATGCGTAGGCAGTGGAGCAAGGCGCTTACTGCAATGTCAGCCCGGTCCTACAGGCGTCCTACCTATTGAAGTTCAGGTGCTCTCCCGCACCTGCAACTCAAACCCCATGTCCACCACCGGCTTGGCGATCTTGTTGCCCGCCATGATCGTCAACAAGTGCTCCGCCGAACGCCGACCAATCGCCTCCCGTGGAGTACTGATGCTGCTCAGGCGCGGCACCATGAATGACGATGCGGGCAAGTCGTTGAAGCCCAGCACCGCCACGCGCTCGGGTACGTTAATGCCGTGGCGCGTCGCCTCCAGCAGCGCGCCCTGGGCCAGGTCGTCGTTGCCGAAGAAGATCGCGTCCACATCCGGATGCGCGGCCAGCAGTTGCAGGAACAGCTCACCGCCCAGGCCCACGGAAGAAGGGCGCGGCGTCAGCAATTCCAGCGCCGGGTCGTACTTGCCTGCCTGTTGCAGCGCCCGGCGGAACCCTTCGCCGCGCAGCAAGGTGCGTTGGTCCAGTTGTGCGCCGATATAGGCCAGGCGTTTGCGCCCACGGGACAGCAGATGCGCCGCCGCTGTTTCGCCTGCGGCCAATTGCGAGAAACCCACGCAGTTCACGCCCGCATTCGGGTCCAGGTCCATCATGTACACGCAGGGCACGTTGCTGGCCTCGACCATTCGTCGGGCGCTTTCGGTGCGATCGAAGCCCGTCAGCAGCAACCCCCGCGGCTGGTAAGCCATATAGTTGCGCAGCAGGTTTTCTTCTTCATCGCGCGAATAGTGGAAATTGCCGATCAGCACTTCGAAGCCCTTGGGGCGCAGCACTTGGTGAATGGCTTCGAGGGTTTCGATAAACAGCAGGTTAGACAACGACGGCACCAATACCACCACCGAATGGCTCTGGGCCGAGGCCAGGGCGCGGGCGGCGGGGTTGACCACGTAGTTGAGTTCGGCGGCGGCGTGCTGGACTTTTTCGACCAGCTCAACGGCCACGGTGCTGATGCCGCGCAAGGCGCGCGAAGCGGTAATCGGGCTGACGCCGGCCAGACGGGCGACTTCATTGAGGGTCGGGCGACCCGTGGTGCGCGTATTTTTATCGTTCTTGGAGGTCATCAGGCGGCTTGCCAAACAAAAATCGAGGCACTAAGGTAGCGCTGTCTCCAAATGGCTGCAAATTATTGAACTTTGGGTTGCCTGACTCGGTTCAAATGATTGGAGCGGATGCACGCGTCACTCCATAAAAATGACAAGACGGCGCGGGAAAAGCCTGTTTTTGCACTCGCCTTAGGGCATGCAAAGGTAGCGCTATCTGCGTCTTGAGGTGTTTCATGAGTCAACCTGTTACCGCCCTGGTCATCATGGGCGTCGCCGGCTGCGGCAAGACCAGTGTCAGCGAGGCCCTGTGCCGGCTGAACGGCGCCACTGCCATTGAAGGCGACAGCTTCCACCCCGCCGCCAATATCGAAAAGATGAGCGCAGGCCACCCCCTCAACGACGACGACCGCGCCGGCTGGCTGGACATCCTCTGCGATGAACTGCGCCGCTCTCTTGAAGCCGGTGAACATCCGGTGCTCACCTGCTCGGCCCTGAAGAAAAAATACCGCGACCATCTGCGTGAAGCCGCGCCGGGCCTGGGTTTCGTCTTTCTGGAACTGACCCGTGAAGTGGCCTCGGACCGTGTGTCCCATCGCCCCGGCCATTTCATGCCGGCAAGCCTCATAGACAGCCAGTTCGCCACCCTCGAATCGCCCAAGGGCGAGCCGCTGACCCTGGCCCTCAACGCCAGCGAAGACAGCGTCGAGGAACTGGCCAGGCAAACCAACGCCTGGTGGCTCAAGCACGGCTTTGAACCAACTCATTAATTTTTTGCCGGAAAAGATAGCGCTGTCCCCGGCAGGAAGTTCAACACCCGCTTTAATAACAACAACAAACAGGAGAGACCCCCATGTTTGGCATGTCCCACGAGTCGTACCTGCTGTTAGATGCAGTCGTCACCATCATTGGACTGATCGTTCTGATCACCAAGTTCAAGGTTCACCCTTTTATTGCGTTGATCATCGCGGCCGGCTTCCTGGGCCTGACCTCGGGCATGCCCGTGGACAAGATCATCAAGGCGTTCCAGGACGGTTTCGGCGGGGTGCTCGGCTTTGTCGGCATCATCCTCGCGCTGGGTACCATGCTCGGCAAGATGATGGCCGAGTCCGGCGGTGCCGATCAGATCGCCCAGACCCTGATCCGCGCCTTTGGCAAGGAGAAGGTGCAGTGGGCCATGATGTTTGCCGCGTTCCTGGTGGGCATCCCGCTGTTCTTCGAGATCGGTTTTGTACTGTTGATCCCGCTGGTGTTTATCGTTGCGCGCCGCACTGGCGTGTCGCTGATCAAGATCGGCATCCCGCTGCTCGCCGGCCTGTCGGCGGTGCACGGCCTGGTGCCGCCGCACCCGGGTCCGCTGCTGGCCATCGGCGTGTTTGGCGCGGACATCGGCAAGACCATCCTTTACGGCCTGATCGTCGCACTGCCGACCGCCATCATCGCCGGCCCGATCTTCGGTACGTTCATCGCCAAGTACATCCCCGGCAATCCGTCCCAGGAGCTGGTCGACCAACTGGCCCGCGAGACCGATAACAAGTCGCTGCCAAGCTTCGGCATCACTCTGGTCACCGTGCTGTTGCCGGTGTTCCTGATGCTGCTCAAAACCTTTGCCGACATCGCGTTCGCCGAAGGCAACGTGGTGCGCAACTGGATGGACATGATCGGTCACCCGATCACCGCCTTGCTGCTGGCGCTGTTGCTGTCGCTGTACACCTTCGGTACCCGTCAGGGCATCCACGCCAAGCAGATCCTCAAGCTGCTCGACGCCAGCCTGGCACCCACCGCCGCGATCATCCTGATCATTGGCGCCGGGGGCGGCTTCAAGCAGATGCTGGTGACCAGCGGCGTGGGCGACGTGATCGGCCATATGGCGGTGAACGCGCAGATCAACCCGATCTTGCTGGCATGGCTGGTGGCGGCGGTGATTCGTGTGGCCACCGGTTCAGCGACCGTGGCGACCATCACAGGCGCGGGCATTGTGGTGCCGGTGGTGGGAATGATCCCTGGGGTCAACCGCGAATTGCTGGTGCTGGCGACGGGGGCGGGTTCGTTGATCCTGTCTCACGTCAACGATGCGGGGTTCTGGCTGGTGAAACAGTACTTCAACATGACTGTGGCCGAGACCTTCAAGACCTGGACGGCGATGGAGACCATTCTGTCGATCGTGGCGTTGATCTTCATCATGCTGCTGTCGTTGGTGGTGTAAGCCACACCACCAGACAAATGTTGGAATGCAATCAAATGTGGGAGGGGGCTTGTCCCCTCCCACATTTTGACCGAGTTAGGCCCCAGTTTTTGGTGCCAACCCATCCGCCCTGAACATCCCGCGAATCCCCCGCACCGCCTGGCGAATCCGGTCCTGGTTTTCGATCAGCGCAAAGCGCACGTGATCATCCCCATACTCGCCGAAGCCGATGCCCGGCGAGACACACACCTTGGCTTCCAGCAGCAGCTTCTTGGCGAATTCCAGCGATCCCATGGCGGCATACGCCTCCGGGATCTTGGCCCATACGTACATCGACGCCTTCGGGTTCTCGACCATCCAGCCCAGTTCATGCAGGCCCTTGACCAGCACATTGCGGCGTTGGCGGTACTGCTCGGCGATGTCTTTCACGCACTGCTGGTCGCCTTCGAGCGCCGCAATCGCCGCCACCTGCAGCGGGGTGAAGGTGCCGTAGTCGTGGTAGCTCTTGATGCGGGCCAGGGCGTTGACCAGTTCCGGGTTGCCCACCATGAAACCGATGCGCCAGCCGGCCATGTTGTAGCTCTTGGACAGGGTGAAAAATTCCACCGCAATGTCCTTGGCGCCGGGCACCTGCATGATCGACGGGGCTTTCCAGCCGTCGTAGACGATATCGGCGTAGGCCAGGTCGTGGATCACCAGCACGTCGTACTGCTTGGCCAGCGCAATCACCCGCTCGAAGAAATCCAGCTCCACGCACTGCGCGGTGGGGTTGGACGGGAAGCCGAGGATCATCATTTTCGGCTTGGGGATCGAGCCACGAATCGCCCGCTCCAGCTCGGCGAAGAAGTCCACGCCCGGAACCAGCGGCACCGAACGCACCTGCGCGCCGGCGATCACCGCACCGTAGATGTGAATCGGGTAGCTCGGGTTGGGCACCAGCACGGTGTCGCCCTGGTCCAGGGTGGCCAGCATCAAGTGCGCCAGGCCTTCCTTGGAACCGATGGTGACGATGGCTTCGGTCTCGGGGTCGATGTCCACTTCGTAACGGTCTTTGTACCAGCGCGAAATCGCGCGGCGCAGCCGTGGGATACCTTTGGACGTGGAGTAGCCGTGGGTGTCTTCACGCTGGGCCACTTGCACAAGTTTTTCGACGATGTGCGGCGGCGTGGCGCCGTCGGGGTTACCCATGCTCAAGTCGATGATGTCTTCGCCGCGCCGACGCGCAGCCATCTTCAGCTCGGCAGTGATGTTGAATACATAAGGGGGGAGTCGATCGATGCGCGCAAAGCGGCGCGGCGAACCTTGGTCGGCCATTGTTGCCTCGAAGTACGTAAGCGCCCGGAACCGTCCGAGCGACGTCGGCCACTGCGGTGGCCTGCGGGGCAGACAATACGGTCGATGATGGCCAGTTGTCCAGATGCGTAGGAAAATTTTCTGCTTGGAGCAGCGTGTGCAAATGCCCCTATACTCGATCCGGGTTTGTTCCCTCATAAGAAGGAGACTGTTCGTATGGATCAGCAGACAAGACAACCGCTCGAGCCGCGCATGGAAGCAGGCAAGGCCTTGGTGATCGCCGGGGTAAAAGGTCGTTATTCGAAGGCCACCATCGGCGATATTCCACAGCTGTGGGAGTTGTTCGACCGTTGCAGCAAAGACATCAAAGAACGTGTCGGCGGTGTCACCTATGGGGTTTGCCATAACCCCCACCACGGCGAATTCGATTACATGGCCGGCGTGGAAGTCCCGGCCAAAAGTGCTGTGCCGAGCAACTTTGAAGTGATCGAAATTCCACCGCTCAACTATGCCGTGTTCGCGCATCACGGCCCGGTGCAGGCGTTGGAACAGACCTACGAGCGCATCATGTTCGAGTGGTTGCCGCACTCGGGCTACAAGGTGATGGGGGCGGATTTCGAGCGCTACAGTGCCGATTTTGATGCGCACAAAGGCACGGGAACGGTTGAGATCTGGTTGCCGGTGGGGGAGAGGGGCTGACTGCCCTCTTCAGGCGCTGGCTTGCCGGCGCCTGAAGAGGCGCGTCAGTCGCCAAAGCTGCGTTGGTAAACCTCAGCCGATTGCCGTATGGCTTTTGCCACTTCAGGCGCTGACCGGCAGTAGTCGTCTTCGCGCTTGAGCACGACTTCAAGCGTCTGGAGCAACGCCTGGATGCGGGTTTCAGGATTGTCGACTTCGCAGGTTTTGGCAAATTCGAGGATGCCAAGGCGCGAGGCGAATAGGGATTTATTTCCGCTCAGGTCCAACGCCAGTGCATCCTCGGGGATGTAGGCGGTGGTGTTTACAATGTCGTAGGCAGGCGCCAGTCGCGTATCCGATTGCACTGGATCGCTGTAGAGCACGCCGAAGTTTTTCAGATGTGCATCGCCATTGCCCACGATGCAGCTCAGCGCCACGCTATCGAACAATTGAGCGAGTGAGCTGCGTTGATGTGCCGGGGCGCAGAACACACGCACGGCCTTGGCAATGGCGGCGTAGCTCTTGCTGTATTTCTGCTCGGCAGACAGACCCATCAGGGCGGTCATGTCTTCAAAGCCCAACGGGTTGAGCTGCTCGTCTCGGTCAAAGCGCCGCATAATGAATAGTTTGTGGTTCTTCGACAGGTAAAACGGCGGCACCGGAAGACCTGCATCCCGGGCAATGGACATGCACAGGTATTCATTGATGGCCAACCCCGGAAACTCGTCGCGACCGCTCTTGATAATCAGGTCGTCTGTTTTCGAGGTGAATTTCTGCTCGGGTGTCTGTGGTTTTTCCGGCACCAGCACTTTGGGCTGCACACCAGAAATGCCTGCCCGCAAAATGTAGCGATCCACCAAGTCGGCGAACAAATCCTGCGCACCGTCCCAGGCGAGAATCTCGTCCAGGTTCTCGCCTGTGGTCGAGGGGCTGTTGCGTTGGAGTAATCCGTTCACTTGCTCAGAGGATACGAACACTCGGCCAATCGGCGCACTGCTGCCTGACAATGCCAGTAACAGCATCGGGTCGACCTTCATCGTTTTGGCGAGGCGATTGCGCAATTGCTCCAGAACGTAGCCTTCCGGCAGGTTCATCTGGAAGATGGGATGAAGGTCTCTGCGACGATACTCCTCCGTTCGAACAGGCATAGACAGGCTTACTGCGCTTTGTGCCTTTGCTGAGTCGCTGTATCGAAACAGGTAGTCGTCAGCGCTGAGCAACACACTACCGCTGTCTCCTTGAGGGGTACGCACACGGAGCGTTGGGCTATTCATCGAACAAATCCTCTAACTCCTCCAGCGTCGGCAGAGTCACGGGTACCAATTTGACCTCGCTGCCCAAGGCCGCCATCACACGGGCGTAAGCATTCATGGAAACCGAGGGGCTTCCTTGTTCAATTTCAATCAGTTTCTGCCGGGTAATGCCCGCAAGCTTCGCCAGGTCCGCCTGTTTATAGCCGCGGTTGAGGCGCATGGCGCGGATTTGATGGCCGAGTCGTTGGGTAATAACGGAGGTATCCATGTTACGTATTCGTTACTTTTAATGGGTTAAGTCATATATACGTTACATCGCGTCAGTGTCAACGGTGGCCCGACCAAATACCCAGCTCAAACGCCGCTCATAGCCAACTCGCCCTTTGTAAGCCTCCCCGCAATCCACCCACCCCAGCCCCAGATACAAGCCCATCGCCGCCACATTGTCCGTATCCACCGACAACTCCAATGCCTTGATCTGCGGCCAGGCCTCAAGCGCCACCGCCGGCAACGCCTGCAGACACGCCTTGCCGAACCCACGGCCTTGTTGGCGGCGATCCACCTGCAAGGCATGCAGCGTGGCGCTGTGCTCATCGGCCCAATGGGGCAGGCACGGCGGACGTTTGAGCAGGAGGAAGGCCACGGGGAGGTCGCCGGCCAGCAGCGCAAAGCCTTTGACGCCGGGGCTGGGTTTGGCCAACAGGCTATTGAGCGTGCAATACATATCGCCGCAAAACGGCAACTGTTCAGGGTGGACTTCGAGGGCGCTGACCTGCTGTTTCTGTACGGCGGTCAGCGTTTCGTAGGCGACTAGGCGGGTGTGCATGGGAGTGGCCGAGCGGCTGCAAGTAAGGCCGCAGTCTATCGGGTTTGGTGGGGGCGAAATTATTTTTCAGTGCTCTGTCGATTCGTCCACGGCGCGTTCGACTAAGGGTGTCTTCCATGATTTTCCATCCCAGGAGTCAACGCCATGAGCACTGCAATCAACACCCTGATCGAACAATGGAAACATGCCGTACTGGCCCGCGATATCGACAGGATTGTCAGCTATTACGCCGACGATATCGTCTCGTTCGACGCCGTGACCGCCCTGCAGTTCAAGGGCAAGGCCGCTTACCGTGCACACTGGGAGGCGTGCATGGAGCATTGCCCGGGCCCCGGTATTTTCGAGTTCCACGAACTGCGCATTGTGCAGGCCCAGGACAGCGCATTTGCCCACTGGCTGGCGCACTGCGGCGGTGGCGACAAGACTTGCTGGATGCGCGTCACCGCCGGTTATCAGCGTTTTAATGGTGAATGGAAAGTGGTGCATGAGCATTGGTCGGCACCGTTCGACATGGAGAAAGGCACCGCGCTGTTCGACCTGAAACCTTGAGCATCGCGAACTATAGTCATGAGTTCAGAAAACGGAGAACACCATGAAATACCTGTGCCTGATCTACAGCAACGAACAGGTGCTGCACACCTCGCCCGACAGCCCTGCCGACCCTGAATGTTTCGCTTACGCCCAGGCCATCCAGGCCAGCGGGCGCATGCTCGCGGCCGAGCCGCTGGAGTCGGTGAGCACCGCCACCACCGTGCGTATGCGCAACGGCAAGTTGTCGATCACCGACGGGCCGTTTGCCGAAACCAAGGAACAGCTCGCCGGCTTTTACCTGATCGAGGCCAAGGACCTCAACGAAGCGCTCCAGGTAGCCGCAGGCATCCCGGCTGCCCGGGTAGGCAGTGTGGAAGTGCGCCCGGTGCGCGAATTGAATCTCTGAGCACAACAAACCCAATAATCAGGAGGTTTATCCCATGTCCCTGCAACCTGCCGAATTTGAACTGTCCATCAGCAGACTGATCGACGCACCGCGTAGTCGGGTGTTTCGCGCCTGGACCGACCCCACGCTGCTGCAACAATGGTGGGGCCCCCACGGCATGACCACCCCCGAGTGCGAAATGAACCTGTGGGTCGGTGGGCTGTTTCGCACTCTGATGCGCGCGCCGGATGGCAGCGAGTACCCGACCCAGGGCGTGTTTTTGGAGATCGACGCGCCCAACCGGCTGGTGTTCACCGATGCGTTCAAGCCGGGCTGGATCCCCTCGGGCAAACCCTTCATGAGCGCCGAGGTCACTTTCCAGGAGCAGGACGGCAAGACCCTCTACACCGCCCGCGCCATGCATTGGAGTGCCGAGGACAAGCAGGCCCATGAAGCCATGGGCTTTCACGACGGCTGGGGTCAGAGCCTCGACCGTTTGGTGAAGCTGGTGACCGAGGACCTGCGCGATTGACGCCGCAGATCGAGGCGATCTACCGCAGTGAATCGCGGCGCGTGCTCGCCACCCTGATCCGTCTGCTGGGGGATTTCGACCTCGCCGAAGACGCCCTGCACGAGGCGTTCTTCGTCGCGGTCGAACGCTGGCCGCAGGACGGCATGCCAAGCAACCCCCGCGCCTGGCTGGTCTCTACCGGGCGCTTCAAGGCCATTGACCGCCTGCGCCGCCAGGCGCGTTTTACCCCGCTGTTGCAGGCGCAGGCCGACGCATTGGAAGCGGCGCACTGGAGCGTTGACGACGTGGAAGACGACCGCCTGCGCCTGATGTTTACCTGCTGCCACCCGGCACTGGCCGCCGATGCCCAGGCGGCGTTGACCTTGCGTGAGATCTGCGACCTCACCACCGAGGAAATCGCCCGGGCGTTTCTCGTCACGCCCACCACCATCGCCCAGCGCATCGTGCGGGCCAAGGGCAAGATCCGCGAGGCGAAAATCCCCTATCAAGTGCCGTCGCTGGTTGAGCTTCCAGAGCGCCTCGACAGCGTATTGCGCGTGATTTACCTGGTGTTCAACGAGGGTTATTCGGCGTCCATCGGTGCCGACCTCACCCGCGAAGAACTTACCGGCGAAGCCATTCGCCTGGCGCGCTTGCTCATGGAGTTGTTGCCGGAGCCGGAAGTCATGGGCCTGCTGGCGCTGATGCTGCTGCACGAATCCCGCCGTGCGGCGCGTACCTCGGCCAGTGGCGAACTGGTGTTGTTGGATGAACAGGACCGTTTGTTGTGGGACGCGTCCTTGATTACTGAAGGCTGCGCGCTGGTGGAACGCGCGCTGACGACACGCCGCTTCGGCCCCTACTGCCTGCAAGCGGCAATTGCGGCGGTGCATGCCGAGGCGCCGAGCGCAGGGCAAACGGATTGGCCGCAGATTGTCGGGCTCTACGATGTATTGCTCAGGGTCCAGCCGTCGCCGGTGATCGAGTTGAACCGCGCGGTGGCGCTGGCCATGCGCGATGGGCCGTTGGCGGGGCTGCTAGAGGTGGAAGCGATTCTGGCGCGCGGCGAGTTGCTCGATTACCACTTGGCTTACTCGGCGCGCGGCGAGTTCTGTCGACGGTTGGGACGGGTTGAAGACGCGCGCGCAGCGTACGAAAAAGCCCTGTCCCTGACCCGACAGGCCCCGGAACAGCGCTTTCTCCAGCAACGTCTCGCCGAACTCCAGTAGCCCAGTCAATGAAGATCAAACTGTGGGAGGGAGCTTGATCTGTATTCTCAGGAAGGGCAGTGCTCGTCACTCCAACATCTTGCCCAACAACCAACTCCCCGCCGGCCCCGGTGCATGGTGGCGTGACCACAGTGCATCCACCGCCACCGACCGCGGCCAACTGCGTGCGGTGAGTTCGACCAGTTGCCCGCCGCCAAATCGCTCCACCAGCCAGCGCGGAATCGGTGCCCAGCCGAATCCCAGTTGCGCCATCTCCATCAGCATCAGGTAACTGGGCGCCGACCAGACGCGGCCGCTGGCGCGGGTTTCGTTGGGGTTGATGATGCTGGCCAGGCGCAGCTCGCGGTGTTGTTGCAGGGCGTGTGCGGTGATGGACTTGAGCGCCGCCAACGGGTGTTTCGGCGACACGAACAGCGCAATTTCCGTGCGCTCATCCACGGTCGCGCAGGTCAGGTCCGGCGGGTAAACCTCCTGATGCTCAATAAACGCGATCTGTGCCCGGCCGCTCTGCACCAGGGCGATCAGGTCTTCGCACTCGGCAATCAAACATTCGAGTTCAAGGTCCGGATAGCGCTGTTCAAACGCGCTGAGCGCACGCTCGAAACGGTCGGACTGGTACGTATCGGACATGGCGATGGTCAGCTTCGGCTCCAGGCCCTGGGCCAACTGACTCGCCGCCAGCGCCAGGCGGCTGCTGGCCTCCAGCACGTGCTCGGCGCGTTGCAGCAGCACATGGCCGGCCGGGGTGAGCGTCGGCTTGCGGCTGCTGCGGTCGAACAACAGCACATCCAAGTCAATCTCCAGGCTGGCCACCGCTGCGCTGACGGTGGACTGGCTCTTGCCCAATGTGCGCGCCGCCGCGGAAAACGAGCCCTGAGTGGCCGCCTGGACAAATGCCTGCAGCACTTCGTGAGAGGCCATGACTATCGCCTTGATCGATGGTTATTGGTTATGAAGTATCGAGTCAAAGGGTAATGATGGCAACCTTCCTCACTCACGGAGACCGGTCATGAGCCCTAGCAAATCCCTCACTGAACGCGTGTGCCAAGCCATCGGTTTCGAAGCCCTGGCGTTGTTGATCTGTACGCCGCTGCTGGCGTGGATCATGGACAAGCCCGCGCTGGAGATGGGCATGGTCACCCTGGCGATCAGCCTGATGGCGTTGACTTGGAACGTGATTTTCAACGGCCTGTTCGACCGCCTCAAGGCGCGCCTGCAACTGGCCAACAACGCCTGGACCCGCGTGCTCCATGCGTTGCTGTTCGAAGGCGGGCTGATCCTGGTGTGCGTGCCGTTGATCGCGGCGTGGCTGAAGATCAGTCTGTTGCAGGCGTTTATCCTCGACATCGGCGTACTGCTGTTCTTCCTGCCGTACACCTATGTGTATCACTGGGGCTATGACGTGCTGCGTGAAAAGCTCCTACAAAAACATACCGCCCGAAGCCTCGATCCGTTGGCCGGTGATCCAGTGGCTGCCGTCGGCCAACAGGCTGGCGATGGCCCCGCCAATGTCATCCGGTAAACCGGCGCGGCCCAGGGCGGTGTTGTTGGCGACCATCGTGTTGAGGCTGGCGTTGTCGCGCACGGCGCCGCCGCCGAAGTCGGTCTCGATGGCGCCGGGAGCGAGGATGTTGACGCTGATGCCACGCCCGCCCAATTCCTTGGCCTGGTAGCGGGTCAGCACTTCCATCGCACCTTTCATTGCCGCGTAGGCCGCGTAACCGGGCAGGCTGAAGCGTGCCAGGCCGCTGGAGACGTTAAGGATGCGGCCACCGTCGCGGATCAACGGCAACAACTGTTGGGTCAGGAAAAACGGCCCCTTGAATTGGATCGCCACCAGTTGATCGAACTGCTCCTCGGTGGTTTCAGCGAAGCTGGCGTGAATGCCGATACCGGCGTTGTTGATCAGAAAGTCGAAGTGATCCTGTGCGAAAACATCCTTCAGCACGCCGGCCACGTCGCCGACGAAATCGCCAAAAGTCGCGCTCTGGCTGACGTCCAGCTTGAGCATGGCGGCGCGGCCACCCAACTGTTCGATCTGTGCCGCCAGGGCCTGCGCTTCATCGGCCTTGCTGTGGTAAGTGCCAATGATGTCAACGCCTTGTGCGGCCAGGTGCAGTGCGGCGTTCTTGCCCAGGCCACGGCTGGCGCCGGTGATGAGTGCGATTTTACGGGTCATGGTGCAGTCCTCTTCAGATGTGAGCGTGGGACTGAGTGTATTTGTCCGCTTGTTACGTGATAAACAGAGCAGAACCGGAATCACTGGCCGGATAAGGCGAACAATCCCATGAACAAACTTGAATTGCTGCGCACCTTTGTACGCGTCACCGAACTGTCGAGTTTTACCCAGGCCGGCGAGAGCCTGGGCCTGCCGCGCTCTACAGTGTCCGAGCATGTGCAGGCGTTGGAAGAACTGCTCGGTGCGCGCTTGTTGCAACGCACCACACGCAAGGTGCAAGCCACCCAGGACGGGCGCGTTTTATATGAGCGCAGCAAGGATTTGCTGGCGCATATGGACGAACTGGAAGGCCTGTTCCGTCAGGACGAAGCGCAGTTGACCGGGCGGATTCGCGTGGACATGCCCAACGTCATGGCGCGCGATTTGATCCTGCCGCGCCTGCCGCAGTTCATGGATGCGCACCCGTTGATCGAGTTGGAAATCAGCACCACCGACCGCCAGGTCGACCTGCTCGCCGAAGGGTTTGATTGCGTGCTGCGCGTCGGCGCACAGCCGGACCAGACAGTAGTGGCGCGTTTACTGTGTAGCCTGCCGCTGCTCAATTGCGCGAGCGCGACCTACCTGGAGCGCTATGGTGTGCCGCAGACCCTGGCGGACTTGGCCGACCATCACCTGGTTCATTACGTACGCCCGCTGGGCTCACGCTCGGCGGGGTTCGAATACCTGCAGGGCAACAAAGTACAACGTATCCCCATGGCCGGGCGCGTCACGGTCAGCAGCACCGACGCGTACAAATCCGCATGCCTGGGCGGCTTCGGGATTATCCAGGCGCCGGCCCTGGGCATGGCTGAAGAACTGGCCAGCGGCGAGTTGGTGGCGGTGCTGCCGGGGTTCTCGGCTCCGCCGTTGAACGTGTCGTTGCTCTACGCCGGCCAGCGACATCTGCCGCTGCGGGTGCGGGTGTTCATAGAGTGGATGGCCGACACGTTGAAAGAGAATATAGCGTCGACAGGGTGATGGCGCTTGGCTATTATTCGGCCCCGTTTCGCGATACAGATAGATTCAGGCAATATATTTAATCACCAAGGATGGAAGAGTACGTGTCAAATAATATTGATAAGTTCAATGGTGTAGCGTCGCTGCTCGCTAAGTGCCTGCTCGGTGTGGGTGTCCTTGTTGTTCTTATTTACTGCATGAGAATTGGTTTTTTTCCGGTAGGTTTAACATTGAGCGATAGCTTGGTTTTCATCTTCTTGGCTATTGGGTTTGGCGTGCTGTATCTGTTCTGGATTTCATTGGGCTTCTTTATTATTTACGGTGGCCATCTGGCCCATGAAGAATATAAGAAAGTGAAGGAAAGAAAGGCTATAGAGCTTGAAGGCAGGGCGCTGACGGCTGATGAGGAAGTTGAATTAAAATACGACTACTCAGTCTGGTTGATGCCCATTGCCAGTTTGTTTTTCGTAGCTATATTAGTGCTGTTGGCTATTTTTTTTGAGGATGTATTTGTCATCATTATTCCGTTGGCCAGTGGCTTCATGCTTTTTCTGGTGACCATCAAGTGGACGCCACTGGATCCAAGTTCGGACCCTGTGCACATACAACAACGCGAAAACGTAAGGTGGTTCATACTTGCAATGGCGCTGGCCGTCGCCCCGTTGATGGCCATGTCATTTATTAACGCGCTGATTGACGTCAACATGAAAAAGCTGGGGTTCAGGCAAGAGAGCGTTTCGCTGGTGCTCAGTGATGAGAATTACAAAACGCTGACGACGGCGGCACGCACATTGGGGCTTCAGGTGCTGGGGTGTCCCGGCGACAGTGGCGACAACAACATTGTCCATAACGTTAATGTGCTGTGGAATGGGTTTGGTGAGCGCACCCTGATCGAAATAGTAGGGCCTAAAACATCGGGAGAGCCGGCTGCGCGGCTTGAACTGGATCGACAAGGTGTCAGCGTTCTGAAAGTACTGGACGTAAAGACGCGTCGCTCAGTGTCTTACAAGGCGTGCCTGAACCTGGAGGCGGGCTCCTTATTTGAAAGCAATGGCGCCGAGCCTACAGCCTTGGGCAAACGCAAGATCAATGAGTTTCGGCGGCAGCTACGGGCTTTTGCAAAAACATCTGGCTTATCTGTGGTCGAAGCTTCGATTACCGGCTACGCAGACCGACAGCCATTGAAAGCCAAGGGTGATACCAACCTCGAATTGTCCAGGCGCCGCGCCCTCAGCGTCAGCCAGTACCTGGGCTCGATACTGGTGCCGCTGAGTGAGGACAACAAGAGCATCGTGGGCCGCGGTGTCGCGCAAACGCGTGCTGAATGTCCTGCGGGACTGGCCCCTGCCGATATGTCCAGTTGTTTGTCATCTGATCGGCGTGTAGAAGTCGTGGTGGAGTTTGGTTTGCGACCGTAAAGGTGGGACATAGCGTGCTCCCACCGTTGATTCTTCGTCGGGTCAGAACAGCTTGGTGAACAGCCAGTACAGGCTACCCGACAGCAAAATCGCCGCCGGCAACGTCAGCACCCAGGCCATCAACAAATTGCGGATGGTCCGCATCTGCAACCCACCGCCATTGGCCACCATGGTTCCCGCCACACCGGACGACAACACATGGGTGGTCGACACCGGCAACCCATACATATCCGCCGCGCCGATGGTCAGCATCGCCACGGTTTCCGCTGAAGCGCCCTGGGCGTAAGTCATGTGGGTCTTGCCGATTTTCTCGCCGACGGTGACCACGATGCGCTTCCAGCCGACCATCGTGCCCAGGCCCAATGCGATGGCCACGGCGATCTTCACCCACAGCGGAATAAAGCGCGTGGAGTTGTCGATCTGCTGCTTGAACAGTTGCAGTTTGCCTTGGGTGTCGGCGTCGAAATTGCCGACTTTGCCCTTGTCCATCAAGCGAATGGTTTCGCTGGTCAGGTACATGTCGTTACGCACGTTGCCGACCGCTTCGGCGGGGACCTTGGCCAGGGAGCCGTAGCCTTTTACCTCTTCACCGATATGCCCGGTGAGGGCGGCGAGGGCCGGTACCAACTGCGGGGTGGCTTCCTTGGTGCGCACGTAGGTCGACAGGATCGGCCGCGGATCACCCGGCAACGCCTGCGGCGCGGTTTTCATCAACGCCACCTGGGTCACTTCCGCCACCGCCGCAAACTGCAACGACTGCTCGGCCGGCATGGTGCGGTTCAACGCATACGCCATCGGCAGGGTGCCGACCAGGATCAACATGATCAGGCCCATGCCTTTTTGCCCATCGTTGGAACCGTGGGCGAATGACACGCCGGTGCAGGTGGCGATCAGCATGCCGCGGATCCACCATGGCGGCGGGGTGTCGCCTTTGGGGGCCTTGTACAGCGAGCGGTTTTTCACGAAGGCGCGCAGGGCCAGCAACAGCAAGGCGGCAAACGCGAAGCCGATCAGCGGCGACAGCAGCAGCGCGTAACCGATCTTGATCGCTTGGCTCCAGTCCACACCACTGGTGCCGTCACGCCCGTGCATCAGGGCATTCGCCACGCCCACGCCGATGATCGAACCGATCAGCGTATGGGACGACGAAGCCGGCAGCCCCAGCCACCAGGTGCCGAGGTTCCACAGGATCGCGGCGATCAGCAGGGCGAAGATCATC
Source organism: Pseudomonas sp. FP597 (assembly GCF_030687435.1). NCBI lineage: Bacteria > Pseudomonadati > Pseudomonadota > Gammaproteobacteria > Pseudomonadales > Pseudomonadaceae > Pseudomonas > Pseudomonas sp. FP597. The sequence goes on along the minus strand of NZ_CP117432.1, from coordinate 4,989,529 downwards.
GCAAACCCGGCCGAGGAGCCGACCTGCAAAATCAGCTCCACCGGCAGCAGGGCAATGATGCCGAACGCCACCGCGCCGCTGGAGAGCAGCACGCCGAGGAAGTTGAAAAAGCCCGACCACACCACCGCGAAATGCGGCGGCAGCGAGTTGGTGTAAATCACCGTCGCTACGGCGTTGGCGGTGTCATGAAAACCATTGACGAACTCGAACCCCAGGGCAATCAACAGCGCCACGCCCAGCAGCAGGAACGGGGTCCAGGTGGTGACCACGGTGCCAAGCTCCTTCATGTCGTGCATCAGGCTGTAGGCGGTGAACAACAGGCCCATGGCGAGCACGGCGAAGAACATGATCACAGTGACCAGCCCGGGTTTCTTGTCCAGCCTGGGTTTGGGATTGGCAGTCGAGGTGTGGGTGGAGGCAGTCAGGGAAGGGGTAGCCATGCCGGAGCATCCAAGTAATGAAGGATGTCGTTCATAGTCATTGCAGAATGTTACAAAGATGCTGCGATAGATCAGTGTTTGTGGAATCGGCTATGTCGCTGGTCTAAAAAACACCGCAGAACCCTGTGGGAGGGAGCAAGTCGAATCGTCGCACCGCCCCTCCCACAGTCGACCGCATTTCAATTAGAGAATTTGCGAAAGGCCCAGCGCCCGGCAATCAAGGTAAACGTCGCGACCAACGCCACCAGAATCCAGAAGCCCTCCGGATCCTGGGATAGCGGCACACCGCCCACGTTCATGCCAAAGAAACCGGCGATGATGTTGATCGGCAGCGCCAGTACCGTCACCACCGTAAGGGTGAACAGGGTGCGGTTGGTTTGCTCGTTGAGGTTGGCGGCGATCTCTTCCTGCAACAACTTGATGCGCTCGCCCAGGGCCGTCAGGTCGTTGATGATCAGCGCGAACTCCTCGGTGGATTTGCGCAGCTCCTTCACGTCTTCCTTTTGCAGCCATTGCGGCGGGCGATTGAGCAGGCGCAGCAGTGAGCCCGGCTCCAGCGCCAGCAGGCGTTGCAGGCGCACCAGCACCCGGCGTGCCGCGCCCAGTTCGGCGCGGTTGGTGGACAGGCGCGAGGACAGCAACTGGTCTTCGATATGGTCGACGCTGATGCTGGTCTTGCGCACGATCTGCGTCAGCACTTCACCCTGGTCGCGCAGCAGGTGCACCAGCAGTTCCAGCGGCGAGCGGAAGTGTTCACCGGCCTTGACCGACGAGCGCAACTTGTCCACCGAGTGCAGCGGTTGCAGGCGCGCGCTGATCAACAGGCGACTGCGGGCGCACACCCACAGCGTGGAAATGTCGGACGAGACCATGCTGCTGAAGTTGAACACCACGTCATTGACCACCGCCAGCAAGGCCGAGTCGACGTGTTCGATACGCGTGGAGCGTGAGCCCTCATGCAGGGCTTCAAAGAATTCTTCCGGCAACTCCAGGTGCGCCTGCATCCAGCGCTCGCAGGCGGCGTGGGCCAGGTTCAGGTGCAGCCACAGGAATTCTTCCGGGTTCTGGGGGCCTGTGAGCGCCGCGAGTGCGGTGGCCGAATCAATCTGTTCGCCCTTGACGCCAGGACGAAAACGAAAACCGTAAAGCAAGCCAAACAGATCGGAATCCTGGTGGCTGTGGTCAATGCTGTGGTTCATGGAGGCTCGCAGAGAAAGCGCCTGTAGGACGTTTCACAGGATCGCGTGGGCGAATCATTGCAAGGCGGTATGACGGTTATGTGACGGTTTAGCGGTGCCCATAAAAAAACCGCGCCACCCGAAGGTGGCGCGGTTTTTATTGGGCTCAACTCAGGTGTCTAGCTTGTCTTCAAGCACAGCACCTGTCTTGGCATTGAGCTTCACTTCAAAGTTCTTGCCAGCGGTGTCGGTCAGATCAACTTCGTAGACCAGTACGCCGCTGTTGTTGTAGTCCAGCTCGGTATCGTTGATGGTGGCGCCAGCATGTTTGGCCACGGCGGCAGCGTTGAGTTTCTCGAAAGGCATCACGGCGCCGGATTTGAGCAAGCCTTCAATCTGGTCCGGACGAACATCAGCCTGGGCCAGGCCGGCAGTCACGGTCAGGGCAGCGGCGGCGAACAAAGCGGTCAAAGTTTTCATGGTGTGTCCTTCTTGGGTGAGCTGTTTAAGTGGCGCCAGATTAACCAGCGCAACTTAACTCATCCTTAATGGCGCACAGCCACCGACCACGTTAGTACTTATAGTCGTTGAGCAGATCCTGCACGCTCGACGACGGCCAGCGCTTGTAGAACTTCAACAGTTCGGCGGCGCGGTTGGTGAAGATGCCATCGACGCCGGCCTTCATGACTTTTTCGAAGTCCACCGGTTCATCCACGGTGTACACGTGCACCAGCAGGCCCTTGTCGTGGGTCAGCTTGTTCATTTCAGGCTTCACCAGGTCGGTGTAGCTCTGGTCACCATGGTCGGTCAGTTCCGCCGACGGGCCGGTGCCGATGGCGCCGAAGCTTTTGGCGTCGTCGACCCATTTTTCGAACTCGGCGGCGTCCTTCGGCTCCTGTTTGGCGTAGTAGGCGGCCTTGGTCGGCTCGCCGGATTCGGCGAAGGTCTGCTTGGATTTCGGCTCGATGCTGCCTTCACCCACCCACAACAGCAGGATCTTCGGGGTATTGGGCATTTCTTTCTGCAGCTCTTTGAGGCTGGCGGTTTCGAAGGTTTGCAGCACCACGCGGCCTTTACCCTGGCCAACGCCGGTGTTGCTCTTGCCGAGCTTGGAGCCGGCGGAGCTCAGCCAGCCTTTGTCCAGCAGCTTGTTTTTCAGGTCGGCTTCGATGCCCGGGAATTGCTTGGGCTCCTTGGTTTCGATGTACAGGCCGGGTTTGTGCTGCGGGTTGCCCTCGGCAATCTTGATGATGTCGTCCAGGCTCAGGATCTTCAGGCCGACGAAGCCAGGACGCGCGCGGTCCGGGTAGGCGGCGTTGAACCAACTGCCGGCGTCGAGGGTTTGCAGTTCTTTCCAGGTGAACTCGTTGGCCGGCGCGTCTTTGCGCTCGGGGAACTTGGTGGCCACGTCAGTGGTGCGTTGCAGGTTGTTGTCATGCAGGGCGAACAGCACGCCGTCCTTGCTGCGCTGCAGGTCCAGTTCCAGATAGTCGGCGCCCAGGTCGCGCGCGACCTTGTAGGCCGCGGCGGTGGATTCGGGCGCGTCGTACGAGGCGCCACGGTGGGCGATCACGGCGGGGTAGGGAATGCCTTCGTTTGTGGCCAGTTCAGCCGGGCTGATCGGGTCGGCAGCCTGTGCCTGGCCCAGGCCGAGCATCAGCGCCAGCAGCAAGGCGCTCTTGGTAAACGTGACCGGCATATGCGAAGTCCTTTCGTGAAGGTAGCTTTGAGAAGGCCTCCTTTTTAACAATTGCTTGCGAAAGGCGCTATCACCAAACCCACATTAACGTGCGCGGACACCAATTTTCTTGGTTTTTTGGCGGCGCATTGCAATACTCCTGCCCCAAACCGGCCCGTTAGAGGCCGGTAATTTCTGCCACGCGTGTAAACCATCTTTCCAGTCCCTGTGGGGCTTTTCATTGAGGTTTACCATGCGCATCACGTCCGAACTTATCTGCCAGGCCGCCGACCAACTCCAGGGTTTTGTCGGCCTCAACCGCAAGACCGGCCAGTACATCGTACGTTTCAGTGAAGACTCCTTCGGCATGGACGTGGCCGACGACGGCATCATCCCCACCGCCGAATTCGTCTGGCTGCCGGGCCCCGAGCAAACCATGACGCTGTCGCGCGAGCGCATCCAGTTGCTGCTCGACCAGAACATCGACGACCGCATCAACATCACCGAGCCGTTGCGCGTGTATATGCGGCGGGTGGAGATTCCACAGATCAGTGCGGTGCGCAGTTTGGTGAGCTAGATGGATACGATTGGTTGAACGACGCAGGATCAAATGTGGGAGCTGGCAAGCCCCTCCCACACATTTTTGCGGTGTTTGCCAGGCAGTGTTTCAACGCTTGAAGCTGTAGGCCCTTTCCACTTTGCACACCCGCGTCTGAAACGCCGAGTACCAAGTGGAGCGCCCCTGCTCACGCACAGCCCGGTGCTCGGCCTGCTGCTTCCAGGCCAGGATCGCCGCCTCGCTGCGCCAATACGACACGGTAATCCCCAGGCCATCCTCACGCGCGGATTCCACCCCGAGAAACCCCGGTTGTTCCCGCGCCAGTTCCAGCATGCGGCCGGCGGCATCAAAGTAACCTTGATCGCCGTCGGTGCGCAGTGAGCTGAAAATCACCGCATAGTAGGGCGGGGCGGGTGTCTTGGCGATCATGCCGACTGCGCCTGGCAGGCCTGGAGCAGGGCGATCGCCAGGGGCGGTGTGATGCCTTTGAGCGCCGCGCGTTCGGGTTGGAACAGGGTGGCGACGTAGAAGGGGTGATCGAGCAACTCCACGGCCCGCAGGTCGCCTGCCGAGTCATGGCCGGTGGGGATCAGGTCGCCCTCCAGCAATGCGCTGGCGAATGCGGGGTTCATGCCGTAGCGACAGCGATAACCTTCTTCGATATCCAGGTGGCCGTAGGCTTCGGCAATGCGCGTGTAGGGCGCCAAACGCAAGGTATCGGTGGTTTCCACCAAGGCGCAGCTCAGGGGCGTGATGACGGCGCGCTTGGCATCGGGCGCCAGTTCGCCATGCTCGGCGTCGACCCAGCCCATTACATTGCGGGCATATTCGAGCACCGCATGTTGAAAACCGCCGCAGGTGCCCAGGAACGGTCGGCGTTGTTCGCGGGCAAAACGGATCGCCCGCAGTGCGCCGTCGGTGTCACGGTAGGGGCTGGCGGGCACGCACCAGAATCCGTCGAAATCGTGCAGGGTGTCGGGGAGTCTGTCCGTGTCGAGCCATTGGGGACGCACGCTCAGGCCCAGGGCGCCGGCGGCCTGCTCCAGTGCCACGGGAATGGCCTGGTGAGCGATGACTCCGGGGTTGTAGTCGCCGATCAGGGCGAGGTGCACAGTGCGAGTGTTCATTGTGTGTATCCCATGGCTTGTGGTGTCCTGGTACGCACTATAGATTGGCGTCCACGCAATCAATATTGGCGTTTGCCCACATGCTCAATGCAGCGACGCACTACTCAATTGACTACCCCGACCTGTCCCTGATCCTCGCCCTGGTGCGTGGCGGCAGCCTGGCGCGGGCGGCGGCGCTGTTGCGGGTGGACGTGTCGACGGTATTTCGCGCGATACGCCGCCTGGAGGCGGCGCTCGGCCAGACGCTGTTTGAAAAAAGCCGCGCCGGTTACTTGCCCACCAGCCTGGCCAGCCATCTGGCGCAGCAGGCCGAGCGCGCCGAGCAAGCCCTGGAAGCCGCGCGCATCGGGGTGGAGCAGGGCGGTGAAGTGATCAGCGGCACGGTGCGCCTGACCTGTACCGACTCGGTACTGCAAGGTCTGTTATTGCCGGCTCTGGCGCAGTTCATGCCGCAGTATCCGGCGCTCACGCTGGAGCTGAGCACCTCCAATGATTTCGCCAACCTCAGCCGCCGCGATGCGGATATCGCCCTGCGCCTGACCAGGACACCGCCCGAGCATCTGGTAGGACGTTGCCTCGGTACGGTGGCGTACCAAGTCTGCGCCAGTGCCGACTACGCCCGTGACCATGCAGGCCGCGCGCTGGCCGAGCTGGCCTGGATCGCGCCGGATGACTTCCTGCCCGACCACCCCACCGTCGCCTGGCGTCGCGAGCATCTGCCGGGCGTACGCCCCAGCTATCGTTGCAACAGCATGTTGTCTGTCACCGAGTTGGTGCGTGCCGGGCTGGGGGCGGCGGCGTTGCCGGATTTTTTACTGGATGAACGCCTGCAAACACTGGGTCCTGCATTGGCCGGGCATGACACCGCGCTGTGGTTGCTCACGCGCCCGGATTGCCGGGCACTGCGCTCGGTGGTGACGCTGTTTGATGAGCTGGCGCGGCATGTGCGCTTAAACACCGGACACAACCAAGTCTAAATGTAGGAGTGGATTACTGAGGTTTTCGTACGAAGTGCTCATGCATTTCGCACGTCAGGCTGTCGATGTGTTCCGTCAGTTGCTTGGTCATTTCGGTCAGCCGGGTGTTTTGTTCCAGCAATTCGAGCAACTGTTTGGTGGTTTGTTCGGCCTGGGCCTGACGCTCGGTATTGGCGATCGCCAGCGCTTCGCGGTGCTGGGCGTCGGCGTCGGATTGGGCTTTGTCGCGTGCGGCCTGGCGCGTCTGGGCCAGCAGGATCAAGGGCGCGGCATACGCCGATTGCAGGCTGAAGGCCAGGTTGAGCAGGATGAACGGGTAGACATCAAAGTGGGTGACGCCGGTCGCGTTCAGCGCCACCCACAGCACCACGATCGCCGTTTGCGCACCCAGAAAGGTGGGGGTGCCGAAGAAGCGTGCGAAGGCTTCGGCCTTGAGCGCAAAGGTGTCGTTGCCGAACGTGGGGGCCAGGTGGGCATGCGGACGGTGGAAACGCAGGTGGTCGACAGGCGCGGTTTTGGGTTTTTCTGGGATCATGGCGAACTCGGGTCATCAACGTTGAGACAGGGTTTCACTATAGCCGTGGCGACCTGTCTGACGCATGAATAACCAAGGCCTGCTCAGCGGCCACCACGCTCATTGGCAAACGCGCTCACCGCCTGCACCGCCTCGCTGGTGCCTTGGCGAATCTGCAGGATCACCGTGCCGGCGCGGTTGGCCAGGTCCACACCCTGGGCGGCGCGGTCGCGGGTGCCGTCCATGCTGTCGATGGCCTGGCGGGTCTCGTCCTGGATCATCGCGATCATGCTGGAGATTTCCGTGGTCGAGCCGCTGGTGCGCGCGGCCAGTTGCCGAACTTCATCGGCCACCACGGCAAACCCGCGTCCTTGCTCGCCCGCCCGCGCCGCCTCGATGGCCGCGTTGAGGGCCAGCAGGTTGGTCTGGTCGGCGATGCCGCGAATGGTGTTGACGATGGTGCTGATTTGCTGCGAACGCTCGCCCAACTTGGCAATCAGGTGTGATGAACTGTCGATGTCGGCGGCAATGTTGCGCATATCGTTGGCGCTTTGCTGGATCACCTCGGCGCCTTTTTCAGCAATGTCCCGGGTGTTGAGGGAGATGTGATACGCCTGGGCGGCGCTTGCCGTATCGGCGGCATGTTGCTGGACCATGTCCGTCACGTCCGAGGCGAACTTCACCACCTTGCACAGTCGCCCGCTGGCGTCGTACACCGGGTTGTAGTTGGCTTCGAGCCAGACCGGCCGGCCGTTTTTATCCACGCGCTCGAATTGGCCGCTGAAGAACTCGCCCTGGTTCAGGCGCTGCCAGAAATCGCGGTATGCCGAACTGTTGGCCAACGCCGGGGTACAGAACAGGCGGTGATGCTGGCCCTGGATCTGCGCCAGGCTGTAGCCCATACGCTGCAGGAAGTTTGCATTGGCCGTAAGGATGCTGCCATCGAGGTTGAACTCGATCACCGCCATCGCCCGGCCGATAGCTTCCAGTTTGGCGTTGGCTTCGCTTTCGGCTTGCAGGCGCGAGGTGACATCCATGGCGTACTTCACCACCTTGACCACTTGGCCGGTGTCATCGCGCACCGGGTTGTAACTGGCCTCCAGCCATACCGATTGACCGTTGCCAGCCACGCGTTCGAACGTCCCGGATTGGAATTGACCACTGCGCAAGTTTGACCATAACTGCTGGTACTCGGCGCTACGGCTGTACGTCGGTGTACACAGCATCCGATGGGGCTGGCCCACGATCTGCTCGGCGCGGTAGTGCAGGGTCTTGAGCAGATTGTCATTGGCCCGCAGCACCGTGCCTTGCAGGTCGAATTCGATCACCGCCATGGAGCGCTCGATCGCGTCCAGCATGCTGGCCTGATGAGCGACCATGTGTTGCAGCGAATGGATGGTTTTTTTATGGGCGTTGAATAGCATGTTCGGTGGCTCGGGCAAGCAAACGTCGTCGGGGTTTTCCATGCGTGGGCGCCTGCCCCGTTCGGCGCCGGGCCTACGGTTGACGTGCTCATTGCCAGCGTCCTGATGCTGACAGCGGGGGGGTAACAGAGGGTTAAGAGTGATCAGCCTGACGAGAAGTTCGCCTCAAGGGCAGGACCTTTTTTGGGATGGCGACCAGTGGTGGCATTTTGCTTTTTTTGCCACCGTCAGCCAGGACATTCAGCCGCGATGTGGTGCGACGGCTTCAAGCCGTATGGGCAATCTGCGCGTCGCTCACATTCACGCGGTTGCGCCCCGTGTCCTTGGCTGCATACAGCGCCCGGTCCGCAGCGTTGAGCCACATGGCGGCATCACTGAAGAAGGGCTGGTAATCCGCCAAACCAATACTCAGGCTCACGCGCAGTTCGGGGATTTGCGGGTTGCGGTAGTTGCTGAAGATTTCGCGCATGCGCTCCATGCGTCGCGCTGCTTCTTCCTGGCGCATTTGCGGAAGAATCACACAGAACTCATCGCCACCGTAACGCCCTGCCAGGTCGTCGTCCCGCAGGTTGCGACGCAACTCCAGGCTCAGTTGGCGCAGTACGGCGTCACCGACAATATGGCCATGGGTGTCGTTGATCCGTTTGAAATGGTCAATGTCGATCAGCGCGATGGTGGCCTGGCTGTGTTGCTGCTGGCATTGGTGGAATTTGAGGTGCAGCAGGTCTTTCCACGAACCGTGATTGAGCAGCCCGGTGAGACTGTCGATGCGGCTCAGGGCACTGAGCGCGCGTTTATGTTCCGACAATTTGATCGCCAACTGGTAGCAGACCATGCCGATGGCCATAGGATAGAGGGTCAGCATCGGCAGGCAGGCATACACCTGCTCCAGGCTGACAGAGGGGTTGAACTTGAAGCCGAACAGCAGAGCGGCCACGGCTGCGCCAAGCAACTGCGCCAGGGCGCCGCGCAACAGCAGACGTTTGCCGCCGGCGGCGACGTTGTTCATCGACACCATCGACAGCAGCGTCACCGTCGTTAACGGGGTGAATTGCAAGGCGGCGGCCCAGAACCCGCTGAACAGGGCGTCATACACCAGATTGCGCTGTTCGGCGTCGTAGGGGACTTTGGCATGGGTTGCCAATTGATACGCCAGGTGCGGCCAGACAACGCCATTGATCAGCAGCAGCACCCAGATCCAGCCAGGCATCGGCAGTGGATACAGGGCGGCGATCACGCCGATGCTGCACATGGCGGCGCCGATGATCCTTGGCCTGTAGATACGCCTGGCGAACGAAAGCCCTTTGCCTTGTCTGTTTTCCATAGATTCCTGGGGCAGCTCGTTTTTGCAGTACGACAGCACGCGCTCGCGGGGCTAACCGTTGATCGGATAAGAAGGGTGAATATTGTCTGTGATTCGCGCAGGAATAATCAGTGGCCTTAGAGGCCATTTGCGCAAAACAGAGGGCGAATGCGTCAAAAGCGACCTTAAATGTCGCGCATACAACCGAGGTTTACGCCTGCCGAGGAGAGACGATTTCGTAACCGGCCAGGAACAGGTCGATGGCCGACTCAATCACGCTGGCCTGGCTGGCTGCATCGAGGGTGGGTTGGCCCAGGGTGATCTGTGGCCAGAAGGCGAAGGCCTTGAGCATGCTCTGGATCTGGTGGGCGGCAAACGCCGGGTCTGTGCAGGAGAGGCGACCGTCTTGCTGGGCGGCGCGTACCCATTGGGTGAAGCCTTCTTCACGCTGGCTCAGGCGGTTGACCATGTCTTGCGCGCGTTCCGGCGAATGGATAGTGGCGGCAATGGCAACTCGGGCCAGATCAAGGAAGTTGGCGTCCGACATCATCTTCATCTTCGCTTCCAGCAAACCGCGCAATTGTTCGCGCAGGGGGCGTTCGCTGGCGTAGCTGACGTCCAGTTGCGCTGCGCTGCTGGCCCAGAGCTGGTGAAGGATCTCGGCGAACAGCTCTTCCTTACTGGGGAAGTGGTTGTACACCGTGCGCTTGGAAACGCCGGCGGTGGCCGCGATCTTGTCCATGCTGGTGACCTCGAAGCCGTTGGCCCGAAACTCGGCGATGGCGGCAGCCACGATGGCTTCGCGTTTGCGGTCGGTGAGGCGTAGAGGGGCAGTCATGGGTAGCGTTCGGCTCTTGGGCGGCAAAATTACACTCGGTAGTTTACTTGCTCCGGATTTTGTTGCAATCTTGAAACTACACTGTGCAGTGTAATTCGTGAGCGGACCGTAGGAGTCACTCTGTAATGGCAACTATCTCTTCCCGTGTCGACCCTTCGCCTGTCGCGCTCCAGCCTGCCGAGCAAGGCCAGGGGCACTTCAGCAACAACCCGCCGGTGCCACACGGTGGGTTTGGCAAAACCTTGCGTATCTTCTGGAACATGCTGTTCAACAAACCACGCAGCACGCGACCGGTGGGAACGATCCCGGTGCAGCCGCTGACCCGCGAGCAATTGTTGGCGGCGCCTGACCACAGTGTGTTTCGCCTTGGGCATTCCACGGTATTGCTGAAAATGCGCGGCAAGTTCTGGGTAACCGACCCAGTGTTCGCCGAACGCGCATCGCCGTTCAGCTGGGCCGGTCCCAAGCGCTTCCATCAACCGCCGATCAGCCTTGAAGAACTGCCCGCCCTGGAGGCGGTGATTCTTTCCCACAATCACTACGACCATCTTGACCGCAAGGCCGTCATGCAGTTGGCCGACAAGACCCAGTACTTTCTTGCGCCGCTCGGCGTGGGCGACCTGTTGATCAAATGGGGGGTGGAGGCCGGCAAGGTCCGTCAACTGGATTGGTGGCAGGGCACCGAGGTAGATGGCCTTCGTTTTATCGCCACCCCTGCGCAGCATTTTTCCGGGCGCGGCCTGTTCGATGCCAACCAGACCCTGTGGTGTTCCTGGGTAATGATCGACGGCCCACGCCGAATCTTTTTCAGTGGCGATACCGGTTACTTCGACGGCTTCAAGCGCATTGGCGAACAGTACGGCCCGTTTGACCTGACGTTGATGGAAACCGGCGCCTACAACGTCGATTGGCCCCACGTGCACATGCAGCCGGAGCAAACCCTGCAGGCGCATATCGATCTCAGGGGCCGCTGGCTGCTGCCGATCCACAACGGCACCTTCGACCTGGCGTTTCATGCCTGGCATGAACCGTTTGATCGCATTATGGCGTTAGCCTGGGAACGCAATGTGTCGATTACCACGCCACCGATGGGGCAGGCATTCAGCCTGAGCCAGCCCGAGCGCGGCTGTGCATGGTGGCTGGAGGTGGAAACACTGGGCGCGCAGGCGCCACTCATGAGCTGATAGCGCTGCTGTCGGAAAAAGGAGTTTGCAAGCTGTTTCAGAGCTGCGACAAGCGCCGGTGAAGGGTGCGATCATCCCCCGAAACAGACTTTTCAGGGGGCGTTCTGATGGAATGCAGCTGTAGGAAATACTGGCGTGCGGGGCTGCCTTGCCCGACGATGCAACCGCCGCCTGCGTTAATGGAACCCGCAGGCACCGCGGCTGCCCATCCTCCCGCCGAGCGCGCGAGCCCGCGCAGTATTGCTTTTGATGTCGAGCCTGCACCGGCTCATCCTGGCGTTCTGGTCCCTGGATACAACGCCCTCGCGCTTCCCCTCAAACCCCTGCGTGACCCTGCGTTGTCATTGATCGCCTTGAGCGGGGTAGACCCGTCAGAGCCCGTGATGGTGGAAGTGCCGCTGGTGCAAAACAACAGCGCTTTTACCTGCGCACGCACCTTGGCTGGCAGGCGCGTGGGGTTTGCCGACCGATATCAGCGTGGCGATGAGCATTGCCCCATCGAACACCGTGCTTCGTTCAGTCGCGCGCTGGATGTGTTGCGCAGCGCCGGTGCGCAGCTGTTGCCGGTGCCGGCACAACTGCCGGATGATGGCCTGTACTTCAACCTGCATACCCGTAATGAAATCGATGAACGGGTGACTGAATATCGGCTGGATGCCCTGGTGTCGGACAGCCAGAGCGATGCCTTCCATGCGGCCTGCTGGAGTGGCTATCCGGTCATCCGCGAGCCACTCGATGACGGCGCGACGCTGTGGTTCTACGCCGCTCGCTGGTCGAGGGATTCGCTGGCAGACCTGGTACAGAGTTATCGCAGCGTGCGTGACCTGATGGACTTACGGCATGGCTTATAGAATTCACATCCTCGGCGCTGCGGGTGCCGGCACCACCACCCTGGGCATTGCCCTGGCCAGACGACTGAACGTCGATTACTTCGACACCGACGACTTTTACTGGCAGCAAACAGAATCCCCCTTCACCGTGGCCCGGCTCAAGGGTGAACGCATCCGTTTGTTGCAGGAGCACACCGCCGGGCTTGAAGGCTGGGTGCTGTCCGGCTCGCTGTGCGGCTGGGGTGACCCGATGATTGAGCAATTCACCCACGTGGTCTTCCTGCGCCTGGACCCGCAAGTACGCTTGCAGCGCCTGCGCCTGCGGGAAGTGCAACGCTATGGTGACCAGATCCTCAAAGGCGGCAGCCGCCATGACAACAGCATCGCCTTCCTGGCCTGGGCCGCGCGCTACGACGAAGGCAACCACAGCCTGCGCAGCTTGCGTCGGCATGAAACCTGGTTGAAGGCGCTGGAGTGTCCGGTGATCCGGTTGGACTCTACGCACCATTCGGTTGAGGCGTTGGTGGATCGATTGATACCGTTGTTGAGCCCATCCACCGAGCGATGACGCCTTGTGCAGTCGGTTCGGCAGGGGGGGTCTCGAATCGCCGAGCACTCATACCCCACCCCGGCGCAAACCCCGGAAAAAACACCAACCCTTCAGCCTCCAGCCGAAAGGCCAATGCCAGGCGGGTCTCATCACCCACGTCAGCCTGGCTTTCAAACTGTTGAATCGCTTCCACCGCTACGCCCGCCTGGCGGGCCAGGTCTTCGCGGCTCCAGCCCAGCATGGCGCGGGCCTGTACGCTGTGTTTGGCGGTGAATTGATGCAGGACGATCTGCTGTTCTACGAAAGAGCTCATTGCCAGAGAGGACATGGGGTTCTCCAGGATTCGACGGGGGAGGGCAAACTATACTGTGTTTTTGTACAGTTGTTTTGACCGCTCATCAACTGATTATTTTTTATTGCTGTCCCGTTTGCGTTACTTTTAGCGATGCCACTCACTTGTCCCCGGAATCTGCTGTGCTCACGTTCAATTGCTCTCAAGCCGCCTGCGACTTTTTCAGCCGTATCCACAAGGGCAAAAAAATCACACCTATTGAAAAAGTCGTAGCCTTGAGTGCTGGCGACACTGAGTTGCAGGCGGACCCTGAGCAATGGTTGGTCCACGCCGCAACGGTCAAACGCAAACATGTGTTGGTAGTCATCCATTTGAAGACGCGCTACAGCATGTTGTTCTTTGATATGGCAAAGGCCGATGACGCAAGCTTTGTGCAGGCCTTTATCCATCGCTGGGTAGACGGCGTGATGGACATGGCTTTGAAGTGCGGCGTACTGGACATGATCGACCCGCAGGCTTGCGCACGTCTAATGAGCGACGCAGGGCAATCCTATCGCCTGCTCCAGCGCGGCGACCGTAGCAGCCAGACGCAAATCAATGAAATCCTCCGAGTGTTCAAATGGAACGCCGAAGACTTCGACTTCGTGACGCAGCCATGGAGCGCAAGGCGCTATGACGTGGGGATCAACCGCACACCCAGAACGATCGCCGGGATAAAAGGCTATGGATGGCCCGACCAGGAAATGCTCATCCATTGGTTGACGGCAGTGGGCGGCGTGGACGCGGCAACAGCCCAACGAGCCCGCGAGCAATATCGGCAGGCATCTCTGTCAGGCGCAATGCCCTGACATGCTTATAGCCCCGGCGCCTCCCGAATAATCAGGTGGTCCAGGTTCTCGATATTGGCACTGAACACGCCGAACGTCTGCTCGGGGTTTTTCTTGCTGGGCACCTGTTTCAGTTCCGGCGTCACGCCGTAGAAGAAGCAATACAAGGCCCGCTCGCTGTCCACCGCGGCCTTGATCTGTTCCAGGAACGCCGTGCGTTTGCGGTAGTTCTCGATAAGTTTTTTGCTCAGGTAGACGTTGACTGAGTAAGGCTTTTTATCGAGCCACACCTTCTTTTCGAAGTCGATGCGAAAGCTGCTGGTGTAATCCTTGATGGCCTTGATCTTGCCCCAGTAGATCAAGCCCTTGTTGTCCTGCAGGTACTCGATCTTCTTGAAAAACGTCCAGTAGGTCGCGGTGTGGTCGCCGATTTTCAGCGGCATGGACTTGAGCGTGTCCTTGTCGTCGATATTGGAGACGTAGCATTCCACCGGGTGGGCGAACACACTGGTTTTGTCCGGGGTGGTGTCGCTGGCACTGTGAGAGGCGGTCACCCGATGCGCAGGAGACTTGGCGACCTCTTGTGGGACGTTTCCTTCGATACCACTCGCTGGGGGTTTACGTTCGTATTGGCGGCGCGTCAGTACGAACTCCGACGGGAAGTGGTCCTCGCGCTCGTCATCACTTTCACCCGTAGCGGCCTTGTGATTGCTGGCGTAGCGGCAGCCGTCGATATGCCGGGTGCTGGTCTTGTTCTTGAAGTGCGGCGTGCGCAGGTAGTTGACGTTCTTGGCGTTGAAGGTGCTTAGCGCATTACCCGCCTCGAACGCCAGGCGGCAGGCATCGTTGGGGCACAGGAAGCTGTCCTGCTCCGAATCGTAGGCGGCGGTTTCGTCGAAATTCAGGTCTCTTACGTCGTAGATCGACAGTTTGTCGTCGAGACTCAGGCTGTAGGCCGTGTCGAATTTCATGGGGGCTCGGGTCCGTCAGAGGTATGACTGGATATTACGCAAATATCAGTCTTTACGAAGCACAAATGTGGGAGCTGTCGAGCCCCAGCGAGGCTGCGAAGGGAGCGCCTCGGTTCACTTGGCGAGCGCGCTATTTGTATCGATACATTTTTCCGCATAGGCAGCAAGCCATCTGACTTTTATTGTCTTTCCCATCCCGGAGAAGGGTGCCTATGCATCAAACAAAAATCACCTCAGGCAATCAGCGAATTAAAGAGCCCTTCAACGACTGAACGTGTTTGGAAAAGCTGCAATCGCTCCGTCAGCCGCTTGTAGTTAAGCGAAAAAAAGACCTAAATAACGACCTATTTTAAAGGGGGATCTCCATGCAACTCATTCTGGCTGACGTGGCTGTCAGCGTATCCGAACTCAAAAAGAACCCGTCATCCGTCATGAACGGAGCCAACGGCTCGGCGGTGGCTGTCCTGAACCACAATCGCGTGATGGGTTATATGGTACCGGCAAGCGTCTACGAGGCAATGGTTGAACGCCTTGATGAGCTGGAGCTGGTGCAATTGGTCAAGGAGAGGCTGGACGCCAAGGAGGTGCTGATTCGGGTGTCCCTTGATGAGCTGATTGCTGAGGCAGAGGCGGATATCGCCAATGGGCATTGAGTTTAGTATTGAGTGGGATCCAAAGGCATTAAAGGAACTCAAAAAACTGGACGGTACACTTCGTCATCAGTTTTTGCGCAAACTTCAAGAGCGCCAAGATCACCCGCGGGTTCCAGGTGATGCGCTTTATGGAATGAAGGATTGCTACATGATCAAATTACGTGGGGCCGGCTACCGGCTGGTTTACCGTGTTGAGGACGATCGAATAGTCATCCTCGTATTAGCGGTGGGTAAGCGCGAGCGTAGCACTGTCTACGATTCGGCCAAGAGCCGATAAGTATTGAGTTAACCTGGTTTAACCGCTCAACCCCAAGCACCCCATGCTAGTGCGCGACCCTCAAGCCTAAACCGCTCAACTGTGGGAGCTGTCGAGCCCCAGCGAGGCTGCGAAGGGATCGACTCGGTGTTCCACCGATCCCAATTACCCGCATCACCGCTGCAACCGGGCCCGCTTTTTCTTCTTCGCATGAAAGTGCCGAAAATGCGCATCCTGCGCCGCCGCCAACAATTCCCTATCCCCCCGCGTATCGCCCCAGGCCCTGAGCCGATACTCCCCCAGGTCCCCATACACCGCCTCAAGCCGCAGCACCTTGTTCTCACAGCGGCAATTATTCCCCGTGAGCTTGCCGGTCAGCACCCCGTCCACCACCTCAAGCTCAGTCCCGATCAAGCGGATCCCAAGCCGATCGGCAAACGGCTGCAACACCAACGCCGGCGACGCCGAACACAGCGTCACCACCGCCCCCGAGCCCAGCTCCTGCTCCACCGACAACACCCCAGCCGGGCGCATCAACCGCGCCCAATTACGCTGGCAATACTCCTCGGCCTTCTGCTGCACCCAGGTCTTTTCCACGCCCGTCATAAAGGTGCGAATCAACTGCGCCTTCAACTCATCCCGGCTGATCTGCCGCACCAGAAAGCGCAGCCCCGGCACCGCCAGCTTGACCATCCGGCCATAGAACGCGCCGGTGCCGAAGGCAAACTTGAGGAAGGGCACGAAACTGTCGTGGTGGGTGAGGGTGCCGTCGAAGTCAAAGACGGAAAGTACTTTGGCGTCAGCGGGGCCGGCTTCGAGCATGTCTGGGTTCACGGGTTGGCCTCGGTCCTATTTAATAGTTTTAGCGTGCATCAGCTGTGACAGCAGGAGTCTACTCCTGTGCCAATCTTCCGATTTTGGCGTAAAGCCCTTCGGTAAATGCCTCCCGGTCGCTCGACCGGTGACAACGCTGATGGCAGTTGGGGCACAAGGCTACAGCATTGGTGATGCGATCCGAACCCTTCTGGGCCAGGTGCTTGACGTGATGTACTTCAAGAAATGGCAGACCATCGACCTCGAACGGCGCGTTAGAGCCACAGCCTTCGCAGATGCCTTTGGCTTCCTTCAGCACCCAGGCGCGTACTTTTGGATCGCGAACGAAGGAGGTGCTGACGGTGGATACTTTCTGTGGTTGGGCAATGCCGTCCGGTAGTTTTGGGAAAGGTTGTTGCTGCAGTTTGGACGCGCGGCGGATAAGCGTTTGCTCGTCTGCTGTTTGGGCGGCGTCTTCGGATTCGAATACACCCTGCGCTGCGAGGGCTTGGCGGATGCGTTGTTCTACGCCGGTGCCAACATTTTTGGCAGGCTTATAGCCTTCGATGCGGTCCCAGCCCATACGCACAAGCACGGTGGAGATGTTTTGCATGCGGAATTCGATGGAGCCCTTTGCACGGCCTGCCACCGGACCTTCTCGCAGAAGTCGGTTCTCGAGGGCTTTGTTGAAAGGTTGGCCGTTTTTTTCCCAGGCCAACATCTTTAAGTAAGCCTCCACCGCAGCTGCCAGCTCCGCGTCACTCCAGTCCGTTTTGTCTTTCGTTATGTCCATACAGCCGCCGAGGGTAGAAAACCCTCGGACGATACTGAGTAGCCACTATTGAGTCTACGAAATTTCCTACGGGCAGGTCGGAATTGGCAGTCGTCTGTGCTAGTAGATTCGCTGCTTCATTCGGAACGGTTGCATGAGCTTTCGCCACCACGGCGTCTTTGCTCGCTCTCTGCATCAACCGATCCATGGCTGATGTTTTCGTAGGAAGGGTCTTGTTCAATCCAGTGAGCATAAAAAAGCCCTGAACAAGTCAGGGCTCTTTAGTGTTACTTGATTTGGGAATCAATCCCAGCTCAACGCCCCACCCGTCTGATACTCAATAACCCGAGTCTCAAAGAAATTCTTCTCTTTCTTCAAGTCCATAATCTCGCTCATCCAAGGGAACGGGTTAGTCGTCCCTGGATACTCTTCCTTCAAGCCGATCTGCGACAACCGACGGTTAGCAATGAACTTGAGGTAATCCTCCATCATCGCCGCATTCATGCCCAACACACCGCGAGGCATGGTGTCGCGAGCGTACTCGATCTCCAGCTGCGTCCCCTGCAGGATCATCTGGGTCGCTTCTTCCTTCATCTCGGCATCCCACAGGTGTGGGTTTTCGATTTTGATCTGGTTGATCACATCGATACCGAAGTTCAGGTGCATCGACTCATCCCGCAGGATGTACTGGAACTGCTCGGCCACGCCGGTCATTTTGTTGCGGCGGCCCATGGAGAGGATCTGGGTGAAGCCGCAGTAGAAGAAGATGCCTTCCAGCACGCAGTAGTAGGCGACCAGATTGCGCAGCAGTTCCTTGTCGGTGTCGACGGTGCCGGTTTCGAACTTCGGATCGGAGATCGAGCGGGTGTATTTCAGGCCCCAGGCTGCCTTTTTGGCGACCGATGGAATCTCGTGGTACATGTTGAAGATCTCGCCTTCATCCATGGCCAGCGATTCGATGCAGTACTGGTAGGCGTGGGTGTGGATCGCTTCTTCGAAGGCCTGGCGCAGGATGTACTGGCGGCACTCCGGGTTGGTGATCAGGCGGTACACGGCCAGGACCAGGTTGTTGGCGACCAGGGAGTCGGCGGTGGAGAAGAAGCCGAGGTTGCGCATGACGATGCGGCGTTCGTCGTCGGTGAGGCCTTCGGGGTTTTTCCACAGGGCGATGTCGGCGGTCATGTTGACCTCTTGCGGCATCCAGTGGTTGGCGCAGCCGTCGAGGTACTTCTGCCAGGCCCAGTCGTACTTGAACGGCACGAGTTGGTTGAGGTCGGCGCGGCAGTTGATCATGCGTTTTTCATCAACGGCGACGCGGGCGGAGGCGCCTTCGAGTTCGGCGAGGCCTTCGGCGACGTCGAGTTTGTCCAGGGCGGCCTTGGCGCGCACGATGGCGGCCGAATCATTGGCGGTGACGGCGCGGGCTTCCACGGCGGCAGCGGCGCCGGCACCGTCGAGGCGGTCCATGTTGGCTTCGCTGGCGTGGCCGGCGTTGGCGCCTTTGGCGGTTACTTCGCCTTCTTCTTCTTTGTCGAATTCGTCCCAGCTCAGCATGACGTGTCGTCTCCTGCGTGAGGGCTCAAAGGTGCCCGTGTGAAACCGGATGGTTGGGTGTTCACACGGCCCAGGGCCGCGGTGGATCTTAAGGAATCGTTTGTTGCAGCAGCTCGCGCAGGCAAATAAACGGAAATGGCGTAGCGGGTCCTGCATGAGGCTGAGGGGCGCAGCGGTAGGTGCAAGCTCGCGCGCAGGCCTCGGTCTGGTGCTTCGTCCCTGTGTAAAGGGATATTGCAGGCCCGATTTACCCGCGCATTATAGGGAAAAATTCGGGTTTGTGTTGCGGCGGATGGTCTCGGCGAGCGGACAAAAAGGCTGCTATTTGGGCCAGAGTGAGGGTTTGCAGGGGTTTGGCGGGGTAGGAGATTTTTGACGGGCGGTGGCGGTTTTTTACTGAGGCGAGCAATGGTGATCAGATTGTAGATATTTGCATTGCTCTACGATGACGCGCTGCCATAAATTGCTGCAGATCAGCGAGGGGGGCGCTCTAATGCGCACAATTTCAATCATAAAGGATGGCGACGGGCAGAGAATTCATCTGCCGGCGGATATGGCTTACGACGGTGTGGATGAGTTGGACATTAGTCGGGAGGGCAACACGATTATCTTGCGGCCAGCCAGACCCAGTTGGTTATCTCTGGCGGATTTGCCTAGGGCGGATGAGGGTTTTTTGCAAGAGAGGGAAGAGATAATTAAGGGTGTGAGGCCGGAATAGGGGGCGTTTGGCGCTATTGCATCGGTACGGCTGACACCGCTATCGGGGGCAAGTCGAATCGTCGCACCGCCCCTCCCACATTTGAACCGCGTCGTGCCAGGGGCCGGGCCTTTGCCGCAAGAACGATTTCTTGCGGCGAATAAGCTTCCAGCTTGAAAACTGTTTATCCGTTAGAGCAACCATCGCCCATCACGTGATAATTAAGAACATGGCGCTGGCCTTGGGAATCGTCATATTCCATCTTCACCGGTACAACTTCGCAGACATTCGGAACATTGCTCATGGATATAACTTTGGCGACGTCCAGATGGGTGCTGTAGGTGTAGTCCTCAACAACCGGCGCATTCTGGCCGGCCAGTTCGGTGGGGGCTTCGTCGGCCAGGGCGGCGGTTGCACACAGGCTGCTCAGGGCCATCACTACTAACGCTTTCATTTCTCTATTGACCTTCTTCAGGGCGAAAGGGGTCACGGGGCCCTTATGAGGCCGCGTGCGTAACTTAAAAGTTGGGAAGTTCGGATTAACGTTGCCTTCGTGGGGGCTGTTGCGTTGTTAATCTCAGTGCCGGTTGGCGGAATCGATTTTAGGCGTGCGGGTTATATTCATATACCCGTAGTTTTGATAAACACTTTTGGCGGTTTTTGTAACAATCCTGTGGTAAAGGTTTTTTCACAAACTGGCAAAGCGCCGCAGGCCGCGGGCCAGAGGGGCAAAGGAGGATGTCGGGGTAATTTGTAGGGGCTTGTTACTACCATCGTCGAATGGTTCTATAGGCCAGCCCCGGCTACAACAGGGCCATACAAAAACAACGATTGTCACCGAGGTAAGAAAGATGAGTGCGGCTTCCCTGTACCCCGTTCGCCCCGAAGTAGCAGCCAACACGCTGACCGATGAGGCGACCTACAAGGCCATGTACCAGCAGTCGGTGGTCAACCCCGACGGTTTCTGGCGTGAGCAAGCCAAGCGCCTTGACTGGGTCAAGCCTTTCACCGCGGTCAAGCAGACCTCTTTCGATGACCACCATGTCGACATCAAGTGGTTCGCTGATGGCACCCTGAACGTTTCCTACAACTGCCTGGACCGTCACCTCGCCGAGCGTGGCGACCAGGCGGCGATCATCTGGGAGGGCGATGACCCTGCCGAAAGCCGCACCATCACCTACCGCGAACTGCACGAAGAAGTCTGCAAGTTCGCCAACGCCCTGCGTGGCCAGGATGTGCATCGCGGCGACGTGGTGACTATCTATATGCCAATGATCCCCGAAGCCGTGGTTGCCATGCTGGCGTGTGCCCGCATCGGTGCGATCCACTCGGTGGTATTCGGCGGTTTCTCGCCGGAGGCCCTGGCCGGTCGCATCATTGACTGTAAGTCGAAGGTGGTGATCACCGCCGACGAAGGTGTTCGCGCCGGTAAGAAGATTCCGCTCAAGGCCAACGTCGACGACGCCCTGACCAACCCGGAAACCAGCAGCATCCAGAAAGTCATCGTATGCAAGCGCACCAACGGCGCGATCAAGTGGAACCAGCATCGCGACATCTGGTACGAAGACCTGATGAAAGTGGCGGGCACCGTGTGTGCGCCCAAAGAGATGGGCGCCGAAGAAGCGCTGTTCATCCTCTATACCTCCGGCTCCACCGGCAAGCCCAAAGGCGTGCAGCACACCACCGGCGGCTACCTGTTGTATGCGGCCCTGACCCACGAGCGCGTGTTCGACTACCGTCCGGGCGAAATCTACTGGTGCACCGCCGACGTCGGTTGGGTCACCGGCCACACCTATATCGTCTACGGCCCGCTGGCCAATGGCGCGACCACGCTGCTGTTCGAAGGCGTGCCGAACTACCCGGACATCACCCGGGTGGGCAAGATCGTCGACAAGCACAAGGTCAACATCCTCTACACCGCGCCGACCGCGATCCGCGCGATGATGGCGTCGGGCACTGCCGCTTGCGAAGGCGTGGATGGCAGCAGCCTGCGCCTGCTGGGTTCGGTGGGTGAGCCGATCAACCCCGAGGCGTGGGACTGGTACTACAAGAACGTCGGCCAATCCCGTTGCCCGATCGTCGACACCTGGTGGCAGACCGAAACCGGCGGCAACATGATGAGCCCGCTGCCGGGCGCCCATGCGCTCAAGCCGGGTTCGGCGGCGCGGCCGTTCTTTGGCGTGGTGCCGGCGTTGGTGGACAACCTGGGCAACCTGATCGAAGGCGCCGCCGAAGGCAACCTGGTGATCCTCGATTCGTGGCCGGGCCAGGCGCGTACGCTGTACGGCGACCATGACCGTTTCGTCGACACCTACTTCAAGACCTTCCGTGGCATGTACTTCACCGGTGACGGTGCGCGTCGTGACGAGGACGGTTACTACTGGATCACGGGTCGTGTGGATGACGTGTTGAACGTGTCCGGCCACCGCATGGGCACCGCCGAGATCGAAAGCGCCATGGTTGCCCACCCGAAAGTCGCCGAAGCGGCGGTGGTGGGTGTACCGCACGACATCA
Source organism: Pseudomonas sp. FP597 (assembly GCF_030687435.1). Taxonomy (NCBI): domain Bacteria; kingdom Pseudomonadati; phylum Pseudomonadota; class Gammaproteobacteria; order Pseudomonadales; family Pseudomonadaceae; genus Pseudomonas; species Pseudomonas sp. FP597. The sequence continues at coordinate 4,967,578 of NZ_CP117432.1, read as the reverse complement.
AGGGCCAGGGCATCTATGTGTATGTCACCCTCAAAAATGGCGAAGAGCCGAACGAGGCGCTGCGCCTGGAGCTGAAGAACTGGGTGCGCAAGGAGATCGGGCCGATCGCTTCGCCGGATGTGATCCAGTGGGCGCCGGGCTTGCCGAAGACGCGTTCGGGCAAGATCATGCGGCGGATTCTGCGCAAGATTGCTACGGCTGAGTATGACGGGTTGGGGGATATCTCCACCTTGGCCGACCCGGGTGTGGTGGCGCATTTGATTGAAACGCACAAGACCATGAACGTCGCGTAAGGCGGGGTAGGTGGGAAAGAGCCCCATTCGGTGTACGCCGAGTGGGGCTTTTTTATGATCTCTCAAAACCACTGAGGATCCCATGTGGGAGGGGGCTTGCCCCCGATGGCGGTGTGTCAGTGCTAACTATGCCAACTGACCCACCGCTATCGGGAGCAAGCCCCCTCCCACATTTGGATTGCATTTCAAGGTTTGTACAAGTGGTGGGTTTGATGGTCTGCGTGTTCATCAGTCCAATAAATATCGGTTTATCACGTAGGAGGTTTCTGAATGTTACCGAGCGGCGCAAATGTGTAACCCGTCGCCCAAACATGAGGCAAAGCGCTACGCCCTTGCCTGGAAAAACCCCATTCCAGACATCCCCTGAAATAAGATTAAACGCCACACTTGCCGTGCCAGAAGGCTTTGCGAATAATAGGCCCGCAATTTGCAGCGTCTACAGGTTTACTGTCTTTTGTCTCTGCATAAATTTCAGAGGCTGTCAATGAGCTGGAACTGCTTTCTCGGTGCTTCTGTAAATTGTTGTCGCATTGAGGAAATATCGGCTTCCGGCCTGTCGTTAGAATGCCGATCACTCGCTCGTCGTCTCCAGTGTTGAACTGGCGTAGGACGCAGCACCGCTTTCGGTTTCACCTTCGCCGCATCGTGGGCCATGGCTCATACTGCTGTTTTGCCCTATACCGATGGAGTCCCAAGATGAAGAAACTCGTGCTGTTGGGCGCCCTGGCGCTGTCCGTGCTGTCCATGCAGGTCTTTGCTGAAGGCAAGCCTCTGAAAATTGGTATCGAAGCGGCTTACCCTCCGTTTGCCTCCAAGGCGCCGGATGGCAGCATCGTCGGTTTTGACTACGACATCGGCAACGCCCTGTGCAAGCAGATGGACGTGAAGTGCACCTGGGTCGAGCAGGAATTCGACGGCCTGATCCCTGCGTTGAAAGTACGCAAGATCGACGCGATCCTGTCCTCGATGTCCATCACCGAAGACCGCAAGAAGTCCGTCGACTTCACCAACCGTTACTACCTGAGCCCGGCGCGCCTGGTGATGAAGGAAGGCACAACCGTCAGCGACAGCCTGGATGAATTGAAGGGCAAGAAGATCGGCGTGCAGCGCGGTTCGATCCACGACCGTTTCGCCAAGGAAGTCCTGGCCCCTAAAGGCGCTACCGTCGTTCCTTACAGCACCCAGAACGAAATCTACCTGGACGTGGAAGCCGGTCGCCTCGACGGCACCGTGGCCGACGCCACCCTGCTGCAGGACGGTTTCCTGAAAACCGACGCAGGCAAAGGCTACGCGTTTGTAGGCCCGTCGTTCACCGACGCCAAATACTTCGGTGACGGCATCGGCATCGCGGTACGCAAGGGCGACAAGGAAAACCTGGACCGCATCAACGCCGCTATCGCCGCGATCCGTGCCAATGGCGAGTACAAGAAAATCCAGGACAAGTACTTCGACTTCGATATTTACGGCGCTGACGCCAAGTAAATCGTCGCAGCTGTCTGTCCGAAATGGCGCAAGCAACAGAACACTCTGAAGTTTGCGCCATTTTTTCATCCCCCTTTTCGAGGACCTGAATCATGTTGAAAGGCTACGGGGCTGTCATCCTCGATGGCGCATGGTTGACGCTTCAGCTCGCCTTGTCGTCCATGGCCTTGGCCATTGTTCTGGGTCTGATCGGGGTCGCGTTACGCCTGTCGCCGGTGCGCTGGCTGGCCTGGCTGGGTGACTTGTACTCCACGGTGATCCGCGGGATCCCCGACCTGGTGCTGATCCTGTTGATTTTCTACGGCGGTCAGGACCTGCTCAACCGCGTCGCGCCGATGCTTGGCTACGACGACTATATCGATTTGAACCCCTTGGCCGCCGGTATCGGCACCCTGGGTTTCATCTTTGGCGCCTACCTGTCGGAAACCTTCCGCGGCGCCTTCATGGCCATTCCCAAGGGCCAGGCCGAAGCGGGCCTGGCGTATGGCATGAGCGGTTTCCAGGTGTTTTTCCGGGTGATGGTGCCGCAGATGATTCGGCTGGCGATCCCTGGTTTCACCAACAACTGGCTGGTACTGACCAAGGCCACCGCGCTGATTTCGGTGGTGGGCCTGCAAGACATGATGTTCAAGGCCAAGCAGGCGGCAGACGCCACCCGCGAGCCTTTTACCTTCTTCCTCGCAGTGGCGGCGATGTACCTGGTGATCACCAGCGTATCGTTGCTGGCCTTGCGTCATCTTGAGAAGCGCTACTCGGTAGGCGTAAGGGCGGCTGATCTATGATCTTCGACTACAACGTCATCTGGGAGTCCATGCCGCTGTACCTTGACGGCCTGCTGACCACCCTGAAACTGCTCGCCATCTCGCTGTTCTTCGGCCTGCTCGCCGCCTTGCCCCTGGGCTTGATGCGTGTGTCCAAGCAGCCGATCGTCAATGGCGCGGCATGGCTCTACACCTACGTGATCCGCGGCACGCCGATGCTGGTGCAGCTGTTTTTGATCTACTACGGCCTGGCGCAGTTTGAAGCGGTGCGTGAAAGCTTCCTGTGGCCGCTGCTGTCCAGCGCCACGTTCTGTGCGTGCCTGGCCTTTGCGATCAACACCAGCGCCTACACCGCCGAGATCATCGCCGGCAGCCTCAAGGCCACGCCCAATGGCGAGATCGAAGCGGCCAAGGCCATGGGTATGTCGCGTTACAAGCTGTACCGCCGCATCCTACTGCCGTCGGCCCTGCGCCGCGCACTGCCGCAATACAGCAACGAAGTGATCATGATGCTGCAGACCACCAGCCTGGCCTCCATCGTTACCCTGATCGACATCACCGGTGCGGCGCGCACGGTGAATGCGCAGTTCTATCTGCCGTTCGAGGCCTACATCACCGCCGGTGCGTTTTACCTGTGCCTGACCTTTATCCTGGTGCGCCTGTTCAAGTTGGCCGAGCGCCGCTGGCTGAGCTACCTGGCTCCACGGAAGCATTGAGATGGAACGTATCGATCACCTGTTGCCCTGGGGTCACCTGGGCTGCGAACGCCAGCTGAGTGTGTTTCGCTTTGGCAGCGGCGAGCGCAAGGCCTATATCCAGGCCAGCCTGCATGCCGATGAACTGCCCGGCATGCGCGCCGCCTGGGAACTGAAAAAGCGCCTCACCGAGCTGGAACAGCAGGGCGCGCTCAACGGCGTGATCGAGCTGGTGCCGGTGGCTAACCCGATGGGCTTGGGCCAGTTGCTGCAAGGCAGCCACCAGGGGCGTTTCGAGGTGGGCAGCGGCAAGAATTTCAACCGCGATTTCGTCGAGTTGAGCGAACCGGTCGCGGCGCTGCTGGACGGCAAGCTGGGCGATGATGCCCACGCCAATGTGCGCATGATTCGCCAGGCCATGAGCGATGCGCTCACCGCGCTGCCCGCGCCGAGCAGCCAGTTGCAAGGTATGCAACGCATCCTGCTGAGCCACGCCTGCACCGCCGACGTGGTGCTTGACCTGCACTGCGACGCCGAAGCCGCGCTGCACATGTACGCATTGCCTCAGCACTGGCCGCAATGGCGTTCGCTGTCGGCGCATTTGAATGTGAAGGTCGGCCTGCTGGCGGAAGACTCCGGCGGCAGTTCGTTTGATGAAGCGTGCTCGCTGCCGTGGTTGCGGCTGTCGCGCAGGTTCCCCGAAGCGCAAATCCCGCTGGCGTGCCTGGCCACGACCCTCGAGTTGGGCGGCCAGGCCGACACCGGCCGCGATGAAGCGATCTTCCACGCCGAAGGCATCCTCGCGTTCCTCGCCGAGCAGGGCCTGATCAAGGGCGAATGGCCGGCGCCGCGGTTTGAGCCGTGCGAAGGCCTGCCGTTCGAAGGCACCGAGTTACTGTTCGCGCCTCACGCCGGGGTGATCAGCTACCTGCGTAAAGCCGGCGACTGGGTTGAGAAGGGCGAAGCGATTTTTGAAGTGATTGACCCCCTGGAAGACCGCGTGAGCATTCTGTGCGCGGGCACCTCGGGGGTGTTGTTTGCCGTTGAACGGCTACGTTATGCCCAAGCGGGTTTTTGGCTGGCCAAGGTGGCGGGGCGCGACGCGCTGCGACACGGGCGCTTGCTCAACGACTGACCACCTGTTTTTGTGAGAACCGACCGCATGTACAAGCTTGAAGTCCAAGACCTGCATAAACGCTATGGCAGTCATGAAGTGCTCAAAGGCGTGTCCCTGGCCGCCGCGGCCGGTGATGTGATCAGCATCATCGGTTCCAGCGGTTCGGGCAAAAGTACCTTTTTGCGCTGCATCAACCTGCTGGAACAACCCCACGCCGGCAAGATTCTGCTCAACAACGAAGAGCTGAAACTGGTCGCCAACAAAGACGGCGCGCTGAAGGCCGCCGATCCTAAACAGCTGCAGCGCATGCGCTCGCGCCTGTCCATGGTGTTCCAGCATTTCAACCTGTGGTCGCACATGACCGCGCTGGAAAACGTGATGGAAGCCCCCGTGCACGTGCTGGGCGTTTCGAAGAAAGAAGCCCGCGAAAAGGCCGAGCACTACCTGGCCAAGGTCGGCGTGGGCCATCGTAAGGATGCGTTCCCCGGCCACATGTCCGGCGGCGAGCAACAGCGCGTGGCGATCGCCCGTGCCCTGGCGATGGAACCGGAGGTGATGCTGTTCGATGAACCCACCTCGGCGCTCGACCCGGAACTGGTCGGTGAGGTGCTCAAGGTGATGCAGGACCTGGCCCAGGAAGGCCGCACCATGGTGGTGGTGACCCACGAAATGGGCTTTGCCCGTGAAGTGTCCAACCAGTTGGTGTTCCTGCACAAAGGCATTGTTGAAGAGCGCGGCAACCCGAGGGAAGTGCTGGTCAATCCCCAATCCGAGCGGTTGCAGCAGTTCCTCTCCGGCAGCTTGAAATAGCCCTTTCCTGTTGGCGCTGCTTTATGTGGGAGGAGCCAGGCCCCCCTCCCACATTTGGATCTTCATCGTTTTTGAGATTTGTGCTGGTTTACCGGCTAGCATTGGCCTTTGTCTTCATTACCGTTACTCGCTTCGGATAGCCCTCCATGACCGCCCATAAAATTGGTTTCCTGATTTGGCCCAGCACAAAAGCACTCACGCTTGCGCTGGCTGAGGAGGCCTTGCGCGTTGCTCAGCGGGTGCATCCGGAGGTGATCTACGAGTTGTCGTTTTTGCTCGCCGAGCCGGCCACCGATGGCGCCTGGCAACTGCCGGGCGAGCCTTGGGCCGGCAAGCTGGAAGGGTTCCAGAAGCTGTTCCTGCTGGCGGACGAACCGCCGACCGTGATCGCCTCGCAACTGAGCTCTGCCCTCAAGCAACTGGTGCGCGCCGGTTGTGTGATCGGCGGTTTGTCGGCGGGTGTGTACCCACTGGCCCAGCTCGGTCTGCTCGATGGCTACCGCGCCGCCGTGCACTGGCGTTGGCAGGACGATTTTGCCGAGCGCTTCCCCAAGGTCATCGCCACCAGCCACCTGTTCGACTGGGACCGTGATCGTTTGACCGCCTGTGGTGGCATGTCGGTGCTCGACCTGCTGCTGGCGGTACTCGCGCGTGATCACGGCGCCGAACTGGCCGGCGCGGTGTCGGAGGAGCTGGTGGTGGAGCGCATCCGCGAAGGCGGCGAGCGCCAGCGTATCCCATTGCAGAACCGCCTGGGTTCCAGCCATCCGAAGCTGACCCAGGCGGTGCTGTTGATGGAGGCGAATATCGAAGAGCCGCTGACCACCGACGAAATCGCCCAGCACGTGTGCGTGTCGCGACGACAGCTTGAAAGGATCTTCAAGCAGTACCTCAACCGCGTCCCCAGCCAGTACTACCTGGAACTGCGCCTGAACAAGGCGCGCCAGATGCTCATGCAAACCAGCAAGTCGATCATCCAGATCGGTTTGTCATGCGGCTTTTCCTCGGGGCCGCACTTTTCCAGCGCCTACCGCAACTTCTTCGGCGCCACCCCGCGTGAAGACCGCAACCAGCGGCGCAGCAGCAGCCCGTTTGAATTGTCTTCGGTGCCGTCCGAGCGCGGCTGAGGATGCGCGTGCGTGCGTTGCTGTCGCGATAGCGCAAAATTCCTACGGTGCTGCCGCAAATCCCTGTCATCCGTTTAAACTGCGCCATTGCGATGCTATATGTCGCATTGGCGTAAACCCGTGTAAAACCTGGGTTTGCGCTATAAGAAGTTGTCGCTTGGCGGCAAGGCCGCGCTGAAAACTGTCCTTACAATCCCTGCATCGCCCGCCAGTTCCAGGCAGGCGTTCCTCTTCAGGAGACTCCGATGTCCGTTGAGCAAGCCCCGGTGCAACGTGCCGATTTCGACCAGGTCATGGTTCCCAACTACGCCCCTGCCGCGTTCATTCCTGTGCGTGGCGCAGGGTCCCGCGTGTGGGACCAGGCGGGTCGCGAGCTGATCGACTTTGCCGGCGGCATCGCGGTCAACGTGCTGGGCCACGCCCACCCGGCGCTGGTCGGTGCACTGACCGAACAGGCCAACAAGCTCTGGCACGTCTCCAACGTCTTCACCAATGAGCCGGCCCTGCGCCTGGCCCATAAGCTGATCGACGCCACCTTTGCCGAGCGCGTGTTCTTCTGCAACTCCGGCGCCGAGGCCAACGAGGCCGCGTTCAAGCTGGCCCGTCGCGTGGCGTTCGACCGTTTCGGCACTGAAAAGTACGAGATCATCGCTGCACTGAACAGCTTCCACGGCCGCACCCTGTTCACCGTCAACGTCGGTGGCCAGTCCAAGTATTCCGACGGTTTCGGCCCGAAAATTACCGGTATTACCCACGTGCCGTATAACGATCTGGCTGCGCTCAAAGCCGCCGTGTCGGACAAGACCTGTGCGGTCGTGCTGGAGCCGATCCAAGGCGAGGGCGGTGTCCTGCCGGCCGAACTGGCCTACCTGCAAGGTGCCCGCGAGCTGTGCGACGCCAACGACGCGCTGCTGGTATTCGACGAAGTGCAGACCGGCATGGGCCGCAGCGGCCATCTTTTTGCCTACCAGCATTACGGCGTGACGCCGGACATCCTCACCAGCGCCAAGAGCCTGGGCGGTGGTTTCCCGATCGCCGCGATGCTGACGACCGAAGCGTTGGCCAAGCACCTGGTGGTGGGCACCCACGGTACCACCTACGGCGGCAACCCGCTGGCGTGCGCGGTGGCTGAAGCCGTGATCGATGTGATCAACACCCCCGAAGTGCTGGCCGGTGTGAAAGCCAAGCACGACCAGTTCAAGGCGCGCCTGGAACAGATCGGCAAACAGTACGGCATCTTCACCGAAGTGCGTGGCATGGGCCTGTTGATCGGCTGCGTGCTGAGCGATGCGTTCAAAGGCAAGGCCAAGGACGTGTTCAACGCGGCCGAAAAAGAAAACCTGATGATCCTGCAAGCCGGCCCGGACGTGGTGCGTTTCGCGCCGAGCCTGGTGGTGGAAGACGCGGACATCAACGAAGGCCTGGATCGTTTTGAGCGGGCTGTAAAAACACTGACGCAAGCATGATGGACCGTTCGATGCCCGAGCGATTGAGCATCGAACCCGAATTTTTGTGCCGGGCCCGTCAGTTGGAGCGGTGAAGATCCAAATGTGGGAGGGGCGGTGCGACGATTCGACTTGCTCCCGATGGCGGTGTGTCAGTCAATTCGTTTATCAACTGACACACTGCCATCGGGAGCAAGTCGAATCGTCGCACCGCCCCTCCCACACTGGACCTCACTGGTTTGTGGATTGTGCCTGGTATTTTTTCCTATGAGTTTTTCGAGTTAAGGAGTGACACCATGCTGGTGATGCGCCCCGCGCAAATGGCTGATCTGGGCGAGGTACAGCGTCTGGCTGCAGACAGCCCGATTGGTGTCACCTCCTTGCCGGACGATGTGGAACGCCTGAGCGACAAGATCGCCGCCAGCGAAGCTTCCTTTGCGGCCGAGGTGAGTTTCAACGGTGAAGAAAGCTATTTCTTCGTGCTCGAAGACACCGAGACCGGCAAGTTGGCGGGCTGCTCGGCCATCGTCGCCTCGGCTGGTTATTCAGAGCCGTTCTACAGCTTTCGTAACGAAACGTTCGTGCACGCCTCCCGCGAGCTGAAGATCCATAACAAGATCCACGTGCTTTCCCAATGCCACGACCTCACCGGTAACAGCCTGCTCACCAGTTTCTACGTGGTGCCCGAGCTGGTCGGTTCGCCGTGGTCGGAACTCAACTCCCGTGGCCGCCTGTTGTTCGTCGCCAGCCACCCCGAGCGCTTTGCCGACTCGGTAGTGACCGAGATCGTCGGCTACAGCGACGAGAACGGTGATTCGCCGTTCTGGGACGCCATCGGCCGCAACTTCTTCGACCTCAACTACGCCGCCGCCGAGCGCCTGTGCGGGCTGAAAAGCCGCACCTTCCTCGCCGAACTGATGCCGCATTACCCGATCTACGTGCCGTTGCTGCCGGACGAAGCCCAGGAAGCCATGGGCCAGGTGCACCCGCGTGCGCAGATCACCTTCGACATCCTGATGCGCGAAGGCTTCGAGACCGACCATTACATCGACATTTTCGACGGTGGCCCGACGCTGCATGCGCGCGTCTCGGGCATTCGCTCGATCGCTCAGAGCCGCGTGGTGCCGGTGAAGATCGGCGAGATGGTCAAGGGGGTCGGCCGCCAGTACCTGGTGAGCAATGCGCAGTTGCAGGATTACCGCGCGGTGATGCTGGAACTGGACTACGCGCCCGGCAAGCCCGTGACACTGGACTTGGCGGCAGCCGAAGCCTTGGGTGTTGGCGAAGGCGCCAGTGTGCGTCTGGTTGCGGTTTAAAAAGAGAGTTTCGCGGGTGGCTGACAACAGCGGCCCGTTCGAGGAGATAGCATGATCGTTCGTCCCGTACGCAGCAGCGATTTACCGGCCCTGATTGATCTGGCGCGCAGCACCGGTACCGGCCTGACCACCTTGCCGGCCAACGAAGAGCGCCTGACCCACCGCGTGGGCTGGGCCGAAAAAACCTTCCGCGGCGAAGCCGGGCGCGGGGATGCCGACTATCTGTTCGTGCTGGAAAACGACGAAGGCCGCGTGGTGGGTATTTCCGCCATCGCCGGTGCCGTGGGCCTGCGCGAGCCCTGGTACAACTTCCGGGTGGGCCTGACGGTCAGCGCCTCCCAGGAGCTGAATATCTATCGCGAGATTCCGACGCTGTTCCTGGCCAACGACCTCACCGGCAATTCCGAGTTGTGCTCGTTGTTCCTGCATGCCGATTACCGCAACGGCCTCAACGGCCGCATGCTGGCCAAGGCGCGCCTGTTGTTTATCGCGGAGTTCCCGCAACTGTTCGGCAACAAGATCATCGCCGAGATGCGCGGCGTGTCCAACGAGGCCGGGCGTTCGCCGTTCTGGGAAAGCCTGGGCCGGCACTTTTTCAAGATGGAGTTCAGCCAGGCCGACTACCTCACCGGCGTCGGCAACAAGGCGTTCATTGCCGAGCTGATGCCGAAGTTTCCGTTGTACAGCTGCTTCCTGTCCGAGGATGCGCGCAACGTGATCGGCAAGGTGCATCCGGACACCGAACCGGCGCTGAGCATGCTCAAGAGCGAAGGCTTCAGCTATCAGGGCTATGTCGACATCTTCGACGCCGGCCCGGCGGTGGAATGTGAAACCGCCAAGATCCGCGCGGTGCGCGACAGCCAGTCGTTGGTGTTGGCCATCGGCACGCCCGGGGACGACGCCACGCCGTTCCTGATCCATAACCGCAAGCGCGAAGACTGCCGTATCACCGCCGCGCCGGCCCGCCTGGCCGCGGGCACCCTGGTGGTTGATCCTCAGACCGCCAAGCGCCTGCAACTGGTGGTGGGTGATCAAGTGCGCGCCGTACCGTTGTCCGCTGCTCGGGAGTCGAAATAATGAATTCGCTGTATATCGCAGGAAGCTGGCTGGCCGGCCAGGGTGAGTTGTTTGAATCACGCAACCCAGTGACCCAACAAGTGCTGTGGGCCGGCAATGGCGCCAGCGCCGAGCAGGTCGAGTCTGCCGTGCAGGCGGCGCGCCAGGCGTTTCCGGCATGGGCGCGGCGCTCGCTGGAAGAGCGCATCAGCGTGCTGGAGGCCTTCGCCAACACCCTTAAAAGTCGCGCCGATGAAATCGCCCGCTGCATCGGCGAGGAAACCGGTAAACCGCTGTGGGAGTCGGCCACCGAAGTCACCAGCATGGCCAACAAGATCGCGATCTCGGTGCAAAGCTACCGCGAGCGCACCGGCGAGAAGAGCGGCCCCCTGGGTGACGCCACCGCCGTATTGCGCCACAAGCCCCACGGCGTGGTGGCGGTGTTCGGTCCTTACAACTTCCCTGGGCACTTGCCCAACGGGCATATCGTCCCGGCCTTGCTGGCGGGTAACACCGTGCTGTTCAAGCCGAGCGAGCTGACCCCCAAGGTCGCCGAACTGACCGTGCAGTGCTGGATCGAAGCCGGTCTGCCGGCGGGCGTGTTGAACCTGCTGCAAGGCGCGCGGGAGACCGGCATCGCCTTGGCGGCCAACCCAGGCATCGACGGTTTGTTCTTCACCGGTTCCAGCCGTACCGGCAATCACCTGCACCAGCAGTTCTCCGGGCGCCCGGACAAGATCCTCGCGCTGGAAATGGGCGGTAACAACCCGCTGGTGGTGGATGAAGTGGCCGACGTGGATGCGGCGGTCTACACCATTATCCAGTCGGCGTTTATCTCGGCCGGCCAGCGTTGCACCTGCGCCCGCCGCCTGCTGGTGCCGCAAGGCGCCTGGGGCGATGCATTGCTGGCGCGCCTGGTGGCGGTGAGTTCGACCATCGAAGTCGGCGCATTCGATCAACAACCGGCGCCGTTCATGGGCTCGGTGATTTCCCTCGGTGCTGCGAAAGCCTTGATGCAAGCCCAGGAATTGATGCTGGCCAACGGCGCCGTGGCGTTGCTGGAAATGACCCAGCCCCAGGATCAGGCCGCCTTGCTGACCCCAGGCATCATCGACGTCACCGGCGTGGCCGAGCGTGAAGACGAAGAACTGTTCGGCCCGCTGCTGCAGGTGATTCGCTACGCTGATTTCGAAGCGGCGATTGCCGAGGCCAACAACACCCAGTATGGGTTGGCTGCCGGTTTGCTGTCGGACTCCGAAGCGCGTTACCAGCAGTTCTGGCTGCAAAGCCGCGCCGGCATCGTCAACTGGAACAAACAACTGACCGGCGCCGCCAGCACCGCGCCGTTCGGTGGGGTCGGGGCCTCAGGCAACCATCGCGCCAGTGCCTACTACGCGGCGGATTATTGCGCGTACCCGGTGGCGTCGCTGGAGACCCCGAGTTTGGTAGTCCCCGCCACGCTAACCCCCGGTATTACGCTGGCCTAAATGTGGGAGGGAGCAAGTCGAATCGTCGCACCGCCCCTCCCACATTGATTTGTGGTGTATTCAAGTAATTTGAAACCTATAAAAACAGATGTTCGTGGAGCCTCGCCGATGAAATCCTATGAAGTCAATTTTGACGGTCTAGTGGGGCCGACCCATAACTACGGCGGTTTGTCCTTCGGCAACGTCGCGTCCCAGAGCAACAGCCAGCAACATTCCAACCCCAGGGAAGCGGCGTTGCAGGGCCTGCAGAAAATGAAGGCCCTGATGGACATGGGCTTTGTGCAAGGCGTGCTCGCTCCTCAGGAACGCCCGGACGTGGCGGCCTTGCGCGGCCTGGGTTTCAGCGGTACCGATGCCCAGGTGATCGAGCAGGCGGCCAGGCAGGCCATGCCGTTATTGGTCGCGAGCTGCTCGGCGTCGAGCATGTGGGTGGCCAACGCCGCCACCGTCAGCCCCAGTGCCGACACGGCTGACGGTCGCGTGCATTTCACGGCCGCCAACCTTAACTGCAAATACCACCGCAGCATCGAACACCCGACCACCAGCCGTGTGCTGGGGGCGATGTTTGCCGATGGCAAGCACTTCGCCCACCACGCCGCATTGCCGGCGGTGGCGCAGTTCGGTGACGAAGGCGCCGCCAACCACACGCGTTTCTGCCGTGAATATGGCGAGGCGGGCGTGGAGTTTTTCGTGTTCGGGCGCAGCGCCTTCGACCCGCGTTACCCCGCGCCGCAGAAATACCCGGCGCGCCAGACCCTCGAAGCCTCCCAGGCCGTTGCGCGCCTGCATGGCCTGAAGGAGGGTGGCGTGGTCTACGCCCAGCAGAACCCGGCCGTGATCGATGCCGGTGTGTTCCACAACGACGTGATCGCGGTGGGCAATGGCGAAGTGCTGTTCTATCACGAGGATGCGTTCCTCAACACCGAACAGATGCTCGCCGAGCTGCACGGCAAATTGGGCGCGCTGGGTGGCAACTTCCAATCGGTGTGCGTGCCTCGTGCCCAGGTCAGCGTCGAGGACGCGGTGCGCTCCTACCTGTTCAACAGCCAGTTGCTGACCCGCCCTGACGGCTCGATGTTGCTGATCGTGCCCGAGGAGTGCCGCGCCAACGAACGCGTGTGGCGCTACTTGCAAGGCCTCACCGCCTCAGGTGGGCTGATCCGCGAAGTGAAGGTGTTCGATCTCAAGCAAAGCATGCAGAACGGCGGTGGCCCGGCATGCCTGCGTTTGCGTGTGGCGCTGAACGAAACCGAGCTGGCGGCGGTGAACCCAGGGGTTATCATGACCGCGCCGTTGTATGACACGCTGACCCAGTGGGTCGACAAGCACTATCGTGACAGCCTGCGCGAAACCGACCTGGCTGACCCGCAATTGCTGCTTGAGTGCCGCACGGCATTGGATGAACTGACGCAAATCCTTAAACTGGGCTCGGTTTATCCGTTCCAGATCAATTAACGCCGCACGGCTGAGACATTTTATTTATGACCGATACCCTGAAACTGATCCTTGAAGACACCGACGGCACCCAGCTGGAAACCTCCTGCACCCGCGTTGCCGTGGTCTGGCAGGGCAAGGAGATCTGGATCCAGCACGACGGCCGTGGGCAACTGCTGATCGGCGTGGACGTGGAAGAAGGCGACGCCGAGTACGCCAACCTGCTGATGCGCCCGCTGGCCACCAACCTGATGAGCCTGCAACTGGAAATGGAACCGGCCGACGTCGAAGGTGATGACGACGATCACGTCCACGGCCCAGGCTGCAACCACTAAGGAAGCTGCGTATGCTCGCCCTCGGCAAACTGCTTGAACTGACCCTCGCCGGTCGCGAACCGGCGCAAAAAATTCAACTGACTGTCGACGGCGTGCAGATGCGCTGGCTCAGCGAGGGCGCGCTCGAAGTGCGCCCGCCGCAGGCTCGGGACAACGGCTGCGACCTGCTGCTGTCGTCCGGCATCCATGGCAACGAAACCGCGCCGATCGAACTGCTCGACCGCCTGTTGCATGGCATCGCCCGCGGGGAGATCAAGCCCCGTACCCGTATTCTGTTTCTGTTCGGTAACCCCGAGGCCATGCGCCGCGGTGAGCGTTACCTCGAACTGGACGTCAACCGGCTGTTCAACGGCCGGCATGAAAGCAACATCGGCCCCGAAGCCATGCGCGCCGCCGAGCTTGAACAGCTGGCGCGCAGCTTCTTCAGCCAGCCGGGTCGCTCGCGCCTGCATTACGACCTGCACACCGCCATTCGTGGTTCGAAGATCGAGCAGTTCGCCCTGTATCCATGGAAGGACGGGCGCCAGCACTCGCGGCGTGAGCTTGCGCGCCTGCGCGCGGCCGGCATGGAGGCGGTGCTGATGCAGAACAAGGCCTCGATCACCTTCTCGGCCTTTACCTACGAGCAGCTGGACGCCGAGGCCTTCACCCTGGAACTGGGCAAGGCGCGGCCGTTCGGGCAAAACCAGGGGGTGAACGTTTCGCGCCTGGAGCTACGCCTGCAGCAGATCATCGAAGGCACCGAGCCCGAGACTGACAACCTCGACGGCCTGCAACTGTTCGCCGTTGCCCGCGAAGTGATCAAACACAGCGACGCGTTCCTGTTGCACCTGCCGGCAGACGTGGAAAACTTTTCGGAATTGGAAAAAGGTTATTTGCTGGCCGAAGACGTGGCCAAGACGCGCTGGGTGATCGAGGAGGAGGGCGCACGCATCATCTTCCCCAACCCGAAGGTCAAGAACGGCTTGCGCGCGGGGATATTGATCGTGCCGACCACGGATGCCGGATTGGCATAGTTCCTGAGGTCTGGTGAGATCCAAATGTGGGAAGGGGCAAGCCCCTTCCCACATTGGTTTTGCAGTGTTGCTTAGACCGCTACCGCACGCGGCTCGCTGCGACGGATCGCGCGTACCTTGTGCAGGGTGTCGGCGCAGGTGCGCGCCGCTTCCTGGCCCTTGTGCACGAAGTGATCGTGGAAGAACGCATGGTGCTCGCTGCCCGCATGGAAGTGATGTGGGGTCAGCGATACCGAGAACACCGGCACTTCCGTTTCCAGCTGCACCTGCATCAGGCCGCTGACCACCGATTGGGCGACGAACTCGTGACGGTAGATGCCGCCGTCCACCACCAGCGCGGCAGCTACGATACCGGCGTAGCGGCCGGTCTTGGCCAGCAGTTTGGCGTGCAGGGGCATTTCAAAGGCGCCGCCGACTTCGAAGAAGTCGATGTCCGATTCCTGGTAGCCCTGGACGAGCATTTCGGCGAGGAAGCCTTTGCGCGATTGGTCGACAATATCCTTGTGCCAGCAGGCCTGGATAAACGCGACGCGCTCGCCGTGATGGTTTTTGCTTTTGCTGTCGATAGCGGTGGGTTGCATGTTCTGACTCCTGTTTAAGAAAAAAACAGGGCGTTATGAATCGAATGGGATTTAAGGGTACGCGTGCGCAAACAGGCGCGCGGCCCTTAGGTGCCAATCCCGTTCTCTCTTCATCCGGACTATGACCGTCGGCCCCGGGATCACACCGGGTCTGCTGACCTTGTCGTCGTCCTGCGTGAGCAGTTCAAGACGCCAAGCGCTCGCGGGCTATACACATTGCGTGTAATTACCGCCGGTGGGGAATTGCACCCCGCCCTGAGAACGTTGCCACCAGAACCCTGGCGGCGGAGAGTTTTTAACATGGTTTTTCAAAAACTGCACGAGCGCCGTATCGATACCCTATATCGGTTTGTTTGGTTGGTATTCGATTGAATGCATACGGGGCTTGATATTCCGTGGCGTTGCCCGCAGTAATCATCACTACGACAGCATGCCCACCCCCTCAGAGGCCAGTTTGATGACTGTGATAGACCTGCGCAGCGACACCGTGACCCAACCCACCGCCGGCATGCGTGATGCGATGGCCAGTGCCGTCAGCGGCGACGACGTCTACGGTGAAGACCCCAGCGTCAATCTGTTGGAAGCCGAACTGGCCAAGCGCCTGGGGTTTGCGGCGGCGCTGTTCGTGCCCACCGGCACCATGAGCAACCTGCTGGCGTTGATGGCCCACTGCGAGCGCGGTGAGGAATACATCGTCGGTCAACAGGCCCACACCTACAAATACGAAGGCGGTGGCGCAGCGGTGCTGGGCTCTATCCAGCCACAGCCGCTGGAGGTGCAGGCGGACGGCTCTCTGGACCTGAGTCAAGTGTTGGACGCCATCAAGCCCGACGATTTCCACTTCGCCCGCACCCGCCTGCTGGCCCTGGAAAACACCATGCAGGGCAAGGTGTTGCCGTTGGGGTACCTGGCCAGGGCGCGCGCCTTCACCCGTGAGCACGACCTGGCCCTGCATTTGGATGGCGCGCGCCTCTACAACGCCGCGGTCAAGCTTGGGGTCGACGCGCGGGAGATTGCCCGGCATTTCGATTCGGTGTCGGTGTGCCTGTCCAAGGGCCTCGGTGCGCCGATTGGTTCGGTGCTGTGCGGCTCCACGGCGCTGATCGCCAAGGCTCGCCGGTTGCGCAAGATGGTCGGCGGCGGCATGCGCCAGGCTGGCTCCCTGGCGGCGGCGGGGCTGTATGCCCTGGATCACCAGGTGCGGCGCCTGGCCGACGACCATGCCAACGCCCAGTGGCTGGGGGATGAACTGCGCAAGGCCGGTTACGACGTGGAGCCGGTGCAGACCAATATGGTCTACGTGCAGATCGGCGACCAGGCCCAGGCGTTGAAGGCCTTTGCCGACGAACGCGCGATCAAGTTGAGCGTCGCGCCACGCCTGCGTATGGTCACTCATCTGGATGTCAGCCGGGCGCAGATGGAGCAGGTGCTCAAGGCGTTCGTCGATTTTTCGCGCAAATGAGCCTGCAGACCGTCTAATTGAACTGCTCTATCGCATAAACACGCTGTACCACCGGCAAAGGGCCGATATAATGCGGCCTTTTGCCGTCGCTCCGTCTGATGATGTTGCGCACTGGCCTTTGGCCGCAGCCTCCGTGGAAGAACCTAATGAAAAGCGCAGAAATCCGTGAAGCCTTCCTTCGCTTCTTCGAAGAGCAAGGTCACACCCGTGTCTCCTCCAGCTCCTTGATTCCAGGCAATGACCCCACCCTGCTGTTCACCAACGCGGGGATGAACCAGTTCAAGGACTGCTTCCTGGGCCAGGAAAAGCGTGCTTACACCCGCGCCACCAGCAGCCAGAAGTGCGTACGCGCCGGCGGCAAGAACAGTGACCTGGAAAACGTCGGTTACACCGCTCGCCACCACACATTCTTCGAAATGCTGGGCAACTTCAGCTTCGGTGATTATTTCAAGAAAGACGCGATTACCTTCGCCTGGACCTTCCTGACCGGCGTGTTGAAGCTGCCCAAGGAAAAGCTCTGGGTCACCGTGTACGCCACGGACGACGAAGCCTATGACATCTGGACCCAGCAAATCGGCGTGCCCGTCGAGCGCATGATCCGCATCGGCGACAACAAGGGCGCGCCGTACGCCTCCGATAACTTCTGGACCATGGGCGATACCGGCCCGTGCGGGCCCTGCACCGAGATTTTCTACGATCACGGCGCCGACATCTGGGGCGGCCCACCGGGCTCGCCGGAAGAAGACGGTGACCGTTACATCGAGATCTGGAACAACGTGTTCATGCAGTTCAACCGCACCGCCGACGGCGTGTTGCATCCGTTGCCGGCGCCGTCGGTCGACACCGGCATGGGCCTGGAGCGGATCAGTGCGGTGATGCAGCACGTTCATTCCAACTATGAAATCGACCTGTTCACCAACCTGTTGAGCGCCTCGGCGGCGGCCATTGGTTGCGCCAATGAAAGCCAGTCCTCGCTCAAGGTGGTGTCGGACCACATCCGCTCCTGTGGCTTCCTGATCGCCGACGGCGTGCTGCCGTCCAACGAAGGCCGTGGCTATGTGCTGCGCCGCATCATCCGTCGCGCCTGCCGCCACGGCAACAAGCTGGGCGCTACCGGCAGCTTCTTCTACAAGATCGTGGCCGCGCTGGTGGCCGAGATGGGCGATGCCTTCCCGGAACTCAAGCAGCAGCAGGGCAATATCGAGCGCGTGCTCAAGGCTGAGGAGGAACAGTTCTCCAAGACCCTGGAACACGGCCTGAAAATTCTGGAACAGGACCTGGCCGAGCTCAAAGGCACCGTGGTGCCGGGCGACGTGGTGTTCAAGCTCTATGACACCTACGGTTTCCCGATGGACCTGACCGCCGACATCGCCCGTGAGCGCGAGCTGACCATCGATGAGGCCGGTTTCGAGCGGGAAATGGAAGCCCAGCGCGTGCGCGCGCGTTCCGCCAGCTCTTTTGGCCTGGACTACAACACCCTGGTCAAGGTCGACGTGGCCACCGAGTTCACCGGCTACAAGGCGACCGTGGGCTCGGCCAAGATCGTGGCCCTCTATAAAGATGGCAAGTCGGTCGACGTGTTGAACGAAGGTGACGAAGCCGTTGTGGTGCTGAACCAGACCCCGTTCTACGCCGAGTCCGGTGGCCAGGTCGGTGACTGTGGTTTCCTGAGTTCGACGTCCGGTCGTTTTGAAGTGCGCGACACCACCAAGACCGGCGGTGCGTTCCTGCATCACGGTGTGCTGGTGCTGGGCAACCTGACCATTGGTGCGCCGGTCGACACCCAGGTCGATGCCGACGTACGCCACGCCACTGCGCTGAACCACTCGGCGACGCACTTGCTGCACGCCGCGCTGCGCCAGGTATTGGGCGACCACGTTCAGCAGAAAGGTTCGTTGGTCGACAGCCAGCGCCTGCGTTTCGACTTCAGCCACTTTGAAGCGATCCCGCCCGCGCAGATCAAGGCCCTGGAAGACATCGTCAACGCCGAGATTCGCAAGAACACCGCCGTGCAAACCGAAGAGACCGACATCGAGACCGCCAAGGCCAAGGGCGCCATGGCGCTGTTTGGCGAGAAGTACGGCGACAGCGTGCGCGTACTGAGCATGGGCGGCGATTTCTCGGTAGAACTGTGCGGCGGTATCCACGCCAACCGTACCGGCGACATCGCCTTGCTGAAAATCATCAGCGAAAGCGGCGTGGCGTCGGGTGTGCGTCGTATTGAAGCGGTCACCGGCGCTGCGGCGCTGGCGTACCTCAATGCGGCCGAAGAGCAACTCAAGGAAGCGGCCAGCCTGGTCAAGGGCAGCCGTGACAACCTGATCGACAAGCTGTCCGCTGTGCTGGAGCGCAACCGTGCGCTGGAGAAACAGCTGGAGCAACTGCAGGCCAAGGCCGCCAGCGCGGCGGGCGACGACCTGTCGGCTTCGGCGGTGGACGTCAAGGATGTGAAAGTCCTGGCGGCACGCCTGGACGGTCAGGATGGCAAGGCGTTGTTGGCCCTGGTCGATCAGTTGAAGAACAAGCTCGGCCGCGCAGTGATCCTGCTCGGCAGTGTCCATGAGGATAAGGTCGTGCTGGTTGCCGGTGTAACCAAAGACCTGACTGGCCAACTCAAGGCCGGTGATTTGATGAAGCAAGCCGCTGCGGCAGTGGGCGGGAAGGGCGGTGGTCGTCCGGACATGGCGCAAGGCGGTGGTGTGGACGCCGGTGCCCTGGACGCGGCCCTGGCCCTGACCGTGCCGTTTGTCGAGGCAGGTATTTAAGGCACTGTTAACCGGCCCGTGATTCAGTCGCGGGCTGTTCAGTGTGGGTTGATTGGATATTAGGCGCCCCTTTACGGGCTGAGGCGGCTTGGAAATGGCTTTGATCGTACAGAAATTTGGAGGCACCTCGGTCGGCTCTGTCGAAAGAATCGAGCAGGTGGCCGACAAGGTTAAGAAATTCCGCGATGCCGGCGATGACCTGGTCGTGGTGCTGTCGGCCATGAGCGGCGAGACCAATCGCCTGATCGATCTGGCCAAGGCCATCAGCGGCGACCAGCAACCG
This sequence comes from Pseudomonas sp. FP597, assembly GCF_030687435.1. Classification (NCBI taxonomy): domain Bacteria; kingdom Pseudomonadati; phylum Pseudomonadota; class Gammaproteobacteria; order Pseudomonadales; family Pseudomonadaceae; genus Pseudomonas; species Pseudomonas sp. FP597. The sequence continues at coordinate 4,948,113 of NZ_CP117432.1, read as the reverse complement.
CTGCCGCGTGAGCTGGATGTGATCGTGTCCACCGGCGAGCAAGTGACCATCGCGTTGCTGGCCATGGCGTTGAACAAGCGTGGCGTGCCGGCCGTGTCGTATACCGGCAGCCAGGTGCGCATCCTCACCGACAGCGCACATACCAAGGCGCGCATCCTGCAGATCGACGATCAGAAAATTCGCACTGATCTGCAAGCCGGTCGCGTGGTAGTTGTAGCGGGTTTCCAGGGTGTGGACGAGCAGGGCAACATCACCACCCTCGGGCGTGGCGGTTCGGACACCACCGGCGTGGCCCTGGCGGCAGCGCTCAAGGCTGACGAATGCCAGATCTATACCGATGTGGACGGCGTCTACACCACCGATCCTCGCGTCGTGCCCGTGGCCCAGCGCCTGGACAAGATCACCTTTGAAGAGATGCTGGAAATGGCCAGCCTCGGTTCCAAGGTATTGCAGATTCGTGCGGTGGAGTTCGCCGGCAAGTACAACGTTCCGCTGCGCGTATTGCACAGCTTCAAAGAGGGTCCGGGCACCCTCATTACTATTGATGAAGAGGAATCCATGGAACAGCCGATCATTTCCGGCATCGCTTTCAACCGCGATGAAGCCAAGCTGACTATCCGTGGCGTGCCAGACACCCCGGGCGTCGCGTTCAAGATTCTGGGCCCTGTCAGCGATGCGAATGTCGAAGTCGACATGATCGTGCAGAACGTCTCGCACGATAACACCACCGACTTCACCTTCACCGTGCACCGCAACGAATACGATGCGGCGTTGAAAATCCTGCAGAACACCGCGAGCGAGATTGGCGCCCGTGAAGTGATCGGCGATACCAAGATAGCCAAGGTCTCGATCGTGGGTGTGGGTATGCGTTCCCATGCCGGCGTTGCCAGCCGTATGTTTGGAGCTCTGGCCAAGGAAAGTATCAACATCCAGATGATCTCCACCTCGGAAATCAAAGTCTCGGTGGTGATCGAAGAAAAGTACCTGGAGCTGGCTGTACGCGCGCTGCACACCGCTTTTGAGCTGGACGCTCCGGCCCGACAGGGCGAGTGACGTAATGCCAGGAAGGCGCGGTCTACCGCGCCTTTGCTTTTTTTGTAGGGCGCATGGTCTTTTACGTGCGCTCGACAATACTTAGGGGGTTAGGACGGTGACCATCCGGTCGCGGGTCGAACGCCTTTTTTTGCAGACTGTTGTTCCTGAATGAAATGCGTGAGGAGAAAGGTATGCTGATTCTGACTCGTCGGTGCGCAGAAAGCCTGATTATCGGTGATGGCGAAATCACCGTGACCGTGCTCGGCGTCAAAGGCAATCAAGTACGTATCGGGGTTAACGCTCCGAAAGAGGTAGCGGTCCATCGCGAGGAAATCTACCTGCGGATCAAGAAAGAGAAGGACGAAGAACCAAGCCTTTAATTTTTATCGTTTTTTATGTTTGCAAACGGGGATGAACGTGGTTAATATACGCCCCGTGTTGCGGAGAGCTGGCCGAGTGGCCGAAGGCGCTCCCCTGCTAAGGGAGTACACCTCAAAAGGGTGTCGGGGGTTCGAATCCCCCGTTCTCCGCCATTATTTGCTTAGTACGTTGCAATCTGGTTTTTTCGTTAAGTGGTTGAAATTAAACGAAAAAATAGCTTTACATAGAGATTGAACGGCCTATAATGCGCGGCAACAAATGCACTCGTAGCTCAGCTGGATAGAGTACTCGGCTACGAACCGAGCGGTCACAGGTTCGAATCCTGTCGAGTGCACCATTTAAGAGTTAGTTGCAGCAATGCAGTTAGCTTGGCTTCAACCAGTTGTGATCTGGTCTAAAAACACACTCTGCACTCGTAGCTCAGCTGGATAGAGTACTCGGCTACGAACCGAGCGGTCACAGGTTCGAATCCTGTCGAGTGCACCATACAAACAAAAAGCCCGCCAAGTGCGGGCTTTTTGCCGTCTGGGATTTGGGTAGGATTTATCCCGGCCTCTGGTTTTTCTCCGGTCTCCATGTGTTTTCTTTTGCCATTGCGTCGTCGCAGTTCATAGATGCAGCCAATACTCAACTTTGTCTCGCAAGCGCTTGTTCTTTCCAGTTTTTTAACGTTAAAGACGCACGCAACGTGTATCATTGCGCCCGTCAGCCCCGCCGGGGCTTATGGAATACCTCCATGGACTTACCCAGTAGTGACTCAGTACCCCGTTTTACCAATCATGAATTGACTGATTGATCCTTCCGGCGTGCCCCGCTGCTGGGAGTGGAGTTCGCCTATGACCGAAGTAGAAGTAAAGAAAACACAAGAAAGCCTGCAGGATCGCCTGGCTCAAGTCGTCGAGCTGCTGCAGCGTCAACGTGTGGTCGAAGACCTTACACATCGCCAGGAAGGTCCGAATAACGACCTCGTCGAAAACCTGGTGCACCGGCAAAATCTTGTCGAGTTGCAACGCAAACTCGATGACCTGCACTCCGCCGACGTTGCTTATATCCTCGAGGCGCTGCCGCTCGATGATCGACTGACCCTCTGGCAGTTGGTCAAGGCCGACCGCGACGGCGATATCCTGCTCGAAGTATCCGATTCGGTCCGTGAAACGCTGATCGCCGACATGGACGATCACGAGCTGCTGGCTGCGGCCAAGGAAATGGACGCTGACGAACTGGCGGATCTCGCGCCGGAACTGCCCCGTGATGTCGTCCATGAGCTGATGGAAGCGCTGGACACGCAGCAGCGTGAGCGCGTGCGCTCCGCGCTGTCTTACGACGAGGATCAGGTCGGCGCGCTGATGGACTTCGAGATGGTCACCATCCGCGAAGACGTCAGCCTGGAAGTGGTATTGCGTTACTTGCGTCGCCTCAAGGAGCTGCCGGGTCATACCGACAAACTGTTTGTGGTCGACTACGAAGGTATTCTCAAGGGCGTACTGCCGATCAAGCGGCTGTTGGTCAACGATCCGGATAAGAAAGTCGCGGATTTGATGGCCAGCGATACGGTGAGCTTTCACCCCGACGAGGATGCCTACGACGCCGCCCAGGCATTCGAGCGTTACGACTTGATCTCGGCCCCGGTGGTCGACAAGAACGGCAAGCTCATTGGTCGTTTGACCATCGATGAAATCGTCGACTTGATCCGTGAAGAAAGTGAAACCGAAGTCCTCAACATGGCAGGTCTGCGTGAAGAGGAAGATATTTTTGCCTCGGTCTGGCGTTCGCTGCATAACCGCTGGGCCTGGCTGGCCATCAACCTGATTACCGCGTTTATCGCCTCCCGTGTGATCGGGCTGTTCGAGGGCTCCATCGAGAAGCTCGTGGCCCTGGCGGCGTTGATGCCGATTGTGGCGGGTATCGGTGGCAACTCCGGTAACCAGACCATCACCATGATTGTGCGGGCGATGGCGCTGGATCAGGTGAGCACGGCTAACTCGTCGCGGCTGCTGCGCAAGGAGTTGGCAGTGGGTCTGGTCAACGGCCTGGTGTGGGGTGGGGTGATAGGCGTGGTCGCCTACCTGCTCTACGGCAGTTGGTCCCTGGGTGTGGTAATGACAGCCGCCATGACGCTGAACCTGTTACTGGCTGCGTTTATGGGGGTGCTAATCCCGATGACGCTGGCACGCCTGGGCCGAGACCCGGCCATGGGCGCCAGTGTCATGATCACTGCCATGACCGACAGCGGCGGGTTCTTCATCTTCCTGGGCCTGGCGACGATCTTCCTGCTCTGACCCGGGTAGCTTTTCTCTAACATAGCTGCTGTCGAGCCCCGGCGAGGCTGCGTCAGCGGTGTATCAGACACACCGCTGACGCAGTCTCGCTGGGCTCGACAGCGGCTGCGTGCGATACAAAATCTATCCAAACTCCAGGCAAAAAAAAGCCAGCACATGGCTGGCTTCGGCTTTCAGTTGCAGATCAATTGGCTTCTGCGGCCGCCTCGACGTCGTGCGCGATAAGCGAGACGAGGGCATTTTGCTGGCGGTGGGAGAGTTGGCGAAAACGCTGCAGCAGCTCGCGTTCGTGCAGCGACAACTCGGGGCTGTCCAGGCGCATGCTCAGCTCGTCACCCAGCGCACCTTCCTGAATAAGGCTCTGTTCCAGGCGCGCGATGATTTCGGAGTTCATGCTGCGGTGATGATTGCGAGCCACCTCGGCAATGCGTTCCCGCATTCCGTCTGGCAGACGTACGACGAACTTGTCAGCCGTACGGCTGGAATAAATTGCCTGTTTCAATGGGCGCATATATTTAACCGGTTAGTTCAGGGGAGCGGTTTTTGGAATTGGCCGCAAGATGAGTGTTAAGACAAGACTCACGACCAAAGTTCAACCCGAATTGCAAAGAGGCCGCATCATGCCTCAGATTTGCCAGTTCCTTGGCGTCAATTCTGTGACAAATATTGAACTGCCTAAAGGCTTTATGCCAGCACTCATTTGCATTTTTGCGGACTGGTTGGAAAACTTTTTCTCCGCGGCTGCCAGCGCTCAATTCGTACGCAGACCCAGGCCGCACAGGGGTTGAGGCCGCACATCGTATAGCAAAGTGGCCCTTTGCCCTTAACTATAAGACTAGTGGCAATTTGCCGATTTACTAGGGCAGGCGACGTAAGGTAGGGCGGGGAGGGGGGGCTGGACTCAGCGCAGAACCGGGTCGAATTTGATACGGCGCCCTACGACAAGCGTCATCAGCAGCACACAGGCGCAAACCCCGCTGGCGACGAATGCGCTGGTCTGGGCGTCCGGCGAATCGCTGATCAACGCCAGTACGCAGGTGGCGGCGGTGAGGCACAGAAATAGCCAGGCAGATTTGCTCATGAAGTGGTTTCCTCAGAAAACCCAGCGTTCGGATGCGGGCGCAGCCTGGTTGCCTTGGGCCAGGCGTACTGGCGACTGAGCATTGGGCGTCATCACCGCCAGCAGTGGGCGTTGTTGCAGGTGGTGGGGCACGGCCTGGCTGATCTGCGCCGGGTCGCTGTTGTTCGATTGGATATGGAACATCACCAGCGCGGCCAGGGCTACGGCGTTGAGGGCTAACAGAAGGGCACTGTTCATGATCACATTCTCCGTTTGACGCCGTGGCTGGGTAGGTGGTGTGGAAGATATATAGCAGGTCTCGTGCCAATCCATTAACTCAGTAAAATCAATGAGTTAGTTGAGTTCTGGAGAGGGCTTTCGTTGCAAATTGCAATGATGGCATTTTGGGGTAGTGCGTTTTGCACGACCTGCCATCGATGCCCGGGTTTGCGGGGCGAAGTCGGCGTGAGCGGGCCAAGGATCGCCCTACATTCAAAAAGCCCACGGACGACATGACAAAACCCACCTCGGCCGTTAACATGCACGCCGTCCGTCGCAACGCCCCTGGTCGTGCGGCTGTCATTTGTCCCAGTAGCTCAATTGGATAGAGCATCCCCCTCCTAAGGGGAAGGTTGGCCGTTCGAACCGGCCCTGGGACACCAGATTAGAAGCCTCGCCGAGTATTTGCGGCGGGGCTTTTTTATGCGCGTCAGGTCTTTTCAAGAGCCGATCGAACCTTGCCGCCGATCGAGGTTCACAGCAGGTGCGTCGTGTATTTCTCGACAGGGTGTACCTCGCATGCCACTCGGCAGCGTCTGAGCTGTTCTAGCAAAATAATCCCCGGAATCAGACTTTACCGCCTGTCCGGAACCGGCCACCCGGGACTATCATGCCGATAGCCCTGTCTCTCACCGCAAGGAGCCGCTCGGACCGCCGATGCGCCAGATCTGGAAATCTTTTCGAGCCCTTTATTTCGCCTCCTTGATGATGCTGATCGGCTCCGGCCTGCTCAGTACCTACCTGGCCTTGCGCCTGGCGGCCGACCATGTCGACAGCCTGTGGGTGGGTGCGCTGATGGCGGCCAACTACTTCGGCCTGGTGTTGGGCGGCAAGATCGGGCATCGTCTGATTGCCCGCGTCGGGCATATTCGCGCCTATGCCACCTGTGCCGGCATTGTCGGCGCGGCGGTGCTGGGGCATGGGCTGGTTGACTGGCTGCCGGCCTGGATCGTACTGCGGGTGATTGTGGGCCTCGGGATGATGTGTCAGTACATGGTCATCGAAAGCTGGCTCAATGAGCAGGCCGATGCCAAGCAGCGGGGCGTGGTGTTCAGCGGCTATATGATCGCGTCCTACCTGGGCCTGGTGTTGGGCCAACTGATCCTGGTGATGCATCCCCAGCTCGGCCTCGAATTGCTGATGCTGGTGGCGCTGTGCTTTGCCCTGTGCCTGGTGCCGGTGGCCATGACGCGACGTATTCACCCGGCGCCCCTGCACCCAGCACCGATGGAGCCGCGCTTCTTTATCAAGCGCGTGCCGCAGTCGTTGAGCACGGTGCTGGGCGCGGGGTTGATCGTCGGTTCTTTCTATGGCCTGGCGCCGCTGTATGCCTCGCAGCAGGGGCTCACCACCGAGCAGGTCGGCTTGTTCATGGGTAGCTGCATTTTTGCCGGCTTGCTCGTGCAGTGGCCGCTGGGCTGGTTGTCGGACCGTTATGACCGAGCGCTGCTGATTCGCTGTTTTGCCCTGTGCCTGGCGGTGGCGGCGTTGCCGCTGGCGATCATGACCCGGGTGCCGCTGGAAATGTTATTCGTTGCGGGTTTCCTGTGTTCGCTGGTGCAGTTCTGCCTGTATCCACTGGCGGTGGCGTTCTCCAATGACCATGTGGAAGGCGATCGCCGGGTATCGCTGACCGCCATGCTGCTGGTGACCTACGGCGTCGGCGCCAGCATCGGACCGCTGTTGGCGGGTGTGGTCATGAAGCTGTTCGGCAGCCAGATGCTCTATGCGTTTTTCAGCTTGTGCGCATTGATCCTGGTGTGGCGCATTCGGCCGAAGGCGGTGACCAACCTGCATCAGGTCGAGGATGCGCCGCTGCATCACGTGGCGATGCCTGACAGTATGTCCAGCTCGCCACTGGTGGCGGCCCTTGACCCGCGGGTGGATGAGCAAGTGGTGCAGGACCAGATGCAGACGACGGTGGAACCTGAGCCTGCGGCTGAGCCGGAGCAGCCGATGGCCGAGGAGCCCGCCGCCGACGCGCCGCCCGACCCCCTTGACCCGGACGAACACCCCCACGACTTGAGCAGGGCGCGCCCCTGAATGCAAAAACGGGCAGATCCTCAAAGGGTCTGCCCGTTTTTTGTTACGCCGTTTATGCTTTAAAAGTCGTCGTCTTTGTCGAAGCGCCGCGCTTCACGCTGCAGCTGATACACAAAACGCTCAACCTGGCGCTGCACCAGGCCGCTCATGTTGTGGAAGCGCACGCCGGCGAACGTGGTGTTGATCTTATCTTCGAAGTGCAGATAGCGCAGTTCCACGGCGGTGGTCATGCTGCCAAAGGGCAGTGCGGCGACGAAGCGGTCGTAGACCTGGCCCAGTTGCAGGCGTTCGGAAATGTCGCCTTCAAAGCGCAACTTGCAGCCGGTGGCGGAAATATCCAGCAATTTGCCGCTGACCGGCGCCTTGAGTTTTTCGCCACCCAGTTCGATATTGACCAGTTGTGCCAGTTTCAGCGCGGCCCGGAAGGCGTTGCGACGCTGGTGGTAGACCACTTCGTTCGGCAGGCTGCCGGTGTAGATGCGGTGGCCGTCTTTTTCGCTGGTGGTCAGGCTGCCGTTGCTTTCCCAGGCGACGCGTACGCCATCGTGGAAGCCTTCGATGCGAAAGGGCTCGCCGTTTTCGAGGTGGCGCTCGCCGTCGCGCGGGATCATTTCATCCAGCGCCAGGGTACCGCGTTCACGGTTGACGTCCACCAGATAGCTCTGGAAGCGTTGGCTGCGCTCATGGAAGGTGATGATCAACGGATCATGACTGTCTTGCAGCATCCGCAAGGTGCCGGCGATTTCCAGAGGCGTGGTGAGCACCTTGGGTGGCTGCGGAGCATCTTCCGCATTAAGGGCGTTGAACACGGTTCTTCCATCTCCAGACAAAGTACGACTGCACGCAGAACCGGCATTTTGCCAGCATCTTGCACGCCTTGGATAGGCCGCGCTGTAAACCGGTGTCAGGCTTGGCTGCGGGTGCTTGGCTTGACCAGACGCGAGGTGGAGCCTTGTGCGTTATACAGGGCTGGAGGCTCCCCGCCGTGCAGTATACGCAACTGGTTGGCCGTCGTAGCTTGCTGAAGCTGGATCGACTGACCGTTATGCAGGTTGGCTTCCTGGCACTGGGCGAGCAATTGAGTGAGTTCTATGCTCTGGGAGAGCAGTTGGTCGCCGACCGAGGAGTGGCTGGCCAGTTGAGCCAGGCCGTCGTGGTCTGCCGGCAGGCCAAGGCTGATGAGGATTTGGCTGCGTTTCTTGCCGTGCTGTTCCAGCAGGACAATCAACGACTGCTTGCGCGCCAGGATTTCTTCCAGCAGCGGCATGTCCCGGCCATAGAGGGCCAGGGATTCTTCTTTGAGCAGCTCGAGCAATTGTTGCGTCGGCGCTAGATCATCAATGATCAGTTGCAGCAAATTTTCGTCGTGATGCATGGCTGGCCTTGGGGTTTAAGCGTCCAAAAGCCCGGCGCAGGCATTTGCCTAGCGCTCGGCTTCGAAATTAAGCAGCTTGCTGGCTACACGGTTGCTGTCGACTGTATAGCTGCCATCGGCGATTGCCTGTTTCAATTCGGCCACACGGGCTTTATTGACCACCGGTTGATCGCGCAGCGAGTCAGTGACCTTCTGCAACTGTTGAGCCTCATTGCTCAGGTGTACGGATTCCCCGCTCTGGCTGGCACTTGCCTGTTCTGCCTTGGCGGGCAGTGGCTGGGCCTTGGCTTCGACGCTTTCTTTGGCACCGGTAGTGCGCGTAGAGCCTGACGTCGACGGGGTGTTATTCAAACGTGTGAAATCGATGACCATGATAAAAAAACCTCTGGGTATTTGGACGCTTGCCATGTTTTCGGCAATACCCGGACGAACTTTAGGCGCGAATGACAATAAATCTGCGCAGAGAATACTTCGCACACAGTGTAGGAAAACCTGGCGTCCTGTACCAGCAATCTATAGCGCCACCTCGACTTGGCCGGGCGCCGTGACCCGCGCCTTGATCACACGATTGGAATTGAGGTTCTTTACCCGAATCTGTTCACTCATGCCGCCGTTGGACAAGGCTTCACCCGGCATTTTCACGTTCAGAGTGCCGCTGCTGGCGGAAATCACCACCTGGTCGCCCTTGCGAATCACCTCGGCCTGTTCCAGGTGCACCAGGGTAATGACTTGGTCGGTGACCACTGGTCGGGTCAATTTTTGCCCGAGCGCCTGATCGAGCGACGTCAGGTAGCCCTGGTTGATCTGGCTGATATCGCGTTCGCGCAGCACGACGTCCTCGAAACCGATGATGCTGGTGCGTTTCAGCGGCCGGGCAACCACCACCACATCGCGGTACAACTTGACCTGAGCCGGCACGAACACCGTCCACGGCGAGGCGCCGTCGCAGCGTACGCGCACCGTCACGCGACCGATGGGTTGGGCGGGGCTTTCCAGGGTCGCTGTCAATTCCTTGTCGCACATGGGCATGCGCAGGCGCGGGTCCAGCGGGTTGACCTGGATTTCATAACGCCCCGGTGTCTGTGTGGTTGCCAGATAATCTTCTACAGTGAACTCAAGAAAGCCCTGAGTGACGCCGATAAGGAGATCAGGCAAGGTGACGTTGTCTGCGCGGGCCGTGGCGCCCATGCACACAGCAAGCAGCGCCACCGAGACGCAGAGCCATCTGCGATACCGTGGGAACCTGGGGCGTCGGGAAACTGTCGTTTTAATGTCCATGGCCAGTAAATAGCAAAGCTCGTGCCGTTTAGTGTCGGGTGCGCGTCGCACCTCAAAGGTTTTAGCGTAGGAGTCTGGGCATGGCAGGTGTAATGGATTCAGTAAACCAGCGCACACAGCTTGTAGGGCAGAATCGCCTGGAGTTGCTGCTGTTTCGTCTGGACGGCAAGCAGCTGTATGGCATCAACGTGTTCAAGGTGCGGGAAGTGCTGCAATGCCCCAAGCTGACGATCATGCCCAAATCCAGCCCGGTGGTGTGTGGGGTGGCAAACATTCGGGGTGCGACCATCCCGATTCTTGACCTCGCGCTGGCGACGGGGTCGGCAGGTTTGCAGGACCGCGAAAACCCGTTCGTGATCATTACCGAATACAACACCAAGACCCAGGGCTTTCTGGTGCGCTCGGTGGAGCGCATCGTCAACATGAACTGGGAAGAGATCCATCCGCCGCCCAAGGGCACCGGCCGCGATCACTACCTGACGGCGGTGACGCGGGTGGATAACCAGTTGGTGGAAATCATCGACGTGGAGAAGATCCTCGCCGAAGTTGCCCCGACCTCGGAGAATATTTCGGTCGGTGTGGTGGATGCCGAGACGGCACACAAGGCGGTGTCACTGCGTGTGCTCACGGTGGATGACTCCTCGGTGGCGCGCAAACAGGTGACCCGTTGCCTGCAGACCGTCGGTGTGGATGTGGTGGCGCTCAACGATGGCCGCCAGGCGTTGGATTACCTGCGCAAGCTGGTGGAGGAAGGCAAGAAACCGGAAGAAGAATTCTTGATGATGATTTCCGACATCGAGATGCCGGAAATGGACGGTTATACTCTCACGGCCGAGATACGCAGCGATCCACGTATGCAGAAATTGCATATCGTCCTGCATACTTCATTGTCAGGTGTATTCAACCAGGCGATGGTCAAGAAGGTCGGTGCCGATGACTTCCTGGCCAAATTCCGGCCTGATGACCTGGCATCCCGGGTAGTTGACCGGATCAAGGCAGCAGATCACGGCTAGGGCTTTTTTCCCTGGCGGTCATACGATTTTAGAGGCGGTATCAGTGTCGACAGGTAATTTGGATTTTGAGCAGTTCCGGGTATTCCTGGAAAAGGCCTGTGGCATATTGCTTGGTGAAAACAAGCAATACCTGGTGTCCAGCCGTCTCAACAAGCTGATGGAACAGCAGGGTATCAAGTCCCTGGGCGAGTTGGTCCAGCGGATCCAGGGCCAGCCTCGCGGCGGCCTGAAAGAGATGGTGGTCGACGCCATGACCACCAATGAAACCTTGTGGTTTCGCGACACCTATCCGTTCGAGGTGCTCAAGAGCAAAGTGCTGCCCGAGGCCATCAAGGCCAGTCCGGGCCAGCGTTTGCGCATCTGGTCGGCGGCCTGCTCTTCGGGGCAGGAACCGTATTCGATCTCGATGTCCATCGATGAGTTCGAACGGACCAACATGGGCCAGCTGAAGGCCGGCGCGCAAATTGTCGCCACCGACCTGTCCGGCACCATGCTCACCAACTGCAAGACCGGTGAGTACGACAGCCTGGCGCTGGGCCGTGGGTTGTCCCAGGAGCGCCTGCAACGTTACTTCGAGCCCAAAGGGGCCGGACGTTGGGCGATCAAGGCGCCGATCAAGAACCGCGTGGAGTTTCGTTCGTTCAACCTGCTCGACAGCTACGCCAGTTTGGGCAAGTTCGACATGGTGTTTTGCCGCAATGTGCTGATCTACTTTTCCGCCGAGGTGAAGAAAGACATCCTGTTGCGCATCCATGGCACCCTCAAGCGCGGCGGCTACCTGTTCCTTGGTGCGTCCGAGGCGCTGAATGGCTTGCCGGATCATTTCCAGATGGTGCAGTGCAGCCCGGGCATCATCTACCAGGCTAAATAAGCCGTCGTACCAGTCAAAATGTGGGAGGGGGCTTACCCCCTCCCACATTTTTTTTGCGGCAAGTTTCGAACGAGCGGCAACTCCCCATTGCCGCTTTACTGGCACCACGCGGAAACCGATTGCCGCTTTTCTGGCATTGCCGCCGGCAAGCACCTCGCAAACCCTTGGTATACGGGCCTTCGGAGAATTGGCATGCGCCTTGCTATAGCCCTGTTAACGAACAGCAGGTCAGCCTAAAGGTTTCCGCCATGAGCATCAGCTTCGATAAAGCGCTCGGTATCCACGAACAAGCCCTGGGCTTCCGCGCCCAGCGTGCCGAAGTCCTGGCCAACAACATTGCCAACGCCGACACCCCGAACTACAAGGCTCGGGACCTGGACTTCTCCGCCGTGCTCGCCGCACAGCAGGACAAGACCAAGAACGGCACCTTCGCCCTGAACATGACCAACAGCCGTCATATCGAAGCGCAAGGCCTGAGCAGTGGTGACGAGTCGTTGCTGTATCGCACGCCGATGCAGCCGTCGATCGACCAGAACACCGTCGACGCCCAGCTGGAGCAATCGGCCTACGCCGAGAACTCGGTGAACTTTCAGGCCAGCTTTACCCTGCTCAACAGCAAATTCAAAGGGCTGATGTCAGCCCTGCGTGGAGAGTAAGCCATGTCCCTGTCCAGTGTTTTCAATATTGCCGGTAGTGGCATGAGTGCCCAGACCACGCGCCTCAACACCGTCGCCAGTAACATCGCCAACGCCGAGACCGTGTCTTCGAGCATTGACCAGACCTACCGCGCCCGTCACCCGGTGTTCGCCACCATGTTCCAGGCCGGCCAGAACGGTGGCAGCGATTCGCTGTTCCAGGAGCAGGACGCCGCCGGCAAAGGCGTGCAGGTGCTCGGCGTGGTCGAAGACCAGAGCAACCTTGAAGCGCGTTATGAGCCCAATCACCCGGCGGCGAACGAAAAAGGCTACGTGTACTACCCGAACGTCAACGTGGTCGAGGAAATGGCAGACATGATTTCCGCCAGCCGTTCGTTCCAGACCAACGCGGAAATGATGAACACCGCCAAAACCATGATGCAGAAGGTCCTGACCCTGGGTCAGTGATAAGGGGCGCCAATAATGGCCATCGTTGATACGTCTACCAACACGGCAGTCCAGGACCTTTTCAATTCCAAGGTCAAGACTGCAACGGACAACAGCAGCCTGGGTGACGCTTCCAAGGCCGCGACGGGCAACCAGTCGCTGGGCAAGGACGCGTTCCTGCAGCTGCTGGTGACCCAACTGAAAAACCAGAACCCGCTGTCGCCCCAGGACAACGGTGCCTTCGTGGCCCAGCTGGCGCAGTTCAGCAGCCTGGAAGGCATCAATACCCTGAACGATTCGGTGAACAACATCTCCAGCAACTTCAGCTCCTCGCAGGCGCTGCAGGCTTCGTCGCTGGTGGGGCGTTCGATCATCACCCAGACCGACAAGGCACTGGTGGATACCAGCAAGAGCATGACCGGTTCGGTGGCGGTGACAGCGGCGACCGGCAACGTCGCCGTGAAGATCACCGACAAAGACGGCAACGTGGTGCGCACTCTCGATCTGGGTGCTCAGAACGCTGGTACGTCGGACTTTATCTGGGATGGCAAGAACGACAACGGCGAGGTCGCGCCAGCCGGCACCTACACCTTTGCGGCCACGACCAAGAATGACAAGGGCGACTCCGTGGCCCTGGCGACTTCGCTGCCGGCAACGGTGACCAGCGTGACGTTGAGCAAGACCGGCGGCGAAATGCTGCTGAACCTTGCAGGTGGCATGGGCAGCGTGAAGCTGTCGCAAATTCAGACTATTGGTACATAGAGCCGGCTAGATACGGCAGAGGGAGAGAAACATGTCTTTTAACATCGGCCTTAGCGGCCTCTATGCGGCCAACAAACAGCTGGACGTGACCGGTAACAACATTGCCAACGTCGCGACCACTGGCTTCAAGTCGTCCCGTGCGGAATTCGCCGACATCTACGCGGCGTCCAAGCTGGGCACCGGCCAGAACAGCATCGGCAATGGCGTGAACCTGGCGGCGGTGTCCCAGCAGTTCACCCAGGGTGACGTCAACGGCAGCGGCGGTATTCTGGACATGGCGATCCAGGGCGGCGGCTTCTTCGTGCAGAAGGGCAGCGACGGTTCGCTGGAGTACACCCGCAGTGGTGCCTTCCGTGCCGACAAGGACGGCTTCATCACCAACAACACCGGCACCTCGCGCCTGCAAGGCTATGCGGCGGATGATGACGGCAAAATTATCAAGGGCGGCCTGACCGACCTGCAACTGAACCTGTCGAACCTGCCGCCGAAGGCGTCCACCAAAGTCGACTCCACCAGTAACCTGAACTCCTCGGAGCCGGTGATCGACCAGACGCTCAAGCCGTTCGATCCCTCCGATACCAGCACGTTCACCACTCAGTACAGCACCACCTTGTATGACTCCCAGGGCAATGCGCACCCCATGGTGCAATACCTGGTGAAAACCGACGGCAACAAGTGGAACGCCTACACACTGATTGACGGTCGCAACCCGAACGGTTCGTCGCCAACGGGCGGTACCCCGCCTACGCCGCCTGTAGCGTCGACCTTGACCTTTGACGGCGCTGGCAAGCTGTCGAGCATTGTCACCGGGGGGAGCTCCAGCACCACCCTGACCCTGACCGGTTGGGTGCCCGGTACTGTGACCAACGGTGTATGGAAGGCAAACGGCGCGGATGCCAACCCTACGGGTATCGCCATCAATATGGCGAACATCACCCAGTACAACTCGGCCACCTACCGTAACCCACCGATCACCGACGGCTATGCCACCGGTCAGATCACCGGCCTGAAAATCGACGGCAACGGCGTCATGTTCGCCACGTTCAGCAACCAGCAGAGCAAGGCCATCGGCCAGATCTCCCTGGCCAGCTTCAACAACGAACAGGGCCTGCAGCCTGCCGGCAGTACCACCTGGAGAGAGACGTTCGCCTCGGGCCAGCCGGGTTACGACACCCCGCAATCCGGTACCTTGGGGTCGATCGTGGCCAACTCCCTGGAGAACTCCAACGTCAACCTGACCAACGAGCTGGTGGACCTGATCAAGGCCCAGAGCAACTATCAGGCGAACGCCAAGACCATCTCCACCCAGAGCACCATCATGCAGACCATCATTCAGATGACCTGATGCCTTAGGTGCCCGATAAAAACCCTCGTTTGAGGGTTTTTTTTACCTTTCAATCGACTCAAGCGCCAATTCTCACCGCCCGGCCAATCGCAAGCTGACAACGATCGGTTGGAACGCCTTCGACCTGTTTCGCCACCCATCGTGCCTGGGGCCGCTGAGCCTGTGTTGATGGGGAAGAAGGTATGGACGGTGTAAGGGCGGTGGGCGGCGGCCATAAGGTCGGGGGCGTGCGTTTCGATCCAGCAGGGGCGGGGTACTCCCTGAGGGGGAAAGCGCCGACAGACATTCCCAAACAAGATCCGACGGCCGATAAAGACACCGTCGTGAAACTGCTCAAGGCACTTGAAGATGCGCAGATGACCGGCAAGGACCAGACGGTTCGGGACCTGCGCGACAAGCTCAAGGATATTCGCGAGCAATTGGGTGACGAGAAGCTCAGGCAGATACTTGAGCAACTCAAAGAAGAAAGGCTGCGCAGTTGGATCGAGCTGTTAAAGAAGCTGTTTCCTGATTTGTTTCCAGATACACCTTCGCCTTCACCGTCTCCGCAGCCATCGCCAGGTGGTGGTGGTGGTGGTGGTGGTGGTGGTGGTGGTGGTGGTGGCGGCGGCGGCGGGGCTAGGCCCAACCCAAACCATTTCGGTCCCCGCGAGCCCATGAGTAATCTGCCGATTACCGAGGGGGCCAGACACTTCAATTACACGCCTGACCAGAGTAATCCAGGGAAAAAACCCGAGAACATTTGGAGTGGATTCAGCCAGGGGCCGGATGGCAACTGCGTCACTGTTTCAGCGATAAAGGGGGCGATGATGAAGTTTGGGCAGAAGCCCACCGACGTTTTCCGCGAGGTCACGGAAACGGGAGAGGGTTATAAGGTGAAAATGCGCGATGGATTCGAACTGTATTTATCCAGGAGCGAATTGCAGCAGGCGGCGAGATACGCGCAGTTCAAAGGGGATAATCCAGCCATGATGACCGACGCCAACTTCATGTTCGCAGCGAGTGCCAAGCGTGCGCAGATGGAGGGCAACGGTTTGGATGATCACCCCCTCGAGGCGAGAAAGAGTTTTGCCCATGCGATGCAAAGCTTGAACAACGGCGAAATACCTCATGAGGCATTGGACCGTCTGGGGCTGAAAGGCCTCTATCGGCAATCTTCAAGTAGTGAGCTTGCGAGCGGCAAGCTTGGGGTGGTGGCCTACGATCGCCACTCAATGGCGGTCATCGACGGACGGGTGGAATTGTGGGGGCGACGAGGCGGCTCGCCAAAGCAGGGGGTGGCGTACGCCTTTCTCTAGGCGACAAACGAAAAAGCCAGATATCCCCCCTTGCAGTGGGCTATCTGGCTTTTTCAATCACGGGCGGCGTACGCCCGCAATCCGCTCAGCTTATTGGCAAGCTTCGCAATCCGGCTCGTCAATCGCGCAGGCTTTTGGCACTGGCGCCGGACCGGCTGGAGCAGCCAGGACCGAATCATCACCGTGGTTGCCGCTGGATACAGCGTTCAGCTTACCGGTGTTGATGGTCGACTTCTCGGTGCTGGTCGCGGCCAGGGCACGGAGGTAATAAGTGGTTTTCAAGCCACGGTACCAAGCCATGCGGTAGGTCACGTCGAGCTTCTTGCCCGAAGCGCCGGCGATGTACAGGTTCAGGGACTGCGCCTGGTCGATCCACTTCTGACGACGGCTGGCGGCGTCAACAATCCACTTGGTGTCCACTTCGAACGCAGTCGCGTAGAGCTCTTTGAGCTCTTGCGGGATGCGCTCGATCTGCTGCACGGAACCGTCGTAGTACTTGAGGTCGTTGATCATCACCGAGTCCCACAGGCCACGGGCTTTCAGGTCGCGAACCAGGTACGGGTTGATCACGGTGAATTCGCCCGACAGGTTCGATTTCACATACAGGTTCTGGTAGGTCGGTTCGATCGACTGCGACACGCCAGTGATGTTGGCGATGGTCGCGGTCGGTGCGATGGCCATGATGTTGGAGTTACGAATACCTTTCTGCACACGGGCACGTACCGGCGCCCAGTCCAGGGTTTCGTTCAGGTCAACGTCGATGTACTTCTGGCCACGCTGCTCGATCAGGATCTGTTGCGAATCCAGCGGCAGGATGCCCTTGGACCACAGCGAGCCCTGGAACGTCTCGTAGGCGCCGCGCTCGTCGGCCAGGTCGCAGGACGCCTGGATCGCGTAGTAGCTGACCGCTTCCATGGACTTGTCGGCGAACTCGACCGCCGCATCCGAACCGTACGGAATGTGCTGCAGGTACAAAGCGTCCTGGAAGCCCATGATGCCCAGACCGACCGGACGGTGCTTGAAGTTGGAGTTCTGCGCCTGCGGCACCGAGTAGTAGTTGATGTCGATCACGTTATCAAGCATGCGAACTGCGGTGTTGACGGTGCGTTCCAGCTTGGCGGTGTCCAGCTTGCCGTTGACGATGTGGTTCGGCAGGTTGATCGAGCCCAGGTTGCAAACGGCGATCTCGTCCTTGTTGGTGTTCAAGGTGATCTCGGTGCACAGGTTCGAGCTGTGGACCACGCCCACGTGCTGCTGCGGGCTGCGCAGGTTGCATGGGTCCTTGAAGGTCAACCATGGGTGGCCGGTTTCGAACAGCATGGAGAGCATTTTGCGCCACAGGTCTTTGGCCTGGATGGTCTTGAACAGCTTGATCTTGCCAGGGTACTGGGCCAGGGCCTCGTAGTACTCGTAGCGCTCTTCGAAGGCCTTGCCGGTCAGGTCGTGCAGGTCCGGCACTTCGGAAGGCGAGAACAGGGTCCATTGGCCGTCATCGAAGACGCGCTTCATGAACAGGTCGGGGATCCAGTTGGCGGTGTTCATGTCGTGGGTACGACGACGGTCATCACCGGTGTTCTTGCGCAGCTCGATGAACTCTTCAATGTCCATGTGCCAGGTTTCCAGGTAGGCACACACCGCGCCTTTGCGCTTGCCGCCCTGGTTGACCGCTACGGCGGTGTCGTTCACGACTTTGAGGAAGGGTACGACGCCCTGGGACTTGCCGTTGGTGCCCTTGATGTACGAACCCAACGCACGAACCGGCGTCCAGTCGTTACCCAGGCCACCGGCGAATTTGGACAGCATGGCGTTGTCGTGGATCGCGTGATAGATGCCCGACAGGTCATCCGGCACGGTGGTCAGGTAGCAGCTCGACAGCTGTGGACGCAGGGTGCCGGCGTTGAACAGCGTAGGGGTCGACGACATGTAGTCGAAGGACGACAGCAGGTTGTAGAACTCGATCGCACGGTCTTCCTTGTGCTTCTCTTCGATCGCCAGGCCCATGGCCACGCGCATGAAGAACACCTGCGGCAGTTCGAAGCGGATGCCGTCCTTGTGGATGAAGTAACGGTCGTACAGGGTTTGCAGGCCCAGGTAGGTGAACTGCTGGTCACGCTCGTGGTTGATCGCCTTGCCGAGTTTTTCCAGGTCGAAGGTGGCCAGGACCGGGTTCAGCAATTCGAATTCGATACCCTTGGCGATGTAGGCAGGCAGGGCCTTGGCGTACAGGTCGGCCATTTCGTGGTGGGTGGCGCTGTCGGCCACGCCGAGGAAGCCCAGGCCTTCGGCGCGCAGGGTGTCCATCAGCAGGCGCGCGGTGACGAACGAGTAGTTCGGCTCACGCTCCACCAGGGTACGGGCGGTCATCACCAGGGCGGTGTTGACGTCGGTCAGGGCCACGCCGTCGTACAGGTTCTTCAGGGTTTCGCGCTGGATCAGGTCACCGTCGACTTCTTCCAGGCCTTCGCAGGCCTCGGTGATGATGGTGTTCAGGCGGCCCAGGTCCAGCGGCGCAAAGCTGCCGTCGGCCAGGGTGATACGGATCGATGGGTGAGCTTGCACGGCTTCGGCGGCCGGGGCGTGCACGGCACGCTCCTTGGCGCGCGAGTCGCGGTAGATCACGTAGTCACGGGCGACTTTCTGCTCGCCGGCACGCATCAGGGCCAGTTCGACCTGGTCCTGGATTTCTTCGATGTGGATGGTGCCGCCCGATGGCATGCGACGTTTGAAGGTGGCGGTGACTTGTTCGGTCAGACGGGCAACGGTGTCGTGGATGCGCGACGAAGCGGCAGCGTTGCCGCCTTCAACTGCAAGGAACGCTTTGGTGATGGCGACGGTGATTTTGTCATCGGTGTAAGGAACGACAGTGCCGTTGCGCTTGATCACGCGCAGTTGACCAGGTGCGGTGGCGGACAGATCCATATTCGAATCAGCGGCCTGCGGCACGGAGCCCTGCGGGTTCTCGCGAGTTGTGTCGGTTTGCATGGGGGGTTGTCTCCACGTTCTATATTTGATTGCGAGTGCCAGGCTGGTCCTGCAACACCCGTACCGTTTTCCATATCGGGATGGAGAAACAGGTGCCATCCGCGTGAGCGGTTTGGTCTACTGAAAATCGATTGGTTCCACGCTGTGCCAGCAATAAAACGCTTGAATTTCGTGCCACTTGTGTGGTTGGGCAATTTGCTCGAAAACCCTACATGTAGGGTCTCTGTTGTCGCCGAGCTACAAGATAATGCGTTTTGGACGCCTTAGCAACGCACTAACCTGTGGATAACGCTGTGAGTAAAATGTGTATGAAAGGTAGAACTACCGTGTAGGCCGCATGACTGCTGGATTGCGCCGTTTGTCACTAAATGTTCCAAGGACCAAACAGCCCGGCGAATTTCGAAGGGCGCGAACCCTATCACAAAAAAATGCGATCACCGAATGGATTTCCCGGCTTGTGCGCAAGGGTTGGGACATGGCTACAATCGACCCTTGTTATGCCCTCAAAACATGACAGACAGGGTATGCCTGGTGAAGATCAAAATGTGGGAGGGAGCAAGTCGAATCGTCGCACCGCCCCTCCCACATTCGAACGCGCTGGCCAAAAGAATGCTTATAACAATGAGGACAGCGCATGGAGCAAGAAGCCTGGCAAATACTGATCGTCGAGGACGACGAGCGATTGGCCGAGTTGACTCGCGAGTACCTGGAGAGCAACGGCCTGTGCGTGTCGGTCGAAGGTGACGGCGCCCTGGCCGCCGCGCGGATCATCGCCGAGCAGCCGGACCTGGTGATCCTCGACCTGATGCTGCCCGGCGAAGACGGCCTGAGCATCTGCCGCAAGGTGCGCGAGCGCTATGACGGCGTGATCCTGATGCTCACCGCGCGCACCGACGACATGGACCAGGTGCTGGGCCTGGACCTGGGCGCCGACGACTATGTGTGCAAACCCGTGCGTCCACGGCTGTTGCTGGCGCGCATCCAGGCATTGTTGCGGCGCAGTGAGCCGACCGAGCCTGCGGCGGTGGAACAGCTGCGCCGCCTGCAATTCGGCCCGTTGGTGGTGGACAACGCTTTGCGCGAAGCCTGGCTGCACGACGGCGGCATCGAATTGACCAGCGCCGAATTCGATCTTTTATGGCTGCTGGTGGCAAACGCCGGGCGCATCCTGTCCCGCGAAGAAATCTTTATCGCCTTGCGCGGCATCGGCTATGACGGCCAGGACCGCTCCATTGATGTGCGCATCTCGCGTATTCGCCCCAAAATCGGCGACGACCCGATCCACCCGCGGCTGATCAAGACCATCCGCAGCAAAGGCTACCTGTTCGTCCCCGAAGCCGCCGCCGACATGCCCCTGTGAACTCGATCTTCCTGCGCATCTACGGCGGCATGTGCGCGGCGCTGATCCTGGTGGCGTTGCTCGGCGTACTGGCGCTGCACTTGCTCAACGAAGTGCGCAGTGGACAGTATCGCGAGCGCCTGGCCCACGGCACCTTCGCCTTGATGGGCGACAACCTGCAGCCCATGAGTGCCATCGAACGCCAGCGCGCGTTGGCGGTATGGGAACGTTTGCTGGGGATTCCCCTGGAGTTGCGCACCCTCACCGATGCGCAGTTGGACCTGTCGCAGCGTACCCGCCTGCAACGTGGCCAGGTGCTGGTGGAGCAGACGGGCCCCCACGCCGCGCGCGTGTTGCGTCTGGTCAGCGATAAGGAACCGTGGGTGCTCACCGGCGAAGTGCAACAGATCAGCGAACAACTGGCCCGTGCGACGATTTACCTGTTGGCCGACGAATTGGTGCGCTTTCCCATGGCTGAGCAGCCGCAACGCCTGGCCGATATAAAGGACGCCAAGGGGTTTGGGTTCGACATGCATTTGTTGACGCTCGACCAGGCCGATATGGATGAGGATCAACGTCGGCGCGTGGCGGAAGGCGACACCGTGATGGCCCTGGGCAAGGGCGGCGATTCGATCCGCGTGTTTGCCGGCATGGTCGGCACGCCCTGGGTGCTGGAGCTCGGCCCGCTGTATCAGATGAACCCGTACCCGCCGCAATGGCTGATCCTGATCGCCTTGATCGGCCTGACTCTCATCGGGTTGATCGTCTATCTATTGGTGCGTCAGTTGGAGCGCCGGCTGCGCGGCCTGGAAGCCGCCGCCACGCGTATCGCCAAAGGCAACCTGGAAGTACGCGTACCGGCCCGAGGCGCTGATTCTGTCGGGCGTTTGGCGGCGGCGTTCAATGGCATGGCCGAGCACTTGCAGCAATTGCTGGCGATCCAGCGTGAATTGGTGCGCGCGGTGTCCCACGAACTGCGCACCCCCGTGGCGCGCCTGCGTTTCGGCCTGGAGATGATCGGCGACGCCGCCACCCCCGAGGCGCGGCGCAAGTACCTTGAAGGCATGGACAACGATATCCAGGACCTCGACGGCCTGGTGGATGAAATGCTCACCTATGCAAGGCTGGAGCAGGGCGCGCCGGCGCTGGATTTCCAGCGGGTCGACCTTGATGCGTTGCTCGATCAGGTCATCGGCGAATTGTCGCCACTGCGGCCACAGGTGACGGTCGCCCGGGGTATTTGCCTGTCATCGGCCCACTGGGACGACGCCTGGGTTGACGCCGAGCCGCGCTACCTGCATCGGGCCCTGCAAAACCTGGTGAGCAACGCCATGCGTCACGCCCAGGGGCAGGTGCTGATCAGCTATCAAGTGGGGCAGGTGCGCTGCCGCATCGATGTGGAAGACGACGGCCCCGGCGTGCCGGAGAGTGCCTGGGAGCGAATTTTCACGCCGTTCCTGCGCCTCGATGACAGCCGCACCCGCGCCTCCGGCGGGCATGGCCTGGGCTTGTCGATTGTGCGGCGGATTATTTACTGGCATGGCGGGCGGGCGTTGATCGGCAAGAGCAATAATCTGGGCGGGGCTTGCTTCAGCCTGAGTTGGCCCAGGGATCAAGAGAAACCCTGACACCGCCCGATGGCGGTCTATCAAGCACCGACCGCCACCAGGCTCAACAACTGCTCCCCATCCACCGCAAACTGCCCCACCAACTCCTTGCCATGGCACCACTCGGCAGACAGGTCCGTCAGCAACCGCAACCGCACGTGACCGGTGTCGGACCACTCCAGCACCTCGGCATGCTCAAAGTAAAAGCGCTTCCGCACAATCGGATACAGCGCCTTGAACAGGCTTTCCTTGACCGAAAACGTCAACGTCACCAGCCGCGCGATCTGCTCACGCGGCACGCAGGCCATGCGCAGCAGCTCATCGGCGGTGAGGATTTCGCCGGCCAGGCGCTCCGCCCGTTCCAGTGTCAGTACATTTTCAAGGTCCATCCCCAGCCCGCGCCACTGCGCCTTGTGCCCGACAATCGCGGCGGCATGCCCGGTGCTGTGGGTGATCGAACCACTGATGTGCAAGGGCCACACCGGTGCACGGTCTTCGCCGATCGCGGGGATGCAGTCCAGGTGATCGAGCTGTTGCAGTGCCGCGCGAGCACAGACTCGGCCGGCGAGAAACTCGGCCTGACGCTTGGCCACCGAGCGCTGGATGCTGGCCGGTGGCGGCACGGCGCTGCGCTGGAAGTCCCCCGCGGTTAATAAAACCGGGTCGAAGCGGGTGCTGAGAAACACTGTGCCAGGCAAAGGTTCGGGCAATGGCCAGTGGGCGTCGAGTGGGGTGCAGCAAGCGGGTAGGGGCGTCATGGGCGGTATTTTGCCGAGTTGAGGCGCCTGCGGATAGCCCACAGCGCTTGGGCGCCCGTTCAGGGGGAGTTCAGGGGCGTTTGCGTAGGCTGGTCGCAACAGCCCAAACGCGTATGAGGTAACACACCATGACTGCGATCAAAAAGCTGATGTTGGCCTTGACCCTGCTCAGCGCCACCGCCGGGGCCCAGGCCTCGGAAGGTGCCTTCGCCGAGTTCGGCAGGGAGAAAACCAAGAAAACCAGTAGCCTGATCCAGCGTGTGAGCTTCGAAGATGCTGGCAGTCAGTCCATGCCTTGGGGTCAATCCCTGGGTCTCACGACCTCGCAGCCAACCTACCGCGTCGGTTATGAACACCTGACGGGTCAGTTCAATGGCATTAAACTGCGCCCGCAAGACCTGCAGGGCCGCTATGATGTCCCTCTGTCGGACAGTTGATCTGCTTTGGAGAGCCTTATGAAATTGCTGGTGGTGGAAGATGAGGCGCTGCTGCGTCATCACCTGTTTACCCGCCTGACCGACAGCGGCCATGTGGTCGAGGCCGTGGCCAATGCCGAAGAGGCCCTGTACCAGACCGGCCAATTCAACCACGACCTGGCGATCATCGACCTGGGCCTGCCCGGCATGGGCGGCCTGGACCTGATCCGCCAGTTGCGCACCCAGGCCAAGACGTTCCCGATCCTGATCCTCACCGCGCGCGGTAACTGGCAGGACAAGGTTGAGGGCCTGGCCGCCGGCGCCGACGACTATGTGGTCAAGCCGTTCCAGTTCGAAGAGCTGGAGGCGCGGATGAACGCCTTGCTGCGTCGCTCCAGCGGTTTCACCCAGTCGACCATCGTCGCCGGGCCGTTGCTGCTGGACCTCAACCGCAAGCAGGCGTCCCTCGACGAAGAGCCGCTGGCGTTGACAGCCTACGAATACCGCATCCTTGAATACCTGATGCGCCATCATCAGCAGGTCGTCGCCAAGGACCGCTTGATGGAGCAGCTCTACCCCGATGACGACGAGCGTGATCCGAATGTCATTGAAGTACTGGTCGGCCGCCTGCGTCGCAAGCTGGAGGGGCCGTCCGGGTTCAAGCCGATCGACACCGTGCGCGGCCTGGGCTACCTGTTCAATGAGCGCTGCCGTTGATTCGCTCGTTACGCGTGCGCTTGATGCTGGCGGCCGCCACCCTGGCCGTGCTGTTTATGCTGGGCTTGTTGCCCGCGATGCAAGGCGCGTTCAGCCTGGCGCTGCAGGATTCCATCGAGCAGCGCCTGGCGTCGGACGTGACCACCCTGATTTCCGCCGCACGGGTCGAAAACAACCGCCTGCTGATGCCGGCGCAATTGCCGGACGAGCGCTTCAACCTCGCCGACAGCCGGCTGCTCGGTTATATCTACGACCGTGAAGGGCACTTGGTGTGGCGCTCGCGCGCGACCCGTGAAGAAAACATCAACTACAAACCGCGCTATGACGGTCGCGGCAATGAGTTTGCGCGAATCCGTGAGGCCGACGGTCAGGAATTCTTCGTCTATGACGTCGAGGTGCGGTTGCTCGGCGGCAAGAGCGCTGCATTCAGCATCGTGGCCCTGCAACCGGTGCGCGAATACCAATTGACCCTCGAAGGCCTGCGCGAAAACCTCTATTTGGGTTTCGGCGCGGCGTTGCTGGTGCTGCTGACCTTGCTGTGGCTGGGCCTGACCTGGGGGCTGCAAGCCCTGCGGCGTTTGAGCCAGGAGCTGGACCAGATCGAGGGAGGGACCCGTGAAAGTCTCTCCGAGCAACATCCTCGTGAATTGCTGCGCCTCACCGGTTCCCTCAACCGCCTGTTGCACAGCGAGCGTGAACAACGGGCGCGCTACCGCGACTCCCTCGACGACCTGGCCCACAGCCTGAAAACCCCGCTTGCCGTGTTGCAGGGCGTGAGCGAAGACATGGCCCAGCGCCCCGAAGACCGCGATCAGGCGTGGGTGCTGCAAGCGCAGATCGAACGCATGAGCCAGCAGATCAGCTACCAGTTGCAGCGTGCCAGCCTGCGCAAAAGCGGCCTGGTGCGCCACCAGGTGCGCCTGGAACCGGTGGTGCAAAGCCTGTGCGATACGCTGGACAAGGTGTACCGCGACAAGGGCGTTTCGGTGTTTTTTGACTTGCCGCAGGAATGTGATGTGCCGATCGAGAAGGGCGCCTTGCTCGAATTGCTCGGCAACCTGCTGGAAAACGCCTACCGCCTGTGCCTGAGCGAAGTGCGCGTCAGCCTGGTGGAAAACCTTGAAGGCATCGAGTTGTGCATCGAGGATGACGGCCCCGGCGTACCGCCGGATCAGCGCGCGCGGATTCTGCAGCGCGGTGAGCGGCTGGACCGTCAGCATCCAGGGCAAGGGATCGGGCTGGCGGTGGTCAAGGATATTATCGAAAGCTACGGGGCACGGCTGACCCTGGGGGATTCACCTTTGGGTGGGGCGGCGTTCAGGATTCATTTTCCGGCTGTTTGATCCTTATTGGCTGTAATGGTCTCATCGGGGGCTTGCCCCCGATGAGGCCCGGCCAGACGACACATCTTTAACGCTCCTGCGCTCTGTAGGCTCCCGGCGTCAGCCCCGTCCACTTCTTGAACGCCCGATGAAACGCTGACGGCTCGGAAAATCCCAACTGCTCGGCGATGGCCTGCAGTGACACGTGCGCACGGCCCAAATGATAGATGGCGATATCTCGCCGCAGCTCATCCTTGAGCGCCTGAAAACTGCTGCCTTCTTCGCGCAAATGTCGTCGCAGGGTCTGCGGGCTGATATGAAGGTGCTGGGCGATGGCTTCCAGGTCCGGCCAGGGCGTGTGGTCGCGGCTG
>NZ_CP117432.1:0-117500 GCF_030687435.1 Pseudomonas sp. FP597 | reverse complement strand
GCCTCCCTCAGCGCAGCCACATTTGCTGGCGCCAGACCTAACACACCCTGCAGCACCTGCGCGGTATGCTCTCCCAATAAAGGAGGCGCACTCCGATACTCCACGGGCGTCTTGGATAACCGAATCGGACTGGCGACCTGCGGCACCATCCCCGCCAGCGCATGAGGCAACTGCATCGCCAGCCCACGCGCCCTGACGTGAGGATCGGCAAATACCTGCGCCAGGTCATTGATAGGCCCACAAGGCACTCCCACTCGCTCCAGCGCCGACACCCACTCAGCTGTCGTCTTGAAGACGGTCGCCTGGCGAATCAGCGGAATCAGCTGCGCCCGATTAGCCACCCGTGCCTTATTAGTAGAGAAACGCGGATCATCCGCCCAATGCGGTTGCCCAGCCACTTCAGCGAACTTGCGAAACTGCCCGTCATTACCCACCGTCAGGATGAAGTCACCGTCAGCCGTAGGAAAATCCTGGTAAGGCACAATGTTTGGATGAGCATTGCCTAACCGCTTCGGCGCCACCCCCGTCGTCAGGTAGTTCATCGCCTGATTGGCCAGGCACGCCACCTGCACGTCCAGCAACGCCATATCGATATGCTGCCCACCGCCGTCATGATCCCTATGTGCCAGCGCAGCAAGAATCGCGACTGTCGAGTAGAGCCCAGTGAGGATGTCAGTCAATGCCACCCCCACCTTCACCGGACCGGCACCCTCATCACCTTCCGGCCGACCGGTCAGACTCATCAGCCCGCCCAAGCCCTGGATCATGAAGTCATAGCCTGCACGCGCCGCATAAGGCCCTGTCTGACCAAAGCCAGTGATCGAGCAATAGATCAACTCGGGATTGATCTCCTTTAGCGACTCATAGTCGAGCCCATAAGCCGCCAGGCCACCAACCTTGAAGTTCTCGATCAGGATGTCGGACTTGGCCGCCAGATCGCGCACCAGCTTCTGCCCCTCCGGTCGCGTGAAGTCGATAGTCACCGACTCTTTATTACGATTGGCAGACAGGTAATACGCCGCCTCGCTGGTGTTTTCACCATGGGCATCCTTAAGGAAGGGAGGCCCCCAGGCACGCGTGTCATCACCATTGCCCGGCCGCTCGACCTTAATGACCTCAGCCCCCAGGTCCGCAAGGATCTGCCCCGCCCAAGGGCCCGCCAACACTCGCGATAAATCCAGCACCCGCAGATGCGAAAGCGCGCCCATACCGTGCTCCTATTAATAGAACGCCTGAAGACCGGTTTGCGCACGCCCCAGGATCAGGGCATGTACGTCGTGAGTACCTTCATAGGTGTTAACCACCTCCAGGTTCACCAGATGGCGCGCGACCCCGAATTCGTCGGAAATGCCGTTGCCCCCCAACATGTCCCGCGCCATACGCGCGATATCCAGGGACTTGCCGCACGAGTTGCGTTTCATGATCGAAGTAATCTCTACCGCAGCCGTGCCTTCATCCTTCATGCGGCCCAGCCGCAAGCAGCCTTGCAGGGCCAGGGTAATCTCAGTCTGCATATCGGCCAGCTTCTTCTGGATCAACTGAGTCGCCGCCAAGGGTCTGCCGAACTGATGACGGTCCAAGGTGTACTGGCGAGCGGTATGCCAGCAGAACTCAGCGGCGCCCAACGCGCCCCAGGAGATGCCATATCGCGCCGAGTTCAGGCAGGTGAAAGGCCCCTTTAACCCCCGCACATCCGGGAAAATGTTCTCTTCGGGTACGAACACGTTATCCATCACGATCTCACCGGTGATGGAGGCGCGCAGACCGACCTTGCCATGAATCGCCGGCGCACTCAGGCCTTTCCAGCCTTTCTCAAGGACGAAGCCGCGGATATCACCCGCGTCATCCTTGCCCCACACTACAAACACATCCGCAATCGGGCTGTTGGTTATCCACATCTTCGCGCCGGTCAGGCTGTAACCACCCTCCACTTTGCGCGCGCGCGTGATCATTGCACCCGGGTCAGAGCCATGGTTGGGCTCGGTCAGACCAAAACAACCAATCCATTCGCCAGAAGCCAATTTCGGCAGGTACTTCTGTTTCTGCGCTTCGGTACCGAACTCATTGATAGGCACCATCACCAATGACGACTGCACACTCATCATCGAACGGTAACCGGAGTCGACGCGCTCGACCTCCCGCGCAATCAGCCCATAGCTGACGTAGTTCAGGCCACTGCCACCGTACTGCTCCGGGATCATCGCCCCCAGCAAACCGGTTTCTCCCATCTCGCGGAAGATCGCAGGGTCGGTCTTTTCATGACGAAAGGCCTCGAGGACACGCGGCGCCAGCTTGTCTTGAGCGAATTGCTCAGCGCTGTCGCGCACCATGCGCTCTTCTTCGGTGAGCTGTTGATCCAGCAGCAGCGGATCGATCCAGTTGAAGCTTGCCTTGCCAGCCATGAATAAGTCCTCGAACAGAAATCAGAAATCGTGAAAGGAGCCTAGGCCGAGGGAGCGACTAGAGCAAACGAGGATTGCGCATAAGGTTGTGCTAATTTGTCACTTCGAAACCCGATAAAGCGCCACATATGCGATTCATAAGTGAGGACAAGGTATATGCGCAGAAAAATTCCCAGCACCACCGCCCTTGTCAGTTTTGAAGCAGCAGCCCGCCACGAGAGCTTTACCAAGGCGGCGCAGGAGCTTTCCATCACCCAAGGCGCCATCTGCCGCCAGATCGCCAGTCTTGAGGAGTTTTTGAGTGTCGAGCTGTTTCGGCGCTCACGTCGCGGAGTAAAACTGACAGAAGCAGGGCTGTCTTATAGCCGCAGAATCGCCGCACAGTTGGATGCCGTGGAGCGCGATACGTTGTCAGTGATGGGACAGCAAGGCGCGAATACCATTGAGCTGGCTGTAGTCCCCACGTTTGGTACGCAATGGTTGATTCCCCGCCTTAAAGACTTCCAACGCCAGCACCCGGAAGTGACGGTCAACCTCACCAACCGTACCCGGCCCTTTCTGTTTGCCGATACCGAGTTTGACGCAGCGATCTATTTTGGCGATGCCGAGTGGTCGGGCACCGAATCGCACCGGTTGATGGGAGAAAACCCTGTCCCCGTGTGCAGCCCGCGAATCCTGGGCAAACGCGCGCGCCTCACCCCTCACGAAATCGCCGAACTTCCATTGCTGCAACAAACCACCCGCCCTTACGCCTGGCGACAGTGGTTCAACGCCCAACAGTTGAATATCCCACGCGACATGACAGGCCCGCGTTACGAACTATTCTCGATGTTGTCCCAAGCCGCCATGCATGACATGGGCATTGCGCTGATTCCGCCGTTCCTTATCCAGCGAGAACTCGAAGAGCGACAGCTGGTGGTTGCAAGCCCTAAGGCACTGACCAGCCTGAAGGCTTATTACTTGATGATTCCTGACCGAAAAGTCGAATCAGCCTCGCTGCACGCATTCAAGGACTGGCTGGTCGATCAATCGAAGCGCTTCAGCTCCAGCATTTAGTGACCAGTAGCGATTTACTGACTTTGTAGTCAATAAATAAAATCCCCTACAGATATAACTATATGTCGCATTTAAACAGACTGTACTTGTCGTTGAAAAATATGGCCCAACGCTATGATTTTCAGGGCTTGTAGCGACTATCACAGGCCAATGCACGACTATTCACAGCGGCGATGTAAAAACCACCTAGAATTCCCTAGACCTCTTTAATTACCTGTATTTAAAGAGGTTATTCCACGGTATTGCGACAATCAGTCACAGGGTGACTTGTAGTTAATTTTTCGTCACCCGTCATAATCCCTTGAAGGCCGTAAAGTTCGCCTGCAAAATGCCGCGCCCCGCTGTCATTTCAGCGGGATCGTGCTGATCGGCCGCCCCAGTTGTGCCACTCGCGGTGCACTGGCCTTTTTACAAAAAGATCAAAAGCAAAAAGATCATGCAGGAGATTTGACGTGCACATTGGTGTTCCTCTCGAAACCCAGACCGGTGAAACGCGGGTGGCTGCCACCCCGGAAACCATCAAGAAGCTGATCGGCCAGGGCCATAAGGTCACTGTACAAAGCGGCGCAGGCATCAAGGCCAGCGTTGTCGACAGTGCCTATGAAACGGCAGGCGCAACCATTGGCAGTGCCGACGATGCATTTGGCGCCGAGCTGATTCTCAAGGTGGTTACTCCCAGCGACAGCGAATTGGCGCTGATCAAAAGCGGCACCGTGTTGGTGGGCATGCTCAATCCGTTCAGCAACGAAACCATCGCCAAGCTGGCCGAGCGCGGTATCACTGCCTTCGCTCTCGAAGCCGCGCCACGCACCTCTCGGGCCCAGAGCCTCGACGTGCTGTCCTCGCAAGCCAATATTGCCGGCTATAAAGCGGTGTTGTTGGCGGCACATCACTACCCGCGTTTCATGCCGATGCTGATGACCGCTGCCGGCACCGTCAAAGCTGCACGCGTGTTAATCCTCGGTGCAGGTGTCGCAGGCTTGCAGGCCATCGCCACGGCGAAACGCCTGGGTGCGGTGATCGAAGCGTCTGACGTACGTCCGGCAGTAAAAGAGCAAATCGAATCCCTCGGCGCCAAGTTCGTCGACGTGCCTTACGAAACCGATGAAGAGCGCGAATGCGCCGTCGGCGTCGGCGGTTACGCACGACCGATGCCGACCAGCTGGATGCAGCGTCAGGCCCTGGCCGTCCACGAACGCGCCAAGCAAGCCGACATCGTCATCACTACCGCCCTGATCCCGGGCCGCAAAGCGCCGACCCTGCTCAGCGCCGAGACCGTCGCGCAGATGAAACCCGGCTCGGTAGTCATCGACCTCGCGGCAGCCCAGGGTGGCAACTGCCCGCTGACCGTTGCCGACCAGGTGGTTGTGGAAAACGGCGTGATCATCTGCGGCCCGACCAACCTCGCCGGCGCTGTCGCCGCCGATGCATCGGCCTTGTACGCGCGCAACCTGCTGGACTTCCTGAAGCTGGTCTTCACCAAGGAAGGGCAGTTTGAAATCAACCTCGAAGACGACATCGTCGCCGCGTGCCTGATGTGCCGCGACGGCCAAGTCATCCGCAAAAACGCCTAAGCAGGGATTCAGACGATGGAAGAGCTTATCTCCCCCGGTATCTACAACCTGATCATCTTTGTGCTGGCGATTTATGTCGGTTACCACGTGGTCTGGAACGTTACCCCCGCATTGCACACGCCGTTGATGGCGGTGACCAACGCGATTTCGGCGATCGTGATTGTCGGCGCCATGCTCGCGGCCGCGCTCACTGTTACGCCATTGGGCAAGACTATGGGCACCCTGGCCGTGGCCCTGGCGGCGGTCAACGTGTTCGGTGGCTTCCTGGTCACCCGCCGCATGCTTGAGATGTTCAAGAAAAAAGCCCCGAAAGTAAAAGAAGAGGCGCCATCGTCATGAGCATGAATCTGGTTACGACGCTCTACTTGATCGCGTCGATCTGCTTTATCCAGGCCCTCAAAGGCCTGTCGCACCCAACCACGTCGCGACGCGGCAACTTGTTCGGCATGCTCGGCATGGCGCTGGCGGTACTCACTACCGTGGGCCTCATCTATAAGCTCGGCGCTGAGCTTGCGACGGCCGGCATTGGCTACGTGATTGTCGGCCTGCTGGTCGGCGGCACCGCCGGTTCGATCATGGCCAAGCGCGTTGAAATGACCAAGATGCCGGAACTGGTGGCATTCATGCACAGCATGATTGGCCTGGCTGCGGTGTTTATCGCGATTGCCGCCGTGGTTGAGCCGCAATCCCTGGGCATCGTCAAACATTTGGGCGATGCGATTCCTGCGGGCAACCGCCTGGAGTTGTTCCTCGGTGCCGCCATCGGCGCAATCACCTTCTCCGGCTCGGTGATCGCCTTCGGCAAGCTGTCGGGCAAGTACAAGTTCCGCCTGTTCCAGGGCGCACCCGTACAGTTCGGCGGTCAGCACAAGCTGAACCTGGTGCTCGGCCTTGCGACGCTGGGCCTGGGCTTGGCATTCATGTTCACCGGCAACCTCACCGCGTTCGCGCTGATGCTGGCCCTGGCGTTCGTGCTCGGTGTGCTGATCATCATCCCGATCGGCGGCGCCGACATGCCGGTGGTGGTGTCGATGCTTAACAGCTACTCCGGCTGGGCAGCGGCGGGTATCGGTTTCTCACTGAACAACTCGATGCTGATCATCGCCGGCTCCCTCGTGGGCTCCAGCGGCGCGATCCTGTCGTACATCATGTGCAAGGCGATGAACCGTTCCTTCTTTAATGTACTGCTCGGCGGTTTCGGCAATGCGCCGGACGCCGGAGCCGCTGCAGGCGCCAAAGAGGCGCGCCCGGTCAAGTCCGGCTCGGCCGACGACGCAACCTTCCTGCTGACCAACGCCGACACCGTGATCATCGTCCCGGGCTACGGCTTGGCGGTAGCGCGGGCGCAACACGCGCTGAAGGAGCTGACCGAGAAACTGACCCACCACGGCGTCACCGTGAAGTACGCGATCCACCCGGTGGCAGGCCGTATGCCCGGGCACATGAACGTGCTGCTGGCCGAGGCCGAAGTGCCTTACGACCAAGTGTTCGAGATGGAAGACATCAACTCCGAGTTCGGCCAGGCCGACGTGGTGCTGGTGCTTGGCGCAAACGACGTGGTCAACCCGGCCGCGAAGAACGATCCGAACTCACCGATCGCCGGCATGCCAATCCTGGAAGCGTTCAAGGCCAAGACCATCATCGTCAACAAGCGCTCGATGGCCAGCGGTTATGCCGGGCTGGATAACGAACTGTTTTACCTGGATAAGACCATGATGGTTTTCGGTGACGCCAAGAAGGTCATTGAAGACATGGTCAAAGCCGTCGACTAACACTGCGTCAGCGCAATACTCCAAACCCCGGCCTCACGTAGGCTGGGGTTTTTTATTGCTGCGTGAAACCCGACCAAAGGCTCTAAATCGCGGCCTCACATTCGACCATGGTAGCGGGCCGAAATCTTTTGAAATCACTACACTGCCCACCTTGCTTCCGTAGCCTGAGATAACCATTCATGTACCGTGATCGTATCCGCTTGCCTTCGCTGTTGAACAAGGTCATGAGCGCGGCAGACGCCGCCGCACTGATCGAGGACGGCATGACCGTCGGCATGAGCGGCTTCACCCGTGCCGGTGAAGCCAAGGCCGTCCCCCACGCCCTCGCCGAACGCGCCAAGACCTCGCCGCTCAAAATCACCTTGATGACCGGCGCCAGCCTGGGCAATGACCTGGACAAGCAACTGACAGAAGCCGGCGTACTGTCCCGACGCATGCCGTTCCAGGTCGACAGTACCCTGCGCAAAGCGATCAACGCCGGCGAAGTAATGTTTATCGATCAGCACCTGTCGGAAACCGTCGAGCAACTGCGCAACAACCAGCTCAAGCTACCGGACATTGCGGTGATCGAGGCCGTTGCCATCACTGAGCAAGGGCATATCGTGCCCACTACCTCCGTCGGTAACTCGGCCAGCTTTGCGATTTTCGCCAAGCAAGTGATCGTTGAGATCAACCTGGCGCACAACCCGAACCTGGAAGGGTTGCACGACATCTATATCCCGACCTACCGGCCGACCCGCACGCCGATCCCGCTGGTGAAAGTTGACGATCGCATCGGCAGCACCGCGATCCCGATCCCGCCGGAAAAGATCGTCGCCATCGTCATCACCAACCAGGCGGACTCCGCGTCCACCGTGACGCCGCCCGACAGTGACACCCAAGGCATCGCCAATCACCTGATCAACTTTCTCAAGCAGGAAGTGGACGCCGGGCGCATGACCAACAAGCTCGGCCCGCTGCAGGCGGGTATCGGCAATATTGCCAACGCGGTGATGTGCGGTTTGATCGACTCGCCGTTCGAAGACCTGACCATGTACTCGGAAGTCTTGCAGGACTCGACCTTCGACCTGATCGACGCCGGCAAACTGAGTTTCGCCTCAGGCAGTTCGATCACCTTGTCGGAGCGGCGCAACGCTGATGTGTTCGGCAACCTGGAGCACTACAAGAACAAACTGGTGCTGCGTCCGCAGGAGATCTCCAACCACCCTGAAGTGGTGCGACGCCTGGGCATTATCGGCATCAATACCGCGCTTGAATTCGACATCTACGGCAACGTCAATTCCACCCATGTCTGCGGTACGCGGATGATGAACGGGATTGGCGGCTCCGGCGATTTCGCGCGTAATGCGCACCTGGCGATCTTCGTGACTAAATCGATCGCCAAGGGCGGCGCGATTTCCAGTGTGGTCCCGATGGTCAGCCATGTGGACCATACCGAGCACGACGTCGACATCCTCGTCACCGAAGTAGGCCTGGCGGATCTGCGCGGCCTGGCGCCGCGCGAGCGCGCTCGGGTGATCATCGACAACTGCGTGCACCCGGCCTACCGCGATGCGCTGAACAATTACTTCAATACCGCCTGCGCTCTCGGCGGGCACACCCCGCATATCCTGCGTGAAGCACTGAGTTGGCACATTAACCTGGAAGAAACCGGGCATATGCTCAAGGCTTGATTGATACAGATCCGGGCTGATGCAAACACAGTTTCATCAGCTTGGCTGGCTCAGCCTCACTTCTTGAAAAAACTGTACTGCTGTACTGGTGTTTTCCTACCGATAATTCCTACTTCCTCACTCGAAATTGCCTATTTCGCACTGTTTCGGTGCGGACAGGTACAGTTGCCCCATTTCCGTACAGTACAGCACCTATAAACAGTTAACTGGCCCCTCACAATACAAGTGAACTGTATCTAGAGAGTCTTGCGCCGGAGGAGGATCATTGGCATCAGTTAAACCACTACCTAATCCCGCCACAAGCGGAAGGATGTCATCATGGAACGTACACTCAGTTCCGAACTGTTCTTCGAAGAAAAAGCTGTAAACTCCCAGGCTTCCCTGCCTTTGCGCGTTCTCGCCAACCTGATGTTGTGGCAGCGCCGCATCTCCAGCCGCCATCAACTGGCTCGTCTGGATTCGCGTCTGCTTGCTGACGCCGGCATCAGCGAAGCTCAACGCTACGAAGAGCTGAGCAAGCCGTTCTGGCGCTAATGGGCGCCCGCTGGCCCTGACCCAACGGGTCCACTGCCAGCACTGATTATTCAAAACAAAGCCCGCCCCGGGAGACCGGAGGCGGGCTTTGTTGTTCTCGGGTCTTGCACTACGAAACAGGTACAGTTTATAAAATTTACAATATAATAAGTACAGTTATGCGCGCTGCATAAAATCTACCCGAACTGATAAGCCGCAGCCTAATATCCAGTCAGCATCTGGATACCGCCCTGCACCACATTCATTGTTCACTTACAGGAGTCACCCCATGTCCCGCCTTCGTCTGCTCAGCGCTGCTGCCTTGTTGGCCCTGGCTGCCAACGCCACTGCATCCAGCTTCATCGTGACCACCGACTCCATCGTCGGCGCGCTGAAAGCCACTTCCGACGCTACCTCCGATGCGACTTCATCCCTGCGTGACAACAAGATCGTGCGCGCCGCACGTGACGATGCCGCCAGCTTTGTCGCCAGCGAAGGCGCGATTCGTGGCGTGAAACTGGAAAGTGCGCTGGCTCAGATCCGCCAGCAAGCACCGCAATTGAACACCGCAACGGATGCACAACTGGCCCAGGCCATCCTGGCCATCTGAAACGGCCACACAAGGGGAGCGCCCGCTCCCTGACACCTTCACTGGCTCTCGCCCAAGCATTGCGCTAGCCTTGGCGCTCGTTTTCAGTAGTCGAGTCCCATGGCTTTTTCATTCCGCCTGTTCCTGGTCCCCGTATTGTTTTTTGCCTGCTGGTCGCCTTTGGTTTCAGCCTTTGACTTGATCACCCAGGGCACCGTCGCGAGCGCATACGCCACCAGCAAGGTGACCTCGGCCCCCTTCGACCGCAAAGTCATCATGGCCGCCCAGGATGACGCTGCCGCGTTTATCGCCACTGACGGCCAGTGGCGGGGCGCACGGCTGGAATCGGCGCTTGATTACCTGCGTCGCACCCAACCAAAACTTCATGCCGGCGACCTTGAACTGGCGCAGGCAATTCTCGTCCAATAATCATCCTCATATTTCTATCTTTGTAACTGGAGTAATTCCATGCGTAGCCCGCTGATCGCCGCCACCCTTGGCCTGCTGTTGTTGGCCGACGTTGCCCAGGCGCATACCCTGGTGGCCACCAGTAACATCATCGTTCGTGCCTCCGGCCGCACCATTGATTTCACCTCGGACACCACCACCTCCATCCGCGATTCCAAGGTCGTGCGTGAAGCCCACGATGATGCGGCGAGCTTCGTCGCCAGCAACGGCGAAATCCGCGGTGCACAGTTGGAAGCCGCCTTCGACACCTTGCGCACCCGCCTGCCGGAAGCTCGCGATGCCAGTGACCAGACCCTCGCCGAAGCTATTCTCGCTCTGTGAGGCGCCTTGTCGCCTGGCTCTTGGCCGGGACGGTGCTGCTCTGTGCCGGCGCAGCCCAGGCCAGCCTGCAACTGCGGCTCAAGACAGATGGCTTGAGCCCGGCCCAACAGCAGGCCAGCCAGGCATTGCTCGATGAAGCGATGCGCTCGTTGCCACCGCGCTTCGTCGAGCAGTTGGACCGGCGCATCGATGTCGGCTGGACGGACAAGATGCCCGACAACGCCTACGGCCAGGCTTCGCTGGTGTCGGAACTGGACCTCAACCGCAACCTGCTCGACAGCCTGACCGACGGCAGCGCCGCCACCCAGAAAACCCATCGTCCCCACGGCACCGTGCGCCGTGAAATGCTCGCCACGGTCCTGCATGAACTGACCCATATCTATGACCGTGCGCGCCTATGGTCTCCAGACGAGCGCACATTGATCCAGCGTTGCAGCCGCCAGAACAGCATCACCGGCCTGATTGGCCTGCCCGATCAGTGCCGCGGACAGAACGACCGGCGTTTCTCCCTCAGCGATGATCCGCGCCTGTTGGACCTTGCCGGCTGGCCGCAATATGTCGGTCGTCGCGGCGAACGCGAGCAGCACAATCGCCAAGTTGCGCGCAGCCCGGATATTTACGAAACCACCAGCCCACTGGAGTTCGTCGCGGTCAACATGGAGTACTTTCTCCTCGACCCGAGCTACGCCTGCCGGCGTCCCGCACTGTTCCGCTATTACCAGCAGCACTTCGGC
This sequence comes from Pseudomonas sp. FP597, assembly GCF_030687435.1. Classification (NCBI taxonomy): domain Bacteria; kingdom Pseudomonadati; phylum Pseudomonadota; class Gammaproteobacteria; order Pseudomonadales; family Pseudomonadaceae; genus Pseudomonas; species Pseudomonas sp. FP597. The sequence goes on along the minus strand of NZ_CP117432.1, from coordinate 106,398 downwards.
TGGGCTCCGCCAGTACAGGACGCCTGCGCCAAGACCTACCCGTTTCTCAATGCCGGCAACGATTTCGCCAAGACGCCGCTGGGTCATGTGGACCCGGAACGGGTCTACGAAATCGACTACCTGCTGGCCGAAGCCAACCAGAACCTGGTGAGCCGCTGGGGCCACAGCATGTTGCGCCTGGTGATCTGCGCACCGGGCCGCCCTCGTGGGCCGGATTGTCGGCTGGATCTGGACCAGCACCTGGTGCTGTCCTATCGCGCATTTGTCGGCGACGTTCAGCTGTCGAGCTGGGACGGCTTGGTGGGCAAATACCCGTCACGCCTGTTTGTGTTGCCGCTGGCCCAGGTCATCGACGAATACACCAAGACCGAGCTGCGCGGCCTGGCCTCCGTGCCGCTGAAACTGTCGCGCCAGGAAATCAACGACACCGTCGAACACGCTGCAGAAATGCACTGGAGCTACGACGGCAACTACTATTTCCTGTCCAATAACTGCGCGGTCGAAAGCCTGAAACTGTTGCGCAGCGGCAGCGCAAACCCGCAACTCACTGGCCTGGATAACATCACCCCCAACGGCCTGCTCGAAGTGCTGCAAGCCCGCGGCCTGGCCGATACCAGCGTACTGAATGACAAACGCGAAGCGCTGCGCCTGGGCTATCACTTTGACTCGTTCCGCGAGCGCTATCAGGCGATGTTCGACGTGCTGCGCAAGCATCTGCCGATCAAGCAGACCCAGGTGGAAGATTGGTTAGCGCTGAGCGCAGCGCAGCGTCGCCAATGGTTCGATCAGGCCGACCTGCGTACCAGCGCCGCGTTGCTGCTGCTGGAGCAAGCCAGCTTTCGCAAACAGTTGATGCTCGCTCAGGACGAAGTCAAGCAACGCTACCTCGGTGCCCGCGAGCTGAAAAACGGCGGTATGGAGAAGGCCAACGCCACCCTGCAGCAGATCCTCGCCAACAGCGGCTTCCTCAGCCGCCCGGCGGAACTGCTGGACAGCGGCGGCTACGGCCTGCCGCAACCGTCGGAAGCCAAACGCCTGGAGTCGGAAAGTGCCGAGCGCCAGAAGCAATTGCAATCACTGACCGGTGAGTTGGATAAAGAGGTGAGGGCGCTGCTGGAACCTGCGCGCGCGGCCGAGATTGCCGCGTGCGAGGCCAACCTCAAGCAGTTGGGAGAACACCTGCGGTCACTGCACAAGGCAGCCGGCGGCCTCGAACTACCCTGAAATATCCGAGATAACACATGCCAATGTGGGAGGGGGCTTACCCCCTCCCACATTTTGACCTGTGCAAGCTTGAAGACCGCATGTCTATTCCATATCACCTGTTTTGCCAACGAAAGCTGGCTGAAAGCTTACCCGTCTAGGATCACCCCCACTGCCGGCAACAGACCGGCTGTTAACAACAACAATGGTGATTCCCGATGTCCGTCCGTACCCGCCTGTTCGCCCCAACTCCCCCCGTACGCCTCGTGCCTTTCGTTCTGCGCTGAGCCTCCCGGTTCGCCATTCCCTAGCCGCGCTACGCCTGGAGTATTCCTATGCTGACTTTCCTTGGCTTTGCCATGGTCATCACGTTCATGTTCCTGATCATGACCAAGCGCCTGTCTGCGCTGATCGCCCTGATCATCGTGCCGATCCTGTTCGCGCTGTTCGGCGGTTTCGCGCCGAAGATCGGCCCGATGATGCTCGAAGGCATCACCAAGCTCGCGCCGACCGGCGTGATGCTGATGTTCGCCATCCTTTACTTTGCCTTGATGATCGACTCCGGCCTGTTCGACCCGGCCGTGCGCAAGATCCTCAAGATGGTCAAGGGCGATCCGCTGAAGGTCTCGGTCGGCACCGCAGTGCTGGCCCTGGTGGTGTCCCTCGACGGTGACGGCGCTACCACCTACATGATCTGCGTGGCCGCCATGCTGCCGCTGTACCAGCGCATCGGCATGAGCCCGCGGATCATGGCCGGCCTGATCATCCTCGCCGGTGGCGTGATGAACATGACCCCCTGGGGCGGCCCGACCGCCCGCGCCGCCAGTGCGCTGCATGTGGACCCTTCGGATATTTTCGTGCCGATGATCCCGGCCATGGCCGCAGGTGTCGTGGCAATCCTGGTGATCGCCTATATGTACGGCAAGCGCGAACGTGCGCGTCTGGGTGAGTTGCACCTGCAGGGTGATGAGATCGACCACAGCGAAATCAGCGTGTCGCAATACCCGGACGCCCGCCGTCCGAAGCTGATCTGGTTCAACGGCGCGCTGACCTTGGCCCTGATGTGCACCCTGATCGCCGGCCTGTTGCCGCTGCCGGTGTTGTTCATGGTGGCGTTCAGTATCGCGATGATCGTCAACTACCCGTGCCTGCAGCAGCAAAAAGATCGAGTCGCCGCCCACGCCGGCAGCGTGCTGGCGGTGGTGGGGTTGATCTTCGCCGCGGGTATCTTCACCGGCATCCTGTCGGGCACCGGCATGGTCGATGCTATGTCCAAGAGCCTGCTGGCGGTCATCCCGGAAGCCATGGGCCCGTACCTGGCGGTAATTACGGCACTGGTGAGCATGCCGTTCACCTTCTTCATGTCTAACGATGCGTTCTACTACGGCGTACTGCCAGTATTGGCCGAAGCCGCCAGCCACTACGGGATCACTGCAGTGGAAATGGCTCGCGCCTCGATCGTTGGACAGCCTGTGCACTTGCTCAGCCCACTGGTACCGTCGACCTACCTGCTGGTGGCCCTGGCCGGTATCGAATTTGGTGATCACCAGCGCTTCACCCTGAAGTGGGCAGTGCTCGTGTGCCTGTGCATAATGTTTGCCGCATTGCTGATGGGGATTTTTCCGCTGTTCAGCACTCTATAATCGTACAACCCAACCGCACCGGCCTATCCGCCGGTGCGGTTTAACACTTGCTCAAAGGAATACACATGGAATGGCTGACCAATCCGGAAATCTGGATTGCCTTCTTCACCCTGACGGCCCTCGAGATCGTCCTGGGCATCGATAACATCATCATGATCTCGATCCTGGTCAGCCGCATGCCCAAGCATATGCAGGCACGCACCCGGATCTTCGGCCTGGCACTGGCCATGGTCACGCGCATCATGCTGCTGCTGTCGATCACCTGGGTCATGCAACTGACCGCCGATCTGTTCGTGGTGTTTGGCCAGGGCATTTCCGGGCGCGACCTGATCCTGTTCTTCGGTGGCCTGTTCCTGCTGTGGAAAAGCTCTCAAGAGATGTACCACGCCCTGGAAGGTGAAGACGAAACCCACGACGAGCCAAAAGGCGCCAGTGGCAAGTTCATCTACACCATCATCCAGATCGCGATCATCGACATCGTGTTCTCCCTGGACTCGGTCATTACGGCGGTGGGCATGGTGTCACACGTTCCGGTCATGGTTGCCGCGATCGTCGTGGCCGTACTGGTGATGATGCTGGCGGCCGGCACCATCAGCGAGTTCATCGACAAGCACCCGTCGTTGAAGATGCTGGCGCTGTCGTTCCTGCTGGTAGTAGGTACCGTGCTGATCGCTGAATCCTTCGATGTGCACGTGCCAAAAGGCTACGTCTACTTCGCCATGGCGTTCTCGCTGGCGGTTGAAGCGGTGAACATCAAGATGCGTACCGCCATCGCGAAAAAGAAGAAGCAGCAGGACCCAGTGAAACTGCGCAAGGACATTCCGGGTCAATAGCGGTGACCCGCTGTTGAAAAGGGGCTTTCGAGCCCCTTTTTTTCTGCGCATTCGGGACGCGGAGCATCCCTGGCGGCATTCCCACGCAGAGCGTCGGGAACGACCTTCATGACAGTTTTGTTTCAATCCCCACTTTAGCTATGCGATGCTGGCGCAGAGCCCATTCGCCAACTACAGCTTAAGTACAAGACGTAGAGCGGCACGCGGCAATTTTCATTTGCTCCTGCTGGAGCACACCCACACGGGGGGCCGAGCATGCTGACCTTGCTCAATCTGCTTTCCGCCGTGACCCTGCTTATCTGGGGCACGCACATCGTCCGGACCGGCATCCTGCGGGTCTACGGCTCCAACTTGCGCCAAGTCATCGGGCAGAACATGTCCAAGCGCTGGCTGGCGTTTGTCGCCGGCATCCTGGTGACGGCCATGGTGCAGAGCAGCAACGCCACGGCGATGCTGGTGACATCGTTTGTCGGCCAGGGCCTGATGGGCCTGGTGCCCGCCTTGGCAACCATGCTCGGCGCAGATGTCGGTACCGCGTTGATGGCACGGGTACTCACCTTTGACTTGTCCTGGCTGTCGCCGCTGCTTATTTTTCTCGGCGTGATCTTCTTTCTGTCGCGCAAACAGACGCGGGCAGGGCAGTTGGGACGCGTGGGGATCGGCCTCGGACTGATCATCCTCGCGCTGCAATTGATCGTCGAAGCCGCCGGGCCGATTACCCATGCCCAGGGCGTCAAGGTGATCTTCGCTTCGCTGACCGGTGACATTCTGCTCGACGCCCTGGTTGGCGCCTTGTTCGCGATGATTTCCTACTCCAGCCTGGCCGCCGTGCTGCTCACCGCCACCCTGGCCGGTGCCGGCGTGATCGGTTTGCACGTAGCCATCGGCCTGGTGATCGGTGCCAACATCGGCAGTGGGGTGCTGGCCTTTCTCAGCACCAGCATGCAGAACTCAGCCGGGCGTCAGGTGGCCTTGGGCAGCCTGTTATACAAACTGATCGGGCTGCTGTTGATCATTCCGGTGCTCGACCCTCTCGTCCGTTGGATGGACGACCTGGATTACAGCGCCCAAGGCATGGTCATCACTTTCCATTTGCTCTACAACGTCAGCCGCTGCCTGATCCTGCTGCCGACTATCGGCCCTATGGCACGCCTGTGTGCGTGGTTGCTGCCCGAGCGCGAAGAGGCCAACGGCAAGGCCAAGCCACGCCACCTGGACCCCACGGCCCTCGCCACACCAAGCCTGGCGCTGGCCAACGCGGCCCGCGAAACCCTACGCCTGGGCGACCTCATCGACAATATGCTCACCGCCATGCAGGAAGTGCTGCGCGGCAAGCAAACCGCCATCACCCAGGAAATGCGCAGCCTCAGCGACGATGTCGAAGCGCTCTACAGTGCGATCAAGCTCTACCTGGCGCAAATGCCCCGGGAAGACCTCAGCGAACATGACAGCAGGCGCTGGGCCGAAATCATCGAACTGTCGATCAACCTCAAGCTCGCCGGCGACCTGATCGAACGCATGCTGCGCAAAGTCCAGCAGCAAAAAACGTCCCAGCGTCGCCAGTTCTCTGAAGTCGGCCTGGAAGAACTTACCGGGCTGCACAGCCAACTGATCGCCAATCTGCGCCTGGGCCTGTCGGTGTTTCTCAGCGCCGACCGGGAAAGCGCACGCCAGTTGCTTCGTGAGAAGCGCCGCTTCCGCGCCCAGGAACGGCGCCTGGCCCACGCCCATGTCAGCCGCCTGCAGCGCAAGATCGTACAGAGCCTGGAGACCAGCTCCCTGCATCTGGAGCTGATTGCCGACATGAAACGCCTCAACTCGTTGTTTTGCAGCAGTGCGTATGTAGTGTTGGAAACCTCAGACACCGGCGCGCTCTCGGCTGAAGATATTGCCGACATCACGCATTCGCCCTGAACGTACGATGGCCCGTGAAGTCAGTTAAGGCTGACCTCACTCGCCAGGAAGCCAGTTATGCGTCGCCTGTTATTCGCCTGCCTGCTCATGGGCGCTACCCACGCCTTTGCCTTTGATCGCCTGCAGGTCGAGGGCTACACACTGCCCAATGGCCTGCAAGTGCTGCTCAAACCGGGCAATGAACGCGGGCATGTGGCGATCCGTCTGGTGGTCGGTGTGGGCCTGGATGACTTCAGGTGCGCAGACAAGGAACTGCCGCACCTGTTTGAACACTTGCTGTTCAGCGGCATCGATGGCGGCGGCGAAGGTGACCTGGAAGACCGCATGCAAGCCCTGGGCGGCGAGTGGAACGCCTACACCAGCAACGCCGACACCACCTTCGTGATCGAAGCGCCAGCGCAAAACCAGCGCAAGGTGCTCGACCTGCTGCTGGCGATTCTCACGCGCACCGAATTGACCGATGCGAATATCGACGCCGCCAAAAAAGTGGTCGAGCGCGAAGACGGCGGCCATTACTCACATTTGCAACGCCTGCTCGACCGCCAGGATCTGGGGCACACCGCCAGCAATCAATTGGCCGTCGAGCTGGGCCTCAAGTGCGCCGAACGCGCCGAGGTCCATCAACTGACCCGCGACCAACTGCAAAAGCTGCGCAAAGATTGGTACGCCCCCAACAACATGACCCTGATCATCGTCGGCGAACTCGACAAGCTGCTGCCGGCCTACCTGGAACGTACCTACGGCCAGCTCGACCCGGTCGAGCCCAGCGAGCATGCACCGCTGCCGCAGATCCAGCAGGCTGCCGCCGGCCATCGCGAATTGATCCACGGCTGGGTGGGCAACAGCGCCAAACTGCACTGGTTGCTGCCCGAACCGGTGCTGGACGACCAACATGACGAAACCTACGACCTGCTCAAGGACTATTTCGACTGGGCGCTGTACCGCCAACTGCGCCTCAGGCACGGCTTGTCCTACGGCCCCTGGAGCGAGCGCGAAGTATTCGGCGGTGTGGGTTTTCTCAGCCTGAACGCCGACGTTGAACGGGAAAATCTCGACAACGCCGAACAGGTACTGCAAGACCTCAAGGCCCAATTGCTCAAGGACGGCCTCGCCCCGCAGGTGTTTGCCCGGCTGCAGCAAGCCGCCATTGCGCGCCAGGCCTGGGCCGTGCAGGGTAACAGCGCCCTGGCCGACTATTACTGGAGCGCCATGGGCGACTACGACAACGGCCATTTCAGCGATCCGGTCAAACGCATCAAGGCGGTCAAACTGGAACAAGCCAATGAGGCGATGCGCCAAGTCCTCAAGCAACCAGGCTACTGGCGCATCGAGAAACCGCTGTTGAGCTACGATGCCCTGAGCTGGATCGGCGCCGGCCTGCTCGGGCTGGCCGCCCTTGTGTTGATCGGCGTGCGGTTTTATCGCAAACGGATCACGTAATGAGGCACCGAACACCCGGCTAAGGCGCTATTCTGTCTTGGATTTTTTCCTACAAAACTGCGAACCGCCGAATGCCCAACCTGACCCACTTAATCCAGCGCATCCTCGAACTGATGAAGCGCTACCCAGGGGTGATTGCACTCGGCGGTTTCATTTCGGGTGTGAGCAGCTTCATCCTGGTGGATCGCCAGCAGGGCATGGCCAGTTGGATCGCGGTGATCATGCTGGTCAGTTGGTTGTGGCTTATGCTGGAAAACAGCTTCACCCAGCTGTTTACCAAGCTGTTCAAGCGCGAAATCCCCGAGCCCCTGCTGCGCTACGCCACCCAGATGATCCACCAGGAAAGTCTGTTCTTTGTACTGCCGTTCTTCTTCGTCACCACCGCCTGGAACAGCGGCCAGTCGATTTTTACCGGCCTGCTCGGCGCGGCGGCGCTGGTATCGATCATCGACCCGCTGTACTACAAGTGGCTGGCCCCCAAGCGCTCGCTGTTCCTGGCGCTGCACACCCTGACCCTGTTCGCCGCATTGCTCACCGCGCTGCCGATCATCCTGCACCTGACCACCGCCGAGAGTTACAAGCTGGCGCTTGGCGTCGCCATGGCCCTGTCAATCCCGAGCCTGGCGGTGAGCCTGCCGCTGCGCAGCCTCAAAGGCTGGGGGATGCTGCTGGGGGTGACGGCCGCCATAGGTTGCGCGGGCTGGTTCCTGCGCAGCTGGGTACCGCCGGCCACCCTGTGGATGACCGAAGTTGCCATCAGCACCCAGTTGCAGGACCGCACGCCAGGCGATGACCTCAAGGAAGTCAGCGCCTCGCAACTGCGCAGCGGCGGGCTGTACGCCTACACCGCGATCAACGCACCGCGCGGGCTGGACGAGCGGATCTACCATGTATGGAAATTCAACGGCAAAGAGGTCGACCGCATCGCCCTGGATATCCACGGCGGGCGCAAGGAGGGCTACCGCGCCTGGACTCACAAACAGAACTTCCCGAACGACGCAGTAGGCCGCTGGCAGGTTCAGGTGCTGACCGAAGATGGGCAAGTGATCGGCGTACTGCGTTTTAAAGTCTCGGACGCAGCACAAACGGACAACCCACAGTAGGCGGGATCGTGCTATTACGTAGCAATTGTGGATAGCCCATACAAGCTCGGAGCTTATGACCAGTAGGACCACCGCCGGCGCAGCCCAACTCGATACGTCCTCCGTCCCTGCACTGTTGCGGATTACCGGGGACTGGACGCTTGCCCACTACGCAAATCTGAAGAAGCTGGCGGACAAGCTCGACGGCCAATACGATGCCGGCGCACGCATTGACCTCAATGGCCTCGGCGCCTTGGATACCGCTGGCGCCTCATTGCTGGTAGAGCTGCTGGGGCCGACCCGTATCGAACAGTCTGCCGAGCAGACCGACTGCACCCTGTCCGCCGCCGATCGTGCACTGCTCAAGACGGTCTACCGTTCCCTGAATGATTTCTGCGTACCGGAAAAAGCCCCGGAAGAAACCGCCGGCATGCAACTGCTGGCGCGCATCGGCCGAGCGGTTGACACCGTCTGGCAGGACAGCAAACAACTGCTCGGCTTTATTGGCCTGATCCTCGAAACATTCGCCCGTGGCATTTTCCGGCCCAAGCGTTGGCGCATCACGCCGATGGTCGCGCACCTGGAACAAGTCGGCCTCGACGCCGCGCCTATCGTGGCCTTGTTGACCTTTCTGGTGGGCGCCGTGGTGGCCTTCCTCGGCGCGACGGTACTCAAGAGCTTCGGCGCGACGATTTTTACCGTAGACCTGGTGGCGTTCTCGTTCCTGCGCGAATTCGGTGTGTTGCTCACCGCGATCCTCATCGCCGGCCGCACCGCCAGTGCCTTCACCGCGCAAATCGGCTCAATGAAGGCCAACGAGGAAATCGACGCCATCCGTACCCTGGGCCTGGACCCGATGGAACTGCTGGTGCTGCCCCGCGTGCTTGCGTTGCTGGTGGCGCTGCCGATGCTGACGTTCCTGGCTATGCTCTCGGGGATTGTCGGCGGCGGCGTGGTGTGCGCGGTGGCCTTGGATATTTCGCCGGCGATGTTCCTGTCGCTGCTGCAGTCGGACATTGGCGTGCAGCACTTTCTGGTGGGCATGGTGAAAGCGCCGATCTTTGCCTTCCTGATCGCCGCCATCGGCTGCCTGGAAGGTTTCAAGGTCAGCGGCAGCGCCGAATCGGTCGGTGCGCACACCACCTCCAGCGTGGTGCAATCGATCTTCGTGGTGATTGTGCTGGACGCGGTCGCAGCGCTGTTCTTCATGGAGATGAGCTGGTGAGTCGCTTACACCGTGCGCCCACCGAGGCGGTGATCGAAGTACGCGGTCTGTGCAACCGCTTCGGCAGCCAGAGCGTGCACGAAAATCTCGACCTGTCGTTGTACAAGGGCGAGATCCTTGCGGTGGTCGGCGGCTCTGGCAGCGGCAAATCGGTGTTGCTGCGCAGCATCGTCGGCCTGCGTAGGCCCAGCGAAGGCGAAGTTCGGGTGTTCGGCAACAACCTGCCGAGCCTGCCAGAACATGAACGTTCCCTGGTGGAGCGGCGCTTTGGCGTGTTGTTTCAGAAGGGCGCACTGTTTTCCTCGCTGACCGTGACCGAAAACGTCGCGCTGCCGCTGATCGAACATGCCGGCCTCAGCCGCCGCGACGCCGAACACCTGGCGGCGGTCAAGCTGGCCCTGGCCGGGTTGCCACTGTCGGCCGCCGACAAGTACCCGGCGTCGCTGTCCGGCGGCATGATCAAGCGCGCGGCCCTGGCCCGGGCGTTGGCGCTGGACCCGGACATCCTGTTCCTCGATGAGCCCACCGCCGGCCTCGACCCGATTGGCGCGGCGCAATTCGACCAACTGATCCTGACCTTGCGTGACGCGCTAGGCCTGAGCGTGTTCCTGGTCACCCATGACCTCGACACGCTGTACACCATCACCGACCGCGTGGCGGTACTGGCACAGAAAAAAGTGTTGGTGGCCGGTGCCATCGATGTCGTCTCGGAAACCGACGACGCGTGGATTCACGAATATTTCCACGGCCCCCGTGGCCGCGCGGCATTGGATGCCGCTCAATCGCTCAACGAGGTATGACATGGAAACCCGAGCCCATCATGTGATGATCGGTCTGTTCAGCGTGATTGTGGTAGTCGGCGCGATGCTGTTTGGCCTGTGGCTGGCCAAATCCAGCGTCGACAGCGCCTTCCAGGATTACGAAGTGATCTTCAACGAAGCGGTCAGCGGCCTGTCCCAGGGCAGTTCGGTGCAATACAGCGGGATCAAGGTGGGCGACGTGATCAGCCTGAGCCTGGACCCCAAGGACCCGCGCCGCGTCCTCGCACGCATCCGCCTGGCAGGGCAAACGCCGGTCAAGGAAGACACCCAGGCCAAGCTGGCGCTGACGGGCATCACCGGCACCTCAATCATCCAGCTCAGCGGCGGCACTCCACAAAGCCCCGCACTTAAGGGCAAGGACGGCAACCTGCCGCAGATCATCGCCTCGCCGTCGCCTATCGCACGGCTACTGAACGACAGCAACGACCTGATGACCGGCATCAACCTGCTGCTGCATAACGCCAACGCGATGTTCTCCTCGGAGAACGTCGACCGCATCAGTAAAACCCTGGATAACCTGCAACAAACCACCGGCGCCATCGCCGACCAACGCGGTGATATCAAGGTGGTGATGCAGCAACTGATGCAAGTGAGCAAACAGGCCAGCGCCGCGCTGGAGCAGACCACGTTGCTGATGCGTAATGCCAATGGCTTGCTCAATGATCAAGGCAAACAGGCTTTCGGCAGTGCCGAGCAGGCTATGAAATCCCTGGAACACAGCACTGCGACCCTCAACACCTTGTTGACCGATAACAAGGACTCGGTGAACAGCGGCCTGCAAGGCCTCAATGAACTGGCGCCGGCGGTGCGTGAACTGCGCGAAACCCTCGGTTCGCTGCGCGCTATCTCCCGCCGCCTGGAAGCCAACCCCAGCGGTTACCTGCTGGGCAGCGACAAGAACAAGGAGTTCACGCCATGAAGCGTGCGTATCAACTGATCGCCCCTGTGGCACTGGCGCTGATCAGCGCCTGTTCGATTCTGCCCAAAGCCGACCCTTCGGACGTGTATCGCCTGGCTGCCACCCAGACCGCCACACAAGGTGCGCCGGTCAGTTGGTCGCTGCGCGTGACCAAGCCGCAGACCAGCGAGTTTCTCGATAGCCCACGCATCGCCGTGGTGCCCAATGGCGATTTGATCAGCAGCTATGCCAACTCGCGCTGGAGCGATCCGGCGCCGGTGTTGTTGCGTAACCGCCTGCTCGATGGTTTCCAGCGCGATGGCCGGGTGACGTTGCTCAGTACCGACGAGACCAACCTGCAGGCCGACTATGAATTGGGCGGGCAGTTGCAGGCGTTTCAGAGTGAGTATCGAGGGAGCGCGGTGGAGGTGGTGATTCGCCTCGACGCACGCCTGGTGCGAGGGAGCGATCAACGGATTATGGCCAGCCGGCGATTTGAAGTGCGCCAGCCGGTGGCAGATACCAAGGTGCCAGCGGTGGTGGCTGCTTTTGGGCAGGCCGGGGATCAATTGAATAAGCAGGTGGTGGATTGGGTAGTGGTGCAGGGCAACGGTGCGGTGAAACGCTGAGGGCCTCTTCGGGGGCAAGCCCCCCGATAGCAATCCAAGCCTTAGGCAAAAAACCAGTAGCACACCGCAATCGCGGCCACGACGCCAGCAAACTCCGCCAGCAACGCACAGCCCACCGCATGCCGCGCCCGCTGGATGCCCACCGAACCGAAGTACACGGCCAACACATAAAAGGTGGTTTCGGTACTGCCCTGGATCGTCGCCGCCACCAGCGCCGGGAAGCTGTCCACGCCTTGGGTCTGCATGGTCTCGATCAACATCGCCCGAGCGGCACTGCCGGAGAACGGCTTGACCATCGCGGTCGGCAACGCATCGACAAAGCGCGTGTCCATCCCCGTCCAGGCCACCACATGGCGAATGCCTTCCAGACCGAAGTCCAACGCGCCGGACGCACGCAACACGCCCACCGCACAGAGCATCGCCACCAAGTACGGCAACAGGTTCTTGGCAACGTCGAAACCTTCTTTGGCACCTTCGACAAACGCCTCGTACACCTTCACCTTGCGCAGCGCGCCGATCACCAGGAACAGCATGATCAAGCCAAACAGCGTGAGGTTACCGAGGATCGACGACAAGCCGGCCAACGCCGTGGCGGACAAGGTCGCCAGCAACGCCATGAAGCCACCCAATATCAACGCGCCGGGAATCAGGTAGGCCAGCACGACCGGGTCCCACAGGCGCAGGCGCTGCATCACCGCCACAGAAAGCAGGCCCACCAGGGTCGAGGCGCTGGTGGCCAGCAGGATCGGCAGGAACACCAGCGTCGGGTCGGCGGCCCCTTGCTGGGCGCGGTACATGAAGATGGTCACCGGCAACAGCGTCAATGAAGACGCGTTGAGCACCAGGAACAGGATCTGCGCGTTACTGGCGGTGTTGGGGAGGGGGTTGAGTTCCTGCAACGCCTTCATCGCCTTCAGGCCGATGGGCGTGGCCGCATTGTCCAGGCCCAGGCCGTTGGCGGCGAAGTTAAGGGTGATCAAGCCGATGGCGGGGTGGCCGGCGGGCACTTCCGGCATTAACCGGCGGAACAGTGGGCCGAGAGCCTTGGCCAGCCAATCGACAATTCCGGCTTTTTCGGCGATGCGCAAAAAGCCCAGCCACAACGTAAGCGTGCCGAACAGCAGCACCATCACTTCCACCGACAACTTGGCCATGGCAAAAATGCTTTCCACCATGGCCGCAAAAATCCCGGCGTTACCGCCCACCAGCCATTGCGCCAGTGCTGACACCATTGCCACGACGAAGAAGCCAAGCCATAGGCCATTGAGCATCAGTTAAATCCCCCGAAAGATGGGGCGAATGATAGCGGGGCTGGCAGAAACGACAAACCCCGGAATTCTCCGGGGTTTGTTTCAGTGCCCGCGTGCTATCAGCTGCGAGTGGCTTGGGCCGTCGGCAAGGCTTCCTTGCTGCGCCAGTGCGGCAGCGAGTTCCAGTAGCGCTCGCCCTTGGCATCGTCATACATGCCTTCCCAACGGGAGATCACCAGCACGGCCAGCGCGTTGCCGATCACGTTGAGGGCGGTACGCGCCATGTCCATGATGCGGTCGACACCGGCGATGAATGCCAGGCCTTCCAACGGGATGCCCACGCTGCCCAGGGTAGCCAGCAGCACCACGAAGGAAACGCCCGGCACACCGGCAATACCTTTGGAGGTGACCATCAGCGTCAATACCAGCATCAGTTGCTGGCCGATCGACAGATCGATGCCATACAGCTGGGCAATAAAGATCGCCGCAATGCTCTGGTACAGGGTCGAACCGTCGAGGTTGAACGAGTAACCGGTCGGTACCACGAAGCTGCAAATGGCCTTGGGCGCACCGTAGCTTTCCATCTTCTCGATCACGCGCGGCAGCACGGTTTCGGAGCTGGCGGTGGAGTAGGCCAGGACCAGCTCGTCCTTGAAGATGCGGATCAGCTTGAGGATCGAGAAGCCAAACAGCCGTGCGATCAGGCCCAGTACGACAAAAGCGAAGAACAAGATGGCGACGTAAACCAGGATCACCAGCTTGGCCAGCGGCAACAGCGAGGCAAAGCCGAAGTTGGCCACGGTCACCGCGATCAGCGCGAATACGCCGATCGGCGCGTATTTCATGATCATGTGGGTGACTTTGAACATGCTCTCGGACACGCCCTGGAACATAGTCACCAGCGGCTCGCGCAGTTCAGGCTTGAGGCTCGACAAGCCCAGGCCGAACAGCACCGAGAAGAAGATGATCGGCAGCATTTCGCCACGGGCCACGGCGGCGAAGATGTTCGACGGAATCAGGTTGAGGATGGTCTGGATGAACGCGTGTTCATGCTGAACCTCGGCAGCGGTGGCCTGGTACTTGGAAATGTCCACGGTGCCCAGGGTGCTCATGTCGATACCCGCGCCCGGGTGAAAGACGTTGGCCAACACCAGGCCGACCACAATGGCGATGGTCGTGACGATTTCGAAGTAAAGGATGGTTTTGACGCCGATGCGGCCGAGTTTTTTCGCGTCACCCACACCGGCAATACCGACGATCAGCGAGGAAATCACAATCGGGATCACGATCATCTTGATCAGGCGGATAAAGATATCGCCCGCCGGTTGCAGCACATTGCTGATCCACCAGGCCTTTTCAGCACTGAAATGGTTAAGCACTGCACCAATTGCAATCCCCAGCACCAAACCGATGAGGATCTGCCAGGCGAGGCTTAGCTTTGCCTTCTTCATGTCATTACCCTTACTTCAAGTGAACTTAAGGCAAATGCGCCAGCTGCAACGCTCGAGAGCGAAAAAGTGTGTGCATCGGCCTCCATGGAAGGTCACCGCAGCGTGGCCGAAATGGCTTACTGGCAGGCGAAAAAAGGCGCAACTATTCCGATGCCAGGGAGCGCCGTCTAATGCCGTAAACGCCTACCCCATGCCGAATCGGCATGAGTTTTTTTCATCATAACTGTCCGATCGGTCAGTTCAAATGCGACATTTTGCCCGGTGAATACGCCGTGAACCGGCCAATTCAGGCTCGCCCAGAGGTTCTGCACCTCTTTGCGGCATTGACGCAAACGCTAGGGAATTCGGCGGGCGCACAGCAGAAATGGCCGATAGAGGCGTAAAAACTTTCTCGATAGATGGTCACCCCGACATACCAAGTAATGGTTGGGTGCGAGCAAAAAAGGAATTGTGCGGCTAAGGGCGGAATAAGAGGGCGAGATCGAGAGTGACAAGCCCGCCGCAAGTTCAGCAAACCGTGGGCCTGTGAACTTGCGTCGCAGCTTTTCGCCTGACCCGGCCCTTGCGCAGGCACTCCCTGTGCCCGTAGGTCACGCCGATCCCAGTTGATCAGAGCAACCCGGCCCCCTGGTCATGCACCGCCCATGGCGAGCGGCGCAGACAGAAAGAAGCAAGCGTGCTTCTTTCTATGGATGATGGCCCCGTAGACGACAGACGCGTCAGACGGCACCTAGTACCAATTCGGATCTTTCTTCAGTTGCTCCATCAGCAACTTCTGCATGCCTTCATCCGGCTTACCGATAAACCGGTAATCGGCATGGCGCGTTGGCGATTTATCCTTCGGCAGTCCGGCCGGGACCTCTACCAACATCGCGTAGGCGTCTTCCTTGTCGAAGCTGAAGGCAACGATCAGGCGTTTGTTCAGGCACGTGTCTGCGGTTTCGCACAACGGCCCCACCAAATACTTGCCGCCATCTTCTTCCACGGCCGTCATTTGCTCGGCCGTACCCGACAGGTTCATCACCCACTCCGGCAGACGCTCTTCTTTCTTCACCACGTCTTGCCAGGTTTCGCGGTATTGCGGGTCCGCGCTGAGCAGTTCATTGGCTCGCGATTGGCCGTCATTGGCGGCCATCGCCAAGCCGCTGCCGCCTAATAGCAAGACGGCAGCAATGGCTTTGAGAGACAAAGTGGTCATATTCAGCCTCGGCCGCGACGACCAAAGAAGAACGAAGCAATGAACATCACCAGGAAGACGACAAACAGGATCTTGGCGATACCCGTAGCGGTGCCTGCGATACCACCGAAGCCCAGTACTGCAGCCACAATGGCGATGATCAGAAATGTGATTGCCCAACTCAACATGGTGATTCTCCTTATGCTTCTATAAAAGGTAACAGCGGTAGTGCAGTGCGGGCGCTCAACTCAAGCGGCCGCTTTCTTGCCTAGAACACCCAACGCTCTTGGGTGGGCAGCTGATCCAGGGTGGAATCCTGGTCAACGACTCTCAATTGCGGGGCGGTCACATCAGCAGAAACGCTACCGACGGCACGGCTGCCAATGGAACTGAAATGGGTTTGGGTCATCACCGGACGTTCGAACTGCGGGGCTTGCTGCTGACTCTGCTGCCAATGCTGAAACTGCTGGCCTGCAATCAGCGTCACCATAAGGGCAAGGCTGGCGAACAGACCTTGTTGCAAGCGCAGTGGCGATACACGCAATTGGCTGAGGCTTTGGCGAGTCATGCTGTTGTTCTCCCGCATTCTGATTATTCGTTCGTGATGCTCTTGGGAGAGGTATTGCAGAGCGCATGCCAGCTTTTTTTCAAAATAAAACACATGAAAATCAATAGGTTATCAAATTTCATTTAAGCCACACCCCAGCATCCTGCACGATGCCCCCCTGTGGGCCGTGCGAAATGCACGATGGCCAGCGGTCGGCTCAGGGGATCGAAAGCAAGGGAGACGTTGCCGAAGTGGCAAGACGGCATGAAAAAGCCATCATCCAGGCTTTGTAGGAAGAGATGCAGATAGCTGCACGATGTTGTTATTTATCAATCAGAATAAACCATGCAACTTGCCCGATTATTCCGGGACTAACCAAGATCACTCACCGTTAAGGAGCGCAGCACAGATGGAATCAGGCAAGGATCTTCAAGGCCGCATTCTTTTAGTGGATGACGAATCCGCGATCTTGCGCACCTTCCGTTACTGCCTGGAAGACGAAGGCTACACCGTCGCCACTGCCAACAGCGCCGCGCAGGCCGATACCTTGATGCAGCGCCAGGTGTTCGACCTGTGCTTCCTGGACCTGCGCCTGGGCGAGGACAATGGCTTGGATGTGTTGGCGCAAATGCGCATACAAGCGCCGTGGATGCGCGTGGTGATCGTCACCGCCCACTCCGCCGTCGACACCGCGGTGGACGCGATCCAGGCCGGGGCCGCCGACTACCTGGTCAAGCCCTGCAGCCCTGATCAATTGCGCCTGGCCACCGCCAAGCAATTGGAAGTACGCCAACTCTCCGCACGCCTGGAAGCACTGGAAGGCGCCGTGCGCCAGCCCAAGGACGGCCTCGACTCCCACAGCCCGGCGATGATGGTGGTGCTGGAAACCGCCCGCCAAGTGGCCGGCACCGACGCCAACATCCTGATCCTGGGCGAGTCCGGTACCGGTAAAGGTGAACTCGCCCGGGCGATTCATGGCTGGAGCAAGCGCTCCAAGAAATCCTGCGTGACTATCAACTGCCCGTCGCTGACCGCTGAGCTGATGGAAAGCGAGCTGTTCGGCCACAGCCGTGGCGCCTTTACCGGTGCCAGTGAAAGCACGTTGGGCCGCGTCAATCAGGCGGATGGCGGTACGCTGTTTCTCGACGAGATCGGCGATTTTCCCCTCACTCTGCAACCCAAGTTGCTGCGTTTCATCCAGGACAAGGAATACGAGCGCGTGGGCGATCCCGTCACCCGTCGCGCCGATGTGCGCATTCTCGCGGCCACCAACCTGAACCTCGAAGACATGGTGCGCGATGGCCGCTTCCGTGAGGATTTGCTCTACCGTCTCAACGTCATCACCTTGCACCTGCCGCCGTTGCGCGAACGCAGTGAAGACATCCTGACCCTGGCCGACCGTTTCCTGGCGCGCTTCGTCAAGGAATACGCCCGCCCGGCTCGCGGCTTCAGCGACCAAGCCCGCGAAGCGCTGCTCAACTACCGCTGGCCAGGCAATATCCGCGAGTTACGCAACGTGGTTGAGCGCGCCAGCATTATTTGCCCGCAGGAAAAGGTCGAAATCAGCCACCTCGGCATGGCCGAACAGCCGACCAACAATGCCCCGCGCATCGGCGCCGCGCTGAGCCTGGACGAGCTGGAAAAAGCCCATATCGGTGCCGTCCTGGCCACCAGCGACACACTGGACCAAGCGGCTCGTACCCTCGGCATTGACGCGTCGACCCTGTACCGCAAACGCAAACAGTACAACCTGTGAGCTGCACCTTATGAAGTTAGCGATGACACTGCGCACTCGGTTGTTCCTGAGCATCTCTGCGCTGATCACCGTCGCTCTGCTGGGATTGATCCTGGGCCTGGTCAGCGTCATGCAGATGGCCAAGACCCAGGAATCGCTGATTCGCAGCAATTTCGTCACCCTCGAACTGGGCCTGAAGCTGCGCCAAAGCCTGGGTGACCAATTGATTCTGATGCTTGAAGAGCGCCCCAACGCTCACGCATTCGAGGAATCCAAACAGCAGTATTTCGACTTGCTCAATCAGGGCATAGCCCATGAGCAGCAGGACGGCAGATCCAGTGGCTTCGCACGGGCTCGAATCGACTACCTGAACTTTCTCAAAGCCTATGACGAATCACAGCCCGCTTCACTGGTCAGCAGCAATAACGACAGACTCACCGAATCATTCAACGTACTGCGCAACGGCTTGATCGACGAACACAAGCGCGCACTGGAAACCATCAACCTCAGTGAGCGCAAGTCCCACGACCGAGCCTTATTGATCGCCGGGCTGATGGGGTTGGTGGGCCTGGCGGTGCTCATCATTGGCTTCGTCACCGCCCATGGCATCGCCCGGCGCTTCGGCGGCCCCATCGAAGCCTTGGCCAAGGCGGCGGACAGGATCGGGCAGGGCGATTTCGAGGTGACGCTGCCGATCTCGTCGGCGGCGGAAATGAACCAGTTGACCCGTCGTTTCGGCATCATGGCCGAAGCCTTGCGCCAGCATCAGGCAACCAATATCGACGAGCTGCTGGCCGGTCAGCAGCGCCTGCAGGCGGTACTCGACAGCATCGACGACGGGTTGTTGATGATTGATCGCCAGGGCCGCCTGGAGCACCTCAACCCGGTTGCACAACGCCAGTTAGGCTGGGACGAGGAACGTCTCGGCCAGGGCCTGGGCGAAGCCCTCGTACGCCCGGAACTGGATGAGCAACTGCAGCTGGTGCTGCGCGGCGGCAACCTGGAGCGCGCACCGGACGATCTGGAAGTGGAGGTCGAGGGCGAACTGCGGTTGCTGACATACAGCCTGACACCGGTGAGCCATACCCAAGGGCATATTCTGGGCGCGGTGATGGTGCTGCATGACGTGACCGAACAGCGAGCGTTCGAGCGGGTACGCAGCGAGTTTGTACTGCGCGCCTCCCATGAGCTGCGCACACCGGTAACCGGCATGCATATGGCCTTCGGACTGTTCCGTGAACGGGCGAAGTTTCCTGCCGAGTCTCGCGAGGCGGACCTGCTGGACACGGTCAACGAAGAAATGCAGCGCCTGATGCAGTTGATCAACGACTTGCTCAACTTCTCGCGCTACCAGAGCGGCCTACAGAAACTGACCCTGGGCCCGTGCGATGTCCCCGACCTGCTCGAACATGCACAGGCACGCTTTGTGGAGCCGGCCAAAGCGCAGAACATCGAACTGTTGGTGGAAGCCCAGGACGATCTGCCCCGACTGTACGCCGACCAGGCGCAGCTGGAGCGAGTGCTCGACAATTTGCTGGGCAATGCCTTGCGCCACACCGCAGACGGTGGGCAGATCCGGCTGCAGGCGCGCCGTCATGGCGAGCGTGTGATTATCAGCGTCGAGGACAACGGCGAAGGTATCGCCTATGGTCAGCAAGGTCGCATCTTTGAACCATTCGTCCAGGTCGGTCGCAAAAAAGGCGGCGCCGGCCTGGGGCTGGCCCTGTGCAAGGAGATCGTACAGTTGCACGGCGGCCGCATGGGTGTGTATTCGCGGCCGGGGCAAGGCACCCAGTTCTACATGGCATTGCCGTTGTAGGAACTCGGCTTTTGGGGGGCCTCTGTCCCCTGGCGCAAGCAGGTTTGCTCGCCACAGTTCAGTGCACGCAGGATCGCAGCCGTTTCAGCATCCGGCGCACCATCGAACAACGTTGGCCGGAAGCGCATCTGGAACGCGGCGATCACATGGCGCGTGGCAACATCCAGCTCGCCGGTCTGGGGTGTCGGGTAGCCCAGGTGGGCCAACTCTTCCTGAAACCAACTGGCACTAGGCGGCTCGGCGGCATATTGCGCCTGGAGACGTGTGACCGTCTGGGCATTCGGCCACACGCCGAGTCCTTCATCCGCCAGGCGCTTCCAGGGGAACAACGGACCCGGGTCCAGCTTGCGCAGCGGGGCGATATCGCTATGGCCGATGATGTTCCGGGGGTCGATGCCATTGCGCTTGCTGATGTCCTTGAGCAACACCACCAATGCTTTCACCTGCGCCTCGGAGTAGGGGTACCAGACCCGGCCGGTCGGCGTATCGCGGTAGCCAGGATTTACGATCTCTATACCGATAGAGCTGGAGTTGAGCCAGGTACGCCCCATCCACTCGCTCTCTCCGGCATGCCAGGCTCGCTGGCTTTCATCCACCAGCTTATAGATGGTCGCGCCAGCATCATCGCCGATCAGGTAATGGGCACTGACTTGGCCGTGCGTCAGCAGGGCCAGGGAGCGTTCAAGGTTGGTGGAGGTGTAGTGGACGACCACGAATTGCACGCGATTGTCGTGGTTCACCGAGGGATGGCTGGTGTCCAGGCGCGGGCCACTGGCGCAGCCGGCGAGCAGGAAACATACACATGCAAAATACAAGGATTTCATGGCGGGAGACGTTACGCTGAAGACGATAATGCAACAGTGTAACGTACCGTTTGTGGCCCGGCGGTCAAATTACAAAATGGAACATCTTTTACGCCGCCTGAACCTGGTTACGCCCGGCCGCCTTGGCTCGATACAACGCCTCGTCCGCTCGCTTGAGCGCCAGCTCACTGCGCTCACCCGACTGAAGCTGTGCCACGCCCATCGATACCGTGATCGTCACCGGCTCACCTTTGAAGTGGAACGGGCAAGCCTCTATCGCGTTGCGCAATACCTCACCCACCGCCAGCGCATCCGCCAAGGGTGAGTCAGGCATCAACAACACAAACTCTTCACCGCCAAAGCGCGCGATAAAGTCAGTCGGGCGCAGGCGCTTGCTCAGTACGTTGGCGATGATCTTCAGCACCTTGTCTCCGGCCAGATGACCGTAACCGTCGTTGATACGCTTGAAATGATCCAGGTCGAGCATCGCCAGCGACAGGCTGTTACCGCGCTGATGCCAGGCATTGACCTCTTGGTCGAGGCGCTCGCTCCAGGCGGCACGGTTGGGCAAACCGGTAAGCGGGTCGATCAAGGCTTTTTGGCGCTGTACTTCCAGGTGCTCGCGATAACCCTGAGCTTCCTGTTCCATATTGGCTACCCGTTCGGCCAGGCCTTTGAGACGAGCCGCCACCTCCTGCTCGCGCTGGTCACGTTGCTGCTGGTGCTCATCCATGGTGCCGAGCAAGCCCTCAAGGTGGCTTTCCAGTACCTGCTTGAGACCGTCCAGATCGGCCGCTTCCTGCACGCTGTTTTGCAGGCCATCGACTTGTTCACGAATCTGCGTGTCCAGTTCCCGCGCAGCGGAACGGCTGTCGGCATGCCCCTCACTGGCCACCTGCAAGTGGCCCTGGAATGCTTCAAGACGCTCGTTGAGCTGTTTGAGGTACGCCTCGAATTCGTGCTGGCCGCTGTCGGTGACCGCCAGCATCAACACCGCCAAGTCGTCGAGAATCGGTAGCAGCTCGTACCAGTTCAAGCCATGGGCCAGGCGCTCGCGCATGGCTTCGGCCTGGGGTCGATGACGCTCGGGCAGGGCCAGCTCTTCCAACAGCCCCATCAAAGTGTCTTCGATATGTTTGGCTACTGAGCTGTAGGACGGCTCCGGAGAATCCGGCAGGGAATAGGTACCGTCCGATTGCAACTCATCGGGGTCGCGCTCCTCGGTTTCCAGCACAGGGGGCAGCGAAAGGCTGCCGATTACCGTTTCATCCGGCGTTTCGACCGAAACCTCGGCTGTTTCGATAAAGGCGGCGAGGGCGCTTTCAGGGGTGGGCTCTTCGATCTGCGGCTCGGGCGCCTTGACCCCGACAACGACTACTGCTTCTTTCGCAGGCTCCACGGCTACGGCCGTCTGCACAGGCGGCTCGTACACAAACGTTTCGCTGGCGACCTCGGCAATCTTGACGGGCGCCGTGGGTTCAGGCTGTGGGGCAACCGATGCTTCGGCCTGGGGTCCGAAGGCCCGCAAGGCTTGGGTAAGCTCTTCGGATTGCTCGGGTTCCGGCGGCACAGCGGCAGGCTTGGGTGCAACGGGTTGCGGTGCCGGACCGGACGCCGGATCGCTTGCCGGCTCATGGGTGACGTCTTTTGTACCAAACAAGCGTTGTAACAAGCCCGGCCCGGTGCGTGCGGTTTCAGCGTCGGGCTCCAGGTTATTCAGCGCTTGCCCTTGCAGGCCGCTCAACTCGCTGAGTAACAGGGGGATTTCGCGCGCCTGACTGACGCGACCGTCCAACTGCTTGGCAAAGGTCTTCAGCGGGCGCGCCACCTCACGGGGCAGCGGCAGTTTTTGCAGTTGCGTGACCAGTGAGGTCAGGGCGGTGCTGATCTGGTCGATCCTGGTTTCGCGGCGCTGCTCCGAATCCAGCACGGCTTTTTCCAGGCGCGGCAGCAGGGCAGCCAGCGCAGCGTCCATGTCGTCGGTGCGGACGATGTCGCGCATTTCCTTCATGCACTGGTCAACCGCGCGGTCTGTGCCTTCAGCAGCCAGCGTGCTGCGCACCAACCCGCGACGCAGCAGGTCGAGGCGAGCGGCCCAGCGCCGTTCGAGCTTTTCTTGTTGCTCGATACTTAACAGGTATTTTTCTTTCCAGCGCTGGGCGTCGTCGCTCATGCAAGGGGTCCGCTGGTGCCTGGGTTCAACGCGGGCAATGCATCAACCGTAAGCGAACCCGGCAGACGAATCTCCACCGCGACCGGCAGGTGATCGGAGATGGGATGCGCAAGTACCTGCACACTTTCGAGAGTAAGGGTGGGGCTGAGCAGGATATGGTCCAGACAGCGTTGCGGGCGCCAGCTGGGAAACGTGGCTTCGACTTGCGGTGCCAGTAACCCAAGGTCACGCAACGGTGAGTTCTGCAGCAGATCGGTGGCGTGGGTGTTCATGTCCCCCATCAGCACCTGATGCTTGTAATTGCCAATCAGCTCACGCACGTACGCCAGTTGCAGGTTGCGTGTACGTCCCCCGAGTGCCAGGTGCATCATCACCACCACCAAGGCTTCCGGGCCCTCGCCAAAACGCACGAGAATTGCCCCGCGCCCCTTGGGGCCCGGCAACGGATGATCTTCGATGGCCGTCGGCTTCAGGCGACTGAGCACACCATTGCTGTGCTGCGCCAGGCGACCGAGGTTGCGATTGAGCTGTTGGTACCAGTAGGGAAAGGCACCCAACTGGGCCAGGTGTTCAACCTGGTTGATATAGCCGGAACGCATGCTGCCGCCATCGGCCTCCTGCAGGGCGACCAGGTCGAAGTCATTCAACAGGTCGCCAATCTTCTGCAGGTTGCTGGTACGCCCCTTGTGGGGCAGCACGTGCTGCCAGCCACGGGTGAGGTAGTGCCGATACTTCTCGGTACTGTTGCCCACCTGGATATTGAAGCTGAGCAGGCGCAGGCGACTGTCCGCCGGCAGGCCCGTGGATTCCAAGTGATGCTCATTGACCCGCGGTTCATGCAGGCCAACCCCACGTTCGGTGCCCCAGCGGCGCATAACGAGCCCCTTACTTGGCTGCGCGTTCTTTGGCGATCAGTTGGTCAGCCACATTGAGGGTCTGCTCAGGACCACCGGTGGTGCCCAGGTCGAAACGGTACTTGCCGTTGACGATCATGGTCGGTACGCCTTGCACGCCGTACTTCTGCGCCAGCTCCTTGGCCTGCTTGATCTGGCCCTGGATAGCGAAGGAGTTGAAGGTGGCCAGGAACTTGTCCTTGTCGACACCTTGAGTGGCAACAAAGTCAGCCATTTCGTCCGGTTTGGTCAGGCGTTTGCCTTGTTTCTGGATTGCGTCAAATACGGCGTTGTGGACCTTGTGCTCCACCCCCATGGCTTCCAGGGTCAGGAACAGTTGGCCGTGGGCATCCCATGGGCCGCCGAACATCGCGGGGATGCGCTTGAAGTTCACGTCTTTGGGCAGTTTTTCAACCCATGGGTTGATGGTCGGTTCAAACGCGTAGCAATGCGGGCAGCCGTACCAGAACAGCTCCACCACTTCGATCTTTCCCGGCACCGAGACTGGCACTGGGTTGGCCAATTCAACGTAGGTTTTACCGGCTTCAAGCGGCACGTCGGCAGCTTGTGCGGTCATGCCGAAAAGGCTGGCAGTGACGAGAGCGGCGCTGAGGATCAGATTACGCATGCTTTACTCCTGGACAAATAAGGTCGCCTCACGCGACCTTTAGGTGTGACAGGTCTACGCGGACATGAGTTCGTTAGTGTAACGGCACCGGCCACAAAAAAGGGCGGCCAAGGCCACCCTTTTTATGCTTGCATCGCGGGATTAATCGAGCGTTAACGTAGCACGCGCTTAGTGCAGACCCTGGATGTAACTGGAGACCGCTGCGATGTCTTCGTCGCTCAGCTTGCGCGCGATGGTGCGCATGGTCATCGCATCCCCATCGTTGGCGCGGCCGGCTTCTTCCTTGCGGAACTCGGTCAGCTGTTTGGCGATGTATGCAGCGTGCTGGCCACCCAGGTGCGGGAAGCCTGCTGCCGCATTGCCCGCGCCATTGGGCGAGTGGCAACCGGTACAGGCGGGAAGGCCCTTGTCCAGGTCACCGCCACGGAACAGCTTCTCTCCACGAGCAACAAGCTTGGGATCGGCAGCTCCCACGCTGCCTTTCTGGCTGGCAAAATACGCCGCGATATCCGCCAGGTCCTGATCGCTGAGGTTGGTCAGCAGGCCGGTCATTTCCAGCACCGTGCGCTTGCCGCTCTTGATATCCTGCATCTGCTTGGTCAGGTAACGCTCACCCTGGCCGGCCAGCTTGGGAAAGTTCGGCGCCGGGCTGTTGCCATCCGGTCCGTGGCAAGCACCACACACGGCGGCTTTCGCCTGGCCCGCTGTAGCGTCGCCTGCAGCATGGGCAACACCGGTGATGCCCAAGGTCAACAGCAGACTCACGATCAGTTTGTTCATCAGCTAATCCAACTACGGCTAAGGGTTTAAGAGTTATCTACCGGGTTTACTCACCATCAACCCAATGATGGCCTGGTAATCCTCAGTACTGCAGTCCATGCACAAACCACGCGGCGGCATTGCCTTGAAACCCTGCGGCGCGCGCAGCATCAGCGCGACCTAAGCAAACTCGGTTGTACAGCACTCCTGGATCCTGTGTAGCCTGAGCGCCAAAAAGCGGGATCAGGACACCAAAAGCGCACAACCATCAGGTCATACATCGACCTTTTCAGGGTTTGAGAGCGTTTTGCGTTCTAATGCGCAATAAAGGTCTATCGCTCTCGTGAACCTCATCCTTCGCTGGGACAAAGCACACACAAAATCTGCGGCATTATATACTGGCGCTACTGAAACGGAAACGACACCGCTTGCCGCACCCTTTCTCGGCACCGCCCACATCGGAAATCTCATGCAACTCAAGAATCCCATCCTCGGCCTGTGCCAACAGTCCACCTTCATGCTCAGCGCCGCCAAAGTGGACCAATGCCCCGATGACGAAGGCTTTGAAGTCGCCTTTGCCGGCCGTTCCAACGCCGGCAAGTCCAGCGCGCTGAACACCCTCACCCATGCGAGCCTGGCGCGCACCTCGAAAACCCCGGGCCGCACGCAACTGCTCAATTTCTTCAAGCTAGACGATGATCGGCGTCTGGTCGACCTGCCAGGCTACGGATATGCAAAAGTACCTATCCCGCTGAAGCTGCACTGGCAGCGTCACCTGGAGGCTTACCTGGGTGGCCGGGAGAGTTTGAAGGGTTTGATTCTGATGATGGACATCCGTCATCCAATGACCGACTTCGACCTGTTGATGCTCGATTGGGCGGTCGCCAGCGGCATGCCGATGCATATCCTGCTGACCAAGGCCGACAAGCTGACCTACGGCGCGGCCAAGAACACCCTGCTCAAAGTGCAGTCCGAAATCCGCAAAGGCTGGGGTGACGCGATCACTATCCAGTTGTTCTCGGCGCCCAAGCGCATGGGCCTGGAAGACGCTTACACCGTGCTGGCCGGCTGGATGGAATTGGCGGACAAGGGCGCGGAAATCGCGGAATAACTTTTCTGCAGGCAAAAAAAACCCCGGACTTCGTATGGGGAGGGGAAGTTCGGGGTTCAAGTTCCGGACCGCTAGGGCGGGGTCCAGATATCTGCCAACACTTAACACAACATAGGAGCATTGAAGGGCTTCACCACCCATTCAGTAACTCTGAGTGGCGGTTCACGGGTTAAGTTCCGGCAGCGTCGAAAAACTATTGGAAATAACTGACGGAAGTTTCCGACATAAAGCGCTCTGCCACCACGCCCGGTGGTGGCCCCACCCCCGAAATCAGTGCGCTTCGTCCCAGTTATCGCCCACGCCCACTTCCACCAGCAGCGGCACGTCCAACTGCGCTGCAGCGCTCATGTGTTCACGGACTTTCTCGCTGACTTCGGCAACCAGGTCTTCACGCACTTCGAGCACCAATTCGTCGTGCACCTGCAGGATCACCTTGGCGTCCAGGCCCGAGGCAGTCAGCCAGTTATCCACCCGTACCATGGCTTTCTTGATGATGTCGGCCGCCGTGCCCTGCATCGGCGCGTTGATCGCGGTACGTTCCGCCGCCGCGCGCTCTTGAGGCTTGTTGGAGTGGATGTCCGGCAAGTACAGCCGACGGCCGAAGAACGTCTCCACATAACCCTGATCGGAAGCCTGCGCGCGGGTACGCTCCATGTATTCACGAACCCCGGGGTAGCGGGCGAAGTACACATCGATATACGCCTTGGCGGTCTTGGTATCGACCCCAATGTCCTTGCCCAGCTTTTGCGCGCCCATGCCGTAGATCAGGCCGAAGTTGATCGCCTTGGCGCTGCGACGCTGATCGGACGTGACCTCGCCCAACTCAACCTTGAATACCTCGGCAGCCGTAGCCGTGTGCACATCCAGGTTATGGCGGAAGGCGTTCATCAACCCTTCGTCCTTGGACAGGTGCGCCATGATGCGCAACTCGATCTGCGAATAGTCCGCCGCCAGCAGCTTGTAGCCTTTGGGCGCAACAAACGCCTGGCGAATGCGCCGCCCTTCAGCTGTGCGCACCGGGATATTCTGCAGGTTCGGATCGCTCGAAGACAGACGACCGGTGGCCGCCACCGCCTGGTGGTAAGACGTGTGGATACGCCCGGTACGGGGGTTGATCTGCTCCGGCAGGCGGTCGGTGTAGGTGCTTTTGAGCTTGCTCATGCTGCGGTACTGCATCAGCACCTTGGGCAGCGGATAGTCATCTTCGGCCAGCTTGGCCAGCACGTCTTCAGCGGTGGACGCCTGCCCTTTACCGGTCTTCTTCAGCACCGGCATCCCCAGCTTCTCGTAGAGAATCGCCCCCAATTGCTTGGGGGATCCCAGGTTGAATGCTTCACCGGCGATTTCGAAGGCTTGACGCTCCAATTCCACCATTTTGTTGCCCAGCTCGATGCTCTGGACACCCAGCAACTGCGCATCCACCAACACCCCCTGACGCTCGATGCGCGCCAGCACCGGCACCAATGGCATCTCGATATCCGTCAGCACACTGGCCAGGCTCGGAATAGCAGCCAGTTGCGCATGCAGCTCCTGGTGCAAACGCAAGGTCACATCGGCATCTTCGGCCGCATACGGGCCGGCCTGTTCAAGCGCGATCTGGTCAAACGTAAGCTGCTTGGCGCCCTTACCGGCAATGTCCTGGAAACTGACCGTGTCGTAGTCCAGGTACTTCTTGGCCAGGCTGTCCATATCGTGACGGGTTGCGGTGGCATTGAGCACATAGGATTCGAGCATGGTATCGAACGCGATGCCTTGCACAGTGATGCCCTGCGCGGGGTCGCCATCGATGGCGCAGTTGGCCAGGATGTTCATGTCGAACTTGGCGTGCTGGCCGATCTTGAGTTTGGTCGGGTCTTCAAGCAATGGCTTCAACGCCCGCAGCACCGTGTCACGATCCAACTGGTCCGGCACGCCGATGTAGGCATGGGTCAGCGGGATGTAGGCCGCCTCATGGGGCTGGACGGCAAAGGAAACCCCGACCAATTGCGCCTGATGGGCGTCGATGCCGGTGGTTTCGGTGTCGAAGGCAAACAGCTTCGCGTCGTTGAGTTTCTTCAGCCAAAGGTCGAAGGTGGCCTGGTCGAGGATGGTGGTATAGATCGCCTCCACCGGTACGGATATCACCGCCTCGACCGACACGTCGACGACAGGCGCGACCTCGTTTGCCGTCTTGAGCTCAACCCGCTTGGTATCGCGCTGGATCTCGTCGTACCAGCTCTTGAACTCGAGCAGGGTGTACAACTCAAGCAGCTTTTCACGATCAGGCTCGATCAGGTGCAGGTCATCCAGGCCCACGTCCAGCGGCACGTCGATCTTGATCGTCGCCAACTGGTACGACAGGAAGGCCATCTCCTTGTGCTCCTCCAGCTTGGCCGGCAGCGTCTTGGCGCCGCGGATCGGCAGGGTCGGCACGATATCGAGCTGCTCATAAAGCTCTTTGAGTCCGCCATTCACCCCCACCAGCAAGCCGGAAGCCGTCTTCGGCCCAATGCCCGGAACACCTGGAATGTTGTCGGACGAATCGCCCATCAGCGCCAGATAGTCGATGATCTGCTCCGGAGCGACGCCAAATTTCTCCTTTACGCCGTCCACGTCCATGGCGCTACCGGTCATGGTGTTGACCAAGGTAATGTGCCCGTCGACCAGTTGCGCCATGTCCTTGTCGCCGGTGGAAATCACCACCGGACGGTCGGCGGCCGCGCTGCTGCGGGCCAGGGTGCCGATCACGTCATCGGCCTCGACGCCTTCGACGCACAGCAACGGAAAGCCCAGGGCGATTACGCTCTGGTGCAGGGGTTCGATCTGCAGGCGCATGTCATCAGGCATGCTCGGGCGGTTGGCCTTGTATTCGGCGTACATGTCGTCGCGAAAGGTCCCACCCTTGGCGTCGAACACCACCGCGAAAGGACTGTCCGGGTACTGCTTGCGCAGGCTCTTGAGCATGTTCAACACGCCCTTGACCGCACCGGTCGGCAGGCCTTTGGAAGTGGTCAACGGTGGCAACGCGTGGAAGGCGCGGTACAGGTAAGAAGAACCGTCCACCAGGACGAGGGGCGCTTGGCTCATGAGCAGGATCAACCTTTTCGGCGGGTCTGGCGCTAGAATAGCCGGACCAATGAAAACAAAGGGACAAGGTTATCATGCGTACATTCAATCGCCTGCTGTTGACTGGCTTGATTGCACTCGCTCCGATGGCTGCCATGGCGGCAGACGATGCCCCTTCGGGCGATCCGGAAGTAACCATTCGCACGGAAGGCGACAAGACCATCCAGGAATACCGCCAAAACGGCTTCCTGTACGCCATCAAGGTCATCCCGAAGGGGGCTCCACCGTACTTCCTGGTGCGCGCGGACGGAACCGACGCGAACTTCATCCGCTCTGACCAGCCGGATATGCTGATCCCGTCATGGAAGATCTTCGAATGGAAATGATTTCTTAACTTCAATTGGCGCCGTGCAGCACGGTGCCCGTACTGGCAGTTTTAACCATGTCTGTGTTCACCCCCCTGGCTCGGCCCGAGCTGGAAACCTTTCTCGCCCCATACGGGCTAGGCCGCCTGCTTGATTTCCAGGGGATTGCCGCTGGTAGCGAAAACACCAATTTCTTTATCAGCCTGGAACAGGGCGAGTACGTCCTGACCCTGGTTGAACGCGGCCCGGTGGCGGAAATGCCATTTTTCATCGAACTGCTCGACGTGCTCCACGCCGCCGACCTGCCGGTGCCCTACGCCCTGCGCACCACCGATGGTGTGGCCTTGCGCGAGCTGGCCGGCAAACCGGCACTGCTGCAACCACGCCTGGCTGGCAAGCACATCAAGGAGGCCAATGCGCAACATTGCACCCAGGTGGGCGACCTGCTGGGCCATCTGCACTTGGCGACGCAAGGCAATAAAGTACTGGAACGCAAGACTGATCGCGGCTTGGACTGGATGCTCAGCGAAGGTGTGCAGCTGATTTCGCACTTGAGCGAGGCACAACAAAGCCTGCTGCACGCTGCATTGACTGAAATTGAAGCTCACAAGGCCGAAATTCTCGCCCTGCCGCGCGCCAATGTGCATGCCGACCTGTTCCGCGACAACGCCATGTTCGAAGGCACGCACCTGACGGGCTTGATCGACTTCTACAACGCCTGCTCCGGGCCGATGCTGTACGACGTGGCCATCGCCCTGAATGACTGGTGCTCGGACGCCGATGGCATGATCGACGGGCAGCGCGCCCGTGCCTTGCTGGGGGCGTATGCCGGGCTGCGGCCGTTTACAGCGAAGGAAGCGGAACTGTGGCCGACCATGCTGCGCGTGGCATGCGTGCGATTCTGGCTGTCACGCCTGATCGCCGCTGAATCGTTTGCCGGACAGGATGTGTTGATTCACGACCCGGCGGAGTTCGAGCACCGCCTGGCTCAACGCCAGCAGGTTACGATCCAGCTGCCTTTCGCGCTCTGATCTTCGTTAAACCTTACAACGACTCCAGGCACCCGGCCAAGTCGTTCCCCAGTTTATCCAGCACCTGCTCATAGCCTTGAGCAGTGGCCGGTGTATAACCGCCCAACGCATCCAACTCTGCCAATTTCACCGGCAATCCCGCCACTAGCGTCTCGGCCAGACGCGGGCGCAGCGGCGGCTCACTGAACACGCAAGTCTTGCCCACTTCCTGCAAACGCGCGCGCATCGCAGCTACGTGCTGCGCGCCCGGCTGCACTTCGGCAGCGACACTGAATACGCCGGCATGCTTCAAGCCGTAAGCGTCTTCGAAGTAATCAAAGGCTTCGTGGAACACAAAGTAAGGTTTGCCATCGACGGAGGCCAGACGCTTTTTCAGCCGCGCATCCAACGCATCCAGGCGCCCTGCAAAGGCCTTCGCATTGCTCTGATAACGCTCGGCGTTCGCCGGATCAGCCTGACTGAGGTCCGCCGCCATGCGCGCCGCGATCACCCGCGCATTCACCGTGGACAGCCACAAATGGGCATCGACGCTGCCTGGACGGTGATCATGGTCGTGTTCGTCGGCATCATCGGCGTGGGAATGGCTATCTTCGCCGAAACGACGCAATTTCATGCCCGGCAGGTCCTGCACCGCAACCGTCGGCGCCGTACGACCTGCCAGTACGCGCGGCAGGAAGGTCTCCATATCCGGCCCGATCCAATACAGCAGTTCCACCGACTGCACGCGCCGTACGTCGGATGGACGCAGCGCGAAGTTATGCGGCGACGCACCCGGCGGCAATAACACCTCCGGCACCGCCACACCGTCCTGCACCGCAGCGGCAATCAACTGCAAAGGCTTGATGCTGGTCAACACCTTGACCTCGGCCTGAGCCAGGCCTGCGACGAACAAACTGGTGACAAATACGACAAAAACGGGAAAAAGTCGGGACACGATGACCACTCAATGGCGTAAGAACGGGTAACATAATAACGTCTCTATCAAATATCTGTCGCCGCTCATGCCTATAACACCGCTTGCCAGCCGTCCCCACGACCACTCTCACTGCGTGCACACTGCGCTGTCGGAAGCCGACACCCTGTGCACACAGAAGGGTTTGCGCCTGACCGCCTTGCGCCGCCGCGTGCTGGAACTGGTGTGGCAGAGCCACAAGCCGCTTGGCGCCTACGACATCCTGGGTGTGCTCAGCGAGCAGGACGGCCGCCGCGCCGCGCCGCCCACCGTGTACCGCGCGCTGGACTTCCTGCTGGAAAACGGCTTGGTGCATCGCATCGCCTCACTCAACGCCTTTGTCG
Organism: Pseudomonas sp. FP597; assembly: GCF_030687435.1. Taxonomy (NCBI): domain Bacteria; kingdom Pseudomonadati; phylum Pseudomonadota; class Gammaproteobacteria; order Pseudomonadales; family Pseudomonadaceae; genus Pseudomonas; species Pseudomonas sp. FP597. Next base: position 74,627 of record NZ_CP117432.1, on the reverse strand, counting down.
GCTGCAACCACCCGGAACATGCGCATCAGGGCCAGTTCCTGATCTGCCGCGAGTGCCACGCCGCCATCGAACTTGAACAAAAAAGCATCAGCGACGCCATTATCAAGAGTTCTGCCGATGTGGGCTTCAAGGTCGAAGGGCAGACCGTCGAAGTGGTCGGCCTGTGCTCCGGATGCCAGGGGGCTTGATGAGCAACGCGTTAATCCGCCTGGAGCAGGTTGGCGTCACGTTCGCAGGGCAAAACGTGCTGGATAACATTGCGCTGAGCGTGGAACCGGGGCAGATCGTCACGCTGATCGGCCCCAATGGAGCCGGCAAAACCACCTTGGTGCGTGCCGTGCTCGGCCTGCTCAAGCCCGACAGCGGCAGCGTGTGGCGCAAACCCAGGTTGCGCGTCGGCTATATGCCGCAGAAACTGCACGTCGACCCGACCCTGCCGCTGTCTGTGCTGCGCTTCCTGCGGCTAGTGCCAGGTGTGGATCGCGCCCGTGCGCAGGCCGCGCTCAAGGAAGTCGGCGCCGAGCAGGTGATCGATAGTCCGGTGCAAAGCATCTCCGGCGGTGAAATGCAGCGCGTGCTGCTGGCCCGTGCCCTGTTGCGCGAGCCAGAACTGCTGGTACTCGATGAACCCGTGCAGGGCGTCGACGTCGCAGGCCAGGCCGAGCTGTACAGCCTCATCACCCGCCTGCGCGACCGCCATGGCTGCGGCGTGCTGATGGTCTCCCATGATTTGCACCTGGTGATGAGCACCACCGACCAGGTGGTATGCCTCAACCGCCACGTGTGCTGTTCCGGCCACCCGGAACAGGTCAGCGGCGACCCGGCGTTCGTCGAGTTGTTCGGCAAGAACGCCCAGAGCCTGGCGATCTACCACCACCGTCACGACCACGCCCATGACCTGCATGGCGCAGTCGTGGACGATAGCGCGACGCCCCACACCCACGCTCATGGAGATGGCTGCAAGCATGGCTGATTTTCTGCTCTACGCCCTGCTGGCCGGCTTGGCTTTGGCGTTGGTGGCGGGCCCATTGGGCTCGTTCGTCGTCTGGCGACGCATGGCCTATTTTGGCGACACCTTGTCCCACGCCGCGCTACTGGGCGTGGCCATGGGCTTTTTGCTGGACGTGAGCCCGACCATCGCCGTGACCGTGGGCTGCCTGCTGCTGGCGGTGCTGCTGGTGACCTTGCAACAGCGTCAGCCGCTGGCCTCGGACACATTGCTCGGCATTCTGGCGCCGAGCACCTTGTCCCTGGGCCTGGTGGTGCTGAGCTTCATGCATGAAGTGCGCATCGACCTGATGGCCTACCTGTTCGGCGACCTGCTGGCGATCAGCCCTACCGATCTGGCATGGATTCTCGGCGGCAGCGCCGCAGTGCTAGTGCTGCTGGTGGTGCTGTGGCGGCCCTTGCTGGCAATCACGGTGCATGAAGAGCTGGCCAAGGTCGAAGGCTTGCCCGTATCGGGCCTGCGCATGGCCCTGATGTTGCTCATCGCCGTGGTGATCGCTGTCGCGATGAAGATTGTCGGCGTATTGTTGATCACATCGCTGTTGATCATTCCCGCCGCCGCCGCCCAGCGCCACGCCCGTTCACCGGAGCAGATGGCGATCGGCGCCAGCCTGCTGGGGATGCTCGCCGTGTGTGGCGGCCTGGCACTGTCGTGGTTCAAGGACACGCCGGCCGGGCCATCGATTGTGGTCGCAGCCGCCGCCCTGTTTCTGCTGAGTTTTGTTCTGCCCCGTCGAGGGGTGTAGACTTGCTCGCTTTTTGCGCAAATAGAGAGTCGCAGGAATGAAGCCGTTCACCTCCCGTTATCTGCTCCTTGCCGCATTTTCCTTGCTGCTGGGCGCCTGTCAAAGCACACCGCCCGCCGCCCCCGAGGCCAAGGACCCACGTGCTGCGGCCATCGCGCAGCTGGAGCAAAACCTGGCCAGCAGCGAGCTGGCTACCGCCGAAGACCAGCTGGCGACATTGCAGGCCCAGTCGCCCAACGACCCGACACTGGAGTCCTACCAGCGCCAATTGGCCGAAGCCTACCTGCAGCGCAGTCAGATCGTGCTGCAAAAGGGCGACGTCAACGCCGCCGCCACCGCCCTGAGCCGCGCCCGCGCCTTGATGCCCAAGGCACCGGCGCTGACCGGCGGCGTCAACAGCGCCATCACCCATGCACGCAAGGTCGAGCTGGATAAAGCCGAGGAAGCCCTCAAAGCCGCCGAAGCCAAGCCGGCCGCCAAAGTTATTGACCCGGCGGCGCCCAGCACTACCGTGGCGTTGAACCTCACCGATATCGAAGAGCTTCGTCATCAACTGGATGCGATCGCCACCGATGTGGTGAATTACCAGTGCGATGTGAGCATCCAGGCGCCACGCACCGAGGATTACCCGTGGCTGGCCACGTTGCTGACCAAACGGGTGAAACGCATTGATTCGGGGTATGACTTGAAGATTCACCGGCAGATTCTGAAGAAGATCCCGGCGCAGATCGTGCTGATCCCGCGCAAGGCGGACTAAAGCATCGGGAGCAAGTCGAATCGTCGCACCGCCCCTCCCACGTTTTGAACGGTGAACACATTCAAAATGTGGGAGAGGGCTTGCTCCCGATGGCGATTTGACAAACAGCGAAGATCTTAAGCCGGAATCGCCTTGGCCTTAGCCTCGCGATCCCACACCCGATGCTGCGCAATGCCGGCAAAGAACGCCTTGAACGCCGCAGCATCAGCCCCCACGATCAGCCCCGCATCCACCTCCAGTTTCAGCAGATCCAGCAGTGGCTTCACGTCACTGGCAACCGCAATCGCCTTCAGATGCTTGTACGCTTCCAGCACATAGTGCAGCGCCACACCATCACCGCTCAACGCTTGCACCGACTCCTTACCGCCCGGGATAAACACCGCGTCAAACGCAATGGACGGCATGCCTTCCATCGACGCATCCACCGGCAGGGTCTTGCCATCCGCCGTGGTCACAGGTGCCGAGGTCGGCCCCAACAACTTGGCATGCGCACCCTCGGTCTCCAGCGCTTTTTTCAGCGCATCGATCGCCGCACCGTCTACGCCATTGGCCGCCAGAATCGCCACTTTACGCGTCTTGATATCACCCGACAGCAGGTTCACCTGGCTCAAAGCCGGTGACGTTTTCACCGATGTTTCACGCGCAGGCACAGTGCCCTTGGTCGGCACCGGCAAGCCGAGGTTTTGCGCAACACGCTTGGCCAATTCAAGATCGATATTGGCCAGAATCTCGTTCACCTGACGGGCGCGGATAAACTCGCGTTCCACTTTGCCCAACTCGAAGCTGTACGCCGCAATGATGTGCTCTTTCTCATGGTGGCTCATGCTGTTGAAAAACAGCGTGGCCTGGGAGAAGTGGTCACCGAACGACTCGCTGCGCTCGCGTACCTTGTTGGCGTCGACACGCTCGTAATAGGTTTCGAAGCCGCCATCCGTCGGCCCTGCCGGCGTCTCCTTCGGCCAGCCGCCATCGATAGAGTTCGGCTCGTAAGAAGCGCGGCCCTTGTCTATCACTGTACGGTGCTGAGCATCGCGCTGACCGTTATGGAACGGCGCGATGGGGCGGTTGATCGGGATCTCATGGAAGTTCGGCCCACCCAGTCGGCTGATCTGCGTATCCGTGTAGGAAAACAGACGGCCTTGCAGCAAGGGGTCATTGGTGAAGTCGATACCCGGCACGATATGGCCAGGGCAGAACGCAACCTGCTCGACTTCGGCGAAGAAGTTATCCGGGTTGCGGTTAAGCACCATCTTGCCCAGCGGCGTAATGGGCACCAGCTCTTCAGGAATAATCTTGGTGGGGTCCAGCAAGTCGAAGTCGAATTTATGCTCATCTTCTTCGGCGACCACCTGAACGCCCAATTCCCACTCGGGATAATCGCCCATTTCAATCGACTCCCACAGATCTCGGCGATGGTAGTCGGTGTCTTTACCCGCGAGCTTTTGCGCTTCGTCCCACACCAGGGAGCAGGTGCCAACCTTGGGCCGCCAGTGGAATTTCACGAAGCTGGATTTGCCTTCGGTGTTGATCAGGCGAAAGGTGTGCACGCCAAAACCCTGCATGGCGCGCAGGCTTTTTGGAATCGCTCGGTCAGACATCGCCCAGATCACCATGTGCGCCGATTCCGGCTGCAGCGAGACGAAATCCCAAAAGGTGTCATGGGCCGAGCCACCGGTAGGAATCTCGTTGTGTGGCTCAGGTTTTACCGCATGCACAAAGTCAGGAAACTTGATTGCGTCCTGAATGAAAAACACCGGCATGTTGTTGCCGACCAGGTCGAAGTTGCCTTCGTCGGTGAAGAACTTCACGGCAAAACCGCGTACGTCACGCACGGTGTCGCCGGAGCCGCGCGGGCCTTGCACGGTGGAAAAGCGCGCAAATACCGGGGTTTTATGCTCTGGGGTACGCAGGAATCCGGCCTTGGTCAGCGCTGAATGGTCGCCATAGGATTGAAAGTAACCATGTGCGCCAGTCCCGCGGGCATGCACGATGCGCTCCGGAATACGCTCATGGTCAAAGTGCGTGATTTTTTCACGCATGATGAAATCTTCAAGCAGAGAAGGGCCACGAGAACCGACCTTCAGGCTGTTCTGGTTGTCGGAAATTTTCACGCCTTGGTTAGTGCGCAAGGCTTGTCCGGTCGCGTCGGACCGGAACGCTTCCAGTGCCTGCAGCTTGGCGTTGGTATTGCCACGGTCCAGGGTATCGGTGCCTGCAAGTTCACTCTTCGGCGGGGTAGCTGGCTTCTTGGTGCTCATCAGTCAAAACTCCTTATTCAAAGTGGCCAGAGCGGTCCCCGGCTCGTTTGAGCAAAACCCAGGCACGGCACCTGGGAAATCGCGTTGCCTAAGTAGTGACTGATGGTGTTTTGGGCCGTTCCTTTTTTATGACCTTTGATCGCGTTATTGCCAAATCGCTGGATGAATGCGAAATAAATGCTAAGAAACGCTAATCGGACAGGCTAAAATGCGCGCCCGGCTAACCGCTGATCCCTTTTCCATGCGCCCCACAAGGTTCGCTACGTGATCGAGTTTCAAAACGTCCATAAAACCTACCGCGTTGCCGGTAAGGATATTCCCGCCCTGCACCCCACCAGTCTGCGCGTCGACAACGGCCAGGTGTTTGGCCTGATCGGCCACTCGGGCGCGGGTAAAAGCACCCTGCTGCGCCTGATCAACCGCCTCGAAGAACCGAGCGGCGGCCAGATCACGGTCGACGGCGAAGAAGTCACCGCCCTGGACGCCAACGGCCTGCGCCGTTTCCGGCAACAGGTCGGCATGATCTTCCAGCACTTCAACCTGCTGGCGTCCAAGACCGTCGCCGACAACGTGGCACTGCCGCTGACCCTGGCCGGCGAATTGTCGCGCAAGGACATCGACCTGCGCGTGGCTGAACTGCTGGCCCGCGTCGGCTTGTCGGATCACGCCAAAAAGTACCCGGCGCAATTGTCCGGCGGCCAGAAGCAGCGCGTCGGCATCGCCCGAGCCCTGGCGACCAAGCCCAAGATTTTGCTGTGCGACGAAGCCACCAGTGCCCTCGACCCGCAGACCACCGCCTCGGTGCTGCAGCTGCTGGCCGAGATCAACCGTGAGCTGAAACTGACCATCGTGCTGATCACCCATGAAATGGACGTGATCCGTCGCGTGTGCGACCAGGTGGCCGTGATGGACGCCGGCGTGATCGTCGAGCAAGGCTCGGTGGCCGACGTGTTCCTGCACCCGCAACACCCGACCACCAAACGTTTCGTACAAGAAGCCGAGCAGGTCGACGAAGGCGAACAGCGCGATGACTTCGCCCACGTACCCGGCCGTATCGTGCGCCTGACCTTCCAGGGCGACGCGACCTACGCGCCATTGCTGGGTACCGTCGCCCGTGAAACGGGGGTGGACTACAGCATCCTTGCCGGGCGTATCGACCGCATCAAAGACATCCCCTACGGGCAACTGACCCTCGCCGTCACCGGCGGTGACATGGAAGCGGCGTTTGCACGCTTTACCGCCGCGGACGTTCACATGGAGGTGCTGCGCTAATGGACGTTTTCCTGAATTTTTTCGCCAACGTTGACTGGTCCGAAATCTGGCTCGCCACCGGCGACACCATGATCATGCTGTTCGGCTCGCTGTTCTTCACCGTCGTGCTGGGCCTGCCGTTGGGTGTGTTGCTGTTCCTGACCAGCCCGCGCCAGCTGTTCGAACAAAAAGGTTTGTACGCGCTGCTGTCGCTGATCGTAAACATCTTGCGTTCGCTGCCGTTCATCATCCTGCTGATCGTGATGATCCCATTCACCGTTCTGATCACCGGCACCTCGTTGGGAGTAGCCGGGGCGATCCCGCCACTGGTCGTGGGCGCCACGCCATTCTTTGCGCGCCTGGTGGAAACTGCCCTGCGCGAAGTGGACCGCGGAATCATTGAGGCCACCCAGTCCATGGGCGCCACCACCCGCCAGATCATCACCAATGCACTGCTGCCCGAAGCACGCCCCGGCATCTACGCGGCGATTACAGTGACGGCGATTACACTCGTGTCCTACACCGCCATGGCCGGTGTGGTCGGTGCCGGTGGCCTGGGTGACTTGGCGATCCGCTTCGGTTACCAGCGTTTCCAGACCGATGTGATGGTGGTTACCGTGGTCATGCTGTTGATCCTGGTGCAAATTCTGCAAACCCTCGGCGACAAGCTGGTGGTGCACTTTTCTCGAAAATAACGGCCATTGCCGGCCCAAGCCGGCACATGCCCGAACAAGGAGCTTGTTGGATGAAAAAACTACTGGTTGCTTTCGCCGCCGTTGCTGCGTTTTCCGCCCACGCCGAGACCCTCACGGTCGCTGCCTCGCCGGTACCGCATGCAGAAATCCTCGAATTCGTGAAACCTGCCCTGGCCAAGGAAGGCGTGGACCTGAAGGTCAAAGTTTTTACCGACTACGTACAGCCCAACGTACAAGTGGCCGAAAAGCGCCTGGACGCCAACTTCTTCCAGCACCAGCCGTACCTGGATGAGTTCAACAAAGCCAAGGGCACTCACCTGGTGAGCGTCGGCGCTGTGCATCTGGAGCCCCTGGGCGCCTACTCCAGCAAGTACAAGAAACTGGACGAGCTGCCGGACGGCGCCAACGTGGTGATCCCGAACGACGCCACCAACGGCGGCCGCGCGCTGTTGTTGCTGGCCAAGAGCGGCCTGATCACCTTGAAGGACCCGACCAACATCCTGTCGACCATCAAGGACATCACCGGTAACAGCAAAAACCTGAAGTTCCGCGAACTGGAAGCCGCCACACTGCCGCGCGTACTGACCCAGGTCGACCTGGCACTGATCAATACCAACTACGCCCTGGAAGCCAAGCTGGACCCGTCCAAGGACGCACTGGTGATCGAAGGCAACGACTCGCCTTACGTGAACATCCTGGTCACCCGCGAAGACAACAAGGATTCGGACGCGGTGAAGAAGCTGGTTGCAGCACTGCACACACCTGAGGTGAAGCAATTCATCGAAGAGAAGTACAAGGGCGCGATCAAACCGGCGTTCTGATCCAACCTTCAATCCAAAATACTGGAGATAAAAAATGTGGGAGGGGGCTTGCCCCCTCCCACATTTGCTTTGTGTTGTCTTCACTTGCGCTGCAATAACCCCGGTAACTGCGCCACCAGCTTCTGGTTGTTCAACGGCGCCCGAATAAACCCACGCTGCGTCCCGTCCGGCCCGATCAGCGCGAGGTTGCCGCTGTGGTCGACGGTGTAGTTGGGCTTGCTGGTGTCAGCCGGGATGAACGGGATGCTCACCGCATTCGATACCTTCTGCACGTCGTCCACATTCGCGCCGGTGAGGCCTGCAAATTGTGGGTCGAAGTAGCCCAGGTACTGCTTGAGCTGCGTCGGGGTATCGCGGTTCGGGTCGACACTGACCAGGATCACCTGCAACTTATCTACCGCCTCCTTGGGCAGTTCGCTCTTGATCTGGCGCAGTTGGGCGAGGGTGGTCGGGCAGATGTCCGGGCAGAAGGTGTAGCCGAAGAACAGTAGGCTCCACTTGCCTTTCAATGCGTTGACCTGCACCGGCTGACCGTCCTGGTTGGTCATGGTCACCGCCGGCAGTTGACGGCTCTGCGGCAGCAGGATGATGCCAGCGTCAATCAGCGCAGTGGGATCACCCTGGCCTTTGCCCGACAGCACTTTATTAACAGTCAGGCCCATGATCAGCGCGACGATCGCCACAAGGATAAAGACGGTTTTTTGAGTTCGAGTCATAGGTTCAACAATAAGTAATGGTCTACGAGCAGGGCGATGAACAACAAAAACAGGTACCAGATAGAGTACTTGAACGTGTTGATCGCCGCGTGCGGCCGACCGCCACGGTACAACACCCAGGCCCATTGCAGAAAGCGCCCACCCAATACCAGCGCGCATATCAGGTACAGCGGGCCGCTCATGTGGATGACATAGGGCATCAGGCTCACCGCCAGCAGGACGCAGGTGTAGAGCAGGATATGCACCTTGGTGTAGTGCTCGCCGTGGGTCACCGGCAGCATCGGGATGTCGGCCTTGGCGTATTCCTCTTTGCGGTGGATGGCCAGCGCCCAGAAATGCGGTGGGGTCCAGGCGAAGATGATCAGCACCAGCAGCAGCGGCTCGGCGCTGATGTGGCCAGTGACGGCGACCCAGCCCAACAACGGCGGCGCAGCGCCGGCCAGCCCGCCGATGACGATATTCTGCGGCGTCGCGCGCTTGAGGAACCCGGTGTAGATCACCGCGTAGCCGAGCAGTGAAGCCAGCGTCAGCCAGGCCGCCAGCGGGTTGGTGAACGCCAGCAACAGCGCCAGGCCCGCAACCGCCAGAAACAATGCAAACGCCAGCGCCGCGACAGGCGATACGCGACCTTCCGCCAGCGGCCGCTTGTGAGTGCGCGCCATCACCGCATCGATGCGTCGGTCCACCACATGGTTGACCGCCGCCGCGCCGCCTGCACACAGCGCAATGCCGAGGTTGCCGAACACCAACACCGTCCACGGCACCCCGGCGCGCGTGGCGAGGAACATACCCACCAACGAGGTGATGAGCATCAGCACCACCACTTTCGGCTTGGTCAGCTCCAGGTAGTCGCGCCAGATAGCCCGGCCGTGACGGGCGCCGATCAAGGTCGCCATGGCATCTCTCCTTTAAGGGTGACAAGGCCCGCCACGGGTTTGCGCGGGCTGAAGCGCCAACCGAACAACCGCGGGTGACGCACCCGAACCAGGCTGGTGCGCGCGTGGTAGTTCACCAGCACCAGCGTCAACAATAAGGCCGCACCGCCAGCGTTGTGCGCAACAGCCACCGGCAGCGGCAGACCGAACGCCACATTGCTCAGGCCCAAGCCAATTTGCGCGGCCAGGGCGATCAGCAGCAAGCCGGCAAGCCGGGTCATGCCCACCGCGCGCAATTGCCAGGCCAGGCCCAGCAGCACCAGGCTGACCAGCACCGCGCCGATGCGATGGGTCAGGTGGATGGCCGTGCGCGCTTCGCTGTCGAGCTGGCCGCCCAGGTAGTTGGGGCCAATGTGCTGGGTCAAGTGAAAGCCGTTGGCAAAGTCCGCCGCCGGCCACCACTGGCCATGGCAGGTCGGCAAATCGACACAGGCCACGGCCGCGTAGTTGGAGCTGACCCAACCGCCAAGCGCGATCTGCCCGATCACCAGCACCAGCCCGGCGGTGGCCCAATATTGCAGGCGCTTGGGCACGACCAACGCAGGCAGTACCCCGGACAATCGCAGCGTCAGTAAAAGTAGCAGACTCAAGGTCGCAAACCCGCCCAACAGATGGCCGGTCACCACCTGCGGCCAGAGCTTCAAAGTCACCGTCCACATGCCGAACGCCGCCTGGGCGAATACCACGGCCAACACGAACAGCGGCAACTTCACCGGCTGACCAGGATCATGTCGGTGACGCCACGAACGCGCCGCCAACAGCGCGATCAGCACGCCCAAGGTGCCGGCGAAGTAGCGATGGGTCATCTCGGCCCAGCCTTTGTCGGCCTCCACCGGCGCGTCGGGAAAATGCAGCTCGGCATGGGCCAGTTGGGCCTCGCTTTGCGGCACGCTGATAAAGCCATAGCAGCCCGGCCAATCCGGGCAGCCGAGGCCGGCATGGGTCAGGCGGGTATAGGCACCGAGCAGCACGACGATCAGTGCCAGCAAAGTGGCAAACAATGCGAGGCGAAATCCAGGTTTGGCCATGACGGTGCCCTTATCCGATATTCGACAGTTTCAGCAGGTGGCGCAGGTCATTGAGCAAGTCCTTGCCCTTGACCTTGGCGTCGTAGCGCAGCACCAGGTTGCCGTGGGGATCGACGATCCACAGCTGCGCCTCACCCGGTGCGGCGGCGTTCTTGGTGAAGGTCGAGAGGTCCAGCGCGTAACGCTGCAATTGCGGGTATTCGGCCTTGAGCTTGGCGTCGTAGTCAGCACTCACCGGTTGCGTACTGGCCAGGGCATGACTGGCGCGAGAGGCGTCGCGGCCCAGGCCGATCTGCAACTGCCGCGCGAGGTACACCAGTTGCTGGCAGTCCGCAGCGCAGGCCGTGGGCGCGGTGACCAGCAGTTGCCAGCGCATTTCATCGGCCTGCACGCCAATATCGACGCGGGTCTGGCCGTTGCCGATCATCTCACCGTGGTAGCTGCGGCTGTCCGGCACCCAGAACTGCAGCTTGTACATAAAGGTGGCCAGCACCATCGGGCCGATCACCATCAGCAGGATCAAGAGCAGTTGCCAGCGGCCTTTGCGCCGATCAGGCCGTTCAGACATGTTGAGTGGATTCGTGACCGCTCCCATGGGGCTTCTCCTTTTTGTTATGCCATCCGAGGTAGAGGTAAAGCGCAAGCAATGCCAGGGCCATGGCAAACCACTGCACGGCATAGGCCAGGTGTTTTTCCGGCCCCATGGCGACCACTGGCCAGGTGGTTTCATACGTCCCGGGGCCGGCTTCGGCGCGCAGCTCGTAGGCAAAACCGCTGCGGCCCAACTCGGCCCATAGCGCGGCGGGGTGCAGCGCGGTGAGCACGCGCGGCCATGGCGCACCGGCAGGGTCGGCATGCAGTTGGAAGGTTTCGCCGGGGGCAACGTACACCCAGGCGTCGAGGTTCACTGGTTGTTCAGGAGTAGTGAAAACGGGCGCGGTGCGCCTGTCCGGCCAGGGCAGCCAGCCGCGATTGAGCAACAGCCACAGACCGCTGGCCTGGTCGTGGAAAGGCTGCAACAACTCGACCCCGACCTTGCCGTCGCGCATCCGGTTATCAAGCAATACGCTGTGATCGGCGTCGAATTGACCGCGCAAACGTACGCGGCGAAAGGCCGGATCAGCGGTGTCAGTAAGTTGCTCACTGCTCATCGGCGCCGCCGCGCGGCGCTCGGCGTAGGTATCGAGCAGCACCTGTTTTTCGTGGCCACGCGACAACTGCCAGAACCCCAAACCCACCATCAACGGCAGCAGTATCAACACCACCAGTGTCGGCGCGATGCCGGGACGAAACGGTTTCATGGCGCTGGCTATACTTGTTTTCATTGCCCGCCCCCTTTGTAAAAGCCCAGGAGCCAGACCATGCTCAAAGCAGCCATTGCCCTGATGCTGATCGCGACTGTCGTGAGCCTGTTCAGTGGCTTGTTTTTTCTGGTCAAGGACGAGGGCCACTCCGATCGCCTCGTGACTGCCTTGACCGTGCGTGTCGTGCTGGCCGTGATCACCCTGGCGTTGATCACCTGGGGTTTTTTCAGCGGCCAGCTGGTGTCGCATGCGCCTTGGTAAGACGCCTCATAGTACGTAAACGAAGAAAAACAAACCGATCCACACCACATCCACAAAGTGCCAATACCAACTGGCCGCCTCGAAACCGAACTGGTGCTCGGCATTGAAATGCCCACGCAGGATGCGCATCAACATCACAAACAAAATGATGGTACCGATGGTCACGTGGGCGCCGTGGAAACCCGTAAGCATAAAAAACGTCGCGCCGTACACCCCCGAGCCCAGGGTCAGGCCCAGCTCTTTATAGGCGTGGATGTATTCCTCGGCCTGGAACCCGAGGAACGCCAGGCCCAGCAACACCGTGATCGCCAGCCAGAGCTTCAGCGCACCGCGATGCCCCTTGCGCAGGGCATGGTGGGCGATGGTGATGGTCACGCTGGAACTCACCAGCAGGATGGTGTTGACCAAAGGCAAGCCCCACGGGCTTATGGTGCCTTCAGGCGCCGGGTACATTTTCGGGTCAGGGTTGTTGAGCAACGGCCAGGCGAACTCGAAGTTCGGCCACAGCATGTGCGCGATGCCTTTGGGGCCTTCGCCGGCCAACGCAGGACCGGACAGGTGGCGCACGTAGAACAGCGCACCGAAGAACGCGATAAAAAACATCACTTCGGAAAAGATGAACCACGTCATGCCCCAGCGAAACGAGCGATCCATCTGCGAACTGTACAAACCGGCGCGGCTTTCTTTGATCACCGCCCCGAACCAGCCAAACATCATGTAGGCCAGCAACAGCCCGCCGACGAAGAAGATCCACGGGCCATGGGATTCCGGGCGCGCGGCCTTCAGGTCGTTGAACCACACGCCCAGGCCATACACGGTGATCAGCAGGCCAAACGTGGCAATTATTGGCCATTTACTTTGAGCTGGTACGTAGTACGTATCATGAGTCGACATGTATTCGCTCTCCTGATTGAGCGGGCAAACAGTAGCTAGCCCCCGGTGCGTACAGCCACGGGCGGTTGGCGCGCAGTGATGTCAAACAGCGTGTACGCCAGCGTCAGATGCTTCACATCCTTGGGCATGTCGCGGTCGACGATGAAGCGCACCGGCATTTCGATACGCTCGCCTGGCTGCAGCACTTGCTGGGTGAAGCAAAAGCATTCGGTCTTGTGGAAGTACATCGCCGCTTCGGCCGGAGAGATACTCGGGATCGCCTGGGCCGTCATCGGCTTGCTCGTAGGGTTGTAGGCCACAAACAGCATCTCGTTGACCGCCCCCGGATTGACCACGATCTCATCGGCCTTGGAATGGAACTCCCAGACCATGTCGATAGCGTTGGTGGATAAGAACTGCACGCGCACCTGACGTGTCGGGTCCACCACTTGCGAACCCTCGTACTGCCCGGCGGTCTTGCCGTTGATGCCGAACGCCTTGCACATCACGTCGTAGATCGGCACCAGGGCAAAACCAAAGGCGAACATCGCCACCACCAGGATCAGCAGGCGGGTGACGAGGCGCTTGAGGGGGAGGGAGTCAGCCATGACGCTCACCGAAGCCGAAGCCGAACTCGGTCAAGGTGGGAGGGGCGGTGTCACATCGCAAAAAGGTGTTCATTTGACCTCCGGCGGCGTGGTGAAGGTGTGGTACGGCGCCGGCGAAGGCACGCTCCACTCCAGGCCTTCGGCACCATCCCACGGCTTGGCCGGTGCCGGCGCGCCGCCACGGATGCACTTGATCACGATGAACAAAAAGAAGATCTGCGTGGCGCCAAACATGAACGCCCCAATCGACGACACCATGTTGAAATCGGCGAACTGCAGGTTGTAATCCGGCACCCGCCGCGGCATACCGGCCAGCCCGACGAAGTGCATCGGAAAGAACGCCATGTTCATGCCCACGAAGGACAGCCAGAAGTGCAGCTTGCCCAGGGTTTCGTCGTACATGTGGCCGGTCCATTTCGGCAGCCAGTAGTAGGCCGAGGCGAAGATCCCGAAAATCGCGCCAGGCACCAGTACGTAATGGAAGTGCGCCACCACAAAGTAGGTGTCGTGGTACTGGAAATCCGCCGGGGCGATCGCCAGCATCAGCCCGGAGAACCCGCCGATGGTGAACAGAATCACGAAGGCCACCGCGAACAACATCGGCGTCTCGAACGTCAGCGAGCCCTGCCACATGGTGCTGACCCAGTTGAACACCTTCACCCCCGTGGGCACGGCGATCAGCAGCGTGGCGTACATGAAGAACAGCTCGCCCACCAGTGGGATGCCGACCACGAACATGTGGTGCGCCCACACGATAAACGACAGGAACGCGATGCTCGCCGTGGCATAGACCATCGAGGTGTAGCCGAACAGCGGCTTGCGCGAGAAGGTCGGGATGATCGAGCTGACGGCGCCGAAGGCCGGCAGGATCATGATGTACACCTCGGGGTGGCCGAAGAACCAGAACACGTGCTGGAACAACACCGGGTCACCACCACCGGCCGCACTGAAGAAGCTGGTACCGAAGTGAATATCCATGAGCATCATGGTCACGCAACCGGCCAGCACCGGCATCACCGCAATCAGCAGGAACGCGGTAATCAACCAGGTCCACACGAACAGCGGCATTTTCATCAAGGTCATGCCGGGGGCGCGCAGATTGAGGATGGTGGCGACCACATTGATCGCGCCCATGATCGAGCTGATACCCATCAGGTGAATGGCGAAGATGAAGAACGTCACGCTTTCCGGCGCATACGTGGTGGAAAGCGGGGCGTAGAAGGTCCAGCCGAAGTTCGGTCCGCCGCCCGGCGTGAACAGCGTCGAGACCAGCAGCAGGAACGCCGCTGGCAGCAGCCAGAAGCTGAAGTTGTTCATGCGCGGCAGGGCCATGTCGGGCGCGCCGATCATCAACGGGATCATCCAGTTGGCCAGGCCGACGAAGGCCGGCATCACCGCGCCGAACACCATGATCAGGCCGTGCATGGTGGTCATCTGGTTGAAGAACGCCGGCTCGACGATCTGCAGGCCGGGCTGGAACAACTCGGCACGGATCACCATGGCGAACGAACCACCCAGCAGGAACATCGCGAAGGCGAACCACAGGTACATCGTGCCGATGTCTTTGTGGTTGGTGGTCAGCACCCAACGCATCAAACCCTTGGCGGGGCCGTGGGCATGGTCACTGGCGTGGCCATGGTCATCGATTACAGCGCTCATGGCCGTTCTCCTGCAAACGAATGGGCGGGGCGGGTCGAGGCAATCGCAATGAAGTGCGTCATTTGCTTTCCGCCTGCTTGATGGCCAGCACGTCTTTAGGCGTGACCATGTCGCCTTTGTTGTTGCCCCAAGCGTTGCGCTCGTAGGTCACTACGGCGGCGATATCCACTTCCGAGAGCTGCTTGCCGAATGCGGCCATCGCGGTGCCGGGCTTGCCGTGGTAGACGATGCTCAGGTGATCGGCGGCAGGCCCGGTGGCGATTTTCGAGCCCTTGAGCGCCGGGAACATCGGCGGCAGGCCCTGGCCTTCGGCCTGGTGACAGGCCACGCACGTGGTGTGATAGACCTTGTCGCCACGGGCCACCAGTTCTTCGCGCGTCCACTCTTTGGAAGTCAGCTCCTTGAGCTTGGCGGCTTCTTCCTTGCGCTGGCCGAGCCAGGTGTCGTAGTCGGCCTTGGACTTGACCTCGACCACGATGGGCATGAAGCCGTGGTCCTTGCCGCATAGCTCCGCACACTGGCCACGGTAGATGCCAGGCTTCTCGATACGGGTCCAGGCCTCGTTGACGAACCCGGGGATGGCGTCGCGCTTGACCGCAAAGGCCGGCACCCACCACGAGTGGATCACGTCAGCGGCGGTGACCAGGAAACGCACCTTGGCGCCCACCGGCAACACCAGCGGCTGATCGACTTCCAGCAGGTAGTGTTCGCCTTTGGTGGCCTGGTTATGGATTTGCTCGGCAGGCGTGGCCAGGTTGCTGAAGAACTCAACGTCCTGGCCCAGGTATTTGTAATGCCACTTCCATTGGTACCCAGTGACCTGGATATCGATATCCGACTCACTGCTGTCGTAGATGTTGATCAGGGTCCTGGTCGCCGGAATAGCCATCGCAACGAGGATCAGCAGGGGCACGACCGTCCAGAGGATCTCCACGGTGGTGCTCTCGTGGAACTTGGCCGCCACCTGGCCGGTGGAGCGCCGGTGCACCATCATCGACCAGAACATGGCGCCAAACACGATGATGCCGATCACCACACAGATCCAGAAAATGGTCATGTGCAGGTCGAACACTGCGTGACTGACTTCTGTCGCCCCTGGCGCCATATTCGTTGTCCAGGCGGCATGTGCCTGGCCGAATACCGACCACAACAGGAGGCCCATCCAAACGTGTGGATGTCGCATCATTGCGGGTTCCCCTTATCGTTCTTGTTATCCCGCCGGTTTGCACCTGCGTCGAAGGGAGCGGCTTCCATACTGCTTACAACCGCTTAGCCTCACCTGCTCATGCAGTCTGGCGTCATCAGCAAATTGCCTACAAATCCGAGTATAGACAGGGTGGGCAACCCCGCAATGTGTAGGGGCAAATGAGCGAAAATGATCGATAAACCCCAATAAAAACGGGGTGCGGAATCGTTTTTCCGACGAACGATGGCAATTCGATATAACGCCCGCGCATAACCATGAAATAATTATGACAAATGCGTCTTAGGCGCTCGTATAAACGAGCTACCTTGTCTTCTCCCTCTTCCTACACCGCATCACTGGAGCGTCCATGAACACCGCCGCATTGCGCGAGCAGATTTCCCGTGCCCATCAACACGAAGCCAAAACGGGCCAGCTTGCCCTGCAACTGGAAACACAATTGCCGCACCTGCATGCAGCCATTTCCCTGGCTGAGGGTGATCGCAACGTGGTCATGACCCGCTTTGTCACTGCCTACATCGACCTCGTCCCGGAGCTGCTCGATGCTGCCAATGACGTGGCTCGCGAAGCCGGGATCGAAAGCCAGATCAAGCCGGTGCTGAAAATTGCCGAGCATTTCTTTCTGCAGCCTCCGGCGATCCTGGCAGGCCACGAAGGCCTGGACAGTCTGTTGGACGAGGCCTATCTGGCCCATCGCCTGGTGGAAGAAGTAAACGATGTGTATATCAAGCATTTCGGCCAGCCGTTGATTCCGGCGGATACCACCGTGGCCAACGTGATAGCCCATCAGTTGATCGGTGAAGATTTCGCCAATCAGTTGGACGAAGCGGTGCACCTGGCGGTGGATGAGATGCTTAACGACGAGAGTTTTGCGCTGGAGTCGGTGGAAGCGTATCGCGAGCAACTGAAAAGTCCGAACACCGAGGCTGCCTGGAAGCGCTGGCCGTGCCTGTCGCGGCAGTTGGGGGTTGAGCTGGCGCTGGATCAACCGGCTTAAATCTTGCGCCTTACACAGGTCAAATATGGGAGGGGGCTTGCTCCGATAGCGGTGTACCAGTCAAAAACTCTTCGACTGACATTCTGCTATCGGGAGCAAGCCCCCTCCCACATTTTGATCCAGTTCCGTCAGCCGATTGATGGCGCCGAGCCGATCCCCGTCGTCGTGCGAATCCGTCCTTCGAGCCGGCGCTTCAACCCTCGCGCCTCAATCACCAGCTTCGAACCCTTCGCCGCATTGGCCCGCCCCCATTCCTCCAGCAACTCGAGGCAGGAATGGTCGATGTAACTCAGGTTATTGAGCGGTACATGCACCGTGGCACCCGCAGGTACCGTCGACAGCACCTGGGTCAACGCCGGCACTTTGAGGAAGGTCGCGGCACCGGTCAAACGCAGCTCCATCTCGCCCTCCTGGGGCAAGTCGATCAGGCTGACTTTCAGCCTTGACGCCTTGAACGCCAGCTTGACCAACGTGAGGCCAAAGCCCACCAGCACACCCGTCAGCAGGTCGGTAAAGATGATCGCCAGCGCCGTCGCCGCATAGGTAAACATCGGCATCCGGCCGTAGCGCCCCAGGGCTTTGAACGCCTTGATGTCGACCAGCTTGATTCCGGTGTACACCAGCACCCCGGCCAGGCTTGCCACCGGAATGCTTTGCAGCACACTGGACAGCAGCAACACGAAGCCCAGCAACCACAGGCCATGGAACATCGCCGACAAGCGCGTGGTTGCGCCCGCCTGGACGTTCGCCGAGCTGCGCACGATGACGCCGGTCATCGGCAGGGCGCCGACCAGGCCACAGAGCATGTTGCCGACGCCCTGGGCGGACAATTCCTTATCGAAATCCGAGCGCTGGCCGCTGTGCATACGGTCGACAGCCGCTGCGGAGAGCAGGGTTTCGGCACTCGCGATGAACGCCACGGCGAATGCGGCGATCAGCAGTTGCGGGTCGGCGAGGTTGAGCAAATCGCTGGGCCGTAGCCAGTCGATGGCATCGGCAAGGTTTTCCGGCACGTTCACACGCTTGACCTGCAACGCCAGTACCAGACTGGCGACCGTCGCCAGGCCAACGCCCAGCAAGGCGCCCGGCACGAACCGCAGCCGCTGCGGGCGGAATTTATCCCACAGGTACATCACCAGCATCGTCGACAAACCCAGCAGGCCCGCTTGCCAGCCGAGCCCGCCGCCAAAGGCCGGAACAGCTTCGGCCAATGCCGCCGGGAAGCCGGTCAGGTTATCCAGCCCTGAAGGCTTGGGCGCGCCGTCGAGCATCACATGGACCTGCGACAGCACAATCAACACGCCGATTCCCGCCAGCATGCCGTACACCACCGCCGGCGCCGTCACACGGAACCAGCAGCCCAGGCGCAACCGCCCGGCCACCAGTTGCAGAAAGCCTGCCAGCAACAGGATGGGCCCGAGCATCTGCATGCCGTGCTGACGCACCAGTTCGAACACCAGAACGGCCAGACCCGCCGCCGGGCCACTGACTTGCAGCGGCGAACCGGCCAACCAGCCGACCACCAGGCCACCGATAATACCGGTGATCAGGCCCTTGGCCGGCGGCATGCCGGACGCAATCGCGATACCCATGCACAAGGGCAGGGCGACCAGAAAAACAACCACCGAGGCGAGCAGCTCCCGTGGCAATACAGCTTTCAATTGAGCAGCACGCATGATGACTCTCCCGAGGCATTCGCCAGGCGCGGTAAAGCCTGGCTGCGTCCATGGCAGCCACCGCATTACCCGGCAGGGAAGTGTTTTAGAAGCGCGCTTTAGGCGTCGCTGACGGAATCGGCTCGGTGCCGTTCAGCGGTCGGAACGCCGCCTTGTCTGCATCGTAGGCCCGGATTTCGCTGGTCTCGATGTTGTAGATCCAACCATGGATAAACAAATGACCATTGGCCATGCGCGAAGCCACGGAAGGGTGGGTGCGCAAATGTTGCAACTGAGCGATGACGTTTTCTTCGGTCAGCACCTTCATGCTCTCGCCTTCGTTGGCGCAGTCGCAGTTGTCGTGGACCATGGCTTTGGCGACCTCGGCATGCCGCAACCAGGCCTTGACCGTTGGCATCTTTTCCAGGCTGTCGGGGTTGAGTACCGCGCGCA
Organism: Pseudomonas sp. FP597; assembly: GCF_030687435.1. Taxonomy (NCBI): domain Bacteria; kingdom Pseudomonadati; phylum Pseudomonadota; class Gammaproteobacteria; order Pseudomonadales; family Pseudomonadaceae; genus Pseudomonas; species Pseudomonas sp. FP597. The sequence goes on along the minus strand of NZ_CP117432.1, from coordinate 55,398 downwards.
TGGCACCGCAATCGGAGTGCCCGCAAACGATGATGTGCTGCACGCCCAGGGCGAGCACCGCGTACTCGATGGCCGTGGAAACACCACCGTTCATCTGGCCATACGGTGGTACCACATTACCGACGTTACGGGTCACGAACAGATCGCCAGGCGAGCTCTGGGTAATCAGTTCGGGCACGATGCGCGAGTCGGCGCAAGTAATGAACATCGCCCGCGGGCTCTGGGCCGTGGCGAGTTTCTTGAAGAGTTCTTCCTGCTGAGGGAAGACGTCGTGATGAAAATGCAAAAAGCCGTCAACGATGTGTTGCAGCGCTGCATCGGCAGTTTCCGCCACCTGAGGGGCTGAAGCCGACGCAGCCAACGGCTGTTTATCCTTGTCACTCATGATGCATCCTCTTGATTAATGCAGGGGGGCGTGCTCAGGACAGTTCGACGCTCGGCCAGTGGAATAGTTTTAAACGCCAAAGACCCAGATGCCGACTCATCAGTCACTCGCTGAACAAGGTAACCGTCGAAACTTAACTCAAACTGAATGAACCGCTCTAGATCGCGGGTCTCAGTGATATCAAAACGCGACCATACCTACAAAGCCAGTGCATACGGCCTGATCAGTCTACAACAATGCCATTTGCCTGCCGGGTGGACAGAACGCAGTGCAATCCAAGTTGAAGCCTTCACGGCGATTGAGCCCCAGGCGTTTGATCGCCTTGCTGAAACGCTGGGCCAGCAGATCGGCAAACGGTCCCTCGCCGCGCATGCGCACGCCGAAACGGCTGTCATACACCTCGCCACCGCGCACCTGCCGCACCAGGCTCATTACATGGGCCGCACGTTGCGGGTAATGCGCCGCCAGCCACTCCTCGAACAACGGTGCCACTTCGAGCGGCAGGCGCAGCATCATGTAGGCCGCGCTTTGCGCACCGGCGGCATGGGCTTCAGTCAGCAGGCTTTCCAGCTCACTGTCGTTGATCATCGGAATCATCGGCGAACACAGTACCCCCACCGGAATCCCCGCCTCACGCATCACCCGAATCGCCCGCAACCTGGCCTTTGGCGCCGCCGTGCGCGGCTCCAGGATGCGCTTGAGCTCGTCGTTCAGGCTGGTAAGGCTGATCATCACCGCCACCAGCCGCTGCCGCGCCAGCTCGGTGAGCAGGTCGAGGTCGCGCAGGATCAGCGAGCCCTTGGTGATGATGGTCACCGGGTGTCGGTAACGCAGCAGCACTTCGAGGGTTTGCCGGGTGATCCTGTATTCACGCTCGATAGGCTGGTACGGATCGGTGTTGGAACCCAGGTTGATTGGCGCGCATACGTAGCCCGGTTTGGACAGCTGCTGCTCCAGCACGTCGGCAGCATTGCTCTTGGCGATCAGTTTGGTTTCGAAGTCCAGCCCCGGCGACATGTCCCAATAGGCATGACTGGGTCGCGCATAACAGTAGATACAGCCATGCTCGCAGCCGCGATAAGGGTTGATCGAGCGATCGAACGGCAGATCCGGCGAAGTGTTGCGGGTGATGATGGTCTTGGCCGTTTCGATGCGCACTTCGGTGCCCTGGGTCGGTGGTACTTCCTGGTACCAGCCGTCGTCCTCGGCCACGCTGACCGTGGGCGCAAAGCGGTTGTGCAGGTTAGTGGCCGTGCCCCGGCCACGGGGCGGCAGCGAAGTAGACATAAAAGCGCCTCGATACTGTTTTTATATACAGTATCGAGGCGCAAGGTTTCTGACCAGTGCCGTTTGGCGGTCAGTGCTTTTGGGTGACCTGGCCCAAGTCATCGCCCGAGGTGCTGCGCATATCGTTCTTGCGCAGGTCGGCCACCTCGCTCGCCGTGACAGGCGCTCCCTTGTTGCCCCAGCTGCCACGAATAAAACTGACCACATCCGCCACGTCCTGGTCCGACAGACGCCAGGCGAACGCCGGCATGGTGAACGTGGACGGCGCCGTGTGGGTGGCCGGCAATGTTCCGCCGTTCAACACGATGTTGATCAGCGAGGTGGCATCCGCCGTCTGCAACACTGGGTTGCCCGCCAGTGCCGGGAAAACACGCGTGTAGCCATGCCCGTCGGTGCGATGGCAGGCCGCACAGTTGTCGATATACACCGACGCGCCCGGCTTGCTGTCATCGCCTTTCCACAGCGCCTCGGCAACGTGTTTGTCGTACTGGTGCGGTTGATCCGTGGGGTCCACTGCGGGCAGGCTCTTGAGATAGCGGGCGATAGCGGTCAGGTCCTCTTGCGACATGTACTGCATGCTGTGCACCACCACATCGCTCATCCCACCAAACACCGCGCTGCGATCACTGCGACCGGTCTTGAGGAATTGCACCAGTTGTTCTTCGCTCCAGCTGCCGAGGCCGTCCTTGTGGTCGCCGCGCAGGTTTTTGGCGATCCAGCCTTCCAGCGGCGCACTGCCGGACAGGAACGCGCTGCCGTCCGTGGCACTCAGGGCTTTTTCCTGCATGGTCAGTGCGCGCGGTGTGTGGCACGCGCCGCAATGGCCCAACCCCTCCACCAGGTAAGCGCCACGGCTGATCACCGGGTCAGCCCCTGCCTGCGCCTGGTAATCCGCCACTTCAGGCGCAAACATCCAGCGCCACGCCGCCAATGGCCAACGCATGCTCAGGGGCCAAGGGATATCGCTGTCCTTATTCGCCTGGGCAACCGGTTCCACGCCCTTCATGAAGTACGCGTACAACGCCTGCATATCGCTTTCGCTGACGCGCGCGTAAGACGGATAGGGCATTGCCGGGTAAAGCGTACTACCGCTCTTGGCGACGCCATGGCGCACGGCCTTGTCGAAGTCCTCGAAGCTGTAGTCGCCCAGACCGCTCTTGTCCGGGGTGATGTTGGTGGAGTAAATCACGCCGATCGGGGTTTCCATCGGCAGCCCGCCAGCAAAGGGTTTGCCGCCCTTGGCGGTGTGGCACGCCACGCAGTCACCCGCGCGGGCCAGGTATTCGCCCTGCTTGATCAGGTCGGTTTCGGCCGCGCTTATCGAGCAACTACTGAGCAGTGCAAGCGTTGCGATAACAAGTATTTTCATAGTCATCGCTCCTTATGCCTGAACCAGTGGGCCGGGATTTTTCAGGTACTGCTCGCGAATAGCCCGCGCCGACCAGTAGGTCAATGCCGCCACCAGGCCGGTAGGGTTGTAGCCCAGACCCTGTGGGAAAGCGGACGCGCCCGGGACAAACACGTTGTGCACATCCCAGCTCTGCAGGTAGCGGTTCAACGCGCTGGTTTTCGGATCGGTGCCCATGATCGCGCCACCGTTGAGGTGAGTAGTCTGGTACGACGCGGTGTTGAAGTGCTCACCGACCTTTTTGCCAAGCATGGCAATCGCCTTGGGGTTCATCGCCTGCGCAACCTTGCCCATTTTCTCGACCATGAACCGGTTCATCTTGATGTCGTTTTCTTGCCAGTCGAACGTCATACGCAGCAACGGCAGGCCGTAGGCATCGCGATACACCGGGTCCAGATCCAGGTAGTTACCCCGGTAGGATTGATGGGCACCGTGGGCATCCATCGAGACCTGATGGGTGTAGTAATCGGCGGTAGCGCGCTTCCACGCACTGCCCCAGGCTGGGGTGCCGGGCGGGTTGGACGTGCCGGCGATAGGCCGGCTGCCAGCCTGGTTGACCCACATCGGCGAACCGCCCACGAAGCCATGGGGGCCGTGGTCGAAGTTATCCGCGTTGAAATCATCGAAAGCCACGCCATTGCCGCCGGCGCCGATGAAGTTGTTGGTGTGGGTGTCCTTGTCGAAGAACGCCTTGATGGTCGCCATATTCTGGTAGGCGAAGTTCCTGCCCACCACGCCCTCATTGGTGATCGGGTCGTACGGCTTGCCGATGCCCGACAGCAGCATGAGGCGCACATTGTGGAACTGGAACGCGCCAAGGATCACCAGGTCTGCCGGTTGTTCGATCTCGCGGCCCTGGGCGTCGATATAGGTGACGCCGGTGGCTTTTTTCCCGGTGCTGTCGAGGTTGACCTTAAGCACGTGCGAATTGGGCCTCAGCTCGAAGTTGGGCACCTGACGCAACGCTGGCAGGATGTTCACGTTCGGCGACGCCTTGGAATACATGTAGCAAACATAGCCACTGCAAAAACCGCAAAAGTTGCACGGCCCCATCTGTGCGCCGTAGGGGTTGGTGTACGGCCCCGAGGTATTGGCCGACGGCAGGTTGTAGGGCTTGTAACCCACCTCGGTGGCGGCTTTCTGAAACAGCTGTGCGGAGACGGTGTTTTTTTGCGCTTGCAACGGGAACGGGTTGGAACGGTCCGGTGCATAGGGGTTACCGCCACGGCCTTCACCCACCAACTGTCCCTTCACTGTCCAGGCCTGGCCGGAAGTGCCGAAGACTTTTTCTGCGTAGTCGAAGAACGGCTCCAGCTCTTCATAGCTGACACCGAAGTCCTGGATGGTCATGTCCTTGGGAATGAAGTGTTTCCCGTAGCGCTCTTCGTAATGGCTGCGCATGCGCAGCTCGATGGGATCGACGCGAAAATGCACGCCCGACCAATGCAGGCCCGCACCACCGACGCCATTGCCCGGCAGGAACGCGCCGAGCTGACGGTTGGGCAGGGCGACGTCATTCACGCTATGGCGAATGGTCACGGTCTCTTTGGAAATGTCCTGGAAGAGTTTCTTGCGCACGCTGTAGGTCAATTCGTCGATGACCTGCGGATAGTTACCGTCCGGGTAAGTGTCCTGCATCGGGCCGCGCTCCAGCGCCAGCACGTTGAGGCCCGCTTCCGTCAGCTCCTTGGCCATGATCGCGCCGGTCCAGCCGAAGCCTACGATCACCGCATCGACTTTCTTCATGATGGTCGCCACGTTTATGCCCTCTCGCCGCGGATGGAAACAGCCGGGAAGGGGTATTGCTCGTTGCGTTCCACCCAATCCATAAAGTCGGCGCGGGCGCCGGGGAAGCCAATCAGGGTCCAGCCGACCATGCCTTTATTGCCGCCGTGGATCGGGTCGCAGAAGAACCCTTCCTTGGTGTTTTGCAGCAACAGGTTGAAGAACATCTTCGGCGGCACCGCTTCGAAATGCGCGGCCAGTTCGCTGCCGCCCGCCTCCAGGCGGCGCAACATATCGTCTCGGGTAGCGCTGTCTTGCGCAGCAAAAGCTTTACCGTTGAACGCTTTCGACCAAGCATCCGCAGCAGCAATGCCCAGGCGGTAAATCTCTTTGGGCACCAGTTTGCTCTGCCAACCCATCTCCGGCGCGGCGTCGGCGCTGAACGGGCCTTGCATGAACCACAGCGCACCACTGGCATACGGCGTGTTCATCTGGCGGTCGATGTATTCCGGTGCGCCGGCTTCCAGGGCGCCAGGGCCTTGCTCATCGGCGGGGATCAGGCGCTCGACGGCAGCGTTGATAAACGCCCATTCTTCAGCAGTGAAGTAAGTGGGCTCGTAGGCCTTTTCGCTGGCCACAGGCTTGCCAACCGCAGCCTGTGCAGGTTCAGGCGTTGCCATCAGTATCGAACCGCCAAGGCCGCTACTGGCAACCGTGACCACCGGAATCAAGGTCAAGGATTTGCGCAGAAAGTCACGCCGGGGGTTGTCTTGATCTTGATCAGACATGGAGTACCTCATCATGTGGTCACGGGTTTGGCAGCGGCTTCTAGGGAGCGGCTTGTCTTTTTGTGTTGCGAACTGCAATCAACGGTTACAAATGATAGCAGGCTAAGCATTGGGAAATGATTTCAACGCGCAAAAAAGTGGGAGGGGGCTTGCTCCCGATAGCGGTGGGTCAGCTCATGGATAGAGTGACTGACACTGCGCTATCGGGAGCAAGCCCCCTCCCACATTAGCCTGCGTAGGGCCGTTAGTCTTTTTTCAGCTTGGGGTTCGGGAAGAATTGCACCGCCTGAACCTTGGGGTCGGACGGCGCTTTCAACGCCGAGGTATTGACCCGCGTACCCAGCTCCTTGGGCACCGACAGCCCTTGGTCATTCAGCGTATCGGTATATCCGCATGCCACACACTCGCGATGCGGCACGCTGTCTTCGGTCCACATCTTCAGCTTGTCCGGTTCGCTGCACGCCGGGCATACGGCCCCGGCGATAAATTGCTTTTTGGTGATCACAGGCGCTTCGCTCATGCTGCCGCGTCCTCACTCAGGCCGCTATGGCGCAAGAGTGCGTCAATCGAAGGTTCACGTCCGCGGAAGTCGACGAACAGCACCATCGGCGCCTGGGAACCGCCGCGAGCCAGGATCGCCTCACGGAATGCACGGCCAGTGTCGGCATTGAGCACGCCGTCCTCCTCGAATTTGGAAAAGGCGTCCGCCGACAGCACCTCAGCCCATTTGTAGCTGTAGTACCCCGCCGCGTAACCACCGGCGAAGATGTGCGCAAAACTGTTGGGGAAGCGGTTGTAGGCCGGCGGACGCATTACCGACACCTCGTCACGCACACCCTCAAGCACCTGCGCCACGCTGCGACCATCGCCGTGAGTGGCGTGCATTTCAAAGTCGAACAACGAGAATTCCAACTGACGGACCATCATCAGGCCGGATTGGAAGTTCTTCGCCGCGAGCATTTTTTGCAGCAGGTCCTGCGGCAGTGGCTCACCGGTTTCATAGTGGCCGGAGATCAGCGCCAGGCCTTCCGGCTCCCAGCACCAGTTCTCCATGAACTGGCTTGGCAACTCCACTGCATCCCAGGCCACGCCGTTGATACCGGAAACACCGGCGTGTTCGACACGGGTCAGCAGGTGATGCAGGCCGTGGCCGAATTCGTGGAACAAGGTGGTGACTTCATCATGGGTCAGCAGCGCGGGTTTGCCGCTGTCGGCCGGGGTGAAGTTGCACACCAGGTTGGCCACCGGGCTCTGCAGCACGCCGTCGACAGTGCGGCGACGGTCACGGGCGCCGTCCATCCAGGCGCCACCACGCTTGTTGGCCCGGGCGTAGAGGTCGAAGAAGAAGCGGCCGACGTGCTGGCCGTTTTCCTTGATTTCGAACAGGCGAACATCCGGGTGCCAGGTGTCGAAGCCTTTCTGCTCGGCGATCTCGATGCCGTACAGACGCTGCACGATGGCGAACAGGCCGCCGAGCACTTTGTCGACCGGGAAATAGGCGCGCAGGGCTTCCTGGGACACGCTGTAGCGCTGCTCACGCAGTTTTTCGCCGTAGAAACCGCTGTCCCAGCTTTGCAGGTCGGCACAGCCTTGTTCGGCGGCATAAGCCTTGAGCTGTTGCAGGTCCTGGGCGGCAAACGGCTTGCTGCGCTTGGCCAGGTCACGCAGGAAACTCAGCACCTGATCGCTGGATTCGGCCATCTTGGTAGCCAGGCTCAGCTCGGCGAAGGAGGCGAAACCGAGCAGTTGCGCCAGTTCCTGACGCAAGTCGAGGATCTGTTCCATCACCGGACCGTTATCGTTCTGACCGGCATTCGGACCTTGGTCCGACGCACGGGTGCAATAGGCGGCGTAAATTTCCTCACGCAGGGCGCGGTCCTGGGCGTAGGTCATCACCGCGTAGTAGCTGGGGAATTCCAGGGTGATCAGCCAGCCGTCGAGGCCTTTGGCCTGGGCAGCGGCGGCCATTTGCGCCTTGGCCGAGTCAGTCAGGCCGGCAAGGGTGGCTTCATTGGTAACGTGCTTGGTCCAGGCCTGGGTGGCGTCCAACAGTTGGTTGGAGAACTTGCTGCCCAGCTCGGAGAGTTTGCTCTGCACTTCGGCGTAGCGCTTCTGCTGCTCCGGCGGCAGGTCGATACCCGACAGGCGGAAGTCTCGCAGGGAATGCTCAAGAATAGTTTTTTGCGCCACATCGAAACCGGCGGCTTCCGGGCTGTTGGCCAGGGCTTCGAAAGCCTGGAACAACGCGCGGTTCTGGCCCAGCTCGGTGGAGTAGGCGCTCAACGCCGGCAGACATGCCTCGTAGGCCTCACGCAGCTCAGCACTGTTACACACCGCGTTGAGGTGGCTGACCGGGCTCCAGGCGGCGCCCAGGCGGTCATTGAGTTCGTCCATGGCCAGGACCAGGCCCGCCCAGGTAGGATTTTTACCCTGGCTTTGCAGGATGCCTTCGATGGCCACGCGGTTGTCGGCGAGGATCTGTTCGATGGCCGGTTGGACGTGCTCGGCACGGATCGCCGAGAACGGCGGCAGGTCGTAGGACTGCAGAAGAGGGTTGTTCGCGCTCACGGTTGGCACCTTGGCTGAAGAAACAGGTAAGACAAAGATGGGGCCATCTTAATTACAATCAACGCCCACCGCAGCTATCAGCAGAAGAGAGAGAGCCTATCGTGACCCTTCGCACCTATCAGAATCACACGCCAACCCTGGGCGACGGGGCGTTTGTCGATGTTTCGGCGGTGGTGATCGGCGACGTCGAAATCGGCGCCGACAGCTCGGTCTGGCCACTGACAGTGATCCGCGGCGACATGCACCGCATCCGCATCGGCGCACGCACCAGCGTGCAGGATGGCTGCGTGCTGCACATTACCCACGCCGGCCCCTTCAATCCTGACGGTTTCCCGCTGCTGATCGGCGACGACGTGACCATCGCCCACAAGGTCATGCTGCATGGCTGCACCGTGGGCAACCGCATCCTGATCGGCATGGGCAGCATCGTGATGGATGGCGCCGTAGTGGAAGACGACGTGATCATCGGTGCCGGCAGCCTGGTGCCGCCAGGCAAGAAACTCGACAGCGGTTTCTTGTACGTGGGCAGTCCGGTTAAACAAGTCCGCGCATTGACTGACAAGGAGCGCGCCTTTTTCACCTACAGCGCCGCGAACTACGTGAAACTAAAAGACCTGCACCTGGCGCAAGGATTCGACCAATGAGCCTGCATTACCAAACCGTCCTGTTCGACCTGGATGGCACGCTCACCGACCCGCGCGAGGGCATTACCCGCTCGATCCAGTATGCCCTCGGCAAACTCGGCATCGATGAGCCGGACCTGACCAGGCTTGAACACTTCATCGGCCCGCCGTTACTGCAAGCCTTCATGCAGTTTTACGGCTTCGATGAAGCCAAGGCCTGGGAAGCGGTGAACTTCTACCGCGAACGTTTCAAGGTCACCGGGCTGTACGAAAACCGCGTGTTCGATGGCGTGATACCGCTGTTGGAAGCATTGAACGGCCAGGGTCGCCAGCTCTATGTAGCCACCTCCAAGCCGTGGGAATTTGCCCGCGAGATCGCGCGGCATTTCGACTTTGCCAGGCACTTCAAGGTGATCTACGGCAGCGAGCTGGATGGTACGCGTACCAACAAGGTCGAGTTGATTGCGCATTTGATGAGCGAAGAAGGCCTGGACCCCACCACCACCTTGATGATCGGTGATCGCAAGCACGACCTGATCGGCGCGCGCAGCAACGGGCTGGATTCGGCGGCAGTGGGGTATGGGTTTGGCAGTTATGAGGAATTGAATGCCGAGGCGCCGACCTGGCATTTTGAGACGTTGGCTGAGATGCATCAGGCGTTTTTGCGGCAGCCTTGAGGTCGCCATCGGGGGCAAGTCGAATCGTCGCACCGCACCTCCCACAAGAGACCGCATCTCCATGTTGGAATTCGGTCAGTGTGGGAGGGGGGTTGCCCCCGATGAGGCCCTAAAAATCAACACCTTCCAATTGTTTCAACGCCACCTTGCGCTGCGCCACCGGCAATCCGCCCAGCCTCTCAACCGCGGCATAGAACTTCACCCAATCCCCGCTTTCCCGCCTGAACAACGCCGCAAACGCCGGCACCCACTGGTCATACAGCCCGAACGGCAACAAACGCGCGTTGTTCATCGGCTGGTTGATCCAGGCGTCATAACGTTTATCGCCACCCCATTGGCCATCGCGCAATTCGCGATAATCGCTGCGCAACCGCTCAAATTCCGCAGCCTTGGCCTGGCGCATCACACCCGTTGCCAAGGGCTGGGCGTAGAGTTTTTCCAGGCGCTTGCGAGTGTCGAGGATCAACTGAATAAACTGGTCACGCTGTTTCAACAGCGTGTCGCCTTGAGGCGTCAAACCACGAGCGGCGCGCCACTGGCGAGTGCCTTCCTGCTCGACGAAGGTGGCAAATGACTCGTTGAACTCGGTGTCGTCCTTCACATAGAAGCGCTGGTGCGCCAGCTCATGGAAGATCAACGTGGCCAGGCGTTCATCGCCCCAGTTCATCATCGAGCTCATGATCGGGTCATTGAACCAGCCCAGCGTGGAATAAGCCTCCACGCCACCTATCGACACGTCCATGCCTTGCTGGCGCAACAACGCCGCCTCGCCACGCGCCGCGCCCTGGCTGTAATAGCCGCGATAGGCCACGCAACCGGCGATGGGGAAGCAATGGTTCTCAGGCGACAGAGAAAATTCCTGCGTGGCGAAGACGTTCCAGACTACATAGGGCCGGCCAATATCGGCATACAGCCGGTAACTCTGGTTGTCGGGCAGGTGCAGGTGCTCGCTGGCGAAGGTTCGCGCTTTCTGGGACTGCGTGAGGTGGTCACGCAGCTGCTGCGGGCGGGATGGGTCGGCAATCACCTTGGCAACCGGTTCCCGAGCCCGCAAGAGTTGCCATTGGCCGTCCGCCAATTGGCTGTAATAACCGACGCTGGAGCAACCACTGAGCAGCACAACCATCAACCCTGGAAGAAAACGCCTGATCATGCACTGACTGCTCCTGGGTGATAGGTTCGTGTTTATACTGACGCAAACCCCCATCCTATCGCCGAGGGCCCGTCATGCGTCAGTTTTTGCTTTGCGCCGCCGCCGTATTCGTCGGCGCCTGTACGTCGACCCCAGTACCTCCCGCCGATCCGCAACAGGCCTGGGTCGATTTCACCACGCCGACGCCGGGGGCGAAACTGGTGATGGCGCAGCGGCTTGACGCAAAGAACCTGGACGACGGGCGCTACTTCCAAATGCCGCCCGGCCCCCATGAGCTGATGGTGCGCTTTGACTTCGAGGTGCCCGCCGGCGGTGGCCTGGGCGGCCTCAGCCAGATGCTGTACCGCACGTGTTTTATGACCTTGCAGTACGACCACTTCAAGGCTGGGCAACGTTATGTGCTGGAAGGCCGCTCACTGGCCTTCACGCCCAACATTCGGCTGTATGACTCAGCGCGACAGTTATTGGCCGAAGAGCGCAGTGTGAACTGCCTCTGATCAGTCGTTATTTCTCTGATAGATGACTGCCTTGGTGCCGTTCTCACAGCTACCCACGACCATTGCTACGTCGTGTTTGTCGGCCTCTTCCTTGCTAACGATCTCAAGGGTGTAGGACGGGACGGCATTGGCCTGGATCTTGACTTCAATCTCTTTCCTGAGCTCTTCACAATCTTTTGGCGCGGCCACGGCCGAGGTGGCCAATACAGCGCAGATGATCGCCAAGGCAAAACGTTTCATGTGTGAAGCTCCCTGAATGCATGTGCACGGGTGTGCGCCTAGGATGCATAAGGCTATTCGACCACAATTTGCAAACACGAGTTCTGATTTAACGCAGAACAACGTGTGGGAGAGGGCTATCGAGAGCAAGCCCCCTCCACATTAAGTAAGGCGTGTTAGTTAACCAGCGTGCCATCCAGGGTGATGGTCGCATTCAGCACCTTGGATACCGGGCATCCTTCCTTGGCCTTCTTGCTCAGCTCATCGAACTGCGCCTGGCTTGCGCCCGGGATCTTGGCCTTGAGGATCAAATGCACGGCGGTGATCGCAAAGCCACCATCCACCTGGTCCAGGGTCACTTCAGCCTGGGTGTCGATGCTGTCAGCCTTTAGCCCCGCGTCGCCCAGAATCATGGAGAACGCCATGGAGAAACAGCCGGCATGGGCCGCGCCGATCAATTCTTCAGGGTTGGTGCCCTTGCCGCCTTCAAAACGCGCCTTGAAGCCGTAGGGTGCTTCGCGCAGTACGCCGGTTTCGGTGGAGATGGAACCCAGGCCAGTCTTCAGGTCGCCTTCCCAATGCGCGGATGCTTTTTTTACGATGCTCATAGCGGTCTCCTCGAACGGTGGTTTTGCGTCAGTAAGGGTTCTGAGGATAGACGCTGTGCCAAAGTTCACTCGTAAGAGAAACCTAGTGAATCAGTAGGAAATTTCGCGCACGCTATTGAATCTCGGGTATATGCCCTCATTGCATAGAACATGCACATGAAGCGGCAGGTTTTGGTTCGTCTAAGAAGCCTGCGCCCCTATTGGAGAAGCAGGCTTATGAAATCGCTGTCCGACGTGAAGTTCTCGACCCTCGACCTGGTGCCCGTGCGGGCCAACGGCAGTCCGGCGCAATCGCTGCGCAATTCCCTGGACCTGGCCCAGCACGTGGAAAAGTTCGGCTACAACCGTTTCTGGGTAGCCGAGCACCACAACATGGACGGCATCGCCAGCTCGGCGACCTCGGTATTGCTGGGCTATCTGGCTGGCGGCACGTCCACGATTCGCGTCGGCTCCGGCGGCGTGATGCTGCCCAACCATGCGCCGCTGGTGATCGCCGAACAGTTCGGCACCCTGGAAAGCCTGTATCCCGGCCGTATCGACCTGGGCCTGGGCCGTGCGCCCGGTTCCGACCAGATGACCGCCCGCGCCCTGCGCCGAGAGCGCTCCGGCAGTGCTGATGACTTCCCCGAAGACGTCGCCGAGCTGATGGCTTACCTGGGCCCGCGCACGCCGGACCAGCGCGTGATTGCCGTACCGGGCACCGGCACCCATGTACCGGTGTGGCTGCTGGGCTCGAGTCTGTTCAGTGCGCAACTGGCCGGCGAGCGCGGTTTGCCCTACGCCTTCGCCTCCCACTTCGCACCGCGTTTGATGCATGAGGCGATTCGGGTGTATCGCAATCACTTCAAGCCTTCTGCCGTGCTGGACAAGCCCTACGTGATGCTCGGTATCCCGTTGGTCGCCGCCGACACCGATGAACACGCCGACTACCTGGCCACTTCGGTGTACCAGCGCATCCTCGCGCTGATGCGCGGCCAAAGCCTGGTGCAACGTCCGCCGGTCAAAACCATGGACGGCCTGTGGTTGCCCCATGAAAAGGACGCGGTCGGCAGTTTCCTCGGCCTGGCGATGGTCGGCAGCCCGGCGAAGATTCGCGCCAAACTGGAGGTGCTGATCGAGCAAACCGGCGCCGATGAGCTGATCTTTACCTGCGACCTGTATGACCACGCCGACAGGATTCATTCCTACGAACTGCTCGCGCAGTTGATGAAGGGCTGAACCGCAGGCGAAAAAAAACCGACGCACCTGTGGGCAAGTGCGTCGGTTTTATGTCTGCAACACTGGATTAACCGCGCTTGTAGACGATTTCCTTGGTGCCGCCTTCGCAGTTACCGACCACTTTTGCGTCGGTTGAGGCGCCTTTATCCACGACTTCCAGCGAATAACCCGAAACGCCTTTGGCGTCGAGTTTCGCTGCAATCTCGCTTTTGAGCTCTTCACAAGGCTTGCCCGCCGCCAGGGCCGTACCCGCAATGCTCAACAAACCTACCGCTAGCAGAAACTTCTTCATCCGTTACTTTCCTTGCGCTGATCGAAAAGAACATGCCGACGCTTTTCGCGTCGGCACCCCATCGTTGTAGCGCAGGTTATGGCAATCGGCCAGCCAGCAAGTTCAACTCAGCGGATCAACTACTGGCAATTCGGAATCCCACCTTGAGCGTGACCTGGTAGTGGGCGACCTTGCCGTTTTCGATATGGCCACGGGTTTCGGTCACTTCAAACCATTCCAGATGCTTGAGGCTCTTGTTGGCCTCGGCAATCGCATTGTTGATCGCATCTTCGATGCTGGTGGTCGAGGAACCGACCAATTCGACTTTCTTGTAGGTGTGATGATCAGACATAGCGTTTCTCCTGAGGGTCGTCAATAAAGCCTAGCAGTCAAAGTTCATACTGCCTCTGGCGACCATTCCTACCCGAAAGTTCAGATTTACTGCACTTTCTGAAACCGGCGCAGTCGGTATCTACACACGCCACTCAATCACTTCAGGAGATGTCCACATGGCCAACACTTCTTTACGCAAAGCGTCGCTGGAAAGCATGGAAGCCGAGATTTCGAGCCTGCTCAAGTCCCTTGAGAGCCTCAAGGACGATGCGTCCGATGAGTCGCGCAAGACCCTGAAGGCCCTGAAAAGCAACGCCGAGAACGCCCTCAAGCACTCGCGCCACCTGATCAGCGACGCCTACGAAGAAAGCAAAGTCAAAATTCGCGAAACCGGCGTTGCCACTCGTGACTACGCGCAAGAGCACCCATGGACTACAGCCGGTGTCGCTGTAGGCGCGCTGGGACTGCTTGCGGCGTACCTGCTGTGCAAACGCGGTGACTGATAGACCGGCTAACTCGGTTGGCGCATCAGCTCAGCCTTGAGCCACTGCGCCAACTGCCGGGCGCGCCCGTCCGCGGCGCGCTTGGGTAGCCACAGCGCCAGGTGCGCCGGGGTGTCAGTGAACCCCCACGGCGCCACCAGGCGACCCGCACGCAGATCCTCTGCCACCAGCGGCTCAGGCGCAATCGCCACCCCCAACCCCGCCACCGCTGCCTCCAGCAAATAATACAAATGCTCAAAGCCCTGGCCGTGCTTCAACGCATCGGGCGCGATGGCGTGTTGCTGCGCCCAAATAGGCCAGGCCTGAGGACGCGAGGTGGTGTGCAACAGCGGCTCGCCGCACAGGGCTGATGCCGGCGCCTGGCGCAAACGCTCGTAACCGGCGAAACGCGGGCTCAGCACCGGGCCGATGCGCTCGCTGGCCAGTTCAAACACTTGCATATCCGCCGGCCATGGCGGCTCGGCGAATACCAGCAAAGCGTCCAGGCCAGGACGGCGCGGGTCGAGATCGCCATCACCCGCCGACAGGTGCAGGCGCAAGTCCGGCAGGTCGGCATTCAAGCGGCCCAGGCGCGGGATCAGCCAGCGTGCCAGCAAACTGCCCGAACACCCCAGCACAAACGGCGCATCCGCGCTGCGTTGGGTGAGTTCGACGCACGCATCGCGCAGACGCTCGAACGCCTCAAAGCTGGCATCGCGCAGCCGAGCGCCGGCATCTGTGAGTTTAATGCCTCGCCCATCCTTGACGAACAGGCTGACACCCAAGTGTTCTTCCAGCACTTTAAGTTGGCGACTGACCGCCCCGTGGGTCACGTGCAGTTGCTCGGCAGCCTGGCTGACGCTGTTAAGCCGCGCAACGGCTTCAAACGCACGCAGGGCATTGAGGGGCGGGAGGTCTCGGCTCATCTGTGAGTTTTCCTGACAGGTTGCGGCGATCTTATCGGTTTTCAGCCTGGCGCGTCAGGGGTAGAGTGGCCCTCATTGTTTCCTACACCCCTTTTTCCCCTGGAGCGTCCCATGACTCAGTCCCAGACCGATCTACGCAACGGCCCCGACGCCAACGGCCTGTTTGGCGCGTTCGGCGGCCGTTACGTCGCTGAAACCCTGATGCCGTTGATCCTCGAACTGGCTCGCGAATACGAAGCAGCCAAGATTGATCCGGCCTTCAACGAGGAATTGGCCTACTTCCAACGCGACTACGTGGGTCGCCCGAGCCCGCTGTATTTCGCCGAACGCCTGACCGAGTTCTGTGGTGGCGCCAAGATCTACCTCAAGCGTGAAGAGCTGAACCACACCGGCGCGCACAAGATCAACAACTGCATCGGCCAGATCCTGCTGGCGCGGCGCATGGGCAAAAAACGCATCATCGCCGAGACCGGCGCCGGCATGCACGGCGTGGCCACCGCCACCGTCGCGGCGCGCTTTGGCCTGCAATGCGTGATCTATATGGGCACCACCGACATCGAGCGCCAACAGGCCAACGTGTTCCGCATGAAGCTGTTGGGCGCCGAAGTGATTCCGGTGGTCGCCGGCACCGGCACCCTCAAAGACGCGATGAACGAAGCCCTGCGTGACTGGGTGACCAACGTCGACAGCACCTTCTACCTGATCGGCACCGTGGCCGGCCCACACCCGTACCCGGCGATGGTCCGCGACTTCCAGGCGGTGATCGGCAAGGAAACCCGCGCCCAGCTGCAAGCCCAGGAAGGCCGCCTGCCGGACAGCCTGGTGGCATGCATCGGCGGCGGCTCCAACGCCATGGGCCTGTTTCACCCGTTCCTGGATGACACCAGCGTCGAGATCATCGGCGTTGAAGCCGCCGGCCACGGTATCGAGACCGGCAAGCACGCCGCCAGCCTCAACGGCGGGGTACCGGGCGTGCTGCACGGCAACCGTACCTTCCTGCTGCAGGACGACGATGGTCAGATCATCGATGCCCACTCGATTTCCGCAGGCCTCGATTACCCAGGCATCGGCCCGGAACACGCATGGTTGCATGATATTGGCCGCGTCCAGTACACCTCGGTGACCGATGACGAAGCCCTGCAAGCCTTTCACAAATGCTGCCGCCTGGAAGGGATTATTCCTGCACTGGAAAGCGCCCACGCCCTGGCCGAAGTGTTCAAACGCGCACCGACCCTGCCGAAGGATCACCTGATGGTGGTCAACCTGTCCGGCCGTGGCGACAAAGACATGCAGACCGTGATGCACCACATGGAACAGTCTAAGCAGGAGAAACACTGATGAGCCGCCTGCAAACGCGCTTTGCCCAGCTCAAAGAACAAAACCGCGCCGCCCTGGTGACCTTCGTCACTGCCGGCGACCCGGGGTATGACGCCTCCCTGGCGATCCTCAAGGGTTTGCCGGCCGCCGGCGCCGACGTGATCGAACTGGGCATGCCCTTCACCGACCCGATGGCCGACGGCCCGGCCATCCAGCTCGCCAACATCCGCGCGCTGGAGGCCAAGCAGAACCTGGCGAAAACCCTGCAGATGGTCCGCGAGTTCCGCAAAGACAACAACGACACCCCGCTGGTGTTGATGGGCTACTTCAACCCCATCCACAAATACGGCGTACCTGCGTTCATCACGCACGCCAAGGAAGCCGGTGTCGACGGCCTGATCGTGGTCGACATGCCGCCCGAGCATAACGGCGAGCTGTGCGACCCGGCCCAGGCCGCCGGCATCGACTTTATCCGCCTGACCACGCCGACCACCGACGACGTGCGCCTGCCGACCGTACTCAACGGCAGCTCCGGCTTTGTGTACTACGTGTCGGTGGCCGGTGTGACCGGCGCCGGTGCCGCCACCCTGGAACACGTCGAAGAAGCCGTGACCCGCCTGCGTCGCCATACCGACCTGCCGATCAGCATCGGCTTCGGTATCCGCACGCCGGAACAAGCGGCGGCCATCGCGCGCCTGGCGGACGGTGTGGTAGTGGGCTCGGCGCTGATCGATCACATCGCCAACGCCGGCAGCGAACAGCAGGCGATTGATGGCGTGTTGAGCCATTGCGCGGCGCTGTCCGAAGGCGTGCGCAACGCACGCAAGTAAGGCTTGCTGTGGCGAGGGAGCGTACTCCCTCGCCGCCGTTTATTCGTCCAGCTTGATCCGCTCGACCTTGCCCACCAGCAATATGTAAGACAATGCCCCCAGCAACGCCAGCACCGCGATGTAGGTGATCGCTGGCGCGAACGAATCGCCGCTGGCCAGAAAACCAATCACGATCGGCGTGGCAATCGCGGACAGGTTGCCGATGAAATTAAACACGCCCCCCGTCAGGCCCAGCAACCGTGCCGGTGCCAGGGTCGATACCAGCGACCAGGTAATCGACGCCAGGCCATTGCCGAAGAACGCCACCGCCAGGAATGCGATGACCCACGCCGTCGAATCCACATAGTTGGCACCGATGATCGCCGTGGAAATCAGCAGCCCGCCAATGATCGGCAACTTGCGCGCAAAGCCCACCGACGCGCCCCGACGAATCAGCCAATCGGAAAAAATCCCGGAACACAGCACACCGACAAATGCGGCAAGGAACGGCAGCGAGGCCAGCAGGCCGGACTTGATGAAGTCCATGCCGCGATATTTCACCAGGTAGGTCGGAAACCAGGTCAGGAAGAACCACAGGGTGGAGTTCAGGCAGAACTGCCCCAGGTAAATACCCCAGAGTTTGCGCTTGCTCAGCACGATGCCCAGATCGACCCAGCTGAACGGCGCCTTGGCGGTTTGCGCCTGCATGTCCACCAGGCCGCCACCGTCGCGAATCAATTGGATTTCAGCCTCGTTCGCGCCTTTGAAATCCTTCGGCTCGCGGTACACCGCGTACCAGATCACCGCCCACAAGATGCCGACACCACCGGTGGTGACAAACACCATGTGCCAGCCGAACTCATGCTGCAGCCAGGCCAGTACCGGCGTGAGGAACGCCAGCCCGACGAATTGCCCCGAGGTGTAAAAGCCAATCGCCGTCGCACGCTCGCGCTCGGGAAACCAGGTAGTGACCACGCGGCTGTTGATCGGGTAGGCCGGCGCCTCCAACGCACCGACGGCCATGCGCAGCACGAACAGCGCGATGAAACTGGCGGCAAAGCCCAGCATCACGGTGGCGATGGACCACAGCAGCAGGGCGGCGGTGTAGAGGATGCGCGGCGGCACCCGGTCGACCAGCCAACCGCCGGGGATCTGCATGGCGGCGTAGGTCCAGCCGAATGCCGAGAAAATCAGGCCGACATGCACCGGGTCGATACCCAACTCGCTGGTCAACGCAGGGGCGGCAATCGACAGGTTACTGCGGTCGAGGTAGTTGATGACCACAGTGATGAACAGCAGCACCATGATGAAGAAGCGCTTTCGGCTAGGCGTGACTAAAGAAGCCTGTCCGGTGAGGGATTCAGGGTGCATGGGAAGTGCCTCTTTTTATGTTTATTGAGGACGGACTTACTGATAAAACCGAATCAAAATGTGGAAGAGAGCAAGCCCCCTGCCACATTTTTAACCGTGTTTCTTCAGGAGGGAATCACCACTCGGCAAAGCTGCCATCGGCATGGCGCCAGATCGGGTTGCGCCAGCGATGGCCGATGGCGGCGCGCTCGATCACGTACTCCTCGTTGATCTCGATACCCAGGCCTGGCCCGTTGGGGATCTTCACAAAGCCTTGGTCATAGTCGAACACGCCAGGGTCGCGCACGTAGTCGAGCAAGTCGTTGCTCTCGTTGTAGTGAATGCCCAGGCTTTGCTCCTGGATAAACGCGTTGTAGCAAACCGCGTCCAGTTGCAGGCAAGCGGCCAAGGCAATCGGGCCCAGCGGACAGTGCAGGGCCAGGGCCACATCGTAGGCTTCGGCCATGTTGGCGATCTTGCGGGTTTCGGTGATGCCGCCGGCGTGGGAAGCATCCGGCTGGATGATGTCGACGTAGCCTTCGCTGAGCACGCGCTTGAAGTCCCAACGCGAGAACAGACGCTCACCCAGGGCGATCGGGGTGCTGGTCAGCGGCGCCAGCTCCTTGAGGGCTTCGTAGTTTTCGCTGAGCACCGGCTCTTCGATAAACATCAGTTTGTACGGGTCCAGCTCCTTCATCAGCACCTTGGCCATGGGCTTGTGCACCCGACCATGGAAGTCGACGCCGATGCCGACGTTAGGGCCGACCGCATCACGCACAGCGGCGACGTTGGCCAGGGCCAGGTCGACTTTTTCGAAGCTGTCGACGAACTGCAATTCTTCGGTACCGTTCATTTTCACGGCGGTAAAACCACGGGCCACGGCCTCTTTGGCAGCGCGGGCGGTGTCGGCTGGACGGTCGCCACCGATCCACGAATACACGCGGATCTTGTCACGCACCTGGCCACCGAGCAGGTCGCTGACGGAGACGCCGAGGGCCTTGCCCTTGATGTCCCACAGTGCCTGGTCGATGCCGGCGAGGGCGCTCATGTGCACGGCGCCGCCCCGGTAGAAGCCGCCGCGATAGAGCACGGTCCAGATGTCTTCGATGTTGCGTGGGTCTTTACCGATCAGGTAGTCGGACAGTTCTTCAACGGCGGCGGCCACGGTATGAGCACGGCCTTCGACCACGGGCTCGCCCCAACCGGTCACGCCCTGGTCGGTTTCGACCTTGAGGAAGCACCAGCGCGGCGGGACGATAAAGGTCGTCAGTTTGGTGATTTTCATCTGTTATCTCTCTTATAGATGCGGCGCCTGTGGGCGCGGAATTTGATCTCAGCTCAGGGCTTTCCAGGCCGCGACATACGCCTGGGCGCGGCTCGCAATCTGATCCACGGTCATACCCGGTTTGAACAACCCGGAACCCAGCCCGAACCCTTTGGCGCCGGCGTCGGTGAACACCTGCATGTTGTCCGGGTTAATACCGCCCACCGGCAGCAACAACGTGCCCTGCGGCAATACCGCCAGCCACGCCTTGATCACCGCCGGGCCCATTTGCTCGGCCGGAAACAGCTTCAATACGTCGGCACCTTCGGCCAGTGCGGCGAAGGCTTCGGTGGGCGTGGCCACACCCGGCGACAGGTACAGGCCCGCGGCCTTCGCGGCGCGCAACACCTTGGCATCGCTGTGGGGCATGACGATCACTTGGCCGCCGGCCGCTTTCACCTGCTCAACCTGCTCGGGCGTCAACACCGTGCCGGCACCGATCAGGCAATCGGCGGGCAGGCTGTCGCGCAGGGTGCGGATGCTGGTGTAGGGGTCCGGCGAATTGAGCGGGACTTCGATCACGCGAAAACCGGCGTCGTACAGCACTTGGCCGACCGCCTTGGCTTCGTCCGGGCGCACACCCCTCAGGATCGCGATCAAACCGTTTTGTGCGAGTGCTTGCTTGAGCATGTCAGGCCTCCGATACAGGTTGAGTGAGCCCGGCCGCCACGGCCAGTTGCCACAGGCCGCGCTCGGTGGCCTCTTGCGCCAGGCTCACATGGGCAAAACCACACAGGGCGAGGGCGCGTTGATAGCGGGTGCAGAGGGGGGCGGCGCCGACCAGAATGATCGGCAGGTGTTTGGCGCGGTCCGGCAGGCCGGACAGTTCGTGACCGATCAACAGGCCCGACAGGTAGTCAGGCTGCTGTTCGGACGAGAGTTCAGCGGTCAGGCCCAGGGTGCGCGCACTGAACAGCGTCGACAGCACACCACGCTCGCCCTCGTCGGACAGCGCCACGTGCACGCCTCGGTCAAAGGCATCGGCCTGGAATGTTTCAGAAGGCTTTTGGGTGCGGCCCAGGAGGCTGTGCTTGCTCAACACCGCAAACACCTCGCCGGTCATAAAGGTGTCGAAGTGGGTGATGCGGCCACCCACTACCTCGACCCACTTGGAGTGGCTGCCCGGCAGGCCAATCAACACCTCGGCCTCCAGCCCGTGCAAGACACCCAACACTTGGGTCTCTTCGCCGCGCATCACATTGGGCAAACCGACCTGCTCGATCACGCCGGGCACGATATGCACCTCGACACCCCGCAGACTGCACACCTTGTGCAGTGCCTGACCCAGGCTGGCGACGTCGACGGGGGTATTGCGATACGCCGCCTCGCTCCAGCCCTGGGCGCTGCCGACCATGCCGCAGGCGATCACCGGCAAGCCAGGTTCAGCCTCGAGCCAATCGCCGCACGCCGCATCGAAGGCCAATTCGAAGCCATCACTGCACAGCACGCCGGCAATCTCCCGGGCCTCGCTGGGCAAATGCATGATGCCCGACGCCAGCGAGCGTTGTTCCAGCACCACACCTGCGGGGCCGAGTTTGTAAGCACGAAGGGAGCTGGTTCCCCAATCGAGCGCGATCAATTGCGCCTGCATCGCTTCACCTGAAATGAGTGGGTGCTGAAAAAAGCAGATGGGCGAATATAAACCTAAGCTTGACGATATCTCAATATATAAATATCAATCCCATATAATGGGAGATGACTGCGCAAATCCCTACATCCTTTAAAGAAGGAGAGGCTTGCGGATCAGAAAGGATGGTTAAAAAGCAGACAGGTCCAGCGTACGCATCGCGCCCATCCAGATGGCGTGATCGGTGTGGTCCTTGAGCTCATCGCCGGTTTCAGGGTGGAGGAATACCACCAGCCCATTGCGATTCAGCGCCAGCCACGGCAGCACCACGCCGATGTATTCGGGGTCGAAGGCCAGTTGGCAGCTCCAGTCCGGGTGCGGGCCCACAGGGCGCTCATGCACGC
Organism: Pseudomonas sp. FP597; assembly: GCF_030687435.1. Classification (NCBI taxonomy): domain Bacteria; kingdom Pseudomonadati; phylum Pseudomonadota; class Gammaproteobacteria; order Pseudomonadales; family Pseudomonadaceae; genus Pseudomonas; species Pseudomonas sp. FP597. The sequence continues at coordinate 33,459 of NZ_CP117432.1, read as the reverse complement.
GCCCCATGCGCAGCGGGAACATTTTTGCGCCGTCTTCACACAGGGTGCGCGCCTGATCGAGGGTGCTGGCGTCGAAGTAGATGTGGGCGTGATAGCCCTTGATACGTTGCATGCGGAACTCCCTACCGACTGTGCGCCAGATGCTAGACCGCAATCGACGGCAGTGCCAGCCCGGTCAATGACTGCGCGCTGCTGGCCTGCTCAGCCACCAGCCAATCGACAAAACGCTCAACCAACTGCCCGCGGCGTTTGCGCTGCGGCTGCACGACGTAATAGCCGAAGCGGGAGATCACCGTGTTGCTGATCGGCCGGCACAGCCAGTTCTGCTCCAGCAGGTTATCCACCAGGTGGCGCCAGCCGATGGCCACGCCTTGACCGGCAATCGCTGCCTGGATCAGCAGGGTGTAGTTGTCGAAGCGCAACTGGCCTGGCGTCGGCGCAACGCTAATGCCCAGCTCGCGAAACACCCCACTCCAGTCGAACCACCGGCTGTTGTTTTCCTGGCGCAGGTGCAGCAGGGGCACGTCGTGCAGGTTGTGCAGGGTCAGCGGCGCGGCCTGGTCCTTGAGCCACTGCGGGCTGCACACCGGGAAGACTTCCTCGTTGAACAGCCACAGGCTGTCGCCCTGTTTGAAACGCCCATCGCCAAACAGCACCGCCACATCGATGTCGCTGCGCAGGGTGGCGTGGTTGCGCTCGCTGGTCACCAGGCTCACATCGACCTGCGGGTTGGCCTGGTGGAAGCGATGCAGGCGCGGCATCAGCCAATAGGCGGCGAAGGCGAAGTCGGTAGCCACTTGCAGCACTTCGTGCTGGTCCTGTTGGGTGATGGCGCTGAGGCCCTCGTTGATGGCCAGTAACCCACCCTGGACGTGTTCGAACAGCACCGCGCCGGCCTCGGTCAGCTCGATGCCGCGGTAGATGCGATCAAACAGGCGAATCGCCAGTTGTTCTTCCAGGCGCTTGATCTGCTGGCTGATCGCCGGCTGGGTGGTGCCCAGCTCCATCGCCGCCGCCGTAAAGCTGCGATGACGAGCCGCTGCTTCGAATACGCGCAGCAGGTCGAGGGACACATCACCGAGAGATTCATACATAAGCTACGCTTATCCTAGACATTGCCTTTCATGGGCTTTACCCCAATTTACATGGGCTGCATGCTCATTCGCATAAACACCGCCTATGGAATGCCGAGAACCCATGAAGCGCAAGAACATTCTTTTCATCATGGCCGATCAAATGGCCGCGCCGTTGCTCCCGTTCTACGGTTCTTCGCCCATCAAGCTGCCGAACTTGAGCCGCCTCGCCGAGCAAGGTGTGGTATTCGACGCTGCATATTGCAACAGCCCGCTGTGTGCGCCATCGCGCTTCACGCTGGTCAGCGGGCAACTGCCGAGCAAGATCGGCGCCTACGACAACGCGGCGGATTTTCCCGCCGATGTCCCCACCTATGCTCACTACCTGCGGCGCCTCGGCTACCGCACCGCGCTGTCGGGCAAGATGCACTTCTGCGGCCCCGACCAGTTGCATGGCTATGAAGAACGCCTGACCAGCGACATCTATCCCGCCGACTATGGCTGGGCGGTGAACTGGGATGAGCCGCACGTACGCCCCAGCTGGTACCACAACATGTCTTCGGTGCTGCAAGCCGGCCCATGCGTGCGCACCAACCAGCTGGATTTCGACGAAGAGGTGGTATTCAAGGCCCAGCAATATCTGTTCGACCATATTCGCGAGGACGGCGACCAGCCGTTCTGCCTGACCGTGTCGATGACCCATCCCCACGATCCGTACACCATTCCCAAGCCGTTCTGGGACCTGTACGACGACAGCGACATCCCTTTGCCTGCGACTCCGGCACAGCGTGATCTCGACCCACATTCCCAGCGCCTGCTCAAGGTCTATGACCTGTGGGACAAACCACTGCCCGTGGATAAGATCCGCGATGCGCGCCGCGCCTACTTCGGTGCCTGCAGCTACATCGACAGTAATGTCGGCAAGCTGCTGCAAACCCTGGAAGACACCGGCCTGGCCGACGACACCATCATCGTGTTCTCCGGCGACCACGGCGACATGCTCGGCGAGCGTGGCCTCTGGTACAAAATGCACTGGTTTGAAATGGCCGCCCGCGTGCCGCTGCTGGTCAGCGCGCCGGGGCAGTTTGCGGCGGGGCGCGTATCAAAAGCCGTGTCCACCGCCGACCTGCTGCCCACGCTGGTGGAGCTGGCCGGCGGCGAGCTGGACCCACGCCTGCCGCTGGACGGCCGCTCGCTGGTGCCGCACTTGCAAGGGCAGGGTGGGCACGACGAAGTGTTCGGCGAATACATGGCCGAAGGCACCATCAGCCCGCTGATGATGATTCGCCGGGGCGCCTATAAATTCATCTATAGCGAAGACGACCCGTGTCTACTGTTCGATGTACACAACGACCCACGGGAGCAGGAGGAACTCAGCCAGTCGCCGCAGCATCAGGCGCTGTTTGCCGCCTTCCTGGACGAGGCGCGGGCCAAATGGGACATCCCGGCGATCCACCAGCAAGTGCTCGCCAGCCAACGCCGCCGTCGCCTGGTATTCGAGGCGCTGACCCAGGGCAAGCTGAAGAGCTGGGATCACCAGCCACTGGTGGACGCCAGTCAGCAATACATGCGCAACCACATCGACCTCGACGACCTGGAGCGCAAGGCACGTTATCCACAACCCTGCCAAAACCAATAAATACAGAGGGAAGGCCATGCAAAAATTAACGGTAGTGCTGGGCATTCTGGCGTTAAGCAGCGCCAATGTGTACGCAGATGCCAGTTGTGAAACGGTGAAAATGGCCGATCCCGGCTGGAGCGACATTGCCGCGACCAATGCCATCACCGGGTTCCTGCTGACGGGCATGGGCTACAAGGCGAAAGTCGACACCCTGGCGGTGCCGATCACCTTTGGCGGGCTCAAGGATGGCCAGGTGGATGTGTTCCTCGGTAACTGGATGCCGGCGCAGCAAGGCTTTTACGACAAGTTCGTGGCCAATGGCGAGGTGGTGCAACTGGCCAAGAACCTTGACGGCACCGAGTTCACCCTCGCCGTGCCGGACTATGTGTGGGACGCGGGTGTGCACGACTTTGCCGACCTGAATAAGTTTGCCGATAAGTTCGACAAGAAGATCTACGGCATCGGCTCCGGCGCGCCGGCGAACATCTCGTTGCAGGAGATCATCAAGAAGAACGACTTCGATCTGGGCCAGTGGAAGCTGATCGAGTCCAGCGAACAGGCGATGCTTGCCGAAGTATCGCGGGCGGTGAAAAAACAGCGCTTCGTCACCTTCCTCGGCTGGACCCCGCACCCCATGAACGTGCAGTTGAAAATGCACTATCTCAAGGGCGGCGAGAAGTATTTTGGCGACACCGGCAGCGTGTATACCCTGACCCGTAAAGGGTATGCGCAGGCCTGCCCGAACGTAGGAAAACTGCTGACCAACCTGAGCTTCACCCAGGAAATGGAGAACAGCATCATGGCCGAGGTGGCCAACAACAAGGTCAGCAATGCCGAGGCGGCGAAGGCGTGGATCAAGGCCAATCCGGCGGTGCTGGATAAATGGCTGGAGGGTGTAAAAACCGTGGATGGCCAGGATGCGCTGGCGGCGGTCAAAGCCAAACTCTAAAGCCCTGCATTGTTCCAATGTGGAAGGGAGCAAGCTCCCTCCCACAGGGATTGGCGTGTACTGATACCCTTGAGTCAAACCTTTTCAGCCGAGTTATAAATGCCCCGGCCCAACCGCCATACACTTTTCCCCTTCCTCAGCTGGCTCCCGCGCCAAACCCGCGCCCGCGTCGGCCGGGATGCAATCGTCGGCCTCAGTGGCGCGGTTCTCGCCTTGCCACAGTCCATTGCCTACGCGTTGATCGCCGGCCTCCCACCAGAGTACGGCCTATACGCCGCCATCATCCCGGTACTGATCGCGTGTCTGTGGGGCTCGTCCTGGCACCTGATCTGCGGCCCGACGGCGGCGATTTCCATCGTGCTCTACGCCAGCGTCAGCCCGCTGGCCGTGCCGGGATCGCAGGACTACATCACGCTCATCCTGCTGCTGACATTCCTCGCCGGCGTTTTCCAGTGGTTATTGGGCATGCTGCGCTTCGGCGCGCTGGTAAATTTCGTCTCTCATTCGGTGGTGCTGGGGTTCACCCTGGGCGCCGCCGTGGTGATCGCCCTGGGGCAGTTACCCAACCTGCTGGGGCTGGTTTTGCCGAGCCAGGCCACGGCGATCAATAGCCTGCTGGCGCTGATCGAGCATGCCGGCGAGTGGGACCACGCCTCGCTGGCCCTGGGCCTGGGCACCCTGCTGGTGGGCGCACTGCTCAAGTACCTGATGCCACGCTGGCCAACGCTGTTAATCGCCCTGACATTGAGCAGCCTGACAGCCTGGCTGTGGCCATCGATGTTCGGGCATGTGGCACGCGTCAGTTCGTTTATCGGCAAACTGCCGCCGTTCAGCCCTTTGCCGATGGACCTGGACATGATCCTGCGCCTGCTACCGAGTGCCGTGGCGGTGGGCATGCTGGGGCTGGTGACCAGCCTGTCGATTGCCCGCTCGCTGTCGGCCCGTTCGCAGCAATTGCTTGACGCGAATCAGGAAGTGCGCGCGCAGGGTTTATCCAACATCGTCGGTGGATTTTTCTCTGGCTACTTGTCGGCCGGTTCTTTTACCCGTTCAGGCCTCAGCTATGAAGCCGGTGCCTGTTCGCCGCTGGCCGGGGTGTTTTCTGCGCTGTGGGTGGCGCTGTTTGCACTGTTTGGCGCGGCGTTGATCGCGCATATCCCGATCACGAGCATGGCGGCGAGCATCCTGCTGATCTGCTGGGGCCTGGTGGATCATCGCGGTATACGCGCGCTGTTCCGGGTCAGCCGCGCCGAGTTTGTGGTGATGAGCCTCACCTGCATCGCCACTTTGTTGCTGGAGCTGCAAACGGCGATCTATGCGGGGGTGCTGGCCTCGTTATTCTTCTACCTCAAACGCACCTCGCAGCCACGGGTTCAGCAATGGCGGGATGGAGAAGAAGATGTGCTGCGGGTGGGCGGCTCGATCTTTTTTGGTGCCAGCCACTATCTGCAAGTGCGCCTGCAAAGCTTGCAGGGCGAAAAGGTGGTGATCGAGGCGCAGCAGATCAACTTTATCGACTATTCCGGGGTGGAGATGCTGCATCAGGAGGCGCGGCGGTTGCGCGGTCTGGGACGTAGTTTGACATTGCGTCGAGCCAGGCCGCAGGTGGTTGAGGAGTTGAAGAAGCTGGAGGGGGCCGATAAATGCCCCATCCATTTCGAAGACTGAACGCGGTTAAAACTGTGCCCACTTTAGATAGGCGTTAAGCCAACTGGCGGCGCAGCTGCGCCAATACAGGTGCCGACTCCGGACGCACACCGCGCCACAGGAAGAACGCTTCGGCTGCCTGTTCAACCAGCATGCCCAGGCCGTCCATCGCTACCGCTGCACCCTGCTCGCTGGCCCAACGGCAGAATGCAGTCGGCTCCTTGGCGTACATCATGTCGTAGCAAAAGGTCTTGCCCGGTTCGATCAAGCTGCCGGCAATCGGAGGTATATCGCCTGACAGGCTGGCGGACGTTGCATTGATGATCACGTCCACCGGCTCACGCAGCCAGTCGAAACCGCTGGCGGATACAGGGCCCAGATCGTCGAACAACTCGGCAAGCAATTCAGCTTTTTCCACGGTGCGGTTGGCAATGATCAACGACGAGGGTCGCTCGGCCAGCAACGGCTCCAGCGCTCCGCGTACCGCGCCACCGGCGCCCAGCAACAGGATGCGTTTGCCTTCGAGGCGCACCCCGGCGTTGACCGTCAGGTCACGCACCAGGCCCGCGCCGTCGGTGTTGTCGCCCAACAAGGTGCCATCGGCCAGCTTGCTCAAGGTGTTCACCGCACCGGCACGTTGGGCGCGCTCGGTGAGGCTGTCGGCCAGGCGATAGGCCTCCTCCTTGAACGGCACGGTGACGTTGGCACCCCGACCTCGCAGAAAAAACTCACGAGCGCAGCCGGTAAAATCCTCCAGCGGTGCGAGCAAGGTGCTGTAGTCCAGTTGTTCGCCAGTCTGCTCGGCGAACATACGGTGAATCAGCGGCGACTTGCTGTGGCCGATGGGGTTACCGAAGACGACATAACGATCCATCAGACCGCCGCCTTGGGCACTGCAATGCCGAGCCAATCGCGGTCCTGCAGGTAATATTCGGTAAGACGCGCTTCTTCGCTGCCGGCCTCGGCCTTCCAGTCATAGCTCCAGCGCACTTGGGGCGGCAGCGACATCAGGATCGACTCGGTACGCCCACCCGATTGCAGGCCGAACAGGGTGCCACGGTCGTAGACCAGGTTGAATTCAACGTAGCGGCCGCGACGGAACTCCTGGAATTCACGTTGCTGCGCGGTATAGGCCGTGGCTTTGCGACGCTGCACGATCGGCAGGTAGGCGTCGATGTAGGCATCGCCGATGGCGCGGATGAAGGCGAAGCAGGTGTCGAAGTCCCACTCGTTCAAGTCATCGAAGAACAGACCGCCGATGCCACGGGGCTCGTTGCGGTGCTTGATATGGAAATAAGTGTCGCACCACGCCTTGTAGCGCGCGTACACGTCCGGGCCGAATGGCGCACAGGCCTGCTCGGCCACACGGTGCCAGTGGATGCAGTCTTCATCGTTACCGTAGTAGGGCGTGAGGTCGAAGCCGCCACCGAACCACCACACCGGCTCTTCGCCTTCTTTTTCGGCGATAAAAAAACGTACGTTGGCGTGGGACGTCGGCACATGGGGGTTGTGCGGGTGGATCACCAAGGACACGCCAAGGGCTTCAAAACCGCGACCGGCCAGTTCAGGGCGATGCGCGCTGGCGGAGGGTGGGAGACCGCTGCCGAACACGTGGGAAAAGTTAACGCCGCCTTTTTCGATCACCGCGCCGTTTGCAATCACACGGGTGCGACCGCCACCGCCCGCAGGCCGGGTCCAGGCGTCTTCGGTAAAGCGAGTGTCCGTCTCAAAGGTTTCCAGGGCGCTGCAAATGCGGTCTTGCAGGTCGAGCAGGTAGGCTTTGACAGCCTCGGTGCGGGTAGTCATGAGATCACCTTGAATCGGGCAACGCTACGCGAGGCCAGTGGGCGTCGGCGGCAAATGGGCGCACAGGATACCACTGCACTCAGGTTCGCCGCAGTTGACGAGGATCAAGCTTAGGAGTGGGATAGGGGGCTACGCGAATTCGACCCAAGGAGAAGGCAGATGGCAAAACGTATCCAGTTCAGTGCCCATGGTGGCCCCGACGTGCTCGAGTATGTGGACTACACGCCAGCGGAGCCTGGCCCACAGCAGGTGCGCGTGCGCAACGAGGCGATTGGCCTGAACTTCATCGACACTTATTTCCGTAGCGGCCTGTATGCACCCCCGGCCTTGCCATCGGGCCTGGGCGCGGAAGGCGCCGGCGTGGTAGATGCCGTCGGCAGCGAAGTCACCCAGTTCAAGGTCGGCGACCGCGTGGCCTACGGCAGCGGCCCGCTGGGTGCCTACAGCCAATTCCACGTACTGCCCGCCGTCAACCTGGTACACCTGCCGGACGGCATCAGCTTCGAACAGGCCGCCGGCGCCATGCTCAAGGGCCTGACGGTGCAGTACCTGCTGCGCCAGACCTATGAATTGAAGGGCGGCGAAACCATCCTGTTCCACGCCGCAGCCGGCGGTGTGGGCTCCCTGGCCTGCCAATGGGCCAAGGCCCTGGGCGTAAAGTTGATCGGCACCGTCAGTTCGCCGGAAAAAGCCGCCGTGGCAAAATCCCTCGGCGCCTGGGAAACCATCGACTACAGCAAGGAAAACGTCGCACAGCGCGTGCTGGAATTGACTGACGGCAAAAAGGTACCGGTGGTGTATGACGGCGTCGGCAAGGACACATGGCTGACCTCGCTGGACAGTGTGGCACCGCGTGGGCTGGTGGTGAGCTTCGGCAATGCATCGGGCGCCGTGGATGGGGTGAACCTGGGGATTTTGTCGGCCAAAGGTTCGCTGTACGTAACCCGGCCGACCCTCGCGACCTACGCCAACAATCCGGCGAACCTGCAAGCGATGGCGGACGATCTGTTTGCGATGATCAACAGCGGCAAGGTGCGCATTGATATCAACCAGCGGTATGCGCTGGCGGATGCGGCGAAAGCGCAGACGGCGTTGTCGGCGCGGCGTACGACAGGTTCAACCGTTTTGCTGCCTTGACTGCCCTTTGTGGCGAGGGAGCTTGCTCCCGTTGGCCGGCGAAGCAGGCCCAAAACCAGAGAATGCGGTTTACCTGAAAAAAACACCATTGCCTGTTTTGGGGCCGCTTCGCGGCCCAACGGGAGCAAGCTCCCTCGCCACATAAGCCCTACGAGGGACGCACCACCTCACCCGTCACCAGATCGCGAATCAGGCTCGGGTTCTTGCGCCCGCCCAACGCCCCGCCCAGCACCAGATCCACTTGCCCGCGGAAATACTGCTCTACGCGAATCCGCGTGCGCGCAGCCGGGCGGCCCTGAGGATTGGCCGAGGTGGAAATCAACGGGCCCACCAACGAGCACAGATCCCGCACCAGTGGATGGTCCGTAACCCGCAGCGCGACCGTGTCGTGCACACCGGTGACCCATTCGGGCAACAAGTCCTGATGAGGCACCAGCCAGGTGTTCGGCCCCGGCCACGTACTGGCCATGCGGTCGATCCAATCCTGCGGGAAGTCTTCGAACAGAAAATCGAACTGGCGAATGTTATCCGCCACCAGGATCAGGCCCTTGTCCACCGAGCGATTCTTGATGGCGAGCAAACGGTCTACCGCTTCTTCGTTCCACGGGTCGCAGCCCAACCCCCAAACTGCTTCGGTCGGATAAGCAATCACCGCGCCTGCGCGAATTTCCCGTGCGGTTTCCAGCACACGCCACCTGTTGACCATTGCTCACTCTCCAGACTAAAGCTCTGCGCAGTTTACCGATCTTCGTTACAAAACCCAGTTCCAAAAAACTGGCGGCTACAAAAGCTGGCAGCGCGCAAGCCAGCGCCCGCTTTCACAGATCACCTGGCCTTCCAGCTCCAGCTCCGTGAGGGTCGCCAGCACCTGCGACAGCGGCCGCCCACTGGCAATCGCCAAGGCTTCGCTGGTGTGGGGCGAGGCGTGCAGTAGCGCCACCAGCGGGTGAGTCACCGGCGTCGGCGTCGGACGCGACAGTGCCTGCCAGCCACGCAAGCCTTCCAGGATATGTTCGATGGTTTCCACCAGCGTCGCACCCTCACGGATCAACTGGTGACAGCCCCTGGCGCCGGGATGATGAATGGAACCCGGGATCGCATACACCTCGCGCCCTTGCTCGGCCGCCAGCTTCGCGGTGATCAGCGAGCCGCTGGCCATACTGGCCTCCACCACCAGCACGCCGAGGGACAGACCACTGATGATGCGATTGCGCCGTGGGAAGTTGCCGGCCTGGGGCGCGGCATCCAGCGGAAACTCGGAAACCACGGCACTGCCTTGGGCAATCATCGCTGCAGCGAGACGTCGATGGCGCTGTGGATAAAAGTTTTCGAGCCCGGTGCCGAGCACACCAATTGTCTGGCCTCCCACGTCCAATGCCGCCTGATGCGCCGCACCGTCGATGCCGAGTGCAAGGCCGCTGGTGATGACAAAACCGGCGCTGGCCAAACTACGCGAAAACGCCGCAGCCGTGTCCATGCCCGGACGCGAGGCGCGCCGGCTGCCGACCATCGCCAGTTGCGGTTTTTCCAGGATTGCAGGGTCGCCGGCGACGAATAACAGCGGCGGCGCATCATCGATCTGGGCCAGGAGCGCCGGGTAATCCGGCTGGTCCCACATCAGCAAATGCTGGGCCGGGCGCCTGAGCCATGCCAATGCCTCACTGGCGCCGTCGCGGATTTCAGGGCTGCGCCGGGCATCGGCGCTGGCGGATGGCAAGCCCAACGCCCGCCAGGCGCTGGCAGGCGCACTGATGGCCTTTGACGCGCTGCCGAACGCTTCGATCAATACGCGAAACCGCTTGGGACCGACTTCCGGCAGCCTGTGCAAGCGTAAGCGCGCTTCCAGTTCTGACGGGGATATTTCATGGCTGTTTGACGGATACATCGGATCATCCTTGACCATAACAAGCTGTGGATAACTCTGTTGGTAACTTATTTAGCAGGCTATTTATTGCGGTTGGCGGACAGTCTCGAAACGGTCCATCACTGCCAGCGGATGCGATGCGCTGAGCACCAGCCCATAGCTGAGCTTTTCATAAGTGCGGAACACCAACAGCGTGCCGGCGCGTTCATCCGGCAGGTTCGCCGCAGCACCGGTGAGCGTGTCGCGCACGCTGGCGCCGGCCTTCATCACAGTGAGTAGTCGGCCTTCGACCAGGCCGTCGCGGCGCCCTTTGTTCAGGATGACCGTATCCAGCACACCGATCTGGGTGACGCCCTTGGGGATATCGATGATCTGTCCTTCAACGAGGGGCGCGGGCTTGGTGGTATCGACGCGGGTACCGGCAACGGGCACTTCGACACGCAGCAACCGGTCACCGGGGCGCACTTCCTGGGTGACGCGCTGCACGGCCAGGGTACTGAGGTCACCGGCGGTGACAAAACGCGCAGTACCAATATCATCAGCGTTGATGCCCAGCAGCTCTCCGGTGCGCGGGTCGGTGTAGACCTTGCCCCGGCGAAAGATCCCATAGCTCGGCTGAGTTGGGTCAAGGGCGCCTCTGGCGTGCACGCGTTCCCCCGTCGCGCCCAGCACGCGGCCGACGCCTGCCGCGACGATGTAAGGCGCGTTGTCCAGATCCTGGGGCGAATCCAGAATGCGGTTGTGCGTTAAAAAGTGTTGGATGGCCTGTTGCATTGACCGATCCAGGCGTTGCTCGGGCGGGGGCAGCAGGGCCATGGCGAACGGCGCCCACAGCAGCAAGACGAGTAGCGATTTCCTCATGGGGTGAATCTCCTTTATTATGTGCGTTCGCGTGAAATGCCAGGGCCTTCGCGGCTTGCGAGCGTTCCACACCGGCCATGTGGGTCCATCCCACCGCCGATTTGCCTCTACCTCACATGTGCAGCAATTACGCTTATGGCTATTTTGAACATCCTCGAATTTCCCGACTCGCGCCTGCGCACGATCGCCAAACCGGTGGCCGTAGTGGACGATAAGGTTCGTCAGTTGGTCGATGACATGTTTGAAACAATGTATGAAGCCCCAGGCATCGGCCTCGCCGCGACCCAGGTCAACGTGCACCTGCGCGTGGTGGTCATGGACCTGTCCGAAGATCGCAGCGAACCGAGGGTGTACATCAACCCTGAGTTCGAACCGCTGACCGACGAGATGGGCGAATACCAGGAAGGCTGCCTGTCGGTGCCGGAGTTCTACGAGAACGTCGAACGCCCGCTGCGCGTGAAGATCAAGGCGCTGGACCGCGACGGCAAGCCGTTCGAGATGATTGCCGAAGGCCTGCTGGCGGTGTGTATCCAGCACGAGTGCGACCACCTCAACGGCAAGCTGTTTGTGGATTACCTGTCCACGCTCAAGCGCGACCGAATCAAGAAGAAGCTGGAAAAAAAGCATCGCCAGCAAGCTTGATGCCCTCCTTCCAAAGGCTTGCTGCGGCAAGCCTTTTTCTTTTGTGACTGCTTTTAACCGAGACCTCCCATGACCGAGCCACTGCGCATTGTTTTTGCCGGTACACCCGAATTTGCCGCCGAACACCTCAAGGCGCTGCTGGCCAGCCCTTATGACATCGTCGCGGTGTACACACAGCCGGATCGCCCGGCCGGTCGCGGACAAAAACTGATGCCCAGCCCGGTCAAGCAACTGGCGCTCGAACACAACATTCCTGTGCTGCAGCCACCGACCTTGCGCAACGCCGAGGCCCAGGCCGAGCTGGCCGCGCTCAAGCCCGACCTGCTGGTGGTGGTGGCCTACGGCTTGATCCTGCCGCAGGTGGTGCTGGACATCCCGCGCCTGGGTTGCATCAACAGCCACGCCTCGCTGCTGCCACGCTGGCGCGGTGCGGCGCCGATCCAGCGCGCGGTGGAGGCGGGTGACAGCGAAAGCGGTGTGACCGTGATGCGCATGGAGGCGGGCTTGGACACCGGCCCGATGCTGCTCAAAGTCACCACCCCAATCACTGCCGAAGACACCGGCGGCAGCCTGCACGACCGCCTGGCCGAGATGGGTCCGCCTGCCGTGATCCGGGCCATCGCCGGTCTCGCAGCCGGCACTCTGGAAGGTGAAGTGCAGGACGACAGCCTGGCCACCTACGCCCACAAATTGAACAAAGACGAAGCACGCCTCGACTGGAGCCGCCCGGCCGTGGAACTGGAGCGCCTTGTACGCGCGTTCAACCCGTGGCCAATCTGCCACAGCACGCTCAACGGCGAGGCCTTGAAAGTATTGGCGGCGACCCTCACCGACGGCAAAGGCGCCCCCGGTGAGATCATTGGCGCCAGCAAGGACGGCTTGTCAGTCGCCTGCGGTGAACAGGCGCTGTGCCTGACTCGTCTGCAATTACCCGGTGGCAAGGCGCTGAACTTCAGTGATTTGTTCAACAGCCGTCGTGAGAAATTTGCCCTGGGCACCGTACTAGGGGTGGCTGCGCAATGAACCCACGTCTGGCCGCCGCCAAGGCCCTCGCAGCCGTACTCAATGGCAAGGCCTCGCTGAACAGTTCGTTGCCCATGCAATTGGACAAGGTTGAAGACCGCGATCGCGGCTTCACCCAGGACCTGGCCTTTGGTACCGCCCGTTGGCAGCCGCGCTTGTCGGCGCTGGCGGCCAAGCTGCTGCAAAAACCGTTCAAGGCGGCGGACGCCGATGTCGAGGCACTGCTGTTGGTCGGTCTTTATCAGTTGCTCTACACCCGCGTGCCGGCCCACGCCGCCATCGGCGAAACCGTCGGTTGCGCCGACAAGCTGAAAAAGCCCTGGGCCAAAGCCCTGCTCAACGCCGTGTTGCGCCGCGCCCAGCGCGAAAGCGAAGCACTGCTGGCCGAGCTGGAACACGACCCGGTGGTGCGCACCGCCCACCCGCGCTGGCTGCAAAAATCCCTCAAGGCGTTCTGGCCTGAGCAGTGGGAAGCGATTTGCGCGGCCAACAATGCGCACCCACCGATGATTTTGCGGGTCAATCGTCGCCATCACAGCCGTGACGCGTATTTGCAATTGCTGACCGCGGCAGGCATCAACGCCACGCCGTGTGTGTACAGCACCGACGGCATCGTGCTCGAAGCCGCCGCCGACGTGCGCAGCCTGCCGGGCTTTGCCGAAGGTTGGATCAGTGTGCAGGACGAAGCCGCACAGCTGGCCGCCGACCTGCTCGACCTCGCCCCAGGCCAGCGGGTGCTCGATGCCTGCTGCGCCCCCGGCGGTAAGACGTGTCACATTCTGGAAGTCGAAAAAGACCTGGCCGGTGTAGTCGCCGTCGACCTGGAAGCCAAGCGCCTGGTACGTGTACGGGAAAACCTTGCCCGCCTGGGCCTCAGCGCCGAACTGATCGCCGCCGACGGCCGCGACACTGCCACCTGGTGGGACGGCAAACCGTTCCAGCGCATCCTGCTTGACGCTCCTTGCTCTGCCACCGGCGTGATCCGTCGTCACCCGGACATCAAGCTGACCCGCCAGCCCGACGACATCGCCGCCCTGGCCGTGCTGCAAGGCGAACTGCTCGACGCACTGTGGCCTACCCTGGAAGTCGGCGGCATCCTGCTCTACGCCACCTGCTCGACCTTGCCCACGGAAAACACCGAAGTGATCGAAGCCTTCCTCGCCCGCACCAGCGGCGCACGGGAACTGGACCTCGCCACGACCGCCGGCATCAAGCAACCCCACGGCCGCCAATTGCTGGTGCAGGAAGGCGGGCATGATGGCTTCTACTACGCCAAACTGATCAAGATTGCTGCTGCGCGCGGCTGAATGCGTTTAAGGGAGTGACCGGATGAAAATCATCATCCTTGGAGCAGGGCAGGTTGGCGGCACACTGGCTGAACATCTGGCCAGCGAGGCCAATGACATCACCGTGGTCGACACCGACAGCGAGCGCCTGCGCGATCTCGGCGACCGCCTGGATATCCGCACCGTACAGGGCCGCGCATCGTTTCCGACGGTGCTGCGCCAGGCCGGTGCCGACGATGCCGACATGCTGGTGGCCGTGACCAACAGCGATGAAACCAACATGGTCGCTTGTCAGGTCGCCCACACCCTCTTCCACACCCCGACCAAGATCGCCCGGGTGCGCGAAGCCGCCTACCTGACCCGCGCGGGCCTGTTCGACAACGACGCGATTCCGGTCGACGTGCTGATCAGTCCGGAACAGGTGGTCACTCACTACATCAAGCGCCTGATCGAGATTCCCGGCGCCTTGCAGGTAATCGACTTTGCCGGTGGCAAGGCGCAACTGGTAGCGGTGAAGGCCTATTACGGCGGTCCGCTGGTCGGCCAGCAACTGCGCCAGTTGCGCGAACACATGCCAAATGTGGAAACCCGCGTCGCGGCGATCTTTCGGCGTGACCGACCGATCCTGCCCCAGGGCGATACGGTGATCGAGGCCGACGACGAAGTTTTTTTCATCGCCGCCAAAGCGAATATTCGCGCCGTAATGAGTGAAATGCGCCGGCTCGACGAGAACTACAAACGCATTGTCATCGCCGGCGGCGGACAGATCGGCGAGCGCTTGGCCGAGGCCATCGAAAGCCGCTATCAGGTGAAGATCATCGAGATGAGCCCGGCGCGCTGCCGGCATTTGTCCGACACCCTCGACAGCACCGTCGTACTGCAAGGCAGCGCCTCCGACCGCGACCTGCTGATGGAAGAAAACATCGCCGACGCCGATATCTTCCTGGCCCTGACCAACGATGACGAAGCCAACATCATGTCGTCGTTGCTGGCCAAGCGGCTGGGGGCGAAGAAGGTGATGACCATCATCAACAACCCGGCCTACGTCGACCTGATCCAGGGCGGCGATATCGACATCGCCATCAGCCCGCAGCAGGCGACCATCGGCACCTTGCTCGCCCACGTACGCCGTGGCGATATCGTCAGCGTGCATTCCCTGCGCCGGGGCGCGGCGGAAGCCATCGAGGCGATCGCCCACGGTGATTCGAAGTCGAGCAAAGTGATCGGCAAAGCCATCCGCGACATCGGCCTGCCACCAGGCACGACCATCGGCGCGATCATTCGCGATGAGGAAGTGATCATTGCCCACGACGATACGGTGATCGCCACGGGTGACCATGTGATTTTGTTCCTTGTGGATAAAAAACACATCCGCGATGTGGAGAAACTGTTCCACGTGGGGTTGAGCTTTTTCTGATCAAACGGAGTAGTTGAAATGCTCGAATCCCTGGAAAAAATGCTCGCCAAGGGTGTGGATAACTCACTGCTGCGCTTTGGCTTGGGCAAGGGTTACCTGGACTTGAAGGACAATGCGAAGGCGGCCGAGCACCTCAGCAAATGCGTAGAGCTCGACCCTAAATATTCCGCCGCGTGGAAGTTGTTGGGCAAGGCGCAACTGGGGTTGGAAGATCGTGCGGCAGCGCGCTTGGCGTGGGAAAAGGGCATCGAAGCGGCCCAGGCCCATGGCGACAAACAGGCCGAAAAAGAAATGACGGTGTTCCTGAAGAAACTCGACCGCCAGGCTTGAGCGCCCCTCCCACATTGGTTTTGCATTGACCTTCAGTCAGTCGCGAATCAGTACCAGCGCGCTTCACCCGGCGGACGTTTCTTGAAGCGTTTCATGCTCCACATGTACTGGCTCGGGTAAGCGCCGACATAACGCTCCACCACCTTGCTCATCGCCGCGCAGGACGTGGCGGTGTCGGTGCTGTACATATCTTCGGGCGCCGCTTCCAGGATCACTTTGTAGCCCGAACCGTCCGGCAGGCGCAGCGCGTGGAGGAAGACCCCAACCGCCTTGTGGCCCGCGAGCATGTTCGGCACGAACTTGCTGGTGAGCGCCTGGGTGGCGAAGAACGGCACGAAGATCCCGGCGGATTCGGCCGGTTCAGGATCCGCTGGAATGCCTACCTGGCCACCTTTGCGCACTTCCTTGATGACACTGAGGATGCCTTCCTTGGTCGACGCGGCCACGCGGTTACCCAGTTGTACGCGTTGCTTGCGCAGCAACTCATCCACCGCCTTGAGCTTGGGCGGACGATAGAAAATGATCGGTTTGCACTGGCTGCAATAGAAGTGGTTCAACACCTCCCAGTTGCCCAGGTGACTGGTGATGCCGACCACGCCTTTGCCCGAGGCCAGGGCTTCGTGCAGCACTTCCAGGCCTTCGACTTCACGCACCAGGTCGATGGAACGCTGGGCCGGCCAGATCCAGGCGCAGGCGCTTTCGGTCAGGGACTTGCCGATGTCCATCAGGCTGCGACCCACCAGGCGCTCACGCTCGGCCGGGTCCATGTTCGGGAAGCATTTGGAAAGGTTGATCCGCACCGTGTCACGGGAACGGTTGGGGGTTTTCCACATGATCCAGCCGATGGCCGTGCCGACGGCTTGTACGGCCCGCCAGGGCAGCAGGGCAAACAACCGCAGAGCGCCTACCAGCAAGGCGCCTTTTAACTTTTCCACAGGTCACTCCTGATCGTGTGTGGTGCGCAAAACGCGCATTCTAACCGGCGTTGGCCAAGTCCGCGTAACGGTCGCAGTCCTGAGTGTGGTCCATGACCATGCCCGAAGCCTGCATGAACGCGTAGCAAATGGTCGGCCCGACGAAGGTGAAGCCGGCTTTTTTCAGCGCTTTGCTCATCGCTTCAGCCTCGGGCGTAATCGCCGGGACTTCGCTGCGGTCCTTGAAGTGATTGACCTTGGGCACGCCGCCGACGAACGACCAGAGCAAGCCCACCGGATCTTCCAACCCCAACCAGGCGGCGGCGTTGCGTCGGGTGGCGTTAAGCTTGAGGCGGTTGCGCACGATGCCCGGATCGAGCATCAGCGCTTCGATTTCGGCATCACTCAAGCGTGCCAGGCGTTGCGCATCGAACCCGAACAAGACCTTTCGATAATGCTCGCGTTTGCGTAAAACGGTGATCCAGGACAGGCCCGCCTGGAACCCTTCGAGTAAAAGCAACTCGAACAAACCCTGCGCATCGCGCAGCGGCGTTCCCCACTCTTGATCGTGATAAGCCATGTACAGCGGATCTTCAGAACACCAAAAGCAGCGTGGCATAAGGCTCCAGGGAGTGGTGGCGGGGCCGAATCGGGTATACTCCCGCTCTTTAAATCGCAGCCCAAGTAACAGGTGAATTTCGTGAGCCAGCCTACGCCAGCCGTGCGTACCTTCCAAGACTTGATCCTCGCCCTCCAGCAATACTGGGCCGAGCAAGGTTGTGTGGTACTTCAGCCCTACGATATGGAAGTAGGCGCCGGCACTTTCCACACCGCTACCTTCCTGCGGGCCATCGGCCCGGAAACCTGGAACGCCGCTTATGTGCAGCCCAGTCGCCGCCCGACTGACGGCCGCTACGGCGAAAACCCGAACCGTCTGCAGCACTACTACCAGTTCCAGGTGGTATTGAAGCCGAACCCGGACAATTTCCAGGAACTGTACCTGGGCTCGTTGAAACACGTCGGCCTGGACCCACTGGTCCACGACATCCGTTTCGTCGAAGACAACTGGGAGTCGCCAACCCTGGGCGCCTGGGGCCTGGGCTGGGAAGTCTGGCTCAACGGCATGGAAGTGACGCAATTCACTTACTTCCAGCAAGCGGGCGGCATCGAGTGCTACCCGGTAACCGGCGAAATCACCTACGGTCTCGAACGCCTGGCTATGTACCTGCAGGGCGTGGACTCGGTCTACGACCTGGTGTGGGCTGACGGCCCGTTCGGCAAGGTGACCTACGGCGATGTGTTCCACCAGAACGAAGTGGAGCAGTCCACTTACAACTTCGAACACGCGAACGTCGACAAGCTGTTCGAATTGTTCGATTTCTATGAAAGCGAAGCCAAGCGCCTGATCGAACTCGACCAGCCGCTGCCGTTGCCGAGCTATGAAATGGTGTTGAAGGCGTCCCATACCTTCAACCTGCTGGATGCCCGCCGTGCCATCTCGGTCACCGCGCGTCAGCAATACATCCTGCGTGTACGCACCCTGGCGCGTTCCGTCGCCCAAGCCTACCTGCTGGCCCGCGCCAAGCTGGGCTTCCCGATGGCAACCGAGGATTTGCGTGATGAAGTGTTGGCTAAGCTGGAGGCTGCGCAATGAGTGCTCAAGATTTCCTGGTTGAACTGGGCACCGAAGAGCTGCCACCCAAGGCACTCAACACCCTGGCCGAGGCGTTCCTGGCCGGTATCGAAAAAGGTCTGCACACCGCCGGCCTGAAGTTTGAAGCCAAGAAGGTCTACGCCGCGCCGCGTCGCCTGGCTGTATTGCTGACCGCGCTGGAAACCCAGCAGCCGGACCGCAGCATCAACCTCGACGGCCCGCCGCGTCAGGCCGCGTTCGACGCCGACGGCAACCCGACCCAGGCCGCCCTTGGTTTTGCCAAGAAGTGTGGCGTGGA
This sequence comes from Pseudomonas sp. FP597, assembly GCF_030687435.1. Classification (NCBI taxonomy): domain Bacteria; kingdom Pseudomonadati; phylum Pseudomonadota; class Gammaproteobacteria; order Pseudomonadales; family Pseudomonadaceae; genus Pseudomonas; species Pseudomonas sp. FP597. The sequence goes on along the minus strand of NZ_CP117432.1, from coordinate 14,937 downwards.
GCTGAGCGAGATCGACCAGAGCGGTCCGAAACTGCGTTTCAGCCAGGTCATCACCGGCAAGCCGACCGCCAGCCTGCTGCCGACCATCGTCGAAGATTCCCTGAATGACCTGCCTATCCCCAAGCGCATGCGCTGGGGTGCACGCAAGGAAGAGTTCGTACGCCCAACCCAATGGCTGGTGATGCTGCTCGGTGACCAGGTCATCGACTGCACCATCCTTGCCCAGAAGGCCGGTCGCGACTCACGTGGACACCGCTTCCACCATCCGCAAAGCGTGCGCATCACGTCGCCGGCCAGCTACCTCAACGACCTGCGCGCCGCCTATGTACTGGCGGACGCCAATGAGCGTCGCGAGCTGATCAGCAAGCGCACCGAAGAACTGGCCCGTCTGCAGGAAGGCACCGCCATCGTGCCGCCAAGCCTGCTCGACGAAGTCACCGCCCTGGTCGAGTGGCCTGTGCCGCTGGTGTGCTCGTTCGAAGAGCGTTTCCTAGACGTGCCGCAGGAAGCCTTGATCACCACCATGCAGGACAACCAGAAGTACTTCTGCCTGCTGGACGTGGACGGCAAGTTGCTGCCGCGTTTTATCACCGTGGCCAACATCGAGAGCAAGGACCCGCAGCAGATCATCGCCGGTAACGAAAAAGTCGTTCGCCCGCGCCTGACCGACGCTGAGTTCTTCTTCAAGCAGGACAAGAAACAGAAGCTCGAAGACTTCAACCTGCGCCTGCAAAACGTGGTGTTCCAGGAAAAACTTGGCAGCGTCTACGACAAGGCCGTGCGTGTGTCCAAGCTGGCGGCCTACATTGCCCCGCGCATCGGTGGCGACGCAGCCTGGGCCGCGCGTGCCGGCTTGCTGTCCAAGTGCGACCTGGCCACCGAGATGGTCGGCGAATTCCCTGAGATGCAGGGTGTTGCCGGCTACTACTACGCCCTCAACGACGGCGAAGCAGACGACGTCGCCCTGGCGCTGAACGAGCAGTACATGCCGCGCGGTGCCGGTGCAGAACTGCCGACCACCCTGACCGGTGCGGCTGTGGCCATCGCCGACAAGCTCGATACGCTGGTCGGTATCTTCGGTATCGGCATGCTGCCTACCGGTAGCAAAGACCCCTATGCCCTGCGCCGTGCCGCCCTGGGCGTGCTGCGCATCCTGATCGACAAGAAGCTCGACCTCGACCTGACCCAGGCCGTGGTGTTCGCCGTCGGCCAGTTCGGTGCCAAGGTCAAGCAAGCCGGCCTGGCCGAGCAAGTGCTGGAGTTCGTGTTCGACCGTCTGCGCGCGCGTTACGAAGACGAAGGCGTGGACGTTTCCGTCTACCTGTCGGTACGTGCCCTGCAACCGGCTTCGGCGCTGGACTTCGATCAGCGTGTGCAAGCTGTGCAAGCGTTCCGCAAGCTGCCGGAAGCCGATGCCCTGGCCGCGGTGAACAAGCGTGTGTCGAACCTGCTGAGCAAGGCCGAAGGCCTGGGCAACGCCGACGTCGACCCTGGCCTGTTTGCCGATGCCAAGGAGTTCTCGCTGAACTCGGCCATCGCCAAGGCAGAAAACGCCGTGAAGCCGCTGATCGCCGAACGCAACTACGCCGAAGCCCTGGCACGCCTGGCCACCTTGCGTGAGCCGGTGGATGCATTCTTCGAAGCGGTGATGATCAATGCCGAAGATGCCGGCGTGCGGAAAAACCGCTACGCCATGCTGGCGCGTCTGCGTAGCTTGTTCATCAATATCGCTGACATTTCGACGCTGAGCTGACCATGTTGAAACTGCTGATTCTCGATCGGGACGGGGTGATCAACTACGACTCCGACGCTTACATCAAGTCGGTGGCGGAGTGGATTCCACTGCCTGGCTCGATCGAGGCCATCGCGCAGTTGAGCAAAGCCGGCTGGACCGTGGCCATCGCCACCAACCAGTCCGGCATTGCCCGTGGCTACTACGACATCCCCACCCTGGATGCCATGCACGCGCGCTTGCGCACGTTAGTGGCGGAGCAGGGCGGTGAGGTGGGGTTGGTGACGTACTGCCCCCACGGGCCGGATGAGGGCTGCGATTGCCGCAAGCCCAAACCGGGCATGTTGAAAACCATTGCAGAACATTACAACGTGCCGTTAGCTGGGATATGGTTCGTCGGTGACAGCCTCGGTGACTTGGAGGCAGCCAAAGCCGTCGATTCTCAGCCAGTTTTGGTAAAAACCGGGAAAGGCGAGAAGACCCAGGCGAAAAACCTGCCGGTAGGCACTTTGATTTTTGACGATCTGGCGGCAGTCGCCGCAGAACTTATCAACAACTAGCCGCCCTCGACTTCCTGACCAAGGATTGTTCGGGAGTGCGCTTTTCAACAGGCGGGCCGTGTCCCGCAACGGTAAATGCCGCCATGTCGATCTTGCAGGCCATCAGAACCTTTTTCTTTTACCTGCTGCTGGGCACCAGTTCGCTTCTCTGGTGCACCCTGAGCTTTTTTATTGCGCCCTTTTTGCCATTCAAGGCGCGTTATCGCTTCATCAACGTCTATTGGTGCCGCTGCGCGTTGTGGCTGACCAAGGTGTTTCTGAACATCCGTTTCGAGATCACGGGCGCTGAAAACGTCCCGGAACAGCCCTGCGTGATTCTGTCGAACCACCAGAGCACCTGGGAGACGTTCTTCCTCTCGGCGTACTTCTCGCCCTTGAGCCAGGTGCTCAAGCGCGAGCTGCTGTATGTGCCGTTCTTCGGCTGGGCCATGGCCATGTTGCGTCCGATCGCCATCGACCGGGACAACCCCAAGGCAGCGCTCAAGCATGTAGCCAAGAAGGGCGACGAGTTGCTCAAGGATGGCGTCTGGGTACTGATCTTCCCGGAAGGCACGCGAGTGCCCTATGGCACAGTGGGCAAGTTCTCCCGAGGCGGTACCGCTCTGGCAGTCAATGCCAACCTGCCGGTACTGCCGATTGCACACAATGCCGGCAAGTTCTGGCCGAAGACCGGTTGGGCCAAGCGCGAAGGCACAATCACCGTGGTGATTGGCGAGCCGATGTATGCAACGGGCGAAGGCCCGCGCGCCATCGCCGCGCTGAACGAGCGTGCCCAGGCCTGGAATGAAGCGCAGCAGCGCGCCATGGGCTCCCTGCCGCCGGAGCCGGTTGTGGTGGACACACCGGTGGTATGAGCATCTGTGGATAACCTGTGTACGGTTTGTTCGAAAATTGGCTTTTTTAGGATTTAACTGACTGTTTTCAATAGATATTTCTTTTTCTGCCAAAACAACGAAAAACGTGCATAAGTTTTTCGCATAAAAAAGCCGATTCTTGTGATCGGTTTTTTATGCACAGTGAAAACGTACGTTTTCAGTCATCCAGCAAGGGCAGTTGCACAGTGAACGTCGTGCCTTTGCCCACTGTGCTTTCGCAGTCGATATGGCCACCGTGGCGCTCCACAACCGCTTTGACCATCGTCAGGCCCAACCCCAATCCTTCGCTGCCCTGAGCAGAATCAAAGCGTTTGTATTGGCTGAACAGTTGCGGCAAATCCTCGGCGGCGATCCCCGGGCCCTGGTCGCTGATGCGGCACTCCAACCAACCGTCGGCACTGCTGTGGCGCAACCTCACCGTGGTGCCCGAAGGCGAGTATTTGATTGCGTTCTCCAGCATATTGAACAACCCACGGGTGAGCAGCGATTGGTCGGCTGACACCATTCCCTCATCGGCTTCGTCCAGATCATGAACCAGATGAATGCCCTTGAGCTGGGCAATCAGCGCAACCTGGTCGAAGGCATCCATCACCAGCATCGCGAACAGTGTCGGCTGGAAGTGGTAGCCGTCGGCCTCGGCTTTCGCCAGCTGGACGAAAGACTCAGTCAGGCTCAGGGCACGGCGCACTTGCTGCTCGATCTGGGCAAAAACCGGTGACTCGGCGTTATGCACGTCCAGCAGCGCCAGGATCGCCGAGTGCGGTGCACGCAAGTCATGGGAGAGGAAGCGCAACATAGTTTCCCGGTGCTGCTGCGCCTCGCGCTCCTTGCTCAGGTCGGTGAGACTCAACAACCATCCCAACGCCACATCACCCTCAGCGGGCAATAAAGGGGCGAGTTCCATGCGCAGGCTGCGCTGGTGAATATCGCGAAACTCAACGAGTTCCAACGCCGAAAGGGCAGGGCGCACGCCGTTGTGCAGAGGTGGGTAACCCAGGTCAACCAGTTGTTCCAAGAGGTTCTGGTTGACCAGGTCATTGCCGAAGACATCGCGTGCAATACGGTTGGCCAGCAGGATATTGCCTTGGGTGTCGGTGATCAGCGTCGCCACCGGAAGACACTCCAGCCCATCGGCCATGAAACGTCGGGTATCCCGCGTACGGCTTACGGCCTGCTCCAGGGCAAAAATACGTGTCTGCAACACGTCACCTTTGCTGGCCGGCGCACGACGACGTTCAGGCAGCACTTTGGGTTCGTTATCCAGACGCGCCAATTCCCAACCGAAGTAGGCGAGGATTACGCTGAGACGGCGCCAGTTCCAGATCAGGTAACTGAGCAGCAAGCCGATCAAACAAGCGGCGGGCGACCACCAGTGGCCCAGTCGTAACAGAAGCCAGGAACCCATCAGCGCCACGGCCATGCAGCCCAGTGCCATCCATAGCGCATAACGTGGACGGTAGAGCAGCAAGCCCAGCAGTATTGCCACCAGGGACGTCGCCATCAGTGCTGCGAGCCACCCAGGCAAATCCACGATGCTACGGTCCTGCAAAAAGCCATTGAGCACATTGGCCTGGATCTCCACACCCGCCGTGGTACCGACCGTGGAGGAGAGCGGCGTGAAAAAACGATCGCCCATCCCCGAAGCCGTTGCTCCGACCAGAATCAGACGATCACGTAGCTGCTCGGGAGGAATTTCACCTTGGAGTACGCTGACATACGAAACGCTTCGAAAATGGCTGACTGGCTCGATAAACGGGATGCGGACCGCGTGTGCGCGTTGCCAGTCCTGCGTGATCGGTTCCTGAGGCGCTGCTCCTGGCATCTGTGCGGGTTGGCCGCTCATCGTATAGGCCAGCCATACCAAATGCGGCACCGTAGCATCGGGTGGGCCCTCACGCAGGTACAGACTGCGAACCACGCCGTCACTATCGGCTTCCACATTGATGTGCCCAACGCCCCTGGCGCATTTGAGCACTGGCAGAATTTGTGCCCTGGCTTGGCTGTAGCTGACGACGTCATCGGGTGCCAGGGGCAGCACTACGTTGCCGGCGTTACACACCGCGTCCGCCAGACGCTTGTCACTGGCGGGGTCGCCGGGCTCACTGAAGATCACGTCAAATAGAATGCCGGCAGGTTGCGCGGCGCTCAGGCGATCGATCAGGTCAGCGTGGACCCTGCGAGGCCAGGGCCATTGGCCGAGTTTTTTCAAGCTGGGATCGTCGATAGTGACCAGCAAGATGCGTGGGTCCGCCGGCAATGGCGTCAGACGACGAAGGCTGTCATATAGCGTGTTGTTAAAGGCCAGCCCAGGATTGATTGAGAGATAGGCAGTGATCGGCAACAACAGCAAGCCGATCCATAACCATTCACGCACCAGGCCGTGGAACAGGCGCTGGGCATGGGTGGGTTGACGTTTTTCAGCCTTGCCCCAGAGCATCATGGGTCAGCGCGCCTGTGTTGCTGGCATGTGGTAGAAGATGCCATAGACCCCCTCCTGGCGGTGCTCGCCGCAAACCGATACACGCGCGTGATGGAGCGACGTGTTGAGCCCAGTGAAGCTCATTTTCGACGCTGTGGAAAAGTTTTCCTGCCGGGTGTTCATGACGCTGGGGGTCCAGAGAACATCCACCAAGCGCGCACTGGAGTTTACGACAGCGCACGCGTCGGCAGATCCTTTTCCTTGCGGTCGGGAGCCGGTATCTTTCCCACTTAGGTATCGAGTACTTTCAGTGGGTTATTCCTTATTGATCCCAGCGTACCGAGAGATCCAGGGGGTCGACGAATCTGAGCACAATTCTTCAGATTCACCGACCGGCATCTACGCAGTATTGCCTTCAATCGAAAAAGGCAGATGGCTGTCGAACTCTTCAAGAAGAAAGGACCTTCCCATGCGTGTCGCAATACTGGATGACGAACCCGCAGAACTGCGTCGGGTAGAACAGACACTGCGACAAATCGCCAGCACCGCCGAACAGCCCTGGGCCCTGCATTGCTTCGAGCGTGGTGAAGACCTGCTGCGCCAACTGCGCCGAGAAACATTCGACCTGCTGATACTCGATTGGCAACTACCCGATATCACTGGTATCGCACTGCTGCGCTGGACTCGTGACCACATGGAATCGCCACCGGCCGTGATCATGCTGACCAGCCGAGACGCCGAGAGCGATATCGTCACCGCGCTGAACAGCGGCGCCGACGACTACGTCAGCAAGCCCTTTCGCCCCAATGAACTCAAAGCCCGTGTCACCGCTGTTCTACGGCGCCATGGCCTGCAAAAATCGCCGACCCATGAAGTCCAGAGCTTCAACGACCTGACCTTCGACGATGCCGAGTTGACCGTCACACGTGCGGGTAAACCCATCAACCTCACCGAACGCGAGTACCGATTGGCCAGTTGCCTCTTCGCCAATCTGGCACGACCGCTTTCACGCGAGTATCTGTATGAGCGGTTCTGGACCCATGAAGAAATGGTGTCCTCACGGCCGTTGGATACGCATATCTATCGACTGCGCAACAAGCTGGGACTCACGGCTGATCGGGGTTGGCAGCTGTTGACGATCTATGGGTATGGGTATCGATTGGAGAGTGTGGCAACGGCTAACCAAGGCTGAAAACCGAGATGTTCCACGTGGAGCATTTCAGTAACCCGCTGATTATCCACCCATAAAAGGCCACACCAAACGTTGGTGTTTTATTGGCAGTTTTTACCAACCGTTGAAGCGCAGTTGGATATCGCTACCGTAGGAAATTAAAGGGCGCAATCAATGATATCTACTGCCTGAGAATCAAACCGCTCAAGTGATTACAGGATCAAGTCCCGCCACTTGGCAGGTTTCATTGACGACAAATCCTGTCAATCCATAGGGCACCAGCGCAGTGTTTAGTTTCTGCTGCAGCCGCGCAGCTAGGCGAGCGTAATCGGGAAGCCCCCAAGTCAGAATAAGAACAATAACAAGCGGCTCGTTGTTATGAGATGGTGCAATAAACGGTAGCAGTTCAGCATTTTGTAGTCTCTGAGCCACCACAGCACTGGTGAGGGTATCCCTGAATTTTTGCATCACCTCATCGACGATGAACATTTTCTTTCGTTGAGCTTTGACTGAATCAGCAAAAGCCTGGGTTTTGATCCAGGTTTTTGTCAGCTCGATTCCTGGATGATCAGTTGGCGACATCCTAGGCATATTCGCTGTTTCAAACCCATCGCAGTCTTTTATTTCAATCCACCAATGTTTTTTTTGCTTACAGGCCAAAATATCCATTGCCTTGATGCTGCGTTTCATATGATTGACATACCAAACAGTGTCATCATATTTAATCGCTTGCCAACCAGTTCCAAATGAAAACGTAAGCCCCCCCTCTACGATATCAACCATTGACGATACTCAGTTCGCGATCATATTGGGCAAGCTCTTCATCAAGGGCCACAAGATTTGTCACTTCTTTCAGGGATTCGACCTCTTCAACACGAACCCCTTCTGAAGCATCTTCACGCTGTAAGCCCCAAAAACGAAGTGGGTATGGATCCTGACGTGCCAGCAAGTCTAGCTCTTTGAGTAAAAAGAAGCTGTGTGTAGCAATGAATACCTGCACCCCTTGTTTCGCCAGGGTGTGAATGACTGTAGCTACCAAACGAATTAAGCGTGGGTTTAGGTTGGCCTCGGGCTCATCCCAAAATAGATATCCTTTATCGAGCACGGACCCTGTAGCGATCAGGCGAGCAAGCATCGCTAATTTCCTTAGCCCTTCTGCTACCAACGGCATCTCCATAGTCCCGCTGCCAGGAATTTTCAGATAAAAACGCCCGTTCGTATCTAAAACAACCTTTCCGCCCATAGCATTCTCGATGGGCTCTAGAAGATCGCTCGCGCGCTTTTCTCTTGGCCCCTTTAACGTCGGGGCACCTAAATGAATACACGTATCACGCCACGTTTCTTCAAACTCTAGATAGTGCCCCTCATACACAGAAACAAAGCCAGGAAATATCGTGAGTAGCTCACGTGTAGGAATGTAAAGAGGGCTTTGCTTGTCCCAGCGTGAAGGCAGTCTCTCTACTTGAACGTCGGTTTTGGCACTGGTCGCAAAGCTAATTACGGTATCGAAAGCGACTTCATCGAATGAAAGAGCAATCTCACAACGATCTCTACCTTGCTTTCGCCGGGCGAGTCGACCAACTGACTCAGGCCGGAAAACGCCCATCAATTTTTCAGCATAGGCTTTTTGTAAGTAGGTTTTGGTGGGATCACCTGAAGTCGGTTTTCTGGCAGCCTCAGCAGAAGTCGCTATAAGGGCATAAGCAGCCTTCAATAGATGTGTTTTCCCCATGCCATTTTCGCCGACAATGATATTCAGGCCTGAGCAGCAATTCAGATCTAGATCACGGAAAACGGTAAAGTTCTTAACGCTGATTTTTTTTAGCATAGAAGAGGCAGTTCCTCATGCGGATATTTCATAGATATTCCCTTTCCAGAAATAGTATCACTCATGTTTCATCCCCATAGCAAAAACCCCAACCTTAGAGGCTGGGGTTCTTGGTTAAACGGCGAACAGTAGACTGTCCTACTTGGGACGTATATTGCTATATCAACACTTTATCAGAAATCCAGGTTGGACACCGCCAAGGCGTTACTCTCGATGAAGTCACGACGAGGCTCGACCGCATCACCCATCAGGGTGTTGAAAATCTGGTCTGCGCCAATGGCGTCTTCGATGGTCACGCGCAGCATGCGGCGCTGGGCCGGGTCCATGGTGGTTTCCCACAATTGATCCGGGTTCATTTCCCCCAGACCTTTGTATCGCTGAATCGTGTGACGCTTGGTGCTTTCAGCCATAAGCCAGTCGAGGGCTTCCTTGAATTCCTTGACCTGCTTCTTGCGTTCGCCACGTTGAATATAAGCGCCGTCGTCCAACAGGGTGCTCAGTTGTGCGCCCAAGGTCACCACGGTCTTGTAGTCGTTACTGCCGAAGAAGTCACGATTAAAAGTGACGTAGTTCGACAGGCCGTGGGAGATCAGTTCGACCTCTGGCAGCCAGACGTTACGTTCACGGTCTTCACGCAGGCTGGCTTTGTAAACCAGACCAGACTTCTCGACGGTGCGCAGACGTACTTCGTACTGTGCCAACCAATCCTGCATGTGAGCGTGATCACCCAGTTGTTCCAAGCTCACGGCCGGCAAGTAGATGAAGTGCTCGGTCAGCTCCTGCGGGTACAGGCGCGACAAACGCTTGAGGGTCTTCATTACCATGCGGAAATCGTTGACCAACCGCTCCAACGATTCGCCGGAGATACCTGGGGCTTCGTCGTTCAAGTGCAGGCTGGCATCTTCCAGGGCCGACTGCGTCATGTACTCTTCCATGGCGTCGTCGTCTTTGATGTATTGCTCTTGCTTGCCCTTTTTCACTTTGTACAACGGCGGCTGGGCAATGTAGATGTAGCCGCGCTCGATCAGCTCCGGCAACTGACGGAAGAAGAAGGTCAGCAGCAAGGTACGGATGTGCGAACCGTCGACGTCAGCATCGGTCATGATGATGATGTTGTGGTAGCGCAGCTTGTCGATGTTGTACTCGTCACGGCCAATACCGCAGCCCAACGCCGTGATCAAGGTGCCGACTTCCTGGGAGGAAATCATCTTGTCGAAACGTGCCTTCTCAACGTTGAGGATCTTACCCTTCAACGGCAGGATAGCCTGGGTGCGACGGTTGCGACCCTGCTTGGCGGAACCGCCAGCAGAGTCACCTTCCACCAAGTACAGTTCGGAAAGGGCAGGGTCCTTTTCCTGACAGTCAGCCAATTTGCCCGGCAGGCCGGCGATGTCCAGCGCGCCTTTACGGCGGGTCATCTCACGGGCTTTACGCGCGGCTTCACGGGCACGTGCGGCGTCGATCATCTTGCCGACAACAAGCTTGGCTTCGTTCGGGTTTTCCAGCAGGAAGTCGGAGAAGTATTTGCCCATCTCCTGTTCCACGGCGGTCTTCACTTCGGAAGACACCAGCTTGTCTTTGGTCTGGGAGCTGAACTTAGGGTCAGGCACTTTCACCGAGATGATCGCAGTCAGGCCCTCCCGCGCATCGTCACCGGTGGTGGCGACTTTATGCTTCTTGGCCAGACCTTCGGCTTCGATGTAGGTGTTCAGGTTACGCGTCAGTGCGGAACGGAAACCCACCAAGTGAGTACCGCCGTCGCGCTGTGGAATATTGTTGGTGAAGCACAACAGGTTCTCGTTGAAGCTGTCGTTCCACTGCAAAGCGATTTCTACGCCGATGCCATCTTCACGCTGGATGTTGAAGTGGAACACCTGGTTGACCGCAGTCTTGTTGGTGTTCAGGTATTCAACGAACGCACGCAGACCGCCTTCGTACTTGAACAGCTCTTCCTTGCCGCTGCGCTCGTCCTTGAGGACGATACCCACACCGGAGTTAAGGAAAGACAGCTCACGAATACGCTTGGCCAGGATGTCCCAGCTGAAGTGGATATTCTTGAAGGTATCGGCCGATGGCTTGAAGTGGATCTGGGTGCCGGTGGTTTCACTGTCACCGACGATTTTCATCGGTTCTTGTGGAACACCGTGGACATAGGTCTGTTCCCAGATCTTGCCGCTACGGCGAACGGTCAGGATCAGCTCTTCGGACAGCGCGTTCACCACCGACACACCTACACCGTGCAAACCGCCGGAGACTTTATAGGAGTTGTCGTCGAACTTACCGCCAGCGTGGAGCACAGTCATGATGACCTCTGCCGCCGAAACGCCTTCTTCTTTGTGTACGTCTACCGGGATGCCACGACCGTTGTCACGCACGGTAATGGATTCGTCCGGGTGGATGATGATGCTGATGTCGTCGCAGTGACCGGCCAAAGCTTCGTCGATGGAGTTGTCGACCACCTCGAACACCATGTGGTGCAGACCGCTACCGTCATCAGTGTCGCCAATGTACATACCGGGACGTTTGCGTACGGCATCCAAACCTTTCAGCACTTTAATGCTGGTCGAGTCGTACGTGTTTTCTTCGCTCATGCCTTCACTCCCGATGGTCGTGGGTCTGGGTGATACGGCCTTGTTCCACGTGGAACAAAGCGACTGGCGTTTCCGTCTGCCAGCCTTCCCTCAATAATTCGTGGTCTACACAGGTGATAAACACCTGGCAGCGTAAGTCTTCCAACAAGCGGCATAGCGCGCGGCGGTGTTGCTCGTCGAGTTCGGACGGCAAGTCATCCACCAGATAAATACACTGACCACGTCGGGCTTGGCTAACCAAGTGGCCTTGGGCGATACGCAATGCGCACACCACCAACTTCTGCTGGCCACGGGACAAGATATCCGCGGCGTTATGAGCGCCTAACCTAAGACGCAAATCAGCCCGTTGGGGGCCTGCCTGGGTATGACCAATTTGCTGATCTCGCTGCAAAGAGGTGGCAAGTACCGCACTCAGTTCACGATCTTTGTCCCAGCCACGGTAATAGCTCAGGGTCAGTCCCTCGAGATCCAGCAACTCGCTCAAGGTCTGTTCAAAGACTGGTTTCAAGGCTTTGATATAGGCGCGGCGGTATTCATCTATTTCGTCGCTGGCCAGGCACAGTTCCCGGTCCCAAGCCGCTTGCGAAGCGGCGTCAAGTGTACCATGTCGAAGCCATGAGTTCCGCTGCCGCAGGGCCTTCTGCAGGCGCTGCCAAGTGGCCATGAACCGTGGTTCCACGTGGAACACTCCCCAATCGAGGAATTGCCTGCGGATTTTCGGTGCCCCTTCCAACAGACGAAAACTATCAGGGTTGATCAATTGCAGCGGAAGGATTTCCGCCAGCTGCGCAGCACTGCGAGCATTTTGTCCGTCGATACGAATTTGAAACTCACCGCCGCGATCACGGGATATTCCTAGATTGCTGTGCCCACCTTCCGCCAATTCAACCTGGCCGAATACCGTGGCTGCCAGTTGTTCGTACTGGATAACCGGCAACAGGCGCGCACTGCGGAAGGAACGGGCGAGCCCCAGCAAGTGAATGGCTTCCAACACGCTGGTTTTGCCACTGCCATTGGCGCCGTGGAGGATATTGATGCGGGGAGAGGGAGAGAAGGTCACCGGATGCAGATTGCGCACCGCGGTGACCGAGACGCGACTGAGGGACATCTAGCTTCTGCTGAGCATGATTACAGGCGCATCGGCATGACAACGTAAGCCGAGTCGTCGTTATCGGATTCCTGCACCAGGGCGCTGCTGTTGGAGTCCGACAGAATCAGGCGAACCTGTTCGGTGGTCATCACACCCAGTACATCGAGCAGGTAGCTGACATTAAAGCCGATTTCCAACGAGCCGCCGTTGTAATCAACACTGATTTCTTCTTCTGCCTCTTCCTGTTCCGGGTTATTGGCCTGGATTTTCAGTTGACCATTGGCCAGCTGCAGGCGGATACCACGGTACTTTTCGTTGGACAGAATCGCCGTACGGCTGAACGCTTCACGCAGCGCCTGACGATCGCCGAGTACCAGCTTATCACCGCCTTTTGGCAACACGCGCTCGTAATCCGGGAACTTGCCGTCGACCAGTTTGGAAGTGAAGGTAAACTCACCAGTGGTCGCGCGAATGTGATGCTGGCCCAACACGATACTGACATTGCCGTCCGGCTCGGTCAGCAGGCGCGCCAGTTCAAGGATACCTTTGCGCGGCACGATCACCTGGTGACGGTCCGGCTGGCCGATATCGGCGCGCATTGAGCACATTGCCAGACGGTGACCGTCAGTGGCTACAGCGCGGATAATGCCCTCGGACACCTCCAGCAGCATGCCGTTGAGGTAGTAACGCACGTCCTGCTGGGCCATGGCGAAGCTGGTGCGCTCGATCAAACGGCGCAATTTGCTTTGCTCCAGGCTGCAGGTCAGCGAGCCAGGGCCTTCTTCTACCGTCGGGAAATCATTGGCTGGCAGTGTCGACAAGGTGAAACGACTACGGCCGGCCTTCACCACCAACTTCTGCTCATCAACCTTGATGTCGATCAGCGCGTCGTTCGGCAGGCTCTTGCAGATGTCCATCAGCTTGCGCGCCGGTACCGTGATCTCGCCCGGCTCGGCAGGCTCTTCCAGCTGTACACGACCAACCAGTTCGACTTCAAGGTCGGTACCGGTCAGGGACAACTGCTGGCCTTCTACAACCAGTAATACGTTGGAAAGCACCGGCAAGGTCTGTCGGCGCTCGACGACGCCTGCGACCAGTTGCAGGGGTTTCAACAGGGCTTCGCGTTGAATGGTGAAGTGCATGGTCTAGTCCCTTGCCTTAATAAGCTGCGCTGGTGTCATCACGTAGTCAGTGTACGCAGCAGGTTCTTGTAGTCCTCGCGAATATCCGCGTCGGATTCCTTAAGTTCGTTGATTTTGCGGCATGCGTGCAAGACCGTGGTGTGGTCGCGACCGCCAAATACATCACCGATTTCCGGCAGGCTATGGTTGGTCAGCTCCTTGGAGAGGGCCATGGCCACCTGACGCGGGCGTGCGACCGAGCGCGAGCGGCGCTTGGACAGCAGGTCGGAAATCTTGATCTTGTAGTACTCAGCCACGGTTCGCTGGATGTTATCCACACTCACCAGTTTGTCCTGCAGTGCCAACAAGTCTTTGAGGGATTCGCGAATCAACTCGATGGTGATATCACGGCCCATGAAGTGCGAGTGCGCGATGACCCGCTTGAGCGCACCCTCCAGTTCACGCACGTTGGAACGAATGCGCTGGGCGATAAAAAACGCCGCGTCGTGGGGCAGGTCGACCTTGGCCTGGTCGGCCTTTTTCATCAGGATCGCGACGCGGGTTTCCAGTTCCGGTGGCTCTACAGCAACGGTCAAGCCCCAGCCGAAGCGGGATTTCAAGCGTTCTTCCAGGCCTTCGATTTCCTTTGGATAGCGGTCGCTGGTCAAGATGACCTGCTGGCCACCTTCGAGCAAGGCGTTGAAGGTGTGGAAAAACTCTTCCTGGGAACGTTCCTTGCGGGCGAAGAATTGGATGTCATCGATCAGCAAGGCATCCACGGAGCGGTAGAACCGCTTGAACTCGTTGATGGCGTTGAGCTGCAAGGCCTTGACCATGTCTGCCACGAAGCGCTCGGAGTGCAGGTACACGACCTTCGCATTCGGATTCTTCTTTAGCAGGTGGTTACCCACAGCATGCATCAAGTGCGTCTTACCCAAGCCGACGCCACCATAAAGAAAGAGCGGGTTGTAACCGTGCTTGGGGTTATCGGCGACTTGCCAGGCGGCCGCACGGGCCAACTGGTTGGATTTACCTTCTACGAAGTTCTCGAAGGTAAAGGTGCGATTCAGATAACTGGTGTGCTTGAGCGCACCTTCGACCTGCACGGTGCGCTGTTCGGCGCGCACCGGTGCTTGTTGGGAGCTGGCGCCCGCCATCGGGTCGAAGCTGTCGCGGGAGGGCTCTTCGTTCTCTGGGGCATTTTTTGGCGCAGAGGACTTGGAACGCGTAGGTGCCGGTGCGGGAGCAGCCGCGGCCGGCGCGGCTGCAGCCTGGGCTTGCGAAGCGGCGGCAGCCAATGGCGCATTCGGCGCGGCACGAGGTGCGGAACTGCGTTTGCTGCCTATTAATAAGGAGAGCGCGGGCGCGAGACCGTTGCCGTGTTCATCGAGCAATTCGAGAACGCGGCCCAGATACTTCTCGTTGACCCAGTCGAGAACAAAACGATTGGGTGCGTAGACACGCAACTCGTCGCCTTCGGCTTCGACCTGTAGCGGACGGATCCAGGTGTTGAATTGCTGGGCAGGCAGCTCATCGCGCAAAAGCTCCAC